>JANMSW010000041.1:0-1517 GCA_031389825.1 Spartobacteria bacterium
GGCATGGACCGCGAAGCAGGAGTCACGGCTGCTGCCGGTCGAGTATTTTCTGGTGACCTTCACCGTGCCCGAGCAACTGCGCTTCGCGTTCAAGGCGCGGCCCGCGTTGCTCCACGATCTACTCTTCACGCAGAGCGCCGCCGCCTTGCAGGCGGTCGCGGCGATACCGCGTCATCTCGGCGGGGAGTTGGGGATGATCGGCGTATTGCATACCTGGGGACGCCAGCTCCAGCACCACCCCCATCTCCACTATATCATTCCCGGTGGCGCGCTCTCGCCGGACAGAAAGCGGTGGCTCCCGGTCCGCGCCGGCGACTGGCTGCTCCCACGCCCCGCTGTGGCGGCGGCCTTTCGCCGCGGCTTTCAGGAGGCACTCCATGCCGCCGCTCCGGAGCTCCACGCGCAGATCGGTGACGCGGTCTGGCGCGAAGGCTGGTGGGTTCATATCGAACCAGCCGGTTCCGGCGCGAACGTCGTGCGTTATCTGGCGCGCTACGTCGGCAAGACCGCGATCAGCGACGAGCGGATCATCGCGGCCAACGAACAAGCCGTTACGTTTCGGTACACCGATTCGGCGACCGGGGATCGCAAGGAATGCACGCTCACGGCCGAGGCGTTCATGCGCCGTTACCTCCAGCACGTGCTCCCGCCGGGCCAGCACCGCGTCCGCTATTTTGGCTGGATGCATCCGGCGGCGAAGATGAGACGGATGAAAGTGGAGACGCTCCTCGCCGTCGTCATCGTGGTGCTCCAAAAAGCGGATACGCCCGACTGGCACCTCTGCTGTCCGCACTGCCACGCCTTCGCGCTCGTGCGCATCAGCCGCCTCGCCCGCGCTCCACCGGCCTGCACGCGATGACTGCTGGCTTCTTCATATTCCTGCCGCCTCCGCCGACTGGCTCCCGCCTGCCGGACTGGCGGAGCCTGCACGTGTCACGCAAGAACCAGACCTTTGACGCCTTCAGCGGCATGACGCCACCTTTTCTCGATCGCTCCACGGCTATCCGAACGTCGGATACACCGCTCATTGCCCGCCAGACTGGCATCGATCACCGCGTCGCCGGCTCTCCCGCCCCAACACAATCCGCATAACCAGCGGATCAACGCACCCCGTCGCTCCCGGGCTTGTTCAACCGGAGTCCTACTTCACGGCAACCGTGAAGCAGAACTCTCAAAGTTCGGCTTTTTGATAAATGCCAACATCATGGATAGTCGATTCGATATGGGCGTTCACGAAATCCCTCGCGGACCTTTCGAATGCAGAAAATCACCAGCACAATGGCAGCGATGCAGCATAGGGCCGACGCGGCGTAACCGAGAGGACCTTCGAGAACGAAAATAGTATCTCGCCTACCAAAGCTAAACTTGCCGCGCACAAAGCCGAGGATGCTCAGTAGCGCAGAGAAAAGCCCCGCAATCCCAAGAACCTGCGCAGTGACGAACGGATGCATCTTCTTCGCCGAACGATAAAGTTATGCGAGCACTCGTCCAGAGGGATGCGGCCAGCGGGATCGTAC
>JANMSW010000040.1:0-164862 GCA_031389825.1 Spartobacteria bacterium
GCCGTTCGGAAGGTTGATTTGACCGCCACCACCCACTAACCGGATCAATCGGTTGGTCCCGCTTGCCACGCTCGATGCGATGTTGAGTTGCCCTCTTGTGCCACTTAGTTCTCCTCCCAGTGTGATCGTACTCCCCTTGCCGAGAGCACTTGGGAGCCCGCGGTCGGCGAGTCCGGGTGTTTGGAGAATACCCTCAGCAACGGTGACTGGACCGTCGAAATCACTGGAGATCCCCTCCATGGACAGTGTACCGCCACCCTGTTTTACAAATCCTACTGTACCAGTAACTGAGCTCAATCCAAACACCCCACCTGGCACTACATCAATCGGTGTCGGATTGTTACCGTTGAGGATGAAAGGGCGATCTGTGCGATGAGCACCCTGGCCGACGAAGCTAATGGTCCCATCGAACACAGTAACGGCACCTTGGGTCCCTATTGAACTCGGCACACCGATGTCCGCTACGCTGGCGATTTTAATGGTTCCAAACTGAACCAGAACGCCGCCTGCAAATGTATTGCTCGTGCCCTCGAGAGCGAAGGTCATCCCCTCCCGCACGACTAAGCGACCGGGGCCACTCACTACCCCTCGCAAGGCCAAATCACCTCCATAGGACATGATGCCGCCTCCGTTTAAATGGAAAGCCCGATCAGTAGGACTCGCCAGCATGAAAAGGGTGCCATCCGGGCCAAGCGAAATAGTTCCCCCAGAACCGAGAGGGCCGGGCCCGCCGGTCATCCCGAGATAATTGATCGAGACCGGTCCGCCTAAAATCTCCACGCCGCCACTGAAGCTACTCGAGGTGCCGGGAATGGCAAAGGGCGTGGATGGCGAACCTCCCCCCTTAAAAATCAATCCGCCAGATCCAGAAATCGTCCCAGAGAAGAGCCCCCCCTTCCCTAATTCGCGGTTCACGGTCAAATTCCCGGATACAAGTTCTAAGTTCCCGGAACCGCTAATATCCCTCACTGTTCCACTCGAGAGAAGGCGTAGTGTACTGCCGGGTTCAACAGCGATGCGGGTGCTATCTTCGATATCCTTATTCCGGTCGAGAGCAAGAGTTCCCTCCTTCACTACGACCCCATTAGTACGACTGGCTCCCGACAAAATCAACGTACCGTCTCCACGTTTGTTGATGGTCCCCTCAGTATAACCAGCGAGTGCAAGAGAGGCACCGCCTACCACCTCGATAGTTCCATTCCCGAAGAAGGGGCGGTTGGTCGAATGGCTACCAACCCCATCGAATACGAGGCGCGCGTTATTGATGCCAATGTAGCCACTGAGGCCAAGAGAACTCGGCATTCCAGTATCGGCGACACTGTTAATGATTAGTGTCTCTCCAGTGACCGAAAGCCCTCCCGTGAAGGTGCTTGCCGGGTTCCGCAGCTGAACGACCAGACCTCCAGCATTCAGGTCACGCTGGAAGATTAGGGTTCCTGATCCGCTGATCACGCCCTCGAGAGTCATGCTGGAGGCAATCCGCCCACCCCAATCTTGGACGCTGATAGCGCGGTTCGTGCTTGTGCCGTTCGGATCGTTGTCGACCCTCAGCGTTCCGCCGTTCGAAAAGACTATCTCGCTGCCCGCGCCGAGTGAACTTGGAACTCCAACGTTCGACAGCGTCTTCGCGCTTAGGTTTGTCCCGGAAATTTCCACCGCGCCCGTGAACGTGCTTTCGGTGCCAGCAAGTCTGTAGGTGCCCTCATTACGGCCGGTGGCCGAGTCCCCCCGGAATGTCAGGTTGCCCGCGCCAACAATCGCTCCGTTGAACGTTGACCCTGTGAGGGAAAAGTTATCATGGGGCCTATATATTATTAGCTTTGTACTTGCGGCAAGATCAACAACGCCGCTGCCCCACAGTCGACCGATCTGCTCATTCGATAGCAGTGCAAGCGTTCCACCAGAATCTACAGACACGGAGGTGAAGTCGGGGATGGCTTTCCCTCCGGACAGTGCGAGTGTGCCTTCAGCGATAGAGGTAGCCCCTATGTAGAAGTTTTCATTGCTCAGAACGAGCGTCCCGCGGCCCTTCTTCGTTAGGGCGACAGTGTTACCGCCCACTCCACCATAGAGCGGAATAGAAATTTCGGTCCCTGGCCCGTCGTGAGAAACGTCAAAATCGCCACTCCCGACAGTCAGCCCTCCTGCCTGCCCGGAGATCCCAGTTCCATGAAGCACATAGCGGGAATTGAACAGAAGGGAAGGTGTTTGCATACCAGTAGCGTCAACGACACCCTGCGTGCCGCCAAAGACAACGGGATATCCACTCACCCAAGCGACGTTGCGGACGTTTGTGGCATCCCACCAGAAGTTACCGCCGTTCCAATCCCCGGTTCCACCTTGCGCCCCCGGAGTCGTGAGATCCGTATCCCACTCCAGCGCGGCTGCGCTGCCGGCGCTGAGCCCCGCGATGGACACTGCAAGGATCGCCCTTGCGCCAGACCTCAGAACGTTTTCCGCGACCGCGTACCGCAAGCAAGATGGCTTCACGCGTGTGAAGTCGCATGCTTTGCGCACTTAAACAAGACCTTCCGCTGGAGGTTCGCTGTGCACGTCTACCCACGCCTTCCATTGAAGTGTAGGTCCGCGTGCAGTCGAACGGAAAAGGAAGCCCGCAAGTCAGCAATGACCATCTGACCGAAGAAGCTATCGGCCCCGCCTCACCTGCACGACTGCAGGAGGGGCCTGACTTATCGTAGGCGAGTAGGCGCGAGCAGCGGCAGCGAATGCTAACGTTTAGTCACGCAGATGACTCGCACCGGGCACTTGGTGCCGCATATACCATTTAGTTACGGAAGTACCAGTAGGGTTCCCGAAGGTCGGGTTTACCTAACGAACTGCAGTCAATCGCTTGCGCTCGTTTGGGTCGTCTAAACGCGTCGATGTCCCTTCGTGCGAAAGGTCCTACGAATTGGGAGTCCGGGAAGCGGTTGGTATCTAAGATCGTTGATTGGTAGGTGCATGGCGAACCGATTGCGTCGCCACTGGATGGTCAAAGCAGCTGAATGAATGGGGGGATACCGAAGACCGGCCACCCTATGCTGCCGGGGGATCCGGCTATACAGCATTTTGCTATAGCAGACCTCGAGCCAGAGGCTGCTCATGTACCACTTAGAGGCAGAATGGGTCACTTTCGGCAAGAATTGCGCATCTGGAACTCGGTGGTCCGAGTTCCCCTACTCCAACCAGCCCTCGTTTTGCTCGGAGCTTCCCATGCGATTCACTCAAACCTGAGATACGCGAAGGGGAAGCTCCGAGATCGGATTGGGGTCGGCCGAGTGTTTACTCTGGAGGGCCGAGTTCCGGATGTGGAAGGCTCGACATGCGGAACTGGTCGATTCGTGAAAATAGGTGCGAGGTCGGAGATCAGGATCTCGGGGCTTCGAGTTCTGGATGTCGGAGCTTCCCCGAAATCTAGGGAACCTCCGAGTCCGGTATCTCAAGGTTGCGACTGTAGAGCTCGGAGCTTCCATCATTTATACGGTCGTTTGCACTGTCCGCATAGAAGCTAGAGGCTCTGCAGTGGGTAGGTTTCGCAGCCTCTATGGTAGCGTTGCCTGTGGATTAGAGACGGTTGCCTCTTTCGAACTGAACTAGGCAGCCCTTCGAAGGCTGTATGAGAAGGTCGATGTCGAGAGGCCGCTTCAATCCCCCGCAGCTTTTTCGCCCGTGAGTGAACCGGTAACCTGTTTCGCGCAGGCGTCCCGCACGCAGCCTCGCAGCCAGTGATGTGCAAGGTCGGCGTCCAGCCGGGGATGCCAAAGCAGTGAAACCGTGATCTGAGGGGAATTGATTGGCAGGGGGAAGCTTACCATTCCTGCGCGCAGGTTCGCAGTGTGCCGTTCAGGGACAGTGGCGATCAGGTCGGTGGCGCGGGCGAGCGCGAGGGCGGCCGAGAAGCCACCGACGATCGTGACGATCTCTCGTTCCAGGCCGAGCTGTGCCAGGGCTTCATCGATCGGTCCCCTCTCGAGGGCCCTTCGCGAGATGCAGATGTGTTTCCCGCCGGCATAACGGGATGCAGTCATTTTGCCGCGGCTCAGCGGATGCCCCATGCGCACCGCCCCGATGAAGCGGTCGCGAAACAGCGCCTGTGTCCGCAGCTCCGGAGCAGTCGAAGCCCCGACGACTCCAGTCTCCAGATCAACGCTTCCCTCTCGCAGCGGGGCGCTATCTTTGTCTGGCTTTTGCAGGAAGCACAGCCGCACCCCGGGAGCCTCCGCGCTGATGCGCGCAATGAGTGCTGGCCCGAAGTTCTCCACAAAGCCCTCGCTGGTCCGCAGCGTGAAGGTGCGGACCAATCGGATGAGGTCGAGCTGCTCAGCAGGGCGGAGAATCGCTTCGGCCTCCTGCACAAGCTGGGCAACCCGTTCGCGAAGTTCGACGGCCCGCGGTGTGGGGACGAGGCCGCGTCCGGCTCTGACCAGGAGCGGATCGCCCATGGTCTCACGCAGACGGGCCAGCGCGCGGCTCATGGCGGACGGGCTCAGTCGAAGCCGCCGGGCTGCCTTCGCGACGCTGCCTTCCGCAAGGAGCACATCCAGGGTGAAGAGCAGGTTAAGATCGGGTCTAGCCATACAATGAGCGCAGCATACTTCGGCCAGATGTGGCGTCCTACGCACGAAGTAAGTGCACACGGGGCGTCTTCCGCATGTCTGGGAGCAATCCAGGCTGCTCACATGAAACAAATCGAGGGCGCCGTCGGAACCGCGGAAACCAAATCGCCAGTGAAATGGGTGCTGGTGAGCCTGTCTCTGTCCATGCTGCTGCCCTCCCTCGGCACCAGCATCGCCAACGTGGGGTTGCCAACCCTGGCGCACACCTTCGATGCCTCCTTTCAGGAAGTCCAGTGGGTCGTGCTGTCGTATCTCCTGGCGATCACCACCCTGATCGTCAGCGTGGGTCGGCTGGGAGATATGATCGGACGCCGCCGACTCCTCCTGGCCGGAATCGGCGTGTTCACGATGGGCTCCGTCCTCTGCGGCATCGCTCCCACCCTCGGCGTTTTGATCGCCGCCCGGGCAGTGCAAGGTCTCGGGGCGGCGATCATGATGGCGCTTAGCATGGCTTTCATTGGAGAGACGATTCCGAAGGCAAGGATCGGTAGCGCCATGGGGCTGCTCGGAACGATGTCCGCGATCGGCACTGCTCTCGGACCTTCGCTCGGCGGCGTGCTGATCATCGGGCTGAGCTGGAGGGCGATCTTCCTGATCAAAGTGCCACTGGGGATCCTGGCCTTTCTGCTCGCGCATCGCACCCTGCCGGCTGACCACAATCGAAGGGAAATGGCTCGGGCGAGTTTTGACCCGCTGGGCACGCTAGTGCTAGCGCTGACGCTTGCGGCCTACGCACTCGCGATGACGATCGGGCGCGGCGCGTTCGGTCCGCTCAATGCGACGCTGCTGCTGGCAGCGATCCTCGGGGTCGGTCTCTTCGTGCTCGTCGAGGCGAAGGTGGCGTCACCTTTGATCCGAGTGGCGATGTTCCGCGAGCCTTCGCTGACCGCTGGCTTCGCGATGAGCGCACTGGTTGCGACAGTGCTCATGGCGACGCTGGTGGTGGGACCATTCTATCTTTCTCGTGCGCTCGGGCTGGATGCAGCGCTGGTTGGAATCGTCTTAACCGTGGGCCCGCTGGTCGCTGCGCTGACTGGTGTGCCGGCTGGCCGCTTTGTGGACCAGTTTGGCGCAACACGAGTCACCGCGCTTGGACTCATCGGGATAGCGATCGGTTGCGCCATGCTCTCGCTGATGCCGACCACGCTCGGCATCCCTGACTACATCGCTTCGATCGTGGTGATTACCGCTGGCTATGCACTCTTCCAGACGGCCAATAACACCTCGGTGATGGCAGATATCCCACCCGACCAGCGGGGCGTCATATCCGGTGTGCTCAACCTCTCGCGGAACCTCGGGCTGATCACCGGGGCCTCGGTCATGGGGGCTGTGTTCACGCTCGCGTCGGCCAGCAACGAAATCACCACTGCGAGCCCAGAGGCCATTGCCGCTGGGATGCGGATCACGTTCGCGGCTGCTGTGCTGCTGATCATGGTCGCGCTGATCATCGCGGTGGGGAGCCGTGTTCTCGCGAGGCGGCGGCGTCTGATTAGGCTTTCCCAGGCGAGACACCGGGAGGCACAATCTTCCGTAGCACTCCCCCGATGAAACTAAGCTCTACTCTCTCGCTCCTTACCGCCGTCGCTCTCTGCTCAAGCTTTGCCTCGGCCCAAGACAAGCCATCCAACGAAGGCTTCAAGCCGATCTTCGACGGGCAGAGTCTCAAGGGCTGGCACGTGAGTGCGAAGTCGGGGCACAGCGCGAAGAGTAAAAACCAGTCCGGCGGAAAATGGGAGGTAAAGGACGGGGTGATCCACGGCAGCCAGGATCAGCCGGGCAATGGTGGCCTGCTCTTGAGTGACGAGCTCTATGGAGAGGTGGAAGTCGTCCTCGAAATGAAGAACGACTTCGGGCCAGACAGCGGCTTGTTTCTGCGGAGTACGCCGGACGGCAAGTGCTACCAGGCACTTGTGGATTACCACGAAGCCGGCAGCCTGATGGGCATCTATGGCGAAGGCCTGGGCGGCAAGCCGCACCTGCGTTTCTTCAGCTTTGGTGCGACTCCCGGGCAGATCACGCTGCATCCGGATCGCACACCCGGTCCGCTGCCAATCGCGGACGCGGCGGCCTGGCAGAAGCTCTGGAAGGCCGATCAGTGGAATGAGCTGCGCGCCCGCATGACCGGCGGCGACAAGCCGACCATGACCACCTGGATCAACGGAGTAAAGATCATGGAGTGGACAGAGACGGAGGCTCGCCTGCCTGCGAAGGGGCACATCGGCCTGCAGATCCACGGCGGCGGCAAACCAGAGGATTACGATGGGAAGTTCGTCCGCTATCGCAATATCCGGATCAAGCGCCTCGGCGCGGAAGCGGCCGAGTAGCGGGCAGGATAGTCGCATCCGCCTCGCTCCCGTATTCTCAGCCCTCTCACCTCTCGACGCGCGACTTGGTTCGCGCGAAGCTCCGCTGCCTTATGCCTGATCTAAATGTGGGAGATGCCGCTCCGCCCTTTGATACGATGGCCGTCGGAGGAAAGTATGGCGAGGGTGCTCCGGTCTCGCTCGCCTCGTTGGCAGGGCGGACGGTCGTCCTGTACTTCTACCCGAAGGACGATACGCCGGGCTGCACCACACAGGCGTGCGCGTTGCGGGACTCCTGGACGGACTTTGCGGGGAAGGCGGAGGTCTTTGGGGTAAGCGTGGATTCAGCGGCGAGCCATCAGAAGTTCATCGCGAAACATGCGCTCCCCTTCCCGCTGCTCGTGGATACGGAACGGGCGATCGTGGAGGCCTACGGCGTCTGGGTGGAGAAGAGCATGTACGGCAAGAAGTACATGGGCGCAGAGCGCTCAACCTTTGTGATCGGGCCGGATGGGCGAATTGCGGCGATCCTGCGCAAAGTGAAACCAGACGAGCACGTGGCGCAGCTCCTCGCTGCGCTATAGGCGTACGCGCCCGGAGGAGGGCGCGTGCGAAACGTTGGCGATTGTTAGCATCTTGGCGCACGTTTATCCCACCCTGTGAATCTCCTCAGCCTCTACGAAAAGCTCGAAAGTCTCGTCCAACGTCTGCCGGAATCGCTGCAGTCGCCGATCCTGCGGGAGATTACTCCGATCAAGAGCCTCTTTCTCCTTCAACGCCCGCCGCGTATTCTACTGCTCGGCGATCGAGCGGCGAGTCGCACGGAGCTGGTTAATGCGCTCTTCGGAGCTGAGGTGGCGTATGCCACGGAGGATCATCTGCAGGACGGGAGCTGGCAGGTTTTCACCATGCCCGGAAAGGGCACGATGCGCCTGCTGGATGCGCGCAAGCCTGCGAGCCTGCAAATGCTGCGGCGCGCGCTAGTGACCGAAGCCCCGGATCTATGCCTCTACCTCTATGCGGAGCCGGTGGCGGACCACGACAAAGAGTCCGATCTGGAGCAAAGCCGCCTGGTGGAAGAGCATCTGCGGCAGCGGCATCAGGCACGACCGGAGCTGATCGCGGTCTCGGCAGGGTCGCTGGGCGCATCCACGGTGGAGCCGCGCCAGGGTCTGCACGACGCGATGGATACCGATGCACACGGCTTTCGGGATCGAGTCGCTGGCGTGTACTCGCTCGGCGGCACGGCGGAGGTGCACAAGCTGGCCTTCGCGATTGCGCAAGTGCTGCCGGATGAAACCAAGCTGGAAATGGCGCGCCTCTCGGGAGTGCGCGAGGTGCAGCGGGAGATCGCTCAGGTGGTGATCAAATCGATGACGGCAATCTCCGGTGCAGTCGGCACGCAGCCGATCCCTCTGGCGGACTTCCCGGTGCTGACCAGCCTGCAGGTGGCGATGGTCGCGGGGATCATGCACATCAGCGGGCGCGAGCTGAGCATGAAGATGGCGGGGCAATGGATCGGCGCGCTGGGGGCGAACATCGGCGTGGCGATCGTGCTGCGGGAAGGTGCTCGCGCAATGCTGAAGGTGGTGCCGGTGTGGGGCGACCTGGTCTCGGGCGGGATCGCGGCGGCGGGCACGTACGCCATTGGGAAGGCAGCAGCGGCGTACTTCATCGAGGGCATCTCGATCGAGGATGCGCGGCGGCTCTTCCGCGCGAAGCGCAAGCGAAAGGCGCTGCTCAAGGACTAAAGCACGCGCTGGATGAAGATGTGGCGACGCATGGATTGCGTCGGCCGCCACAGGTCGCGATGCTGCCGACCAGATGAAGCTTTCCGATATCCAGAGCACCTTGCGCAGCTACGGGCTGCAGCCGACGAAGAGCCTGGGGCAGAACTTCCTGCACGATCAGAACCTTGCTACCTGGATCGTGGATCAGCTCGGGACCGAGGCCGGCGATCCCTGGCTGGAGATCGGTCCGGGGCTGGGCGGGCTCACGGAATACGCGGCAGTGCGCTCCTCAAATGGTCTGCTCATTGAAAAGGACGACCGGCTCATCCATTACCTTGGCCAGCGCTTTCCCGAGCTGGAGCTGGTGCACGGCGATGCCTCCACCTTCGACGTGCGCGACCTCTGGCCGCGGGGGCCGCTGAAGGTGCTCGGCAATCTGCCGTATTACATCTCAAGCCAGATCCTCTTCAACTTCACGCACGACCCGAGCCCGATCACCGGCCTGGTATTCACCCTGCAGAAGGAACTCGCGGAGCGGCTCTCGGCAGTGCCGCGCACCAAGGCCTATGGTGCGCTCACTCTGCTCATCGGGCTCCACTGGCGGGTGAAATACGCGCGCACACTGCCCCCGAAGGTCTTCACCCCCATCCCCAAGGTGGAGTCGGCAGTAGTGATCCTCACCCCTCGCGAGCCGAACGAACTACCGCCCTGCGACAGCGCGCGCTTCCGGAGGCTCGTGAAGCTCGGCTTCTCCCAGCGCCGCAAGCAACTGCGGAAGAACCTCGGGAACGAGGTGCAGGACTGGCCGGCCTTCGTCACTGCGCTCGGCCTGCTGGAGACGACGCGTGCGGAGGAGTTGAGCCTGGAGCAGTGGATCGCGCTGACGAATCTCTCTGCAGGACTCGCTCCCGATATGACCGCCCCCACGAGCAAGGCGCTCGCAGCAGAGGCGCAAGACGTGCACGGCGAGATCTTCGATGTGGTGGATGCGAACGACGTCGTGACCGGAACTGCCACGCGTGCCGAGGTGCATGCCCAGGGGCTGCGCCATCGTGCGGTCCACATCTTTGTTTTCAACCGGCGCGGCGAACTCTTCCTGCAGCGCCGCTCCCGATGGAAAGACGTGCACCCGCGCCGGTGGGACTCCAGTGCTGCGGGGCACGTGAACACTGGGCAGGGCTACGACGAGACCGCGCGACGGGAGGTGATCGAGGAACTCGGGGTCGCGGCGGAAGTGGAAACGCTCGGGCGGATTGCGGCTTGCGCTGAAACGGGGTGGGAGTTCGTGGAGCTGTACCGCGCGGAACACGCAGGGCCCTTCACCTTGCACCCGGCGGAAATCGAGAGCGGCGACTGGTTCACACAGGAGCAGATCGAGCGCTGGATCGCCGCGCGCCCGGAAGACTTCGCGACGGGGTTCCTGGAGTGCTGGCGCTTGTACCGTGCAAAGAACTAAGCGGAGCTCAACTCGACTTGATGCGGGCGAGAGCTTCCTTGGCAGCTTTGCGCACCGGATCGCTGTCCCCACTGGCACGGGCCTCAAGCTGCGCGACGGCCGGAAGCGCAGCGGGGCCGAGTTCTCCCAGCGCGCTGCAGGCGTAGGTGCGAACGGCAGCTTCCTTGTGCTCTAACACAGTAACTAACAGCGGAACATCACTCACCTTCAACGCACGGAGGGTAGTCAATGCAGCGGCGCGCTCGGCCTCGCGATCGAGGAGTTTGATCAACGCAGGAATCGCAGCCTTAGCCCTCTCGCCGAAGGGTTCAAGCGTCTCGGCGGCGACCTTTCGAACGCGCCCGGATTGATCGTCGAGCGCCCCGATTAACATCGCGAGAACCATGGCCTCATCTTTCTCGACCTTCGGTATCGCCTGCACCGCCACAATGCGCAGATCGCGGTTCTCCTGGGTGAGCGCCTTGTAAAAGATCGGCAGCATCGGCTCCAAACCCTGCCCTATCCCGCTGAGAGCTCGCAACGCACTGAGACGGAGCTCTTCATTCTCGCTGTTCGCGAGCAGCGTGATCCGGGGAACCGCTGGAGCGGCTGCGGGTCCGATGCTGCCCAGAGCATCAAGCGCCACGGACTGTAGGTCGGCACTGTCGAGTTTGGCCGTGAGGAGTCCCACGGCGGCGTCGGCCTTGCTGCCCAGCGCGCCGAGCGCCTGGATGGCGGATCGCTGCGTAGTCGTGTCCATCTCTGCAAGCAGCTCCATCAAAGCTCGAGCATCGAGCTTGGCTACTGCGCCCATCTCCGCAAGTCCGCTCGCGGCGGCGGTGCGGACGGGTGCTGCGGGATCATTCAGCGCCTCCTCGAGCCGGGGCAGCACCACACTGCGCTCCGTGCGAACAGTCGCGAGCGTTCGGAGGACGGCGGCGCGCACCTGCGGCTCTGGATCACTCGCGAGAGCAGTCAATTTCGCGAGGACTGGATGCCCGTCTAGCGGCATGCCGCCAAGGGCCAGCGCGGCTCCGGCACGGAGAGCCGGTGATTCAGAGGCGAGTTGCTTCGTGAGCGCCGCCATCGCAGAGCTGCCCATATTACGCAAGGCGGTGAAAACCCAAGGCTGCGCGGGACCCGTGCGTTCCAGTTCATCGAGCAAGGGACGTAGCGCAGGCTGTCCGATCTCGGCAAGGGCAGCGGCATAGCATGGTTCCGCCGGCTCCTTGCGCGCCTGGGCGAGAAGCTGTGGGATTGCGACTTGGGCATTGCGCCCCATCCGGCCAAGCACGCGCGCGGCGGTTTGGCGCTTGTCGACCGCAGGATCGCTGAACAGCGCGATCAGGCGGTCAACGATCACCGGCGCAAGAGCGCGCGTCGTCACGAGCGCGTTGACTGCCGCACGACGTACGACTTCGTCAGGGTGATTTAATCCATTCAACAGCGCCGTCACCGTCGCATCCGCATCCGCTGCAAGGCGTGGGAGTGCTGACAGCATCGCGGACCGAGCTGCAGGATCCGCTTCCTTCTCCAAAAGCTGAAACATCACGGGACCCACACTCGCCGCATCCTTTCCTACTGCACCCAAGGCGTTCGCAGCCCCAGTGCGCACGCGGGCATCGGCGGACGCGAGCGCAGTCTGCAACGCGGGAACGGCATCCTTCCCAATCAGCCCCAGGGCTTCCGCTGCCTCCGCGCGCACCGGTTCCTCACTATCTGCAAGACACTTCAGTAGCGCAGGAACCGCATCACGCGCGGCCGCACCCATTCCCCCGAGGGCCTTCGCTGCTCCCGCCCGCCGTTCGGCGCTTTCATCCGCCAGCGCCGGGATGAGCGCCGGGACCGCCGCTGGTCCAATCATGGCAAGGGCATGAGCCATGCGCACGATAGTCTGCCGCTGGTCACGCGCTCTGCCCCCGCCGGTGCGTGTCCCGCCGACCTGCTCGATCAATGTCGGGATTGCGGCCGCTGCCTCCGGCCCCAGCGCCGCGATCGTGGCCACAGCATCCGACCACACCTGCTTGTCTTCATCACGGAGCGCCTCGATCAATGCCGGGAGCGCATCCTTCGCTGCAGGACCCGCGTGCTTCAGCCGGTATGCGGCCTCCCGCCGCTTCACTTTGTCAGAGGACGCCAGCTCAGTCTTGAGTTGCGCGATATCTTCGCCTGCTGCCCGGCTTACATCCGAAAGGACAAAGACGGCAAGGATCGCGCCTGCAAGGACGCCGCGCGGTACGGATGGAACGGCCCTCACCGCTGCTAGACGGTGAGTCCGCGCAGACCGCCGGTGCTGTCGCCGAAGCTCATCACCGGAGTACCTACGCGGTCCAACATCGAGACGAGGAGGTTGCACATCGGGGTTTCCGCTCCGAAACGCAGATGACGACCCGGATCGATACTCCCGCCTCCCCGGCCTGCCATGAGGATGGGGAGATTCTGATGCTCGTGCCGGTCTCCATCCGCCAGGCCGCCGCCATACACGACCATGCAGTTGTCGAGCAGCGTGCCGTCGCCATCGGGGATTGAGCGCAGTCGATCGAGTACGTAGGCATACTGCTGAATATGGAAGCGATTGATCTCGCGGATCTTCATGTGCTTCTCGTGATCCCCCTGATGATGTGAAAGCGAATGATGCCCGTCGCTCACCCCAACGTTGCGGTACGAGCGATTCGAGCCCTCGTTCGCGAGCATGAAAGTGCAGACCCGCGTGACGTCCGCCTGGAAGGCCAGAACCATCATGTCGCACATCAGCCGTGCGTGTTCCTCGTAGCTCTCAGGTATTCCTTCTGGAACTTCGTAACCATCCGCCACCGAGACGTTCGCCGACTTCGCCATCCGCTCAGCCCGATCGACTCGCAACTCAATCTCGCGGATAGCAGTGAGATATTGGTCGAGCTTCTCCCGGTCGTTGCCGTCTACCTTGCCCGTTAGCGTCCTGGCATCGTCCATCACAAAGTCCAGGATGCTCTTTTTGTACATCTTCCGTCGGGCCTGCAGCGCGCCTTGCTCCTTCGGGAGCGCACTCGAGAAGAGGCGCTCGAAGACCAGGCGAGGATTGATCTCGCGGGTCATTGGCGTGCCCTCATCTCGCCACGAAATGTTGTTTGAGTAAGCACACGCATAGCCTGTGTCGCACTTACCGCCTTGTCGTCCCGGCTCCAGCCCGAGTTCGAGCGAGGCAAAGCGCGTCTCCTTGCTGAGCCCCTGCGCTGCGTATTGATCCGCCGAGACGCCCACACGGATCTGCGAGCCTTCGCTCTTCAGGGGCTGCGCGCCTGTTAACCAACTCGCGGCAGAGCGCGCGTGATCTCCCCCACCGTCGGCGTTCGCGCGACCGCGATCGTGAGTCAACCCGGTGAGGACGAGCATCTCACTCTTGTGCGGCCGAAGTGGATCGAGGATCCACGGAAGATCAAAATCCGCCCCCGTGTTCGTGGGTGTCCAATCCGGCATGTGCGCGCCGTTCGGTACGAACATGAACGCCATGCGCACGGGAGCCTTTCCCGCGCCCGCAACGCTGGCCAGGGCTCGGCTGGGGCGCATGCAGTCGAGCATGGGGAGCGCAATTGCGGCGCCGAGGCCGCGGAGGAAGGTGCGTCGGTGGAGCGGGTGTGAGCTGTTCATGACGGTAACGGTTCGTGGATCACTGCTGGGCGAGCGCTTCGCCCACCTTCTTACGTTTGAGGAAAGGTTCGCTGTTTACTATGCTCAACACGAGCGCGGAGAATTTGTTGCCCTTTGCTTCCAGCCCCTCGGCAATCGCATCTACCGCGCACTTGTCGAAGTACTCGAGCCCGCGACCCAGTGCGTAGGTCATCATATTCGTGGCCAGGCTATGAACGAAGCGCTTGTCCTTCTTGAGCACGGCCTTCAACTCGCGTGCGCCATTGAAGGCTATGCCACCCGCCAGCTTGCCCGAGGCATCGATGGGGAACTTCCCATCACGCTCCCGCCAGGCACCCGTCGCATCGAAGTTCTCCAAGGCGAAACCCAGAGGATCGAACTTAGCATGACAGCTCGCACATTCAGCTGATGCCCGGTGCTGCTCAAACCGCTGCCGCAGCGAGGCAGATTGATCGACGGTCTTCTGTTCGGCGAGCGGCGGCACATCAGCGGGAGCCGGTGGCGGATGTGACCCGAGGATCTGCTCCAGCACCCATTTGCCGCGGTTTACCGGCGAGGTCCGGGTAGGTGTCGAAGTCGTCAGCAGCACGCTCCCTTGAGAGAGCACGCCGCCTCGCAGCGAATCAGCGGGGAGTTGCACGCGGCGGAACTCGTTGCCGGAAACTCCCGCGATACCGTAGTGGGCGGCCAGCTTTTCGTTCAGGAAGGTAAAATCCGCTGCCAGGATGTCTGTGATTGGGCGATCTTCCTTCATGATTGCCTGGAAGAAGAGTTCGGTCTCTTCCTTCATCATCCCTTTCAGTTCGTCACTCCACTTCGGGAAACTCTCCGGATCGGGAGAGATCTCCCAGATGTTGCGGATTTGCAGCCACTGTCCGGCGAAGCTCGTGACGAAGGCGCGGGCCTTCCAGTCGCCGATCATCCGCGCAACCTGCTTCTCCATGTTGCCGTCTTTCCGCAGCTCGCCCTTGGCCGCGAGCGCCTGCATCTCCTCATCTGGCATGCTGCTCCAGAGGAAGTAAGAAAGCCGGGACGCGACCTCATAGTCGTTCAGCTCGCGGGTTTGGCCCGGCTGCATCTCCTGCGAGTCGAGTTCCCAACGAAATAGGAAGTTTGGTGAGCAGAGCACCGCCTGCACCGCCACCTGCATCCCTTCGAGAAAGGTCCCCTTCTGCTCGATTGCCATGTCCACAAAGCGCACGACCTTGGCCAACTCCTCTTCGGTCACTGGTCGTCGATAAGCTCGCGCAAGAAAGGGCCGCAACAGCTCTTCTGCCGTCTGATGCTCCTGCCCCGCTGCGGGTATTTTGGTGATCAGCTGCCGGTGGCTTTCCGGGAGATTCGCACCACTGTCCGGTGCAATCATCTCGACCTTATCCACAAAGACGTTGCGATCCCCTCGCAGCTTCGGATCGCGGTGATCCGGTTCCCGGTAGTTGTTCAAATATGCGAGTGCCACCGTGTGCCGCCCTTTCTCTATCTGAACGCGGATCTCGTAAGTCGCCCGCTTCGAACTCGTCGCGGGTACTTCCAGTATCTTGACCTCTTTCTCATTGATCCTCATTGCCAGCTTCGGCGCTTCAGGTCCGGCCTGCTCGCCGTAAGCGCGCAGCTTGAAGACGTACTCGCCCGTCGTGGGGAACTCGACCTCCGCCTTCAACTCCCCTTCACGGAAGAACCCAAGCGTTCCATCCTCCGTAACGTTCACCGCGTCCTCGTCCTTCCCGGAGAAAGTGCCGCCTTTGAGGGCCCGCGCCTTTGCTTGCGCCGCCTCCAGAACAATAGCCTTCCCAACGATCTCCTCGGCCGCGACGAGAAACTTCTCCATGAGCATCGGTGAAAGCGAAAGCACGTCGCCGATGTTGTCGAAGCCGTAACCAACCTCGTCGTTCGGGAAGTCTTCCGGCTCGTAATTCACCTTCAGCAAGTCGCGGATGGTGTTCTTGTACTCCTCCTTGTTAAGCCGGCGAATCGTCACCCGTCCCGGGTTCTTCTCTAGATTGCAGTCGAAATTCGCGAGTTGCCCTTCAACGAAGTGCACCAGCGACGTCTTTTGCTCGTCCGTAGGTTGCGGCTTCTTCTCCGGTGGCATGTCGCCAAGTTCCACCGCCTCCACGACCTTCTCCCAGACCTCGCGGTTCTCGTAGAGTTTATCGTTGTCCGCAAACTCTACTAGATTCAGATCTCCCTTTGCCTTCTCTGCATTGTGGCAATCGAAGCAGTACTCCTGAAGAAGCGGTTTAATGTCCTTCCTCAGACTTGTCTCTTCAGCGACGACCGGTCGAACGGACACGAGGAATCCTCCCACTATCAGCGCGGGGATCAGAACTCCTGAAGACTTCAGATTAAGCCGCATCGGGGAATGTGAACTATGCTTCAGGTTGGCAATCGTTCAACCCGTATCCCCTTAGACACTTTGAGAGAACAACAGATACGTTCTACTTACCAGATCTGCTAAATTCGGTCTTAGTTCTCAGTCTCTCTTTCAGTTCGCTCGTAGCCTTCCTCTGCTGAACTCTTGCAGGGAGAGCACTGACTGCGCTCAGTGCTTCCTTGAATGCTGTCAGCGCCTCTTCCGGACGGCCCGCCTCGAGAAGGATATCTCCCCGTCGCTCCAGCCATGTTTCCCGTCGTTGTCCCGTTCCGCTCAGCGCATCCAGCCGATTAAGCGCGGCATCGAATTCTTTCTGAGAAACCAACAAATCAATGGCAGGTAGAGCCAGGGTTGGAATAGGTCCGAGAGAGACCATTCCTGAGTCCAAGACCTCAATCGCAGCCGTGACATGCTCGGGCCCGGCGCTCGAGAGGGCTTGTGCGTACTCCACGTAGTACTCTGGTTCGGGCTTCTGCGAAACGGCGAGAGCGCGGGAGAAGTCGCTCGCGGCTAAGAGCGGATATCCCCGCTTCACCTCCATTCTCGCCCTTGTGAGCAAGGCATCCAGATGATTTGGCGACAGCTCGAGATATGTATCCAGGTCGCGCTTTGCTTCCGGGAGCTTTCCTGTGGCGATCAGCAACTTGCCGCGCCCAAGATGCACTTCCTTCAACGCGGGATCCAGACGGTGCGCTTCGCCGTAATCAGTCTCCGCAGCGGCGTGCTCATAATGCATCCTGCGCAGCTCTGCCCGCTTCAGGTATAATGTCGCATTGCGGGGAGCTGCCTGAATCGCCAACGAAACCGCCTCGATCTGTTCGTGTAGCTCTCCGTGACCGAAGCACGGACTACCGATTAGCAGGCAGGCACAAGCCATCACGAGCCAATGCCAGGTCCGGATCTCTCGGCGACGAATCCGCTTCATCCAACAGTTAGCGCTGTGACCGAGCCGACACGCTCAACGTGTACCCAGAGGCGCCACTGACGTTGAACGCTTGAACGCGGTAGTAGTAGAGCGTATTCGCGGTGATCGTGGTATCGCGGTAGACCACCACATTGGCACCAACCGCCGCGTGACGGGTCCACGAAGTCCCATTGAGCGACCGCTCAATGTAAAACCCAGTCTCATTGGTCGAACGATCACCCCAGCTCAGATCAATCCGGGACTTCACAACTTTAGCGGCGAGATTGACCGGCGCTTGCGGAACGGGTTCAGGCACGACCGTGATATTCACCGCGGCCGAGGTCGCGGTTTTGCCCCCGTTGTCCGTTGCGACTGCAGTCAGCGCGTAGGTACCGGGCACAATTCCCGCCCAGCTCATGGTGAAAGGTGAGACGTTGTCGGAGCCGATCAAAGCGGCACCTGAGTAGAACTCCACCTTGGCCACGGTGCCGTCGATATCACCAGCGGTCGCGGTGAGCTGGATTGTCGCGGGAGCCACATAGCTGGCTCCATTGGCTGGACTGCTGATGCTCACCGTTGGTGCCTGATTAGGCGGTGGCTCCACGGTGATTTGGACAGGCAACGAGGTGTTCTTTGCGCCGCCGCCATCCACGGCAACAGCTGTGAGGATGTGGCGACCAATCGGCGCCGGGTCCCAGCTATAGCTCCAGCTATCCCCTTCCGAACTCTTACTCCCGAGCCCCAACAGCACGGATGCCGCGTCCCCATTCTTCGCATAGAACTCAACTCGCACCACCGGCCCATCTACATCCCTCGCGTCTACGAAAAGCGGGACCGCTGTAGGTGCCACGAAGACCGCACCCTCCACGGGACTAACAAAACCCACCGTCGGCGGCTGGTTAGGATTCACGGTAATGCTGACCACCGCAGATGTGGCGCTCTTTCCCGCGTCATCGATAGCCACAGCGCTGAGCGCGTGGGTCCCTGCCATGGCACTGGTCCATACGTGGCTGAAAGGGGCGGACGTGTCCGTTGATAGGAGGAGCGAGCCAGCGTAGAACTCAACGCGGGTCACAACTCCGTCTACGTCAGTGGCGTTTGCGACGAGCGTCACATTTGCTGGTTCGACGAAGCTCGCTCCCGCACTTGGGCTGGTGAGACTCACCTCAGGAGCCATGTTCGGAGCGCTCACGGTGATCGACACGCCCGCGGACGTTGCGGTCGCTCCCATCTCATCAGAAGCTACCGCCGTCAGCAGGTACGTCCCTATGGGCACGTTCTCCCAGCTCACTTCGTAAGGAGCTGCGGTGTCGCTGCCGATTAGCTGCCCGCTCGCGTAGAATGAAACTTGGGCGACGGAACCTCCACTGTCCGCCGCAGTGGCAGCAATTGCAATCGAGGCAGGGACCTCATACCGTGCATTCGAAACGGGCGTTGTGATGCTCACTGACGGTGCCGCATTTACCGTCACGCTAACTGGCGCTGAAGTCGTACTCGCACCCTTGTCATCCCAAGCTGTCGCCGTGAAACTACGCACACCACCGACCGCTGCGTTCCAGGTGATCTCAAATTGTGCATTGGCCGGTGATGGCGCACTTGCCGTCCCAATGAGTGCATCACCGTCATAGAAGTCGACTTGCACCACACTGCCAGCTTCCTCCGCCGGGCCCGGTGTCGCACTGGCGCTGATGGTAACTGGCGCATTGACGCTCGATCCCGCCGCAGGACTGGTGATCGCCACCGTCGGCGGCCCGTTAGGCGCATTCTTCCGGATGGTGAATTGATCATCCACAGTGCCTGCCGTGTTCAGGAATTTCACATCCAGGCGATCGTCATCGATATCCAGGACCGTGGATCCCAACTTAAGAAGGGAGACAACCATCGCGGGATGTGGCGCCGGGCTTTGCACAGCGGTGCTGCCTCCCCACCACGTAGTCGCCTTTCCTGAACTTCCGGCGACAATATAAACCGCGCCCTGATTCGCAGGCAGGCCGTCCGGTTTGATGTATGACCCGGCTCCATTAACTTCACGACCGTCTCCAGCTGCCTTCTTCATGGTGTCGGAGAAGGTCTGCGAAAGTCCGTAGTGTCCATCGATGAGATAAGACCGCTCGTAAGAGTGACTATGGCCACCCAGCACGAGATCCACCCCGCCCGCCTCAAGTAAGGGGAGGAAGTTCTCCCGCATCTCGAGCAGCTCTCGATCACTTCCGTTCGGATTATCGGAGTTATGCGATCCCGCAGTGTACGGAGGATGATGCCAGAAGGCGATGATCCAGTCCTGAGTCGTCGATTCCAGATCAGCTCGGAGCCATGCTGCCATGGGGCCAGCTGTCGAGCGATCTGAGCTCATTGAGTCGAGGCAGACAAAGTGAGCGTTCCCGTAGTCGAACGAGTAATACTTCTCGGTCCCAGAAGGAGCTCCTCCAGCTTCACCCGCTGTGGGGAAGGTGTGGATGTCGAAGTAAGGTGTGCCCTGCGCAGTGTAGTATTCGTGATTGCCCAGCGTGGACCAGAGCGGGCTCTGACGCAGGAACGCCGGATACATATTGAATACTGCCGCCTGGAACTCGGCATCAGTGCCATTCTGATAAGCATTGTCGCCCAGCATCAGCCACAGGTCCGTGTACCGTGAGCCGTTGAAGGCCGAATACCCATTCCGTACCGCGACGGCATTGGCATTGGCAGTTCCCGAATCGCCCAGCACCCATGCTCGGATGGGTTGCTTCGTACCAGGAACCGGCGGTGTGAAGAAGGTGTACTCCGATCCACTCGCCAGCTGGCCTGTGCTCGAGCCGATCGCGTAGTAGTACTGCGTATTCGGCAAGAGGCCGGTGACTTGCACCTCATGCTCTGTCGCGGAGCTTGGGTTCTCCTGCTTCGGGGCCAAGCCTGCAGGTGAAGTTCCAATCCACACCTTGCTCGTGGTCGGCAGATCTGTCCGCCAGCGGATCACCATCGATGAGGACGTCGCGTTCTGGAGATACGGACCTCGAGTGATGTTGATCTCCGGCCGATCAGTTAAGCCCAGCAACTCAAGGTCAAAACTCACATCCGAGCTGAGTGCATCAGATTGGTGTACTTCCACGGCGAGCACATTTCTTCCAATCGCCAGCGGACTGTTGATGGGCACCTGGAGGAACGTGGACTCATCCGCTTCAGCGACTGCAGAACTTGCCCAGGTCGTGGATGTCACTGGTCCGGCAGGCATGTTGCTACGGTGAATTTCGACTCCGTTTAGATAAACGATCGCCCCGTCGTCTCTCATCAGGCGCAAGGTCAGAGCCGAATAAAGCGCCGGGTCGGCAACGTCGAACTCCCGGCGGAAGTACGTGGCCGCCTTGGTGGTAGAATTCGTGATAGTTCGTTCCGCGCCATCGCCATACCCAAGTTCCGCGAGTCCGACAGACCAAGCTTGATCGTCATAGGCCGGCTCTCTCCATTGCGATCCTTGATCAGTTCCGTCATCGAGATATCTCCAACTTGATCCCGACGGGATCAGGATGACCGAAGGAGTTTTAATGATGCCCTCCAGCGATAGTTGAAAGCTGATATCGCTACTCGTCGGACTTGCCTGATGTAGCTCCACTGCCACGACGTTGCTGCCTGGGAGCAGATGCGTCGCAACAATGCTCGCGACGACGTTCTCATCCGCTCCATCTACCGCAATGACTGCGCGAGTTGTTGAAGCAATCGCCCCGGTAGGGAGGTTGGTACGGAAAACCTCGGTGCCATTGAGATACACAATGGCGCCGTCATCACGCCGCAGCCTGAGGGCGAGCGACTCAAAGGCTGCCGGATCCGCTACGCTAAAGGAGTGGCGAAAGTAGGTGGTGATGTACTTGTTCGACGAATTGCTTCCGTAGCTGACCACGGTCGCTTCGCCTCCGTCGCCGTAGCCCAACTCGGCTGGTCCAGACTTCCAAGTCTGATCATTAAAGGTCGGTGCGCGCCACGCACTGCCCTGGTTGGATCCGGTATCGAGATACTTCCAGGTCGCCCCGTCTGGGATCAATGTGGCGTTGCCGTTTGCAGTCTGAAGTAACCCGGCGAGAGCAAACCACGTACAAAGCAGACTGATGCCGACAAGTGCCCTCCCTTGCTTCAAAATACCTGCATTCATCACTTGTCCGGGAGTCTCGATCATAGGTGTCAGTTCCCCGCAGCCATGCGCCGACTCATCCTAGAGTTGACTCAGCACGCGGGTAGCGTCTGATCAATCTAGAGCTCAACACGTGCCAGGGGGTTTCTCGTTTGTAGTGGTCGGAGGGCTCGCGGTCAAAGGAAGCCGCTCTTCTAAATCAATAAATGTTAGGCGCTTACGTTATTATCAGTCGCCGCTCTCCGAGGCAAAATGCCGCCGCCCGGTGGTGACCGGACGGCGGCAGGTTTCTGTCGTAAGCGCCGCCTAGGTGCCGTTGGCTGGCGGTTCTGCTGGATCGACCACGGGGCGGCCCGGACGGTCGAAGCGCTGGCCAAGCTCGTCCCTGACGACGCGCATGCCAGCACCGTCACCATGCACTCGCAGTGCGCGGTAGACGACCATTGCGCCTTGCATCAGGTCCGCTCCGGCGAGCATGCGCGTGTCGCGCACCTTAGTCAGGATTGTCCCGAGCCGCTGCTCTACTGGCAGCAGGATTTCCCGGAGGGCGGCATCGCGCTCCAGATCTGCAACCACCAGGCCCTGCGGGAGGACCTCGCTGTTCTCCCGGGCGATCCCCAGCGCCTGCTGGACAAAGCCTTCGCTCGCTGCACCCAGTTTGAACAGGTGCTTGCGCTCGGTTGACCCGACGCTGACCGCAAAGGCCAGCGCAGTGTCGAGAGCAGTGATTGCAGCGTCTACGCCAGCGGATTGCTCCGCAGTGAGGACGACGTTAATTCGGTTAGTATATAGTGCCATATTGCTTGTTCTCTCTTTCTGTTGGTTTGGTTTGGTTAGTTGCACCCGCACCCGTGCCGGAGTTCCAGTCACTCGACTGGTCCGGACGCTCGCGTGTACATCTATGAGGTGCCATGTCAAAAAACGGGTTTGAGAAGCCGTGAAAAGAGCCCTTCCCGTTAGAAAGAAGGTGCGCTGGGAGTCACTGCGACGCTTTCCTCTCTCCGCAACAAGTGGCCCCGAGCGACTTACTACCCCTAGTTTCCCAGGGGCGAATAGTTATAGGCAGCTTCCATCGCGGGATCTCGGCCCGTGAGTAAATCCTCGACCGTCACCGGAACCAGTACGTCTGGTCGCAACCACGGCGCATCAGGGTGCCCGAGAGCAACCTTTACCGTCGCATACGCGACCTCGGCATCTACGTGAGGAAGTCGGAACACCTTCGCATTAGCATAAAAGACCGGCTTTCCCCCCGTGGGCCCCCCGATAAAGACGGCCCCGAACTCTCCACGAATAAACGACGCAGTGATGACTGCGGCGGAGTACGTGCCGCCCCCGATCAGGACGATCGGCGGCGTACCCTTGCGGAAAAGACGCGATCGCCGAAGGATCTCCATAAAGGAATTCACACTTTTGCTCGTGCCTCCCTGATTCTGCCGCAGATCCACGATCACCCGTTCTACAGAGTGCTGCGATACGATTAAGCCGAGAGCCGCTTCGAAGGCGGTGAAGGAGTAGCCCGGGTCCTCTTCACACCGGCGGAACTTGATGCAAAGAGCTTTGCTGTCCTCGTGGTACTGGGCCTCGTAATTCCGGGTGCGCTCGTTGCGGGTGACGTTTGGGAGCTTCAGAGCGTCATCCGGAGGTGCCCACTCAAATCCTGGACCGGCAGGCCAGATGTCCATCGTGAAGACCGTTTTGTCACGTCTCTCAAGAGTAAGTTCCAGACATCTCGAGGGTGAGACGACGCCAATCCGTTCCAGGAGCGACACATTACTCGCTTCGCCGCTTAGGAGCATAGTGTCCAGCCACGCCTCATTTTCGTGAGGAATGTACGGGGCTAACCGGGCTCGCGTCACCTCGGGCGCGAGAGGGCCGAAGCTCAGGACTCGGCAGCCGATCGCCTTCTGATACTCCCGGCTGGCGATCGCAACGACGACTCCGTCAGAAAGCCACGCGAAATGGATGGGATATAAGACGAATTTCCACCGGACCTCCGAATGTGCGACGCGCAGCTGAGCCACGATCCCTCTGAGTTCGAGGATGATCTGATCATCGGAAAGCTTCCCTGCACCAGCCTTCAAGCGTGCGACCTCCGAAGAAAAACGCGCTCGTGGCATCAAGGCGTCAAAATCTACGTGCCTCTTTGGAAGCTCTGCAGCGAAGTAGTCAATAGCGTTCTTCCACACGTCCTTCCTCGCCGGCCGGACACGGAATGGAGAGTGCCAGATTGTCCAACCGACAGGTGCGATGACAACAAGCGCGAAAGCGGTGTAAAGAACAGTGAAAGCAAAGCGAGTCCTTCTTTGCTGAACCCCGTCTGCCCGCCAGCACCAAAGCGCGCTTGCAAGCAGCAGATACGCGAAAAGATAGAGGGCGACGGTGGCGCCACTGCTGAAGTGAATCGGGCTGCCTCCCAGATAGCTTACGTAGAGCAGACATTGCAGCAGCCCATCTGCGAGAGCGATGGCGAGCCATGATCCTCCTCGGTGACGGATGATACCAAATGCCACTCCCGCCAGAGCCATAGGTGCCAGCAACTGGAGCCCCCCCGGTCCACCGTACCCGACCCGCACAAGCTCGTAGGTAACGAGCGCGTGCCAGCCTGCGGAGAGAGCGCTACCGATACCGATCGTTAGCCATGGGCGAGTTGGGAACATCGCGAACCAAAGACCGCGAAACCAGAGGCCTTCAACCAATGCGAATAGGAGCAGAAAGCAATATACCCAGTAGTTCCATGCGAAAGAGCTCGCAACCCGGTGAGACACTATTTCCCTGCTGCTGGATAGCCAATTCCAGAATTGATGAGCTTCTGAAATTAACTCCGTCGAGCCGAGAAGTGCCACTGACCATAGAAAGAGGATTCCGCAAATCAGAAGAAAACCTGCTCTCCAGATCCCTTTGGCCGAATACAGCGTCGTTCTATACGGACCAAAGCGGGCAAGCATCACCCCTATGACCAATGATATGCTAATTGGATAGATCGACACCGACCTTACATCAGCGCGGAAGGCGAAGAATATCGGCGTTACGAGGAACACGAGCCAAAGCACAATCACCAACGCTTTGGTCATGGTGATAGATAGAATCATCAGGGTGGTGCCCGCACGGCAGTCAGCACACTGACCGGTGCCTCTTGCCAGAGTCAAACTGGCTGTTGGGACCCGCAAATCGGCTGTTGCGACAGTCTCTCGAGACTGTAGTGACAGCCAAAATGACTGGCGTGTGAGTGCCGGTTGCCTGTCGGAGTAGCCAAATTGGGTGTCAGAACAGGCGAGTGGGCTGGTCGTCACAGGCAGAATGCCTGTCAGAACAGGGACCGGCACATGACCCATTAGGTGCGACTGCCTCGGTCAGAACGGGCTTGGACCTGCGGGATGGTGGCGGAGGGTTGAGAGACAGGTGTTTACGAGACGTAGCTAGACGGCTCGGTCATCGCGGTGATTGCTCCAGGAGCCGAGGCGCAAGCTGTGGACATCCCGAGTGCGCGCGTTCGCCACGGGGCAGGTTGGCCTGCCGAGCATATCTAAATGCCGTTACCGCACTTGCTCAGTGGTCCTGCTAAGCGGTGCAGCTCTATTCGACTATCGATAGAGGAGGAATGACTCGCGGCGGCTGCGGAAACTCTCCCTTTCCGGTGCCCATAGTGCCTTTATTTCGCTGAGGGATTTGCCTTGGCGAATAGCCTCCAAGGAGGCCGGATGGGCAAGGAGCTTCGCGAGATTCTCAATCTTCAGTTCTTTGGGATGCAAGCGTTGCAGCGTGGTCGCGAGGACCATGCCGAGGTCGAGCGGGCTACAAGCATCGCGATCAGTGATGAGGATCTGCACACCCCCGCATTCCTTTCCTGCGAAGACGCTGGCTGTAGGAATGTAGCGCGTGCCCATGAAGCGCAGGCCATCCAGCCCGGAGCGGTTGAGGATCTCGGTCAGTTGATCCCCGTTGATGTACGGCGCACCAATGATCTCGAAGGGGCGGTCGGTCCCCCGCCCCACGCTAAGATTGCAGAACTCGAGTAAGCCCACACCGGGATAGAGAGTCGCGGCGTGGAGGCTGCGCATATTCGGTGAGGGATTCACCCAGGGCTGCCCGGTGGCATCGAACCATGTATCGCGGGTCCAGCCTTCACACGGGATGACCGTGAGCTGGGCCTTTGGTTCACGCTCAGCTGCAAACATTCTCGCGAGTTCACCCACGGTCATGCCATGGCGCACCGGGATCTCGTGCCACGCAGTGAAGCTGCGCTTCTCCGCGAGGATCGGCCCCTCCACGCGCGCGCCGGTAATGGGATTAGGCCGATCCAGCACGATGAACTTCTTACCAAGAGCAGCCGAAACCGTGAGGCACTCACCCATCGTGGAGATGTAAGTATAGAAGCGGCAGCCAATGTCCTGAATGTCGAAGACCAGTGCGTCGATGCCGGCGAGCTGGGCAGCGCTCGGGGCACGACTTGCCCCGTAGAGGCTGTAGATGGGTAACCCGGTGCGGGCATCCACGCTGTCGGAGACTTTCTCATCCTGTGCGCCCCGGATCCCGTGCTCTGGGCTGAAAAGCGCAACGAGCTTCACGCCGGGTGCCTGGTGCAGGAGATCGATGGTGGTCCGGCGCTGTCGATCGATGCCGGTGTGATTTGTCACGAGGCCGATCTTCAAGCCCTGCAAGGGTCCGAAGCCATCGCGTGCGAGGATATCGATTCCGTTCAGGACAGCTGCTGGCGTTTGCCGTTGTTGCGGTGGCGGCAGATCGAGTGAGGCACCACCGCTCCGCCACGGCAGCGCTCCGGGTACGTGCAGGAAATTGAATCCACGGACGGATTCTGCGGCGAGAGTGCCAAGGGTGCGGCGGAGCGGTGTGACATTGCCGGCCTCCGTGGGGTGATTCCGGTTTGCGAGGAAGATTACAAACGTACGCGAGAAGGGGTCGATCCAGAGCGAGGTGCCGGTCCAGCCGGTGTGCCCGTAGCTGCCGATCGGGAACCATTGGCCCCGCGGTCCGGCAAACGGTGAATCGATATCCCAGCCCAGCCCACGACGAGCCGGGAGGTGCTCGGCGGTATGAACGTGCGTCATGAGTGCGACTGTCTCGGGTTTGAAGATGCGGGTGCCATCCAGTTCGCCGCTGGCGAGCATCATCCGAGCGAAGCGCGCGAGATCAGCCGCCGTGGTGAAAAGTCCTGCATGGCCGGCAACACCGCCCATGCGGCGCGCTGTCGGATCGTGAACAATGCCACGCAGGAATGCGCCATCGACCTCCGTGGTCGGAGCGATCCGGGGGCGCAGGGACTCCGCGGGGAGATAGCCAGTCTCCACCATTCCAAGCGGCACGAAGATCTCGGCCGCGCAGAAGACATTTAGCGGCTGGCCGGAGACGCGGCTGACCACCTCGCCGAGCAGGATGAAATTGATGTCGCTATAGCGGACGACGGTTCCCGGCTGGGCTGGTAGCGGCTCCGCGGCGGCCGTTCGCATCGCGCCCTCCACGCCGCTCCACGAGGCATTGACCGGGATCCCCGCGCGCAGGCCGGAGGTGTGAGTGAGGAGCTGACGAACTGTGATCGACTCCTTCCCCTCGCCGCGGAACTCCGGCAGGTATCGTGAGACAGGAGCGTCGAGTTCCACCCGCCCCTGCTCCACGAGGCGCATGACTGCGGGCGTCGTTGCGATAACCTTTGTGAGTGAGGCCGCATCGAAGATCGTGTCCTCGGTCATCGGCTCACGGGCCGGCTTCACCGCACGTGAGCCGAGCGTCTGACGATGCGCGACTCCGGCGCGCTCCAGCCAAAGGACGCCGCCCGGTGTCCGGCCATCACTGATCGCGAGCGAGATCGCCGCCTCCATCTCGTGGAGCTTCGCAGCATGAAAGGTCTCGGGAACGCTCTGCGCGGCTGCCGGTCCTCCAAGAACGGCAAGGAGCAGACACAGGAGGTGCAGCTTCCGCACGAAGAGAGCACCGATGCACAGGGGAACAGGCATGCGCCGCGTATAGGCCGATCCGGTGCGCGATAGAAGCGCCTTTCACCCGTGCTCGGACGCTACTCCGGTGAGCGGGGAGCAACCGACGCTGCGGCGATGCTATTTCTCGGGCGTGATCGTCTGCTCCACGCGCAGAGGCTCGTAGTTCGGGAAGAATGCTTCAATCACCGCTGGCTGGCCGGCGGTCATGTCGCGGGTAGCGACGGAGACGCTGTACTCAAGTCGCTCGCCGGTGTTGATCGTGACGAAGCTCGGATCGCCCGAGAACGATTGATCCTCTGACCACTGCTCGACCAGCTTGCCATCCGGGCGCTTCACGATGACCTCGATGCGCTGAGTGGTGGGGAACTCGAGCTGCACGAACTTCTTCGATTTATTCGTGAGCTGCAGAGTGACCTTGAGCTGGCGGGTTTCGCCGAGCTTCAGCGGAAGCGGCTCGAGCTTCATCGTCAGCAGCAGTTGCTTCCACTTCAGCTCACTCTTTCCCGCCGATGGGCGGAAGACGTCGAGCATCCGGGAGAACATCCCTGGGAGCTTCTCTGCCTGACCCTCCTCGTCAGCATAAGCGGGGGCGGCGAATGCACACAGGAGGAGGCACGCCAGGACGGGAGAACAGAACTTCATCAGCTTCTTTAAACAACTCGCCTCCCCGTTTGCAAATTGCATCGGGTTCGCAAACACTCGGCGCCAGCTTCCATGAAATCCGCACTCCGCATCCTCCCTGCCCTACTCGCCCTCGTTCTCCTCACCGGCGCGGCGAAGAAGCCAGATCTGACGGTGCGCTTCCACGCGGAAGCCAACCGTATGGATACAGAGCGGTTCTCACAGGCCATCACGCTCAAGTACCCGCCGCGGCAAGCTTTCATTGAGAAGGTGCCTTCGCTGAGCGAACGGCACATTCAGGCGATTTACCCGTTCCGAGCGGAAGATGGCACTTGGGGTTGTGCATTCCAGCTAAATGCCAGCGGGCGGATCAATCTCGAGGTGCTCAGCACCGAGCGGCGGGGGAGCTCGCTGGTTGCCTTCGTGAGCAGCAAGGTGGGCACGCACCAGGTCATCGACATGCAAATCGATAGCGTGATTCGCGATGGGATTATCACCGTGCATCACGGTCTAACTGAGCTGGAGATCGCCGCGCTTGGTAAGCAATTCCCGCTGCTAGGCCAGTCCCGGAAGAAGCGGGCATAGCGCACGCGTTTGAACTTCCTGAGCCTGCTCGAAGCGGTCGCGCCCGTCTTCGTGATCATCGGGGCAGGCTATGCCTTGCGCCGGCTCCGATGGCTGACTTCGGAGGCGGATCACACCCTGCTGCGGCTCGGAGTGAACGTCCTTTATCCGTGCCTGATCGCGGACTCCATCCTCGGGAACCCGATGCTCGCCGAGGCCCGGAATCTCCTCGTGCCACCTCTAGTGGGATTCGGCACCGTGGTCTTCGGCTTCCTCCTCGCGGCACTGGGAGCACGGCTGATGCGGCTGCCTGCGCCATCGGCACGGAGCTTCACCTTCACCACGGGCCTGTATAATTACGGCTACCTGCCGATCCCACTCGTTCAGGCCTTCTACGATCGGAATACGTTGGGCGTGCTCTTCACGCACAATCTCGGAGTGGAGATAGCACTCTGGACGGTAGGCGTCTGGCTGCTCTCAGGAGTGCCCGCACGTGGAGCGTGGAAACAGATCCTGAATGTGCCCATTGTCGCGATTGTCACCTCGGCCGCGCTGAACTTCGGTGGAGTGCACGCGGTCATACCTGACTTCCTCCGCCAGTCCATGCACATGCTCGGGCAGAGCGCGATTCCCCTCGCTCTCCTGCTCACGGGTGCAACGCTGGCAGATCTCATTGCGGGGGAGCGCACTAGTTGCCGGATCGGCGCGGTGGTCGCGGCAAATGTACTGCGGTTGGGCGTACTGCCGTTGGCTTTCCTGCTGCTTGCGAAAGTTGCACCGGTCTCCGTCGAGCTCCAGCGCATCATCATCATTCAGGCCGCGATGCCAGCAGCGATGATCCCGATCATCCTGGCGAAACACTATCAGGCAGATTCCGCCCACGCGCTGCAGATCGTGCTGAGCACCACGCTCCTCGCGCTGCTCACCATCCCTCTCTGGCTGCGCTTTGGCTTCTGGTGGGTGGGCCAGTAATGGGGACTATAAACCGGCGCCTGCACGCGCGCCTATGCTGGAGCAGGCAGGTCTTGCAGCGTCACCCCAGGATTCTGCTCACTGAAGTATCGCTGCGTCCATGCGCTAGGGAAGAGCACGCCGGGCACACCTGCGGAATCGTAGGCTAGTCGACATCCCGTTGGGAACTTGAGGGCCTTCACATCGGTCTCAGGATCCAGCCACTTGAATGTCTCCCAGCTTGCGGATTCAAGCTGCGACTCGGCTCCGTACTCGGATTGCAGGCGGTACTGCACTACTTCGAACTGCAGCGGCCCAACTGCGGCGAGCAGCGGCACCTTCTGAAGGGAATCCCGCAGCTCGAAAACCTGCACAACGCCCTCTTGAAGCAGCTGCTCCACACCGGTACGGAATTGTTTGAACTTCGACGGGTTCGGATTCTGTAGAAAGGCAAAGCACTCCGGAGGAAAGCGCGGAATCTCTTTGTACAGGATCTTGTCGTCCTCGGTGAGCGTGTCGCCAATCCCGAACTCGGAATGCCCGACGAGGCCGATCACGTCGCCGGCATAGGCTTCATCCACGGTCTCGCGCTCCTGAGCGAAGAGCTTGTGCGCGCTGGAGAGACGGACCCGCTTGCCGGTGCGAGCGTGAGTCACCGTCATGTCGCGCTCGAAGCGGCCCGAGCAGATGCGCAGGAAAGCAATGCGGTCGCGGTGGCGCGGATCCATGTTCGCCTGGATCTTAAAGATGAAGCCAGAGAACGAGGGATCGTCGGTCTGGACAGTCACACCGCCGGATTGCCGTGGCTGAGGAGGCAGCGAGCGGGCCAGGAAGGCATCGAGGAGGTACTGCACGCCGAAGTTGTTCATGGCGCTCCCCCAGAAAACAGGCGTCAGCTCGCCCTGTAGAACTTTCTCCGCATCGTACTCCACTCCCGCGATCTCCAGCATCTCCAGCTCCTCCAAAGCGCGGGCGTGATCGTCGGGATCAAGCCGCTCACGCACGAAGTCATCGCTGACATCGCCCACTTCAACGGGGGCGCGGTACGCTCCCGCCGGGGTGCGCTCGAAGAGATGGACCTGCTTCTTCTCGCGATCGAAGATGCCACGAAATCCGGGGCCGGTGCCGAGCGGCCAGTTCACGGCGAAGGCACCGATGCCGAGCACGTTCTCCAACTCGTCGAGCAGCGAGAGTGGATCCCGCGTGGGCCGGTCGCACTTGTTCATGAAGGTGAAGATAGGCACCCCACGGCGGCGACAGACCTCGAAGAGCTTGCGCGTCTGCGCCTCGATGCCCTTGCCCGCATCGATGACCATGACGACGGCATCGACCGCCGTGAGCACGCGATAGGTGTCCTCGGAGAAGTCCTTGTGACCGGGCGTATCCAAAAGATTCACGCGGTAGCCGGAGTAGTCGAACTGGAGCACCGTCGAGGAGACGGAGATACCGCGTTTGCGTTCGAGCTCCATCCAGTCCGAAGTGGTGGCCCGGGCGTTCTTGCGGGCAGTCACGGAGCCAGCGAGCTGCACGGCACCTCCGTAGAGCAGGAGCTTCTCAGTGAGCGTCGTCTTACCGGCGTCGGGATGTGAGATGATGGCGAAGGTGCGACGGCGGTCGATTTCCTGAAGCATGCAAAGGTGGGAGGATTCTGCAAAACGGCCGTTGGTGCAAGGAGGTGCTGACATACGGCATCCTCCTTGCTAGGCTCAAAGTGTAATTCTCCCCCAGCGGGGTCCTTACTCCCCCTTCTCCATGCCCACTCTCCGAATCACGATGGCCGACGGCAGCGAAGCAATCCATTCGCTTCGAGGTGACCGCGTGACGATCGGCCGGCGTCCGGATAATACCATCCAAATCCTGGATCGGTCAGTTTCCGCATACCACGCGGAGCTGATTAGCGAGGGAGATCACTATCGGCTGCACGACCTGGGCTCGACCAATCTTTCGTTTGTAGAGAACGAGCCAGTCATGGATTTCCATCTGCACCAGTCGTGCAAGGTAGGCTTTGGCAACGTTCAGGCAGAGTACGACGCAGCGGGGGCGGAGGAGAAAGACGAGACCAAGCTCTCCCCGGCGCTGATGGAGAAGGACATGGCCTTCCTGCGAGCGGAGAATCAGGATTTGCTCAACAAGATTAACGGCCTGGAGCGCCGAATCGACATCCTCTCCAGCGCCCGGCTGGTCATCTCTGGAAAGAGCGACACCTCGGAACTCGCTGCCCCGGAACAGATTCGAAAGCTCATCGCAGACCGCGACGAACAGCGCTACCATGCAAGTGGGCTGAAGCTGGAGATCGATAAACTGCGGGAAGAGATTGCAACCGTAGGGCGCGAGCGAGACCAGGCCCGGCAGGAGAACGAGATCCTGCGTGCGCAAGCTGCGATGCAGCAGCGCGAGCCCGGAACACCGGTGAAGGGTGATACGCAGAAGATTCCGCTGCTTTCGGCGGCGGAACCGCAGATGGCGGGTGAGGTTGCAGGGGCTTCGGCTTAGGAAGCACGCGATTGGGGGTAAGACTTACCGGCAGAATTTGCCGCGTGGGTTCGTAATCCTGCAGAGGAGGCGCGGGACGCTTCCCATTCCTGCATCTCCACCCTAGAAAGTCGCCGGAATGCAGACAATTGTCATTGGCCATCGGAATCCGGACATGGATTCCATCTGCTCGGCGATCGCTTATGCTGAGTTGAAGCGCCTGACCGGGCATGAAGATGTTATCGCCGCGCGAGCCGGGGCAACGAACGAGCGGATTGACTTCGTGCTCTCGAAGTTTGGTGTGCCATCACCTCTTCTCGTAACTGACCTGTCCCCGAGGATCGGCGATGTCATGCAGATCAAAGTGATCGCGGTGAGGGCGGACTCACCCGTTTACGATGCAATTCAACTCATGGAGCAGAAGCGTCTGCGCGGGCTGCCCGTCGTGGATGCCAATCGACGCTGCGTGGGACTGCTTTCGGCTTACAAGATCACCCACCATCTCTTCCCCCCCCGAGACGAGGCGAGTCGAGCACGGCTGGTTACGGCATCACTAGCCGATATCGTGACAACCTTCGGCGGCTCACTGGTGACGGGCTCGCTCCCGGCGGATCCAGTGGAACAGCTGCTTATGGTGGGAGCGATGGACCGCGCCTCCTTCGCGCCTCGCTTACGCTCCTATGCACAGCAGCGGGTAATCCTCTTCATTGGCGATCGGCCTCATATTCAGCAGCTCGCAATTGACGAGAAGGTCCACGCGATCGTGGTCACGGGGGGGCTTCCGGTGCAGGAGGAGATTCGCGCGCAAGCCCGCGCGGCGAACGTCACGATCATTGCCTCACCGCACGACACTGCGACCACGGTGCTACTGGCCCGTGGCGCCGTCCGCGTGGAGCAAATGGTGGAGACAAACTACGTCTCCTTTCACCCGGAGACGCCCCGGCAGGAGGCGCGGCGTATTGCTGCGGAATCGGCGAGCTTCATCTTCCCAGTGCTTGACGACGAGGGAACGCTGGTTGGGATTCTCTCGAAGAGCGACTTCCTAAAACCGGTGCCGCGCCAGCTCATCCTCGTAGATCACAACGAACTCACTCAGGCGGTGAAAGGCGCGGACAAGGTTCCGATCATCGAGATCCTCGACCACCACAAACTCGGCGGTTTCTCTTCCGATACACCGATCCTCTTCTGGAATAATCCCGTAGGCTCCACCAGTAGCATCGTGGCAATGTGCTTTCAGCACGCGGGTGTGCCGATTCCCCCGCCCATCGCGGGGTTGCTCATGGCAGGCCTCATCTCCGACACGCTGCACCTCTCGTCTCCGACGGCCACCGCCGTGGACCGAACCATTCTCGAGCATTTGGAGCGTGTCGCAGGAGTGAACCCGGCGGAACTAGCGGAGCAGATTTTTTCAGTGGGCTCGCCGCTGCTCACGATGACGCCAGACCAGGCGATCGCGGCGGATTCCAAGCTCTACGAGCAGGACGACCATCAATACACTGTTGCGCAGATCGAAGAGCTGACCTTCGCGCACTTCCCAGAGAAACGGGACGGGCTCCTGGCGGCGCTGGAACAGCATCGGGTGAAACAGGGACTGCTCTTTGCCGCACTGCTGGTCACAGACATCAATACCCAGACGTCGCTGCTGTTGGTGCGCGGCGAGGAAGCTTTCTTGCAAACTATTGACTACCCGCCCGAGTCCCCCTGCGTGTGGGAGATGACGGGCGTAGTTTCTCGCAAAAAGCAGCTGCTTCCTTTTTTGCTACAGTGTCTGGAACGGATGCGCTCTTCCGCGGGGTAGACGCTTCAGAAACTCACCACCGCGGGCTCACTGAGGTTTCCTGCTCGGTCCACAGCACGGACCGCGACAGCCTCACCTGCTGCGCTCCGCGCCAGAGTGGTAGTCCCAGCAGGACTTACCTCTAGCTGCCATCGACCTTCGCGTTTCGTCTGCACCGCCCAGCGCTCGGGAGCGGAGCGGCCTGTATGCTTCCAGGAGACAGTCTGTGCATCGACGGTGATGGTCGGCTTCTCGGGCGTGCTGGAGCCGAGCCAGGGCGAAGCAGGAACCAGCGCGTCGTCGGCGTAAGAGTTGGTGGCAAGCGCCGCCTGAATACCGCCGCTGTCCCGCACTAGTGCTTTCATGTTCCAGTGAACGTGGCCAGGCGCTCGCTTTGTGGACGAAGCGTTCTGACGCACGAGATCGATCTGCCGCGTGATCTCGCCAGCAGGTCGCATGGGGCCGATTCGGTCCGTCGCGATTCCCGGCCAGAGATGGCGGCGGGCAGTGTTCTGCTCACCCCACCATTGCAGAAGTACTGGAAAACTTTGCGCAGGCGGATCGATGCTCCAGTAAAGCTGCGGTGTGAAGTAGTCGCACCAACCTTCGTTCAACCACTTGCGGGAGTCGGCGTATAGATGGTTGTAGGCATCGAGCTGCGCGATGGTGGTTGCCGGAACACCTGGCCGCCAGATTCCGAAAGGGCTGATGCCAAACTTCACCCAACGCTTTTCAGCTTTGATTGCTGCGTGGAGCTCGCGAACGAAGACGTTAATGTTATCGCGACGCCAATCGGCAAGGGCGAGCTGCCCGCCGCTGCTTTTGTAGTCACCGAAGGTCTGCTCATCCGGGAAGGGCAGAGTTGCCCCCGCCTTGCCTTTCACCGGGTACGGGTAGAAGTAATCATCGATGTGGATTCCATCGACATCGTAGCGGCGCACGACGTCCAGCATCACCTTACGAACGTGCTCACGGGCCCCTCGATCTCCGGGATCCACCCACACCTGAGACCCGTAGCGCCGCACCCACTCCGGGTGTGTCTTGGTGATGTGATTTGCGGCGACTGAAGCCTTGGCGGAGGCGATCGCACGGAAGGGATTAAACCAGGCGTGCAGCTCCAGCCCACGTGCATGCGCTTCCTTCACCGCAAACTCCAAAGGATCGTAGGAAGGGCTCGGTGCCGATCCCATGGTTCCAGTGAGGAATCCTGACCACGGCTCCAAACTGGATTTGTATAGAGCATCCGAGGCAGGCCGGACCTGGAGCAGAATGGCATTGAGCCGAAGGCTCACGGCGCGGTCGAGAATCGCCCGCAGCTCTGCCTGCTGCTGGCCCGCAGGCAGGCCGGGACGGGAAGGCCAGTCGAGATTGTGAACTGTGGCTACCCACGCCCCGCGAAACTCCTGCTGAGGCAGCGGAGGCTCCTCCGCACGAGTGTTTGAGAGGAGCGCGGCGACTACGGTGGCAAGGGCGAAGAACGGTTTCATGGCGGGCGCGTGTTGATGAATTCGCATTCCGGGCGCCGAAACGCGGGGCCAAGTGTCGGCAATCGCACTCGCCGCCGCAAGCCGCAGTGGACCAGCAGCAGTGCATCGGGAATGTTAGCCCCGCTGCTCACATGGCAACCACGAAAGCTCTCCCAGCCGCACGCCGCCGCGCAGTTCAGCGCGCCGGGATTTCGACCGTCCTGCGCTGGTTCCACGGGCGCTTCGGCGAGCCGACCCCCGCCCAAAGCGAAGCCTGGCCGAGAATAGCTGCCGGCAAGAACGTGCTAATTGCGTCGCCTACGGGTACCGGCAAAACCTTCGCGGCTTTTCTTGCGGTGCTGGATGCCCTCACTCAAGAGCACGAGGCAGGAACGCTCAGCCCAACGATCCACTGCATCTACGTCTCGCCGCTGCGGGCGCTGGGCTATGACCTCGAGAAGAATCTAGCCGAGCCGCTAGCTGAGATCTTTGGTGAAAAGCCGCCGCTGCGCATCGAGTTGCGCTCTGGCGACACCGGCCAGAGCCAACGCGCGCGTCAGTTCACGCGCCCCCCTCATATCCTGCTCACTACGCCGGAGAGCCTGTGCGTCCTACTCTCTCAAGAGCGCTGGGTACCGCTCCTGGCAGCAGTCCGCTGGATGATCGTGGACGAGATCCACGCTCTCGCAGACAACAAACGTGGGGCGCACCTCGCGGTGAGCATCGCCCGTTTAGCGGCATTGCGCGAGGCCTCCGGAGGGAGGCTGCAGCGGATTGGCCTCTCCGCCACGATCGCGCCCCTTCCAGAGGTTGCGCGCTTCCTCACGGGAACTGCAGGTGAATGCGAGATCGTCGATGTCGCCTCAGCAAAGCGCGTGGAACTCCGCGTCTACACTCCACTCCGCAAGAACCCGTACCCCGAAGCAGGCTTTACCGGTCAGCGGCTGGTCAAAGAGCTCGGCGGGTTAATCGCGAAGCATCGTACGACACTCGTCTTCTCCAATACCCGTTCCGGAGCTGAGGCGACGACCTTTTGGCTGCGAGAGAACTTCCCTGACTTGGCCATTGAATGTCACCATGCTTCGTTGGAGCGGGATGTCCGACGTGAAGTAGAGGACCGGCTTAAGCGTGGCGAATTACGTGCCGTGATCTGCTCCACCAGCCTGGAACTCGGAATCGACATCGGCAGCGTGGATCTTGTGGTAATGCTGGCAACGCCCAAGGGCGTAAGCCGCGCGCTGCAACGAGCAGGCCGCGCGGGGCACAACATTCATTCTGTGAGCCGCGGAGTGCTCATGGCGACAAACGTGAGCGATCTCGTGGAAGCCTGCGCCACGGTGCGCCTCGCGCGAGCACGGCACCTGGATGAAGTGCGCGTGCCACACTCGCCGCTGGACGTGCTCGCGCAGCACCTGGTGAGCATGGGCTGCACGCAGCGCTGGGATCGAGGTGAGGCGCTCGCGCTGATCCGCAGCGCGTACCCCTACCAGCATCTTGCCGAGGAAGAGTTCAACGATGTGCTCGACTACCTCGCCGGGGGTGGCCGCTCTTTGCGCCAGCAGTACACTGAAGTTTTTGGGAAGATCCTCCTGGATGAGGATAGCTTTGAGACTCGTCCGGGCCGGGTGCGACGCGAATTCCTCCAAAACATCGGCGTGATCCCGAGCGTCGGCTCCGTGCGCATCCGCCTGCACCGGCAGGCGCTCGGCTCTGTGGAGGAGAGCTTCCTGCGTTCCATGAAGATTGGTGACGTCTTCATTATGGCCGGGCGCTCTGTAAGGCTGGAACGCGTGAGCCAGATGGACGCGTGGGTTACGCGGGCAGATGGCGCTGAGCCTACCGTACCGCGCTGGAACGCGGCGAAAATGCCGCTCTCGAACCGGGTTTGCCAGGAGATCATCGACTTCCGCGCCGGGCTGCGGGCACGATTGGAAGACGATACGGCAGAAAGCCTGGCTCCCTGGATTGCAGAACGCCTCGACTGCGAACGCGCCAACGCGGGGATCATCTGCCAGATGTACGCCGCCCAGCACGCGATTTCCGAGATCCCCACTGCGGACTTCCTCCTGGTGGAAGAGTACGCCGAACGCGAGGAGGATCACCTGCCCGAGGCGCAGCCGCGCCCGGGGAAACGCGGAGTTCCCTCGCCGGATCCGTCAGGCGCGCGTGCGCGCCACTACTTCTTCCACTCTTTAATCGGACGCTCCGCCAATGACGCGCTCTCCCGGGTAGTCTCACATCGGCTGAGCCGCATGCACGGCGGCAACGCCATTGCTACACCGCACGACTACGGGTTCGTGCTTACCGTCGCCCCGGCTCAGAGATTCAGCGCGGTGGAGTTGCCTGAGCTACTCCGGCCGGAGGAGTTCGAAAACGAGCTCCATGAAGCCCTCAGCCAATCGGAGATGCTGAAGTACCAATTCCGGAATGCCGCCCAAACGGGTCTCATGGTGTACCGCAACTTCTTCGACGAGAAGAAGCCCATGAGGAAACTGGCGTGGTCTTCCGAGGTGATCTTCAACGTGCTCCAGCAACACGAACCGAATCACGTGCTGATGCGCGAAGCCCGTCGCGAAGCACTTCATACCTACGTCGACGCCGATGGCGCTCTCGCCTTCCTCCACGCACAAAAGCTGCGGCCGATCCGTCTGCGCCCGGTGGATCGCATTCCTCCCCTCTCCTTCGCGATGTACGCCACGAAGATTAAGGAAGCGATGCTCGTCGAAGATCCATACGCAACGATGGAGCGGCTATACCACTTGTGGTGGTCGGATATTGAGACGCCAGAGGGGAATGCTGCGGATTGAAAGCCAAGGCCGCTGATATCCTGCCCGTCCTGTCTCGCAATTCAGTGTGACGCTCTCAGGAGATTTGCGATCAGCCGCTACCCTGATAACCGCCCCCACTTCCAGACGAGTGGAAGGCTAAGTATAGCGGCAGCATTCCACCCCAACAGGAAGCAGCGCATTTGAAACGGAGAGTAGCTCCGATAGCGCCACAACATAGTAAGATCGAGCACAAACCAAAAGGCAGCTGCTGCAAGGAAACTGGAGAGCAGCCAACTTCCCGCATATACGAGAACGAGCCAGCTCTCAACTGCGAGAAGTCCAATGATTAGGGTTTTGGCTGGGAGGATACCAATCACCACCGCCGTCGTGCGTCGGCCAGCCAGCTGGTCGGGAGCATGATCCATGATCTGCCCGAAGAGATGGGAGTGCATCGCGAAGAGGGCTCCAAAAAGCTGCGTGTACCAGGGAAGGTGGGGCACGCCGTTCAGGGCCGAGCTCAGGACGAAGACAAGCAGGTAACCGGTCTGACTGAGAAGATCCAGGAAGGGCCAGTTCTTAGTGCCCAGCTTAGGAAGATTGTAGACTGCGGTGAATGCGAGTGCCGCTGCAAACCATCCCGCAGTGAGCTGCGGCCCTATGAGTAGCGCGAATGCGGCAATGAAGGGCACCTGAACGAGCGCGATCTGCCTTGGTAGTGAGGCCAATTGATCGCTTGTACCTCTGGCACCAAAGAGGAAATTGCCCTTCCGAGGATTCAGCCGATCCGTTTCGACATCGGCCAGATCATTGGCGCCATAAAGGATGAGACCCAGTGGCAAGGTCACGAACAGCAATCCGATCCAAAACGCCGCGGAGCCAAAAACTAAGCGCTGCTCCAACGGCAGCATGTAGAACCAGATAGACGTGCTCCAGAACCCCGGCCGGGCGACTTTGAAGAGGAACAGCAGCGTGGAGCGCCGGTGAGAGATGGATGGAGAAAGCATCGAGGCCTTTGAGGGCCAGAGATCAAACGCCCGCAAACTGAATAGACCAATCGGCCCAAGCAATCCCGACAAGACAGCTGCCCATCGGAACTACCGGAGAATGGCCGCGCGCCAAAACTATTGCGCTCACCCATGCCTGAGCATAGGCGTTCACTTATGCGTGTCCCCAAGTTCCTCGCGATCCTCTCCGCCATCTCGGCCATTCTCGGGAGCCACGGCTCCGCGCAGGAGAAGTTGTACTCAGGCAAACGCGTGCGTGCGCTGCTCGTTACAGGCGGCTGCTGCCACAACTACGCATTCCAAGCCAAGGCCATGACCGAGGGGATCAGCAAACAGGCCGATATCGAGTGGAAGGTGATTAACGAAGGCGGCACTGGCACCCGAGCAGAGATCTCGCTATACGATGATCCGGCGTGGGCCAAGCCATTCGACGTGGTGGTGCACAACGAGTGCTTTGCCGATGCGACAAACTCTGAGTACGTGAAAAAGGTCGTCGCTGGTCATGCTGGCGGTACGCCGGCGGTCGTTGTGCATTGTGCCATGCATACCTACCGCGCCCTCGAGGCCGATGACTGGCGCGAGTTCCTGGGGGTGACCAGCATGCACCACGAGCACCAGAGCACCTACCCGGTGAAGATCGTAGCGAATGATCATCCAACGATGCGCGGCTTCTCGAAGGATTGGGTCACGCCCATGGACGAGCTCTACATCATCAAAAAGCTTTGGCCCACTGCCAAGGCCCTCGCGACATCCGTTAGTGAGAAGAACGGCGCGGAGCAGCCCGTAGTCTGGACCAACGACCACAAAGGCACTCGAATTTTCGGCACCACCTATGGGCACTCCGACGCAACATTCCGCGATCCCATTTTCATTAACTTGCTCACCCGGGGCGTGCTCTGGGCGGCAGGGAAACTGGAGTAGCCAGCTTAGTTTAAGGCAGGGTCCTCGGGCGCCTCTCCGACGATCCGGAACCAGGGGCCAAAAGTCGCCAATAGATCGCGCCACAGCGAATCGCAGTGGGCGCTTTCGATAACGCGCGGCTCTGGACGTTTGAGCAGCCAGGCTTTCTGTGCGAGTTCTTGCTCGAGCTGGCCCTTTGTCCATCCGGCATATCCCACAAAGGCGCGGACGGTCGCGCTGCTGGATGTGACGAGCTCCTCTGCTTCTTCCACGTCGATGTGATGCCGACACTCCATGCGCTCCTCTTCGTCATTCCACTCGAAGGCGGCGAAGATCAGCTGGTCACGTGCAACGGGGCCCCCAATGAAAACCTGAACGCCGCTCAGAGCGCCCATTTCACGGTCCGGCAGGAGCTCGGAGACGGTCCGATCCGCAGGTTGGTTCAGGGTCACCCCGAATGATCCTTCCTCAGCATCGTTCGAGGAGACAAAAATGACGGTCCTGCGAAAGTTAGGATCCAGGAGGCTTGGATGCGCAACCAGCAGGGAGCCCGCCAGGCTCAAGGAAGAGGAACCGAATTCGCGCACGCCCAGAGCTTAAAGGCGACACCTCTCGGTGACAAGTGCCCGCCGCATCTGCGGGCAGGATCTCAGTTCGCCGGATCGGGATCGGGCATTCCCGAACTGCCGCCATCCCACCGGTCGTGTAACTCTCGCAGAGCTTCGCGGATGTCACCGTGGTGGCGCGCAATCAGACCCTCGCACTCTTCATGAGGGATTGAACCACCTGTCAGCTCCTCCACCAGATCCTTAAGCAGCGGCACGTGAGTCTCGAGATGCATCAAAACCGGCAACCGGCTCGCGCGGTGGACGGTAACTACGAACCCTGCAGCCCGACTCGCCGCCGATCTGACGGGCAGCCAATGCCGGGTGCTGAGCTGCTCTGCGCCATCGAGCAGGATGAACTGTGGTGCGACCAGTGGACGCAGCAGCTCCGGCAGTCGTTCCTTGTCCCGCATGCTCGATTCCGATGGAAGATGGATGACCACTGGCTCGAAGCCTCGCTCTTCAAGATGGGGTATCAGTTCTTCCATGAGAGTCGTCTTTCCCGAGCCATGAGGCCCCACAATGGCCCCGCAGTATTGCTGCTCTACGAGCCGCTGAAGAAAGAGCTCCCACGAATCGCCTGCCCGGAAACGGAAGGGCAGCTTCTCAATCCGGTCTTTCGAAAATGGATTCTGACTGGAGTTCATCGGCAGGTTGCGAGATCAGATGCTGCCATCTGGACGGCGCGAAGCAACCCATTGAGCAATGTTGCGCTGGATTGACCTCCGGAACAGCACAGCTAACGTCGCGGGATGAGTGGCGAATTCACCGCGATCATTGAAGAAGCAGAAGAGGGGGGGTATTGGGCAGTCTGCCCGGAGGTACCTGGAGCGAATGGTCAGGGAGAGACGATCGAGGAGACGAAGCAGAGCCTGCGGGAAGCAATTCGGCTCATCTTCGAGGACCGCCTTGAGGACATGCGACGAGGTCTTCCGAGTGGCGCTATCCAGACCGTTGTGACGCTCTGATGAAGCGGCGTGAGCTGGAGAAGAAGCTTCGTCATGCAGGATGCTACTTGAAACGAGAAGGTGGGTCTCACGCGCTTTGGATAAATCCGCAGACGGGGGTCATGGAAGCAGTGCCCCGCCACGCAGAAGTGAAGGAGCAGCTGGCGCGGAAAATACTGAAAGTGCTCGGAGCGGATTAGCGGATTTACCAACTCCGCGCATAAGCTTGGAAATCGCGGCGCAGGTGTCACGATTGGCGGACTCCTCCTTATACATCACGACCTATGGGCATCATGGACATCATCCGCGGCGAACTCATCGAGATCATTGAGTGGACCGACGATTCGCGAGACACACTTTCCTATCGGTGGCCCGATGAGGACAAGGAGATCAAGAACGCTGCGCAGCTCATCGTCCGCGAATCGCAGGTCGCGCAGTTTGTTTACCTCGGCCAGTTCGGCGACACTTTCGCCCCAGGCAAGCACACGCTAACGACGGAGAACATCCCGATCCTCACAACGCTAAAGGGCTGGAAGTACGGCTTCCAGTCGCCCTTCAAGGCAGACGTGTATTACGTGACCACCCGGCTCTTCACGGGCAACAAGTGGGGCACGTCAAACCCGATCATGATGCGGGACAACGATTTCGGGATCGTGCGGGTGCGCGCCTTTGGCACGTTCGATTTCCGGATTACCGATCCCAAGCTTTTCCTTAAGGAAGTCGCGGGAAGCGATCATCACTTCCGGCTCGATGAATTCCACGAGACGATGCGTTCACGCATTGTCAGCTTGTTTAGCGAAGCGCTAGCGCAGGCGAAGATCCCGGTGCTCGACGTAGCCATGCGCTATAGCGAGATGGGCGAGGCACTCTTGCCGCTGATCAATCCGGTGACCACGGCAAAGTACGGCATCGAACTTCCCTCTTTCATTGTCGAGAACGTGAGCGTGCCGCCCGAGGTCGAGCAGGCGATCGACAAGCGCTCGAGCATGGCGGCGGTGGGAAATCTGAACGACTTCGTGAAGTACCAGATGGGCCAGGGCATGGCGCAACCCGGGGGCGGTGGCGCGGGTGGCTTTGCTACGGAGATGGCGGTCGGCATGGCGATGGCTCAGCAGCTCATTCAGCAGCAGGGTGGACCGCTTGCTGGACAGGCGACTCCTCCCGCAGCGGGTGCGGTGCCGCCCCCGCTGCCGAGCCAGGCCGCCACCACACCTGTGACGATGCCCGAACTTCTCTCTCCTGCAGACGCTGCGAAGCTCTTGGGCGTGAGTGAGGCGGATGTAATGCAGACCTTGGATGCGGGCGAGTTGAAGGGTCGCAAGATTGGCTCCACCTGGCGCATTCCCCGCTCAGCGATCGATCAGTTTCTCGCAGGCTAGCGGATGAGCGAGGTCATCGCGAAGGAGCGCTTCCACTGCCCGTCGTGCGGCGCGGAGGCCCATTGGAATCCTGCGCAGCAGGCGGTCGTCTGTCCCTATTGTGGCACGGTGGCTCCTGCGACTATGACGTCCCAGGGCGCCGTGGTTCAGGAAAACGATCTCCTTTCCGCACTGCGTAACGTGGATCAGGAGCATCGTGGTTGGGAGGCAGCGAAGACCACCGTGCGTTGCGATTCCTGCCAGGCGATCACGGTTTTCGATCCCACCCGGGTGGCCCAAAGGTGCGACTTCTGCGGGTCGGCGGCGCTCATCCCGGTGGATCAACAAACCGCGCCAATCCGCCCCGAGAGCCTCCTGGAATTCAAGATTCCCGAGCCTCAGATTCGCGAGAAGGTTCGTGAGTGGTACGGCTCGCGGTGGTTCGCTCCGAATGCACTCAAGAGCCGCGCACTTACGGACACAGTCCACGGCGTATACCTGCCCTACTGGACCTTCGACGCGCAGGTCCACGCGGATTGGACCGCCGACTCCGGCACGTACTACTATGAGACGGAGCACTACACCGACTCGCAAGGGAAGCGGAACTCGCGGCAAGTCCGCCACACGCGCTGGCAGCCCAGCTCGGGTTCGCTGGACCACTTCTTCGATGACGAGTTAATCGCAGCTTCGCGCGGCGTGCCTGCGGACTTGCTGAAGCAGATTGAGCCATTTCCCACGACCGCGGATCTGAAGCCATACCAGCCCGGCTACTTGGCGGGCTGGGTGGTAGAGCAATACCAGATCGATCTCGTCGCAGCCGCGCAGCATTCGCGCGAGGCCATGGAGAACAAGCTTGTCCAAATGTGCGCCAGCGAGGTGCCAGGAGATACCCACCGCAATCTCGACGTGAACAGCGATTATTCCGGCCAGACGTTCAAGCACATCCTCGTGCCGGTCTGGGTGCTGGCGTACAACTACGGCTCGACGACTTACCAGGTGGTCGTGAACGGCTATACTGGCACAATGGCTGGGAAGCATCCGCTGAGTTGGGTGAAGATCACCCTGGCGGTACTCGCGGTCCTGCTCGTGATCCTGATCATCGCACTGGTCTCAGGCGGGCGCTGAGCGGCCCACGCTTGCGGGCAGCTGCCATTTCACGCATCACTCCCGCACTTCATGCAGCAACTCGTCACCATTCTCGCAGACGGCGCCGATCTCTCTCCGGCTCAGGTGGAGGAAGCCGTGGCCGCACTGATCTCGGCGCAGGTTGCAGACTCCGACAAGGCCAGCTTCCTCTCCGCTCTGCGTTGTAAGGGAGAGACCGCAGGAGAGATCGCCTCCTTCGCGCGTGCGCTTTTGGACCGGGCGGTAGATCCGGGCATCGACCCCCGTGCGCAATCCGGCCCCGTGCTGGACGTTTGTGGAACGGGCGGTGATCGCATGGATCTCTTTAATGTGTCCACCACCAGCATGTTTGTCCTTGCTGCGGGCGGGGCAGTCGTGGTGAAGCATGGGAACCGGGCGATCACCTCCCAGTGCGGTGGGGCCGACGTTCTCGAGACGCTAGGCGCGCGGATTGATCTCCCCCCAGCAGAGCTACGTGAATGTGTGCATCGCCACGGGCTCGGATTTCTCTTCGCACCGGCCTATCACCCCGCCTTCAAGGCCATCGTCCCAGTTCGCAAGCTCCTCGCTGCACGGGGCATTCCCACGGTCTTTAATTTACTCGGTCCTCTGCTCAATCCTGCCCGTCCGGAGCACCAGCTCGTGGGCATCTTCTCCCGCGAAGTTCTACCCAAATACGCTGCGACCTTGTCTGCGCTCGGCCGCCGCTCCGCATGGGTAGTGCACTGCGAAGGTGTCGACGAGATCACCACGACGGGCATCTCGGAAGTACATGAGGTGACCGAATCTGGAGTCTCCTTTCACACCATTATTCCTGAGGAGCTCGGTTTCAGCCGTGCGACGTTGGAAGATCTGCGCGGCGGCGATCGCGAGGAGAACGCGCGCATCCTCGCGGGCATCCTGGATGGCACGATCCGCGGACCAAAACGCGACGTGGTCGAGCTGAACGCGGCTGCTGGTTTTGTCGTGAGCGGGCTGGCCAGCGACCTCCCTGCCGGTCTCGGGCTCGCCCGAGAGCAACTGGACAGCGGACGTGCGCTCGAGAAGCTGCGCAGCCTGCAGCAGGTCGCAGCCGCGAGCGCTTAGTTAGCTCAGCTGCTGGTGCGGTGGCACTGGGGTTTTTGGCAGATGTTCCAGGCAATACTCGTGTCCATCACGAGCTACGCGGAACTCAAGGTCCGGCGACTTCAGTTCGGTTTTCCCGCAGGTCGCGCACTGGTGCATGGGCTCGTCGTCGGGGATCTTCGCCTGTGCGTCGAAGCGCTTCCGCCGGGCCTGCGTTTCGCTCCGATCCCTGACCTCTTGGACCATCTCCGCGCCGAAGAAGATCAGGTAGTTGCCCAAAGCGGCAATGACCGCACCGCGATACGACCAGTCGCCAGTCACAAATCCCAGCAAGACCATGGCCGCGGTGAACCATGCCATCCACTTCACCTTCACCGGCAAGATGAAGAAGAGGTAAATCATCAAATCGGGATAGAACCGGGCAAAGGCCAGGAACATCGACGTATTCAGCATCGCATTGGAGAATGCCCCGCCGAAGAAAAGCGCCGCGACCGTCGTCCCGATCATCCCTAGAAGGTAGAAGACGTTCATCTTGAAGGCACCCATCGCCTCCTCCAGCCCATTCCCGACAAACCAAAGGAACAGTACGTAGAACGCTGCTCCGATCCAATCGGGAAGGAAGCCACCAAAGCTCGGGATAAAGAGGAAGGTAATCAGCCGCCAGACCTCGCCATTCATCACCGCCGCAGGGTCGAGGGTGAGCTGATTCAGAAACGGCGGGTTGAGCTTGTAGAGGACAAAAACCAGAGCATTGAACCCGACGATAATCCGCGGAAGCCCCGGGATGGCGAGGTGACCGAATCTGCTTTCAGCACTAGTTATCCAAGACATTCGGGCGCAGACTCTGGCCGACAGCTCGGAAAATCAAGAGCGACCGGCGAATACCGGATCGCGGGTCAGTGCGCTGGAAGAACCTCCAAAGGCGGTTTGAGCTCCGACGCCGGAGCACTTTGCTCCACCCGAGGCTGAATGAGCTCCGACATCGGAGCACTTTGCTCCGCCCGAGACTGAACGAGCTCCGCCACCGGAGCACTTTGCTCCGCCTGAGACCAAACGAGCTCCGCCACCGGAGCACTTTGCTCCGCCCGAGACCAAACGAGCTCCGACGCCGGAGCACTTTGCTCCACCTAAGACTGAATGAGCTCCGCCACCGGAGCACTTTGCTCCGCCCGAGACCAAACGAGCTCCGACACCGGAGCACTTTGCTCCGCCCAAGACCGGTTGGGCTCCGACAAACAACCCCGTAGTCGCTTATTTCAGCCAATGAACCAGTCCCTCTCCCCCTTTTCGCGCCCTTTCGCGTATTTCGCTGAGATCCCCCCTCTCCAACCTTTCTCATCCCTCCTTTTTCCGTGTTTTTCGTGCCTTTCGTGGACCACCCTCCCGGGATTGACACCTCCCCCCGCGAGCCTAGGCTTTTGCCCGTGTCGCTCGAAGCTCCCATTGCCCTGAAACAAACGCCCCTTCACGGGGAACATGTTCAGCTGGGTGCGCGGATGGTGGACTTCGGCGGGTGGTCGATGCCGGTGCAGTACTCGGGAATTATCGACGAGCACCAAACCGTGCGCACCGCGCTCGGCGTCTTCGACATCTCGCACATGGGTCAATTCTACGCCAGAGGCCCGGCGGCGGGTGCGTGGCTAAACCTGCTGCTCACGAATGACGTGGCCCGGCTGGATGTGGGCGAATGCCAGTACACTTTTCTTTTGAACGAGCGCGGCGGTGTTATTGATGACCTAATCGTGTACCGCGTGGAAGACGCCAGCTACCTGCTGGTGGTGAATGCCTCGAAGATCGACGAGGATTTCGCCTGGATGCAGTCCCGTCTCGACGCATCCGTGGAGTTCCTGAACTGCAGCCAGGAATACGCTGGAATCGCCGTGCAGGGGCCAAAGTCCGCGCAGCTCTTCGATGCTTTCTTCGGCGGGAAGTATTCGCGCCCTGCGCGTAACGAGATCCTCACGATAATGCTCGACGGAGCGGTTTTTCATATCGCTCGTACAGGCTACACCGGCGAGGATGGCTTCGAGGTATTCTGTCCGGCAAATCGAGCGGTAAAGGCATGGCAGGACATCCTGCAAAGGGGTGCGGAACTGGGACTGAAGCCGTGCGGATTAGGCGCCCGAGACACGCTGCGCCTGGAAATGTGCTACCCGCTGAATGGCTCGGATCTCTCTCCCGAGAGGACGCCGCTGGAAGCGGGGCTGTCGATCTTTGTGGACTTACAGAAGCCGGACTTCATCGGACGCGAAGCACTGCTGGCACAAAAGGAAAAGGGCATCCCGGCACGCCTCGTCCCATTCAAGATGGTGGGGAAAGCGCCGCCGCCGCGCTCCCATTACGCAGTCTACAAGAACGGGCGGCAGATCGCTGAGACGACCAGCGGCGGGCTCTCTCCAACCCTTGGTGAAGGGATTGGAATGGCCTATATTCCAACAGAATTTGCCCGGATCGACGAGGTCATTGAGATCGACATCAGGGGTAGGCGGCTCCCCGCTGCTATCCAGAAGCGCCCGCTCTATCGACCTGCCACGACTGTCCCCGTTGCAACTTTGGTCCTGTAAGCAGTCTTCGCCCATCTTTCATCAAATACCGTGAACGTTCCCGACGAACTCTATTACGCCAAATCCCACGAATGGCTCCGCCGCGATGGAGCGAGCGGCACGGTGGGGATCACCGACCATGCGCAGCACGAGCTAGCCGACGTAGTGTATGTGGAGCTGCCTGAGGTCGGAAAAACAGTCGCGGCGGGCGATCAGATCTGTGTGGTAGAATCAGTCAAAGCTGCCAGCGACATTTACTCGCCGGTCTCAGGAACGGTCAGCGAAGTGAACGAGGCGCTGCAATCAAACCCCGCCCTGATCAACACCGATCCTTACGGGGAGGGTTGGATTTTCCGGCTCACGACAGAGGGCGACCAGGCTGCCGAGACGCTGCAGACGGCCGCCCAGTACCGCGAACAGACTGGGGGCTCCTCCAAAGAAGGCTCCAGCGGTAGCGCCGGGGTTTAGCTCATAACCGCGATGGTTCGCTCTCGCTTCCTTTGCACTGCTGTCTCGCTTCTGCTCTGCGTAGGCGCAGGAGCGGATCTCGTCATCGAGCAACATGTCACAGGGTCCGGAAAGGAGAGCGACATGACTCTGAAGATCAAGGATGGGCGGATGCGCGGTGATCTGACCAAGGACATCAGCGTACTCGCGGGCGGGCCGGACGGCGCGAGCTACACACTGATGCACGAGCAGAAGCGCTACCTCCGCATGACGAAGGAACAGCTTCAGGAAATGCGCAAACGAGTCCCCGATGCCACGGTCGAAGCCGGCGCGGCAAAGTTGGAGCCGACTGGAAAGAAGGAGAAGATCGGCGAGTTCGCGACCGAAGTGTTTACCTGGAAGATCGGGAAGATCTCGGCGACTTACTGGGTAGCGCCTGCGTACCCGAACTTCGCTGCCATCAATGCGCAGCTTGATGCAGTTCAGAAGTCTGGACTCGGATCACTAAGCCAGGGCCTGACGCCCACTATGTCGTCTTTCCCGGGTCTCGTCGTGCAGACGGAATTGAAGATGGGAGAAGACAAGGTCACGTCCACGATTACCTCCGTGAAGGAGGAGCCAGTAGATGCCAAGGTCTTCGAACTTCCTGAGGGGTACGTAGAGGTGAACCTTCCCGACAAGGCCGTTCCAGGGGCAGAGTAACCCGCTCCGGAATGCCTTCCGCTTTCCCGGCGCTGGTCCTCGCCTCAGCGTCACCCCGTCGACGTCTGCTCCTCGCAGAGCACGGCTACACCTTCACCGTGCGCCCTTCGACGGTGGAAGAAAGCGCACCGCCGGGTCTCCCGCCTACGGAGGTGGTGATCGAGAATGCGCGGCGGAAGGCTCACGCGATCGCCGCCGAACTGCCGGCCGAACTCGTGCTGGCGGTGGATACGGAGGTATTCTTCGAAGGCGCGGTGCTCGGGAAGCCGACCGACATGGAAGGTGCCTTTGAAATGCTCTTGCGGCTAAACGGTCGCACGCATAAGGTCTTCTCCGGCGTCTGCCTGCTGCATGGAGCCACCGCGCGTGAGGTGACCTTTGTGGAGATCACGCGCGTGCACTTCCACGCTCGTACTGACGAGGAACTGCGCGCCTACCTCGCCCGAATCGGGCCGCTCGACAAAGCCGGAGCGTACGCGGCCCAGGATGATCGGGGGGAGATGATCGCGCGGGTGGAAGGGTCATTCAGCAACGTGATCGGTCTGCCCATCGAGGCGCTTGCACGAGAGCTGCCGCAGTTCAGCGATTTGAGCTGACAGTGCGGCGCAGCATCAGCCAAACGTCATCATGATGGACCTTCTCACGCTCGATTTGCCGGGCATCCCGAAAGTAGCCAGCGGCAAAGTCCGCGAGATCTTCGATGCTGGCGAGTACCTGCTCTTCGTCGCCACTGACCGCATCTCGGCCTTCGACTGCATCCTGCCCAACGCGATCCCCTACAAGGGTGAAGTGCTCACCCGCCTTTCGGCGTTCTGGTTTGGGCAGATCCCGGTGGCGCATCATCTCGCGACGATCGACTTCGACGCCTTCCCGGAAGCGCTGCACCCCTTTGAGGAGCAGCTCCGCGGACGCTCCATGCTCGTGGCAAAGGCAAAGCCGCTCCCGGTGGAGTGCGTAGTCCGTGGCTATTTGGCAGGATCAGGATGGAAGGAATACCAGGCGAGCCGCAGCGTGTGCGGGATCGCACTTCCGGAAGATCTGGAACAGGCTTCGCCCTTGCCGGAGGTGATTTTCACACCTTCCACGAAGTCGGTGAGCGGCCACGACGAAAACATCTCCTTCTCCGAGTGTGAGCGGCTGCTGGGCGCAGATCTCGCCCATCAAGTGCGCGAACTTTCCATCGCGATCTACGAGCAGGGACGCGACCACGGCGCAAAGCACGGCATCATCGTCGCAGATACAAAATTTGAGTTCGGCATTCGCGATGGGCAACTCCTGCTGATTGATGAGTGCCTCACCCCGGACAGCTCGCGATTCTGGCCTGCCGCGGAATACCAGGTGGGGATGAGTCCGCCGAGCTACGACAAACAGTTTGTCCGCGACTATCTGGAGACGCTTCCCTGGGATAAAACACCTCCTGCTCCGGATCTGCCGGAGGAAGTGGTGCGGCGTACTAGCGCAAAGTACCAGGAAGCGTTCGAACGCCTGACTGGCGCCGTGCTTCCGACCGCCTGAATGGAACAGGCGATCGACGACTTCATCCTCTATCTTGCGACCGAGCGCGGCCTCTCGGACAACTACCAACTCTCCACGCGCATCTCGCTGGAGGGTTTTGCGACCTGGCTGGGACGCGTTCATTCCCTGACCGAGCCGGGGGACGTGACAATGGAGCGGGTCACCGCCTATCTGGGGCACCGTAAACAGAGCGGGCTCTCTCCAGCGTCCATCAAGATCATCGTGGTGGCGCTGAAGATCTTCTTTCGCTGGCTGCACCAGCGAAAGCGCATCGAGCGGGACATCACGGAGGTGCTCGCCCTGCCGCGGGTGGAGCGTTTCCTCCCGGAGACAATGAACGAGCTTCAAGTTGAGCGACTACTCGACGGGGTGCCTGAGAATGGCCCCCGCTCCCTGCGCGACCGGGCCATTCTCGAGCTGCTCTACGCCAGCGGCCTGCGCGTCTCAGAGTTGGTTAATGCGCGGCTGGAGGAGCTCGATCTCGACAACCGGATCATCCGCGTCACTGGGAAGGGGAACAAGATGCGGCTCGTCCCGGTCGGGGGTAAAGCGTGCGATGCGATCATCAGGTATGTCGCGCAGGAGCGGCCTGCTTTCGTGCGTAAAAAGACGGGCAGCGAGATCTTCCTGTCTGCGCGCGGGACGAAGCTGACCACCGTGCGCATTTGGCAGATTGTGAAGGATATCGCGAAACTCGCGGGGATGGAGCTGAACGTTTACCCCCACCTGCTCCGCCACTCTTTCGCCACACACCTGCTGAGCAACGGAGCGGATCTCCGCATCATCCAAGAGATGCTCGGGCACGCAGACATCTCCACCACGGAGATCTACACTCACGTGGATCAAAGCCGGCTGAAGACCGTCCACAGGAAGTATCACCCACGCGCAAAATAGGCGGCTGAGCGCTACTGCCGTGCAGCAACGGCGAGGGATCAGCTTTGGGAACCGGGACTCCTGTCCTGACTACATGTTTCAGCGTGCCGCGAACGCGTCATTGCTCTGCTCTAGAAAACCGTTGCTCACCCAAGTTGTGCGGCTAGTCTCGTCCGCTTTTCGTTTATGATTATCGTCACCACCCCGGATTCGACCGAGGATCAGGTTCAGCACATCATTGATCGCATCACAGAATGGGGCCTGAAGGCGGAAGTGAGCCGGGGAGCAATGCGGACCGTCATCGGAGTGATCGGCGCGGAGGATGCAGTGCGCGAGCGCCCGATTGCGGCGATCCCAGGTGTCGAGTCAGTTACTCCTGTGATGAAGCCCTATAAACTTGTCTCCCGCGAATTCCGTGGCGGCAATGGCTCCCCCGTGAAGATCGGCAATGTCGCTGTAGGCGGCAGCGAGGTCGTGCTGATGAGCGGTCCGTGCTCGGTGGAGAATCGAGGTCAGATCACATCCATTGCTCAGGATATTAAAAGCGCCGGCGCAAAGATTTTGCGCGGCGGGGCGTTCAAGCCTCGCACCTCGCCCTACTCCTTCCAGGGACTTGGTGAAGAGGGCCTGCAGTTGCTAGCCGAAGCGCGGGAGCAAACCGGACTACCGATCATCACGGAGATCATGGATACCAAGGACCTCGAGCTCATCGAGAAATATGCAGACTGCCTGCAGGTGGGAGCGCGCAACATGCAGAACTTTGCACTGCTCAAGGAGGTCGGCCGCTCCCGTCTCCCGGTGATGCTGAAGCGCGGAATGAGCGCAACCATCACGGATCTGCTTATGAGCGCTGAGTACATCCTCGCTGAGGGGAACTTCAATGTTCTGCTCTGTGAGCGTGGCATCCGGACGTTTGAGACCTACACTCGCAATACCCTGGATCTCAACGCCGTGCCCGTCCTGAAGCGCGAGACTCACCTCCCGGTGGTCGTCGATCCCACCCACGGGATTGGACTGCGCGAGCATGTCGCATCGATGGCCCTGGCAGCAGTCGCTGCCGGTGCGGACGCGATCATGGTGGAGGTTCACAACTCGCCCGAGCTCGCAAAGAGCGACGGTGAACAGGCGCTCCTGCCCAATGAGTTCGTCGATCTCGTGCAACGTATCCGCAAAGTGGCGGAAGCAGTCGGTCGTCAGGTCTAGAGCGCGTTCTTCTTCGATCACACCACAACAATGAATTTTCCCCTCGATTTCCGTTTCAAGTTCTTTGCACTGACCCGCCAGATTGCGGTCAATGATTCACAAGGCGGGGAGGTGTGCTTCGTCAAACAGAAGGCGTTCCGGCTGAAAGAATCCGTGTCCGTGTACCGCGATCATGCGCAAACCGTGCAAATCGCGACGATCGCGGCGGATCGGATAATTGACTGGTCCGCCCGCTATACCTTTCGCGATCCTGAGGGGAAACCGTTCGGTGCACTCGGTCGCCGAGGGGCGCGTTCTCTTTGGAGGACTCACTACGACATCTTTTCCGACTCCACGTCGCAGCAGGTGACAATGACCATTCAGGAGGAAAGTGTGATGGTGCGCTTTCTGGACGGCCTCGTCAGCTCCATCCCGATCGTCGGGATGTTCTCTGGCTACCTCTTGCATCCTACTTATGCCATCGCACGGCAGGATGGGACGGTCATCGCACGGCTTCGGAAGAAAGCGGCCTTTCTTGAAGGTCGTTTCTCACTCGAACAAGTCGCTCCTATGACTTCGGAAGAGCAACTCGAAATCGTGCTTTCCTGCCTGATGATGGCGCTGCTGGAACGCGATCGCGGGTGATCCGACGACGCACTCCGTCGCAGACTCAGCGCGCAGTCGCTAAGGAAGATCTACGGACTCGGTCTCGGAGAAAGTTCGTCCGCAGTTTTCGTGTCCAAGCTATTCGCGGAGGGTCGGTTGAGATACGTACTTGGGAGGTTTGCAAGATCCGGAACATCCAATGAAGAAGTACATTGCGGAACTCATCGGCACTTTCGTTCTCGTCTTCGGTGGCTGTGGAAGCGCAGTGCTCGCGGGCGAACACATCGGCTTCCTCGGCGTATCGCTGGCTTTTGGGCTCACGCTCCTCACCATGGCCTATGCCATCGGACCCATCTCGGGGTGCCACATCAATCCCGCCGTAACGATCGGGCTGCTCGTAAGCAAGAAGATCGATGCGCGCGAGGTGCCAGGGTACATTATTGGGCAAGTGCTTGGTGCGATTCTCGCCGCCGGTGTCCTTTTGTTGATTCTGAAAGGCGGGCCAGCTGGCTATGACCCTGCAGTCTCCGGATTCGCGGCAAATGGTTACGGAGAGCATTCTCCCGGCAAGTTCAACGTGACATCAGCCTTCATCGTTGAGGTCGTCCTCACCTTTTTCCTCGTCTTCACTGTCCTCGGCTCCACCGACGTCAGATCTCCGGTCGGTTTTGCAGGACTGCCCATAGGCTTGGTACTGGTGCTCATCCATCTGGTAGGGATTCCGGTGACTAACACCTCCGTCAACCCCGCGCGGAGCATCAGCCAGGCCGTATTTGTAGGCGGCTGGTCGCTCAGCCAGCTTTGGCTCTTCATCGTCGCTCCCGTAATCGGAGCAATTATCGCATCCGTAGCCTACCGATTAGTCCGGGGAGAGCATCAGAAGATCAGCACTACCGAAGCTGAGCGTGCTCTCGAAAGTGAGACGATGGAACGGCGCCGCTGACGGCCCTGAGCACACCGTCAAGACAGGCGGACGGGCATCGCGATCGTCGCTGATCATTGCTGTCGGGACTGCAGCTAAAGGAGAAGCGGTTCAGGCCCATTTGATCTAAGAGGGAATGGGCGTGTGCGTGGGCAATGCCGCTTAGCCGCCCTCTTGCCACCAGAGAGGCCCTCGCTCTTGCACAGGCGCGTATGGCGCTCGGAAACCCGCTCTCCGCCGTGGTTTTCGCACTCCGTTCCGCCCCGAAAAGGGTTGTGGCCCCTCTTCACGGCCCCTAGACTCGCCGTTCAGTTTTTGCCCTCTCTTCAAGCATAATGGCCAACCTGGACGAAGCTCCCGAATTCATCGACGAATCCTCTAAGCCGATCGACGAGCTTTACGACGCTTCGAAGATCGATAAACTCGAGGGATTGGCCGGGGTGCGGCAGCGGCCGGGGATGTATATTGGGCCAACCGATGAACGTGGGCTGCATCATTGCGTCTTCGAGGTGCTGGACAACTCGATCGACGAGCATTTGGCGGGGCATTGTACGCGGATCGATGTGACCATCCACGTGGATGGCTCCTGTTCCATTCGCGACAACGGGCGCGGCATTCCCGTCGATATCCACCCGAAGTTCAAAATTCCGGCGATCGAACTGGTCCTCACGAACTTACATGCGGGCGGTAAGTTTGGCCAAGGGGCTTACAAGTACTCCGGGGGGCTGCATGGAGTGGGCGCGAAGTGCGTAAATGCGCTTTCGGACTGGTTCAAAGTGGATGTAACCCGCGATGGCAACATCTACCACATGGCCTTCGAGCGCGGTGTGACCACGCAGAAGCTCACGGTCATTGGCGAGGTCAACAACAAGAAGCAAAGTGGCACGGCCATCACCTTCCTGCCGGATGCGACGATCTTTACGATCACCACCGACTTTCAGTTTGCCCGGCTTGCCTCCCGCCTACGTGAACTGGCGTTCCTTTTCCCCGGGCTGGAGATCAATCTCTCAGACGAGCGCGAGGCCACGCTGCGCAAGGAGCAGTATCTCTATAAGCAAGGAATCGTGGAGTTCGTCCGGCAGCTCGGCGAGAACAAGCAGATCGTGCATCCCAAGCCAGTGGTGCTGGCAGGCAAGCGCAAGGTGACCTTTCGAAATAAGGATCAGGTTGAGGTCGAGGACGACATGTATGTGGACGTGGTCATGCAGTACAATGACTCGTACAACGACCAGATCCTCTGCTACACAAATGCGATCCCGAACCCGGATGGCGGGACGCATCTGACTGGCTTCCGGACGGCGCTGACGCGCGCAGTTAACCAATTTGCCAAGCAGAACAACCTGCTCAAGGACAAGGATCCTGCGATCTCTGGGGAGGATGTACGTGAAGGCCTCACGGCGGTGATTGCGATCAAGCATCCTTGGCCGGGGTTTGAATCGCAGACCAAGGTGAAGCTGGTGACGCAGGAAGTGGAGGGCATCGTCAGCTCCATCACCTACGAGGGTTTGATGGATTTTTTCGATCAGAACCCGCCTGTGGTGAGGCGGGTGATCGAGAAGTGCCTCATGGCTGCCCGGGCGCGCGAAGCCGCTCGGAAAGCTCGTGAAACGGTCCGTAAGGGCGCGCTGACTGGCGGCGGCCTGCCCGGCAAGCTGGCGGATTGCTCGGAACGAGATCCCGCGCTCACAGAGTTGTACATTGTCGAGGGTGACTCTGCAGGCGGGTCGGCAAAGCAGGGGCGCGATCGACGCTATCAGGCGATCCTGCCGATTCGCGGAAAGCTCATTAATGTGGAGAAGGCGCGGCTGGATAAGGTTCTACAGAACACGGAGATTCAGACGATGATCACGGCCATTGGTACCGGGATCGGCTCGGGAGAGATGGAAGGCTCCTTCAACATGGCGAAGCTGCGCTACGGGCGGATCATCATCATGACCGATGCGGACGTGGACGGATCGCATATTCGCACGCTGCTTCTCACCTTCTTCTACCGGCAAATGCCTGAGTTGGTGCGCCAGGGGAAGATCTACATCGCGCAGCCGCCGCTTTATCTGATCAAGCGAAAGAAGCGCGAGGAGTACGTGGACGACGACCCGCAGCTTAACAAGATCCTGATCTCACTAGGTGCCGAAGAGGTGAAGCTGAAGAATCTCGCCGATGGCGCAATGATTACGGCTGCGCTGCTCAAGGACATCCTGGAGCTGCTGGAGCGTCTTTCAAAGTACAGCGATTCCATCCGGCGAAATGGTGGCGAATTTGAGCAATTCCTTTCCGAACGTGATCCGAAGACAGGACTGCTGCCGTCCTTCATGGTACGGGTTCGCGAGGGGAACACCGAATGGGCGACTTACTTCCCGAGCGAACTGGAGGTGCGCGCGTTCCATGAGGAGAACCGTGATCTCAATCTCTTTGAAGAGGTCGTGCCAGAGCCGGAAAACGGCGAGGAAGCTCCTGTAGCCCTGAACCGCAAGCCCGATCCCAGCCGTCGACGCGCGCGTCTCGTGGAACTGCACGAGGCTACGACAGTGCAGAAGATTATAGATGAATTGGGCAACAAGGGCCTGAAGGTCGAGCACTACATCAACAACGATGCACCGATCTTCGAATTGATTGAAGGCGAGGGCGAAAAGGCCGTAACGCACCCGCTCTTTACGATTCCGGACATCCTCAAAAAAGTATTGGAGATCGGCAAGAAGGGGCTCTCGATCCAGCGCTTCAAAGGACTGGGTGAGATGAACCCGAAGCAGCTCTACGAGACCACAATGAACCCCGACAAGCGGAAGATGCTCAAGGTGGATCTCAATGAGGATAACGCGGTGGAAGCAGATCGGATGTTCACGATCCTCATGGGCGACATCGTAGAGCCCCGGCGGCAGTTTATCGAGGATCACGCGCTGAATGCCCGGCTCGATGTGTAGTGCGGAGCATACCTCGCCATACCCGGACCATCGCCCGGTCAGGGCGTCCAATCATACCCTTTAGACAGGCTCAGAAAGTTAGCTTCGATGTTTAATCAAAACGAAAAGTTAGAGAAAGTGGACGTCGCGAAGGAGATGTCGCAGTCGTTTCTCGACTACTCGATGTCCGTCATCATCTCGCGCGCATTGCCCGATGCACGCGACGGGTTGAAGCCTTCTCAGCGCCGGATTCTCTTCGCAATGAATGAGCTCGGCGTCGCGCCGACTCGGAAGCATCTCAAGTGCGCGAAGATCGTCGGTGAGACGATGGGCAATTACCATCCCCACGGCGATCAAGCCATCTACCCGACGCTCGTGCACATGGCCCAGCCATGGGCCATGCGCGAGATGCTGATCGACGGCCAGGGGAACTTTGGTTCGGTGGAGGGCGATCCACCAGCGTCCATGCGGTACACGGAGGCGCGCCTTCAGCACCTCGGCGCCGCCCTCATGGAGGACATGGACAAAGGCACCGTGGATTTCGTCCCGAACTACGACGAAACCCGTGAAGAGCCGACGGTCTTTCCAGCTGCCTTCCCGAACCTGCTCGTAAATGGCGGAACCGGCATCGCGGTCGGCATGGCGACGAACATCCCGCCACATAATCTAAGCGAGTGCATCAATGGCATTTGCGCCCAGATTGAGGATCCGGATATCTCCATTGAGCAGCTGATGGCGCACGTGCGCGGACCGGATTTCCCAACCGGCTGTATCATTCAGGGGACAGCGGGCATCCGTCAGTATTTTGAAACCGGGCGCGGCGCGGTGCGCGTGCGCGGTCGGATTGGCGTGGTGGAGGCGAAGGGCGGACGCGAGGTGATCATCATTACCGAGATCCCGTACAACGTTAACCGGGCGGAGCTCGTAAAACGCATCGCGGATCTGGTGAACGAGAAGGTGCTCACAGGGATCAGCGATGTGCGCGACGAGAGCGCAGAGGACACTCGGGTAGTCATCGAGCTCAAGCGCGATGGCAATCCGAAGATCATTATCAACAACCTCTACAAGCATACCGCGCTGGAATCCTCGTTCAGCGTGAACATGCTTGCGATTGATCACGGCAAGCCGAAGTTGCTGTCCCTCAAGGACGCGATCACCTGTTACATTGAGCACCGGCGCGAGGTCGTGCTGCGGCGGACGCGCTTCCTCTTGGATCAAGCAGAGATTGCTGCAGAGAAGCTGGAGGGCTTCCTAATCGCGCTGGATAATCTGGACGACTTCATCCGGATAATACGTGATTCCCGCGACCGCGACGACGCAAAGCAGAAGCTGCTCGCGCCTTCCTGGACACGCGCTGCGGTGGAGCAAATCGGCATTCTGATTCGCGATGACGCCCGCCTGGTCGACGGGCAGTACCGCTTCACCGAGAAGCAGGTCGGACACATCCTGGACCTCCGCCTTTACCAGCTGACCGGGCTGGAGCGCGAGAGCATCAAGGACGAGTACGACAAGCTGATTGAGCGGATCAAGGATCTGCTTGATATCATTGCCAAAGAAGCTCGCGTTCTGGAAATCATCATGGGCGAGCTGCGGGAGCTGCAGGCGAAGTACGGCACCGAGCGCCGCAGCCAGATTGTGCCTGCGGAAGGTGAGATGAGCCTGGAAGATCTCATTGCGAACGAAGGCACGATTATCACGATCACTCACAATGGGTTCATCAAGCGTACGGCCGAGAGTGCCTACCGTGCGCAGAGACGTGGTGGCAAGGGCGTCATGGGCATGCAGACACGCGAAGGCGTGACCGAGGATGACGGCGACTTCGTCGAGCACCTTTTCACCGCAGCCCTGCATGACTATCTGATGTTCTTTACACAGGATGGCCGCTGCTACGTGGAGCGGGTCTTCGAGATTCCGGAAGGCAGCCGAACCAGCAAAGGGCGTAGTATTGCCAACGTGCTGGATCTGCGTTCAGACGAGAAGATCGCTGCGACCATCCGCATTCAGGGTCAGCGGGAGGAGGAGAAAACCTGGACCGACACGCTGCACATCGTTTTCGTGACGAGGAGCGGTATCGTGAAGAAATCCAATCTTCGCGACTTCAAGAACATGCGTAAGGGTGGACTCATCGCCATACAGATTGAGGAAGGTGACTGCCTGATCGACGGGCTTATGACGAATGGCGACAACGAGATTGTGCTCATCACCAAGGGTGGTATGAGCCTTCGATTTCCCGAATCCGATCTCCGCGACCAAGGCCGAAACACTGTTGGCGTCTGGGGCATTCGGCCCAACCCAGGCGATGTTGTTGTCGCCGCGGCACTGGTGAGCGAGAAATGCACGCTCCTAGTTGCGGGCGAGAATGGCGTTGGAAAGCGCACGCCGTTCGATGATTACCGTAAGCAATCACGCGGAGGGAAGGGCATCATCACCATGAAAACGGGTGACAAGACCGGAGGCGTGGTAGGTGCGCTCACCGTCCAGGAGATCGATGAGTTGATGCTCATCACGAACAAAGGACAAATGATTCGGACACGGGTGAGTGAAGTCCGGGAGACTGGTCGCAACACGATGGGTGTAAAGCTCATCGACCTGAAGGGCGCTGAGAAGCTGAAGGCTATTGCCCCCGTGATCAGCCAGGAGGAAGAGGAAGAGATTGTCGAAGGGGCAGTCACGCCTTCTGAGCCTTATGACGAGGGAACCGATGAAGGTGCTGTGGAGGAGAACAACGAGACGGAGAGCTAAGAACTCGCCTATACGCGCTGTGAGTATCGGCGCTCTACATTGAGGTATATCCTGGCACCGAGCCCTGTAGCGATTTGCACAGGGATCATGGGGGCCGTTCAGTAGGCTGGGCAATAAAGTCCAGCCAAGCACCCTCTGGATAGCTCATGTTCGTTGCTAACGAGCAACTTACGTGAGCTGGCAAGCTGGTTGCTTAGGCGGGTTCGTGGTTTACACGAGGAGCTATGACTGCGTTCGCGCAGCCCTGCGATTTGTGTGAGGCCGAACTCTGCTGACGCACACCAAGACTACTCGCCCACTATGACCATGAACTTACTTAAGCTTCTCCTTCTGGCAGGCGCTTGCTCCCTCCCTAGCCTCGCCTTGGGACAGGAAGCGGCAGAAGCAACCGCCGCGATTCCGGATGCCGCGGCTGTCATTCTCTCCGCGCAAAGCGATATGCGCGTTGGTATCGACACCATGTGGGTACTGATTTGCGGATTCCTTGTCTTCTTCATGAATGCCGGATTTGCGCTGCTTGAAAGCGGCCTTTGCCGCGCCAAAAACTGTGTGAACATCCTGGCGAAGAACTTCATCGTCTTCGCCATCGCCACTGTCTCGTTTTGGGCGATTGGTTGGGGCCTGATGTTTGGCGATGGAAACGCCTTCATCGGCTTGAAAGGGCTCTTCTTTCTGTCGGGTGCGGATAACTCCCCTGCCCTTGGCGCCGCCTATGCCGCCATGAATCCATTCTCCACCGCTGTCTATGCAGGCGACTACGGATCGATCAATTGGACACCAGTCCCGCTCATCGCAAAGTTCTTCTTCCAGTTGGTCTTCGCCGGCACTGCCGCAACGATCGTCTCTGGGGTGGTTGCTGAGAGAATCAAGTTCAGTTCGTTCGTTATCTTCAGCTTCATCCTCGTTGCGTTCATCTATCCGATCTCAGGACACTGGATCTGGGGTGGCGGTTTTCTCAGCGCGGCTAACTTCCGCGACTTCGCAGGTTCATCGGTCGTGCATTCCCTTGGCGGCTGGGCCGCTCTGGCGGGGGTGATTGTGCTTGGTCCGCGGCTCGGGAAGTTCCTTCCTGGAGGGCACATCAAACCGATCCCTGGCCATAACATGACGTCCGCGTCGCTGGGCACATTCATCCTTTGGCTCGGTTGGTTCGGCTTCAATCCGGGCTCCACGATGGCCGCGATGAATGGAACGGCGATCTCACACATCCTCGTAAATACAAACCTTGCCGCTGCCACGGGGGCACTTGGGGCACTTGCCGCTTCATGGATCTTTCTTCGCAAGCCTGACCTCTCGATGATCCTGAATGGCTGCCTCGCGGGCTTGGTTTCGATCACAGCCGGATGCGGCTTTGTTAATTTCACGTCAGCAGCACTGATCGGCCTTGCTGGGGGCGTGTTCGTAGTGATGGGGGTTCTCGCCTTCGATCGCTTCAAGCTCGACGATCCCGTCGGTGCCCTTTCGGTACACCTGGTCTGTGGGGTTTGGGGCACACTCGCGCTTGGGCTCTTCTACGACAATGAGATCGCTACAAGTGTCGCTGCACTTGCAACAGGACTGAGCCGAATGGATCAGTTCATCGTACAGCTAAAGGGAGTACTTGCGGTCGGGGCGTTCGGATTCTTCGCATCATTAATCGTCTGGCTTGGTCTTAAGTACACCCTCGGCATCCGGGTCAGTGCAGACGAGGAGGAGCAGGGTCTTGATATCGGCGAACATGGCAATGAAGCCTATCCTAGCTTCCAGGCACCACCGGCCCCTTTAAGAACGCCCGAGCTCGTTTAGGTCGATGTAACAATCCTCGGTTAATCAAAGAAAAGCGCAAAAAATCCTGCCGCAACCTAGGGTGCGGCAGGCTTCTCGCTTTGTAGTTTCTGATATGAATTCTCAACCACAAAGCGCTGCGGAAGGATTTGCCGGTCAGATGCTCGGAACGTCGCTTCCGGATCTGATTCAGATGCAATGCCTGAATATGACATCGCGCGCAGTACGGGTGGATGCGGAGTCTGTCACCGGCCGGATATACTTTGCCGGCGGGCAAATCATCCACGCTACCGTCGGCATGCTCAGCGGCGAGGCAGCCCTTTTCGAGATGCTCAGGTGGAAATACGGGACCTTCAGTTTTGAAGATGACTCATCTGCGCAGCATGAAACGGTGATGCGCCACTGGCAGAGCATCTTGCTGGAAGCAGCTCAGCTCGAAGATGAAACCGCGCTTCAGTCTGGCGCCTCCCCTTATCCGTCCGTCGTCTCGCTGCCGGAGCCCTTTATGCCCAGAAACCTAATTCACGAACTGCGTGCCGACCCTGAGGTCGTCAGCTTCGTGCAGTCCGATAGCGAGGGGATACTGCTCGAGAGTCAGAGCGAAGATCCGGAGAACCTCCAGGCAGGTTTTGCCTATGTCCTGCAACTTCTGCAGCTTGCCGGAACCAGCCTCGGCGCGGAATCGCTTCGTGAGGTTCACTTCCAAGGCAAAGAGCATCGCGCGCTCTGTATCGTCGATTACACCCATACCACGGCGATGGTAACGACACCCAAAGCAAACCTCGCAAATCTTGCCCGGAAGCTCGCCTAATATGGAAAGCATTCTTCGCGATCTTCAAGACGTACCCGGCGTCATTGGCAGCTTTGTCCTCAGCTCTTCCGGCACTTTGATAGAGAAAGCCATGCCGACCGTGATCGGCAGTGAAGTATACCCGGATCTCGGACGACGACTCGTCACTGCGCTGGGTACTATGGACGCTTCCATTGCCGTATTTGACGACATGTTAGTGAAGTTTGATGAGCACTGGCTTTATTGCCGGCGCCTACAGAATGGCCTGCTCAATGTCGTGTCATCTGTGGCCGTTAACTATCCTGCGCTTTGGATGGCGACGAACATTGCATCCACAAAGATCGATCCGCTGATCCCAGCCGCACTCGCAGCCCAGGTCGCTGTGCCCGTGCCGATCGCAGCGGCACCAGTGCCTGCTGCGCCCAAACGTTTCTGGCGGGGTCAGGCAGTCGATTAATCTTCCCGATCAGGTATTCGCGCGTACCCCAGGAAGTCTGTCCCTGAAGCTTTCCCGCCGTCTGCGCCTGTCCGTGGCATCTTGAAGTCAAACACGCCAACGCCCCAACGAGCCGTACCTTCATAGCTGCGCCCATCGCTTGCGCCCCACAAGATGGGCTCTCCCCGCGTCTTGTGCAGCCCAAGGTAGATCATGCTATGGGTGACCGGCGGGTCACGGTCGATCTTGTACGTTCCGCTCCAAAACAGCAGATCCCCCGGCTGGAGATCGCTGAACTCAAATGAGTCCGCTTTTTTGCTGATCACGGCGAAGAACTTCCCGTTCTTCCGTGCCCAGACATACTGCCCGGATGCATCGCGCGGCACCTCCTTGTAGCCCTGCTCACGGAGCACGTAGTAAATGGACCCGGAACAATCCATCCCACCCCTCGCCGGGTCGGCTGAACCATAGGTGTACACCAGCTTACGTTTAGACAACTCGAGGGCTGCCTCAATCAACTTCTTTACGCGTTCAGGTTGCGCGGCAAAATCCTTTAGATCGTCGGTCGAGAGCACCCCAGGCAAGGGGCGCGATGCAGCTTCCTGCTTGGCTGGAGTGGATTCAGTACCATTCCCGGTGCCAGCTGTGGCCGGAGTAGGAAGTGGCAGATCTTCAGGCGGTGGCGAAGTAACCAGCGGCTCCGGGGTTGCACTTGGGGTCGCTACGGGAGTGCTTTTCCCCCTCGTCTTTGCGCCTTTCGGCGTGCTCCTGGCCTTGGGGCTGGAAGACGCCTTCGGTGTTGTTTTCGGAGTTGCCTTGGAAGATTCCTTGGGCGTCGCTTTCGGCGAAGCGCTCGGAGAGGCTGCGGGACTTGCCTTGGGCGTAGCCGTTCCGCTCTTCTTCTTCGGCGTCGGACTCGCCTTCTTGCTCGTGGTCGCCTTCTTTTTGCTGCTCGTGCTCGACTTCTCCTCCTGGGCGCCAGCTGGGAAGATCACCAGGCAAGCTGCGGCGATCGGGGCCAGCCAGAAGAGAATTCGTGCGAGGCTCAGGGTGATTGGCAGCGTTCTCACTCGTAAGATTCGGCTGCGGTCCTCGCGCCGTTTGTGCGTTGCCCGTCAGGCCCGGGCCAGCTCTTCCAAAAGCGCTTTATTCAGCCGCACGCCAGCGAAAAAATTCTCGACGGGGAAGTTCTCGTTAGGCGCATGCGCCCGGCAATCTGGCAACGCTAATCCCAAGAGGAGGGTATCCGCGCCGAGGATGCGCTTGAAGGTATTCACGATTGGAATGCTCCCGCCTTCGCGAATAAGCGCGACTTCCCGACCGGGGAAGGCGCTTTGCAAAGCGCGTTGCGCGGCCTGGCCATCCGACGATTGCGGGTTCATCAGGTACGGCTCACCAGCATGTCCGCCCAGGATCTCCAGAGTCACTCCCTCGGGGCAAATTCCGCGTAAATGCGCGGAAACCGTCTCCAGGACTGCCGCAGGATCCTGATCCGGGACCAGCCGGAAGGTCAGCTTAGCAAAGGCCTCGCGCGGGATCACCGTCTTCGTTCCCTTTCCGCCGAAGCCGCCTCCAAGACCATTTACCTCGGCCGTTGGGCGCGCCCAGATCCGCTCCAGTGAAGTAAAGCCCTCCTCACCACCCAGAGCAGAGACGCCAGTCAGCCTCCGCAGTTCATCGTCCTGGAGCGGCAGGCGTGACCATGCGGCGCGCTCCCAGCTCTGGAGCTCCGCCACGCCTTCGTAGAAACCGGGTACCGCCACGCGCCCCCGGTCATCATGCAGGCTAGCGACAAGCCGCGCGACTACGGTCGCGGGGTTCAGCACTGCCCCACCGTAGATTCCCGAGTGGAGATCCATTGCTGGGCCAAAGACCCGCAGCTCAAGCGCCCCAATCCCCCGCAGCCCATAGGTAAAGGTGGGTGTCTGTCGCGCCACCATCCCCGTGTCTGACACCGCAATGATATCGCAACGGAGTTCCTCTGCATGCTCTCCGAGGAAGCTCTCGAGATTGGCACTGCCAATCTCTTCCTCGCCCTCCACCAGCACGATGAGATTCACAGGCACGTCCCCTGCCGCACTCATGGTCTCGCCGATGCCTGTGATGTGCGCGAGGATCTGCCCCTTGTTGTCCGTGGAGCCGCGGGCGAAAATCACCCCGTCCTTTAAAACCGGGTCGAATGGCTTGGTCAGCCAGTGCTTGTTACCATCCAGCGCTTCTCCGGGCTCCCGCTGAGGCTCGTCCACCGGCTGCACGTCGTAGTGGCCATAGATCATCACCGTCCGCCGCCCGGGTTGGTGCCGGTTCTTCGCCACGACGATCGGGTGACCCGCGGTTGGGTGGATCACGGTCGTCAGGCCACAGACTCTCAGCTCCGAAGCCAGCCAATTTGCGCAGGCGGCTACGTCCTCAGCACGTTCAGGATCGGTGGAGACGCTGGGAAAGCGGAGGAAGTCGAACAGGCGCTCGAGTTGGACGGAATCGCTGGCGTTCATGGCGGGAGGAATAGCAGTACGGCAGCACATGGCGAGGAGATGCTCGCCGGGGAGAGCCACAGATTCACCTGCGGGCGGGTCGTGGTGATCGCCCAACCCGGCGGTCCAGCTGTGGACCTTTCGCACTCGTCCGCCCAACCTAAGTTTGGCGTTCTGCCGCTTTCGGACCGAGAACGGGTCCGAAAGGTTCGGCGATGACTGAATTTCAGTCATCGCCCAACCAAATTGATCGGTTTCAGACAAATCCGGAAGCGTGGGTGGACCGCACCGTCCAACCTTGAATGGCAGAATGGCGCCATCGCCCCGAAAGAGGCAGCGCCGGGGGCTCGCGACGGACTTCTCGAGAGGCGAAACTCGGCCCTGCCGGGTCCCCGCTCTCTGACGGCCAACTCCCCTGCGCATCCTTTCCTCTTGGCATCGCTTCCGGGGGTCTTATAGCTTCCGGCGCCTCCGCTCCATGAAAAGACTGCTGCTGCTCACCTTCGCAATCCTGCTTGTTTCCTTTGTGGGCGCGCGCGGTCAGTTCGGCAGTTTTGGCGATGTCCCGGTAGTCATTGACGCCGACGAAACCGGTTGGGACAGGAATCTCGGCCTCGCCACCGCAACGGGGAACGTCATCATCCGCTACAACGAGGTGACGATGTACTCCGATTACGCATCATACAATCCTGATACCCGCGATGTGCTCGTTTCGGGCAACGTCCGGCTTTATCGCGAAGGCAATCTCTTTACCGGTGAGCGCGCGGTTTACAATCTTGAGACCAAGCAGCTAACTGCGGCTGATTTCCGCGGGAGTTTCACTCCTTTCAGCTTCGCGGGCGATACCCTCTCTACGTTGGGGAGCGATGCGTACTTCGTGCGGAACGGCATCTTCACCACGAGCGATAACTCGAAGCCGGACTACTTCCTGCGCTCCAAGACGATCCGCATCTATCCGAACGACCGGGTCATCTTCTCTAATGTGAAGCTCTACATCGGGCGCACGCCGGTGATGTGGTTCCCTTACATTTATCAGTCGTTGAATGAAGAGCAGAGCTTCTCCCTGGCTCCTGGCTACAGCAGCACCTTCGATGCGTACCTGCTCACGCGCTACACCTTCCCGATTTCGCAGAACTTGTCCGGTACACTCCGGCTCGATCTCCTCAGCAAGCGAGGGGTGGGAATTGGTTTCGACTCCGATTGGAATGACCCGAAAAGCACACAGAAGGAGTGGGGCCGCTTCCGGTCGTATTACATCAATGATGCCGCGCCTGGGACGGATCGCACCCGGACGGGTGTTGCGCGCGAGCCCATCGATCCCAGTCGGTACCGCGTCTCGCTCCAGGATCGCACGTACCTCACGGAGGATATTTATTCCTCCATTGACATCAACAAGCTGAGCGATGCGCGCTTTCTCGAGGACTTCGAGCCGGGCGTTTTCAGGAAGAATCCAAACCCGGACAATTCCATCACGCTGACGAAATGGGACGAAGACTACACCGTCACCTTGCTCGGTCGGGCCCAGCTGAATGAATTTTTTGACTTCACGGAGCGGCTACCAGAGCTGGCCCTGGATCTAAAGCGGCGGCCGATCTTCGGCAGCGGCATCTTCTACGAAGGCGAAAGCAGCGCGGGCTACCTCTCGCGGAATTTCGCGGAGAACTCGCTCTTTCAGGATTACGACACCTTCCGGGCCGACACGTTCCACCAGTTTCTATATCCGAAGACTTACATGGGATGGCTCTCCGTCATCCCGCGAGTGGGCCTCCGCGGGACCTACTATGCGGACAGCGGCTTCTTCGAGGAAGACCTCACAACCCGCGAGGTAACGCTTGCTGACGGAAGTACGGTCACTACGACGGACACGGAGTACGGGCTGCGCGAGAACTCCTCGCTTTTCCGCCCGGTAATCAATGCTGGTGTGGAGGCGTCCTTCAAGGTCTCTCGAGCTTATGAGGGGGTGCAATCCCGCAAGTGGGGGCTCGATGGCCTGCGCCACGTCGTGCAGCCATACATGAACTTCTCCTACGTGTGGAGCGGCGAGGATCCGTACGACATCCTGCAGTTTGACCGGATCAATCCGTCGACTCAGCCCCCGCCGATCGACTTCCCGCAGTTCAACAGTATCGATGCGATCAACAACTGGACGGTCCTCCGCCTCGGCACCCGGAACCGGTTTCAGACCCGCCGGGACAATGCGACGTTTAGCTGGCTGGAGTGGAATACCTTTGTCGACATAAACATCGACCGACCCGATTTCCCGGCGTCGATCTCCTCCTCGCGCAGTACGCGTCGAGAAGCTCCGGACTCGACGGTGGGCGGGCTGGTGGGCTCTGCGATCACCGACGGCGGCACTTTCTCAAACATCCATAATCGGATCCGCTGGATCCCGCTTCCGTGGGTTTCGCTGACTCTCGATTCGCAACTGCCGCTGCTCGACGAGGGGTTCACCGAGTTGAATTCAAATGTGAACTTCGTGCTGACCCGCAACTTGCAGATGAACCTCGGTCACCGGTACATCGAGGGGAATCCCCTGTTTCTTGATTCAAGTCTCGTGACGATCGGCGGCTACCTGCGGGTGGGCGACAACTGGGGCTTCTCGTTCCGCGAACAGTTCGAATTCGATACGAGCACGCTGGAGTCGCAACGCTACGAAGTGCACCGCGACCTCTCGAGTTGGATCGCATCTATGGGCGTCCTGGTCCGGGACAATAACGGTGTCCAGGATATCGGCGTCGTGCTCACCTTCACGCTCAAGGATCTGCCGAGCCTGCGTCTCCCGCTCGCGCTCGATCCTGAAGGCCTGGGCGGCGACGGCTCAGGCTCCAGCAAGAGCCAGTAAGGCGCGCGAGCTCCTCTTCGCCAGGCACCCAAAAGGAGCGGGTCCTACCTTCCATACCACTTTGTTTTCGTCCGTAGCTAATTCATTAATCCCGACTACCTCACAGCTAAAATACATGGATCTCTGCATCATCGGCTCCGGCTACGTGGGCCTTGTCTCAGGCGCTTGCTTCGCTGAAATCGGCCACCACGTCGTCTGCGTGGATAACGACCAGCGCAAGGTGGAAATGCTGCAGCGCGGCGAGATCCCGATTTACGAGCCCGGACTGGAGGACATGGTGCATCGCAATGTCGCGGCGAAGCGCCTGCGCTTTACGACTTCCATCGAGGACGGCGTGGACCATTCGCAGGTCGTCTTCATCGCGGTGCCGACCCCGCCGCAGGCGGATGGCAGCGTGGATCTCACCTATATCGAGCGGGTGGCGCGGGAGATCGCAGGTGTGCTGAAACCGGGGGAGTACCGGGTGGTGGTGGATAAGTCCACGGTGCCGGTGAAGACCGGCGAGAAGGTTGCCGACACGATTCGCCGCTACAATCGGGACGCGGAGTTCGACGTTGTTTCAAATCCGGAGTTCCTCCGCGAAGGTTGCGCAGTGCCGGACCTGATGAATCCGGATCGTATCGTGATCGGCTCCGCGAGCCAGAAGGCGACCGATCTGATGAAGCGCGTTTACGAGCCCTTTCAGGCGCCCATTCTCGTGACCGATGTGAACTCGGCTGAGCTCATCAAGCACGCGGCGAACTCATTCCTCTCGCTCAAGATCTCATACATCAATGCCGTCTCCGCGATCTGCGAAGCCAGTGGCGCGGATGTCGAGATGGTGGCTGACGGCATCGGCATGGATCGCCGAATCGGGCGGAACTTCCTAAACGCGGGCCTGGGCTACGGCGGGTCGTGCTTCCCCAAGGACGTGAAGGCCTTCATCGCTATCTCAAAGCAACTCGGCGTGCCTTTTGCGCTCCTGCAGGAAGTGGAGAACATCAACAACACCCAGCTCGACCGGTTTATCGACAAGGTGCGAGATGCTCTCTGGGTGCTGAAGGATAAGAAGATCGCGGTTTGGGGGCTGACCTTCAAGCCGGACACCGACGACGTGCGAAACTCGGTGGCTATTGATCTCGTGAACCGGCTGGTAGCGGAAGGCGCGCAGGTTTCAGCCTACGATCCGAAGGGTGCGGAGAAGGCCATTGAGTGGAAGCTCATCGACGGCGAGAAAGTGCGTCTGACCGGCACGCCGATCGAGGCTGTGGACGGCGCGGAGGCGCTGATCCTCGCCACGGAATGGCCCGAATTTAAAAATCAGGACTTCGACGAAGTGAAGAAGCGGATGCACACCGCTCTGGTCTTCGACGGTCGTAACCTCTTCGACCCGCAACTCATGCGAGACCTGGGCTTTGCCTATCACGCAATCGGACGACCGCAGGTCAACGGCAAGCCCGCAAGGTAATCGGGGATCCCAGCGATTGCACGAGAACGCCCTCCTCATGGAGGGCGTTTCCATTTAGACTCGCTCTCCGCTCGCACTATGCCCGCCAATGTCCGCCAGATTAGCCTGCGCGCCCTGCTCGAATGGGAGAAGGGGCGGACCTTTGCTGACGAAATTATTCAGCGGCAGCTGGAGCAGGCGCAGCTAAGCACGATTGATCGTGCGTTTGTGCGGGAGACTTTCTTCGGGATTTTGCGGCATCTGTCGGAGCTCGACTATCTGGTCGACCAGCTGCGTCAGGGCACGCTGGATGCGCAAACTCGGGCCGTCTTGCGGCTGGGACTTTACCAACTCTTCCACATGCGCATCCCGGCTCATGCGGCGGTGAATGAAACCGTGGCACTGGGCGGCCATGCGCGCGGGCTGGTGAATGCGGTCCTGCGCCGCGCTCTGCGGGAGAAAACGGCCCTCGAAGGGAAGCTCCAGACCGCGCCACGCAGCGCTCGAACTTCGCACCCGGACTTTCTGTTGGAGCGGTGGACGAAGCAATTCGGCGCCGAGGCCACTGAACAGCTTTGCCTTTGGAATAACCAGCCTTCCGACGTGTACGTCCGGGCAAATGGCTTGCGGGTCACCATCGGTGAATTGCTCCAGAGCGCCGGGGACGCGGTGGCCGCGCCGTTCCATCCCAAAGCACTCCGCGCTCGTCGCCTTCCGTTGAGCTGGATCGTCATGGGACTCTGCTACGTGCAGGACCCCAGCACCTTAGTGTCCTGCGATCTCCTCGATCCACAGCCCGGCGAGACCATCCTCGACGCGTGCGCAGCCCCGGGTGGAAAGACCACCTACATCGCTGAGCTCATGGAGAACTCTGGACGCATCGTGGCCTGCGACATCTTCGAAAGCCGCATCTTGCGGATGCGCGAGAACCTTGCCCGACTGGGGGTCGAAATTGCAGAAGTGCACCAGCTGGACGTCCTCACCGCTGCGGGTGCCGATCCACTCTTGCCCGCGTCGTTCGACCGAATCCTGATCGACGCACCCTGCTCAAATACCGGCGTGATCCGGCGTCGGGTGGACGTGCGTTGGCGGCTTACGGACGAGGACTTCATCCGCATGCCGGTCACGCAGATTGCATTGGTGCGCAAGCTGGCTCCCTTGCTCAAACGCGGCGGAACGCTCGTATACAGCACATGCAGCCTGGAGCCGGAAGAGAACGACGCGGTCGTTGAGCAGATCCAGCGTGAGCAGCCGCTCCTGCGTTTCGTCGAGAGTCGCCGCACGCTGCCCTTCATCGATGCAGTGGACGGTGCCTTCGCGGCAAAGTTCGTACGGTTAGGATAAGAAATTACCGCGAAATACGCGAAAAGGACGCGAAAGGAGAGGGTGCAAGTACAGGGTCAAAGGAGCGGAGAGATCCAGGCGCCTGCCCGTTTATTCCTCTCCCCTTTCGCGTCCTCTCGCGTATTTCGCGGTGAAGTCCCGCCTATCCCTGCCTCTATTTAGGAAGGGATTCAGCGAAGAACTGCTTCATCGCCTCCCACGAGCGGCGATCGGCTTTCTCATTGTACGCAGCCCCTTTGGAGTTGTCGTTGCCCGCCTTCTTTTGCGTGAAGCTGTGGACCGCGCCACCGTACGACACGAGCTGCCAGTCGACCTTGGAGGCGCGCATCTCTTCCTGGAATGCCTGGAGATCCGGCGCTTTCACGAAGGGATCATCGGCACCATGCAGCGCGAGGACCTTGCACTTGATGTTCTTGCCATCCTCAGGACTCGGCGAGTCCAGGCCGCCGTGAATTGAGATCACTCCCGCCACTTCAGCACCGCTGCGCGCGAGTTCGAGAACGGACGTGCCGCCAAAGCAATACCCGATCGCTGCGATGGCATCCTGCTTCACGAGCTTGTGGCCTTTCAGAATGCCAAGACCCGCCGTGACACGCTTCCGGAGCAGGGCGCGATCCGCCTTGTACTTGCCAGCGAGCGCGCTCGCCTCCTTCGCATCGGCAGGCCGGACACCCTTTCCATAAACGTCTGCGCAGAACGCGACGTAGCCCTCACCCGCAAGCTGCTCGGTGCGCATCTTCGAGTAATCGGCCACCCCCATCCAATCATGCACCACCAGAACGGCCGGGCGCGACCCCTGCAGGGCGTCATCATAGGCTAGATATCCCTCGAGCACGGTCTCCCCTTCCTTGTACTCGACGAGTTCGGTTTTCAATGCAGCCTGTCCGAGAGAGCTGAGCATGGTGCAAAGTGCAGCCGCGGTGATAAAAGCGAGTTTCGCAGTCATGGCGAGGACTCTATCGCTCAGCCCTTCGGGAACAATGGCGAACTCTGCAGTCCAAGCCGGTTTGCTGGGGCTCCTTCGCTCTCGAGGCGAGCAAGAAGCTCCGGCACCGGAGCTCGGAGCCTCAGCGTCGGAGCAAAGTGCCCCGCCACCGGAGCTCGGAGCCTCAACGTCGGAGCAAAGTGCCCCGACACCGGAGCTCGGAGCCGCAACGTCGGAGCAAAGTGCTCCGCCACCGGAGCTCGGAGCCGCAACGTCGGAGCAAAGTGCTCCGACATCGGAGCTCGGAGCCCCAACGTCGGAGCAAAGTGCTCCGACACCGGAGCTCGGAGCTGCAACGTCGGAGCAAAGTGCTCCGCCACCGGAGCTCGGAGCCGCAACGTCGGAGCAAAGTGCTCCGGCGTCGCAGCTCATTCAGTCTCAGGTGGAGCAAAATGCTCCGACGCTGGTGCTCGCTCTATATCCAGACCGGAACCTTGTCCCCTTCGCCCCCTTCTTTTTCGCGTCCTTTCGCGTATTTCGCGGTAAACTCGTACCTAGAGTGGCATCCGCTTAGCATGAGATCACATCGCTCAGCCCAGCAGCCAGCGCCGTCGTCAACCGTGTAAGTTCCGGCTCAGTGATGCAGTAGGGTGGCATGACAACGATAGTGTCGCCAATCGGACGGGTGAGCAGTCCGTGGTTGCGAGCGGCGAGACAGACCTTCGCTCCAAGCATGGGATCGCCGGACCCGTTGTGCAGTTCGACGCCCGCGATGAACCCACACTGCCGGACGGCTGCGACATGGTCGTTCTGCTGCAAACGACTGAGCAGCTCGCCCAGCAGAACGATCTTCGGCTGAAGCGCCTCGAGAACCCGTTCCTCGCGAAATATTGCGAGACTTTCGAGCGCGACGGCGCAGGCGAGCTGATTCCCTGTATAGGAGTGCCCATAGCAAAAGGCGCGACTGGGATCGCCAAGGAATGCCTCAAATACGCGCTCGGTGGTGAGCGTCGCGGCGAGCGGGAGGTACCCCCCCGTGAGCCCTTTCGCCAGCGCGATGAAGTCCGGCACCACGTCTTCCTGTTCGCAGGCAAACATCGTTCCGGTGCGGCCAAAACCCGTCATGACTTCATCCAGAATCAACAAGACTCCATGCGCATCGCACCAGCGCCGCAGCTCCGCCAGCATCCCGACGGGCCAGAGCCGCATCTGATTTACTCCCTGGATGAGCGGCTCGATCACGACAGCAGCCAGATCTGCCGGATCGATCGCCACGAGTTCCTCCAGGGAGGCCACGTGCGTCACTGGGAATTGCCAGGCAGCGAAACGCTTGTGAAAACGCGGCACCCCGCCGAGGCTGGAGGCGCCCATGGTGTCGCCATGATATGCGCCATCGAATGCCACGAATCTGCGCCGCTCAGGTTGGCCGGACTGCTGCCAGAATTGCGCGGCCATCTTCAAAGCTACCTCGATCGCAGTCGAACCGTCGTCTGAGAGGAAGGCGCGGGTCAGAGTGCCCGCCGGCCAGAGGGCGACGAGTTCCGCGGAGAGCTGCGCGGCGGGAGGATTCGTGAAACCAAGGAACGAAGTATGTCCTACGCGATCGAGCTGGCGACGAAGGGCGGCATCCAGGCGCGGGTGACGATGCCCATGCAGGTTTGTCCAGATGGAAGAGTTACCATCAATATACTCCCGCCCTCGCGAGTCGCGCAGGATCGCACCCTGGCCCTCGACGAGCACGAGCGGCTTGTGGTCCGGCGCGCACCAGCCATCCATCGGCGTAAACGGATGCCAGCTGTGCGCCTTGTCCAGCGCGGCAATGTCCTCGGGGGAACTCACTCGTACACCGGCGCTTCTCCCCCCTGCTCCACGATGAGCTTCTCGATCAGGATAAGGTCGTCGTGCGGAAGGCGTTTCCGCTGATACTTGCGCCAGATTACGTCATGCAGCTCGAGCAGGTCTGCGAGTAGCGGGGCGTCGTAATAGGTCCAGCTCTCCTCGCCCTTCACCTTTGCCTGGAGCCGCCACCGCCCGCCGAACCGCTCCGCGCGGACTTCGCGTTTCTCACCTTCCTCGGTTTTCGTCTTCCAAACGTGAACGTTGCGCATCGGTGGCTATTTTTGTGGAGCAGCTGAATGTTTTCGCGAGAATACCGCGCCTTTGAAAGAGATCACAAAGATTCTCATCTACTTCGTGGCGGTGATCGTGCTCGGCGCGATCCTCGCCCCACCGCTTTATTGGGCAGGACAATGGCTGGCCAGCCTGGGGGTGCTCGCGTTTCTCAGCGAGACGGAGTTTCAGAAATTCTTCAACCGCGCTGCACTGGTCGCCGCCGTCCTCCTGCTCTGGCCGACGATCCGCGCGCTGCGGATCCGGCATGTACGGGAGCTCGGCCTGGAAGCCGATCCCCTGTGGGGACGCCATTTAGCGGTCGGGTTCGCGATCGCGGCGCTGCTCGTGGCGGGAATGGCCGCGGCCTATGTAGAGCTGGGGATCTATCGCTGGAAAAACATTCTCCCGTGGGGCGCTCTCCCCAAGCTCGCACTCTCCGCTGTAACCGTCGCCATTCTTGAGGAGTGCCTCTTCCGGGGCGCGATCCTGGGTCTCTTCCGCCGGGCGATGACGCCCTATCGCGCACTTTTCTGGACCACGGCAATCTTCGCCATCCTGCACTTTCTGAAGCCCGAGGAGGGTGCAGTTCAAGGCTCCGTCACCTGGATGTCAGGTTTTGAGCTTGTACCGAAGGTCTTCCACCAATTCGCCGAACCGACGACGTTGTTGGCCGGATTTAGCACGCTCTTCGTACTCGGCTGGCTGTGCGGGTATGCAGCTCTGCGCACGCGCGCGCTCTGGATGAGCATCGGTCTGCACGCGGGAATTGTGTTCGTGAAGATGGGCTTCAGCAAATTCACGAAGCGCGATGAACAATATCTCCCGTGGGTGGGACCGGAGCTGCAGATCGGCCTCGTCCCGGTGGCAGTACTCGCGCTGGGCCTGGTCCTCGTCTGGCTCTGGCTAAGGTATGAAGATCGCCAACCTCGCCCGGCGCATCTTTAGTGCCGGTCGGGCTGGATTGCGCGCTGCCCTCACCTTGCTCTACCCGCCGCATTGTGCGGTCTGCCATGCAGATACCGCGCCTGGGGTGCATCTTTGCCGCGGATGCGCGAGCGAAGCCGAGCCGATCCTGGCACCGCGCTGCGAGCGGTGTTCCCAACCTTTCTTCGGCGCGTTTACGGATGCCTTTACGTGTTCGAATTGCGAGGATCGCAAGCTGCACTTCAACTGCGCCGTTGCTCCTTACCGGAGCCGCAAGGTTGTTCGCGAGTTCATCCATCGCTTCAAATACAATCGGCACTACTACCTGCGGCATCAGCTCACAGACTGGATGGCCAGCGGCCTTGGGGATGAACGGCTGACCCGCCAAACCATCGACGGCTTCGTGCCAGTACCGCTGCATCCTGCGCGACAGCGGGACCGGGAGTTCAACCAGGCCGATGTGCTCGCGGCGCTGCTGGCCCGCCGAACGGGCACCCCTCTTACCCGCTGCCTTCAGCGCACCCGGTACACCACGACGCAGACCCAGCTCGACAGGGAGGAGCGCATGGAAAACTTGCGCGGGGCATTTCGCGTGCGACACACTGCCGAAGTGACCGGTCGCCACCTGGTTCTCATCGATGACGTTTTCACCACGGGCTCCACCGTGGACGAATGCTCGCGCGTCTTGCGCGAAGCAGGCGCGGCCTCTGTCCGCGTCCTGACTGTCGCCCGCGGCTGATCCTTCGACCTGTACACCCAACATGGGCATTTTCTCTCGTCCGCCGTTCTCCTCCGACAAAAAGCGCGAACTCCCAGAAGGCCTCTGGCACAAGTGTCCGGCCTGCGCGGAGATGATTCACAATCTCGAGCTGCAGCAGAACTTCCGCGTTTGCCCGCGCTGCGACCACCATCTCACGCAGAGCGCCCGCGAGCGGATCGACATGCTCACCGACCCCGGCAGCTTTCAGGAAGCCGATGCGGAAATGACCTCCGTAGATGTGCTGAAGTTCACCGGTCAGGCCAGCTACACCGATCGTCTGAAGGCATACCAGAAGAAGACCGGCCTGCGGGATGCCGTGATCACTGGTGTCGGCGCAATCGAAGGTCGGCGGCTGGGCCTTGCAGTAATGGATTTCAACTTCATCGCGGCCACGATGGGCTCCGTCGTCGGGGAGAAGCTCACCCGCATTGTTGAGCGTTCCACGGCGGACAACATGCCGGTGATCATCGTCTCCGCGTCCGGTGGCGCCCGCATGTACGAGGGCGTGCTCAGCCTCATGCAGATGGCGAAAACGTGTGGCGCGCTTGCGCTTCATGCGCAGGCAAAGCTGCCTTACATCTCCGTCCTCACCCATCCCACGACTGGAGGCGTCAGCGCGAGCTTTGCCACCATCGGCGACATCAACATGGCTGAACCCAAGGCCATGATCGGCTTCGCGGGACCGCGAGTCATCCGTGAGACCACGCACCAGGACCTGCCTGCCGGCTTCCAAACCGCCGAGTTCCTCCGTGAGCACGGCCTGGTGGACATGATCGTGCATCGCAAAAAAATGCGCGAGATGTTGAGCGAACTGCTGGGCTACCTCCACAAGCGAGCGTGAACTACGCCGACGCTGTCGCGTGGCTGTACGGGACTCAGCTGCACGGCGTGAAGCTGGGGCTGGAGAACATGCGGCGGCTCGTTCAAGCGCTCGGCTTGCGAGTCAATGCGCGCGCGCGCCCGAAGTTCCTGCACGTCGCTGGGACGAACGGGAAAGGCTCGGTCTGCGCAATGCTCCACGCGATCTGTAGCGCTGATGGCTACTCGACCGGCCTCTTCACCTCTCCGCATCTCGTGACCTTTAGAGAGCGCATTCGTGTGGACGGCGACATGATCCCGGAGGCAGCGGTCGCTGCGATCCTGACCGAGATTCGCGAACTCACCGCGCCGTGGGATCACTCCCCCACGTTCTTCGAAATCACGACAGCGCTCGCACTGCTCTACTTCCAGCGGGAGGATGTGGACCTCGTGGTGCTCGAGACGGGAATGGGTGGACGGCTCGATGCCACGAACGTAGTAACCCCGCTTGCTTCGATCATCACCACGATCGATCTGGATCACCAGCAGTGGCTCGGTCAAACGCTAGCCGAGATCGCGGCTGAAAAGGCGGGGATCATTAAGCCAGGAATCCCGGTTGTCTCCGCTCCGCAGGATCGCGAGGCGCAGCTCGTGGTGAGCCATCTCGCCTATGAGCGGGATTGCGCCTTCCACCTCGTCTGCTCACCGCTGCCGCGACTCCCGATCGCGCTTCCAGGCGAGCATCAGCGCTGGAACGCCGCGCTGGCCGTTCACGCGCTGGAGATCGCGGGATTGGACATCGCGGAAAGTTCTATCGCCGAGGGATTGCGCGACGTGGAATGGCCGGGCCGCTTCCAGCAAATCGACGCCCGGACGGTGCTCGATGGCGCGCATAATCCAGCAGCCGCGAACACCCTGGCGCGCACCTGGCAGGAGATCCACGGAGCAACTCGCGCTACAGTCGTTCTCGGGGTTCTACGCGATAAGGACGTCGCCGGGGTTTGTTCCGCACTCGCGGGGATCGCGGCACGCGTGATCGCCGTGCCTGTTAATAATCCTCGCTCCAGCACGCCGGCGGAGGTTACCGGATTCGTCCAAGCCGCGGCGCCTGCACTTGAGTGCGCTTCAGCCACCGACCTCGTCTCCGGCCTGCAACAAGCTCGCGCGCATGCCGAACCCATCCTGGTAGCGGGCTCGCTCTTCCTAGTGGGCGAAGCGCTCACGCTCTTCTCCCGGCAACCTGCCTTCGAAGTCAGCGCACAATAACGCCCTTACCGCTCTGCCGTCAGCTGGCGAAGCTGACCGGCGGTATCCTCCAGCCCTTTCAGGGAACGCAGCCGGCCTTGTCCATCGATCAGCCATACGGTGGGTAAAGCATTAATCCCCAGCTCCCGCACCAAGGGGCTCGCCCAGCCTTTGCCGTCGTAGGCGACTGGCCAGGTGATGCCCTGCTGCTCCATCAGTTGTTTCAACGCCGCCGCGGAATTATCCAAGCTCACCCCCACCACTTGCACCCGTCCGTCGGGCATGGAGTTGGTCGCTGCCTGCACAGTTTTAAGCGCCGAAACTGAGGGCGGAGACCATTCGGCGAAATAGACCAGCACCACGGCTTTGCCGCGCAAGGCCGCCAGATCGATCTCACGCCCTTGTACCGAGGTGAAGCGGAGTGGCACAGGCGCTCCGAGCAGGTCCAGTTTCTTGAGATCGTCATCGACACGCGCCCGGTCCGCATCCGAGCGGGCCAACGCTCTGGCGTCGTTCAGCAGCGCGCGCTTTGTCCGAGGCTGATGGTCCATGAGAGATGCCACCTCCACGAGCACCGTGGACACACGCCGGTCATCCGGATGGGCGCTTTGAAACTTGCGTGCAGCATTCATCAAGTCTTCTCGCTCCGCACGGCTCGCACCCCTCATGGTGCGCATGACGAGAGTGAGCCGCGAAAAGTCCACCTCCACCCGCTGCTTGGGGGTGGCGATCTTGGCGGCATCATCGAGCAGGCGCTGCGCCTCCTCAAGAGCGCCGGCGATCTTCTGCCATTCGCCACGGATCTGCAGCGCACGGGAGAGCCGCAGCCGTGCCTCGAAGCTCTGTGGCGCACCGGGATGTTCGCGCAAAAAGTCTCGCAATGTGCGCTCCTGCCGCTCGATGTGCGCCACTGCTGCGGTCTGCGCCTCGGCCTGCGAACGCATGGCGCTTTGCGGCCCCTTATCCAGAGCCACAAGGGCTGCCCAATCCTCATCAGCAGCCCCACCAAGCGCCGCCATCGAAGCAACCAGGAGGAGAGCAACAAGGAAGGCGGAGAAGCGGATCATGCGTGAAGCGACGCAGCGTCGACCAAACCACCACACCTCGCAACTCTCATCCACCCACCTCAACGTCGACCGACATTGAACGGGCGCACACTCGTGTACACAGGGCGATGATCGCTCGCTTCGGCCCAATCCGCCCCTCGATAGATCAACGTTTTGTCGCGCTCCACCTCGCGGAGGAGACCCGGACTGGCGAAAAGATAATCCAGCCGCGAGTACACGTCGGCAGTCTTCCAATAGTGCGTCCAGCGATCTCCCTGAGAGTCCGCGGCCTGCAAATCTGCGAGGTACGACGCACTACCGCGCACACCCATGATCTCCAGGATTGCGGGCTCGTTCCGATGCTCGTTGAAGTCACCGAAAAGCAGCAGGTTCACCTCGGGTTCGGAGGCTAGAATGGCCGCCACGTGCTTGCGTAGAAGCTGCGCTTCGTGACGGCGCATCTCGGCTTCGCCTTCGGGCGCGGCCAGCTTCGACTTCAAATGCGCTCCTACTAGCCGCAGCTCGTACTGCGGGTTTACGCGGACGGTCACGTCCAGAAAGCCACGCTGGACCCGCTCAAGCATCCCATTCAGCTCGTAGCGCACATCGCTCTTGGAAGTGCGTGCTACGATGGGAAAGCGGCTAAGCAGCGCGACGTGCCGGTGTTTGTCCACACCCTCGACATAGGCGGCGTCGAGATAGCCGAGACCGGCTACACGCAGCCGCTCCTGAAACTCTAGAAACTGCTCCGGCGGCCCCATCTCGCACAACCCTAGGATGTCGGGATTGATCTCCGCGATGATCCGCACGAGCGCAGCGACCGACTCGGCAGGCTTGGCTTTGGTCCGCTCACTGGGCGGACCCTCCTTCACCTCCCCCAGGTAGTTTTCGATGTTATACGTCGCAACCACAATTGCCTTTGTTTGCGCGAAGAGCGGCCACTGTCCCAGAGCCATCACCAGCAACCAAAGGCCTAAGCGCATATGCGAAGGACGGAAGCGGCTCCGGGACGCGATGGCGAGTGTAGATTTTATCGAGACCGCTGAACCGGGTTGGACGCCGGTACCGGAACAGGGTCGGATTCCCAATGTTCGGCGGCCATCTCCGACTCACGACGGATGGCAGGCCCACCACACGGTCGAGAGCTCGTACCGAAAAGGTCCAATCCGGACAAAAAAGCTCCGGCGATGACAGAATTTTAGTCATCCGCCAGCCGCTGGTACCGGTATCGACCCGAAATGGGAGAACGGCGAACCACACGCACGGCCAGTGCCTTCCCACTCGCCGACAGTGTCCAACTCATCAAAGCTGCTTGCCTCGCTGAAGGCTTCAGCGAAAGTCGTAAGCCTGACTGCTGGAACGCCAAAGCTGCCAGGCCGGTCCGCCCGATGCCGGCTGCGCACCTATCTTCCTGAACACTTGGAAGGAAGTTAGCAATATGGCGTCTCGTGCCCGACGGAGGGTCACTGTCATAATTTTATCGTAGTGCTTGCGAGTTCGCTCAACCTTGCGATATTCCCCGCGCCCCCTTTGGCTGAACTCTGCCCGTATGATCCGACCCCTGCGCTGGAAACTGCTCTCCGCAATGCTGACCTCCCTGCTGCTCCCTGCTGCAGTCTCGCTGGTCGTTGCTCAAGGGCCGGCGAATACCTCACCGGTACTCGATGATCCTCTTAAAGAGGGGACTGTTGATAAGGTTCTGCCCACGCTACCTGTCGGCAAGGGTCTGGTGATGCCGATCGCAGCGAGTGACGTAGACGGGGATGCCCTCTCCTACACGGTAACGAGCTCTAATCCAAAGATCCATGTGCGGGCGCGTACTGCCCAGCCGCACCTCAAGCTGGCCGTTCGTCATGCGTCGTCAGGTGCAGGAGATGTGGCTTTTGAGGGCGAGCTGGATTTCCAGGTGCTGAGGCAATGGACGCCTGAGACTGCCGGTTTCATCAACGGGTTTGCGCAAAGCAACTATTACCTGCCTCGACCGGAAGGGACGGGCACGCGGCACACGATCTTTCACCGGGTGATTAAAGGCTTCATGTGTCAGACGGGCGATCCCAATGGCCATACCCGGAATGTTCGGGATGGCGCCCAGACTATTTCGCATGGGCCGGGCTTTAACTTCGACGACGAGTTCCACCCTGGCGTGATCTTCACCGGCCGTGGCCAAATGGCGATGGCCAACGCGGGATTCGACGGATTCTACAACGGCTCGAACAACTCGCAGTGGTTTGTGACCGTAGGACCCCAGCGGCACCTGGATTTTAACCACACGATCTTTGGTCAACTAGTGCGCGGCTGGGACCTGCTCGATAAGATGAACAACGTTCGTCTGCAGGATCAGCCCACGCGGACGGATCTTCCTGCCGGCACTCCGGACGACCCTGAGAAGAACAGCAGTCCGATCACACCGATCGAGATAACTGGCGCGACTGTGGTGCCGAACTTCACCGACGCGGTGCTCGTGATTACTGCGGAAGCACCGGGCACCTCAACGATCTCGGTAGCGATTAGTGACGGAAAAGGCGGCACCGCTACCCAGAGCTTTACCGTGACCGCGGAACATGACGGGAGCAACTCGCCGCCATTCTTTGCACAATTTCCGCTGGACGGTCCGCTAAGTGCCACGAACGGGGAGGCCTTTGCCCTCCGCGCACTGGATCTGGAAGATGACTATCTTTTTACTTCATCTCTCACGTTGACTGGCGATGCGGTGAATCAAGTGGTGGGGAACAGCCTGCAGGTATTCCCGGTAAAGCGGTCGGGCACGGGCACGGCACCTACGACGGGCAAACATCTAGTCGGGATGAATACGAGCCAGTATGACATGACTGGGGCGAGCAGCGGCGGAACGGACGATCAGCGTTCGGCAACTTTCGTTATCGGGGAGAAGCCAATCACCGCAGAGGGTATTCCGGTGAGCGGCGCGCCAGGTATTGCGCTGACGGCGAGCTTGGCCTCGTTTTCAGACGCTGACGCCCGTGGTGACAAGAGCGGCTATGGAGCGCGGATCAACTGGGGCGATGGCAGCACCCCTGCGCTGGCAAGTGCAGCCGAAATCGTGCGCGACCCGTCACAGCCGAACCTCGTAGCCTATCACATTAAGGGAACACATACCTACAGCCGCGCTGGCACATATAATATCAAGGTCAGTATCGAGAGCACGACGGGGCTGAAGAAGACCGTGCGTACCATTGCGGTGATTTCGGAGAGCCCGGTGAAGGTCTTCGGTGAGGCGATAACAGCGCAGGGTGCCCGAGTGGCTAACCAAGTACTTGCCACGATCGAGGATAGCGCTGCAGCTACCGACCCCTCTCTGTATAGCGCCCGGGTTAACTGGGGCGACGGAACCGCAACGGTTGGGACCGTAAAGCGCGCGGGGAGTGGACAACTATTTGTCACTGGGACTCACGATTACCGAGACACCGATAGCTACTCGGTACTTGTGGAAGTAACCAAGGCAGGCACGGTTGCCCCGGTTGTAGGATGGGCCACAGTGCGGGCAGTTAATGCAAAGGCTCCGCGTTTCCTTCCACCTTTCTCAAAGGCACGGATCATCTCGGACATAGCGCAGGTGACGACGAAGAAGGGCGCGAAAGCGCTTTTGACGACAGTTGGAAGCGGTCTGAACGAGCAAACGATGGCCACACTCGGTCTCGTGGTCATTAGCTACGGAGGTGAAACGGTCCCGGCATCAAGCATCCGCTTTTACCTCTCGGCCGACCGAAACTTTAATCTCGAGAACGAAGAATACGAGGATAGCTCGGTGCAGCCTCCAGTGACTCGCATCAATCCCAAAGATATCCCGGTTACAATCGGCAAGAACAAGAAGGCTCTAAAGATCATCCCTTTGAAGCGAGGCGTAAGCGGACAACTGGATTTTGACAAGACCAGCACAGACACGCGCATCTATCTTCCGAAAGGAGAACCTGGACTGGGTTACTACCTGCTTGCGCATTTCGACTACAAGGAGCCTTTGGTTGCTCCCGGCGAACGATTTGCAGTGGAAGATCTCGGCTCGCCGATCAGCGTCATCGGACGAGACACTCCACGCGCCAACGACTCCAGCCAGACCGTGGAGCTCATGGAGAATGCTGGCTCCTTTAATGTGCGCAGCTTCAAGGTACGAATCGCAAGACGACCTTCCTCGGAAGTAAAGATCCCGCTTTCGATCGTCGGCAGCTTCGGCCAGCAGGATCCAAGCGAGTTTTACTTCACCGCCAAGCCACCGGCAGAAGGCAAGTACCTAACGGAAAGTCCAGACCATGAAGTGATCTTCACGCCTGAGATGTGGGACCAGGGGACGAAAGAGCAGGAGGTTAGCCTGACTGTGAAGAACGACAATGTCGCAGAGACTGGTGATCAGCGGCTGAGTGTTCGCATTGGTGGAGCCAAGAGCAACGATCCGCTGTTTCAGAACCGGGTTGCCGGCCCGCTGTCAGTCTACGTGCGAGACGAGAATGCAAATGTGACTATCTCGAGGACGGCGCTCACCACGAAGGAGCCAAATGTGAACGGTACATTTGAAATTGCGCTACGCAGTCCGCTGCCTTTGGCGGGCAGATCAGTATCCATCAAGCTAACCAGCGGTAATCCTGCGGAAGGCAAGCTGGCAATTGGGAACGGAACGCCAGCGAACGAAGTTACGGTGGTCCTGAATGCCGCCACTTCCAAAGCAACTATTCAGGTCGTGGCTCAAGACGACCTAGTCGATGAAGCGACGAACCCGCAGTACACCATCACTGTCCACCCGACGGTGAGTGACGACCCCGACTATCACAACGTGAATCCTCCCGACATCACGGTCACTAACGAGGATAACGAATAAAGCTGCCGCGCGTTCATGACTACTTCTTCACGCCGTCCCTCACTCCTGCGTCGACTTTGGCAGAGCCTTAGATGCGCCGCTGCAACTTCGCAGGCACCTCGGGTGGAGCAGAATCGGACGCGCCGGAAACCGAAGCGCGAGAATGTCGGGATCGAGCCGCTGGAAGGCCGCATCGCGCCGGCTGCATTGATTAGTCCGTCGAAAGTCAGCTTCGTCGATCTCGATGGTGACATGGTCACCATCGAATTTTCCAAGCCGCTCTTCAATCAGGCCACCCCTGAACAGCAGGCGGTTGTGCTGGGTGCAGTCTTTGGCTTTGAAAAGATCGGTGCCGGTGGCGCTCTGGAAACGTCTGCGTTTGGCGACAGCGGTCCGCAACAGCTCAAGCTTCTGGATTTCACCAAATTCGCGCTTCAAGGCCCAGCAAGTGTTGCAGGTGAAGTTTCAGTTTCGATCACCTCCGATCAATCCGGAACTGGCGACGGCTTAACGACTGTTGGGAAGATCAATGGAACCTTTGCAACAGGCACCACTGCTGTGTCCGTGGGATTAGGTAAAGTTGTCGTCGATGGGCGCCTCGTAGAGATCGACGCTGGCGGTAAGGACTACAAATACGGGGTGAAAAGCCTCGTAGTGCAGAACTTCGGGCCCGCCGTGCCTGAAGGTGCGACCCCGATCGTACCAGCTGTTGCAGAGAGCGTCATCTATGGGCGAGTTGGCTCGTTCACAGTACTCGACAACATGCAGCACGCAGCGCTGAACGTGAAGGCTCTCGGCGCTTTCACGGGAGACATCGAGAAGATGACTATTGGCGGAGCGCTCATTGGGCTCACCACATCGGGCAATCCTGCGAGTTACACATTGAGCGGGAGCATTACGACAGCTGGCGATATACGCTCGCTCACGATCGGCTCAGGCCAGGTTGGCGATGGAGTAATTGGCGGTATGGGTTCGAGTTCTGGCTTCATCCGCGCTGCCGGTTCGATCGACAACCTTCTGGTGAATGGAGACGTGCTCGGCGGAACAGCCAGTCTGAGCGGATCGATCTTTGCAGTTAAGGGACTCGGCACGGTTAAGATCCTTGGCGATTTGCGGGTTGAAATTCCTGAGGCTTCGTCAGCGGGTCAGTTTGCTGGGACAATCCGAACTGACGGCGACGCCAAGAGCATCTTCATCGGCGGCAATGTCGTTGGACGGAGTGCTGAGACCGGCGGAATCGCGGTTGGTGGGGTGCTGAAAGCTGTTACCGTTAGCGGGGATCTCGTCGGTGGTGCGGTTAGCTCGAGCGGGTTCATCACGAGCGGCGGGTCGATCGGCTCTGTGACGATCGGCGGTGACGTCATTGGGGCGGGCAGCATTGGGTCCGTAAAGACCGGCTTTATCGCCAGCACCGGCTCGATCGGAAAAGTTAACATTGGTGGCGATCTCGTTGGCGGCATCGGCCAAAGCAGCGGGACGGTCCATGCAGGGCTCGCGGGTGCAGATCGCAACGCGGAGATAGGCAGCCTCACAATCGGCGGCGGCATCATCGGCGGCGCAGGTGACTTCTCCGGGTCTGTGGTTGGTGAATCAAAGCTCGGCAAGATTCTTGTTAAGGGAGTAGGTGTCGAAGTCGCTGTGCAGGGCGGTGCGGGTGATTTCAGCGGCGTAATTCATAGCAACGGCGGGATCGAAAGCGTCACACTGGCGGGACATCTAAAAGGCGGCGGGGGAGACACCTCGGGCGGGATTATTGGGCATGGGCTGGTTAAGAAGGTGAGCATCACCGGCGACGTGATTGGCGCTGCGGGTGCTCGCAGCGGCGGCGTGTTTAGCTTTGATCCGGACTTTGCCACCGGCGGTGTCGGCCAGCTTGGGAGCATCTCGATTACTGGCCTGCTGCAAGGCGGAGTCGGCAGCGATTCTGGACGGATTCACGCCGATGCCGCGATTTCAGCAGTGAAGATCGGTGCTGTACACACAGTTGAACTCGGGGGCGCTGGGAGTGCCGCCATTGTCGCAGGTGACGGTAGCGGGGCCGGGCGGATCGGCTCGATCTTTGTGAACAACGATTTAATCGGCGCGACGATCCGCGCGGGTTTTGACATTGGTTCACTCACTGTGAAGGGCGATGTGACAGACAGCATCATCACCGCGATTGGCCAAGCTGTTCAGAAGGGTTCGTCGGATGTGGCGATCGGCAAGGTAAGCATCAATGGGAATGTGTCGGACTCGGAGATCCTAGCCGGATATAGCGCATTTAGTGGTGTAAACGCCGATGCCCAGATCGGAAGCGTCAAGGTCGCTGGCAATTGGACCGCGTCGAGCCTCGTGGCTGGAGTTCTGGACACTCTCGGCAGCGGCTTTGGGAACTCTGATGACGCAGCCCTGAACGGCGGGAGCAGCAGCATCGTCTCTCGTATCGCCGGAGTGATAATTGGAGGAACGGTGTCAGGCACCGCTACAGACGGCGACCACTTTGGATTCGTCGCACAGCAGATTGGCAAGATGAAGATCGACGGTGCCAACGTTCCGAATGTTGCAGTCCACCAGATTGGTTCCGACACAGCTGTCCGCCGGATCGCGGTCGCATAGTTTTATCGTTCCTTCCCGCTCCTCACCCCTCTCTCGCGCATGTTGAATCTCTCCACCCCCTCCTGCATCGAAGCCCTGGAAGCGCGTATCGCTCCCGCCGTCGTCTTTCCCGATGTCTTCAATCCGCTGCCCGACATCAAAGTTGGCCCCGGGAACACCAGCGACGTCGTGGATCTTAGTAGGATCTTTGATACCGGATCCACGGGTGAGGGCGCGAATCACACGTTTGTAGAGTTCAAGCTCAACTTCGATGCCGATCCGGTCGCTGCAGGCCTGCAGAACACGATTACGATCGAACTCTTCGACGACGTCGCTCCGCTAACCGTTCAGAACTTTCTCTCCTATGTAGAGAACGCGAATAAGAACGGCGACTACGACGGCACGTTCTTTCATCGACTAGCCTTTAACGGCAGCACGCCATTCGTCCTCCAGGGTGGTGGTTTTCAGCCTGACCGCCTCGGCACCGAGCACATCGATACAGCGCCCGAAGTTCACAATGAATTCAACCCGCTCTTCTCAAACCTGCGCGGCACCCTTTCGCTAGCCAAGACCGGGCTGGGACCAAATACCGGCACGAGCGAGTTCTTCATTAACCTGAGCGACAACTCGCAGAATCTCGATAATCAGAATGGGGGGTTCACTGTCTTCGGGCGCGTCGTGGACATGAGTGTGGTGGACGCAATTACCAATCTGGAACTCGCGAAGGTCGTAGGCGAATTCGAGGCGCCGGTACAGAACTACAATCCCGATCCGGATAACAACCCAGCGACGCCCGCCCCGAAACCGACTGTAGACAACCTGATCCAGATCGTTGATGCGAAAATCGCGCAACGACCACCTGGCGATTTCACTGGCATCACCTATTCAGTGACGGTTGAAGGACAGGGCGCTCAGATCGTTACACCCACCATCTCTGGCGGGAATCTCACGCTCCGATATGTACCCGGGGCAGCAGGCGTGGCGAATGTGACAGTCACCGCGACGCGTGGTGCGGAGACCGTGGACATTCCATTTACCGTTCAGTTACAGCCCAATCTAATCACTCACCTGCTGGACAGTAGCCTAACGGGCATCGTCGTCCCTGGTGATAGTGGAAAGGTGAAGTTCGACCTCGTGAATACTGGCGGAGCTCTGGCCAGTGGAACGGTGGACGTAAAGCTCTTCCTCCAGCGTGCGGATGATCCAACCCAGCAGATTCAAATCGGCTCGCTGCAGGATCAGGAAGTCTCGATCGCGAGTGGCGGGAAGGTAGTGCTTAGCGCCAACGTAAAATTGCCTGCGAATTTGGCAACGCAGCAGGGTGTGCAGTACAAGTTGGTCGCCGAGGTAACGCCGGACGCCGCGACTTTCAACAGCGCGGAACTCTTCACTGACGACAATCGCTCCGTCGAAGGACAAACGAGCCGCCTCTTCAATGCCTTCGGGTCATTCAACGGGCGCAACAATGTGCCGCTTACCTATACTGAAGCTGATGGCGATATCGTGAGCTTCACAGTCAAGGGGGCCGGCTTGGGTACTCTGGCGCTCCAAGCTGGCCAAGCCGATGGCAGGGCCGACATCGCGCTTAGTGAGACTACGAGGAAGACTCGCGTGCAACTTCGGGTGATCGGGGGAACCGGGAACGGCGAAGTCGAGCTTGGCAGTGTAACAGCCAGTGCTTCGCTCTCCGTGCTGGATTTCCGGAAGGCGAATGTTCACGGCAACCTCTCCTTCGCAGGCGGCGTGGGTACCGTGTCCTTAGGCGATGTCGATGGCCCATCCGTACTCAGCCTCGGCGCGCAAGTTGGTCGAGGCACTAAGCTAACATTTGGCCGGGTTGAAGATCTAAGCATCAACTCGCAGGCGCGTATCGACTCTCTTACGGCCGTAGAGTGGCTCGATACCGACTCGCAAACGGACCTGCTTTTGGCTCCATCGCTGAAAAAGCTGGCGATCACCGGTGCTACGGGGGTTCGCGGAGACTTCGAGGCTGATCTTGCGGTGAACTCTCCGACCGGAAAGCTCTCGTCGATGCGCGTTGCGGGATTTGTGAATGACTCCGAGATCCGGATCCTTGGCAATGTTGGGAACGTCACCCTCGGGGGCATCGAAAATAGCACCTTCCTGGTGGGTGCGCTGGAGCGACCGGACGACATCACCGATTTCATTGGGAAGCGAACTATCAGCAAGTTCGAGGTGACTGGCGTCGATGGCAGCGGCCCGTCGTTCTTGAATTCAACTGTGGCGGGCTCGACATTCAGCAAGATCAGCATCCAGGAAGTGGACGGTGCGAGCGGCGCCGAAGAGTTCGGCTTTGTTGCGGATGTGATCCGCTCCTACAATCGCGACGGAGCAGTGAAGCTCTCCAGGCTGAATTCTCCAGGATTCGTAGACCCACTTGGGAAGTACGGCGTGCGTCTCGTCTGAGGCGGCTCCGCTGCGTGCCCTATAAAATGCAGAACGCCCGGAGCCGAAGCTCCGAGCGTTTGCAGTCCATGAAAATCTCTGTCAGCTAGCTAGCGGCGTTCGCCGCGAGAGGCTACAGCTGGTTCGAGGCGTTTTCCAGCGATCGCCGCAAATTGGCTCTGGGTGGCGGCGTGCCGGTAGACTGCACCCTTCGCCCAGGAGTAATGCGGGACGTACTCGTCTCGGCCCATGCTATCAGCAGCAACCGGGCGGCTCATCCGGGTGCAATCGAGGATCCACCAGCGACCTTCGCTCTTCCAGAGTACCCAGGCATGGCTCAGACGGGAGTCGCGACGGGTTTTCCCTACGACGAATCGGACGCTCTCATCGTTGATCTGCTCGCAAAGCCAAAGCGCCTTGTCTTTGCAATCGCCTGCTCGGGCGGCAGCGGTCTCCGCAGGATAGGCCGCGGTGTAAGGATCATCAAAAACGTACCGGAATCGCCGGCCCTCACGCATCAGGCCCCTAACGCGGGCCATTGTCACACTGTCCTCGCCCAGGGTACCGAGGACCTGTCGGACGGGGCGCATGTAGCCGTCATAGGGTGTGGATTGAGCGGTGTAACCCAAATCCAGCGATGCTGCGGAAGCGCCGATCGTGGCGGTGAAGAGCAGAACAAGTGTGGCGAGGATGATTCTCATTACCAGTACGGGCTATAGTTTCTATAACCCTGCTTAGCGCCTCGCGTGCCACGCACCTCGTTGTTCTCGCAAAGTTGATATGACCCTACCCGCGGACCCGAGCCCCTCGCCGCCGACCACCGTGAGCGGGCGCGCCTCCTGCTATCTGCGGGAGGCATGTACCGTCGCCTGCTTGCTGCCCTGCTCGTTCACGCCTTGGGATCCGCGCTCGTCGCCGCTCCCATCGCGCTCAAGGAACTCGAGCTGCTCGTCCGCATGCGAACGCCCGATGCAGAGATTCTAAAAGACGTACTGGCCAGGCGACTCCTCACCCCTATCGACGCACCTGCAGAGCAGTCGCTCGCCAAGGTCGGGATCTCGCCCACACTCCTCGCACAGCTAAAGACCGGCAGCTTTGCCGTGAGCAAAGAGGCGGCACTCACGCTTCAGCAGCAGGAACTTCAGCGCATCGCTGTCCTCAAGGCCGAGCGCGAGCAGGACGTGCTCACCTTCAAGCGCCTGCAGGAAGCGCAGCAGGCGTCCAGCCAAGCCACCACGGCAAGTTCGGATACCGTCCGTAAGATGATCGATGGGAAGCTACTCCGTCTGGAGAATGGTTCCCTGCGCCCCTATCCTGCCGACGAGTTGAAGCGTGTGCGCATCTTTGCCTTCTACTACTCGGCTTTCTGGTGCGGACCGTGCCGGCAATTCACGCCAAAGCTCGTCGAATACTACCAGCGCGTAAAGGTAAAGCACCCGGAACTCGAAATCATCTTCGTGTCGGGTGACCACACTGCTGCAAGCATGCAGACGTACATGGAGAAGACCGGCATGCCCTTTCCCGCGATCACCTTCGACGCAATTAAGGCGTCATCCGTCCGGCAATATGCGGGTGGCAGCATTCCCTGGCTTTCGCTGGTAAATGCGTCTGGGGAGCCCATCTCCTCCAACGCAAAAACCAAGCAATACGTCGCCCCGATTGAGATCCTGAATGGGCTGGATCAGATCTTCGCCAAGAGCGACGTGCCAGCGCGATAATTGCGGTTCAAATTTTCCAGTGACGGTGCAGAGTGTGCGCCCGCTTCGGCGGATTCGCGCGCCACTCTTGAACCCCATCGCTCCGTCTGTGATTTCCGTAGTCATCCCGCTGTACAACGAAGAAGGCAATGTCGCGACGCTCCAGCAGGAGCTCGATGCAGCGCTTGCCGGGCGGGACTACGAGATCGTTTTCGTGGATGATGGTTCCAAGGATCAGACCGTTGCCCGGGTACAACGCAGGCCCGGCGTGCGAGTGCTCGAGTTCCTGAAGAACACCGGGCAGAGCGCGGCAATGTATGCGGGAATCCAGGCTGCAAGAGGCGAGGTGATCGTGCTCATGGATGGCGATCTGCAGAACGATCCGGCCGATATCCCAAGGCTCCTTGCGGCAATCGAACAAGGCGCAGACCTTGTCTGCGGGTATCGCGCCAGCCGGAAGGACACCTTCTCCAAGAGGCTCACCAGTCGCTTCGCGAATGCCGTGCGCAGCCGCTTTACGAAGGATGGGGTGCGCGACACCGGGTGCACGCTCAAGGCCATGCGCCAGGAGTGCCGCGAGGCGCTCGTCCCGTTCTACGGCATGCACCGCTTCATTCCCGCCCTTGTCAAAGGACTGGGCTACAAGCTCGTGGAACTACCTGTGAATCACCGCCCACGAGTGGCAGGTGTCAGCAAATACGGCTTTGGGAACCGCGCTGTGAAGGCGACCATGGACATGTTTGCCGTGCGCTGGATGCTCTCCCGGCAAATCCGGATTCGAATGCGCAAGGAAGACTAAAACATCGCCGTATCTGCGCGGCAACAGAGTTAGGCACTATCAGCAGCTTGTTTTACATCAGGCTCGCGACGTGCTTCCCGAAGTCTGCTGGCCACGGCCCGTAATACCAAACCAACACTGAATGAAACCACTCCGCACAATCCTGACCATCACTGCGATCGTCTCCACACTGAACCTGAGCACTCATGCTGCGCCTCCCGCCCCGCAGAACTCCGGGACGGTCGACGTGAAGACCGGCCAGACTTCGATTTCGATCTCATCCAACTTCCTCACCGGTTTGCAGGTGGCGCAGGTGGAGATTGCCAAAGTGATCCCCGGAAAGGTGATCCTCTCCAAAGGCGAGCTCCGCTTCCCAATCGCCGGTGGCGCAATCGACCTGACTACGCTGCGATCGGAGGTCATTCACAGTGGCGGTGTGAACTTCTCGAGCGAAACCGACTCTGTTACCGCACAGGACTTCATCCTTACAATCCCGCCGGTGGGCAGCTCAGAGGCTCCAGTGATCTCCGCGATCGTCGTGGTAAATGGCCTGTCTGGTGGTCGGTTCCCGCTGTTCAATGTTGATCTCGCACTCACTGCGCCACTGGTGTTGCCCAAAAACAAGAAGATCGTCGTGGAAGATGCCGACCTCACCTTGACGCTTGAAGGCGTAGTTGCGCTCAACACCGCCTTTGGCGTGAGCATTTTCAACTCCGCAACGGTCGTTGGGTCGGCCACAGTCAGCGCTACTGTGGTCAAGGGCTCGCTGTAAAACACCCCTGATCAGCTTTGTTTGCAAACGCCGGTGGAGAATCTCCACCGGCGTTTTCTTTTCTCAGGACGGCGGCGAGCCCCCGATGGAAGGCAGCACGGCATGGTTTGCCGGACTTCGTTGATCCGGGGCTTGAGGCGGTGACTCTGCGGAGTACACGGCCCGACGCTAGGATCTGACCAACCAAGAACGGGGTGCAATTGTCCGGCCACACCCGGAAAATGTCCGGAAACGGACCTTTTTGGTCCAGCGATGACTGAATTTCAGTCATCGCCCAAACTTTTCGACCTGTAATTGACGACAATTGGCGCGTCTGCGGACCACGGCGTCGGGCATCGAGCGCGTGAGTTGCGACGCCCGCCCTCCAGGATGGCGGCTCTACGGTATCCCGTCAGTGCTGGCGGGTTCAGACGGAGCTCTCTCCCGTAGCGGCCCTCTGTATGACTGTCGGTTTCAAAGCTCCCAGGCGAAGCCTCCAATCAGGACGTGGGCCCCCTCGGAACTTCGGCCATGGACTGAGGCTACAGGGGCTACGCGCCCCCCTTCACCGTGCCGGGTCGATCCTCTAATGACGCTGAGCGCGCATTGCGCTAGGATGCGCTGGAATGCTGCCGGTCATGTCGGAACGCGAACTCCCCAGGGTGCCAAATCACGAGCTGGTCCGCGTGATCGGGCGAGGCGCCTACGGGGAGATCTGGCTGGCCAGGAGTCTCACGGGGGCGTGGCGGGCGATCAAAATCGTCGACCGGCGGACTTTCGAGACCGAGAAAGCATTTCTACGGGAGTTCGAAGGCATGGCCCGCTTTGAGCCAATCTCTCGGAGCGATGCGGGTTTCGTCGACATCCTGCATGTCGGCCGGGACGAGGGCGGTAATTTCTTCTACTATGTAATGGAGCTGGCGGATGACCATGCGCTCGGCGACGAGATCGTCCCGGCGGACTACATCCCCAAGACTCTGTGCAGCGAGCTCTCGCGAAGGCGTCGGCTGCTCGCAGACGAATGCCTGGCAATCGGCCTGTCGCTCACTCGTGCGCTAGGAGTGCTGCATCACCGCGGGCTGGTGCACCGCGATATCAAGCCGGCAAATGTTATCTTTGTAGGGGGTACGCCGAAGATTGCGGATATCGGTCTGGTGGCAGCGCGGGGGCAGGATTCGTACGTCGGCACTGAAGGCTACGTGCCGCCCGAAGGGCCGGGCGCTCCGCAGGCCGATCTCTACTCGCTCGGCAAGGTGCTCTACGAGATGGCAATGGGGAAGGACCGGATGGATTTTCCGGCGCTGCATACCGGCCTGAGAGAACTCCCGGATCGGGAAAGGTTGCTACAGTTGAACGCCATCCTGCTGCGTGCCTGCGCACCGGATCCGCGGCAGCGTTATCAGACAGCGGAGGAGATGCACGAGGACCTGGAGCGCGTCCGCGATGGGTTGGCGATCGGGCATCGACGCCGCTGGGTCCCTGTGCTCTGTGGAGTTGCTGGGATCGGCCTGCTCGCTGCGGGTGGAGTGTGGTGGCAGCAGGAACTCGCTCCAGGCGCGGTGATGATCCGCTCCGATCCGCCCGACGCGATGGTGGTGATCGCCGGCACCATGCGCCGCAGTCCTGCGGAATTTCGGAAGCTTAGGCCGGGGAAACATGCTGCCAGGGTGATGCTCGCGGGCTTCGATCCCGTAGATTTGGAGGTGGAAGTCGAACCGGGGAAGAAAGCGGTACCTGCATCTGTGGCTCTACGGCGAAGCGCTGGACGCCTTTCAGTCGCTAGCTCTCCGCCAGGGGCTGAGTTCGTTCTCTTGCAGGACGGCACTGAGGTCCAGCGCGGCACTGCACCGGCGGTCGTGGAGAAACTCCCCACTGGGGAATACGAGATCGTTTTCCGGGGTCGAGGACAGGAGAGTCGCCAAACCGCTAGGATCGAAAGAGGTGAGACAGCGGAAGTCAAAGCGGAGTTTGCAACTGGCACAGTGGCGATCCGTAGCGAACCTGCGGGCGCGGAGATTGAGATCGACGGGCAGGCTGCCGGGGTAGCCCCGGTCACTCCGGAACTGACTGAAGGTACCCATGAAGTGGTGGCGCGCTTCGGATCCTGGCCAGTGCAACGGAGGACGATTGCCACAAAGTCCGGTGCCCCGGCGGAACTTGCCTTCTCGTTTGTCCCTGGATCGGTGAAGATCACGAGCGCTCCGGGAGGTGCGGCAGTCTTTGTAGACGGTGAAGAGATCGGGCAGACGCCACTGCTTTGCGAGGAGGTCATCCCGGGCCCCATGAAGTACGAGCTGCGGCTGAGCGGCTACAAACCGATCCAGGTGGCGGGCGAAGTGAAGCCCGGTGAGCAGACCTTTGTCGGAGCACGCTTTGTCCAACGCAGCGGCCCGCGAAAGGGTGCCCCTTGGGAAAACAGTTTAGGGATGCGGTTCGTCCCCATGGGCGAAGTACTCGCCTGCATCTGGCCGACGCGCGTTCGCGACTATGCCGTGTTCGTTCAGGAAACCGGGCGGGAGCTGCTTTCCACCGACTTCTCACAAGACGAAAACCACCCGGTCGTGCGAGTGAACTGGGAGGACGCGGATGCATTTTGCAAATGGCTGACCACGAAGGAGGCCGGGAATGGGGCGCTGGAGGAAGGGCAGCATTACCGGCTGCTCACCGATCTGGAATGGAGCGAAGCGGCTGGGCTCACCGGGGAGTCCGGAACAACTCCGGAAGAGCGCGATGGCAAGCTGCCGGACTATCCATGGGGTCGCCAATGGCCGCCGCCCCCCGGGGTGGGTAACTACGCCGACACGGCCGCAAAACGAGGTACGCGAACTATTGCCGGACGGCAGGACGGCTTCGTGCAGACCTCGCCGGTAGGCAGTTTCGCCCCGAATGCGATTGGGCTTTTCGACATGGGCGGAAACGTCTGGCAATGGGTGCAGGACAGCTATACCGGCGGCACGCGGCCGCGTGACTGGGGAGTGCTCCGGGGTGCGTCGTGGGCAAATGCCGCGCCTGCGGAACTTCGCAGCTCTTATCGGAACGTAATCGATCGTGCGGAGCGGGATGTGATTTATGGCTTCCGAGTCGTGCTGGTGCCGGACCAGAGCCGCTAGCCACTAGAGAGCGCGCACGTTGATCCAGGTCTCCGCGGTCTGCCCGGTGACTGGATCAATCGCACGAAGTACATGACGTCCCTCCCTCGCGTGCGCAAAGCTGCGAGCGCCCAAGACATCACAGCGCAGCGTTTCGCTCTCCCACCGGAGCGGCCCATAACTGCGCGCGCTAAGTGGAATTTGCGCTGTGGATGGCACGTCTGAATCGATGATGAAAGTGGTCCCGGGAAGTGGCGAGATCACGCTCAGCTTCGCATCCAGGCGAACCGTCGCGGCGTCGCCCAAGGTGTTTTCCGCGCTGGCATACCACTCCCGGTATTCGGCCCCGAGCAGCACGCGTCCAAACTCGTCGAACTCCGCAGGACTCGCGGTTTGGGGAACAACCTGGCGGATGAACTTCTCTGGAATCGCTTCCGCGCAATTTGAAAGCATCCCCGTGAGCGGATGAATGGTCCTTTCAACGATGTCTGTGGGGCGCATGTACCAGGAGGTGCCAAACTGCCGGTGCAGGTATTGGAAAAGATCCTGGAGGATCGGCCCCGCTCCGGTCACTCCGGAAACCTCCTTCATCGGACGACCGTCGAAATTCCCCACCCACACCCCCACCGTGTACTCCGGCGTGTAGCCGACTGCCCAGTTGTCGCGGAAGTCGGTGCTTGTTCCGGTCTTGCACGCAACCGGGAAATCGAAACGCAACGTCGAGTGCCGCCCGAAAGCCGGAGCCCGCGCATCGTTGTCGGCCAGCATGTCGGCGACAAGCCAGGCCGCGCTCGGGCTTCCAACATCCACACCCTGGACCGCGCCGGATGCTTGCTCCAGCCGGTACGGCAGGAAGCGTCCCAACCGAGCAAGCGCGGCATATGCATTGGTGAGCTCGAGCAGGCGGACCTCGGCATTACCGATGGTAAGCCCCAGGCCGTACTCCTCAGCTGGTCGAGGCAGGGTAGTCATTCCCCATTGCCGGAGCCGCTGGCGCAATGGGCCTGGCCCGCCGAGTGAAGCGAGCGCGCGGACTGCGGGGATGTTGAGTGAGTTCGCGAGCGCCGTCCGCATGCGCACGGGTCCACGGCAGCGATGGTTGAAGTTCGCCGGCCGATATGTGCCGGTACTTGTGTGGAAGCTGACTGGCACATCGGCAAAGACCGTCGCGGTCGTGGCTCCACTTTCGAGCGCGAGCAGGTACGTGAACGGCTTGAGCGTCGACCCTGCGGATCGGGGTGCCCACACGCCATTCACCTGACCGGCTTCCGGATCAAAGAAGTCGTCCGAGCCGACGAGGGCCAGCACGTTCCCCGTCCGATTCTCGATCACAACTGCGGCAGCGTTGCCCACTGCCTGAGCGCGCAAAGGCTCCAGTCGGTCGTGGACAATTCGTCCCGCTTCGGCCTGAATCCCCAGGTCAAGGGTGGTTGCGAGTAGCCCATTTCGCGGACCGCTTCGCATAATGAGATCCACAAAGTGCGGCGCGCGGAATTGCCGAGAGCGTGGTCTGATCGCAAGGAGCTCCACATCCGCCCGCGCCTTCTCACCGGCGGAAAGCCACCCTGCATCGACCATTCGCTGCAGTACGACGGCCTGCCGCTTTTTCGCCGCAGTGAAGTGCCGGTGAGGATTCAGCCGCGAAGGCGCCTGGGGCAACCCTGCGAGAAACGCCGCCTCAGCAGGCGTGAGATCGTGCAGCGGCTTGCCGAAGTAGTAGCCTGCAGCAGCCGCGATCCCGATGGTCTGATTCCCGAAATCCACGCGGTTCAAGTACGCCACGAGGATCTCGTCCTTCGTCCAGAGCTGCTCGAGCCGCTGTGCTGTGAGACCCTCGGTGATCTTCGTCCAGATCGTACGCGGACGAGGGTCGGCAATCTTCACTAGCTGCTGAGTGATCGTCGATGCCCCCGAGACAACGCGCCGCTGATGTACGTTCGACACGGTGGCTGCACCCATCCGCCGCCAATCGATGCCACCGTGCAGATAGAACCGCTTGTCTTCCGCAGCGAGGATCGCATGCACCATCGATTCCGGCAGATCACTCCGCTTTACCGGTCGCGCGTATCTCTCCTCCACTCGTACTTCTCGGAGCGTCTCGCCCCGCCGATCGGTGAGCTCGAGCGAGGGCTCCACCGGCCGCAGGAGTGCGGGCGGTATGGGCATCAACCTGAGTGCCTGAGCTGCCGCCGTGACTATTGCCAAACCGAGAATCCAGTAGCGTGGACGTAGCTTCATTTCAGCGGAAGCGCAGTGAGTCGCGCAGTTGCCGAAAGTCCGAAGCGGTCCGGATAGTACATGGCTTCGACCTTCGTGGATGGCGCGATCGCATTGCCTGCTGCGCAGATTCGCGCGAGATAGCGGATCTCATACGTGCCGGGGTGGACGTGATCGCGGAAAAAAAGCGCGCGGTCTTTCCGGAGTTCCCGGAAGTCGCTGTGCCAATCCTGAACGTCGCCTTTTACGTCCACCGTCTGATGCGTCTTGAACTCCGGATTGATCGCCTCAAAGAGCGAGGGCAGCGGGTCCTCAATCGCGACGTAGGATTGCTCGCGATCAACAGTTATCTCGAGCGCGACCAGCACGCGATCCCCCACTCGCGCTTCGGTCAGCGCTTCCGTGGTTCCGTCATCCTTCACCCGTGAGTACGTCCTTGAAACCGAGAAGCCCTGATCCTGCCTCGGCTGATCAACCAGCTGCGGTCGGGATTCGATCCTGACTTCCGCATACAGCCGCTGCCCCTGCGGGTTCGAGATCCGCAGCGGCTGGCCAGCCAGGCTTGACGCCAGCGGCCAGGAGCCTTCCGCAGACGAAGCGTTCGCCTCCAGGGCAAAGGCCTGCCGCTGCTCACCCCAGCTCATCAAACCCGTCGCCGGCTCCCGCGCGCCTTCCACCTTCTCGATGTACTTGCCCATTGCGAGCAGCGCCCACGCGTTCCCCTGTGTAGTCACCCAATCACGAACCGTCCGATGTTCCGCCAGCTGCGTGACGAGCGCCTCGACTTCAGGTCCTTCTGGACGGACGTGGCACCATGCGAGCAGCTGAGTGGCGACTTGCCGTGAAGCGGAGCCGAACCACTGATCCGTCGCGGCAATCGCCTGCCCGGACGCGAGGAGTTCCTCGATCATAGTCACCGCTCCACCGCTTTCGGAGATTGCCAGAGCCAGCAGCGCCCGATCCTCCATGGTCATCCGGTGGCGCTGTTGGAAGAGCACTTCATGGTACGACGCCTCTGGTTTCCCTGCGAGCGCGAGCGTGTACAAGGCCAGCGCATGCCCGGTGAAGCCACTCGAGCTACCCACGCCGCGTAGCTCTCTGCTCAGGTACGCGCAGAGCCGCTCGAACTCCGCCTCCGGCACTGGATGCCCGCCTTTCTTTGCGAGCGCCAGCCCGAAGCCGCCATAAGCGCTCCCCCAGAGCATCGGTTCGCGACCTCCGGGCCAGTAGCTGAGTCCACCTGACCCTGTTTGCATCGCGAGGAGGCGATTGACTCCGCGGTCGATCATCGCCGCGATCTCACCGTCAGTCCGATCGAGCTCGGGCAGCGTGCCACGGAAGGAGCGCAGGGTCATCCAAGGCAGCGTACTGGAAGTCGTCTGCTCTACGCAGCCGTAGGGATACTGCAAAAGGCTCTCCATCGCTTCGCGCAGCTCGATCGCGCGGGAGTTAGTCACGCTCACCCGCACCGTTCCATGCCCGTTGAGCAGATGTGGCGGGATCGCTGGAAGGAGATCCGCCTCCCCGGCAGACACACGTCGGAGATGGACCTCGCGTCGTGCCGGACTCGGATAATGCACCTGCAGGGAGGTCATCGTGGCATCGCGATACCGCTCCCCGGTCGCGGCCGAGAAGTCCACGCTCCATTCCCACTTTGCCTCACCCATCTCACGGAAGCTTACAGGAAAATCCAGCGCTACGGACCCGTGCGCAGGCAACAACACGGTGCGCTCCAGACTCTCGCCCGAAGCGGTATGATCGAGCGCCAACGTCACCACCGCCTCACCCGCCAGATCCGTCGTGTTGTGAAGTACCGCCCGCAACTGCAGCTGGTCTCCGACATTGGCGAACCTCGGTGGTGCTGGTTCGATCATCACCGGTTTTTTAACTTCGAAGGCACCCTCCCCTGCTCCGAACTGATCCTGCGCGGTCTGCACCACGGCCATTACGCGATACCTCGTAAGACCATCCGGTACGGTGAAGTTGGCAGCAACCCGACCATCAGTGCCAGTCCGCAGAGTTGCTGCCCAGAAGGCACAGGCGAGGAAGTTCTTTCTAATCCGGTCCGATCCGCCCTTGTCGCCGATCAGGTATCCCTTGTTTCCATACTGCGCGGCCTCCGGGTCCTCCTCCAGCATGCTCGGCAGCGTCAGCCCAGTGGCTACGCGGAGCGCCCGTTGGCGGTTGAAGAAGCTCAGCGGATCCGGTGTCTCGTAGCCGGTGAGACTCAGCACTCCCTCATCCACCGCGTAAAGCGTCACCTCGCTGTCTGCCACCGGCTTACCCTCGTGGTTGAGCACCTCAACGTTAAGCGAAGCGGCATCGCCAGGTCGATATGCGCTCTCCCCTGCGCGCACGTACACTTTCAGTTTTGCCTCGGGTCGCTCGACCACCAGCTTCGTGTAACCGACCCGGTATTCTGGCGTCTTCCACTTGCGGCCACTGTCATCCGCCCCCCGCAGGAGCATCACGGAGACAAAGACATTTGGTGCGTCCTCTTCCTCGAGTGGAACTTCGATCAACGGCGCATTCCCTTCCAGCTGCGCGATGAAGGAGCGGCGCACGTTCTCCCGCTCGACGGTCACGAGTGCCGATCCCGCGATCGGCGTTTTCACGAGCAGCGTCGCGGTCTCTCCGCCTCGATAGATGGCTTTGTTAGCGACCAAGTCGACTTGGTAGGGGTTGCGATAATTCCACTCCGTCTGCCCTTTGCCGTGCAGCAGGATCGTCGCTGCTGTCACCACCTCGCGCCCCTCCGCATCGCGCGTGCTCGCCTCTACGAGATACTGCCCCGCAGTACCCGTGACGACTGCCACTTCTTCTTCATCCACTTTCGACTTCCAGTTCCGCCCATCCTTTTCCACCAGCTGCGTCCGCACCTGCCGCTCGCTGACCAGCGTCAGCACTGGTTCCGATTCATAGGCCGCTGAACGACCCGCCGCCTCCACTCGGCTGGTTTGCCAATCAATCCGAGTGAACCGCACGGTCACCGGCACTCGCTCGGTCAGGGGCGACCCATCCCGTCCTACCGCCACGATCGGCAACCGCAGCGGCTCTCCTTCACGTACGATTCCTGGGAACTTGCTCATCCCCAAATAGAACTCCGAGCCGTGCACCGTGAAGTGATGCTCGGCCGAGACCGTCTGCTGGTTTAGATCCGTGATCTCGCAAACGAGCCGCGCCGATCTCGGCTGGGGGACCTTCGAGTTCAGTGGCACTTTTGTCACGATCGCGACCTGCCCGTCCTGCGAGAGGTCCGCCTGGCCCTGCGTAGAAAACTCTCCGACGCGTTTGAGCGCCTGCCCGAGCCGTCTATCCCCGAGCGCATCACAGAAGATGAAATCCGCGAAGCCCGCAGGCGCAAACGGCACGTCCTCGGCGCGCAGCGTCCAGCTCAAGCGCGCTTTCGAGAGCGGCTTGCCCATATAGTACTGCGCATGAACCGGAATCTCCAGCGGGACCGTGCCGACGTATGAATCCGGGCCGCGCACTGTGACCTCAAAGGCGTTCGGAGTGAATTCTTCCACGAGGAACGAATGCGATGCCCAGTCGCGCTCCGTGTCCTCCTCGCCCACTTCTGTGCTGCTCAGGGCAACCATATACCGACCGAGCGCACCGGTGCTCTTGATGGCGACCTCAGCCTCAAACGACCCCGTTTCCGAGACCGTAACTGCCTGCACCAGCACACGCCGCTGTTTGGAGTCCGTGACCACCAACGAGAGCTGCTCTCCGGCCGGAACGCGCGCGATCCCCGTCGAATAATCCCGCGCCATCCCTTTCAGATGCACCGTCTCGCCCGGTCGGTAGACACCCCGGTCTGTGAAGAGGAACGCTCGGCTATCTGCGCTCTCCAGTCCGCCGGAGATGTCGTCCTCGATCTCCGATTCGTCCTCCCCCAGCCGAAAACGATAGAGCGAGATCTCGTCCCGCCCGTCTCCGAACGGGACGAGATGCAGGTCGCCTTCGTGCCTTGCGAGAATCCACTGTGAGTCCGCGACCGCAGGCGTCCTGGCAATTCCGGCGTCATCAGTCGTCACCTCGGAACAAGTCGCACCCGCAGTGTTCAGAACCGCCAGGCTCACCCCCGCGAGCGGCTGCCCCGTCGCTAGGGAAAAGGCGTACAGGAAGATTTCCGTCTTGCTCGTCTTCCAAACCAGCCCGGTGTCAGTCACCTGCACCATCGCCTGCGTTCCAGGCCATTTCGACCCAGCGGGCACATCGCCGACCTGCTCGGCAGTGATCAGCACCACACCGGTGCGGCCCTCCCCGAGGATCTCATCCCAGCTCAGCGCCAGCGGGCTCGCCTCATCCATGGTCGCACTGAGTTCATACTCTCTCTCGAAGACCGCCACCCCCGCGAGATCCTCCACGTCCACACGGGCGTGCGGCTCTTCATCCTTCCACTCGTAGTACTGCTTCCACGCCTTTAGCGCGCTGGCTGCGGTGTCCACCTGGAAGAGCTTCGCCGTCACCCGCACTCGCGGCACGTTCACCCCGAGGAGTTGAAACTGCCTGCGCCCTGTGCTCAACTGATGCGTCTGGAACTCCTCAAAGTAGAGCCGCGGTGGGATGCGCTCAAACCTGAGTTCGCGCGAGAAGCGCTGCGCCAGCAGCATCGGCTGCGCACAGGGCAATCCTGGATCCACCTCGAGGGCGATTGGCTCACCGATTGGGAACGAGCCCGAGAGCACCAACCGCCTTCCCTCTACCGACATCTCCAGATCCTCCGGCGCTGGTTCCACGCTTACCCACCGCGCGAGATTCCGCGGCGTGACCTCCTTTGCGACGGGCTTGGAAAGATCGATCACAATCCGCCGCCCGGAGTTCAGGTAGTTGTGCACTTTTGCGCTGATCACCGTGAACGCTCTTACCGTTCCCACTTCCACCTCCTGTGCTCGCAGCGTCCGCGTGCCACCGTCGAGCGAGGGCAAGCCCGCCACGATCTGCAGCTTCCAATGCTCCCCTGGCGGGAGCGGCTGGCTCGGGCACACGGTCAGCAGATTGCGCGGAGGGAGCGCGACCTCCGCTCCTTTCACTGTGGCGAGGCGAAACTGCTCCTCCCATGGCGCCAGATCGCGCATCGCGTGCTCGCTCCCGTAGCGGTCCTGTCCCGAGTAGTCAGTTGCTTTCTGCTCAACCGTCACGGGAACTTCCGCCCCGCGCCCATCGGTGAACTTCAAGTACCTGGCGGCCGTTTCGGGAGACACGTTCACATTGAAGAGGAGCGTGTACTCGGGCGAAACGGGCGCGTCGCCTGGCGGGAAGTAGGTGAGAGCTCGAGCGCTGCGCTGCTCCATGGGCGGGGTGCTCACGGTCTCTTCCCAGTCGTCCTCGAAGACCTCACCGGCGGCGGTGCTCAGCCCTTTGCGCAGTCCTAGCTGGAAGGTCGTGCTCAAGGGCAGCGGTGCCGTAGGGGTGAGCAGACCGCGTTGCTCATCGAGCCAGGTAAAGGTAAACGGCGCCTCCGGGCGAACGACAATGGGCGCTAGTTCGGCCACCTTCCCAACTTCATCCTTTCCAATCATCGGTGCCGAGAAGTGGATCTCCAACGTGCTTGCCGGCCCCAGTGTTCGTGAGGGGACGACCAGCCGGGCCGTGGGGGCACTCGCCGGGAGCAACCCGGGAAGCAGCAGAAAACAGGTGAGCAAAGAACTGCGGAGTAGTCGTGCGAGCATGGAAGTGGGCTTTCCGACAGGTACGGGGCACTCCGGTGAGATCTTTCAGCAGATTGCGGAAATCTTTCCTCCAGACCTACTCTCCCTCAGATTGCATAAGAGGACTCGCGCTTCCTCTCCCTGCCATTGCCGCAGCCGATGACTCTTGACGATAAAACCGCCGCTGCCACACGTCATAGCCTGATCGGCCGGCTGGCGGATTGGCAGGATCAGGCGCGCTGGCAGGAGTTCTTCGATGCCTACTGGCGGCTGATCTACAGTGTCGCTCGGCGCGCTGGGCTTTCCGATGCGGAGGCCCACGACGTCGTGCAGGAGACAGTGCTCGCGGTCGCGCGCAATGTCGGCCAGTACGACCGGACCGCTGGCTCCTTCAAGGCGTGGCTGCTGCAGATGGCGCGCTGGCGGATCATCGACCAATTCCGCAAGCGCCTGCCGGAATCCCCTCCTTCCGAAGACTTGGAAACCAATCGCGAGACCGCCACGATCGATCGGCTCCCGGCCAGCTCTGGAGAACTCCCCCTGGAGCAGGCGTGGGAGGAAGAGTGGCGCGAGAAGACCCTGCTCGCGGCCATGGAGCGCGTGAAGCGCCAGGTGAAGCCGGGACACTTCCAGGTCTTCGACTGCGCCGTGATGAAGCAATGGCCCGCCTCCCGGATCGCTTCCGACCTGCGTGTGAACATTGCGCAGGTCTACCTCATCAAGCACCGGCTCGCCGGCCTGCTGAAGCGGGAGTTGAAGGCCGTGCAGTCTGGAATCTAGAGCCTTCCCGCAAGCAGCTCGGCGACCCCGCTACTCCACGCTCGGCAGCGCGCGCGGCAGCCTCGCCTCGAAGGTGCTGCCCGCTCCAACGGTGCTCTCCACCACGATGTCGCCGCCGAGTTGACGCGCCAGCCGCTGCACGATCGCCAGCCCCAACCCGGTCCCCGGCGCGTCATCCGCTCCGAAGCGCTCGAACTCCTTGAAGAGCTTTGGCTGATCCTCGGGCGCAATTCCGCGCCCAGTATCCGAGATGCGCAGCACCCACGACTCGCCGCCGTCTGCGCAGAACTCCATCTCCACCCGCCCCGCCGGGGTGAACTTGATCGCATTCGAGAGCAGGTTGCTCGCGATCTGCTTGATCTTCATGCGGTCCGTCACGAGTTCCCCGAGTTCCGGATCGCACCTTACCGCGAAGCCAAGGCCTTTCTGCTGCGCCGCATTCTCGTAAGTCGTGGCCAGCTCATGTTGTAGCAGGCGAAGATCCACCGATTCCGGTCGCAGCTTGGCTCCGTCCGCCAGCGCGGCCGAGTAGTCGAGCAGTCCATTAAGCAGTGCCGTCATGTCGCCTAGATTGCGCCTCAGCATCCCCACGCACTCGTCGCGGACTTCCGTCTCATCACCAGCCTCAGCGAGCAGAGTTGTCACGGTGCCGATCGCATTGGCCGCATTCCGCAGCTCGTGCGAGACCGTACGCATCATCTTCATGCGCGCCTGCGCGAGGTCATTCGCACGACGGCTTGCGCTCGCCAGCGCCGCATTCACGCCCTCCAACTCGCGCCCGCGCTCCTCCACGAATTCCCGCACGGAGCCGATCGTCAGATTGTCGAAGAAGTCGCGCAGGATGGTCAGCGCCACGCCCTTTTCCGCGGGAGGAACCGGCGTCGGCTGCGCCGCACAGCACACCTCCAGCTCCGCAACAATCTGGGCTCGGAGCGCGGTCGCTTCACGGATCAGTTCATCGAGTCGGAAGCCCTGCCGCCAGCGATGCCGCCCGTGAACGCGCGCCTTGTCGCAGATCGCTTCGTCGCTATTTCGCTCGTCGCCATCGCGCAGCGTATCCGCCATCTCGTCGAAAAGCTGCGGCATATGGTCCACCAGCTCGTGCCTTGGAAGCGGATCGGCGCTCGGGATGTCCGGCCGCGACCTTAAATCATCCAGCCAGCGTTCCACCATCGCCGCCTTGTGCGCACAGAGATGCCTCGCGAGCACGAGCGAGAATGGCAAAGGAGCAGGCCTGGCAAGCTCGATCGTCGGAAACTCGGGTGGCTCGTTGATTACCATTGCCGCGCATGGTCTCATATCCTGCCCCTCTCTGCTCGCGGAAAGTTTACGATTACACTCAAGGCCACACCTCTTCCGTGTCGGCAAGTGGTAGGCGGCCAGGCCACCGCACTGTCATTACCGCCCACTTTGGCGGGGCCAACCCCTCGTCGTTCCACACAACCGGCAGGAATTGCCCATCAAAATGACGCGTCGTTCCGTCGAAATGACGCGTCAGTCCGCGAAAACGACGCATGGGCGGGTCGCGATGATGGGCTGATCCGTCAATGTGACTGGCGCGCCCGTTAGTACGACGGGTTGGCGCGTTGAAACGACGGGGCTACCCGTCGGAACGACCCGCAATCCCGTCGAAAGGATCGGCGCACCCGTCGCAACGACGCGCAGTTGCGCCGTTCGAACGCAACAGTGGAGAGTGGTCTCGCGCAGTAAAGTGCCTCGCGGGGAACAACTAGACGCAGAGATTCGCTTAGCACTGCCACCTGATTTGTTCTAAGTAGGCTAGGCAACCCTCATCATCCTTGTGGAACGTTTGACAGCGGGGCCGATCGACGAAATCGCCATACGCGTGCATTTCCGAGGAAAGGTTAGACAAACCAGACGCCAGGCAGCGTCTTGGAGAGAAGCATGTCCCCTCCCCCGGATCTTGCCCGCGTGTACGATGCACACGCGCAGGCGCTCTTTGCCTTTCTCCTGGACTTCACCCGGAGCGAAGCGGACACGCGCGACGTGCTCCAGGAGGTTTTTGTGCGGCTGGGCCGCGGAGACGATCTGCTCGCTGCTGCACGCGACGAAAGGGCCTTCCTCGTGCGCATGGCGCATAATCTCGCGATCGACGCAATCCGCCGCCGGAGCACGCGGGTGCGCCATCACGAACAGTACGGCGCGGAGTCGGATCTAACGTGTGCGCCCACCGATTTCACCGACGCCGCGACTCTGTCCGGCGCCACTGAAGCCGCGCTCGACACCCTCCCGCCCGAGCAGCGCGCTGTCGTCCACCTGAAGCTCTGGGCCGGACTCACCTTCGAGCAAATCGCCGCCACCCTCGACATCCCCGCCAACACCGCCGCCAGCCGTTACCGCTACGGACTAGACAAAATGCGCGCCCAGCTGCGTCCCCTTTACAACGAGATCCAATGAACCCAGACGCTTTCGAACAACAGCTCCAGCGCCGCGAGCTAACCCAGCTCCCACCCGAGTGGCGCGCCGAGATCCTGGGCGCGGCTGTGGCTGCGCGGGAGGAACAGGAGCGGACGGAGAGTCCCTATGGTGGCGTGCCGTGGAAACGAATCCGCTGGGGCGCACTCGCGGCGGTGTGGATTGCGATAGGGACCTTTGGTCAACTTGATCCAGAGGAGAGGAGAAGCGTTGGCCCGGCTCTGGCCTACCAGGATGTGCTGACTGCCGTGCGAGAGAGAACCCGACTGATGGCGGAGGTGCGTGCCAATGAAGAGCCCGTCGAGATCGCAACTCCTCCCGCCGTCCGCCAGCGGAGTGGCCACCGTCACGATCGGAAAACTGCCACTCTGCAATTTGCCTGACCCAATGGAACCGATCGAAACACCTCCCTCCGCCCCAAAACGCCGACGCTATAAATGGCTCCGCCGCCTGGGCTGGGCCGCAGTGTGGGTAATCAGCTTGATCGCTTTGTTCTACGTGCATCAGGGGTGGCAGGGCCGGCGCGCGTGGAAAGCCTACGCAGCCGAAGCGGACGCCGCGGGGGAGCATTTGGATACCGAGTCGGTGATTCCTCCGCCGATCCCGGATGAGGAGAACCTGGCCATGGCTCCCCTGTTCAAACCGCTGTTCGAGTACGAAAGAGCGGAGGGCGGTTATGGACCGGTGACCTACAAAGATCCGGCGCATAAGGAAGCGCTCGACAGCATGAAGCTCCCCGTGAGCTTCAAGTCAGCCCCCATCCGGGGGTGGAGACAGGGCGCCGTGACCGACCTTTCAGCCTGGCAAGCACGCTTCGCCGAAGCGGACGGGGGAAGTGAGTCAACGGGAGATCCTGCGCCGGCCGTCTTGAAGTCGCTGGAGCGCTTCAATCCTTGGCTCATACAACTTGAAGAGGCTGCAGAAACTCGTTCGAGATCGCGTTTCCCTTTTCGCTACGACGAAGGAATGCATCTGCCACTCGCGCATGCGATTTCTGCGCAGGGGTTTGGTCAGATTTTGAGGCTTCGCGCGAGCGCGAGACTCGCTGCGGGGAAGGAAATGGAGGCAAGCCGGGATGTGCTTCTCGTCTTGCGCCTACAGGATGCGTTTGGCGCGGATCCCATTTTGATCGGGTACCTTGTGTCGATCTCACTTCAGGAGATGGCGATGACTGCCTTGTGGGAAGGTTTGGTAACGCATCGATGGAATGATCCGCAACTCCAAGCGTTCCAAGAGCGGCTTGCGGAAATCAATCACGCGGCGCAGTTCGAAAGTGCGATCCGTGGCGAACGCAATCTGTTCGCTTTCCCCACTATCGAGATGCTCCGTTCAAACAGAAGTCTCCTGGTCCGGTTCTTCACGGACAGCCAGGCGGTGACCACGACGCAGGGCAATGCGTTCGCGCCTGCGCTCACATTCATCCCCGGTGGATGGCTCGATCTAAATAAGGCGGCGATCGGCAGAAACTACCAGAGACTGCTTAGTGTAGCGGATCCAAATCCGCCACGGTTCTACCCGGATCGTGCGGAAGCGGTGGTAAACGAAGTGGATAGAGATGGACCGCTGCGTCATGACCCGCGACTGCTCTTTGCCCGCCTGGCGCTTCCAGCGTTCACATTACTTCCGAACAAGAGCGCGGCGGCACAAGGCACGGCGGATCTTGCGTTGATTGCGCTCGCCCTCGAGCGGCACCTTCTTCGGCACGGGACCTATCCCGACGCCCTGGAGAAGATCGACGAGGATCTGCGGGGCTCACGCGGGATCCCGCAAGACTGCGCCACCGGCCGCCCCGCTCGTTACGCACTCAGCGATGGCGGCAGCTACACGATCTACTACGACGGATGGAACGGACGCGACGATGGCGGGCAACTCGGCACGGAGAAGCAGGGCAGCGATAAGCTCGATCTTAGCAAAGGCGACTGGGTATGGCCGCAGGTGGTGGAGCCCTAAAGCAACCGCAGGGCTGCAATTCCGATTGTCAGGCACCGGAAACTGCGCATCTTCCCGGCCAATGAGACATCTCTCACTGTTCCTCCTGGCGCTGCTGGGAATCCTTTGCAGTCCGCTCCAGGCGCAAGATGCCTCGCGCGAGCACGTGATCATCTCCGGGGGCGTCTCGCTGATGCAGTGGGAGAAGTACAAGGCGCAGCCGCACGACAACTGGTGGATGAACTTCGTGCGCGCGGCCCGGATTCGTATCCAGCAACTCCAGGCAGAGAAGCCGGGCGAGCCGATCACCTGGCTGGTCTTCAAGCCGTCCTACATCACCCGCGCGCGGGCCGAAGGGAACAACCTGCTGAGTCACATCGACTCTGTGAAGGATGCATACGGCGTAAAGCTGATCTTCTTTGACCGCACCGCCCAGCTCATCGACTACCTCAATAACGGTCAGCCGCGGGACCGCGTGAAGATTGCGTCCCTGGAGTACTTCGGCCACTCGAACAAGGCGTGCTTCATGTTCGACTACTCGAACAACATCGACAGCGCATCGAAGGTCTGGCTCCACGAGAACGAGCTGAAGCAGATCCGGCGCGGGATCTTCGCGCGCGATGCCTTCGTGAAGAGCTGGGGCTGCCACACCGGCGAGAGCATGAGTAAGAAATGGGCTTCGGCGACGGGGGTGAAGATGATCGGGGCGGTGGGCAAGACGCAGTACCAGACTCACGAGCTGCCGATCATCTCGACGGCGGGCGGGCGCTGGGTGCGGTAGGCAGGCGCACTTTTCACTAGCCTCCTGGCGGGCACCCGTCGGACACTCCGCGCCTTCATGCAGCTCTCTGAACTTCAGGCCCTCTACGAGACTCCTTTCTTCGATCTGATCAGCCAGTCGCGTGCGGTGTATCTGGAGCACTGGACGGGCAACGAAGTGCAGCTTTGCACGCTGCTGAGCATCAAGACGGGCGGGTGCTCGGAGGATTGCGGGTACTGTGCGCAAAGTGCGCGGTACTCCACGGGAGTGAAGGCGGAACGGCTGATGGAGACAGAGGACGTGCTGGCGGTGGCCCGGCGGGCGCGGGAGAATGGATCCACACGCTTTTGCATGGGCGCGGCGTGGAAAGGCGTGCGCGATGGTGACCCGCGTTTTGAGCAGGTGCTCGGGACGATTCGCGAAGTGAGCAAGCTCGGGATGGAAGTGTGCGTGACGCTGGGCCAACTCTCGGCGCCCGAGGCGCGCAAGCTGAAGGAAGCGGGGGTCACGGCGTACAATCACAACATCGACACGTCGCCGGAGCATTACGCGAAGGTTGTTACGACGCATACCTTCCAGGACCGGCTGAACACGATCGCAGCGGTGCAGGAAGCCGGAATGGATGTCTGCTGCGGCGGGATCATCGGTATGGGTGAGACGGAACTCGACCGGCTGAAGATGCTGGAGGTGCTGACGAACTTCGATCCCGCGCCGGAGAGCGTGCCAATCAACTGCCTGATGGCGATGCCCGGCACCCCACTGGAAGAGCAGCCGCCCGTGGACGTCTTCCAGCTCGTGCGGCTCGTTGCCACCACCCGGATCGCTCTGCCAAAGGCAAAGGTCCGCCTGAGCGCCGGTCGAACCCGGCTCAGTAGGGAGGGACAGGCGCTGTGTTTCTTCGCGGGAGCAAACTCGATCTTCTACGGAGACAAGCTGCTCACCGCGGCTAACCCTGGTGTGGATGCGGATCATGCGCTCTTCGCGGAACTGGATCTCGTGCCCCAGCGCCCGGCGTGCATGCCGGAAGCAGTGGAAGCGCTGGCCTAGGGTCACAGCAGCAGCTAATGGGGCTTGCACTCAGAACATACTTTCAGTATTGATTGAAAGTACGAGATGACAAAGCCCGCGATTAAGACTCCCGCAGCACAGCAAGAGCAACTCACGGCAGCACGCGACGAGTTCATCGCGCAGTGGGGGATCATGGGGAGTTCCTGGGGGATTAACCGCACCATGGCGCAAATCCATGCACTGCTCATGGTGAGCACCACGCCGCAGTCCACGGACGAGATCATGGCCGAGCTAGAGATCAGTCGTGGAAATGCGCATATGAATCTGCGAGACTTGGTGGGTTGGGGGCTCGTTCGCAGCGTGATCCGGAAGGGTGAGCGCAAGGAGTTCTTCGAGGCGGAGAAGGACGTTTGGAAGATTTTCTGTACGGTAGTCCGAGAGCGGAAGCGCCGCGAGATCGAGCCCGCGATGCTCGTGCTCCGCGATTGTGCTGCGCGTACCGCTGGTCTCACGATCCCGGAGGCGAAGGCATTTCACGACCAGACCAAGGCGCTTTCCGAGTTCGTCCAGATGGCAGATGGCGTGCTGAACAAAATCGCAAAGTCGGAGAAGAGTTCAATCGTCCCCTTCGCCCTCAAGTTCCTCAAGTGAGCGTCTCTTGGCCCACACTTTCAAATATTCCTGAAACTACAACACAGACGCAAACCATGAACTACACTGTTCTCACTTACCTCTCCTACCTTGTCATCAGCGTAAGCCTTGCCCTCTGGGTTGGGCAGACGCTCCACAAAAATGGACGGATTTTCCTGGTTGATGCCTTCGCTGGAAACCAAGGGCTGGCGGACTCTATCAATCATCTTTTGTTGGTGGGCTTCTACCTGATCAATCTTGGCTACATCTCCCTTGCGCTCCGCTTCGGCGGCAAACCGGAGGACCTGCAGGGGTTGCTGGAAGTGCTGAGCACGAAGATCGGCGTGGTGCTGCTGGTGCTCGGAGGAATGCACTTCTTCAATCTCTACGTCTTCGCCCGCATGCGCCGGAAGGCGCTCCTGCACAGCGCGCCACCTCCCTTCCCCGCGGATTCCCACACGACCGTGATCGCCGGGTGAGCATCCATGAAGCGACTCTACATTCTCTACGATGCGCAGTGCGCGCTTTGCCGCCGGATGCGTGTATGGCTGGCACGGCAGCCCGCGTTCGTGTCTCTCACGTTTATCGCGCTGCAATCGGAGGAAGCCACCTGCCGCTTCCCTGGCCTCGTTGAGCTGCGTCCTTCCGAGCAGCTGGTGGTGATCAGCGACCAAGGTGATGTCTGGCGGGGAGAGCGGGCCTGGATCCTCGTGCTTTGGGCGCTGCGCGAGTACCGTGAATGGTCGCAGCGCCTGGCGCGCCCGGCGCTGCTGCCGCTTGCCGCGCGCTTCTGTGGGATCATCTCGGAGAATCGGCATGCGCTCTCGAGCTGGCTAGGCAGCTCCACGGATGGCGATCTCCGCGCCGCGCTCGCGGACTCCAGATCTGCAGCGAATTGCGGCTCCAGCGGCTACTGCAAACCGCGCTGAACCAATGAGCGCAACCCTTCGTTCTTCCATGGCGCATGCAGCGGGTTGGTCCCGTCGTGGCGGCCCGTACTTTGCAATGCCTGCAGGGACGCTGCTTACTGTGTGGCTGATGCTCATTGGTATCGCAGTTGCCGGCTCCGGGATCTTTGGCGCTTCACTCAGCCTTGTCTTGCCGGAGTGGAATGTCTGGTCCGGCGCGGCCTGGCTTATCCTCTCGGCCGGAATTGCCTGGCTCGTCTTCATCCCTGCCCTGGCTCACTTTTGCCGGGAGTCGCTTGCCGTCTGCTTCCACGTGAGTCTGATTACAATGGCCGCAGGTGAGCTTGTCCTCACTACCGGCGCGCTGCTGAATCTCTGCCTCTGGGCGAGTGCCGCTACCCACCACGCTGCATTGATCAACGCAAGCGTTGTCGCCTGCTCGAACGTCGTCATGGCAGCAGTTCTAGCCACCCTGCTCGCGCGTCGCGGCGTTCCGGTGTGGAAGCCGCTCACGGTCTGGATGGTGGCACTTAATGGCACCGGCGCACTGCTCTTCACCCTCTTCGCTCGCCTGCTGCCATGAGTCTCATCCAGAAGAATCCTCTCACTATTCGAGGGCATCTTGACCGGTGTTGGCTCTTCACCTGGCGCACGCCAGCTGAAGCCCTTCAGCGCCATCTGCCCGCAATGCTCGACCCGGTGGTGCACGGCGGCTTCGGATATTGGAATGCAGTCGTTTGCGAGGTGCGAGATCTCCGACCCGCTCCCCTGCCTGGCTTCCTTGGCCTCGCTTACTGGCATGTAGGCTACCGGATCTACGCCAAAGGGCACCTGGCGAATGGCAGCACCATCGAAGGGTTGTACTTCGTGCGCAGCGACTGCGACCGCCACGTTGTCGCGCTTCCTGGCAACGTGCTTACAGACTTCCGTTTCAAGGTCGGAGCCGTACGCGTCGAGGAGACCTCGGCCCAAATCACGGGCAGTGTTCGAGTACCCGGCGGAAATGTGGTTTTCGAACTCGATCGCACGATGCAGCCGGTCCTGTCGGCAGATTCACCCTTCGACTCCATGGAATCTGCAGCTACCACGCTGAAGTACCCGCCGATCGGTCTCGCCGTTGCAGGCGAGCGCCATCTGAACGTGGTGCGCATTACGCGCGAGGAACATCGCTGGCGCAGCAGCCCCGTCGCGGTGCGTCACATGCGATGGGAGTTCTTTCAGGATGAGCCGGTAACCCCTGAGCTGTGCTTCGAGGTTTCCCCAATCGATTACCAGTGGAACCGGGGCGAGAGAATGGAGGTTGCGCGATGAGGATCGTCATCACCGGTGCGGGCGGGTTCCTCGGGCGCGCGATTGTTCCGTACCTGCGTTCCATTGGATGGGAGTGTTTCCCACTGGCACGGCTACCCGGTTCGCGCCCAGTTACCTATGAGCCGATGCCTGATTGCGACGCGGTGCTTCACCTTGGGGGTGAGTCAGTGGTCGGTCTTTGGACTCCAGCGAAACGCCGCGCCATTGTACAAAGCCGTGTGGAGAGCACTGCCGCTCTGGTTGCGCGGATTCATGCGTTCGCGACTCCGCCCCGCGTGTTTCTGTGCGCCTCCGCGGTGGGTTGGTATGGCCATCGTCCAGGCGAAATCCTCATCGAGGAATCTGCCCCCGATCCTCAGCGTGCCTTCCGCTGGCAGGTTTGCACAGCCTGGGAGCAGGCAGCTGCGGCAGCAGAGAAGATCAATTGCCGGGTGGTTAATCTGCGCTTCGCAAACGTACTCGATCGTAGCGGTGGTTTCCTGGGCGGGCTTCTGCCCGTCTACTCGCGCCTAGGCTGCTGGACGCTAGGTAATCCGCAGTCCGCCATCTCCTGGGTCTCCTTGGAAGACTGCGTGCGCATGGTAGGCTTTGCCTTGGAGACCGACACAATCCGCGGGCCCTTGAACATCGCCACGCCGTACGCAGTCACGCAGCGGAACCTTTCGAGTGGACTAGCTCAGGCTCTGGGCAAGAGTATTCGCGGCCGCATCCCATCAGCCCTGTTGCGCGGCACCCTTGGCGAGTTCTCTCACGCGCTGCTGGATGACCAACGCGTACGACCGGCCCGAGCCGAAGCGCTCGGCTTCCGGTTCAGTTTCCCGGCGTGGCGCGGCTGGTTGCAGGAATCGTTCATGCCGTCTCTGCTTAGGTGAATTTCGGAAGCGCCGGTGGAGGCGCGCAAACGTGGCCCTTGCCCTGTCCCCGCTTGCCTTTCACGTCTCATGCGGGGAGTGTCGTCGGCTCTCGTCCCAAGAAGACATGTCGAATCCCAATCCCACGGCTCCTGCTTCTGAGGAGCAGATCTGGACCAAGGAGGTGCTCCCGAGCCAGGGATGGCTGCACCTCCCATGGCGTGAACTCTGGGCGTATCGCGACCTCATTCTCCTGCTCTCGCGCCGCGACGTCTCAGCCAGCTACAAGCAGACGGTGCTCGGGCCCTTCTGGTTCGTTGTCCAGCCGCTGCTCGCCACGGTATTCTTCAGTTTCCTCTTCGGTCGTATGGCACGCATGGGCACCGATCACCTGCCGCACTTCCTCTTCTACTTCAGCGGATTCATTCTCTGGCAGTTCTTTTCCGATTGCGTGAGCAAGACCTCAAACACCTTCACTAAGAACGCGCACATCTTCGGGAAAGTGTACTTCCCGCGCCTGGCGATGCCACTCTCGTCAGTGGTCACAGGGCTGCTCACGTTCTCGGTTCAGTTCACGATCCTGATCATCGCGCTTGGCATCTATCTAGGGAAGGGCGTTCCGCTCAACCCGAACTGGCGGGTCGTCATTGCGCCAGTGCTGCTGCTCATGCTCACCATGCTGGGTCTCGGGCTTGGCTGCATCATTTCGTCGTTGAGCACTCGGTACAAGGATCTCGGTCTGGGCGTGGGCTTCGGGCTGCAGCTCTGGATGTTCGCTAGCACGATCGTCTTTCCGCTGTCGAAGATCGCCGAGAACAAGCGCTGGATCCTCCAGCTCAATCCCATCGTGCCAATCGTGGAGTCGTTTCGTTATGCTTTTTTCGGAGTAGGCCGGGTGGAAGTCGCGAATCTTGCCTATAGCGGGGCCGCTTGCGCGGGTGTCTTCCTGCTGGGCGTGATCCTCTTCCACCACGCGGAACGCAACGTCATGGATACCGTTTAGCCGATGAGTCTCACAATCAGCATCGAGCGACTCAGCAAGCGTTACACGCTGGGAGAGATCGATCAACACAGCCTCTGGCGGCAGGCCCGCGACTTTATCAGGGGGCGAAAACTCGAGGACGAGGACTACTTCTGGGCCCTACGCGACGTCTCCCTGGAGGTTCCTGAGGGTGAGGTGCTTGGAATCCTAGGGCACAACGGCGCAGGTAAATCGACGCTCTTGAAGATCCTCTCACAGATTACCGCTCCGACCTTTGGCAGGGTGAGGCTGAAAGGGCGCGTGACCAGCCTGCTGGAGGTCGGCACGGGCTTTCATCAGGAACTCACCGGACGGGACAATGTATACCTCAACGGCTCCATCCTTGGGATGAACCGCAAGGAGGTACACGCAAAGTTCGACGAGATTGTGGCCTTCTCCGGCGTGGAGGAGTTCATCGATACGCCTGTGAAGCGATATTCCAGCGGCATGCGCGTGCGGCTCGCTTTCGCCGTAGCGGCGCATTTGGAATCGGAGATTCTGATTATCGATGAGGTGCTAGCCGTGGGCGATGCCGCTTTCCAGCAGAAGTGCCTCGGCAAGGTTGGCAGCGTGGCGGATGCCGGGCGCACCGTGCTCTTCGTGAGCCACAATGCTGCTGCCATCGAGAAGCTCTGCCGGCGAGGCGTGGTCCTCGATCGCGGGCGCCTCGTCTTTCAGGGAACCCAGACGGAAGCGCTCGCAGAGTATTTGCATAAACTGGCGGCCTATACCCAGTGCTTACGCGACCGCACGGACCGCATTGGAAATGGCGGCCTCCGGGTTGTGGCCATCGATTTCCGGAATTCACGGGGAGCGATCGTCCCGGCAGCACGTTCGGGAATGGATCTGGAGATCTGGTTGCATTTCGAGGACCACGCCCGGCGTTTTCACCCCCGTCTGGGAGTGCGCATCTTCATCAGCACGCAAATGGGTGTGCCGGTTTTCGTGCAGACAAACCGGCTCACCCAGACGGCCTTCGGAGAGCTGTCGGCCACAGGAGCATTCGTCTGTCGGATCCCCCGGCTCCCGCTGCCTGAGGGCAATTACCAGATCGCCTTCCGGATCACCCCGGAAGCCGGTGGCGCCGAGGTGCTCGACGCTGTGAAGAGTGCCGCCGAATTGCAGGTCGTGGGCGGCGACTTCTTCGGCGAAGGCCGGGTACCCCCGGCGAAAGATGGAGTGGCGCTCGTCGCGGCTGATTGGCGTCTAGAGAGCGGAGCTACCTTCGCAGAAATGCGCGCCACGGTAGGCGCGTCCTCGTAGCAACGCGATGAACGCATCCTCCGCTTCTCCACCGTTCCACCGCTCCTTCCTCGTGACCAGCGTCGGAGCGTACGCGGACTCTGGCATCGGGACCGGCGGCTTCACTGCTTTGCACGAAGGCGAAGCAGTGATCCTGGATAAGATCGACAGCACCGGAATCTGTCGCGACGGAGACCTCGTCTTCCGCTTCGCGCGGGGTCTGCAGAGCCTGCACGGCTATCGCGGCGGGCGGCTCGTCTTCACCCTCAAACTGCCTGATCTGCGCGATATTCACGATGTGGTGCGCTGCGTAGACGGCACCTTTCTCCTCGTTTCTACAGGGACGAACGAGGTTGTGTGGATTGATCCCCTTGGGAAGGTGACCCGCCGCTGGAAAGCAGCGGGAGAAGGCGATGCCTGGCACCTTAACTGCGTCAACGAACGCGCGGGGCGGATGTACCTCTCTGCTTTTGGCCGCTTCTCGACAAACCGCGCCTGGCTTGGCCAGTGTTCGGGAACGGGGATGATCCTCGATCTAGAAACTGGGCAGGACGTGGTCACCGGCTTGAGTGGACCGCACAATCCGCGCTGGATTGATGACCAATGGGTGATCTGCAATTCGCACGGAAGCGACCTCGTCATTCAGGCGAGTTCCGGAGAACGTCGGAACATCCCGCTCGGTGGCTTTACGCGCGGCTTCGCCCACGATAGTCATTACTTCTACGTCGGCGAGAGCGCTAATCGCAAAGCAGAGAAGCCGGCCGAGACTTCATCAATCGCGGTCCTCCGGCGCGACAATTACGAAGTTGTCCACCGGTTTACCATTCCGTTCCCCGAAATCTATGAGCTCCTGCTTGTGACTCCCGACGAGGCTCGGGCCTTCGCCGCACGTGAATCCCCTGACGAATCGCACGCTGGAGGCGATCGCATCCGGGCTCTGGAGACGCAAGTTGAGCTCGGCCTCCAGGAGATCGCCTTTCAAAAGTCTCTCGTTACGAAGTGGAAGCGCCGCAAGGGCGTAAGTCAGGCCTTGTTCGACCTGAAACAAAGCGTGCTTCGGCGAGCCGGGCTGAAATAGCCGCGTATTACAGCTTCGGCGAAGCAGTCAGGCAAGTCAGTGTGAGCTGGAGGTGAGTCGTTTATGCGAGGGCAGGTCTCTGACCAAAGCCAACTGGCATACGCTGTGCTCAGCATTCGAGGACACTGTGCTTAGGCCATGAATGCTTCCGCTCTCCAGCCTGTCGGCTACCCCCTTCGCATCAGAACGAGAAAGTCTATACACCGCAAGTGTGTTGGCTCCACGCTGGCAGAGGTGTTGGTTGCGATCGGGCTCTTCACGATGGCGTTCAGCTGTTTCTACGCAGCGACTGGGCAGGCCGTGCGGATCGCTCAAGGTAGCAAGCAGGAAACGTCCGCAAGCCAGGTTTTACAGCACAGGTTCGAGACGTTCCATGGTACGAAGGCATGGAGTACCGTGCTGACGCCCACCGGGATTTCGGCGGTGTTGGCGGTTACACCAGCGGCAAGTACCACACTCCATTCAGCCTCGGAATCCTATGTTGTAAGTGCGCAGCCTGCCGGGACACCCCAGTTTACGATTACAAGAAGCGCCAGCGGCATAGTGACTGTGACAGGTACAGCGCTCCCCGCGAACACGAAGGCGGTAAAGATTGCCGGGCAGCTTAACTGGACCGGGCTGGCGAGCAGAACCCGCACTCGGCAGCAGGTGACTCTCCTCACCGAGCACGGAATATGATCTCGCAACAGGATCCAGCCCGGCAGGGCTTTACGCTCGTTGAGATGCTTGTGTCCGCTGGGCTGGGATCGATTCTAATGACAGGCCTCGTCTTCGCCTCGATAGCGATCCAAAGAAGCGTCCGAGGGACTGACCACTACCTAACCAGCACGAATAACGGAAACCGGCTGATCGACCACGTCGCGCAGGATCTTCGGCGGGCAGTCCGTGTGGGCATCATAAGCTCGGGCACCTACAATCCAGTTAAGAACGATGCATTGTTTGCGGTGTCCGACACCGTGATCTTGGCGATCAACGTACCCGACGTCTACGCCTCTAACATTCCAAATAACTCGTCGCAATCAACTTACAAAAAGAGCCGTTATAGTCGAGCGACACTAAATACGAACCCCGACTTCAACACACAGGCGACGGGGTCCATTCTGAATGGATGCGTCCCATATGCGGAAGCAATTACGAAGGTCGTTGGAAAAGATGTGCTTCGCTTCGCGCCCGCGAGCGTCGGCACAGGGGAGATTCAGGTGCGGTATTCTCGTGGACCGCGCTCTGCGGTGGACTCAACAATCTGTTTTTTCCGCGGGGAATATCCCACGGACTCCTCAACTCCGTTCGCACCGATACGGGAAATCGCCAATCAGGCGGTCAAAGGTGATGTATCGACTAATCTAATCGTCACCGTACCGAATCTGCCGATTACCGATTCAGGTTACGGTAAGACCTTCCAGTTGGAGAGCAATTTTGTCCCCCGCTACCGACGGAATGAATTTTCAACTTCCACGTCCCAGCACGTACTCCTTCGATTGCGCAATGATCGGCGCGATTAGCAACATATGCAACGCGAACGACACAAAAGCTCCGGCAGCACGCTACTCGCAGCGACCTTCACGATCGCAATCGGGGCTTTGCTCATTGGCGCCTTCTATCAAACGCTGATGCCGCGCTTCCGCAGTGTGCACCAAAGTGCAAGTTGGCACGACGCCTTACAAGGCGCCGAAGCGGGGGCAAACCACACCGTGCACGCTCTAAACCAGTTTGCACTCTCGACGGCAAATGCTGACAACTATGATTGGGCGGCAAATGGGTGGACATTCACTGACAGCAACTACGTCGCGAATGGCGAGCGTACCTTGGCGACTGCCTCAATGCCGGCGCTCGGCGGGAATAACAACGTGGCGCTGACGCGTGTAGCCGTGGATGTATACACCCGGGCTACGTCGGCACGAAACCCGCCATGGTTCAGGATTCGTTCCACAGCGCGTGCGGACCTTCCTGGTCGATTCACGAGTGCCGATAGGCGCGACCTTCCCCTGCGCCGGATGAAGTTGGGCGCAAAGAGTGGAGGGGTTGCGGATCCTCATGTCACGCGCACCGTCGAGGTAATTGCAAAACCCCAGTATCGATTTTCAAATGCCATCACCACTCGGTTAGATCTACGCTTGGGAAATAGTTCAGGGTGGATCGTCGATAGCTTTGATTCCACTGATGCCTTCAAGTCTGAGGTCGGAAGTTCCGCCGGAGGCTACTACCCAGCGTCGCTCGCCAAAAGACAGAGCAACGGCAACATTGGATCCATGATGACTGCGCCGAATGGCACACCATACACCGCATTGATCCATGCAAGCGGCGCCACTGTTGCAGGCGAGGTTTGGACAAACGGCGGGGACAATCCGAATACGACGTCTCACGAGAACGTCTCGAACAACACCAACGTTGATCCGAATCGGATTCACGACACTTTCTACCGTGAATTCCAAGGGGTGACTGAGCCGGTCTGGACATCCACTACTGCTGCACCGTCTGGCAATACGGCTTTCACGACCGGCACCCAGTTCAGCCCACGACGATACATTGTCAACGGCCCACTCGGCGGGTTTACCGTGACGGCTCCAGCGTCAGGCACCACAGGGTTCATCGAGATAATCGTGAAGGGGAACCTCGATACTAATTTAAGCTCCAGCAAAGACATCGTCATCCCTCCAAATGTCTATGCGACGATTTATGTGAATGGGAATGTTGATTTCTCCAATGGGATGATCAATGCCTCAACCCAAAGCAGTCGCGTAGCGTCGCGACTCACACTCTATGGGCTCTCGACCGCGGCGAATGCGACTTACGTCGCGAGCGGTAATGCAGTTCAGATTCTGTCCTTTTATGGGCCCAATTACGGGGTCGCTCTGAATGGAACTGTGACGACCGTTGGCTCCGTCGTCAGCAAGACCTTCACCATAGACGGGGGAGGCAACGGAGGTTTCCATTACGATGAATCGCTCGGTAGGGGCGGTGATATCGAAAGCTGGAAAACCGCCAGCTATTTCGACGACTCCCGCACGGATCTCTAGACCCTCGCAGCCCGCAGGATGCTTTGCGGTCAGAGGTTCGGGTTTACGGCTTCAGCTCCTTCAGCAGCTCGATCCAACGCTTCCATGCCTCAGCGCGCGCTTTTGCGTTCTCCGGGCTGACATCCGGAGCCTCGCCCGCACGCATGAAGCCGTGCCCTGCACCCTCGTAGATCACCGGGTCGTAAGTCTTCCCAAGCTTCTTCATTAGCTCAGTGCTCGTGGGGATCGTTGCATTTACCCTAGCGTCGTTGCTTCCGTAGAAGCCATGCACCGGCACCGAAATACGGGCGAGCTCAGCCTCGTCCTCTGGGCCGGACCCGTAGAATACCGCCCCAAACTTCAACTCTTTGCTATTCGTGGCGAAGCGGAAGGTCTGCGTTCCTCCCCAGCAAAAGCCACCCACTGCTACCGCGCCGTTTGCGGCCGGTAGCTTGGAGACGTGCTGGAGGACTGCGGTAAGATCAGCGGTGATCTGCTCTGGCGGAAGCGACGTGATCACTTTCCGCACTGCGTCGCCGCTGCCCAGTTCGGGCGTGCCGCCGCCTCCTGGGGCTGCACCGGAAAGAAGATCCGGCGCGATCGCGATGAACCCCGCCTCGGCGAGTTGATCCGCCACCCCGCGCACCCAATCCGTCAGGCCAAAGATCTCGTGAATGACAACTACCGCAGTGGCTTTTTCCTTCACTTCGGGGAAGACGAGGTAGCTGTTCACCTCGCGGTCGCCGTGCTTTACTTTCACCCATTCCGAATGTCGGGGTGAATCTTCGAGCCGCTTCTTGGCCCAATCCTGGGCGGGAGCGATCGAGGCGAAGGCGCAAAGGAGCGCGGAGGAAATGGCGATAATCCGGTTCATGGAGATAACAGGTGATGACGGTCGGCGAATATCGCACCCGGGTAGACGCCCGGTTCTGATTAAATTGATCAGCGTTCCACCGGCGCAGCTTCCGAAGCAGGGGCTTTCGCCTGAGCCTCAGCCCAGCGCGTGAGATCCGCGACCGTTACGAGCTTTGCCGCGACTTCATCCGAGATCTCTCCGCCAAACTCCTCCTCGAGCGTCATCACCAGTTCCACTATATCTAACTCATCTGCACCGAGTGCACCGATCTCCGCCTCGGGAGTAACGCGCTCGAGGGATACACCGAGCGCATTCGCGATTAGCACCGGCACACGCTCTGAAATCGGGGCGCTCTTGTCGTAGTGAATCTCAGCCAGCGCTTCCGTAGGGGTGTAGGTGTACGATCGCACAACTCGATCGAATACGGGAAACGCTGTCTTCTCCCGCTCCTTTAAGGTCCAACACAGGACGTACACGAACTTTTCCGGCACTTCGAGGTAAGTGGCATGGTAGGAAATCTTCACCCCATCTACTGCGCCCGCGATGCGAGAGTAGCGCGCAGGGAACTTGCCGACCTTCCGGTCTTCCAGTGGACTGACCTCAACGTTTGCGATCTTTGAACTCATCGCTGTATTCATTGCTGTAGCCCATTCGTCCAGCGGGACAGATCCGTCCCGCCGATCCTCACCGACCAGCAGGTACTGTTCGCGGAAGCGGTTTGCGACCTGGATCGCGGGATCGTCCGCGAGCCCAGTTTCCTCCTTCCAGTGCCCGGGGACCTCCAGGCGATGCTCCCCATTTTCGGAAGCTGCTATCCATGACCCCGAACGCCCTACTGCGTCCTTTTTGAAGACACTCAAGAAGGAAATGCCGGCAGTGACGAGGCTCGCCAGAAGGGCAATTGAAGAGACCCCAGTCACAATGCCCCACACCAGGCTCTTCCGATGCACCGCAAGTGCCAGCGCCACGATCATGAAGATGCCGATCACCAGCACCATGACACCCGGCACCAGCAGGCCGATCCAGTCAGTGGCCTGCAGTCCGGTGTTGCTCGCACTGTCCGTTCCATTCATGGCGCGGGACAATGACAGTGTCCTCTTCGCTCCGCCAGTCTCACTCCTGAAGAACGCGCGGTATCTGCCTCACCGCCAAGTGCGGCTGGTTCGCTTTGCGGCCACGGAAGAGCTAGACCATTTTCCATTCGCCCGCATTCATATCGATCTATCATGCGCACCTAGGTCGGTGTTCACCTTGCGCTTTCCACGGCTCATTCTGTTCCAATCTGCGGCGATCTGCGAAATCTGCGGTAAAACATCCCCTCTTCAACCTGACCCACCTCAAGATAGGTCTCAGCTCAGCGGCGACCAAAGACCTTGTAATCGACGGCTCGGCACCACTCATCGCTCCCGGCGTCGGGACCATGGCCCGATCCGTCGCTCACCCCGGATTTCTTCCCCACCGCGTTCATCCATTCCGCAGAACCAAGGTCAGGCCCGTGCCCGGATGCATCGCTGATCCGCAGCCTTTCGTCCACCGCCTCGTTCCACTCGCGGGTACATGGCGCTGGTCGTCGTGCGGGACGAGCAACCGGGCGAGTATCCTTACTTAAGCCCGCAGCCTCCCGCGGTGGTTCGGGGCGGTTTGCGCAGCCTGCGATCGCCATCGCCCATGAAGCCAAGCTAGCGAGCATGAAAGATCGGCTGATTGCCTTGGATTGGAGCGTGCACATAGCGTTAAGGAAGAGACGGTCATCCATTACGGCTCCAAGCCGGCAGGAACCGAGTCGGAGGGTCCATTCGGGACCTGTGTCTGCCCATTTGGATCGTAGATCTTAACCCATTGCACCGTAGGAAACTGCTTTAGGATCGGAAAGATCTCTGCCGCGATGGTCAGCGTGGAACCCCCACTGTTCGCCCCTCCCGTGAGTCGAACACGTGCGATGCCATTACCGGAAACCGTGAGGTTACTAAATCCAGTTGCGTCCGAAGCGACAAGCATCAAGCCGCCCGCCAGTTCCGCCGGAGTGGGACCCGCAAAGAGCCACTCGAGGGATCGACGACCCACAGATGGCGGAATGACCGGCCGATAGACGGCTCGGACATATGGTTCCTGCCCAATAGCAAAGGCGTAACTGTCAACAAAGTATACCTTCGTGAGTGTCGTTTGAAAGTTGGCACGAACGTCGATGACTACCCTGCTCGGGTTCGTTAGGGTGAAAACGGTATACTGCTGCTGCTTCGCGAGTGCGACAGCGAAGGAAAGGACACCTTCAAAATCGCCCGAGCGCACCACTTGCACCACGTTCGGCAATCCACAGGTCGTGCGCTCGGGAGTCAGAAACGACGTTGCGTTATGTGCGGTAGCCGAGTGAAAGACGACTTCGAGAAAGGCGCTGCCAAACATGGGAATTGGGTTCCCTGATGGATCCGCAGTAACGTCAGGCACAAACGCCAAATTGTGCTGTGAAGGCAGTGCGCCATCGAACTCGAACACAACGCGATCGTATCCCACGTGCTGTGCGGCTCGTATCGCCACGAGCGTAGTCAGCGACTGTGCAGCAAGCGCCGCCCGCGTTCCCTTTACCTGCTTACCACTAAGCACCTTCTTTGCAGCCATGACATAGCGCTACCACAACTAAACCCATTCGTGAATACAAAACTAGCTACTGAGGGATAGAGTCAACTTGTTGACGAGCTTCCAGAAATCCGGATGCCAAAGGCTCCTCTCCTAAGGGAAACGCCTTTCTCTGGTTTACGCGAAGTGCATCCATGCTTGCGAACGTTCCTCCGGGAACGCAAAGCGGGGATCGCCGTTGCTACTTCCCCATGCGCTCCCTTCCCGCTCTTCGCCTCCTGGCAGTCACCTCTGCACTCACCCTGCGCGCCGCCACGGCTGCGGAGCTTCCGCCAGACTATCGGTTTAAAGTGGAGACGCTTTTGGAGGGAACTCCTCAGCCCATGGAGCTCGAGATCGCGCCGGATGGCCGGATCTTCTTCAATGAATATGGTGGCAAGCTGAAGATCTATCGGCCGGAGACTCGACAAGTTATCGAGGCTGGAAAGCTCGACGTCTTCACCGGCCAGGAGAATGGCTTCCTCGGCTTTGCGCTTGATCCGAAGTTCTCCGAAAATGGTTGGGTATACTGCCTGTGGTCCCCGAAGGACTTCGAGGGGCAGTACCTCAGCCGGTTCACGATGCAAGGAGATGTGCTCGATCTCGCGAGCGAGAAGCGCATTCTGAAGTTCCTCGAGCAGCGCAAGGAGTGCTGCCATCATGCGGGGACAGTGGAATTCGGGCCGGATGGCTGCCTGTACTTCTCCACCGGAGACAACACTCACCCGCACGGCGACTCCGAAGGCTTTGCGCCCATCGACGAGCGCGCAGGCAAGGCCCCGTGGGATGCTCAGAAGTCTGCGGCGAATACGAACTCGTGGAATGGGAAGATCATCCGCATTCGTCCCAAGGCGGATGGGACGTATGAGATCCCCGAGGGCAACCTTTTCCCTCCAGGCACCCCGGACACCCTGCCCGAGATCTATGTGATGGGCTGCCGCAATCCGTGGCGAATGAGCGTGGATGAGAAGACTGGATATGTGTACTGGGGCGAAGTCGGGCCAGATGCCGGGGATGACGGAGCCCGGGGGACGCGTGGTTACGACGAGCTCAACCAGGCGAAAAAGGCCGGAAACTTCGGGTGGCCGTATTTCGTGGGAAACAACTTCCCGTACGCCGATTACGACTATGCGGCGAAGCAGGTGGGCAAACTCTTCGACGCGCAGGCACCGCTCAATGAAGGCCCGAACAACACGGGCGTCCGAGTCCTCCCGCCCGCGCAGCCCGCGATGGTTTACTGGCCGTACCGGCAGCCGCGGGAGTTCCTGGAGATGGGGGAAGGAGGACGCACCGCGTGTGCTGGGCCGGTATTCCACTGGCGGCCCGAGTTCGAGCAGACCAATGGCTTTCCCAAGGAGTTCGATGGCGCACTGCTCTTCTGGGACTGGGAACGCCCGACGATCCGCTGGGCAAAGCTGGACAAGAACTCCAATCTACAAGGCATCCTGCCTTTCACCGGTGCCGTGGTGCTGGCGAACAAGCCCGAGCAGGTGGAGAAGGTGAAACCCGCGCTCGATGCTGGCGCGGCGCTGCTCAAGCGTCCGGTCGATGCTGTCTTTGGCAAGGATGGGGCACTCTACCTCCTGGATTACGGCGAGACATGGGGTGCGAACAAGGACTCCAAACTGGTGAAGATCAGCTACGTGCGCGGCAATCTCCCCCCAGTGGCCGTGGCGCGCGTGCAGCCCGCGGCCGGTCGGGAACCGCTCGTGGTGACGCTTACGAGCGAGGGCTCGAAGGATCACGAGGGCGGTGCGCTCAAATACGAGTGGCGGCTCCAGCCCGGCAGCAGGGTCGTTTCCAGCGAGGCCTCCGCGCAATTCACCGTCGCGGAGCCGGGGAACTACGTGGCGGAGCTGAGCGTGCGCGATCCGCAGGGCGCGACCGGCACCGCCAACGTACCGTTCATCGTGGGGAATACCGCTCCCGAAGTGCGCTTCGAAAGTCCGGCTGAAGGCGATTTCTTCACGCCGGGGCAGCCCGTGAAATACCGCGTCGCCATCACCGATGCGGAGGACGGCTCCTCCGCAGCGAAGGCCGACGAGTTCAGCCTGCGCACGCTGGTCAGCAGCTCCTTCGCGGCAGCCGATGGAAAGGACGAGCCGGCCGCTCCGGGACTCGCTCTGATGAAATCGAGCGACTGCTTCAATTGTCACGCCGTCGAGCAACAGATCGTCGGCCCTTCGCTGGTGGCCATTGCCGAGAAGTACCGAAACGATCCCGGCGCACAGGACGGCGTGGTGCGCCGCGTGCGCGAAGGGAGCACCGGGATCTGGGGCCAGGTGCCCATGCTGCCGCATCCTCAGCACACCACCGACGAGGTGACCATCATGCTGCGGTGGATCCTTAGCCTGGAGAAGGGTAAAGGCGGCCCGATGCTCACGCGCGGACTCGAAGGCGAGGTGGTCCCACCGAAGTCGGAGAAGGCGGGGCGTTTCGTGATCGAAGCCAACTACACCGATGCCGGCCGTGCACCTGCCGGTGTACTCAGCGGCAGTGCGCGGGTTGCGCTGCGCTCCCGCCGCCTCGAAGCGGAGAACGGGCAGGTGGAAGGTGCCATGAAGACAGGTACCGCGGTAGGCTCAATCAATCACGGCCACTCCGTGCGTTTTCCCGGCATCAACCTCGCGGCTGTGAAGGCTATCACTGCGCGTGCGTCCTCCGGCAACGTGGGAGGCACTATCGAATTCCGCACCGGCTCACCTACAGGGACTCTCCTGGGTTCCGTGGAAGTGCCGAATACCGGCGGTTGGGACAAATGGATCGAACCACAGATCGCACTCCCCTCCGGATGCGGCCCGCGGGCGCACCGACATCTATGCCGTCTTCGTGAATCCCGGCAAAGGCGGGCTGATGAATTTGGATTGGGTGCAGTTCGAATCGGTTAGTGCCGGTTCTCATCAATGAGCAGCTTCATGCCGGACGACGCGCAGTTGGCGGTCACGATCTGCCGCGAATGCAAAGCACGCCTGAATATCGTTGGCGGTGAGGTCGGGAGAATCGTCGAGCACCTCAGCCACGGTCATGCCGCCGCCGAGGTAATAGAAAACGTCATCCACAGTAATGACTTTTCTCAGCAACGGTCATTTTGTCGATTGACGCCTTAACGCACCTCGATGAGCTGGTCACCCGCCTCCAGACGCGTCAGCACAGCAGGCCACTGAGGCAGCAACCAGTCTAGCAGTTCAGGGTTGGTGGCGTTGCCGATGCGAAGCCAGACGATAACGGGCGACACGGCACTAAATAGGCTGCGTTGCGCAAAGTCTTCATCCTTGGTCACGATGATCGCTCCAAAATCGAGTGCGTACTGCCAGATAAGAGAATCTTTGGCTTCCCTCAGCCCGACTTCCCGAACGGCAACGGCATCGCAGCCTGCCTGCCGCAAAGCCACGGCGAGGGAAGGCGGCAACTGAGCGTCAACCAACAGCTTCACGCCGCGCGCTGGAGCACGGCGTGATTGGCCTGTGCCGCAGCAAAAGCCAGGCAAGCGCGGATGTCTTCAGCTTCCAAGTCGGGGAAGTCTTCCAAAATCTGCGCTTCGGCAGCGCCACCGGCGAGCATTTCGAGCACGTCCTTGACCCGGATACGCATGCCGCGGATGCAAGGGCGGCCGCCGCACTGTTCGGGATCGAAGGTGATGCGATCGAGGTATGTCATGAGCGAAGCATACGCGGGCGGAGTGGCCGGCTCAAGCCGCCTCCCGGGCCCAACTTCAGTTCGTAAAGAGTCGCTCACGGGTAAAATACACCTGAACGAGGTGAAGCGCGTCTCACCAAGTTGGAGCAAGCCCAGTGCGCCGAACTGTTTGGATCCTCATCGCAGAGCGGATACGGAGTTTTTTCCGTCGGCTTCTCGCAGATATTACAGGTGCGAGGACATATCGCCAAGCAGGAGGCACATTATCGAAAGGTCTCCTTCCAAGACGAATTCCGGAGGATCCTGGGGGTATACGAGATTGCCTACGATGAGCGTTACGTCTGGGGCTGACGCAACCCCTTCAGGGTAGATTCGTTCGTTTGTCTTGACCCAGGGTAGGCGCGCCTGCGTCGCCTCCAACTCTGGGCTGGATGACGGAATCCCGTCGGGATTGGGAAGCTCAAGAGGGTCAAGAAGGCAGTGAAAAGTCGGTATTGCAGCTTTTCACAGCCTGCACCCCGGCCTGCTCCTCCAGCCTGTGACCTTTGCCCATTACCGATCGCCCAGCAGCCCGCGAAAAGCTACTTTCGTGACCCGAACCCGTCAGCCGACCTCGCACCGATAGAGCCTATCGCCTCCGGAGGTGCTCCATCATGTCCTCACAGGCGTGTTGGATTCCGGCGCGAAGCGCTTCTTCCTGACGCGCCAGATTGGCTTGGATGCCTTCGGAGTCGAAGAACGGTACGTCCCGCGATTGCTGGAACTCCGTCTGGTATTTCCAAAGCACGCTGCCGTTCGATGCGACAAGCCGACCGGTGACGAAAACGAGCGGCTTTAGGTCGGTCGAGAATCCGCTATCGACTGTGAGGAGAGCATTGCTGATCTCGAACTGAAACTCAGCTTGAGAGGCACCGGGATCGAGCCGGAACCGCGGATCCGCCCTAATCGCTGCCGTCACGCACGCGAGCAATTCACCTCTTAGCTTGTCTTCTAGAGGAGGCAGCACCGCGATTTCGTCGCTGGTGCCGTCGCGCGATGCACCACCGCTGAGGAGTGCGCCCCAGGCTGCTGCAAGCCCGTTGACTGGAATCGTCGCTGGCAATTTCACAGACTGAGAAATACGAACTGGCACCGCAGGACCTGACGACGTGCGATACGGCATGCGATTGGTCGCACACGCACCGAAGAGCGTGAGCAAGAGCGTCGCACCGACCAGGCGGCACGAAAGGCGGAAAGAGATCATTCGTTTCCATAGAGGTGAGACCGCGCGGAATTCCAACAGCGATCTGGTTGGAATTTCGAGAAGTGATGGGTAGCCCGGGAGCAGGGCAGCACCCCCGGTGGCGAAAGGCGCATCACGAGTGGCGGATGGAGGTTGTAGCGTCGCTGACGACAGTCGGAGGGTGTCCGATGAAGCTTGGGGGTGGAGCGCCGAGGTGCAAGAGGCGCCAGCCGAGGTTAGACTGTCATGCAAGGGGCTCCGGTTGTGGCACGCCGCCGGTGACCTTGGCGTGCCATAGGAAAACTTTCTCGCGCCAGTCGATCATTGCCTTCACTCAATCGTCGACTGCCCTCAGCCATGCTTTGGACTCCCTTCAACCACACTTTGAGGGTGGAAATCGACCCTCAAAGCCTGGGTTGTGAGAGTCTGGACATGGGGCACGGGCGGCGGAGCATCGTGCAGGGTTGGTTCTTCTACACTGCAGACCGTGCACAGGCTTAAGGGGGGCGCATCTCCGTGCCCTTGCATGAGAGGTGAATCTGATGAAGGACGGGGGGCAGTTCGCTGATGGCGGATCTCGTCATCGGTGCGCACGCAGAGGAGGGGGACGTTTAACCGACCCGTATCGCAGCCTTTCAGGCCGCATGATTGGCTGGTGCCAACCCAGGCCGCTGGCCTGGGCTAAGGAATGGAGCACCGTTGGCGCACACGAGGGAAAGGGCCAGCAGGCCCTTCAGACTGCATGCTTGACTGATGCCGACCTAGACCGCTGGCCTTGGGCTAAGGAATGGAGCGCCGCTGGCGCACAAGGGGGAAGCGGCCAGCAGGCCCAAGGGGCCGAACATCCCTTAGCCCAGGCCAGCGGCCTGGGTGGATTGGTCCGCGATCCCGCGCCCTGAAAGGGTACGATCGTCATCCGTGCCACACCCATTTGATTGACCCGTATCGCGACTCTTCAGGCCGGATGGTTGGCTGGTGCCACCCCAGGCCGTTGGCCTGGGCTAAGGGATGGAGCACCGTTGGCGCACGAGAGGGAAAGGGGCATCAGGCCCAAGGGCCGCACGGTTGGCTGGTGCCAACCCAGGCCGCTGGCCTGGGCTAAGGGATGGAGCACCGTTGGCGCAGAAGAGGGAAAGGGGCAGCAGGCCCAAGGGGCCGAACATCCCTTAGCCCAGGCCAGCGGCCTGGGTGGATCGGTCCACGATCCCGCGCCCTGAAAGGGTGCGATCGTTACCCGTACCCACTCACTTTATGTGGAATCAAATACTCCAGAGGATCGGAGGCGCGACCCGCGTTGGGTTTGTGACTGGAAGCGGGGCGATCGGCGCGGATCGAGGTGGCGGTTTGCCTCTGATCCTCACCAAGCGCGGAGGCATTTTTTTGACATGAGCACATCACTTTAGAGGCCCTTGCTCCGCCCGATGATCGGGTCGGGGTGATGGGTCTCTACTAAACCAACAAAAACAAAAGAAAGGACCCTTAGTTATGCCAGTTAATAGCAGTCAGATCGATGTCATCCTCACGGCGGAGCAAGTTGCCACCATCATCGCAGCCATGGATACGCTGGACGCCGCTGTGCCGTTCCTCGTCAGCCTCACGGCTGATGATCGGCAGCGGCTCTTCAAGCTTGGTTCCCGGAGCGAAGGCTTCGTGGCCGAGGCCTTGAGCGCGGCGCTGCAGCATCCCGAGTATGTGCCCTCCGCAGTGGCGATGGACCAGTTCCAGCGGGACATCGCGCTTCGGCAGAAGCTGCTGCCCATCGTGCAGCGTGCCCGTGTTCTCTACACGAAGCTGAACGACACCTGGATGCTGGCGGGTGCAGACGCCATGCAAGCCGCAACCGCCATCTACCGGGTGCTCCGCGCCCAGCGTGGCGAGGGCCTGGATGTGACGCTCAATGTGCTCAAGCAGCGCTTTGAGCGGAGCACCCCGGTGCCACCGGAGGAGCCGGAGGTGAACTGAGCCGAAGCCAGCAAGTAAGCAAAAGAAGGAACGCCTGGACGGTGTGCGCTCGTCGCCGCCGTCCAGGCGCATCTTTTCTCCGACGTTTATCCGCCAGGCCAGTGGCGCACGTGGACGAAAGTGCAAATCCTAACCCGGGCAACCTGCCCCACACCGAAACTCCAGCGGCCTAACGTTTCCAGCTAGCTAGAGCGGCGCTGGCTTGAGCCAGCCGTTTCCTGCGAGCCATTCTTCGCAGCGGCGATTCCATGTGGCATGGGGCCCCGCCTCGGCGCGGAGGCCGTAGCCGTGTCCGCCCTTCTGGTAGAGGTGGAGCTCGACCGGGACGTTTGCTTTGCGCAACGCGCGCCAATACTCGACGGCGTTGTCGGGGTTCACGCGATCATCCGTAGTCTGCGCGAGGAAGGTGGGCGGCGTCTTGTCGGTCACTTTGATCGCATCGCGCAGGGCGGTCTTTTCCGCATTAAGCATTCCACCGGGATAGATGATGATGGCGAAATCGGGACGGCAGCTCTGCTTGTCCACCTCGTCCGTCGCGGGATAGGCGCGCTTGTCGAAAGCGGTGGAGGCGGCTGCCGTGAGGTGCCCGCCCGCGGAAAAGCCGAGCATGCCGATGCGAGCTGGGTCGATCTTCCACTCGGTGGCCTTGCTGCGTAGAAGGCTGAGCGCGCGCTGGGCATCGATGAGCGGCTGGACAGGCGGCTCGCCGCCTGTGGTATCCGAGCGGCGCGGGACACGATACTTAAGCACCGCGCCGGTGACGCCAATGGAGTTCAGCCACTCGGCGACCTCTGTTCCCTCCAGATCCCACGCCAGGATGTTGTATCCACCACCCGGGGCGATGAGCACCGCCGCGCCCGTGTCCTTCGCCGTGTCGGGGCGGTAGATGGTGAGTGTGGGCTGACTGATGTTCGTCAGCCGCTTCACGTCCGATTTCTCGTTCGGCTTAGGCTGGAGCCACTCCTCCGTCTTGGTGAAGCCGCCTTCAGGTTCGCCGGGAGCGCCGGCTGTCCAGAGATTGATCACTTCCGGTTCGGCGGCGCTGAGAGTCGCCGAAAGAAAGCTGGCGGCGAGGGCCAGCGTGAGGGGGAGGACTTTCATGAGGAGGTAAGACTACCAAGATGCTCACATCGTGGAAACACGAAGGAAGCTCTACGCGAAGAGACTCATCACGGGCTTCCCGAGACCGTCGCGGGTCACGTAGAAGGGGCGCTCCTCGACTTCGTAGGCGAGGTTTGCTGGAATCCCCATCGCGCGGAAGATCGTGGCGTGCAGGTCCTCTAGGATCACGGGATCCTTGATCGACTTGCACGGGCGCTCATCCGCAGTGACCCCGTGGACGTGGCCGCGTTTCATTCCGCCGCCAAACATCAGGACGGAGCCTGCCTCGGTGAAGTGACGGTGCATGCCGTAGTACTTCGGATCCTCGATACGGTCCGGCACGCGCGATTGGTTGCGCAGCTTGGAGCCTTCTCGGCCCTCGATCATCATGTCGCGGCTAAACTCGCTCGCGAGCACCACCAGCGTGCGGTCAAGCAGGCCACGCTCCTCCAGATCCAGGACGAGCTGGGCGATCGGCGCGTCGATCATCTTCTTCATGTTCACGAGGCGGCTGTGACCGTTCTCGTGGGTATCCCAGTTGAGGAATGGAATGTACTCGGTCGTCACCTCGATGAAGCGCGCGCCGACTTCGGCGAGACGACGCGCGAGCAGGCAGCCGAGGCCGAAGCGGCCGATCGTGCCCGCTTCGTAGTCGCCATCCCGGTTCTGCTTCACGGAATTCAGGCGCTTTGCATCGAAGCCCTCCGGCACGTACTTGCGGAGCGAGGCGTCGGGTTCAAGCGCGATGTCGAATGCCTTGGCTGCCGGAGAGGCGAGGAGGCGGTGGGCATTGTCCATGGCGCGCACCATGGAGTCGCGCTGGTGCTCGCTGCCATGCTGTCCAACTGGGCTGGCCTCCATGAGGCGGCGGTAGAACTTGTCTCGATTCTCAAACCGGCCGGGACTCATTCCACCGGGCGGACGGACCGCTTCAGCCGCCTGATGGGGGAATGGAATGTTGAAAGGGCCGTACTCGCTACCGAGAAAGCCGGCAGTGGTGAAGGCCTTGAGCTCCTCGGATTCACCCAGATCGAAACGCTGGCCGATGTTGATGAACGCCGGGATGGCGGGATCGCGCGGCCCGAGCGTGCGGGCGATGATGGAGCCGAGATGCGGCGCGGCTACGGACTGCGGCGGAGTGTAACCGGTGTGCCAGTGGTACTGGTGCCGCGAGTGGAGGATGAAGCCGAGTTCGGCCGCTAGGCTCGTGCGGATGAGCGTGGCGCGGTCCATCACGGCGGCAGTCTTCTCCAGCCCCTGCGAGAAGTGGACGCCATCGACTGAGGTGGGGATGCTTGGAAAGGTCGAGAGGACCGTGTTCGGATCCATCCCGCTCACGTACGGCGCGTAGCGCTTGGGATCGAAGGTCTCGGTGTGCGCCATGCCGCCGCCCATCCAGAGCAGGATTACGGTGTCCGCGGTGGGCGCGATCTTCTCGAGTTCGCCCGCTGCAAAGAGGGAGGGCCGACCAGCAGCGAGCGCGCCGAGCGTTGCGAGCGAGGCGCTCTTAAGGAAGTCGCGGCGGTTGAAAGATGATGACATGGGTCTCAGCGGATCAGTTGGAATTCTGGGAGGTTCACCATGGCCCAGAGTAAATCTGCAGCGCCCTCCGACGTCATCGGGGATCCGATGATCTCGGCAGCAAGCGCGGCCTCGGCCTGCGTAGGCTTGCGGCTGAGCCCGTGAACGTAAAGACGCTCCAGCCAACCGGCGGGGTTCGCGCCGCTCTCGGCAACGGCGCGAACCGCCGCGGTTTGGAGCCGCTCGTTGAGGGTAGCCCCATTGGTGAGTTCGAGCGCCTGGATGGTCGTAGGTGCGGTGGCACGTACTGGCACGATGACCTCGCGGTTTGGCCGCTCCAGCGCAACCTGCAGCGGATCCGCCGCTGTGAGCGCCGCGCGGATTCGCCCGGGCTGAGCAGCGATGCTGACTGCCGGGCGTAGCTGTGGGCCCAGCATCACGGGTAGGCTGGAGAAATCCTGGCGGCTGATCGGCTCAAGGCTTGGGGCTTCGTCCACCGGTGTAACTCCCGCAGGGAGCGCCGTCGCACTCGCCCATTCGGCATCGACAAGCGCGGCGTCCTTCCAAGTGCCCTCAGGGTTCCGCCGCACGCGCCAACTCGAGTCGGTGACAATCTCCATCGCACCTCCGCGCATGTAGAAGGCGATGCCGCTCTGCGCGTTCAGGTGCATCGTGGACGCAGGGAAGAGCTTCTTCTCATCGTCGTTCATGCTCTTGTCGGTGTGGCTGTTTACATCGATCGCGACGACGTTCGCGCCCACTTTCAACAGCGGCTGCAGGTTGAGCAACATGATGCGCCCGTTGCGGAAACCGTCCCGTTGGATTGGCTTCGCCTCCTGGCCGTTTACATGGACTTGGACAGTCTGGCTCGCGAGGATCGTGCCGTAGGCCTCTGTGGGGACGGCATCGAGGTTGAACTTTTTGCGGAAGGCCAAGCGGTGGCGATCGCCCGGTGGAAGCACATGGCGCTTGCCGGCCTCAGGAGCGAGCGCGGGCGGCGGCGTGAGAGCAGCCGTGAGCCGCTCCTGCGCCTTACCGATTGCTGCAGAGGCGCTCGCCAGTTGCTGCCGCGCGCTCTCGATCTCCGCGCCTCCCTTCGATATCGCCGCATCCGCACTCTTGCGCGCTTCTTCCAAGGCCTTGAGAGACGCGTCCATCTCACCGCGGGCGGCGCGGACTGCGTCCCGCTGCGGGCCGAGCGCAACTGGTTCATCGGTCCAGATCCACTCCGGCAGGCGCACGTTCTGCAACTCGCCCGTGACAAGAAAGTCGAACTCGAGTGACGAAGGCTGGCGCGTCCAGTCTCCGGTCAACTGGCTGAGCGCATCGCAGAATTGTTCTGCGCCTAGCCGCTTTGCGAACGGCCCCTGAAAGACGTACTCCTCCTTCTCGCGCGGAGCTCCTACGACCGCGGATTGATAAGCGGCGGAAGTCGCAATCACCTCGAGCGTGCGCTTCAGGTCGTACTTGTGCGCAACCAGATCCTCCGCAAGCCAGTCGAGCAAGTCGCGGCTCCACGCGGGCTTCTCCATATCGTCCAGCGGCTCCACAATCCCGCGTCCCATCAGCCGTGCCCACAGGCGATTTACCACCGTCCGCGCCAGCCGGCCGTTTGCGTCACTGGTCATGATCCCCGCCAATCGATCCAGCCGCTGCGCCTTTGGCAGCTTAGGATCGATTCCACCGAGTTCGGGATAGAGGAACTTCATCGCGGCCGTCTTGCCGGTTGGCTTGTCGCAATGCACCAGCTCGAGCTGCTCGTCCGCGTATACTGCCGCGAGGCCGTATGCGTCCTCAAGTGACCAGTCACTGACGAAGCTATCGTGGCACGCCGCGCACTTGATGTTCACCCCGAGGAAGACCTGCGAGACGCTCTGCGCAGCCTGCATGGGCGGAAGCATCGAGGCATTCACGCTGCCACGCCAGATGATCCCGCGCGCGAACCCCTCGCTCTCCGGCTGCGGGTTCACGAGCTCTGCAACGAACTGATCGTACGGCTTGTTCTCCACCAACGCCTGCCGCAACCAGTTGCTAATCTGCTTCCGCCCGCCATCGATGAAGCCGACGCCTTTGTAGTCGTTCCTCAGGAGATCGTTCCAGAAGGTGAGCCAGTGGTCGGCATAGTTGCTGCGATCGGCAAGCAGCGTCCTGACGAGTTTCGCCCGCTTGTCCCAGGCCTCGTCTAAAAGGAAGACCTCGAGCTGCGCAGGCGTGGGAAGCAGCCCGATCAGGTCGAGATAAGCACGTCGCGCAAAGGTGCGGTCGTCGACCTGCGGCGCTGCTTTCACACTTTTCTCCGTCCAGTACTTCTGGAGCAGCTGGTCCACGGGATGCAGCTCTGCTCCCGCAGCGAGCTTCACCTCACGGCGATGGAAGTTCTCCGGCGGTGGCTTGGCAAAGGTAATGTGCGACGGCCATGGCATGTCCTGGTCAATCCAAGCCCGCAGCAGCCCGACCTGCTCGGGAGTCCACCGGGTCCCTTTCTTGGGCATGATCTCGTCGGGATCTACTCCAGCGACCAGCTCCACCACGTAGCTTTCCGCGCTTTTTCCCGGGATGGCTCCTGCACCGAGGTCCCCACCCTTCAGAAAGGCGGCACGGGTCTCAAGCGAGAAGCCGCCCTTCGCTTTGCCCGACGCATGACACTTTATACAGGCTGCTTCGAAGAGGGGTTTGATGTCCTTCTCGAAATCGACCGGCCGCTCGACGGGAGGCGGAAGAGCTTCGGCAATCCCTAACGGATGGATCGCGATGAGGGCGCCGAAGACGGCGGCTGCGGGGAACAGGCGTCTGAACATGGAAGGTCAGGCAGGTTAACCTGCCTCGACCCGATCCGCCAGATCTTGCTTCTTCCTCGCGCCTCGGGTTGTTCGATCCAGCCAAAGAGATAGCACAGTGTAACAGGCCGGATAGATGAGGGACAGGCTGATCAGCCAGAGCGGCACGCGCGGATATTGGACGAGCATCGCGATGAGAAACCCCAGCCAGATAACCGCACCGGCCATCAGCGGGAGCTTCCAAGGGCGTGGGGCGAGATTCGGGTAAATGAAGCGGACCGGCATCACGGTGAGCAGAGCGAGCGCCAGCACCAGCGCCGCATTCACCCAGCGCCCTTCCGGCACCGTCCAGAGCCCAGCGTAGAATGCGACGATGTTCCAATACGACGGGAACCCGCGAAAGAAGCCTGCCGTCTCATCCTTGGCCTCGCGATTGGCAAAGCCAAAGAGCGATGCGATGAGCGCGGGGACGACCCACCATACACTGTTCCCGGGAAGCCACCCCATGCGCCACATGAGGAGGAGTGGCAGGAAGGTGAAGGTGAGATAGTCAACGATGTCATCGATCGTCCGTCCATCAATCATCGGCGCCCAGGTCTTCACGTGCCAGGCACGCGCCAGCGGTCCGTCGGTCGCATCTACCAGGACCGCCGTGAAGAGATAGATGAAGACCAGTCGTGGATCCGGCAGCTCTGCGCACATCTCTGCCGCCGCGAGGAAGGCGAAGGCAACTCCCGATGCCGTGTAGGCATGGACCGAATACCCACGGATGCGCTGCGAGCGGCTTGGCTCTCCTGCGTCCGGCATCTCCGTATTCGTCATTCGCGCCCAGGTCGGTCCTCGCCAGTGGCTGCTGCTTCGGCTTGATCCTCGAGTTTCTCCTCCGCTTCCTCCTGATCCCCATCTGCTTCCTCCGTCTTGGGTTGTTCAAGGGGTGCGTCGGGTTCGAGGCTCAGCTCGATGTACATCGGGAAGTGATCCGATCCGACATGAGGCAGACGTTCCAGCGCCACCAGTCGGAAATGATTCGAGTGAAACACGTGGTCCAGCGGGTACCGCCACAGGCGGTCGTTTGCATTGAAGCTGTTGTACAGCCCCCGCCCGATCCGAGGATCGAGAAGCCCGCTGAGTCGCATGAAGAGCTCGCTCGTTGGCGACCACGCCACATCGTTCAGATCCCCTGCAACCAGGGTCGGCGTATCCGGCGCGTCGCCGATCTCACGTCCCATGATCACTAACTCCGCATCTCGCGGCGTGGAATCCTGATCGCGGATCGGCTCGGGCGGACGCGGATGTAACCCATGCAGACACACCCGCCCGCCACCGGGCAGCTCGAAGGTGACATGCACGGAAGGGATGTCATCCTGCACCAGAAACTTGATCTCCGACTCCACGAACGGGATGCGCGAGAACAGCATTAGCCCGTAGTAGTTCTCCTGCGGCTTGCGGACGACATGCGGATAGGTTGCTGCGAGCGGTTCCAGTGCCGCCGCCCAGCGTGCATTTGTCTCCACCGCGAGGACGATGTCCGGTTGCCGGCGTTTAATGACCTCCAACAGCCGCTCGTGTTCCGTGTTCTCCATTAAGACGTTCGACATAAGCAGGCTGAACGTGCAGCCCGTGTCCTTGCCTCGCCGCGTCATCTTCACCTGCGTACGCCAGAGCGGAGTGTAGCGGAGTACCTTCCACCCTTGGAAGAGACCGCAGGCGGTGAGTGAACCAAGAAACACGGCATCGGCCCGGTTGCCTCGATCAAAGAAACGGCCATAGAGACCGACCAGGACCGCCGCGACCCCGGCAATCTGTAGCCGCGGAAAATCCCAAAGGCGGACCATCCAGCTTCCCGACTTGATGAAGCTCAGCAAAGTTCCGGCGATCAGGAACCAGCCAAGACTCAGAATGAGATGGCGAAAAATCCTTGGAATCACGAGTGGAACGACCGCGAAGCTGGCGGGCCGCCTCCGGGGGTGCAAACAGGCAGGATGATCATGAAGTAGTGCTCTGTAGATTAAATCGCGCGCCTCGGCTAGCGCGCGTCGCTTCTTTCCAGAACCGGCCCGGAATAGGGTATTCCCAACGGCATCCGTAAATATCCTTGGGTGGTCATAGAAGCTTGCCTCTTCGAATGCACGGGGAGTAGCAACGGCCTAGAACGCCTCATCCAGAAAAGCAGAAGTGATCGCCGGGAGAACGAAACTCCCCGTCTTCTGGCGTTAGCGACATCGTGAAAGGCCCATCGGCATCCCCCTTATGTTCATCGAGCAAAAACCGCTCCTTCCTCCAAACTGCGAAGCGAAACCGCCGATGCCGATTCCGCTGAGCTACCAGCCGGTGAACTCGACTCCGCATGTCGTTAGAGAGGGGGAGAACTGGATGAGTCTCGCTGCGGACGCCGGCCTCGATCCCAAGCAGCTCATCTACTTCAACTTCAAGACCAATCACTACCCCCACGTGAATTGGTACCTACACAACTACGTGGGATGTACCCGGATCAGCTCGGACAAGAGCAACTTTGGTTTCTCGGGCAAGGACGAAGCCAGCCCGTGGTCAACCCGGGCAGGAATCATCTACCTCCCGCTGGAGATGGATGACGACGTGGTCGTCGGAGAGAAGAACTGCCAGGATCTGCTTTTCTCCGCCCACATACATGCAGACTCGATCGCAGAGGAATACATTGCGGACGTCCTAGGGATTGTAGGCGACCTGGATCTGCTGACCACAGCGGGCAAGATCGCAAGTGGTGTCCTCTCGGTGGTTGATTCCGTGTGGCTCATCTCGGGTGTCCTCGGAGTCCGGACAGACGGGGTTCCCGGGAGCGAATACGCGTGGAAGTTTGGAGGATTCCTCGCGTCGAAGGGTGTGCCCTTCATGAACAGCGGCGGACACTACTCAACCCACGAGACAAAGCTGCGAGTGAATCTGGATGTCCTGGATCCACGCCAAAGCTGGGATCGCAGGCCCGTCTCCCTCAGCCTCGGTCTAAACAGCTTCGCGGTAAAAGTCATCCGCGGCCTGGATGCGCCCATCTCCGATGGCTATCGTCCCTTCCCAGACGGAATCCCAACACTCAACCGCGACCTCACCATCGGCCTGAAGCTCACCACGAACGGTCCCTGGGGGCTTGCCACGTCAGTCCCGGGAACAGAGCCGCGCCTCATTCCTCTTGGAAGACTGACGGAGAGTGCGGGCTGGCAGATGATCCAAAATGCGCTGAACCGCTGGAAACAACTGAAGCCTTAATCGAGGCTTACGAGCTTAGAGAGGAGTGGTGGTTCGGACGATCGATGCATGTGTCGGTGTGCTGCGAAGAATGTGGACCAACAGGCTCACCTCCCCTTCCCCGGTCCCTCGACTCTGGTCACTAGACCCTCGACTCTCCGGGAATGCCCGTCGCCAGTTCCAGCTTCCACCCGCCGTTCTATCTTACGAATGGGCACGTCCAGACGATCCTGCCGGTTCTCTTCCGCCGGCCTCCAGCGCTCCCTTCGATCAGCGAACGCCTGGAACTCGCCGATGGCGACTTCGTGGATCTCGACTGGATGCGCGCTGGGAATCGTCGGCTCGTCATTCTCACCCACGGGCTGGAGGGGTGTTCGCGCAATGGGTACATCCGAGGGATGGCTGCGGCTGTCCAGCAGGCTGGTTGGGATGCAATGGCGTGGAACTTCCGGGGGTGCGGTGAAGAGCTGAACCGTCTGGCGCGCTTCTATCATAGTGGAGAGACCAAGGATCTCGGCGCGCTCATCAGCCACGCTGCTGGGCAATATCAGGAGATCGCACTCGTTGGCTTCAGTCTCGGCGGGAACGTAACGCTCAAGTACCTCGGCGAAGCGTCGCCACATCCGGCGATTCTCGGCGGCGTGGGGATCTCCGTGCCGGTGGACCTCGCCTCCAGCGCCCGCAAGCTCGACCGCGATCGGGTGAACCACATCTACCTTCGGCGCTTTCTCGTGTCGCTCGTGGCAAAGGCCGAGGCCAAGGCGGCAGCCTTCCCAGCCGATCTGGATGTGATCGGAGCGCGGCGGATCCGCAGCTTTCAGGAGTTCGACGATCGCTACACCGCGCCGCTCCACGGGTTCCGCAATGCCGCGCACTATTGGGAGGAGTCCAGCGCGCGGCGCTATCTCGACGGAATCACAGTACCCGCCCTCCTCCTGAATGCGCGGAACGACCCTTTTCTCGCGCCGGAGTGCTTCCCCTTCGCAGAGGCAGAGCGGAGCGCTCTCTTCACCCTGGAGGTACCAGCCTCAGGCGGGCATGTCGGTTTCCTCGATCTTAAGAACAGGCTGCAGCCATGGTCAGAAGTGCGGGTGGTAGAGTTTCTACGCACGCTGCCGATTGCCGTGTCGCGATAGTTTCCAGTCGCGCGATTTGCCGCCACGCGTATTGTCGCCGACTCCTTTCCCCATTCGCATGCCCATGACTGAGACGACTGCTGTACACTGGATCGAATCAACCTCGTGGGAGCCCGCGTTCTTCGCACTACCGCAGCGGATTCCCTGGCCGGCGGATGTAGATCCCGCGCTGGCGAGCAGCGACCCCTTTGAAGTGGAACACCTGCTCAACGCGATCGATCTGCTCGGGCCGGATGCAGGAGCGCCCTGGACGACCTTCCGCGCAGCCACGGAAACTCTCGAGGATCTCACGGAAGCCATGGAAGACGGCGAGATCGCGCGCGCGTCGGAGCTGCTCGACAAAGTTGACGAAATTCATCCCGGCACCGCTTTCGTGCTTTATCACAAGGCGGTTATTGCCCGCCAGCAAGGCCGGGACGCAGATGCGCTTCAAGGTTACCACGCGGCTGCTGAAAGAGCCCCCAAGGTCGGAGCGATCTGGAACAACATGGGAGCCATCCAGGCCTTTGGCGGTCAGCGGGACGAGGCGATCGCCTCCTTTAAGAAAGCACTCGCCATGAATGGACAGGATGCCATGGCCCTGGAAGGCCTGGCCCAGTTGCGTGAGCTCGTCCGGCTCCAGGCGAACGACCCGAACAATCCTAAGGCCGTCGCCTATGTGGATATCCCGACCTTTCGTCGCCTCACCAGCGAGCAGATCCCGCAGATCGCGCAGAACCCGGATAATCTGGTGACTTTCGGCGAGCAATTGCTGCGCGACGGCCTCGTACCTGAAGTGGGACTCGCGGCGCTGGAACACGCCGCCCAGCTGCGGCCGGACCACGCCCGAACGCTGCTCCCTCTGGCTGCCGCCTATCGGCTGACAGGTCAGCACGACAAGGCACGCGCCACGATGATCCGTTTCACGGAAATGGAGCCGGCGGATTCCGCTGGATACTTTCATCTCGCACAGGCCTGCAATGCCGCCGGAGACGAGGCAGCAGAGAAGGCCGCGCTGGAGAAGACGCTCGAACTAGAGCCAAACCACCAAGCGGCGCTCGGCGTGTGGCTGGGGCTGACCCCAAACGAGCACAATCCCGCCAAGGAAGACGAGCTCGTGAAATGGGCGACGGACCACAAGTCCTGGATGGGATTCCTCATGGCGAGCAGCATCGCTCGTACTCGCGGTGACACTCCTTCAGCGCTCCGCCATGCCGAGCGGGCGATGGAGCTGAATGGTGAATCCGAAGAGGTGCTCCTCCATTACACCGCCACGCTGGGAGAGGCGCGGGAGTTCGCCAAGCTGGCATCGGTGGTCAAGCCCGCCGTGGAGAGCGGTCGCTACTCGAAGCGCCTCGACTGGAATTACGCACAAGTCCTGAAGGAGATCGGGCTGACCAACGACGCAATCGCGGTGCTGCGCCGAGGCGTGGCTGAGCCCAATGTGCCAGAGGAGTTCAAGCGGATGGCGCACACCATGATGGATGCTTGGATGGGCTTCCTTGCGGGGAGCGGGATCAAGGTAGAAGTGCACCCTGCGGGCTTCCTGCCGCGCCCGGTGCTGATCTCGCTGGCCGATGGTGACGAAGGCGGGGTGCTGCTTAATCCCGGCGCGCAATTCCCTGCGGAGACCAGCTTCCCCTGGAAAGCCACGGGGGCGGAAGCCACGGTAATGCTCCAGCAGGGACAGCGTGGGAAGGACTCCGCGCCGCACGACTTGGGTGCGTTCAAGGTTCGTGGCTTTCAGCCAGGTTTGGATAGCAACGCCACGATCCAGTGCCACATCGCTGCGCAAGCTGATGGCGGCCTGCACTTCCGCGCGAGCCAGAACGGCCGCAAGCTGCCGGTGAGCTGGACACACTATACCCGGCCGGCCGGAGTGTAGGCGCAGGGTGCGCGATCATTGACAGCCCGGGTCGGGCTCAAGATGATCCGCGCCCTTTCTTCCATGGCCCTTATCGTCCAGAAATACGGCGGCACCAGCGTCGGCAATCCCGAGCGCATTCTGAATGTGGCGCGCCGTGTTCTCGCCACACAAGAGGCGGGGCATCAGGTGGTGGTCGTGGTCTCCGCGATGAGCGGCGTAACGGACGGGCTGATCAAGCTGGCCCGCGATGTCTCTCCCAGTCCGAGCGAACGGGAGATGGACGTACTCCTTGCGACGGGCGAACAGACTACAATAGCGCTGACCGCAATGGCGATCCATGGCCTTGGCAAGAAGGCCGTCTCACTGACTGGTGCGCAGGCGGGGATCACCACCGACGGCGTGCATACCAAGGCCAAGATTGCAAACATCACGCCGCGCCGGGTGCATGAATTCCTTGATGACGGGAACGTGGTGATCGTGGCGGGTTTTCAAGGCGAGACGAGCGATGGGCTGATCACGACGCTGGGTCGCGGGGGCAGCGACTTAACAGCCATTGCGATCGCATCCGCGATTAAAGCGGACCTCTGCCAGATCTTCACGGATGTGGATGGCGTGTACACCTGCGATCCACGCGTGGTGCCGACGGCGCGGAAGATCGACGAGATTTCCTACGATGAGATGCTGGAGATGGCGTCGAGTGGGTCAAAGGTCATGCAGTCGCGCTCCGTGGAGTTCGCCAAGAAGTTCGGCGTGATCTTCGAAGTCCGCAGCAGCTTCAATTCGAACCCAGGCACCCTTGTGAAAGAAGAGACTATGAGCATGGAATCCGTCGTCGTCCGCGGCATCAGCCTGGAGAAGAACCAGGCGAAGGTAACGGTAACCAATGTCCCTGATCGGCCGGGTAATGCGGCGCGGATCTTTAGCGCGCTCGCCGAGGCGGGGGTGATCATCGACATGATCGTGCAGAACGTGAGCGTCGCGGGGTCTACCGATGTCTCCTTCACACTCGGCAAGGACGAGTTGGCGAAGGTGCGCGCTGCGCTCGACCCCGTGGTGAAGGAGATCGGCGCTCAGGATCTCCAGGCCCAGGAAGGCGTGGCCAAGTTGAGCATCGTCGGGATCGGCATGCGCTCGCATTCTGGCGTGGCGGCAAAGCTCTTCGAAGCGCTGAGCGCGGGCGGGATCAACATCCAGATGATCTCCACCAGTGAGATCAAGACGGCGGTGATCATCGATGAGGCGCGTATCGCCGAGGCCGCGAACCTCACCCATGAGGCCTTCGGCCTCGGCGTGTCGCGGGCCTAGCCTTTCGGCGCACTCTCGATCGCAGCGGTGTCTTCGCCCAGGTACCGCGCGCCCCAGAACCAGAAGAACGAAGCCACGAGCATCATGCCGGAGACCATGAGGAACGCGGCATTCATGGAGCTCTTTCCTGCGACCCAGCCGATGAGCGGCGGAGAGATGGCGTCGCCCAGCGCATGGATGACGAGGATGTTCACGGCAAACGCGGTGGCGCGGATATTCGGAGGCGTGACGTTGGCCAGGGCGGCATTGGCGGGACCGGTATTGAAGAAGAGGAAAAAGACCGCGAAGAAGATGCAACCCCACGCGTAAGGAAACGGGACGTAAAGCATCGCGACGGTGAAGGGAAACGCCATGGCCATCCCCGCGCCCGAGACGAGGAAGTACGAGCCAGGGAAGCGCGTCCGTAGGCGGTCGCCAGTCCATCCGCCGAGCAGTGTGGCGAAGAGGCCTGCGACCACGCAGATCCCGCCGAAGGTCATGTTGATCGTCCCCAGCAGCTTGTCACTTTGTACGAACTCACTTCCGCGCGACTCGAAGACGTAGCTGGGAATCCAGAACGCAATCCCCCCGATGGCGAAGGTCATGGCCGTCATTGCGGCGGTATTGAAGACGTATGAGCGAATGCGCAGGAGCGACTTGTAGTGTGCAAACCGGTCGCCCTTGGTCGCGCCTGCAGGCACCTGCGGTCGCGGTCGCGCTCCGCGCTGATCGCGCATGAAGAAGCATAACGCTGCGAGAAGCAGGCCCGGTGGAACCACCGCATAGAAGGCCCAGCGCCAGCCCCAGCTGGACCCGATCAACCCGCCGATAGCGTACCCGAGCGCACTCCCAACCGGGATGGCCAAATAGAAGTACGAGAGCATGCGCCCACGCTTCTCCAGCGGGAAGAGATCCGAGATGATGGTCGGGGCAGACGGCCCATACCCCGCCTCGCCCACACCGACGAGCATCCGCGTGAAGAGCAGGATCCCGAAGCTGGTCGCGAGCCCTGACCAACCGCTCGCCAGGCTCCAGAGCGCTACGCTGATTCCACACAAAACCCACCGCGAATATCGGTCCGCAAACACGCCGAAGACCGGCGCCATGAGCATGTAGGAGAAGAGGAAAGCCGTCGCGAGCAGGCCCGTCTTTGCCTTCGCATCGGGATCGCCCGCTAGCAGCGTAGCCCGGATCTCCGGCTCCACCGCGGCAAGGATCTGGCGGTCGATGTAATTAAAAAGATTGATCGCGAGCAACAGCCCGAGTGCCCACTTCGCGGAGGAATTGCCGACGGGCTTTGCTCCGGCCTCGGGCTCGATTGGAGAGATTGTTTGCACCGGGCGCGCACTTTGCACTTTGAACCTGCCCGAGCAAACCCCGATATTCCGCCCGCGTGGAAAATCCTCCCTCCCGATCGTCCCTCCTGGATCGCGCCCTGCGCTTCGCCGGCCATTGGCTGGGCCGCGTGCTCTACCGTATCCGCCCTCGGAATGCGGACCGGCTGCCCGCGGGAGGTTTCCTCCTGCTGCCGAATCACCTCACCTGGATCGACGCCATCGTCCTCCAGCAGGCCTGTCCGCGACCGATCCGCTTCATCGTCGATGATCAGATCTACAAAATGCGTTTGCTCAACCCGATCTTTCGAGCGGTCGGTGCGATTCCCATCTCCTCGAAACGCGCCAAGGATGGCGTACGCACCGCAGTCGAGCAGATCACCGCTGGCGAAATCGTCTGTATCTTCCCTGAAGGCGAGCTCTCCCGCAGCGGCTCGCTCCTCCGGCTAAAGCGCGGCTATGAACTGATCGCACGCCAGGCCAATGCGCCCGTCGTTCCCGTGTGGCTGGATCAGCTCTGGGGTTCGATCTTTTCCTTTGAGGGTGGACGCTACTTCTTCAAATGGCCGAAGCGCATCCCCTATGCAGTCACCGTCGCCTTCGGAGAGCCCATTGCACCCGAGCAGGCGGATATTGCTACGGTTCGAGAGCGCTTCCTGGAGCTGGGGGAAAGCTGCTTCCACGAGCGGCCACACCTCCAGCCGCACCTCGGCGAGGTCTGCATACGCGGGCTGAAGAAGAACGCGGGAGCAGTCGGGATTATCGATGGGATGGATGGCACCACCATGAAGCGTGGCACCATGCTAGCCGCCTCGCTCGCGCTCTCGCGGCTAATCCGTTCCGAGTGTCCCCACCATCGGATCGGGATCGTGCTTCCTCCCGGCAAAGGCAGCGTGATCGCGAATCTGGCCGTTACGCTCGCAGGCAAGGTGCCCGTGAACCTGAACTTCACCGCGGGACGGAGCGCAGTGGCGGCGGCAATGCGGATCGGCCACGTGCAGCACTGCATCACTGCGCACGTCTTCGCCAAGCGGCTCGGCGAGTTCCCGTGGCCCGAGCACTGCATCTTTCTGGAAGACACGCTACCGCGCCTGAAGCCAAAGATCGTCGCGTGGCGGGTCGCCGTCGCGCTGGTGCCCACGTGGATCCTGGCGCGCATCATCGGCCTGCCGCTCAAAGGCGGGCAGGAAGAGGCGGTTATCCTCTTCACCAGCGGCTCCTCGGGTGAACCGAAAGGCGTGACGCTCTCCCACCGCAACGTGCTGGGGAACGTCTCGCAGTTCTCGCTCATGCTCAATCTCACGCCCAAGGACTCCATCCTTGCGTGTCTCCCTTTCTTCCACTCGTTCGGCTGCACCGTCACCCTCTGGTATCCGATCATCGATAGCGTGCGCTGCGTGACTTATCCGAACCCGCTCGAGATCGCGAAGAATGCCGAGCTCATCCGCAAGCACCAGGTCACGGTGCTTTGCACCACACCCACCTTTCTCCGCGGCTACCTGCGCAAGGCCGAGCCTGCCGAGCTCGCTTCCCTGGAGCTGCTTGTCACCGGCGCGGAAAAGCTCCCCGACGACCTAGCAATTGCTGTAAGGGAGCGCTTCGGGAAGGAAGTGCTCCAGGGCTACGGGCTCACTGAAACCGCACCCGTAGTCAGCGTGAATCTACCCGACCCCAAGCCGTACCGCGTGGATGATCCGGTCCAACCTTCCAGCCGCCGGGGCTCCGTCGGCAAGCTCGCCCCCGGCATGGCCGCGCAGATCCGAGAACCTGAGAGCGGAGTGGCGATGTCCCTCCACGAGACCGGCATGCTCTGGCTGCGTGGGCCGAACATCTTTGAGGGCTACATCGATGACCCCGCACGCACGGCGGAGGTCATTCAGGATGGTTGGTTCAAGACCGGCGACCTCGCCCGCTTTGACGAGGACGGCTTCCTCTTCATCGAAGGCCGCCTCTCCCGCTTCTCAAAGATCGCTGGCGAGATGGTCCCGCACGAGACCATCGAAACCAAGCTCTACGAAGTCCTCGATCTCTCGAATGACGAGCGCGTCATCGCCATCACCGCCATCCCCGATGAGGCCAAAGGCGAAGCCCTCGTCCTGCTCACCGCCACCGACCTCGACTCCGCAGTGGTCCGCGAGAAACTCACGGCGGCCGGGATGCCCAATCTTTGGATCCCGAAGAAGATCAAGCGCGTGGAGGCCATCCCTGTGCTCGGTTCGGGGAAGCTGGACTTAGCGGCGTGCAAGGAGATGGCGCTGGCGAGCTGATAGAACGCCCTTCCGCGAAGCATCGCACTGCGGGCATGAACGGAGTTTTGCAGCGGGTGAATTAGACCGGGTAGCCGGCCATTCCCCCACAATGCAGAGGTGCGCGAGCCCGGGTTGAACAGACTCACGCCGCACTGGAGCGTCCCGTCAATCTCGTGTCCGCTATTGTGCCTCTAAAGTAGATTCGATCGCGGAGAGAGACCGCTCGATGATCTTGTCCAGAGACTCTCCCATCCGGAGGTCTTCTGCGGACGCCGCTGCGAGGCGAGATGCGAATCCCAAATGGAAGTCGATGAACCAATCTGGCTGCGGATCGGGATCTGGGATTGGGGGCCACCACGGCGGAAGTTTGAAGCGCTTTGGACGGGTAGGGCACCAGTCATCGAGGATGTCGAGGACGCGTTGCGAATCATGCCCGAAGCGCTCCGCCAGCCAGGCCGTGTGCATGAACTCCGCCGCGACGGCAGCGCCGAGTTCGTGAGGCGGGAGCGGTTGCGGATTAAGCGCCACGGCGGAGTAGCGGCTCAGCGGGCCGCCGCCAATGATGTCGAAGATGGCGGGGTGCCGCCGCCCGATGATTGCGAGAAGTCGTGAGTTGAGGAGGAGGGTAGTTTTCATAGGCCAATGTTTAGTCAGCGGTCGGTGACCGCGCCTTACGGGTTACATGCTGTGCGTGCTCTGCCTGCCGCCTTCCGTTGCAGGGGGGCGAATCATGGCCGACCTCACGAACAATTCCATAGGTACAAACCCTCAGTTGCTGCCGCAGAGGAACGGACCCGCAGACAGCCCCGGTCTTGAACCTCGATCACCCGACGCACACTCCCATTGCCGCGCAGATTATCCGCTTCTCTTCGCGACGATCCGCGTCGCGCATGCGTCCACCTTCCTATCTCCATCTTGGGCTCAAGTAAGCTGGATCTCGCAGCCCGCAAGAAGATCGCACCCGGGCGGACTAACTACCGTCGGACGGCGAGTACAGCGCAAGTGCGCGACGACGGTAGAGCCAAAGCGGAGCGGTCATGGCAAAGACGTACCAACAAAGAAACGCTGCGAACTGCCCAACCCCAGGATGCTGGATCCGGTTAAACCCAAACTGGCCAACGAGCCACAAGAGAACCCAAAATCCTAGGTTCCACCGAAAGTCACCCCGAAGTTGCCTGTTGATGGACACGATGCCGATGAGCATCACTGAAACCACACACGTGAAGGTGGCAACCAATGGAACCGGGTAGATCGCCGAAAGGATCGTCGCCATGATGAATGCGGGCGGTGCGATCCATGGATTCTCCGAGTAAAACTTGCGAAGCGTCTCGCGCTCGCGTGCCCGCCTCGCAGCTTTCGTCGCCTCGCTCGGCGCTACCAAACCCGATTTCACCCCGCCAGCCGGCTCAGCGACGAACTTGCCTCCACAGGTGCACCGCTCCCACATCGCCCACTGCTGCGACGTGTGACATTTCGCACAGATTCGACGTTCCATTGAACCATGCTGATCACAGGCCGTACTGAACAAAAAGACCTTCCTCTCATATGAGCGAAGTTGCCGGGAGCTTTCGATGCGATCCGGCTCCTGAGCAGTCACAGATGCCCACACAGGGCAAGGTCGCGATCTTGAAGCGTTATCTCGAACCCTTGTTTCGAATCATCAGCTCAACTCGGGAAGGGCAAACAAAGGACTGTTAGTGAGAGACGCTTCTTACCTGCTCCCGCGCCGAGGCCAGGCTGGAGCCAGGCGTTCCCGGGGCTGGCGCTCTGAGGCGAGCCTTTGGCCGTCGGAGCCATCCTGCTACTGTCTCCCGTCAATCGAGCAGGGCGGCTCCTTTGCTTTCATGGTTTATTTGGTAAGGCTGGGTTGGCTTCAGCCCACGTCAGGTACTCGCCTATGGTGTAGAAGGTGCGGTGCCGATACAGACGGCCATCTTCTTCCACGGGTTCGTTCGAGTTGAAGTTCCAGGAATCGCCCTGCATCATCATAAGCGCAGCAAGTTGGTCATCCAATTTGCTCGCGAGGAGCGCGTGTTCGGCGTCACTGGCCAGATTCTTCATCTGCGCCGGATCCACTTTGTCGTCGAAGAGGACCCACGGTTCGTCCTCGTAGCGTGCATAGGTATAGGTGTCCGTAACGATCCCGCGCCATGGCTTCGAAACGCCGTCTGGCTGATAGGGCACAAAGAGCTGCAGTAGGACCGCCTCCGGGCCCTCCGTCGTCTCGCCTAACGCGACTCGCGAAAGATCCGCACCCTGCATCTCCTTCGGCACCTCGATGCCGGCAAGCGCGAGCAGCGTAGGTGCCATATCCACATGGCTGAAGAGCGTGTCCACGGCCCGGCCACGCGGGATGCGGGCGGGCCAGCGTATGATCCCGGGCACGTGCGCCGACTCGGCGTGCGGCTTGCGTTTCCGCCGCAGTCCATGGCTCCCGAGCATGTCACCATGATCGGAGGTGAAGAGGATGATGGTATTCTCGTCTGCTCCAGTTTCCTTCAGTACGGCGAGTAAGCGGCCGACTTGCTCATCGATCGCTGTAATCGCAGCGTAGTATGCTGCGACCTCCTCCCTACCGCCAACCGGCACGTAAGGCTGAGCCGGCATTCCGGGGCGGCGCAGTCGTGGCGGGATGGCTCCGGGGCGTCCTTGCTCGCTGCCGGGTTGCCAGTTCGCAGGCATGGTGAGAGTCGCCGGGTTGTACCGGTCCATGAACTCCTTCGGGGCACCATAGGGATCGTGAGGCGGTCCCATCTGCACAGTAAGAAAGAACGGCTGCTCTCGTGGCTGCGACTTCAGGAATTCGACGGCGAAGTCGCATGAGGCCTCCGGCTCATACTTTGGTACAAGGATCTCCTCCGGTGTATCCCGGAAGTAGATGGGCGAGAAATGCAGGTGATGACACTCGTACGCGGTCCAAAACTCGAAACCCTGCCGGCGCGGTCCTGGTGGAACAAAGCCCGGATCGCGCGGTCCGCCGTCGAGATGCCACTTCCCGATGAAGCCGGTGCGATACCCGGCATCCCGGAGGATCTCGGCGATCGTCACCTGCTCCTCGCGAAGTCTCAGGTCATTGGCAACCATCCCGTTCCGATGCGGATAGGTGCCAGTGAGCAGAGTCGCACGCGCAGGGCAACAGACAGGGACATTGGCGTAAGTTCGCCTAAATCGCGTGCCCTCAGCGGCGAGTTGATCGAGGTGCGGCGTCTGCACATCCGCGTTTCCAGAGACTCCCATGGCGGAGGCGCGCATCTGATCTGGGAGGATAAGCAGAATGTTCGGCCGCGCTGAGGAGGCTGCCTGCGCGGTGGTAACGGCGAGTAGAGCGATGAGAATGGCAGGGAGAGTCATGGAAGGCGGAATGCGTGCGCCGAACCGCTTGCAGCGCAAAGGGGATGGGAAGCTACGTGGACGATGCTTCTGCGGAAGGTGATCATCAAGATCTCAGGCGTGCGCAATGTTCACCTGCATCTCGGATCAGTGCTGGCGAGCTGATTCGAAACGAGCCCAGATGCGATCTGAGCTGAGACGTTCTCACGAGACGATTCGGATTGCCTGGCCAGCTATTTGCTGTAATCGCGGCACATGCTCTCGCGTTGCTTCGCACATCTGGTGGCCGCTCTGTGTATCCTTGCATCTCCGGTCGCAGCCCAGACTTTCCAGCCGCTCTACTCGCTTCCCTCCGATGGCGCCAATGGCAGGCGCATTGCCAGTTCGCTGACGCTCGGGCCAGATGGCGCACTCTACGGGACTGCCACCGAGGGTGGAGCTAATGGAGACGGCACTGCATTCAAGTTCACCGTCCAGGGAACGTTCTCGGTGCTGGGGAATTTCGAAACCGGCACCACTGGCAGGTTGCCGTACGCGCGCCTCGTAAACATTGGCGATGGCTTTCTATATGGCGTGACAGAGCGAAATGGAAACGTGGCGGGCGACCCCGCTGGCACCGTGTTTCGCCTCGATCCTGCGGGTGGGCCTACTCCTGCCGGCGGGCTCACAGTGCTGTTTCCGCTGCCTGGCAGCGGCACTGACCCTAAACGGTCCCGCGCGCTGGTATCCGGTGCACCGAACACCCTTCACGTCCTCGGATCGAGCCCCGGCGGCCTGTGGCAGATCCCCCTCACCGGCGGTGCACCAAGCAGCACGCTCTTTAGCGATGCAATCATCGGCTCATTCCCATTTAGTCTCACCAGAGGCAGCGATGGGCTGCTCTATGGAACGACGGAAGGTGTCACCACTGGCGCCAGTGGAGCCAATCTGAGGGGTACACTATTTCGAGTGGCTGCAAACGGCACCGGACTCACGCGGCTTCACGACTGCCAGCTCGCGACCGGTACTAATCCCTACGGTGCAATGGTCCAGGCCACGGATGGAAACTTCTACGGGACGATGGCCGCAGGTGGCGCAAACAGCCGCGGCTGCATTTTCCGTCTGACCCCAGCGGGCGAATACACAGTCATCCATCATCTCGCGACGCTCTCCAATCCAGGCGGCGATCTGATCCACGCGAGCGACGGCTTCCTCTATGGAACCGCCCGTGCCGGGGGTTCCTCCGGCGTGGGTGGCGTCTTCCGACTCCGTCCGGACGGCAGCGGTTTTCAGACGCTGCACGTCTTCTCCACCACAGACGGCGCGGTACCTTTCGGAGGATTGGTGCAGGCGCTGGATGGAAATCTCTACGGCGCGACGAACGCAGGCGGCGCAGGTGCAAACGGCACGATCTACCGGATCAAACTCAATCTTCCGCCAGTGCAGCAGAATCGTGCGCCAGTGGCAGTCGGCGATGTGGGTGTCGTCGACGGGGGTTCTGCTCTCGTGCCAGTGCTGGCCAACGACTTCGATCCCGATGACGACCTGCTGGCAGTCACGGTGACCACGCCCCCGAGCATGGGCACCGCAGAGGTTCAGACAGACGGTACCGTCCTCTACACGCCCGGTGTCGCATACACAGGCAGCGATCAGTTCACCTATACGATCACCGATCCCGACGGGGAATCCTCGGCGGCGAATGTGCGCATCACCTCAGTGGAGCCACCCGCGCTCGTGCAGCCTGGCATCTACAATGGACTCATGAACCTCGATCCTGAACTCAATGGCAGCGGGACGCTTCCGCGAGCTCAGTTCCTGATCTCCGTTTCAGTCACCGGACGCTTCACGGGCGTTCTCATCACTCAGCGCAAGCGGTTTCCACTCCGCGGTTCCTTCCTCGAGGACGGCACGGCGGTTGCGCGTGTGAAGATCTCCAAGCGCGTGAATGCGCTGATGTTCCTGGGCTTTCGTGGTGACGAACCCGGCTCGGTTCTTGGGATCTTCGTTGGACAGGAGTCTTGGTTGGGGAATGCACGTCCCTTGCGGCCCTCTGCTTCCGGAGACCGCGAGAGCTATACCGTGCTCATCGAGTCCGAGAACGTCGCTCCCTCAGGCTACGGCTACGCCGTGATGCGGGTTCTACCCAATGGCCTGATAGGCGCGGCCGGGAAGTTGGGAGACGGCACCAAGCTGAGCTGGGGTACGACCCTGGTCTCGGCACCCGATGGTGCAACGCAGATGCCCGTCTTCGGGGCACCCTTGGCCGGGGGCGTCTGTGCCGGCGTGCTCTCGTCCGCCGCCTCCCCTGCTCAGGCCTTTGCGGGAATCCTCCGCTGGGTAAGGCCCGCCGCCTTAAAACCCGGCAAGCCCTACGCGCTTGGCTTCGATGGCCAGGCGACGGCGCTCGTCAGCACCTTTGCACCGGTTGCCACGCTCCCGGACCTGCTCGACTTCGGTACCGACCTTGTTGGTACGGTGACTCTCGGTGCAGGGCCTGTCACAGCAACGAGAGCAGGTGAGTTCAGCGTGAGCGGCAAGAAAGCCATCGTCGCAGCCCCTCTCAGCGCATTGTCCTTCAACCGCAACATCGGTACTTTCAAAGGCAAGCTGAAGGTCGAACGGAAGATCCTGAAGTTCAGCGGCGTCGTCAATCAGCAGGGCAATGTCGGAGCCGGGCAGTTCCTTTCCGGCGGCGAGACCGGCGCGGTGCTCGTGGAACCCTAGAGTGCAGCGCGACGATCGGCCCCGGAGTCAGCCTGGGAACATCGTCGGCCCGCCCGATGGCGAACAACGACCGAGGTCCGAACGCCCGTTGATCGACGCCAGCCCGGGAACGCCTGGCTCCAGCCTGGCCTCGGCGATGGGCAAGCGGTGGCGGGCAATTAACCGAGCGCCCTCTGGCACAAGCTCCACGAGTTCCTCCCACGCCGATGCCCCGCTGGAGCAGCACCTCCCCGTCCCTTTTGCCCGGAATCCACCCAAGTTCCCGCAACAGGGACTCGAAGACCGTCGAGAAAGGCGCAGTCGCATCATGCACGCCGCGCTTGATTGCATGAAATCCAGGAAACGGACCACACCAAGGCTCCACCGTTCGAGATCCAGAGTCGCAACCTTGATATACCGGGACTCGACCTTCCGCCCGATTCACTCGGAGGTCCGACATCTGGAACTGCAAGCGCCGAGTTCCAGATGTCGGGTGTCGCACCTTTTTTCTAGAAACCCCGAGCTCGGCAACTGCAGCCTCCCCCATCCGGAACTCGGCCTTCCAGAGTAAACTCTCGGCCGCTCCCATCGGGAACTCGGAGTCTCCAGTTCGCATATCTCAACTTTGAGTGAATCGCATGGGAAGCTTGCCCTGAAAAGAGGGTCATTTCGAGTAGAGGAACTCGGGCCTCCGAGTTCCAGATGGGCAAGCCTTGCCGAAATTGCTGCGATTTCGAACATGTGGCCATACGAACAGCTCTGTGGCGCATGATGTGCTGGAGAATTCCTTCCTATCCACTCAAATCGGAGTCCGCCCGGGATCGTGAGCCCTGACGCGCGGCAGGATTCAGACCGGCGTTCGCAGGAGCCTCTACGCTGACGCGGTCACGATCCTTGGAAGTTCGTCTCTCTTTGGACGGATAGAAATGCCGCGTCCCGGAAGAGCAGCATCGTACGGCACCTTCAACATCTCCCCCTCATAAGCAGCGAAGTTCTCCGCCACGCAACGTTGCGCCAAATGCGGTTTGAGCTGCGGCGAGAGCAGGTGCCGGAGATTGTCATCGAACGCGATGAGGCCGCGATCGAAAGCTGCATTGTGCAGCTGGGAGAGGCTCAGGCAATTGCGGAGGTTGAGACGTTACTCAGGGTACAGCTCACGGCAGGATGTGCGAGGCGATCAGCAGGTCCCGCACATTCAGTCCGGTAACGATGCGTCTTCCCCCGCAGTTGTTGATCACCGCCTCTCGGAAGTAAGTCCTGACCTCGCCGCACTTTCACCGTCGCGACAACCTCCGTCGGTCCGTCTGGTGCAAGCCTGCGAACCCGAACACCTTCTTCCGCAGAAACTCTAGGTCGCTCGAGTCGTCCGCCCCGAAGAGATCGCGCAGCGCGCCTCTGTTGCCGGTATGGCCTCATGAACTTCTCGTGAACCAGACGGTCCGATCGAGCGCACTGGTTCCTGTGAGCCCTTTGATTCCACGCAACTTTAGCCCGGGATCAAGAGAGGCAATGTTGCACAGTTCAATGCCACGCTGTTCGCCCCCGGCCAAGCTTTTCCGCCACCACCAATATCACCGGCTGCCGGGCATGAAGCTAGCCGAACGCGAGCTTGTGGTAGACGTTCAGTGCCACGAGCAACTCGTCGCGCGTCCAGCGTCGTCGTTCTGCCATGGAGTTTCGTTACTAGGTGTGGCAGGGAGATGCCAAAGAGGTCCTTGCCTTGTTACTCAAGTTGCAGCGTACGGCGGAGCCGAGCACAATCCATTTGCAGAGAGACACGACCTCGAAGGGGTATCGAGATACCCTGCCCTACTTCTGCCACTGCTGCCGTGCCCCGTGGGCCAACCCTCCCCAACAGCGCCCCGAAGTAGCATTTGGTTAAAAAACAATGCTTGCATGTAGGCGTCAGTTTAAATACTTGATCCGTCAATGCGCGATTCAGAAGACTACTTTTCTAAAATCAAGGCTGACTGGCCGCTGCGGAATCTGCTCGGGCTAAAGTGGTGTATTCAATCGGCCTACTCTGCCGTCGGGGCAATTACCGCACCCGAGAGCAACGCAGCATTCGCGACTCCCAATCGGTGGTTTCTTTCCGGCATACTTCGTTTTGGCTTCGTAGACTACTATCTTGAGGAAGGCTGTAGGAATGGTCTTCTCAAAGGCATCACTCCGGTTTGGTTGAAACTCACCGATGGATCGGGAGGGATGGCAGCACTAGAGTTAAGAGGGACTCACACCTCTTTGATTGCGCACCACCTCGCCAAGTCGGATGATCCGCCGCGTGATTCAAAGCTGCGTTTCGAGAAGCGGCTCATGAATCAAGTCAGTCCAATGCTTCCGACTCTGGACGAGGTGCCTACCTCGTCTGACCGACAGGTTAATCTAACTCTAGTGCACGGAGACAAGAATGCTGAATTTAGCTTTCTTCGCGCGTACGATAATCCGACCGATCTCACCAGCTATGTGAGTGTCTTCGACAACATTATGGGGTTGCAAGAGCAGTCGGCAAGACTCGTGGTTGAGGCTGAGGAGATTGCCGAACCGAAAGTCGAGATCAAGTTGCCGAGCCAAGATCAAGCGAATAGACATTCAGGATGAGTCGCTCCTACCCGGACCGCATCACCCAAGCCCGCGAACTGACCGGGTTGACCAAAACGGAACTCGCGAAGATGCTCGATGTCACGCCTGCTGCTGTGGCTCAGTGGGAAAGTGGAGCAAAACATCCCACCGCTGAAAACCTAGCAGGAATCGCCCATCGCCTAGGGATGCCGATTTCGTTGCTACTAAAACGCAAGCCAGCAGAGGTGAGCCATCGTGGCCCACTCACATTTCGTGCATGGTCTTCGGCGCAAACGAAAAAGGCCAACCGGAAGGCTCGCACATACGCAGAGCTTGTGACTGAAGTTTTCCTATGGCTTGACGAGCGGGTTTCATTTCCTCCGCTCGCCTTACCTGAGCCTCCTGAAAATGAGAATGGCATTTACACAGCAGCGCAGATCATTGAGGTGGCCGAGGCGTGTCGCCGCAGCTGGGCTTTAGGGGATAAACCTCTCTTGAAGCTTGGTGAGTTGCTTGAATCGAAAGGGATCGTTATCACGGCTGCGCAATTTGATGATCAGAGGTTTGACGCGTTTTCGTGCATTGTTAGCGGACGCCCATTCATATTCCTTGGAAAGGAAAAAGGAGACCGTGCGCGGAGTCGCTTTGATGCCGCACACGAGCTAGGACATTTAATCCTCCATCAGCACTTGACGCAAACTGACCTTAGCGTGGGAGAGACGCACAAGCGCGTCGAGAACGAGGCGCATACCTTTGCAAAAGCGTTCTTAATGCCCCCTGAAAGCTTCATCTGTGACTTGGTAGATCTTAATCTTAATGGATTTCTGATATTGAAGCCAAAGTGGGGAGTTTCAGTTCAAGCAATGATGCGCTGGGCCCGCGACTTAGGTAAGCTCTCCACGGAGAAGTATGAAGAACTCTGCAGGCAAGTAAGTATGAAAGGTTGGCGGCGGGCCAAAGGAGAACCACTCGATGATATGGTGCCAACGATTAACACTTCTCTTGGGCGACGCAGTTTCGATCTGCTGAGGACGGCGGGATACCTTAACGGGTATGAACTCCCAAGCATCATTCCAGTGCCGGCAGGGATACTCTGCACTGTATTCGGCCTCAGCGCGCGAGATTTGGAGCCTGCGCCTGAGCTGGGAAAGATCATCCATTTGGAAGATTTCCACCAGTTCCGGTAGAACTGGATCTAGATCTAGATGCATCGGGAAGAAAATGGATACTTGCACGGTACAATCACTTGATGGAGGTGGGGCAAAAGGCGTCTATACGCTCGTTGTTCTGGCCGAGCTGGAATCGCATCGGCCGGCCACTATCCGAAGTACTCGATTTGACCTACGGACTAAGCACGGGTTCCATTATCGCAGGCCTACTGGCCCTGCGGAACTGACGGAAGCAAGTGGAAACCGAAACGATGAGTGAGACGAGCGCAGATCGGCTTTATAGAGTCGCAGTAAGCGGAAAAGAATTCGGCGAGTTCACGATGGCGGAGCTGCAGGACCTCTGGAGAGCCGGACAACTCGACGCTGAGACGCTGTACCTGCATCCCGCTGGGCAATGGAAACCGCTTCAGGAGGTGATGGGGACACCAGGCCAATTTCGCTGATGCGCATATTGCAGGCAACAACAGGGCCGCGGCCCTTAGCGGATGGGCGGATACTGGTGAAGGCGCAGCGATCGCTCGGGATCTACATCATGCTCGCGCTGCTGCTGGGCATCTTCGGGGTTCACAACTTCTATGCAGGCCGGATTGGATCGGCTGTGCTGCAGCTATTGCTGACGATGAGCAGCGTAGTACTTATCTTCCCGATGTTGTTCGTCTGCTTTTTGGCGGTCATCGAGTGCATCGTGGTGACGCATAATGGCCAAGGAGACCCGCTGGGGTAGCTCTATGCCTCGGCTTTACATCGATACGAACATCTTCATGCGTTTTTACGATGCCCATGAAGATCGTCTCGAGCAACTCGCAGAACTCCGGGCCAAAGCGCCCCGTCTGATTGTACCGGAACAAACGGAAAGTGAATTCAGGAGAAACAGGCTGACGGTTCTGAATCACACCATTAGAGAGTTCGCGAAGATTAGCACCGTCCGCCCGCACAGAACGGCTTTGATTGTCCATCACGAACTCTTCAAACAGCTGGAGAGCGCAATGAAGTCGTGTCGGTCCCTCGCTGCACAACTTGGTAAGCAACTAGAAGAAGCCAGAAACGCATCTCTCGATCCCGTCGCCCTCGCTTTTAGTGAGCTCCTCGAGCTGGAAGACGTTTTGCGCCCAGCTACGACGCGGGAGGTCTTCAACGCAGCGCAGAAGCGCAAGCTGCTTGGTCAACCGCCAAGGTCGCAGGATAAGGATACGATCGGTGACGAGGTTATTTGGGAGTCGCTTGTCGGATGCACCGACGACGACTTGGTCATCCTATCAAGAGATGGCGGCTTCTCCAAATATGAAGAGGTACTTCGAGAGGAGCTTCGGGAGCGGACAGGCAAGACTCTCCTATTGGTGACAGATAAACTCTCTGAGGCTATCACGGCGCTTGGTGAAATGCCATCTGAGCGTCTTCTTCAACAGGAGATTCAGCAAGAGAAGGAGGACGAATGGATTCTCAACGAGCTGAAGGTGCGTTCGAAATTGAACCAAGTTCTGCTGAGCTCCACGATCAGAGATGAATGTCCCTCCTGTAATTCAGAATTAAGCGTAGAGACGCATGTAACAAACTCAGGGGAAGTCATCGCTTTCCTCAACTGCCCGGCATGTGGATACCGAGAGCAGGTTTGATGAAACACTTTGAGATGATTAATGATTGCGGGGAGTCTCACAGCGAAGGGTGGATTCTAGCGAGAGCAGTGGCTGATCTGGACGGACGCGCCGGTGGTGATGGGGCGAGTGACTGGGCGGAGGATGCTGATGACGGGCGGCTCATCAGCCTCGTTGATCGGCGGGCTGGTCCAGACGAGCGAGGAGATGCGAATGACGAATATGAGCGAGTATCACAGCAAGTGCAGGCGAAAGCGCGTGCTGATCGTGCTCTAGGCCTTCCCTCTGGTGATGTGAGTGGCCGATGGTGAACGCCTGGCATAGATGACCGAGCGCCAGAGGCACGATCCGGAGGAGGTGCGGGTGCACCTGATAGCCACTGCTGCGCGGCGCCGAACGGAAGGGCACCGGTCGCATGGTGTGCAGATGCCATGGCCACGTGACGTTTCGACGTGGCGTAGGCTGAACACTGGCCGCTCTTGGAGGTCGCGGACTAGAGATCAGCGACGGCGGGCGACCCTGGCCGGTTTTGATCGACGGGGAGCAACACGAGCTGCATACGGTGCTGATGCGGACGATCGACAAGTAGCCCCCACAATTGTGGAAGGAATCGAGATGGCGCAATTGAGCGGCGAGCCGGAGCGGACGCCGGGAAATCGCAGGGTCGCGAATGGCAACTATTTCCCGCTGGAAAACCTGGTGACAACGCTTGGTGACGGGCAGCGCCCGCGGAGGTGCAATCAGTATCCTCCGCGTGGGCTCGAGGCAGGGGCGAAAGTGACGAGCTATCCTTCGAACGCAGGCACTGGCGCGGGCGGGATGATGCCAGGCCCGGGTGGAAAGTCTTCGTGCTCACGCTGGAGACGGAGGAATGGGGGCGCGAACGGGGCGGAAATCGGCACCGGATGAGTGAAGGAATGATTTGATGACGAAGAACGAAGGCTTTGTAGTGCTTGCAAATATTCTACACCGATGGCAGCCACTGATGTGGTGTCTGCTCCTTGTTTCGGTGGTCACCTTTCTCCGTGTTTTCCTCAAGAACCGGTGGGAAAAGCGTTGGGTACGGCGTATTCGCACGTGGACAAAGAAGTTCCTCGAAGATTCGTGGTGGATCACCCTGGGGCTCCCGCTAATTCCCGCAGCGGGACCGGCGTTGCTCGCTTGGGCCAAGCATCCAGGTGCCGAGCCGACCAGACTTGCGGAGTGGTTCAATGGTTATCTCAAGGATCATTCAGTTTTGGCTCAGACTCTCCTGTGGACCTCGGTGATCGCGGTGATTTTGAACTTCGTGGTAGCGCGTTTACGAGAGGTGCTGAAGGAGAGGAACAAACTCTCTGAACGTCAGGCGGGCGTCCTCATGGAGATGTTCGACGAGGTTGTGGGCATTAAGGTCCGCCGATTTGGGGAATCCGCGCGCCGCATTCGCGACTCAATCACGAAAGTAGAGGTGAACGATGCGTTTGCGGAAATTACCCAACCGAAGCTTCAGATGTGTCAGCTTGTTCGAGGCATCTACGGGTATTTCTCTGCCGAAGTTTTACCAGGAGAGACACTGCAGGTGCTGCTTGTCCGGATGGAGAATAACGAGCCGGCTGAAGTGGCAGAGTGCATCCCATCGAACACTTATCCCAAGACGCCGATGAAAGACCTGAAAGGAAAGTACTCGGCAATGCACCGAGCAGCTAGGGATAACTCGATGTTGATCATTCCAGACATTGAGGCCGAAGTTGGCCGCAAGTCCAAGAAGCGGTATGCGCCGGGTGGTCCTGGCTCGAGCAACACGGGTTCAATTCTGTGCTTTCCAGTCCGCCATCACGAGTTGGACGAAAATCCTTATGTGATCAGCGTTAGGGTCACTGCGGTGAACGCGCTCAAGCCCGCTGACCGCGCGAGGTACGAATTGGTCTTGAAGCGATTCGCGGACCGGCTAGTAATCGAGCACAGCTTGGCCGTGATTAAAAAGGCAACAACGTAATGAACCCCACGCAATCCCCACTCGCTGAGACAGCGGAGGAGCTCCGGGAGGAGTTTCGCGTGCTCCGAGAGCGGGCTGAAAGGAACGTCCGGATCCTTCATGACCATCGGCCACCACCGATGCGGATCTGGCATTTCCTTTGGAATGCCCGCCGTCGTAAGCGCGTTCTTGACGCCCATTGAGAGAGTTTACAAACCGCCGCAGTTCGAAAGACCGCGGCGGTTTTGCGCTCTAGGAAACGAGCTGGCGGAACTGTAAACTATCAGGCGTCCACCAGTGGACGTGTCGACCGGGCGCCGTCCACCCCCAGCGAGGTGCTGAATAACCGTGGTTGAAGTCGCGCGTACTCCCCGCAGCCTTGAGAAGCCGCTACAGTCCCGACCGTCGGTGAACCACCAAAAAGCTTCCCGCCTCCCCCATCCCGCAACTCTGGCGCTCGCGGTCGCAGTCGCACTCTTCCTTGGCCAAGGATCACCCGTTCCTGCTGCGCCGCTCCAGGAGCGGCTCGAGCAGAAGCGGAATGAGTTTCTCAAGAGCGCGCCCGCAGAGATGGTGGCCAGTTACCAGGCGGGGATTGATAGCGTGGCGGCGAGCGGCATCTACGAGCGTGCGCTCAAGACCGGTGCGAAGGTGCCGGATTTCACGCTAAAGAATGCGGCCGGCGAGGCAACCCAGTTGCGTGAACTCCTGAAGAAAGGGCCGGTGGTGCTCACCTGGTATCGCGGCGGTTAGTGTCCCTACTGCAACCTGGCGCTCGCGGCGCTGGCCGAAAACTGCCGGCGATCTCGGCGGCCAGGGGGCAGCTCGTCGCACTGACGCTGGAATTGCCGGATCACGCGGACAAAATCGCGAAGAAACAAAAGCTGCCCTTGCAGGTGCTGTCCGACGTCGGCGACCAGGTGGCACGGGAGTATGGGATCGTCTTCAAGATGACGCCGGAAGTCGCGGAAGCGATGCAGAAGGGCGCCAAGCTGCACGAACGGAATGGAGACGCTTCGGATAAGCTGCCGCTCTCCGCCGCTTACGTGATCGCGCAGGATTGGACGGTGACTGTGCCTTCCTCGACGCCGATTACCGGAACTGCGCCGAGCCGCAGTGCCTGGTGGATGCGCTAAAGGCGATCCAGACCGGGACGCCTACGCCCGAACATCTGCTGCTCCAACTCTGAGAAGGAGTATGGAACCCTCCGTACGACCTCGCCCGGATCGACCGGCTGAAGCCGAAGATTTCGTCATCACCACCTCCGGCAGCGACGTGAAGGGGAAGACCCGCGTTTAAGGAATGGATCTGGAACTTTCAATCGAAGGTCGCGGATCTGCGCATCCAGAACCGGGACATCTTCTCCACGGCGGATTGAAAGCGCGTCGTCTCCCGCTGGCACGTCACCGGGCGCAATCGCGGGATGTTTGGCACTGCACCGGACGATCGCCCGATTGAATCCACCGGCATCGCGATCTGGGAAGTGCGCGACGGCAAACTGGCGCACACTGGGTGGAGCGCAGCGCTTACGAGCTTTCTCAACGTCTGCTCAGCCTGCGGCAAAGTAGGAGCGAAGCTCGCAAGAGAGCTGGGAGCGCAAGCTTACGAGTGCGTCTCAGAGGCGATCCCGTAGCGCGCTGCCGGGAAGGAACATGGGCGTTCTTCGCCGATAGCTCTCAAAAGGTTTTCCATACGCGGCGCGGAGCCGCGCATCCTCGTGCCACGAGCCAACCACCGCGTACGCCGAAGAGATCAGCGCCAGGATCGCGCGATTGACGGTCATTCGTGTGAAACTCCAGAGAAGGGTGATGATCGGGAGATTGTCGGGATGCCGGATGAAGCGGAAGGGGCCGCGGGCATCGGGCTGGCCGTCACGGGTGCGAGGAGGGCCCTGGGCTTCCGGTTCGCGCTCGGGGTGTTCGCCACGCACGAAGGCGGAGATCTGGGTCCAACCGGTGAGCCGCCGGAAGCCGACCACCTTCACCGCGCTGCCGAGCAGTACGAGCGAGGCTAACTGCACCAGCACCAAGAGGCCGGACCATGGCGGCGTTGCGCGGCACAACTCGCGATCCGGCAGTCGCCGAAAGACGAGCAGCGCCCCGACGGTAGTAATGACGGATTGCGCAATGAAGAATGGGCGGTATAGGCCATTGCGCGCGCGGGTTCCCGCTAGCCTTTCGAAAGCTTCCTTCGCCTGCCGCGAAGCAAGCGCGCTATGTACCAATGCATAGAACAGGGTGAGGAGAACCGTAGCCACAGGGCTTCCGTCATGGTGTGTGGTCGCGTTCTTCCGGCACTTGGTTGTAATCATGCAACGTCGGCTGAATGTTTCGCCAGTGCTCCGGAATCGGCGGGGTTGCTGCGTCCGGCCGGAGGCGTTCGACCCCTCCGGAAACGCTCGAAACGGGGAGCGCTAATGCCGGCTCACATCCTGAAATGTAGAAGGTGCTTGCCGCAGCGACCCTCTTGACCGTTCTGCTACTCGGGCAGATTAATGGAGCGGTCCACCCATGGCCATCCCCTCGCCCGTCCGCTTAGCGCTGCTTGCGTGTTGCTTCGCATACTTCTCCGGTTGCTCTACGGCGCCCAAGGCGCTGAACGAGCCTCCGGCACCGGCGTCGCGGGTTGAGGGAATGGAGTTCAGGCAAGCGATGGGAGCAATCCTGGGGCCGCCCTTTATCGGGGGAAATCGGGTGGAAACGCTGAGCAATGGTGACGAAATTTTCCCGGCGATGCTGGGCGCGATTCGCTCGGCGCGACAGACCATCACCTTCGAGACGTATATCTTCATGGAAGGCGAAGTCCCGCGGCGCTTCGCAGAGGCGCTGGCGGAGCGGGCGCGAGCGGGGGTGAAGGTGCATGCGATCCTCGACGGGCATGGGGCGAAGAAGGCAAAGATGTACCACCAGATGCTGCGGGACTCAGGGGTAGATCTGGTAAGCTATAGCCCCGCAGCGCGCAGCTTTAATCCCTTCCGCTACAATAACCGGACGCATCGCAAGCTGCTGGTCGTGGATGGGCGCATTGGCTTCATCGGCGGCGTAGGGATAGCAGACGAGTGGGCAGGCAATGCACAGTCGCCGGAGCACTGGCGCGAGCTGCACTATCGCGTGGAGGGTCCAGTGGTTGCGGAGCTGCAGGGGGCTTTCCTGGATAGCTGGCTGAAGAGTGGCCGCGAGCTGCTCCATGGCCCCGGTTATTTCCCGCATCTGCCTAGCCGGGGTAGCCAGTGGGCAAGTGTGTTCTACGCCTCCCCCGCTCACGGCAGCCACAATGTGGAGATCATGGTCAAGCTGGCGATCAGCTCGGCGCGGCGCTCGCTCATGATCGAGAACTCGTACTTCGTTCCAGACGCAGATACGATTAAGGCGCTGGTCGCGGCAGCCCGACGCGGAGTGCGCGTGCAACTGATTCTGCCGAACGAGCAAATCGACGCTCCGGCGGTGCGCCGAGCCTCGCAGACAAAGTGGCCCGAGCTGCTGGCAGCAGGCGTGGAGATCTACGAATACCAACCGACCTTCACTCACGCGAAGCTGCTCATCGCAGACGGGCTCTTCGTTTCCGTGGGCTCCGCGAATCTCGACTACCGCTCGCTGAGGATCAATGCGGAGGCGAACTTGAATGTGCTCGATGCCGACTTCGCAGCTGAGCAGACGCGCATCTTCGAGGGAGATCTCCGCCGCTCGAAGCGGATTAGCCGGGAAGAGCTCGGGAAGGAACTGCGGCGGAACGCACCGAAGCGCATCCTGGAAGCTCCGCTCACGCGTCAGCTGTAAAGCGGCTTCTCCGGTGCTCCACGCTCTTCCTCTCGTGATCAGCCGGGCTCATCCAGGTGCGCCGCCCCTCTCTCCCTCCGGTTTTCGCCATCCGCTCGCCGGATTCCCTCGCTCTCTCCATCGTTGCACCGTGTCGCTGGATCGATAGCTTACCACTCACATGCCCACTCTTGGAGTCGATCTCGTCGAGGACATCAATGCACTCAAGCGCGAACGGAACGCAGTGATCCTGGCGCACAACTATCAGGCCAAGGAGATTCAGGAGATTGCGGATTATGTGGGTGATTCGCTGGGGCTGAGCTTTCACGCAGCCCAGACGGACGCGGACGTGATCGCCTTTTGCGGCGTTCACTTCATGGCGGAGACGGCGAAGATCGTGAATCCAACAAAGACGGTGGTGCTCCCGGATCTCGAGGCGGGATGCTCGCTCTCGGATTCCTGCCCGCCGGAGAAGCTGGCGGCTTACCTGCATGCACACGCAGAGAAGAACTACTACGTGATCGCGTACATCAATTGCGCGGCCGGAGTGAAGGCACTCAGCGACGTGATCTGCACGAGCGGCAATGCCGTGAAGATCGTTAACGCCGCTCCGAAGGATCGGAACATTCTCTTCGTGCCAGACCAGAATCTCGGCGCCTGGGTGATGGAACAGACGGGCCGTCATATGGAGCTGTGGCGGGGGAACTGTTACGTGCACGTCGAGTTCACGCGGCAGTCGATCGAGCGCATCCGCGGGGAGTACCCCGGGGCTCCCGTGGTCGCGCACCCCGAGTGTACCGCGGCGGTGCGGATGCTGGCGGATGAAGTGTGCTCAACGGAAAAGATGATTGGCTACTGCAAGTCGCACCCGGCGGAAGCATTCATCATCGTGACGGAGTCGGGCATGCTGCACCGGCTGCGGCGCGAGTGTCCGGAGAAGACTTTCATTCCAGGGCCGACCGATCTCTGCGCGTGCGCAGACTGCCGCTATATGAAGATGAACACGCTGGAAAAGCTCCACGACGCACTGCTCAATCTACAGCCGGAGATCATCCTGCCCGAGGCGCTGAGGGCGCGGGCGGAGCTGCCGATTCGTCGCATGTTGGAGCTGAGCGCGTAGGCTCTGGATGAGCAGAATCAATCTCATGGATAAGGTAAGCCGGTTACGTTGTGTCGCGCTCCTCACGGCTCTGCTGCTTGCAGGCTGCAGCAAACCCGAGAGTGCGCGGGAGGCGGTCGAGCGGTTCGTCCAGCAGGTGCTCGCGGGGCAGACGGGCGAGGCCTACCAGGCTGCGGCTTTCGCGTTCCAGGCGGAGCAGTCGCAGCGTGCCTTCGAGACCGCCTCGCGAGACTTGGGGATCATCGGAGCCACGAGTTCAGTAGTCAAAGAAGAGGAAGTGGTGGATAAGAACGCGCGCTTCGAAGTGGAGGTGACAAAGCAGGATGGGGAGTCGCTACCTCTCACTGTGCAGCTGCGACAGGATGGTGGCCGGTGGCTGGTCCATTCACTAAAGTCGCGGCGCAGCACGGCGGTAGGAATGGTGGAGAACCGCTTCAGTCTGGTGGGGCGCGGTGCGTCGTTCACGGATTCGCTCAACCGCCCGGTACCCGATCAGGAGACGGTGCAGCAACTGGTGCAAGAGACGATGACGCAGTTCAATGCTGCGCTGATCAGCGGATCGTTCACGGAATTCTACCAAGTACTCTCGCGTGCCTGGCAGGTTCAACTGACGGAACGGCAGCTCCAACGCGCATTCCAGACGTTCATCGACCGAAAGGTCGATCTCACGGAGGCGATGAAGCTGGAAGCGGTCTTCGAGGAGCAGCCGAAGATCACGACGGAAGGCTTGCTGGTAATTTCAGGACACTATCCCTGGTCTCCGTTTCGTGTGTTCTTCAATCTGAAGTATATGCACGAGCAGAATCAGTGGAAGCTGTTCGGGATCGACGTCAATCTGAAGAACTAAGGGAGGGAGTCGAAGGTCGAGGGGTCGAGAGTCGAGGGCTTGGGTGCTTGCCGCGCAAGGCGCGGTCAGGACATGGGTAACACTTGTGGTTCAGGACATGGGTAACACCTCCGTGGACTTACGCGTTGGTTGCTTGGTTGGTTTTGGTGTTACAGGCCGCTGCGGATGTAGCGCAGGAGCAGTGCGGCGCGAGGCGTA
>JANMSW010000022.1:0-2830 GCA_031389825.1 Spartobacteria bacterium
TGTGCCCCAGAGATCCCGGAAGGCAGTAAACAGGCCCGTGCGGGCCTGCATTAACGCCCATTTTGCCGCAATTTCAGCCTGCTTTAGCTAAACACGCGAACCTTAGCCGACTCTGCCCCTACTTTTCAGCAACCTGCTAAGGAAAGATGGACACTGGCGATGGCGCGTTCGTAGTCGGAACCGCGCCAATCTCGCCAAGCGGGAGCCTCTTGCGTCCACACCGGACGAAGATGGGACCACATCGCTTGTTGATCGGATGGGATGCGAATGTCGATCATCGGTGCGCGGCTGCAAGAGGCCTAAAGACCTCAAGCTCAGCGACTGCGGAGTGGGGCGCGGCACCTGCATGGTGGGCGGAAAGGCGGCAGCGGAAGCAGGTGCCGTGACGCACAGAGCGGTTCGCTGCAGCTCATGGTTGGGTGTTTCGGTCGATTGCATCTGGGGCGTCAAGGGGCCAAGTGTGGAAGACGCAAACTGAGCCGTCGAGCTGCGCCTGCTGAATAAGCTCTCGTGGCGAATCGCCTCCGTGCTCGGGCTGGGTATTGTCGGCGCACTCCGCGCAAGTGAGGTACCATGTGTCGAAACAGTGCGGACGCCAACCGTGCTCCTGAATGTGTGTGACGGCGCGAATCTCAGCCGTCCGAAGGTCGTCGGCGTCCACGTAGCAGTTGACGTAGGCACCGCCCTCGATCCCGAAGTCCTCGGAGTCAGGTTCGGGACGCGCCTCCATGCTGATGAAAAAGACCTCGCCGGGCATCGTGCGATGAACGGCCTCGATGGTGTCTGCATAAAGATTGTTCGACTCAGATTCCACAGGACGCGTGACGCCACGGAGCGGTTCGCTGCAGCGCATGGTTTGGCGCATTCATTCGAAGTGTGGCCAAACGATAGCTCCGATGGCAGCGAGGAAGAACGGGACAGTAATCCACTCGGGAGCAGGACGGTCGAAGGTCTGCGAAGCGCCGCGGGTGAGCTGGTAAATCGTTACGTGAGTGCGGACGGCGATGATGAGGAAGTAGAGTGCGGCGAGGGACAAGAAGAGCGCCGCCCTGCCGGCAGCCCACGCCGCGGACGGCGTGAAGGTGATAATGCTGACGAGCAGCAATAGACAAATCGCAATGCCCCCACAGATGAGGCAAAACGTGCGGAACTGTTTGAGGCTCGGTAACTCGCTAAGACTCCGTTGCATGACTTCCAATTAGGAGAGCGCGTGCGATGCGCCGAACGACCTCAAGCTCAGCGACTGCGGAGGCTGCTGCAGGGTGGGCTCTGATGGGAGCAGCAGGCGTGACGGCCCGCAGCAGTTCGCTGCAGCGCATGGTTCGGCGAGTCCGGTCGATTGATCATGGGGTGATGCGATCGAAATACTCCTTCATGCCCGTTCGGTGGAGGTAAATCCAGTAACGGTTCGGACCGTCGAAATAGACGTGCGTAATCTCGGGCTGCTTCGTGAGCGAACTCGTGTAGACGAATGCGAGCGAATCATCGTCCGACGCTACGATGCGATAAGAGCTAGTGTCGCGGTAAGGTGGCTGGCCCTTTTGGGGCGGGAGTTCGCAAGTTACCTTTCCTCGGTCGTAGGTCACGACGAGCTTGCCGAACAGTGAGGCCAAGAAAGCGCGCTTCTTCGGAGTGAGTTGTTTGCCGGAGCTGGGGTTCCAGCCGTCGATTGTCGCTACGGTCAAAGACTTGTTGGACTTCCAGCGGCCTTCGAGCCGCATATCTCGCGACGCGCATCCGCCGAGCAGTAAAGCAAGCGACGCTGCAATCAGGAGCGGCTTCATTGGCATTCGTTATAGGAGGAGCGAGGAGTCGCCGAACGACCCCAAGCTCAGCGACTGCGGAGGGCGCGCGCTGGCTGCGGGCGAAGGCGGCTGGGGGCAGGATGGGCGCAGGCGGAAGGATGGCAAGCAGCAGCCAGCGTGACGCCTGGAGCAGTTCGCTGCAGCGCATGGTTCGGCGTGGCGGTTGAATTCATTGGCGACTCAGTGCCACGGGTAACTCCGTGCGGTTATTGCGTGGCGCGAAGAAAGGGAAATCGCGAAAACGTATTTTGTCCGCTTGGGTGACTCGAAAATTGGAGGGAGTGTAGCCGGGCGCCTCTCCGCGAACAAGAGACGAGCGAACAACAATAGTGGTGCTATGACTGCCGCCACCGGCTCCGAACCTGTGCTTGAGAGTCGCGCGACCACTGGAGTCGGTCTGGGCTGTCAGGATGGTTGGGGACGAAAAGCGCTCGTCAATGTGCGCCGGAGGGTCAGGAAGTAGAGTCACAGTTGCGTTGGCGATGGGTTGCTTGGTGGCCGCGTCGAAAACTCGGATGTCGATGGTAAGCCACGCTGCGCCTGTCCAAGCGATGCTGGGAAAGAGCAGTGAGCAAAGGATAAAGACGGCTCCTGCCACGAAGAACCAAACCAAACAGCCTTTGGATGGTCGCGGGGTTCCGACAGGTTCATTTGCGTCGTCATTCACGGGATGGCGAGCAACGGCTAACGACCCAAGCTCAGCAACCGCGAAGCCTGTTCGCTGCAGCGCCTAGTTGAACTAAGCCGCTGCGCGGCGGTGGGAGCGCGGTGGGGCATTGAGAGCTGGATCATGTATTCTGGCCGGTGATGAAATGCCCTCTGATCCACAGTACCCATCCATAGATTGCTTCCGTCAGTTTGTCGAGTTGCGGGATCTTCGTCCGCGCACTCGCGAGACCTACCTCTCGTATGTCGTCGCCATCGCGCGGCAGCAGCAAGGTGATCCCGCCACGCTCGATGAAGACGCCGGGCAGGAGTTCTTCCTCTTCCAGCGCAAGGAGCGGCGATAGGCGCCCAGTTCCTGC
>JANMSW010000006.1:0-19363 GCA_031389825.1 Spartobacteria bacterium
GGCGCGGTCAGGACATGGGTAACACTTGTGGTTCAGGACATGGGTAACACCTCCGTGGACTTACGCGTTGGTTGCTTGGTTGGTTTTGGTGTTACAGGCCGCTGCGGATGTAGCGCAGGAGCAGTGCGGCGCGAGGCGTAGCCGAGCAAAGCACTGCTCCGAAGTGGAGTCCGCGGCGGGCGTGAACTCCCCTCAGGGCCAGGAGATTTATTTGCTCATGGTTTCGGGCGAACCGGCAAGCGCCGTCTTCGAGGTGATCGTCGGGATGAACGCGGCAGTTTCCAGCTCCAGGCAGCCCAGGCGCAGACAGGCAAAATACATGTCCATGTTCCCATCTTTGCGAGTGGATAGCCCCACGTTCCAGCCCGCTAATGCCTGGCTCACGAAAACGACCTCTCCCTCGTTCTTGATTTTGCCGCTCGCGTTCACTTTGCGCGTGCTCATGCCGGGGTAGCTGATCTGCTCGGGCGTCCCGCTCCAGCGCTGCGCCGAGGACACGTAGATCTCCGTCGGCATCTTCATCCCCAGCGCCTCGTGCGGGCGCTCCTCGTTGAACTCACGCCGCCACGTCTCAAACGCCGCCTGCCGCTCCCCGTATGCGGTTCCTTCCAGCTCTGCGGCAATGTCCCGGTGCATCCGCTCGTGGCCGCCATTGTCCTGCGGGCAGCCAGGCCGGCTGCGTTCCAGATCCACTCCGTTGGCCAGCCACCACGCGCTCAGCCGCGAGAGCCCCAGCAATCCCTGCGAACTCGCAAACGGAGGCCCATTGTCACTGCGGATTGCTCCTGGCAATCCATGGCGCTCGAAGAGCCGCTCAAAGCACGCCCGCACCGTTTCCGTCTTCGCATCCGGCAGCGCCCGCAGTTCCAGCAAGTAGCGGCTATGCTCGTCGCGCACGGTCAGCGGATCGCACCGCCCATTGGCATCATGCCACCACCCTTTGAAATCCACCGTCCAGATCTCGTTGGGCGCCGCCGCCTTCTTTCCGCTCGAGATCCGGCCCGTGTCATTCGAGCGCCGCACCTTCCGCTTCTCCGTCAGCCCGCAGCGCTCCAGCACCCGCTTAAAGCTGCTCTCACTCGGCCCCTCACCCCATTGCCGCAGATACACTTCGCGGATCTTCCGCGGCCCCCAATGCTGGTGCCGCTCCTTCAGCTTCACCATCCGGCACACCACCTCCTCGCCCACGCTCTCCGGCGAGTTGCGCGGCCGCCGGCTCTGATCGCCCATCCCTCCCATTCCCTCCTGCAAAAAGCGCCCACGCCATTTGCAGCCTGTTTTGGCACTGATCCCAAACTCCCGGCAGAGCGCACGGAAGTTGTCTGTCTCGAGCGCACGAAGCGCGAATTCTATTCTCTGGTTCATGACTGCTTGGGTCTGCCATGGCATGCCCACATCCTCTCCAGATGTTGCACCATGTGTTACCCATGTCTTGAACCACCGGCGTTACCTATGTCCTGAACCTGCACCCAAGCGCGGAGTCCACCGAGGTAGACGCCCCTACAACGCTACTGCTTTCGACCTTCGACCTTCGACTCCCCTCTTGCCCTCGACCCTCGACCTCTCGACCTTCGACTCCTCTCAGACCTCCGCCTTTAGAAGATCCTCAAGAGTCTCCCGGCGCGAGATCATCACGATACTGCCGTCCTCTTCCAGCCAGAGTTGCGGGGCGCGACCTACAGAGTTGTAATTGGAGCTCATCGCGTAACCGTAGGCACCGGCGTCGCGGATCGTCAGCAGGTCGCCGGTGTCGGGGCGCGGCAACTGACGCGGGCGAAGCAGTTCGGTCTCGTCGCGGGTGAAGACGTCGCCGCTTTCGCAGAGCGGTCCGGCCACAACGATCTCCTCGGTATGGGCGGAACCGTCTTTCCCGACCACGTCGATGCCATGGTAGCTGCCGTACATTGCAGGGCGGACAAGATCAACGAAACCTGCATCGACCATCACGAAGGTCGTGCCGCGCCCCTTCTCATTTGTGCAGGTGGATTTCACGTCGGCTACGCGGGTAATCAACGTGCATGAAGGGGCCACATAGTAGCGGCCGGGTTCGATCTCAAGTCGTAGGGGACGGGAAGCAGCGTCGCTGAGCGTCTTGCGGCTGGAAGCGAAAAGGTCCCGTAGCGGATCAAGCGGGATCTGCTGCGTGGGATCGCGGTAATTATGCGGGATACCGCCGCCGAGACTCACGCCTTCCAAATGCGGGAAGCGCGGAAGGAACTCGGCAAACTCCGCCGCGAGCCGGGAGAGATTGTCGTGCAGCTCGGCGAATTGGGGACCGCTGCCGATGTGCGCGTGGAGCATGACCACCTGAAGACCGGCGGCTTCTGCGCGAGCGGCAGTCTCTTCGAGATCCTGGAACCAGATGCCGTGCTTCGAACTGGGACCCCCAGTGTCGCAGGAGTTCACGTGGCCGTGGCCGAAGCCGGGATTTACCCGCAGCGAGATGCTGCCGCGATATCCTGCACGGGCAAGGTCCTGGAGCATGCCAGGGGAGCCAATGTTCGGCAGGATTCCGTGCTCCAGAACGACCGACAGCGCGTTGTCCCGGAAGACGTCGCTCGTATATAGGATCGCCGGCGGTTGCTTTCCGGTACTATGTCCTGCGTGGATCGCCCGCAGGATCTCATTCCCGGAGACAGCATCAATCCAGATGCCCGCGCTCGCCATCTCGCGAAGCACCTTGGTCGCCGGGCAGGCCTTCATCGCATAGCGGGCCTGCACACCCTCCGTGCTGGTGATGTGCTGGATGTCTCGGATGCGCTGGCGCAACACACTCGCATCGTAGAGCCAGTACGGAGTGCCAAATTGCCCAGCCAGTGATCGAAGAAGCGCGGGATCGTGATTCATCAGAAAGGGGCGGATAGTGCAGTGAGGGCAAGTCGAGAGTCGAGGGTCCAGAGGCGAGCGGGTTATATCGCGCAGGCTCGACACTCGCCCCTCGTCCCTCGACTCTCCGGCAATGCGTTCCCTCCCGCTCGCCTTCTTGCTTGCTCTCGCGCTGCCGGCCCTCGGAGCCGACGATTATCAGCTCGGTCCAGACTCACAGGTACAGCCTGGTGTACCGCAAGGCACCGTCACGAAGCGCAGCTTCGAAAGCAGCCAGATCTATCCGGGAACGGTGCGGGACTACTGGGTCTATGTGCCCAAGCAGTACGATCCTGCCAAGCCCGCGAACCTCATGGTCTGGCAGGACGGCGGCGGCTTCGTGAAAGCGGATGGGCAGGCGCGGGTACCGGTGGTCTTCGACAATCTGATCGCGAAGAACGAACTGCCGGTGACAATCGGTGTGTTTGTAAATCCCGGCACGATCCCCTCCACTGACTCCGAGAAAGGCCGGAGCAACCGCTCGTTTGAGTATGACTCGCTGGGAGATACCTATGCCCGCTTTCTGATCGATGAATTGCTGCCGGAAGCCACGAAGGATCTGAATATTACCACCGATCCAAAGGGCTGGGGAATTGGCGGACTCTCCTCGTCGGGGATCTGCGCGTTTACGGTGGCGTGGGAGCGGCCAGACAAGTTCCAGCGCGTGATTAGCCACATCGGCAGCTTTACGAATATCCGTGGGGGCTATGTGTACCCAGGGCTCATCAGGAAGTCGAAGGCGCAGCCGAAACCGATCCGTGTCTTCCTCCAGGATGGTTCGAATGACCTTGATAACCTCCACGGCAACTGGCCGCTGGCAAATCAGGATATGGCAGCCGCGCTGAAGTTCGCCGGGTACGACCACCAGTTTGTCTTTGGTGATGGCGGGCACAGTGGAAAGCACGGCGGCGCGATACTTCCGGATACGCTCCGCTGGCTCTGGCGTGAGTAGTATCCATTTCTCATACGATCCTGCTCAACCTCCCCTCTCCAATGTTCCGCTCCCTCCTGCTTGCACTCGTGCTCCCCTTTGCAGCTGTCGCAGCTGACGAATGGACGCTCCACCCGGACGCCGCTGAGAAGCCAGGCGTGCCAAAAGGCTCCGTTGTGGAGATGCAGCCTTGGGATTCGAAGATCTTTCCCGGTACCGTGCGGAACTGGTCCGTGTACGTGCCAGCGCAGTATGAAGCCGCGAATCCAGCAGCCATCATGTTCTTCCAGGATGGCCACGGCTATGCGAACCCGAAAGGCGATTGGCGTGTCCCCACGGTCTTCGACAATCTGATCGCAAGCGGTGACCTCCCGGTGACCATCGCGGTCTTCCTCAATCCCGGCCACGATCGCACCAAAGGTGCCGCCAAGAACGCGTGGAGTGGTAACAATCGCTCGGTCGAATACAATTCCCTGGGCGACGCCTACGCTCGCTTTTTACTCGAGGAGATCCTGCCCGAGGTAGAGAAACAGTGGACGGTCTCTCAGGATCCCTCCATGCGGGCGCTTTGCGGTTCAAGTTCGGGCGGGATCTGCGCCTTCACGGCTGCCTGGGAGCGGCCCAATGCCTTCGGCAAGGTTCTCTCCACAATCGGCAGCTTCGTGAATCTGCGTGGTGGCGATGCGTATCCCTCACTTATCCGCAAAACCGAGAGGAAGCCGATCCGCGTCTTCCTTGAAGACTCGAGTGGCGATCTGGACAACGCCTTCGGCAACTGGCCGCTCGCAAATCAACAAATGCACGCCGCGCTGAAGTACATGGGCTATGACGTGCGGTTCGATTACGTCGAAGGCTTTGGCCACAACGCCAAGCACGGTGGCTCAATTTTCCCCGACGCTCTGAAGTGGCTCTGGCGCAAGGAGGTCCCAGCGGTCGAGATAAACACCAAAGGTGATTTAGGCGGCGATCTCACGCTCCATCGGCTCCTCCTCGAAGGTGAAGGCTGGCAGCCCGTGGCGGAGGGTCTCGGCTTCGCAGATGCTCCATGCGCGGATGACCAGGGGAACTTCTATTTCTCTGATATGCGCGCGCCCGGGATCTTCCGCGTGGCACCGGATGGCACGAAGACGCAGATCTCGAAGGAAGCGGCAAGCGGGTTGAAGTTTGGCTTGGATGGCCTGCTCTACGCCTGCCAGGGGACGAAGAAGCGCATCGCGTCGATCGATCCCGCAACGGGCACTGCCGAGACAGTGGTCGAAGACGTCCTGGCTAATGACCTCGTCGTGCTGCGTAGCGGAATCATCTATGTAACCGAGACGGCTCGGAAACAGGTCACACGAATCGATCCCAAGACGAAGACGAAAACCGCCGCCGACCTCGGAATCCCGGGGCCGAATGGGATTACGCTTTCGCCCGATCAGAGTACGCTTGCAGTGTCCGACTACCACGGCGCGCATGTCTGGACGTTTCGCGTGGATCCGGATGGCAGCCTGTCGGCAAAGGCGCCGTACATGACGATGCGCCGCCCGACAGACCGGAAAGGCGAGTGGAAGCACAATGAGCCACCACCCTATCAGCCCGCCTCTCAGGGCGACGGAATGATCAGCGACACCAGCGGGCGCTACTACGTGGCCACGGCTCTCGGTGTGCAGATCTTCGATCCGACCGGCAGGCTCTGCGGGGTACTGCCGAAGCCGAGTGAAGGCAAACCGCTCACCAGTTGCACGCTCGCTGGTCGGCGACGCGAGTATCTCTATGTGACCTGTGGCGATGTAATCTTCCGCCGCAAGTTGCAGGCGGAGGGCAGCCTCTTTCACTTAGGGGCGGCATTAACTCCTTCGCTTTAGCCACCCAAAACTACAGGATTGAGTCGCGCACGGGTCCTACTAGGTTTCGACCATGCCTTTCTCCCTAGGGACCGTCTGGCTCGGAGCGCTGCTGATCGCAGCTCCGGTTTTCGCGCAGGATCTTCCGACGAGCCCTGTCACCGATTCCGCGCTGGAGTTCGAGCCGCAGCTGATGCTACAGGACATCCCAGACCTCCCGGAGCTCGCAATAACTACGGAGCCGGAAGCTACCGAAGCCGTCGAGAAAGCAAAGAGGCGCCTGGACCAGGCTCGGGGCAAGCAGGCCCGCTGGCAGAAACTCGCGAAGCAAGGAGTGCTCTCGCGCTCGGAAGCGGAATCGTGCGCCATCGATGTCGCTACGGCGCTCGTCCGCCACGAGCAGGCCCGCGCCGAACAGCTTCGCCTCCAGTTAGAGGCGGTTCGTCAGCGCATTGCGGGCGGCAACGCGGACGCCACTCTCGGAGAGGCGGCTGAAGCATCCTGGAAAAGCGCAGTTGCGCTCGCGGAGGAAGCTGCCACCAAGCTCCTCGCCACACGTCGTGAATCTGCAGAAGTGAATCTCCAGCGTCATCGGCGTCTGCGCTCCGCTGGGCTCGTCTCTCCCGGCCAGCTGAAACGCGCTGAGGCTGCATTGCTCAAGCTCCAGTCGAGCGACCTCGCGAAATAGGCACAATCTCATGAATCTCCGAATCCTCTTCGCCTACCTGGCGAGCCTTCTACTGCTAAACTCAATCTCAATTTCCGCCGAAACAGAACAACCGCGTCCGCTCGAGAAGGTCGAGGCCGAGAAGATCCTTCTGGGCATGGATTACGACCGGGTAGTCGTTGTCGCTGTAGTGAAGGGCATCCACCAGAAAGGGATCTCCTCGCTGAACTGCGCGACGGTTATCGGGCTCGGTCGGCGCGGCGGCAAGGACCAGGAAATTGTGCAGAGCTTCTTCTTCGATCGCGATCTCGGCTGGTTTTATTTCGAGATGACCGATGGCAAGATGCGGATCTGGAATCAGATTGGCTATAGCGAGGCGAAGCTCTAGAGACGCCCCGGTCGCCCGAGACTGCCGGTGACGGTAAGTGCGCTCATCGCTCTACGCCATCGCCATTGGCACAGGAATGGGCGGCATCGCTCCGGGCTGGGTGCAAACATACGCCGCAAGCTGGGCGGCGTTCTCATGGAGGGCATCCAATGAGAGCCCCTGCAGCAGGCCTGTAACGAGAGCAGCAGTGAACGCGTCCCCTGCCCCGACGGTATCCTCCACCAGAACCGGCACGCCTGGGTGGCATGAAAGTGAAGCCCCTTGCACAAGCACGCTCCCAGTTGCGCCTTTGGTCAGCGCCACAAGATCGAGCTCATAGCGATCCTGGATTGCACGAAGTCGATCAACTTCACTGCCATGGAGTTGCAGCAGGCGCGAGAGTTCCTCAAGCTCGTCATCGTTGATCTTCAGCATGCTCGCGAGGAAGAGCGCAGCCCGGATAGTCTCGAGATCGTAAAATGGAGCACGGAGGTTCAGGTCCAACATGCGGATGGCACCGGGTGGTGTCACGCTGACCAGTGCGTGAATGGTTTTGCGGGACGCCTCTGCGCGGCTTCCCAGGGTGCCAAAGCAAACCGCATCGGCAGTGCGAAGTTCGCTCACAAGGGCATCCTGGGTCCCGAGGTAATCCCATGCGGCGGGCTCGTGGATCTCAAACTGAGCAACCCCCGACGGATTCAATGTCACAGACGCTTTCCCCGTAGCGTGAAGGGGATCGCGCGAGATGCCCTCCAGCCGCAATCCCGCGGCACCGAGATGTTTGAGCGTCTCGTCTCCCAGAGTATCAACACCCACACGGGAGAGGAGCAGGGCATCTGCGCCGAGTGCATGAGAGAAGTAAATGAAGTTTGCAGGTGCCCCGCCAAGCTGGGGTCCGTCTGGCAAGATGTCCCAAAGTACTTCGCCGATCCCGGCTACCAGTGGATTCGCACTCATTCGACGAGTATTAGTACGACAGAGATGCCTCACCGGTCATCTCTCGTTTCTTCAACGATGATCACGCTGAAAACAAAAAGCCCCGGTCTCCGAAAGGAAACCGAGGCTCGCAAGATTGTAGGTGGCGGAAGGGTCACTTCTGCTCGCGAACAGCGTCAGCCTTGTTCTCGAGTGCGTCTTCTTTTTTCTCTGTCGGAGCCGCGTCGGCCTGATTTTCGAGAGCGTCAGCCTTTTTTTCCAAGGTATCCTCACGAGCATTCTCCTGTTTGGAATCACACCCGGAGAGGAACAGGCTGGCAGCAATGGCGAGAAGTGGGATTAGTTTGGTGAGCATATTGATGGGTTGAACCTATATACGGCCCAGAGCAGATGAATGGCCGGAAACCCTCCACGTTCCCCTGGAGCAAAGACAAACGCGAGTGACTAACGGAGCGTCACCACGCGCCAGTCCTCAACGGGATAAACCGCACCACAATCCGCGCATTGAAGATCCTCCAGGCGCCCGCTGCACTGAGGACACTGGCCACTGGTCGAGAAGGGATCGAAGGCGTTTCGGCACTGTGGGCACGGCCAAAACTCCCCGCGAGGAGGAGAAGTCCGGCAGGAAGGGCAGGCGAAACCCGCACTGCGGGGAAGGGCAGCAAGTTGATTAAGTACCTTCGCCTGCTGCCAGCCCTGCCGACAGTTCATGAACATGAAGGCCGCGATGAGGCCCAGCCAGAACTGTCGAGTGTAGATCGCGAATGCCGCTCCCGCCGCAATCCCGATGAAGCCAATGATCGTCGCCACTTGAAGGCTACGGCCTCTCCCGATCGGGTACCAGAGAAGCGAGCGCAGGATCTGCCCGCCGTCCAGCGGGTACACTGGGAGCATGTTGAACGCGAGCAGTGAAAGATTGATGACTGAAACGGCGCCCAAGAACGTGGCAGCATCGGCCCGGCCGAGCGTGGAATGATTCTGCGCCTGAAGCAGAGAGAGACCGAGCAGGATGGGAAAGAGTACGACATTCACCAGCGGCCCGGCCGCGATGCTCCAGAGTGTGGCCCCGGGACGCTGCGGAGGAGCCACGTAGGCTACGCCGCCTAGTGGCCAAAGGACAATCTGATCGGCCTGTCCGCCGACCTGTCGACACGCCATGGCATGACCAAACTCGTGCATCAGCACGATACCGAAGAGCGCAAGATACTCGAGTATGTTCCATACAGGGGAGCCGTACGCTTTGCCGCGGATCTGCACCTCGATGAAGGCAACAACGAACCAGGACCAGTGCAGGAAGACATTGACTCCCCAGAGTCGGAAAAGACGGATCGCACCTTCTTTAGTGGGCAGCATGCGCGAGACGGATAGCAGGCCTAGAGCGCGCCACAACGCCTTTTCCCAAATGCAGCCTGCACCCTAGAAGTTGAACAGCGGATCCGGTAGCACAGGATCGAGTGGATCCAATGGATCCGGATCCGGCTGTGGAGTCGTGCCTGGATCCGGGATCACCGGGTCGGGAATCACCGGATCTGGCGAATCCGTGGATCCCGTAGTGATCTCCACCAGGCCAGCTTTTCCATTCCCCTCGAAAACGCCACTCCCGCGGCCCTCGCCCTGGAGAAGAATGCCGCGGATTTTGCTGCGGCGATCCGGATCGTCGAGGTGGCGGAACTTGCCTTTAAACCGTCCGTCGTCGCGATCGATCTTCATGTTCAGCGCGTCGGCGGCTGGCTCAATCACGGTCACGCGATCATCCTCGGAGATCTCGAGCTCCTGCTCGAACTCCGGCACATCGCCGCCAGAGATCGAGATCGTCATCTTGTCCGCGTCGCCGCCGTCGAGTTCCAGCGCCCGCTGATCGTCCTCCGGTTCCACCCAGCGTCCGCCGTTTGCATTCACCGTGATGTCGAATCCGCCGGGGTAGAACTCCGAGTCGGTCTCCTCGCGCGTCCACGTGAGTTCACCGCTGATCGTATCACCGACGCTGAGAACGCCCGCGAGACTCCCATCCCGTTGCTGCGCATAGAAGCTGACCACTGGTCCTTCCGGGCTCCCGCTAAGCACCGCGCCGGCTGAGAACTTACGTCGATCGCCGGTCTCCCCTTCGATCTCGACGTCGCCTGATTGCTCAATCTCCATGATCGCCCAGCCAGTCCCAAAGTCATCAGACTCGCTGTCGCCCGAACCGGCAGGCAGCTCGATGGTGTAACGGCCCGCGAGTTCTTCGAGGCTGTCGAAGGTTTGGCTGCTAACCGTGTCCGCTGCCACGATGGTGCCATTCGCGAGTGTCGCCTCGATTCGCGTTAACCCATCTTCGTCCTGCGTAAGAGCCAGTTCAACCGGAACAAGTTTGCTGCCCGACCTCGCATATCCGAGGAACTTACCCGCTCCATCGAAGCTGCCCAGCAGGGCGTACGACTTGTCTCCGAGTTCGAGAGTACCGGTAAATGATCCCGCGCGACTCACTCCAATCTGCAGATAACCCGCAGTGTCGCCTTGCAGATCTCGCAGGAGCAGCGCCTGGGTGCCAACGACCGAGAACTGAAGACCGCTCACGGTGACTACTGCTTTCGCTGTCCCGCCAAATTGATCCGTGACGACGTACTCGAACTCGTCGGTGCCCCGGAAAGTCACTCCCGGGTGATACATGATCGCTTTCCCCACGATCTCCGCCCGTCCGAAGGCCGGCTGAGTTACGCGCTTGATTGAGAGATCGTCATCCGGCTCCGCGCCACTGACGTTGTCGGGATCGAAGTCATTCCGGAGTACGAACGCGCGCGTTCCGGTGAAGCTAGTCAGCGTCAGCCGATCGCTCTTTGCGATCGGATCGAGAGTCTGCGTGAACTCGAGCGTCTTTGTCTCAGTCGCGACGTCTGTCTTCGCCTCGACCTGCACGAAGTACTTCGTGCCGTGAACAAGCCCAGCCAGGTCGAATCGTTGAACGTACGTGGTCGTGGTGTTCGAGACGATCGTGCGCACAATCGATCCGCTGCTGTAGGTGGTATCCGTCCCATACCGGAGGGTGAGCGTGATCGTGGGAGTCTGCGCGACGAGGCTTGCAGTGACTTGCGAGGTGACCTTGCTGGTTGGCGCCGTCGTGATTGAACGCAAGACCTTCGGCTTAGACTGCGCCTGAGCAGGGAGCGCGATGAGGACGATGCAGGCGAGGGAAAGAAGGAAGGCTCTCATGAGTGGGGCGACACCGGCTGCATCTTCGCTGCAAATCTCGCGCATTCAAGCGCGCCAAGGTTAATGTCGAGAGACGCATGGCACCCACTTTCCGCACCGCCGATGCCTCACACGTTGCGATTCTGCTTCACATGATGGCTGAGTTCTACAGCGAGGAGCAGATCCACTTCGACGTCGATGGAAGTCGCGACGCCGTAACCGAACTCATGGCAGATCCGTCGCTCGGGTGCATTTGGCTGCTCGAGTGCGACGGAAAGATCGCCGGTTACATGGTCGGCATCATTGGCTTCATTCTCGAGTTCGGCGGTCGGCAGCTCGTACTCGATGAGCTCTACATTGCGCCGTCTTTCCAGCGTCGAGGTCTAGGCTCCGCTGCACTCACTTTCCTGGAAGAGGAGAGCCGGAGAATGGGCGCGCGTGTGCTCCGGCTGGAAGTCGCGCGCAGCAATACCGGTGCGCTCGCGCTCTATCGGAAGCACGGCTTCGACTTGCACGATCGGCAGACCATGAGCAAGCACCTCCGAGGCGCTTAGAACAGCTTCCGCATGTTGCTCGGCAGAATGTTCAGCTCGTTACGGTACTTCGCGACGGTTCGACGCGCAATCGGGATTCCGCGTTTCGAGAGGATCTCCACGATCTCCTTGTCGCTTAACGGCTTTCTCGAGTTCTCGACCTTCACGAGTTCGGCGATTGCGCCCTTCACGCTGGTGTTGGACATCGCTTCCCCGCCTGCGGTCTGATAGCCGGGAGTGAAGAAGTACTTCATCTCGAAGACGCCGTGCGGCGTTGCGATGTACTTGCCAGAGATCGCCCGGCTGACCGTCGTTTCGTGCACCCCGACCGCATCCGCGATCTGAACCATGGTCAGCGGACGCAGTGCACTCGCGCCGAGTTCCAGAAAGTCGAGCTGCCGGGAAACAATCTCGTGCGAGATGTTTGAAATAGTCTGCTGCCGTTGGTGGATGCTCTTGATCAGGAACTTCCCACTCCGGATCTTGTCGCGGATGTAGTCGCGTACTTCATTTCCATTGGTCCCTGCGCCCTCCGTGGCCATCAGGTCCTTGTAGGTGTTGGAGATCCGCAGATGCGGGATCTGCTCACCATTCAGAGAGATTTGCCAGTCGGTCCCGATCCGCTCCACCGTCACATCGGGGAGGACGTAGTTGTTTGGGTCCGCAGTGAAGATGTGGCCCGGTTTGGGATCGAGCGTAGCAATGAAGTTCGCAGCGCGCTGGATCTGCTCCACGGTTGTGCCGAGCCGCCGTGCGATCTCGGGAAAGCGGCGCTTGCCAAGATCCTCGAGAAATCGGTCTATGATCTTGTATTCCAGAGTTCCGTCCTTACCTACCCGCCGGAGCTGGATGAGCAGGCAGTCACGAAGGTCTCTTGCGGCGACGCCCACCGGGTGAAAAGTCTGTACCACCTCGAGCACGCGCTGAATGTCGGCGAGCTCCATGCCCGTATTCAGGGCGATCTCCTCCGGCATGCTCTGCAGGAAGCCACGGTCATCCACGTTTCCGATGATCAACTCGGCGAGCGTGCGATCCTCGCTGCTCATCTCGTTGCTGCTGCTCACCTGCTCCAGCAGGTGCTGCTGCAGCGTTTCCTCTTTCACCAGCGAATCAAAGAAGAACTGCCGCCGCTCCTCTTCCTCCGAGGACCTGCCGGAATAGCTCGCGCTCTGCGCCATGTAATCGCGCCATTCATCATCGAGCTTCGCAAGGCGATCGAACTCCTCCTGGAACTCCTCATGTTCCGCCTGCTTGTCCTCAATGGTCGGCTCGCTATGCTCCTCTTCCAACGTGGGATTCGTCTGGAGTTCCTGCTGCACCAGGTTCTTCAGTTCCAGCATCGGAGCCTGGAGGATCTGTAGACTCTGCTGAAGCTGAGGCGCCAGGACCTGCTGCTGCGACAGCGATTGGGTTTGAGAGAGGCCAGCCATTAAATCCAGAGCCTATAGCGGCAACACCAGCACTTCAAGCAGTAAGTGCGCCATTATCATCGAAATGTGGCACTCGCTTTATGTAGGCACTATTCCCGCTATAGGTCGGGGTAATGAAGATTGAACTCCTACCCACGCTCGCTCTGGTCGGTGTAGCGTGCGCCCTGCTCTCGGTGGCTCCGTCAGAGACTCACGGACAGGCAACCCCTGTCGAGGAAGCCTCTCCCGCAACACTCATCGCTGAGCTAACGGCTCAGCAGGCTCTGATCGAAGCAAACCAAACCAAGATCGAAGAGAGACTCGGGACCATCTCCGAGGACATCCGCCAGGCTCGGATCTTTGTATCACGTGCTGGAGGGACCAAGAAGAAATGAAGACTTTAACCCTTTCCCTGATCGTCGCAGTTAGCTTCATGCTCGGACTCGAGCGCCTGCAATCACAGGCTCCCGTTCCTCCAAAGACCTCCAGCGAGGCGCTTCGCGTGGTAAAGGCCGCCAACGAGAGAATGCTCGAGAGGCAGGCCGCAACGATGCTCAAGCTGGAAGAACTAGCGAAGACTGCTCAGCAGCTTCGAATCTTTGCAGCCAGGGGCTAGCTCGACGCGCTTCTACGAAGCACCACGACTGTTACCCTGCCTTCATAGCTGCGACGCAAGGCACGGGAACCATCTTGCTTGGGCGGTGCCACAAATCGACCCAACCTTCGAGTCCGACCTACTCTCCCTTCGCTAAAGATGAGGGAACGGACCCACTCCGGATACGCAACCTCCGAGTTCCGGAGTCGCAAGCTTGCGACGAATTGAGGGAAGCTCCGAGCAATTTCAGGGAAGCTTCAGTATCGAGAGTGGGAAGCTCCGAGTTCCAACTACTCAAGCTCCGCACTATTTTGCGGTACCTTGCACCTTTTAGCTCGGAGCTCCCCTCTCCAGGAGGGGAGCTTCCCCATCCAAGAGGCACCGTTCCCCCAAATATCTGGAAAGGATCCCGACATGCATCTCAGCATTGCCATAAAATGAGGGAAGCTCCCCTCAAATACTGTCTCGGTTGAGTAGCAGGAACTCGGAGCTTCGAGTAGCGCGCCACGAGGTCTAAGAAAATAAGACAAAGGTCAGAGAAGTCGGGCCTTTTTTCACCGATCGGCCTGCTCCTGAACGACCTTTGCATCGGGCGTGCGGGCGCTGTTTACGGCGGACCAGGAGTCTCAGGTCCCGGCACATCGCGAGCAAACTGGGAGGGCGATCCGTCCTGGTAGGCTTTCATCAGCACGTAAGTCCAGGCGCTGCCAGCGATCGGGGCTTCGAGCGTTCCCTTTTGAGGTTTCCTGCCGACGCCGACGCGGACCCCGCTCACCTCGATGATGTCGCCTGGTGAGGCGAGGCCATCCACTGAGTACGGAGCCACAAAGGCTCCCCCTGGAGCGGTGTAGATGTACACCCAGTCAGAAGAGCCTCGGCTCTGGATGCCAGCCCCTCCAAAATTGATAACGAAGCTCCTCTGGTAGAGGATCACCTCAGGCGGGTCGACCGGACCCCACTTCAAGCGGGGATCGGTGCTGTTTGTAGGAGTGGGCGACGTGGCGGGCGTTGAGCCGCCGTTGTGAAGCAGTGCATCAGTGAGCGACGGCGCTGTTGCTTTGCTTTGGCGCATGAGCCCGACGAGGTCCACAGCTCCGAGTTGGTGAGGCGGTCCGACCGAGATCTCGGAACGCCCATCGTGAGTTGTGTCGGTGGAGGATTGGATGTCCGCCCGCATCGTCTGCCACGCCGGATTGCCTCCCAAGACTCGCAGGACCTTTGAGGTCCATTTCTCTGTCCCGACGTCTTCTCTCACCAGACGAACGCTCCCGTCGTAGGGAGTCTCTGAATAGGCGGCGAAGATCAGGGCAGCGATGCCTGCCGGTACCGGCTCTGGAGCGACTACCTGACCGTCTGCCAGGTAGCTTCCGGTCAGCTCGATAGGGACCACCATCGAGCCAATTCCGGTGGGATCTGGCCCGGCTTCGTCTACATCGAGTGTGCGGAAGCGGAAGCCCTCGCGCTCATGGTTCCGGAGGTACTCCAGGCGTACCCCGCTCACGACGAGATCACGGCGCTCAGCGAGCTCCACGCTCTCGCATTCTTCGGCTGCCAAAGTCACGGTGTGCAACGCGCGATTGGCCCGCGTGCGAATGTGAATGGTTGCCGGGTCTGTGGTGTAGTCGAACCATACCGCTTGGTCGGGAGTCCAGCGGAGACAGCGCTTGATTGCCTCTGCACAAGTCACGGCGCGCAGCTCCTCGCGCGGCACACTCACTCCACCATCGAGGACGCCCTTTGCGATCGGCACACCTTTGCTGATCGCGTAGTCCAGGACTGCCAAGATCATCTCCTTGGTATCCACCCGAGTGCCCTCATCTTCTCCGAGAAAGATGGTCGAACTGAGCTTGCGCTCCATAGCCACGTCTTCAGCCGTGGTCGAAGTTCCGGCCTGCTCGTTTGCGGCCAGCTCCTGGAGCGCAGCAAGCTGTTCCGCAACGGTAGGCGTAACGTCGGCGATGAGCGTTTCCAGTGATTGGTTCCGGGCCGATTGATCGCCTCCGACGAGCCCCGCTTGCGACGTAGGGACGGCTAGCGGATCGGTCGCAAAGAGCACGCTTTGCATGTAGGGCAAATGCTCCAGGTGCCACCATGGACCAGCGATGCGCAGGCCGATCCCTTCAGCGCTCCCGGTGGCGAATGGTGACGCTCCGAGATAGCGCCCGTGAAACCAGAGCGCGCCGTCGCGCAAAATAGCAATGTGCTCCTGGTCGAGCCACGGCTCGCGGGCCAGCATCTCGCCTGTGGACATGGAAAACTCACCGGTATCCGCCTGCTGATTCGACAGCGTCCGAGTAACGGTTCGAATACCTGCAGCCTCGAACGTCTTCACGCGGCCGCTCTCTCGTCGAACTGACCAGATGACGCTCATCCGTGAGCCTTGGGATTGCTGATGTGACCGAGGAGCTTGGTCTCCACTGCGGTTATCTTAGCGTTGAGTGAGGTGAGCGCCTTACCGGTCGCGGTTCCGAGTCGTTCAGCGGCCCCTCCCGCTGCACCTGAGATTGCATCAATCCCCGCTTTTGCTGCGGTCTCGATGTCGGTAATGGCCTTTGCTCCCTTGGGTGCTTCGGTTGCGAGGCTCTCTGCCGCTTTCGTGGCCGCTAGTGCCATATCTTCGAAGCCTTTGACCGCTGCCGTTTCCACTTTGACTTGCGCATCCTTCGAGGCATTCGCGGCGTCTGTTACTCCCTGCGGATCTCCGGCTGGGCTAGCCGGGGCCACCGGTCCCACTGGACTCACTGGCGCGGGTGCGGTGGGTGGGACAACTGGCGGGGGAGCAATTCGATTCTCCAAGGCAGCACTCTGGGCTGCTAGTTCCCGGTTGCGCTGGTTTTGGTCGATCGTATCGACAAATGGCTTGGGCTGGTCCTCGGGCTTGGCCGATAGCTCGACCCCTTTCGTCTGGAGCGCTTTGATTCGAGCTTCGATGTTTGCCTTCAGGGCACCGTCAACGCCCTCCGCAAGACGCTGTTGAAGCTTTCCTAGTTCCTCGGATTCTTGACCCGCTCGCGCTGCCGCCGCGAGCTTCGCATTCACCTCGTCGGCCTTCACTTGCGCGGCCTCTTTGATGCCTTTTTCGAGCTCCTTGACCACCAACGCATAAGTCTGCTGGCGTCCCTCACCAAGGGTTGTGTCTGCACTCTTTTTCCGAGCGTCTTCAAGCTTCTCTTCAGGCGTGCTCGGGTTGTTGAGCTTTTGCTCAGCCTTCTTATCGTCCTCCGGCAAAGTCAGCCCCTGCGTTTTCAGCTTCTCCCTGATCTTGTTGATCGTCTCCTGGAGCGCCTCTTGCTCCTCCTTCTCCTGCTTTACACGCGCAGTTTTCGCTGTCTTGAAAGCGTCTTCCACCTTCACTGCTTCTTCCCCATAAGCCACGAGTTTCTTCTGTGCATCTCCGGTCGCGTTGCCAGCCGCGCCGAATGCTTGCACAGCGATGTCGCCGGTCTTGAAGATGACGACTCCGGTCGCCTTGAATATCTCATTGATGAGCTTTAGACGCACCGCTTGCGCAGTCTCCGCCAGTTTGGCAGCGCCTTCGCGAGCAGCCGACTTTAGTGCGATCTGGCTCGTGACATCCTCCTGAAGCTTCCACTCGCCGTTCTGATCTTTCACCAGGCGGGTGGTTTCCACGACCTCCTTCCCGAGCTGATCTTCGAGGCTGATGCCCTGCTTGACGGCAGCCTGCTCCAGATTGAGGCGTTCGAGCTTCAGCTTTGATCCGACGAGTTCGTCGCGGAGTGCGGTGAGTGCACCGCTCCCGCCTCGCTGGGGCAGGCTTTGCCTTGCGGCGATCTCCTTCTGGAGTTCTGAAACCCGCTGGGTTGTGACCTCGATTTGTTTCTGCGCCTGGTCGAGTTGCTGCGCTGCAGAGATCTCCAGCTGTCTTTGACCGACGATGCTCTCGAAGAGCCGCAAGCGCGTCTGGAGCTGCCCGAGCGTGGCTTCGTCCAGGCGGCTGATCCCTAGGTAGTGCTCCTCGAGCTTCTTCGCCAAAGCCGCGCGCGCCGTGTCCTTTTCAACGATGGTTTGTGCCGATCGCACCTGCGAGTTGAGCTGCTCCACTAGCTCCCGGCCCGACTTCACCCGGTCCTGAGCAGCCACTTGAGCAGCGGCAAAACTCGCATCGACCTGGCTGGAGATCACCGCGATCGCGGTAGCTGCCGCCAGCGCGACATTGAGCGCTCCGCCCATCGACGAGACAGATCCCGCTGCGCTGCTCGCATTGGTGCCGACTGTTTGGAGGTTTGTGGCCATCTGAAACAGAGAGCCCACGGCGTCCTTGAGTTTTACCGCCGCGAGCGCGACTCCGAACGCGGCAGTTCCCTTGGCAACGAGCGACAGAACTTCCGCGTTCCTTACCGCCCATTCCGTGAGCGCGAGCCCTCCCTTGACCAGGCCTGCAATCTCGAAGCCGAGCGCTCTCAGTGCGTTCAGTGCTTCGGGATTTCCGATCGCTGCTGAGAGATCTCCAAAGCCTTCCCGGAGCGCATCAAAGACCGGCTCGGTCGCCTTCCCAAGGAGCTGGTCGATCGCGTCGTTCAGGTTGCTCTGCCGAACCGTGAAGGTATCCGACGCCGCGCCTAAAGCACCGATCTTACCGATCAGGAATTCGTACAGCTTGCCTTGCTCTTTCGCGGCCTCGATCTGCTTGTTCGTAATGCCGAGGGTCCGCGCCAGTGCGGCGTCTTGCGTCACATTCGCGGTGAGCAATGCGCGCGTTTCTTGCACGAGTTGCTGAGTCGGCAAGTTGAGCCGAGCGGTTGCCTGGCTCAGCTTCACCATCAGATTGATCTGATCCTTGATCGGAATGTTCGCCTCGCTCGCGGCTCCGGCGCTGGCCAGCCAGGCCTCAGACAGCTCCTGAATTGTGGCTGGGGAATTAACTGCCTGGCGCTTCAGTTCTTCCAACGCGGAAGCTGCTTGCAGGGTTGAGTCTGTCTCGCTTAGCCCAGCGAATTTCTGGAGGACTGCAGCTATCGCGGACTCGGTGTCTTCCAGCGTCTGATTGAACTCCACTCCTCTCCCGATCGATCCCTGGAGTATTTCCGGGATCTTCTCCAAGCCTGCTTGGGCGAGCCCAGCGAGGAACGATCCTCCGAACACCGCACCCAGCGATGTGCCGCTTGCCGCAGCTCCGGCACTTGCCGCTTCGAGTCCGCGCAGGCGCTGTTCCAGTTCCGCGGTTTCGCCGCCCGCCGCCCGCGTCTGCGCAACCATTTCGCGCAGCCCTTGAGTGTAGAGATCGATCTTTCGCTGGCCAATCCGTTGATCCAGCGTGGCCAGCTCAGCTTCAAGCGCATCCGTATTCTGGCCGGTTGCCTTGGCCGCTTCCGCGAACCCCTTTAAGTCACTCCGGCTTTGCTGCAGGCCCGCCAGCTCGGCGTCTGTCGAGATGAGGATGTCGAACCGCGATTCTTTGCCCATGACTCAGAATGATGCCGTCCCGTAGAACTCCATTTCCGATACGATGAAGAGATTGCTTCCCGAGCTGTTTGCACCCGTCTGAATGACTCGCAGGTAGCGGTAGCTTGCCGCGCCCGTGACGTTGAAGGTTCCCCATGCAGAGTCTGCATTGATCGTGGCGTTGGCTGTCTCCGAGGCGAGATCGGCCCAGCTCGCCGCATTCCATCCAGCCTCCGTATTCGCGCTCACGGTGTTGGTTCCCTGCAGCTTGAAATTGCGCGGCATGTTGTCTGCCCCGCCCGAGCGGTTGCGGATCGAGTACTTCGTCGGAGCGAGAGTGCGCCCAACTCCCAAGTCCACTCCGATGAAGGAGTTTGCGACGTTCGTCGTGAAGCTGTTGTTCGCGACTCGATCGACGAACATCAATGCTGAGCCCGAAGAGAGCGCGCTGGTGACCACGGTCACCTGGCCCGAGGTGTGCGGGTTGGTCCAGCTGGTTGTCCCGAGCGATGTTCCGAGGAAATACAACGCGCCATTGGCGTCGCCATCCGACACGAAGTTGAAAGCCCCTCCAACGAGCAGCAAGGGGATGCGTCTCCAGGTGTTGGTCGCGATACAAAGGTAAAGATTGTTAGTGTCGAAGGCGAGCGCACCAGCGGTACC
>JANMSW010000024.1:0-44368 GCA_031389825.1 Spartobacteria bacterium
CGGGCAAAAAAGCGACGACCGAAAAACTTCCATCAACTCACGAAACCACGGCACCTCATGGGCAACCTTCCGCACCGCAACTACCCCTCCAAAAAATCCCCCAAAAGATCCTAAATCGCTCTTATCTTAGTGCCATTCAGATCAGACCCAAGGTCTTCAGCCGACGGGCGGTTGGTGGGACGGCACACAGAACGTTCCATGGGTGGCGGGTGGCGATGCTCTATTTGGCGGGTCCCCTGGAGCAGTCCATGTGAACGGAATGCATTTCAATAGCATCACCTTCACTTCGGAGTACACGCTCGAAGTTCAGCCTATAGGTAATATCAACGCTCATGTCCCATTCGTGCTCGCTGGCGGAATCGTCAATGTCGCAAAGGGTCTGAATGTTTCGTTTGTTCGTCCCTCCTGGTATCCCCAGTATCAGATGCCCATATCTTTTATAAAGGAAGGGCTTGGAACACTGACGATTGAGCACATCGGCTCCGCCCCCTATTCTAATTCCTGGTTTGGTCCGCCGGTAGTAATCAATGAAGGAACGCTGGCAACTTCTGGTGTTCTGTCGTCCAGATCTCCTTCGCTCACCATCGGAGCGAAAGGAACATTAAAGGTTTTGTCTTCGAATGCCTTGATTCCCCCAATCTTCGGCACAGGAATCATTCAGTTAGACGCAAGCATTAGTTTAGGGAACTTGAGTAACTTCTCAGGGACTATCCGCGGATCAGGAGGGCTGGTCTATACCTCTCCAGGCATTGTCTCCGGCGAATACGACTTTACCGGCGACTCGACCATTGCAACCACCCTGGACGTAAACAGTCTAGCGAACGCGGGCGTACGCAGCCCTCTTGGCGCTGGCGACAAAATTGGTCTAACTGGCCGTTTGACTATCTCTGCTCAAACACCCGTGAGCACAAATCGGGAATTTGCAATAGCCGGGCATGGAGTAATTGCTGTGTCATCCCCGACTGGTTTCGTGACAGTCAATGGACCTGTCAGTCAAAGCTCGGCTGGTTTTCTCACTAAAAGTGGGCCTGGAACCCTTCGCCTCTCAAACCCAAACAACTCGTTTCAGACGGTCACCATTTCGGAAGGCACGCTCCAGAGCAGGTTTTCGGATCCTCAGCTGGGGACCATTGGTTGGATCACTTTCGGTTCGCTGGGCAAACGCGGCCATCTCGAGGTGCCGGAAGGGATTTCCGATGAGACTGTTAGAGTGGTTGATGTTGTTGGCGGCGGTGGGCAGATCAGTCTTCCTGGATCAACGATTTCGATAAAGGGGGCCATCAGAGGTTCGGCCCCGCTGACACTTTCAGGCAGTGGGGCGGCGGCAAGCACCGTAGTGATTGCGCCGAGCACAACGGCATCATCTCATACGGGGCGCCTTGCCCTTGAGCAGGTAACTGTTCGAGTCGTAAACGGGAGTGGCATCTCCGATAGCGCTCAAGTTGACCTCGGCACAAACGCGGGTTCACGCCTGGTACTGGAGCAAGGTGACGTCATCGGGTCGCTTGCCGGTGGTGGTGGAATAAATAGTGGGCGCGTGACGGTGAATGAAGGCTTGGTTATTGTGGGAGTGGCATCGACCGAATTTGCTGGGCTCATCGACGGATCGGGTTCACTCGTGAAGCTCGGTGTCGATACTGACCTGTCGTTAACCGGTCTAAGCACCTTCACGGGTGACCTGATCGTTTCGGCTGGAAGTCTGAGTGTACCTGGCATTGCGAATAGCGGTGTCGCCAGTCCACTAGGTAGCGGGAATCAGGTCCGATTGGGCAGCGACAATGTACTTCGACCGACTTTACGGATCACTGGAGGTTATTCCAGCGCCAGCAACAGAGTACTGAAGTTGACAGGCTCTGGAGGTAGCATTGATGTTGCCGAAATAGGGAGTACAGTCGTGTGGGCGGGTCAGGTCGAAGGTGGTTCCGCTTCCCAGCTCAGAAAAGTTGGTAGCGGAACCCTCCGACTCGCCGGGGCGAACGGGTTCAGTGGATCCGTGAATGTGTCGGACGGGATCCTCCAGGTTGTGGGAGGAAACGCCCTGCCCAACAACGGTGTCGCGACAGTAGCTGCTGGTGCGAAGCTCGAAATACGTGCCGGTGGGAGTGAGACAATCGGGTCTCTTGAAGGAGCAGGAGATATCGATCTCGGGAGCCGCCTGATTACGGGCGGGAACGATCTCTCGAGCACATTCACGGGCATCATCTCTGGAAGCGGGATCAATCCTCTAATTAAGCGAGGGAGTGGAACCTTCACCCTGGCAAACTTGGGGAGCAGCTTTAGCGGTGGGATTCACATTGCAGACGGGGCGGTGAGTGTGCCTGCGATTGCAAACAATGGAGTGAATAGTCCGCTGGGAATGAGTGGGGCGATCACGCTGGGAGATGAGGACCACATTGGCCGGCTGATCGTAACACATTCGGGGTTTGCAGCGACTGATCGTGCTTTCACGCTCATGCCTGGAGGTGGTGCAATCGACGTCTCCAATTCGGCCGGCGAACTCGCGATCACGGCACCGATCCTAGGAGATGGCGATCTGGTTAAACTAGGCTCAGGGCGGCTTCGTATCACCAGTGACACGATCGGCACTGGGCGGGTGGTCGTTGCAGATGGCACTCTGGAGATTAGCGGAAACATCCCCGGCGCGATCACGATCTCTGATCCTGGCGTGCTCGAAACCAGTGGTGCAGCTAACGTTTCGGTCGGCGCTGTGAATCTGGCAGGAGGCGAGGTCGCACTTGGTGCCCCTGGCGTTGCCGCTTCTCTGGGCACTGGAGCACTCACCTTGAGTGAAGGAATTCTGGCATTCGATCTTCAGAGCTCTTCGAAGCACGATCAGATAATTGTCTCAGGTACGGTACTCGTGAGTGGCCCAGTGGTACTGATGATCAACCTGCAGGCTGATCCGCAGGACTTTGAGGACGTTTACCGTCTCGTGCTCAACGATGGGAACGACATCACCACGGTCTTTAACGAAGCGTCCCAATTTATCTATCAAGGGAATCTTCTCGACGAAGGGGAGACCTTCCTGGTCTCGAGCGGGGAGTATGCTCAGTATTTCCAGATGCACTACGGTACCACTTCGGACGACAATGACATTCGGATCGTGGCCGCGCCAGAACCGGGAAGCGCTGCAATGTTGCTCGGTGGGGCGCTATGCCTGTTTGGCCAGCGGAAGCGCCGGCGCGCGGCGTAGGCTGATCTCCATCTAGATTATCCGGGCAGGTGCTGCTTCGCACCTACGCTGCCGGCGTTCTCCGCGAGCGGCACTTGAACGAGCTCTGGGATCAGGTCCATAGATCGTTTGAAGAGATAGGGCAGTGCATCCGCTTCCAAGGCAAATGGCGAGCTATGGGTGCACGCATCGCTGCCAGGAACGCTTAGTCTCGGCGTATCCCGCGCCGTGCTTCGTATAGTCGCATCAGTGGCGTGACGGAGATGCCATGGATTAAGATCGACCCACAGATGGTGAGCAGCGTCATGCTAATCAGGACCTGTGCGATCGCGGGATCGAGGCCATGATTGATGGCGTATGCGAGGTAGTAGATCGAGCCGATCCCGCGGATGCCGAACCAGGCGAGCATGCCGGTCCGAAGATCCGGCTCGTTCCCACCGAACATGCCAATGAGCACGGAGGCGGGGCGGATGACAAGGAAGAGCGCCGCGCAGAACCAGAGAGCATCCCAGCGCAGCAGGTCTGGCACAAGGAGGCTACCGACTAGCATAACCAGGATGACCTCGAGCAGGCGTTCGATCTGCTCGTTGAAATGCAGAACTGCTTCGGCCATGTAAGCTGGAGCCACTTCCTCATGCGTGGCGATTTCCTGCTGCTTCCCGGTGAGCTGTAACTCGGCAATGTCAGGCGGCGGATCTCCACTCGAGCACCGTCGCTCGACGGTGCGCACCGCCACTCCAGCAGCGAAGGCAGCAAGGAAACCGTAGCTGTGGATGATCAATGCCACGCCATACGCGAGCGCCAGTAGGCCGAGTGCGATGAACTCGTCTCTGCCGAGCGCCTCCTGGTGCCTGTGGCGAAGATAGACGACCAACCGCCCAACGAGCGTTCCGAGCAGCGCGCCGACCGCAAAGCCGGCCGGGATGGACCAAAGGACGTCGACGGCAAGCCAGCGCCACCCGTTTGCGCCGAGCTCGTGCAGACCGAGAAGACCGAGCCCGAGCATAACAAAGGGAAACGCAGTGCCATCGTTCAGCCCTGCCTCAGCAGTTAGAGAGAAGCGCAGTCGGTCGCGATGTCTTGCATGTTCCAGCTGTACGTCGGACGCGAGAACGGGGTCCGTAGGGGCGAGCACCGCGCCAAGAAGGATGGCCGCACCCAGGGGGAGCGCAAGCAGCCACATGCCGAGTGCTGCAATCAGTCCTACTGTTAGGGTCATCGAGAGAAAAGCCAGCCGGATGGGCACATGCCAGCTCTTCAACGAAAGCGGCACCCGCATCTTCAGGCCCGCAGAGAAGAGCGACACGATGACTGCAATCTCCGCGACCAATTCGAGCAGAGGTGCCTGCCCTGCAGCATTCAGCCAGAGTATGCCAAACCCGAATGGGCCGAGCCCCAGGCCCACCGCAAGATAGAGCATTGCCGTCGAAACCGGCAACGGCTTTAGCCGCGTGGCAAGAAGCGCAGTCGCAATCAGCAGCGCGCCCGCGAGCGCGTACCAGTATTTCGCCTCCATGCTACCAACGACGAAGGCGCTTCCCAAAGCAGCCGGACTGGTCGCAGATGATCAAACCAGCCGATGCTTAATACACGGCTGCGCCGGCGGAGACCCCACCGACTGGGGTCGAGACGCCGGTGCGTGAGGCGCAGCCGGAAGCCAGCACAACAATGGAGAGGGCGGTCACGAGGAGGAGCAACGTTTTCATAGTGCCGTATTTTCGCGCGTCCATAGCTTGGCGCGCGTGATTGCGCGCAGGTAGTATCGCTTGGACGCGCAGCCGCGAACATTCGCACACCCGAACTTCAAGAATGAAGAAGCTCGCAGGCAAGGTCGCGTTGATCACGGGAGCGGGGTCGGGCCTAGGGGCAGCCGCTGCCCGTCTCCTAGCTCGAGAGGGCGCAAAGGTGGCACTGCTCTCCCGCACGGCATCCGAGCTGGAGAAGCTAGCGGGCGAGATCGTCGCGGCCGGCGGTGAAGCACTCGCATTGCCTGCTGACATCTCAAAGATGGAAGCGATGACGCAGTCCGTAGCAGCACTGGTCGAAAAGTGGGGGCGGCTGGACATCGTCTTCGCTAATGCGGGCGTGAACGGCGTGTGGGCGCCGCTGGATGAGCTTTCGCTCGATGACTGGGACCACACGATGGGCATCAATCTTCGTGGCACCTTCATTACGGTGAAAGCGGCCTTCGCTGCGCTGAAGATCAACGGTGGCTCTGTGATCGTCACGTCGTCGGTAAATGGCAACCGGATGTTCAGCAACACAGGCGCGACCGCTTACGCCACCTCCAAAGCTGGCCAAGTGGCTTTTACCAAGATGATCGCGCCGGAGCTGGCCGCCTTTGGCATCCGGATCAATGTGATTTGTCCCGGTGCAATCGACACTGAGATCGATGACAATACTGATCGGCACGATCTGGAGGACATCCGCCTGCCCATCGACTTTCCGGAAGGGCAGATTCCGCTAACCGGCAAGAAGCCTGGTACCTCCGAACAGGTTGCGCAGCTGGTTGCTTTCCTTGCGTCCGAGGACTCCAGCCACATCACGGGAACGGAGATCTACATCGACGGTGGGCAGTCGTTAATTCAGGGGTGAGGGGGTCGTCGGTCGAGGGTCGAGGGTCGAGGCTTCCGTCTAAGACAGCTTCAAACGTTGAGTCTCGAAAGAGGCTGTCTTGCACGTAGATGAATGGAATCGCAAAGGCGCGACGCGGGGCGGGAGAAGGGTGGCGCTTTCTTATTCCCGCTCCAGAATGGACGGATGTCTTCGGTCACTCGGCGCACCCTATACGATCTTCTTCCCCGGGAAGGGCGCCTGCCGAGTGGTGAGCTGCTCGACCGTTTTCTCGAATATGTAGCGGGCGCCGGGCTGGAGCTTTATCCGTCGCAAGAGGCGGCGATCCTTGAGGTGTTCGACGACAAGAACGTCATCCTAAATACCCCCACCGGCTCCGGTAAATCGCTCGTGGCAGCAGCGCTCCACTTTAAGTGCCTCGCTGAAGGACGGCGGTCAGTGTACACCTGCCCGATCAAGGCGCTGGTGAACGAGAAGTGGCTTGCGCTATGTCGGGAATTCGGACCGGACAACGTGGGGCTGAGCACGGGCGACGCCTCGGTGAATCGCAATGCGCCGATCCTCTGCTGCACGGCGGAGATCCTGGCGAACATCGCCCTGCGTGAAGGTTCTCAAGCCGACGTACACGACGTGGTCATGGACGAGTTCCACTACTACACGGATCGCGAACGGGGCGTGGCCTGGCAGGTGCCGCTGCTCACCATGCCGCAGACGCGCTTTCTCCTCATGTCGGCGACGCTCGGAGATACCAGCTTCTTCGAGCAGGAGCTCACGAAGCTGAACGCTCGCGAAACCATCGTGGTGCGCTCGACGGATCGGCCGGTCCCGCTGGAGCACAGCTACTCAGAGACGCCACTCGCGCAGACGCTGGAGAATCTAGTCACCGAAGGGAAGGGCCCGGTCTACGTGGTTCACTTCACGCAGCTGGAGGCGGCGGAAAGCGCGCAGAGTTTCACGAGCATCAATGTCTGCTCTCGCGAGGAGAAGGCGGCGATCGCGCAGGAGCTGGAGGGATTCAAGTTCAGCAGCCCGTATGGACCGGAGATTAAGAAGTGGCTGCGTCATGGAGTCGGGGTGCATCACGCGGGGTTGCTGCCAAAGTATCGCGTGCTCGTGGAGCGGCTCGCGCAGAAGGGCCTGCTGAAAGTGATTTGTGGAACGGATACGCTGGGCGTCGGGATCAATGTGCCGATCCGCACGGTGCTCTTCACCCGACTATGCAAATACAATGGTGAAAAGACCGGGATTCTCAGCGCCCGCGACTTCCACCAGATCAGCGGGCGCGCGGGGCGCAAGGGTTTCGACAACATGGGCTGGGTGGTCGCGCAGGCACCGGAGCATGCGATCGAGAATCTTCAGCTGGAGCAGAAGAAGGCGGGCGGCGGGAAGAAGTTCGTAAAGCGGAAGCCGCCGGAGAAGAACTTCGTGAACTGGGACAAGCAGACCTTTGCGCGCCTCATCACGTCGATCCCGGAGCGGCTCACCTCGCACTTTGCCGTGAGCCACGGAATGCTGCTGAACGTGCTGAGTCGGCCACGTCACGGCTGCGAGGCGATGCGCGATCTCATTCACCGCAGCCACGAGCCGGCGAAATCGAAGAAGGCACACATCAAGTGTGCGTGGCAGCTCTTCCGACCCCTCGTGGATCGGAAGATCATCGAGTTCATCCCGGAGGCGGAACCGGGCGCGTATCTGCGGGTGAACATGGAACTGCAGGAGGACTTCTCCATGGATCGCACGCTCTCGCTGTATCTCATGGACACCATCCCGGCGCTGGATCCCGCCGCGCCCGAGTATCCGCTTTCACTGCTCTCACTCGTCGAGGCGATCCTCGAGAATCCGGACGCTATCCTCCGAAAGCAGCTCGACCGCGTGAAGGGCGACGCCATTGCCGAGATGAAGGCCGAGGGGATGAGCTACGAGCAGCGCATGGAGGAGCTCGAACAGCTGGAATACCCGAAGCCGAATCGCGACTTCATCTACTCGACCTTCAACGCCTTTGCCAACGAGCACCCGTGGGTAGGGCAGGAGAACATCCGCCCGAAGTCGATCGCGCGAGAGATGTTCGAGCAGTACCGCTCCTTTTCGGACTACATCAAGGAGTACGAGCTGCATCGAGCGGAGGGGCTGCTCCTGCGGCATCTGACGGGCGTACACAAGGTGCTCACCCAGACCGTACCGGACGCTGCAAAGACTGAACCGGTGCGCGAGATGGAAGTGTATCTAGGCACGATGCTGCGGCAGGTCGACTCGAGTCTCCTCGATGAATGGGAGCGGATGCGTGATCCAAACTATCTGGCTCGGCCAGACGCAGCAGAGGTGCGGCCGCCAGGTGCGGAGGAAGCGGATCGGGATATCACGCGTGATGTGAAGGCGTTCACCGCCGCCCTCCGCCACCGGATCTTCACCTTCCTGCGTGCGCTGGCGAACCAAGCCTACGATCAGGCGCTCGAAGTGGTCGCAAGTGAATCCACTCCAGAAGAGACGCCATGGAATGTGGAGCGTCTGCGCAATGCGGCGGAGGCTTACCGGGATGCCCGCGGGCGGATCCGGCTGGATCCCGCGGCGCGCAATCCCCAACTCACCTTTGTGCGCGTCGCGGAAGACAAGCAGAGCTGGCATGTGCAGCAGATGCTGGTGGATCCAGAGGAGGAGAATGACTGGGTAGCCGAGTTCACTGTCGACCTCGCCCTGTCGCGAGAAAAAGGAGAGCCGGTGCTGAGGTTGGCGCGCATTGGCCTCCTGGAGTGAGCCTCGGGTTCACCCACGCTACATGTCCTGGCGCAAGGGAGAGCTGGGACCGCGAAATGTGCGGCTTTTCGATGAATTGCTCAGCTTACCCGGCTCTCCACTGAACCTCCGAGGGTCGGCTTCCGGCCTCTGAGGCTCGACCTTTACCTTCCGAAGCAGGAGCTCCTGCCTTCGAGGCTCGGCGGTGAGCTTCAGAGGCTCTCGCCTGAGCCTATGTAGGCTCGAGCTCGACCTTCCGAAGCACTCCGCCGAGCCTCCATAGGGTCAGCCTTGAGCCTCCGAGGCTCTCGCTTCATCATCGGGAGTTCAGTTTTTGCAGTCTTCCATCGGGAGGACTGCAGTCGAGAGTTGCACTTCGCTGGGGGACGCCGAGAGTGGGCGGTTCTTTCCGCCGCGCGGTCTATCTGCGAACGTCGGAGCTTTCCGATCTACCATGCTTACGATTCGCGACCTCAAGAAAAGCCACGGTGGCCGCATCCTCTTTGAAGAGGCTTCCATGACCGTTAATTACGGAGAGCGGGTCGCGCTCGTCGGACCGAATGGCGCAGGGAAGTCCACGCTCTTCTCGATCATCCTCAAGCAGGCTGAACCCGATGCCGGGTCGGTGGAGCGCGATGAATGGACGATGGTCGGCTATCTCCCGCAGGAGAGCGAGGAGGTCGGGGACGAGACTGTACTGGAGGTGGCGACCGGCCGGGCAGGGGAGGTTGCTGCGCTGGAATTGGTGCTGAAGCGACTGGAGGCGGCGGGCCAGGTGGATGTTCCCGAATACCTGGAGGCGCATGCAAAGCACGAGGCTCTGAACAATCCCGAAGCGGAAGCCAAGGCGAAGAAGATGCTGCGCGGGTTGGGATATAAGGAGGAGCATTTCGCCCGGCCGGCCAAGGAGATGAGTGGCGGCTGGATCATGCGAGCGCACCTGGCCCGGTTGCTCGTCATGGAGCCGGATCTTCTCCTTCTGGACGAGCCCACGAACCATCTCGACTTGCTCTCGCTGCTTTGGCTGCAGAACTATCTGAAGACCTACTCAGGCGCGCTGCTCATGATCTCCCATGACCGCCAGTTTATGGACGAGATTGTGGAAAGCGTTCACGAGATCTCGGAGCGCAAGCTGATCGCCTACACGGGCAATTTCACCGAGTACCTGCAACAGAAGGAGGATCGATACCAGCAGCAGAACGCCGCGTACAAGAACCAGCAGAAGGAGATCGCCTCGCTGCAGGAGTTTGCCGATCGATTTCGCTCCGTGTCTTCCAAGGCCTCGCAGGCGCAGAGCAAGCTCAAGCAGATCGAGCGCATGGAGAAGGTCGAGAAGCCGCTGCCGCCGCGTAAGCCGTTCCGCTTCCAGATCCCGCAACCTCCCCGTGGTGGGCAGCGGGCGATCGCGCTGGAAGAAGTGCATCAGGCATACGGACCGAACAAGGTGTACGAAGGGCTGGATCTCTCTATCGAACGCGGCGAGCGCACCGTCCTTGTCGGGCCAAATGGCGCAGGCAAATCGACCTTGCTCAAGATTCTCGCGGGAGTGCTGGAGTTTCAGAAGGGCAAGCGCATCCTCGGGCACAACGCGAAGATCGGGTATTTCAGCCAGCATCGCTCGGAGACACTCGATCCGGAGAAGACGGTGCTGGAGGAAGTGATGGAGGCAGGCAAGGACCTGCGCGAGGAAGACGCGCGCGGCGTGCTCGGTTCATTCCTTTTCCGCAAGGAGGAGATCTACAAGAAGACCCAGATTCTGAGTGGGGGTGAGAAGAGCCGGCTGAACCTGATCAAGTTCCTCGTAGATCCGCCGAATCTGCTGCTCATGGATGAGCCGACGACCCACTTGGATATCTTCACCGTCGAGTCGCTCATCCTCGCGCTGGAGAATTACGAGGGCACGTTGGTCTTCATTTCGCATGACGTGCACTTCATTCGGAAACTTGCGACCAAAGTGCTGCATGTGAACAACGGCAAGGTCACGCCGTACTCCGGCGGGTACGACTACTACCTGGAAAAAGCGGGCTCCGCCGGCGATGCGCGCGCCGCGCTCACGGCTGGATAGGCTTCGTGAAGGAGATGTTTTATCCTACTTCGGGCAGAACTAACTAATCTGGCGGGAAAGGGTAGTAGTAGGATAGCGTAGTCGTCCTCCATGACCTTCCCCCAGGATACGTGGTCTGAAACAGTGCGGAGTGGTGCGTGCAGACGGCCCGTCCTGTGCGTCTTGCTGTGGATAGCCACCGCGGCGAGCCTGCAGGCGACTCCCTCCAACCGGGCAGCGTTGGAGAAGCACTACGACCGCTTTCTGACCAAGGGGCTCAACCAGTGTGCGACCTGCCACTTACCGGGCGCCCCGAAGAACCCGGAGAGCCTGGAGGAGATTCCCCACAATCCTTTTGGCGATCGCCTCATGCTGCTCGGGAAGGAACTCGAAGCTGCGGGCAAGGCAAAGGATCTCGTCGCCAGGCTCGTAATCATAGCTGCTGAGGACGCGGATGGCGATGGGGTGGGGAACGAGGCTGAACTCCTGGCAGGCTCAGGCCCTGGCGACGCGAAGGACGCCCCCTTGCCTGATCAGCTCGTGCAGGCTCCTGAGCGGCGCGCTGAGTTCGACCAGTTTCTGGCCGCCTATTGCTGGCAGCCTTTCGAGCGTGTGCGGCGCCCTGCGGTCCCCGTAGTGAGCAGACCAGAGTGGATCCGCAATCCAATCGACGCCTTTGTAAGTGCGGAGCACGACACAAGGGGCCTGAAACCACGACCGGATGCACCGAAGGCGGTGCTATTGCGCCGCGTGTATTTGGATCTAATCGGTCTCTCACCCACACCTGAGGAGCAGCGTGCCTTTGCCGCGGATGCCGCGCCAGATGCCTACGAGAAGGTGGTGGATCGTCTGCTGCAGGATCCCCGCTACGGCGAGCGTTGGGGTCGGCATTGGATGGATGTCTGGCGGTATAGTGACTGGGCAGGGTGGACGGACGGGAACCAGATCCGAGACAGCCAGCGTCACATCTGGCGGTGGCGGGATTGGATTGTGGAATCGCTGAACGCGGACAAGGGCTACGATCGGATGCTGCTCGAGATGCTTGCTGGTGATGAGCTAAAGCCCGAAGATCCAGCGACACAGCGGGCGACTGGCTTCCTGGCGCGGAACTATAAGATGCTGAGCCGCGAGCAATGGCTCGAGGACACCGTGAAGCACACGTCACAAGCATTCATGGGCGTGACCGTCGGCTGTGCGAAGTGTCACGACCACATGTTCGACCCTGTGTCGCAGGCGGAGTACTTCCAGATGCGCGCAATCTTCGAGCCGCACCAGGTGCGCATCGATCATGTGCCCGGCGAGTTGGATACCACGAAGAACGGCGTCGCTCGCGTCTACGACGTGGCAGAGAATCCACCGACTTACTTTTTAAACCGTGGCGACGAGCGAAAGCCCGATAAGGAACGCGTTATGCAGCCTGGCGTACCGAAGGCGCTAGCAGGAGTCCCGCTCGAAATCGCGCCCGTGCCACTCTCGCAAGACGCGGCAGTCCCGGAGCGGCGCGAGTTTGTAATCCGCGAGACGCTTGCGGCCAGTGACCAGAGCGTCGCCAAGGCGCTGGATATCTTGGTGAAAGAGTACACCGAGCCGAAGGCCACCCCGGAGTCGCACAGACTGCGGGAGTTGGAGCTGGCCAAAGCGGAAGGCCAACGCGTGGCGCTGCACGCGGTCTTACGCGCAGAGGAGCTCGAGGTGCGGTCACAGAAGGATTCGGAACCCTGGAAGCAGGCCGCCAAGAAAGCGCTGGCTGCACAACGCGCGAGCGCCGTTAGTGCTGCGCAACTCGCCCTGCATAGGGCCGAGCAAGCGGAGGAGAAGAGTCGCGAGAAGCTCACCAAGGAAGCACAAGCGGCACTGGCGAAAGCCGAAACAGAGGCGAAGGCGGAACTCACGGTCGCCTACAAACCGCGCATGGCCGCGACTTACCCCGCCACGAGCACCGGGCGGCGTCGCGCCTTTGCGCAGTGGCTCACGCAGCGCACTCATCCGCTCACGGCCCGCGTCGCCGCCAATCACCTGTGGCTCCGGCACTTTGGTCGCGGCATCGTTGCCACACCAGATGACTTCGGCCGCAGCGGCGCGCGCCCTTCACATCCCGCACTGCTCGATTGGCTGGCCGAGGAACTCATGGCGAATGGCTGGAAGATGAAGCCGCTGCATCGGCTCCTGGTGACGAGCAGCGCCTACCGAATGTCGTCCACACCGGACGAGGCCAATGCTGCTCTTGACCTGGATAACATCTATCTCTGGCGGATGCCGTCGCGCCGGATGGAAGCGGAGCTGGTGCGTGACAATATCTTCTACGTCGCAGGCAATCTGGACCTCACCATGAGTGGTCCTGAGGTCGACAACGCTGAAGGTCTCACTTCGCCACGCCGCAGCCTCTATCTTCGACTCGCGGCGGAGAAGGAAGTGGAGTTTCTCCGGATCTTCGATGGCCCGAGCGTCACGGAATGCTACCAGCGCCACCCTAGCGTCATGCCCCAGCAGGCCCTTGCCTTGGCAAATAGTGAGCTCGCACTTAAGCAATCCCGGATTCTTGCCCAGCGGATCGCGGAGCACACCGCCGATGATGCAGAGGCGTTCGTCCGGCAATCGTTCGAACGGGTTTTGGCACGTGCTGCCACTGCAGAGGAGTTCGCCGAATGCGTGGCTTTTCTCTCAGGAATGGACGACAAGGTTCAACCCGTCGCGAACAGGGAATCGGACGCAGCGCGTTTGCGGGAGCGGCTGATCCTCGTGCTCATCAACCACAATGACTTCGTCACCATCCGGTAACTGATGAACCCTCAACACGCCCATTCATGTCCGGGAGTCAGCCGTCGTTCTTTCCTGGCAGATACTGGGATGGGCTTCACCGGGCTGGTCCTTGGCTCGCTGCTTTTCCAGGATGGCGTGGGCCGCGCGGTTGGTAGTGACGCTGCTTGGCAGCCGCCGGATGGAAAACCGCACCTGCCGCCAAAAGCGAAGTCTGTTATCTGGATCTTTCTCTGCGGCGGCGTGAGCCATCTGGAGAGCTTCGACGTGAAGCCCGCGCTCAATCAGTATGCAGGGAAGTCAATCGACGAGACACCCTTCGCAGGCGTCCTCGCGCAAGAGAACAAGGATATTGTCGGAGGCAATCCCAAGCACGGGAATCGGAAGGTCATCATGCCGTTGCAGACCGGCTTCAAACCTTACGGCGAGAGTGGACTGGTGGTGGGAGATTGGTTTCAGAACATCGGCACGTGCGCGGATGATCTTGCGGTGGTGCGCTCGCTCTGGACGATTCATAATGACCACGGCGCGCAGCTTACCTGGCAGACTGGCCGCCATCCGCGCGAACTGAATCATCCCACGCTCGGCGCGTGGATCTGCTACGGGCTCGGTACGCTAAACCAGAATCTCCCCGAATATGTCGTCCTCGGTGTACCGACCGGCGACTGCTGCGGCGGCACCTTTACCCATGGCGCGTCGTACCTTGGGCCTGAGCATGGAGGTGTTCGCCTGAAAGTGGATCGCAAGAACCCGCTCCCCTTCATCAGTCCAAAGGACAACGCGCTCTCGGCAGAAGAGCAGCTCGAGAATCTAAGTCTGCTCGGAAAGCTAAACTATCTCTCCGGAATCGACTATCCAGACGATCAACAGCTGCGCGCGCGGATCAAGGCGTACGAGCTCGCGTTTCAGATGCAGACATCCATCCCGGACGTGATGCAGATCGACCAGGAAAGCGCCGAGACCAAGCAGCTCTACGGAATCGACAAGCCCGAGAGTAAAGCCTTCGGAGAACAGTGTCTAGTGGCGCGGCACCTCGTCGAGAAAGGTGTGCGCTTCGTGCAGCTCTTCCACGGTGGCGGCGGTGGTGGTGAGTGGGATGCGCATAGCGACATGAAGGGGAACCATGGCAAGCTCTCCGCGCAGGTGGATCAGCCGATCGCGGGTCTGCTCAAGGATCTCAAGCAGCGCGGGCTTCTCGACGAAACACTCGTTGTATTCGGTACCGAGTTTGGTCGCTCACCGGGCGCGGAAGGCACCGGGCGCGATCATCACCCGCAGGGTTTCAGTGCGTGGCTGGCCGGTGGAGGGGTGAAGGGCGGCATCACGCATGGAGCGACGGATGAGCTGGGCTTTAACGCCGTGGAGAATCGCCACTACGTCACTGACATCCATGCCACGGTACTTCAGCTGATGGGGCTCGATTCCTACAAGCTGGAGATCCCCGGGCGCAAACGTCTCGAAGTGGACCACGGAGAGATCATTCACAAGATCCTCGCGTAAGTGTTCGTGCTCAGTGCGGTTCAGTTCGCTGGATTCTGGAACGAGATCCATTCGACCTCCAGCCAGTCACCATCCTTCCCTGCAGGTATGGGGTCGAAGCGCAGCCCCATGATCGCTCCCCGATATTCTGGAGAATCGCTCAGCGGCACCGCATACGTGCGGAGAGTGCCATCGCCAATCATCTGAAAGTCCATCGAACTCAGAGACGCTTCTTCCCCGGAGCGTTGCCAGAAGATCTGCGCAGCCGTCTGTCCGCTGCTCAGGGCCGCACGAACATAGAGCACGGGTGCATCCGCCGCCTGCCAGAAGCCCACAGGGCCGAGCAGCTGGGGATCGTCCACGGCCAGTCGCACGCGCAGCTTCCCTTCGATCGGCCAACCCGCGTCTGTCGCGTTGCGATAGTGCCAGCCCTGCCGGTCGCGCGCGAAGCGGTAGTCCGGCGGCTGCGGTCGTGCGGCGTGTCTATACACGTGCGCACGGATCGCTTCCAGCTCACCCAGGATCAGCGTGTATGAGTACTCGTGCTGGATGTCGTAATCCAGGATCTCATCGCGTACCGGTCCGAGATATCCTGTCGCGCTGTCGTGCGGCCCGCCTGCTCCGGGTTGGCCAGCAAAGCCGCCATGAAAGCGGACGCAGCCTGGATTCCACACACCGAGTCCCCAGCCCCGATCATCCACGAGTGCAGCCCAGTTCTCCGGACTATTCCAGTGGGCCCACGCGGAGCCGCCCTTGCCCATGGGGTGCTCAATTTGCTCGAGCGCCCCGCCTGTGAAAGGTTGATTCCCGGAGTATGTGAATAGCCGATGGAGCGGACCATTGGTGTAGACAGCAGGCATCTCCTGCGTCCGAGCCGGCCACTGGGTCTTGTCGGATCGCGCGTTGTTCAGCCGGGCGCGCACCTTCACCGTAGACCCTTCAAGGGTGTACCAGGATTCAAAGGTTCCCTCCAGCGGCTCATGATCCAGCGGCCACTGCATCGGGACGCACTTCACATAGAGCGTTGTTCCGTCGTTGCTGTGCTCAACGGTCTTTGACGCGTTACCAAAGTGATCGCCAGCCTGAACCGGATTCCACCCCAGCCCCCGCCACACCGGCGCGGGCTGCTTGCCATTGGGAGTGAACGGCACCGGTCCCGCGTAGTAGGACATCTGCACCTGCCGGCCCCAGTCCCAACTATTGATTACATTCCGCTCCACCCCTGCTGGGGATAGGTAAGTCACCGCGCCCCCAAGATTCAGATCCACCCCGAGCCTGATCGCATCGTTCTCCAGATAGCTCATCCGCGGCTGATGATTGGCGGGAGCCGCGCACGCAGCGGTGGCGAACAGCCAGGCCTGGGCAGCCGCGACGATCACCAGTGCAGGTACAAATTGAAGCATGAGCTGTCCAAGGCCAAAGGCCCCGAGGTCTACCCCTTGCGACCTTCGGTGAATATAGATTCTACTGCTTCGACGGCCTTTTGCTCGTCTTCGCCATTCACCTCCACAACCAGAGTGGTACCCATCGATGCGGCGAGCAGCATGATGCTCAGGACACTACGTGCGTCCGCGAGCTTCGCGCCACACTTCAGGAAGATACTCGAGCGGAAGGTGCGTGCCAGGCGCACTACCTCCACGGTCGGCCGCAGGTGCAGACCTTCCGGCCATGGAATAGTGACGGTCACTTTCTTCATCGACGCGTTGGACATCCTCACCCTCGTTCCGTTCACAGTGATACGCGCGAGTCGTGTTTTTCCAACGACGCGCAAAAGGCACGGTCGGCAGTCCTGCTTCGTTTGTTAGGTTCGCCCCCTCCGGACTGTCTGCCCGTGCGATAAATCCGCAGATTACGCGCCAATCAGCCGCAGGATCTCGCCCTTCTCCGCGCGGGCGGGAATAACTCCGCCGCACTGCTCCTTGGCCACGTCTGGGTCTTTCAATCCATGACCGGTGACGGTGCAGACGATCTTCGCGCCTTCCGGGATCACTGGCAGGGGGCAGCGACTGCATCGCTCGGTACCTAGGCACTTCAGCAAGCCAGCGATCGATGCGGCGCTGGCTGGTTCCACGAAGATGCCCTCGTTCTCCGCCAGCCAGCGCTGAGCGGCAAGGATCTCTGCATCGGTCACGATATCCACCGCACCGTTGGACTTTCGCACCGCGGCCGTCGCCAGTTCCCAGCTTGCCGGATTGCCGATCCGGATTGCGCTCGCCACGGTGTCCGGGCTCTCGATCACGCGATTATGGAAGATCGGCGCTGCACCTGCGGCTTGGAAGCCGAGCATCTTCGGGAGTCGCGTGCTTTTCCCGAGTTGGTGGAACTCTTGGTAGCCCATCCAGTAAGCGGAAATGTTGCCCGCATTTCCCACTGGTAGGACATGCAGATCCGGCGCGTCGCCGAGTTCCTCCACGATCTCGAAACTCGCGGTCTTTTGCCCCTGCAACCGGTGCGGATTGATCGAATTCACGATCGCGATCGGCTCCGTCTCGCCGATCTCCCGCACGAGCCGAAGCGCGTCGTCGAAGTTTCCCTCGATCGCCACGACCTTGGCGCCATACATGAAGGCCTGCGCGAGCTTCCCGAACGCGATCTTCCCAGCGGGAAGCAGCACAATGCAGGCGATCCCCGCGCGCGCCGCATAGGCAGCAGCCGCCGCGGACGTATTGCCAGTGGACGCACAGATCACGGCCTGCGCCCCCGCTTCGACCGCCTTGGAGAGCGCCACCGTCATCCCGCGGTCCTTGAAAGAGCCCGTGGGGTTCAGCCCCTCGTACTTCACATACACCTCGCAACTGCGACCCACGCGCGCACTCAGTTTGGGCGAGAAGAGGAGCGGCGTGGTGCCTTCGCTGAGCGACACGACGGGCGTAGCCTCGGTCACGGGCAGGTACTGGCGATAGCGGGCAATGACGCCGCGGTCGTGATGTGGACGAGAAATCATGAGAGCGAAGTGCGAACGACAGGGCGGGCCTCCGCGTCAGGCGAAGTGCTCCACCCGGATCATCCGCGTCGGCTTCTTCACACAATCCAGAGACGCGATCCGGTCCAGTGCTTTCTGGATCTGTGCGTTCGTGGCCCGGTGAAGCATCATCACCAAAGGGACCGCACTACCTTCATCCTCCGACTCCGGCTGGAGGATTGAGGAGATGCCGATATCGCCTTCGCCAAGAATACCGGCGATCTGCGCGATCACCCCGGGCCGGTCGGCCACGGTGAGTCGTAGATAGTACTCGCTCACGATGTCGTCGATCGGGGTGCACGTGCCATAGAGGCCGTGCGGCATGAATCCGAGATTCCGTCGTGGGGAGAGGAGCGCGTCGCCCGCCTCCGCAATGTCGCTGATCACCGCGCTGGAAGTCGGATCCTGCCCTGCGCCGCGCCCGTAGAAGAGCGTATCGCCCACAATGTCACCTTTCACCGCGATTGCATTGAAGACGCCATTCACACTCGCGAGCACGTGCTTCTCTGGGATCAGTGTCGGGTGAACACGGACCTCGATCTCACTCCGTTCGTCGGCCTTGATGATCCCTAGCAGCTTGATCTGGTAGCCCATCTTCCGGGCAAAGCGGATGTCATTTGCAGTCAGCTGCTCGATTCCTTCCACGAAGATCCGGTCCGTCGGGACCCAGAAGCCGTAGGCCAGGGACGCCAGGATGATCGCCTTGTGCGCTGCATCCCACCCATTTACGTCGAAAGTCGGGTCCGCCTCGGCATAGCCAGCCGCTTGCGCTTCTTTAAGGGCGTCGGCGAAACCCATCATCTCCTCCGTCATGCGGGTAAGGATGTAGTTGCTCGTTCCGTTGATGATCCCGTGGATCGACTGAATGTGATTCCCGATCAGCGCCTCGCGGATCGTCTTGATGATTGGAATCCCTCCCGCAACCGCCGCCTCGAAGAAAACTGGCACCTTGTGCTCAGTGGCAGCGGCGAAGATCTCCTTCCCATGCTCGGCGAGCAGAGCCTTGTTCGCGGTTACGACCACTTTCTTGCGCTCGATCGCACCGAGAATCAGGCGCAAGCTCTCCTCCTTGCGACCCATGAGCTCAACGATGATCTGAATGTCGGGATCGTCCAGCAGGTCCTCCGCTCGTGCGGTGAGCAGGTGAAGGGGCACTCCCTCTCGCGCCTTTGAGGCGTCCCTGACCGCTACACGGCGGACATCGACTTCAAAGCCAAGGCGTTCCCGGAGCAGGGCGCGATTTTGCGTCAGGTGTTTATACACACCTGCTCCGACGTTCCCGAGTCCCGCTAGGCCGATGCCAAACTGCTGCATTGTTGCTTAAGAAAAGAGCGGCGGACTATGGCGCGGGCGTCTTGCGTGAAGCAAGCGATTTGCGGGTCAGGAAGAGGTCGAGCAGGCTGGTGGACAGCGGAGGGTAGATGTCTTACGATGCGCCTCGTTAAAGCGGACTGCGATCGTGCATCTGGCAGAGTTTCGCGGGGAGACGGCACGGTCTTGGGAGAAAACTCCACGTTTTTTTGGTCGCGGTTCCGGGTCAGAGCGTGGCGCTCCACGCTTCCAGGCGGCGCTCGACGCTTTTTTCGTGGAGTTCCACGATGGAAGTGTGGAACTCCACGCTTTGTACGTGGAATGCGACGCTTCGATCGTGGCGCTCCGCCCGGAGGCCTGGAGGGTCACGCTCAAAGCGCGGAGTGCGACGTTCTGACCGTGGAGCGTCAGGGAAAAAGCGTGGCGTTATTCCCGTGAAGCGTGCGCCGGCACCGGAGTGCTCTGATCTACAAGGATTGGTCGATCGAAGGAAAGGCTCGATGATCTACAGCAGCCTCGCTTGCTCACAAAACCCAACCCGTTTTCGAGAATCGGTCAAATGACCCGCTCGCAGGAGGTTCGTGGTCCGTTTCAATCCCGGGGAAGGCTGCGCATGGGAGCTACTTACGTTTGAAAGAACGGCTCAATGACGCTTGCAGTTAGCCAATCGCACCGCAAGGTTTCGTCGGAATAGTTTACGGAAGTACAAGACTAGAGACAATCAGCCAAACGCCATCGAAAAAATGAACAACTTACATAAATTCCAGAACTCGCCCGGTTTACGGCATACTGCAGCGGCTGATTCTGACGCGCTAAACTCAACTGGCCCAAGCCATGCTGTTGGTTCGCGGATGAATGTTTTCTGTAAAGCTGCGGTTTGCACCGCGGCCGGGCTTCTCGCTTTTATAGCCCCGCAGGCCTCTGCGATTCAGGTCTCCGTCGGCTACGACTTTGCAACAGGCACTACTGGTTTGAAACTGGTCCCCGGCCAGGAGGGAGAATTGGCGGGCGCTCTTGCGAACTATGCTCCCGCGGCACAGTTTGGCGGGTTCTTCAGCTCGTTCTGCGTGGAAGCAAGTGAGGTCCTCTATATCGGGGGCCCTTTCAACGTGACCGTCAGCAATTCGGCTGATGGAAGCGGCCCTCTTGCCACCCGCGATGTGCTTTCTCAGGGGTCTGCTTACCTCATCGAACGTTTTGCTCTGGGAACGCTTGCTGGGGTGCCCTTCTCGCTTGGTGACACGACTGCCCTTTTCTCCTACACTAACGCTGCATCCATCACAGCACTTCAGCAAACCATCTGGTTCCTGGAGGACGACCTTGATGTTGGAGCGAATCGCTTCGACAGCTTGCTCAATCCGATCTTCGGCGGAACTCTCAAGCAGGATTATACAGGCTCAACGGTGAAGGTTCTGAACATCACCGGTGTGAACGGCGAGCGGCTGCAGGATCAGGTTGTGGTCGTGCCAAACCCAGTTCCCGATGGTGGCGCGACGATTGCGCTGCTCGGGTTATCGATGGGGGGAGTTGCGTTGCTTCGCCGTAAGTTCGCGGTCGCTTAAGCAGAGCAGCCTGCCCTTTCCGGCGAGCGCGCTGCTAAGCTGCGCTGAAGACAGTGCGACCGCCCACGATCGTGCAGACGACGCGAACTTCGTCGTCAAGGACGACTAAGTCGGCATCGTAGCCGGAAGCAATCGTTCCTTTGTGCGTGTCGATTCCGAGAGTCCGAGCTGGGGTCTGCGTGGCCATGCAAATGGCCTCGGTGAGTGGAATGTCCACTGCCTGGACCATGTTACGGACGAGTTGGGCCATGGTCGCAATGCTACCGGACATGGCGCTTCGGTCGGCGAGCACTCCAACACCGTCGTAGACTTCGCAATCGAGATGAGCGATGCGGAAGTGCTCACCCTCAGTTAACCCGGCGCCGCCAATTGCATCGGTAACGAGCGCAATCCCGTGTGGCCCTTTCGCCTGGTAGATCATGCGGAGCAGGGTGGGGGATACATGGCGGAGATCGGCGATGACCTCGCAGACCACCTCTGGTTCGCCGAGTGCGAACTCCAGCAATCCTCCCTCTCGGTAGATCCCGCGGCGCCGTGCGGTCGACATGCAGTTGAAGGTGTGGGTCACCTTGCGCATCCCGTGTGCGAAAGCAGCCGCACTTTCCTCCGCCCAAGCCTCGGTATGCCCAGCGCTAGCGCGAACTCCCGCAGCGGTCAGCCTCTCGATGAGCTCCAAGGAACCGGGTAACTCCGGGGCGAGGGTCATCTGGCGCACGACATCACCGTAAGCGAGCCATTGCTCGTACTCCTCGCGGGCCGGATGGCGAATCAGCGACGGGTCGTGCGCGCCGCGCTTCTCCATCGCGAAGTACGGCCCTTCGATATGGACCCCCAGCACGCGCGCGCCTGTGGGCTCTTCCTGCTGATATCCCCGCACGCTCTCGAGCACACGCAGGATATCAGCACTCGTCGCCGCAGCCGTGGTGAGGCACAGGGCGGTTGTCCCACCTGTAGCGTGAAAGTCGCAGATCGTGCGATACGCTTCCGGGTCCGCTTCCATGGTGTCGCGCCGGAGCGCTCCATGGATGTGCAGATCGATGAAGCCCGGTGAGAGGAAGTTCCCGTTGAGATCCATTACTTCCTCGCCGGGATCCGGCGGAAGGCGCGACTCGGAGATCTCGGCAATCTTTTCTCCACGCAAGCGCACGCTCGCGCCGGGGAGGATGCGATCCGGGAGAATCAGGCGGGCGTTGCGAAGTAGCACGGGGGGAAGTGGTATGAGCTTTGGCCGCTACCGGAGACGCTGCCACGTAGGCTTGTTATCGTACACCCAGCGGTAGTACTCCATCCGCCTCAAACCCGTGGCCGCTGCCTCGTCGATGATGAGTGTGCACGTATGGTGCATCTGCAGGATCGAGGCAGGGCAGTTCGCGGTAATGGGTCCCTCCACCATGGCCGCAACCGCCTGCGCTTTTGCTTCACCATGTGCCAGCACCAGGCACTGGCGCGACTCCATGATTGTGCCGACGCCCATGGTGATCACATGCCGTGGGACCAGAGCCTTGCTTCCAAAGTGCCGCGCATTATCGGAGATCGTCCGCGCCGTCAGCGTCTTGATGCGTGTTCGTGATGCCAATGAGGAGCTGGGCTCATTGAAGCCGATGTGGCCGTCTGTTCCGATCCCGAGCAACTGGAGATCGATCCCTCCCGCCCTTCGAATTGCAGCTTCATATTCCTGGCAATGCTTCGCGACGTCGGCCGCTTGTCCGTTTGGCAGATGCGTGCTCGCGGGAGGGATGTTGACCCTTGCGAAGAGGTTCTCGCGCATGAACGTCGCGTAGCTCTGAGGGTGGTCCGGAGCCAAGCCGACATATTCGTCGAGGTTGAAAGTAGTCGCGCGGGAGAAATCCAGGAGATCGGCTGCGTGGAGCGCGATCAGCTCGCGATAGAGCCCGACCGGCGTTGATCCAGTCGCGAGGCCAAGAACGCTTGCCGGCTTCATCTCGAGCTGACTCTCGAAGATGCGCGCAGCGGTCTTGCTGACTGACGCGGCGTCGGATTGGATGATGACCTCCATGCGTTGTATTCGAGTATGAAGGGCTCGTCCGACTTCCAGGCAACTAAATTGGCCCGTCTCGCGCGACTTGGTCTCCGGCTTGAGGACTTTGAAGAGACATTCTCACGTTCATCCGGTCCGGGCGGTCAGAACGTGAACAAGGTCTCGACGTCCGCAACGCTGCGGCACGTACCCACTGGGGTCGCCGTGACTGCGCAGGACACCCGCTCGCAGGCCACTAATCGACAGCTCGCATGGGAGCGGATGCTCGACGCTCTGGAGCGTTCGCGCCGTGACGAGAAGGCTGCAGTGCGATCGGAAAAGGAGAAGGAACGGCGACGGAACGCGCCGCGCCCCTGGGGACTGAAGCAGCGCATTCTTCGCGACAAGAAGCACCGCTCTGAGACGAAGCGACTTCGCCGCCCCGAGTGACTTCGCTCATTCGCGTCGGCGCACTATAAGGTGCACGGCTCCATAGAGGATTACGGGGACGATTACGCTGAGCGCGAGCGCCGCCACCGGGTTCTCCTGGCCACGAGCACCGATCGCGGCATAGATGAAGGCCATCGGAATGCAGCCGCAGGCCAGAGCGACGCTGAAGATTCCGAGCGGCATCCGAGTCAATCCCGCCATACACGCGACAACTTCCGGGAAGATCGGCAGGCAACGGGACACCGCCACGAGCCAGGCACCGCGTCGTCGAAAGAGGGACTCGCCTCGCACCAGATCGGCCTCACCCGCGAGAAGGACTGCGGCCCGTTTGCCCAACCCACGACAAAGCCCATACGCAAGCATCCCGCTGGCGAACGAACCAGCCGCACTCACCATTCCTCCGATCACTGGACCATAAAGGTAACCCGCAGCTGACATCACGCCGGTTGCGGGCAGCGGCAAAACGAGATCGGCACAAAGCAGAACGACCACGGCCATCCAGCCCCACGATCCCCAGCTGCGCACCCAAGTAACTGCGGCGTCACCCGTGAACCAGGCTGTGAAACTCTCTCCCCAGATCCCGAACGGAATGAGCACGAGCACGGCCAGGCCGAGCGCGATCCAGAGCAAGCGCATGTCATTGCTTTGCGCGTCCTCGGCAGCGGTGGGAAGACCAAAGCGCATCCCGCTTGGATTTGCATCCCGCTTCCCGTACCGAGAGTAGAGTTCATTGCCATGCCCCAGCCCGATTCCGTACCGACCGACCCCAAAGCGCTTCGTTTCCTGGCGCAGGAGGTCATCCGCCGCGCGCGGTTCCCGATGCTGGCGACGATCGATGGCGACCAGCCGCGGCTCCGCCCCGTTTCGCCGGTGCGCGTGGATGGCTTTACCATCTTCGTCGCGAATCTCCGCAGCTATGCAAAGACCCGCGAGATCGAGCTGAATCCCAACGTCGAGCTGTGCTACCTCGATGACGCGCATGACCAGGTTCGGATCACTGGCCGGGCCGAGATACTCACCCGCCGCTCGCTTCTGGAGGAGATCTGGGGGGCGAATCCGCTGCTCCGCCGCTACTTGGGCTCGCTCGAAAATCCGGACCTCATCATTTACGAGATCCGTCCCATCCAAGTCCGCTTCATGCGCGAATGGGCCATGGAGTACCACGAGGTGCAGCTCCCGCCACCTTCGCTGCTGCACTAGCGCTCCGGTAGATCGAGCCTCGCCAGCCGGAGCGCCGCTGGCGCAGACTGCGCGCCTTCCATGAACGAAGGCATTTTCGACACGCACCAGAAGGCGTTGCGCATCAATCTCGACCCCCGGTGGTACGGGACGTTCGCCGAGATCGGTGCCGGTCAGGAAGTGGTGCGCTGGTTCTTCCGTGTCGGCGGCGCTGCGGGCACTGTGGCCAAGAGCATGTCAGCCTACGACATGACGGTGAGCGACGCCATTTATGGGACCACCGAGCGTTACGTCTCGCGTACGCGGCTCCAGTCCATGCTCGAACTCGAGTATGGACTGAACCTTCAGCGGCTGGACGAAACTCGCGGCGACAATACCGCCTTCTTTGCTTTCGCAGATACCGTGGTAGCCCGCTCCTTTAAAGGCGGCAACGAGTGCCACGGCTGGATGGGCGTGAAGTTCCAGTCTCATCCTCACGATGAAGCCAGCCAGATCATCCTGCACGTGCGCCTGCTCGACGCCGAGGCCGCCCTGCAGCAGGAGGCGCTCGGGATCATCGGGGTGAATCTGCTCTACGGTGCCTTCTTCCTGCACCATGAGCCGGATCAACTCCTGGAGTCTCTGCTCGATAAGCTCACTACAGGCCGGATCGAGATCGATATGATTGAGTTCAGCGGCATCGAGTTTCGCCGCGTGGATAATCGCCTGATGAGCCTCAAGCTGGTTCAGATCGGTCTTACTGGTGCGGCGATGTTCGGTGCCGACGGTGCAGTGCTCCAGCCCAGCGAGGTTTTCTACAAGCGGCCGCTCCTTGTGGAGCGCGGCTCGTTTCGTCCGGTGACGCATGTGAATCTCGACATGCTTCACGGTGCCATGGAGAAGTTCACCGCGGATCCCGCCGTGGCCGGAAAGGCTGTGCTCCCCGTTATGGAGATCACGATGCGGAATCTCCTGGCCGAGAAGACCGAAGTCGATCGCCGCGACTTTCTCGCGCGGGCCGATATGCTCGCTGCCTGTGGGATGACGGTGCTGGTCTCGGACTATTCGGAGTACTACCGGCTCGCAGCGTATCTCCAGCGGCACACCAGGGAGCGCATCGGGATCGTCATGGGCGCGGCCAGCCTCATCGAACTCTTCGACGAGAAGTATTACACGCAACTTCCGGGCGGCATCCTGGAGTCCTTCGGGCGGTTGTTTAAGAACGATCTCAAAGTGTACGTCTATCCGCTGCAGGATCAGACGACTAAGGCCCTGACCACCTCCGAGAACCTCGAGGTCGGCCCAGAGCTACGAAAGCTTTACGGCTACCTCGCCGATCGCAAGTTCATCATTGCGCTGGATAACTATCATCCCGAGTACCTGCCGATCTTCTCGCGCGACGTGCTCAAACGGATCGGGACTGCGGACGACGCGTGGGAGTCGATGGTCCCTGCTGAAGTTGCTGCAGTGATCAAGAAGCGCGGCTTCTTCGGATACCATCGGTAGGGGAGTCGAGGGGCGAGGGACCAGGGTCGAGAGCCGGGGGGAGGGGAGTCAGGCCTCGTGTCGAAGAAATGCCCTAGCACTGCACTTGGCCCCCGCCAATGGCATCCCGTTGCTCCCACCCGCTTTTTCCTTTCGTGTCCTTTCGCGTATTTCGTGGACCTCCTCTCCCTCATTTACTGTCCAAGGTTCTGCGCTAACTTGGCCTTTCTCTACGCACACCATGAAGCTTAAAACCCTCACTACTCTCTTCACCCTCCTCGGGCTCACCCTCTTCGCCTCTGCTGAGTCGCTGCAGGTCGGCGCTCCCGCTCCTACTGCGAGTGCGCCGGATCAGAACGGCGAAGCCGTCGACCTCGCGAAGGTTTTCTCCAAAGGGCCGACCCTCGTGTACTTCTACCCGAAATCCGACACTCCCGGCTGCACAAAACAGGCCTGCAGCATACGTGACGAGTGGTCCGAACTGCAGAAGGCTGGTATCCAGGTCATCGGCGTGAGCGGCGACAAGCCAGAGTCGCAGAAGGCATTTCAGGAGAAGTACAAACTGCCTTTCACCCTGCTCGCTGATTCCGAAGGCAAGGTCGCTGAAGCCTTTGGTGTTCCCTTCAAAGGTGGGTTCGCCAAGCGCGAGTCCTTCCTCGTCAAAGACGGCAAGGTCGTCTGGACCATGCCCAAAGCCTCGACCGAATCCCACGCCAAGGACGTGCTAAAGGCTTACTCGGAGCTGAAGAAGACTGCATAAGCAGCCAACCATCGACACCTTCGAAACGCGCCCTGCAAAGGGCGCGTTTCTCGTGTCGGTCTACGAGCTACCGAGGTCCCTGAGGATCTCGCCCAAGGCTTCGATGCCTTCGACCAACTCCACTTCGCTGGCCTTGGCGCAGTTTAGCCGCATGCAGCTTTGATCCGGAGGCGCGGGGTAGAAAACCGATCCCGACGCAAAGACGACCCGCTGCTCGCGGGCTCTTTGCCGGACGATCGCGAGATCTACCCGCTCCGGTAGCCGCACCCAAAGCATGTAGCCGCCGCGCGGAATGGGAACAGCTGTCCCCTCGGGAAAGGCCCTGGCGATTGCGGCGAGCGCGAGATCCCGCCGCTGGCGATTGCGCGCATGCAGCGTGGCGAGATGCCCCTCCAATTCTCCCGCAAGAAGGAACTCGCGGAGTGCTACCTCGCTCATGACCGCGCTGTGCAGATCCTGCTGGCACTTTCGCGCGGCATACTCCTCGTGCAGCTTGCCAGGAACACAGAAGCCAACGCGCAGCCCCGGCGCGACGGTCTTCGAAAAGCTCGTTACATAGGAGACCGTGCTCCCGTCGTCCCACGCGAGCATCGAGCGCGGCGCGCCTCCTTCCACGAGATCGCCATAGATGTCGTCCTCGATCAACCGCACCCCTTCGCGCCGGCAGACCTCTACGAGCAGCTCGCGTCGATGTTCCGAGACCGTTGCTCCCGATGGATTCGAGAGAGCTGAGCAGATGATCAGGCACTTGGGCTTCCAGCGGCTGAGCAGCGCCTCCGCTTCGTCGGGATCGATCCCCTCACCATCGCGCACGGGGATCGGCAGGACTCGCGCGCCTGCTTCACTGAGCAGCTCCAGCATCCCATAGTAGGCGGGTGCTTCGCAGGCCACGATATCTCCCGGGCTCACCAGTACTGAGAGCATAATCTGCAGCGCCTGCGTGCAGCCGGTCGTCATCACGATCTGCCCAGCTTCCACCGTGGCACCGCGGGTTCGCAGCCGTTCCGCGAGGAGTTCGCGCAGTTGGCGGTCACCCTCCGGATGATGGTAAGCGAACATCGCCGCGCCGTCCTGTTCAAAGCCCCTCGCGAAAGCTGCCTGCAGGGCGCTGACCGGAAGTGCATCCGATCCCGGCACCCCCGCCGCAAGATTGATCAGACCGGGTTCATCGGCCTGCCTCATGAAGTCCACCAAACGGCCGTGCGCGTGGAAACGAAACGGTTCGATCATCTATCGAGCATAGAAGGCGGAGCTTGCAGGTCGAGAGTCGAGGACCATGAGAGGAGTCGAAAGTCGAAGGTCGAGAGTCGAATCCATGCCGTTTAGAGCGATTGGCCGAGCGGTTCGTCGATCGATTTCACGTCACTCGTTCGTCTACAGCCTTTCACCCCCTCTTCTACACTTTCGTGTCCTTTCGCGTCTTTCGTGGACCAATCTCCGAGCCCGGTTCCGCGCGGATCGTAGCGGTTCTGCGAAGTAGGTCTACACCGCCCAACCCCCGATCTCCATGAGCTACATCCGCCAGATGTTTGAGTCCCATCCGTACAATCCTGCCTCGGATCACACTAAGGCGGTCGAGTGTATCACTGCTGCTTACTCCTGCCATGAAGCCTGCAACGCTTGTGCCGACGCATCTCTCGCAGAGAAGAACGTGCAGCATCAGGTGGCGTGTATCCGCAAGGATCTCGACTGTGCCGATATCTGCCTCGCCACCGCCAAAGTTGTCTCCCGCATCACAGCTACAGATCGAAAGACCGTGGGTGATCTCCTGCGCGCCTGTATCACTGCCTGTGAGGACTGCGCCGAGGAATGCAGCCTTCACGCAGAGGCAATGAAACACTGCGCAATCTGTGCGGAAGCATGCCTGCGTTGCGCCGAAGCCTGTCGCGACCTGCTGAAAGAGTAGCTCTCGTGTGATGCCTTCCCCATAGGCACACCCGGTTTGTCGAAGCGATTCGCTATGCCTCGGAGGCTACTTCGTCTGCGCACTTCCTCCGGGTGAGAAGTTCCCAAGCTGCGGCGAGCACGACCAGGAGGATACCTGCGAGCTCCAGGATCCGGTGGAGGCGAATCCCGAAGATGGTCGTATGCAGGAATACATCGAAGTGATGAAACGAGACTGCTCGAAGAAGGACGAAAGTTATCAGAACGACGAGGCCGACCATCAGTAACCGGTGAGTCGCCCAAAAAGCGCGGAACTGGAGTACGAACCATGCTACGAACAGCCCCGCGAAGGCTGTGATGCCCATAACGAAAAAGGATTGAACGACCCTGCGCTGTTCATACCAGCCTTGAGCTTCGGCAGTGAACCGGCCGATCTCCACGAACAGGGATTGCAGATCCAGCTGCTTGTTGATGCAGAGGAAGGTCAAAGCAGCTGTTATCAAGAACCAGATCGCACGCCCTTTCCCCGCCTCGACTCGGGGATGCAACAGGGCTGCGCATCCTGCAAGTACTGCTCCAGTTCCATAGGCCATCACGGTGATCCATCCCACCCAAGTGGGATCGCCAATCACCGGGCGCCAATTGATCTGCAAAGCAAACTCCATCCTTTCTGGATGCTATACACACTTAATTGGGGAGGCATCAACTGCTGCTCCCTAACAATACAAAGTTGTACCCAAGGCTTGGTCTTAGGCGGGTACACGCCTCGTTCAAGTTGGAAGATTCCTGAGTTTCCGAACGCCATTCAGCTGCTCGATGAGGCGACATCGCTTAGGATCAGCTCAATCTCCGAGTTCGATCTACCCTCCCTTCGCTCAAAATGAGGGAACGGACCCACTCGCGATACGCAACCTCCGAGTTCCGGAGTCGCAAGCTTGCGACAAATTGAGGGAAGCTCCGAGCAATTTCAGGGAAGCTTCAGTATCGAGAGTGGGAAGCTCCGAGTTCCAACTACTCAAGCTCCGCACTATTTTGGGGTACCTTGCACCTTTTATGTCGGAGCTCCCCTCTCCAAGAGGGAAGCTTCCCCATCCAGGAGGCACCGGTCCCCTATATATCTGGAAGGGATCCCGACATGTATCTCAGCTTTGCCACAAAATGAGGGAAGCTTCCCTCAAATATTGCCTCGGTTGAGTAGCAGGAGCTCGGAGCTCCGAGTTCCAGGTGGGCAAAATCTGCCGAAAACGACTGGTTTACGACCTGTGTCTGCCTGAACACACCCGTGGCGTAGGAGATGCTATCTGCTGCGAGCTCACCCCTCCGTATACACCACAGTTAGTCCGCAGGAGTTTCTTCGGCCGCGGCGCGGACCACTGGCGTCTCTGACTCAACCATTCCATCCGAGGTGTGCACGACGATGGAGTCGGCTCCCAATTCCTGTGCCGCTTCCTGCGCAGCCTCGATAGCCTCCTGCTTGGTTTCCGCTTGCGCCACGGTACTCGATTCGCTCTCCACCTCCCAGTTCTCGCCGGTTTCATTAACGTGCAGGGCTTTCGGTTCCTCGCTCATGCACAGGGATCGTGGCGAGATGAAGCACCGCGCGCGTCACGCTCGCCCCGCGTCCGTTCCAAGTCTCCCCTCCGCTTGTCTCCCGGTCCTCGACTTTCGGCCTTCGACCTTCGACGCTCCAGTCCCCAATGAGAGTAGTCGCCGGTACCGCGGGAGGAATCCCCCTCCACATTCCCAAGACCGATCTGCGTCCCACCATGGAAGTGGTGAAAGGCGCGATCTTCTCGAGCCTCGCTGACATGGTCGTGGAGGCCCGGGTCCTGGATCTTTTCGCAGGATCCGGCGCCCTTGGTATCGAGGCCCTCAGCCGAGGAGCACGGCACGTGGTTATGGTTGAAAGCGAGCGACTCGCCGTGGAAACGATTCGCAAGAACCTCCAGAAGACCCGTCTCACAGGTGGCGTCCACGAGATGGACGTTTTCAGCTACCTCGATCGTCTCGCTGCTCCGGGATCCTTCGACATCATCATCGCTGACCCGCCCTACGCAAAGCGCGAGGGCGAACGCGACTTCACCAATGAACTCCTCGCCTCCGAGAACCTCCGCGCGGCCCTTGCGCCGGGCGGCATCTTTGTCCTCGAGCATCGGCCCGGCGCGAAGCTCCCGCTGAAGGACCGCTGGACCCTTCTCCGCCAGAAACGCTACGGCGCTACGGAACTCGCGCTGCTGCGAGTCGCCTCGGGCACTAATGCCCCAGAGGTAGAGGCTGCTGAAGAGTCGTAGTAGTACGCCGTTCATGCCTGCTTCCGCCGCTCGCCCGCTCCCGCTCGCTGCCCGCCGTTCGCTGCTCGTCTATAATCTCCTGTTCCCCGTTGCCTTCGCAGTCCTCCTGCCGAGTCTCCTGTCGCGCACTCTGCGGCGAGGAAACTACCGGGCGCACTTTGGTCAGCGCTTAGGCCGGTTCAGCTCTGACGTCGCCGCTCGCCTCCGCTCAAGGCGCTGGCACTGGATCCACTCCATCAGCGTGGGCGAGACCGTGCTGGCGCTGAAGCTCGCCCGTGAACTCCACAAACGCGCGCCTGAGCTTTGCATCGCTCTATCGGTCACTACCTCCACCGGCTTCGCCCTTGCTCAAGAGGCCGCCTCCGCGGCCCCCAACTGGCTGGTGGCCATCTACAACCCGGTGGATCTCCGCTCCGTAGTGCGTCGGACCTTCGACCTTTTGCAACCTGAGCGGGTGATCCTCATCGAGGGGGAAGCCTGGCCAAACCTCCTCGCCGAAGCGCACGCGCGCGGCATCCCGGTGATGCTCGCCAGCGCCCGCCTCTCACCGCGCTCGGCCCGGCGCTTCGAACGCTTTCGCGCGTGGACTAGCCCAATCTTCGATCTACTGGAGTGGATTGCCGTTCCCGAGGCCACAGATCGGGAGCACTGGCGGCGAATGGGCCTCCCGACCTCCAAGCTGCGCCAGACCGGCAATGTCAAATTTGACCAGAGCAGCGCCAACCTCTCACGCACCGAGGAATTCCGCGCACTCCTTAGGCCGCTTGGAGTAGTGGAGCAGACGCCCATCCTCGTGGCTGGAAGCACCTTTCCAGGCGAAGAACGCGTCCTCGTCGAAATGCTCCCCTCGCTCCAAGCCGCCATTCCCGGCCTGATCCTTCTCGTCGCCCCCCGCCACATAGAACGCACCTCAGCCATCCTCAAGGAACTAGCCGCCCTCAACATCTACCCCGGACTGCGCAGCCAGCTAGCGCCTCAAAAACAAACGCACCCTCTCCCCACTGGCGCCGCTCCCCACCTTTCGACCCTCGACTCTCGACCTTCGACTCCCCCGCAGCAGCCCTCGACCCTCGACTCTCGCCCCTCGACTCCCCCGCGTCCCTCGACCGTCCTCCTGGACTCCACCGGCGAGCTCCGTGAATGGTACGCCCTGGCCACCGTCGTCTTTGTCGGGAAGAGCCTCACTGCAGCGGGCGGACAGAACCCCGCCGAAGCTGCTGCCCTTGGGAAGCCGGTGATCGTTGGTCCAAACATGCAGAACTTCCAAAGCCTCATGGATCTCCTGCTCCCTCAGGACGCCATCCTCCAGGTCTCCGGCACGGAGGAGCTCCAAAGTACGATCCTCGCGCTTTTCCAATCTCCGGAGCGACGATCCACCCTCGGGCAGAACGCACAGAACGCATTGCAGATTCATGCAGGCGCAACCGAGCGGACTGTTGATTTCATTCTGCAAACACCCGTTGCGGGAAACTGCTGATTCACCATCTGCCGTAAAGCTGCGTAATCTGTCGGCTAGACATCTAAGACTTGCCCTCCCTTGCTCCTGCTCGTTTCCGTATGATTAGCTACCGCCTCATGGCTGCCTTGCTCGCCACGTGCCAGCTTGCCCTGCTGTCGTGTGCGATAGCCCAGTCGACTAGCCAGGATGCCTATCGCAGGCACGCGCTCACGCGCGAGGGTGATCCTGAACGAGGCCGCATCCTCTTCCAGGATGAAAAGCGGGCGCTCTGCTCGAAGTGCCACTCGGTCGATGGAAGCGCCAGTAAAGCTGGACCGGATCTTCTCGCTGCTGGCGATGCCTTCGGACGGCGCGACCTCGTGGACGCGATCCTGCAGCCCTCCGCCACGATCGCCCCGGGGTACGGAACAGTCGTCGTAGAAACAAAAAAGGGCCCTATGTTTCAAGGCGTGCTGAAGCAGTCAACCGCGTCAGGGCTGCAACTCATGGGCATGGATGGACAGTTGGTCTCGGTCGCTGTCGACGACATCCAGGAAAAGTCCGGGAGCGCCATCTCCCTCATGCCCGAAGGGCTGCACGCAGCGCTCTCACGTGACGAGTTTACGGATCTCGTCGAATACCTCACGACCTTGCGGCAACCTGAGTCTACCGTGGCGAGCCAGCACGGCGTGCCGGCAATCATCGCGCCCCTGGGGAAGCCTGTAACATTCCGCCCAGTCTTCAAGACGCGCTTCGAACTTCCCCGGGACAAAGCCGAGGTCGGGCTCTCGTCGTTTCGCCAGATCCCCGGAGCACCTGGTGCCTTCCTTGTGCTTCATCAGAAAGGTATGATCTGGAGAGCAGAAACGCGCGGGACGGGCGAAGAGAAGATGGTCTTTGCCGATCTCACCGGTGAAGTCTTCAGTGAGCGGGGTCCGAACGGTCTGCTCGATGTAGCGTTCCACCCCAAGTTTCGTGAGAACCGGAAATACTACCTCTTCTACCAGGTACTCGAGGGGGGCACCGTCACCACTCACATCGTTGAGAAGCGCTTTGCCGTGGACTCGCCCACAGATTCAGGCGAACCAGCGCGTCTGCTCCTGAAAATCGCCAGCGTGGCTGAGGATCACAGCGGCGGCTGCCTGGAGTTTGGACCCGACGGCTTCCTCTACCTAGCTATGGGAGACACTGGCCCGCATCACGATCCTAATGGCCACGCGCAGAATCTGCAGCTTCTGCTCGGGAAGATGCTGCGCATCGATGTGGATCATGTGGATTCCGGCTCCGCGTACGCCATCCCGAAAGACAATCCGTTCATCGACCGGCCAGGAGTTCGCCCCGAGATCTGGGCGTACGGCTTGCGCAATCCCTGGCGCTTCTGCTTCGACCGCGTGACGGGCGATCTGTGGCTCGCAGATGTCGGGCAGGACCGGACTGAGGAAGTAGCCATCATCCGTCGTGGCGCGAACCATGGTTGGAATGTTTATGAGGGCTTTGAGCCGTTCTCAAATCAGTATCGAAAACCGGGTGAGACTTATACTCGACCTATCTTCTCCTATCGGAGGAAGTATGGGAACTCGATCACCGGTGGGCACATCTATCGTGGCGACAAGCATTCGTCCTTCTATGGCGCGTATATCTGTGGCGATTACAACTCCAAGCGCATCTTTGCGCTTACCCAGGAGAATGGCGTCCTGAAAGACGCTCGAGAGATTGGCGTCCTTCCGCAAAGGCTTGTTTCGTTCGGCGAAGATGAGGCCGGCAATATCTATGCCGTTGGCTATGAAGGCACGATCTACCAGATTGATTTCACTGAAACTCGGTTTGAATAACTCCCCTATGAACACACCTTCGTACTTCAAGCACGCCGCTTTAGCCACTCTGCTCACGCTTGTCTCTGTCGGGCACCTCTGCGCAGCACCGCTTAAGCGAGTCGAGTCTGCGGTCTTCGGCAGGACTCAGGACGGCGCTGAGGTTCAGCTCGTCACTCTTCGCAATGCCAAGGGAATGAGCGCCCAGATTATTAGCTATGGCGCGATCATTAAGGAACTCCACGCTCCAGATCGAAATGGCACCTTCGCAAATGTTGTACTAACTACGGACAGCCTGGAGAAGTTCGAGCGCGGCTTTAACGGTGCTGCCGCGGTGATCGGCAGGGTAGTGAACCGGATTGGAGGCGCGCAATTTGAGCTGGATGGTGCCACCTACCGCCTCCCAGCAAATGAAAGGAAGAACACGATTCATGGCGGTCGCAAGGGTTTCGCTCAATCGGTGTGGGAAGTGGAAGCTGCGCCCGTGAAGGAAAATGAATCGTCCATCCGGCTGACCTACCTAAGCAAAGATGGTGAGGAGGGCTTTCCCGGTAATCTCAAGACCTCGGTGACTTACTCCCTCACCGACAACAACGAACTCCGAATCGACTACGCGGCGGAGACCGACAAACCGACGCTCGCGAATCTTACCAATCACGCGTACTTCAACCTGGCAGGCAGTGGAACTGCCCTGGATCACGCCCTGTGGATCCCAGCGGAGCGGTACACGGTTAATGACGCTGAGCTAATTCCCACGGGCGAGATCCGCTCGCTCGATGGCACTCCCATGGACTTCCGGCAGCCTACCCGCATCGGCGATCGGATCGATCAACTCAAGCCAGCGCTCAACGGGTACGATCACAACTTCGTGCTAGGAGAGGCAGGGGACCTGAAGACGGCAGCCCGTCTTACCGACCCCAAGAGCGGCCGGATCATGGAGGTGCGAACGACCCAGCCCGCGGTCCAGCTGTATACCGGCAATCATCTTGGTCACACCGCTGTCTGCCTGGAGACGCAGCACTATCCCGATGCCATCCATCATCCGAACTTTCCTTCCATCGTAATCCGGCCCGGGGCGCCCTTGAAAGAATCCACTGTTTTCGCATTCTCGGCGAAGTAGCCAGCGCTGATCCGAGACATCTACACCGACACCATGAGATCCATCTTCCCCGCTTTCGCCGCGATACTTTTCACCCTCGGATGCGCAGTGCAGGCTGACGATTCGGGCCTGCTCGCGGAAGGAGCGCAGGTCGAGACGCTGAGTGAAGGCTACCTCTTCACCGAAGGCCCTGCCGTTGATCGTGAAGGCAACGTCTTCTTCACGGATCAACCAAACGACCGCATTGTGAAGTACACCGCAGCCGATGGATCGTTCTCCGATTGGCTGAAGCCCTCCGGCCGCAGCAACGGCCTCTACTTCGACAAAGAAGGGAACCTGCTCGCCTGCGCGGACGAGAAGAACGAACTCTGGTCCATCTCACCAAACAAGGAGATCACGGTCCTGCTGAGCGAGGTGAACGGCAAACTCCTGAACGCGCCAAACGACCTCTGGATTCGTCCGGACGGCAACCTCTACTTCACCGATCCTCTGTACGCTCGGGAATACTGGAAGCGGGACAAGGCGATGCAGCAACCAGGACAGTACGTGTACTTCTTTGACCCGAAATCGAAGAAGGCGACTCCCGTGGCCACCGACCTCAACCAGCCAAACGGCATCATCGGCACGCCCGACGGCAAAACCCTCTACGTAGCCGACATCGGAGCCAAGAAGACCTACCGGTACTCCATCCAGCCCGACGGCACGCTGGAGGACAAGGCGCTCTTCTGCGAGATGGGCTCCGACGGGATGACGCTGGATGCCGAGGGGAATGTGTACCTCACCGGCAAAGGGGTGACGGTTTTCGACAAGAACGGAAAGAAGCTGACGAACATCCCTGTTTCTGAAGGTTGGGTGGGCAACGTCGTTTTCGGCGGCAAAGACCGTAACCTCCTCTTCATCACCGCGAGTAAGAAGGTGTTCGGCGTGAAGATGCGCGTGAAAGGCGCGTACTAGGCCGGCATTCTTCGGCTCTGCACCGGGCCCCCGTGCTGTAGCTGGACCGTCCAGCGGTCGCAGGTTAATGGACCGCGGGACACCCGCTCCACCTGGAGCGGCATCCTCGATCGTCCTGGAGTATACCACCGGGCTTTGCGCCATAGAGGCACATCGAAGCGCGGCACATCGCCGATCCATGCCCATCGCCACGGGGAGCTGCAGCGGCGGAGGCGATAAATCGCTTGCTCAAACCGCTTCTCGTCCTCATATTCCCGCGCTCTCGAAAGCGAGACCCTATCGTCCAGCGGTTAGGACACCGCCCTTTCACGGCGGTGACACGGGTTCGAATCCCGTTAGGGTCGCCATTATAGATTATTAATACGCAGGCATTTAGAGCGCGAGCGGCCGGAACGCTTGGACCGTGAGCAAAACGGGGTGAGAAAACGTCGCGGCGATGCGACGGCAGGGGAGAGACTACGAGCCATTAAAGGATCCCGATCGGAAGGAGTACACAGGAGTCGGCGCTTTCGTGCCGAGCGTCGAACAAGCGAAGATAGAACGGGGCGAGCGTTCAGAGTATCGGCTCAAGGATGGCGATGCTAGGGTGAGTCCAGATGTCGAGCGCGCATTCAAGTCTGCCGGGATCAAGCCAATGGGAGCCGTGAGGGTGCAACTCGCGAGCGGTGAGCTCAGGCAAGCGCGATGGATGGACCGCATTGCGCAGGATTCGGACGTTACCTCTGGTCGCATCCGAGGTGTGAACAAGCCGCTACGGGGGCGCTTCGATTCTACAGTCCTGGCGGAAAACTCTCTTATGACGACATGGAAGTAACGAACTGGTGGAAGCCTGAGAACAAAGTCGCAAGCAGATGAGCGCACCTGGTTTCGAGTCCGCCCTTCTCGACTTTGACGGCTGGCTCGGACGGCAAGCGCTTGGTGCGCTGGTGGGCTCCAAGTGACGGCGCAGCGGCAAGCCGGTGAGTCTCCGCTCTCTGAGTGGCTCTTTTGCGCCGCGGCGACCTACACGGGGTCGTGCCCCTGGCTTTCAATCGGCTGCTTGTGGCGCGGCCTGCGATTGTACCCGATAACGGGATCATTGGAGCGATGCTCCAGGATAAAGCGGATTTCTGCCACGTTTACCTCATGCGGGGACGCCGTTTCAGACTTCCAGAGGATCTCCTTCCGAATCGTGAAATCCTCCCTTTGTTCGGGGGTGAAGTCGCCGGCGAGGAGGGCGCTGTTTGGGCTGCCGAAATACCCCGCGCTGTTCGTCACATCCTGGCCGATGTAGATCTTCCCGTTTGGGTAGGTGATTTTGTAAATGACCTTCAGGCGAGGCGCACTCATGGGGGCGACAGGGATGATTAACCCAGCGCAAACTCGAGGCAAGCTCAGGCACTGAGTGAACCTCGCGCGATCATCTACAAGCCTACCCCGGTTCGCCCGGCGCGGCGACAAGCTACGCTCTGTCGTTGGCATGCCGTGCTAGACGCAGTGGTGGCCACGGAAAGCATATGGGTTTTCCACTTGCTGGCCCCAGGCTGTAGCTGCACGCTTTGGTCATGCGACGGAAATCGGGAGAGCCTCCGGAGAGAAGCGGGGAACTAGGCTGTGCGCCACCCGTCTAGATCTAGTTAGGCAACCCGACACTCACCGAATGAGTAGTGACGCATCGCACCCGTCCCCAAAGGATTGTCGCGACGCATTTCATCCCAGCGCCGCCCGGTATCGCCGGTTTGATTCTATTTACGTCGGCTTGCGAGTCGTGGCCACCGTTTCGATTCTCCTGGCACTCGTCGTTCCCCATCCGCTCAAGTCGTGGATGATCGGAGTGGTGATTCTGTGCCTCGTTCTCACCCCGCTCGGCTGGTTGCTGACCCCGTCCCTACGGTGTCCCGCGTGCATGGGCGACACCGCTCAGCGCTCGTTCGGTCGCCACTGCCCCGAGTGTGGGGGTTGCCTGCGGCACCGCGGATCGCTTCAGGGCCCGGAATGTTCGTCTTGCGGCAAGGGTTACTGGTCGGCCAGGAAAGGACGAGGCTACTTGATCCACTATTGCACGCACTGCGGTGCCGGCCTGGATGATCAGGGTGTGTGACGCGTGGCAGCGACGCCGCACGCCTAGCCACATGAAGCAGACTTTGATCATCGGTCTCGGCGGATTCCCCGGCTCAATCCTCCGCTACCAACTCGGCGGACTTGTCCTTCACCATTCCCAGAGTTGGCGTTTCCCCCTCAGCACGTTCGTCGTCAACGTGCTTGGCTGCGTCATGATTGGTATTTTGGCTGGCCTCGCCGAGCGGCGCGACTTTTTCTCCGCCGACATTCGGCTGTTTCTGTTCACCGGGCTTCTGGGAGGCTTCACCACCTTTTCAGCGTTCAGCTATGAGGGCGTTTACCTGCTCCGTCGCGGCGAGCCTATCATCGCCATTCTTTACGCGTTATCGAGTGTCGTTATCGGCTTCGGAGCTGTTTGGCTCGCCATTCGACTTCTCAATTCCAACACCCAATGACTCCGAACCATGCGCTGCTGCGAACTGCTACGCACGTCGCGGCTCCTGCTCCCTACAGACCTCGCGCAGGAGCCTCGCCGCCCTCCGCGGTCGCTGGGATTAGGGTCGGTAGGCGTCTCTTCACAGACTCCAACCTTGTGACCACGCTGGCTTCCAATGACGGCGACCGTGACGGCGTGGATCCGGAACTCCTGGCGCGGGCAATCGCAGTCTGCCGCAATGAGAAGCAGCGCTCGGTCTCCCTGCTGCAACGTCGCTTGTGCCTGGGCTCCACGGTCGCAAGCGATCTCTTGGATGCTATTACAGAGCGCGGATTGATGATGCACCGCCCTCTTGACGCGTCACAATGTTGCCTGAGCGCGTCAGGATAGCACTCGCTAATACCTAAAAAGGACAACATGACCAAATCCGCCAAATCCAAACTCATCAAGCAGAACATCATTTGCTGGTCGGCTGCCATCCTCCTGCCGGTAATTCTTCACGTTGGACTCTCCGACACAAAATTTCCTTGGCCAATGATACTCCCATTGTTGCTTTTTCCGGCCATGCTGGCCTCCAACAGCTTGTTATCCAAAGCGGCCGGAGACGCTTCGGATGACACCTACGGAGATGACATTGCCGCCCTAAAGAAGGAGGGCTAGCTCTTGCGCGCAGATCCTCAAAGCTAGCCGGGGGGGAGCGATGCCACACGTTCTCACTTCGTCGAAGCCGATTGATTTGCTCGGGCAACCGCTTCGGACCGCCACTGGTACGCCATATCCTCGAGAAATCTTATCTCCTCGGTGAACACGTTAGCCTCAGCCTGCAATTTATGCTCCGCCTGTATTTTTTGGAGACCAGATTGTCGATTATCTGTTTGTTTTGGATCCGGCGTTGCGTCTCCAGCAGCTAATCGCTCTCCTACCTTCTTGAGTGCAAGCTTCAGCCTGACTTCGTTAGCCTTCTCCATCAGACGTTTGTAATGTGCAACAGCAAGGATGATGTCTACTTCCTCAAACTGCTGGGCGGCCGAAGTCCCGGCGGGGCGGGGAGGTGCCTGGGAACCCGCTGTGTGTGACTTCGGTTCTTCGGCACCGACAATCGTGGAGGTGAGGAACAGGAGGAGAATTGAGAGTTTCATGGTTTTGGGAGGGATGCTTGCACAAACACGTTATCAGACGGCTCTACCGGGGTGCCATATCGATGCTTGAACCCGGGGAAGGCCATGAAGGCACGGAAGGCGCGCGCAAAGGTCAGTCGCGAGCCCCGTGAAGCGCGATAGTAATGCTCAGCGTCAAGCCGGACCGGCCGCATAGTTTCTGCCCTTCTCGACGCATGCCTGGCTATCAAGAAACTCGCTCCGCTACCGTTCCCGTTGAGCGTTCCACCTACGCGCGCGCTTCGGTCTATCCTGAGATTCGGGGATTTCGATTCTCCTTCAGCTCAGTCTCCGCGTCGTCGCTCAAGTGTATGCAGCCGCTTTCATTCTCACGGCAGGGCTGGCCACTCTGTTTGTGCTCGGCTGGGCGCTGATATTCGGGGTGATCGCCGGAATGATCCCCACCGCGTGAGTCGGCGGAAAGTGGCCGCGTGCGGTGACGGCTCCGGCACCCTAAACAAAGACCGGAATTTTCTCTCTGAAGAGTGGGTGATGATCGTTCCAAACCCTGGTAACAATATCCATGCAGAGTTCGTGGGGTGTAGGCTCCTCCGCTTCGCTAAACCGCGGTGCCCACTCGGTATCTTGCCGATGTCGCAAGCGAATGGCGCTTCGTTTGCAGCGCTATTTCGGATCTTAATGAGCCAGTCAATCATATCGAACCGTTCTTTCGACAGAATGTCTTTCTCGTGAAGGAGCACCGCGCGAGGTGCTAAGTGCTTTGGGGCTCTTTCAGGAAGCTTGCAGTGCTCTTTGACGAGCGTCACAAGCGACAGATCGAGAATTGCAGCAGCCGAAATCACGAGAAACCGGACGTTGGCGTGATACTTCGCAAGGTCACTAAGAATGCGTGGAATGAGGCCTCCAGCTTCAGATTCCTGCGAGGGTCCATTTGGTATTGCGACTTACCTCCTCTTCGCCCCTTTAACCAGATGTTAAACATGCACAATCTTGGGCACGCCCGGCGTCTTGGCGTCCATCTCTCAAACTGGTGGGCGGCTGAAGTGGCGGCGGGGCGGGGAGGTGCCTCGTGCGCAACTGTGACAGAGGGTCGCTCCTCAGCGCTGACAATCGCGGATGTGAGGACCAGGAGGAAAATCGAGCATGGTTTTGGAGGGGTTGCTTTGAACAATCACGTTATCAGATGGCTCCTGGAAGCAACAGAGGAGGTCGTTAAATACCTTTTACGAGCAGCCGATCGGTGTTCCCGCAGTTGTTGGTCCCATTAACGATTCCGCGCGCGAAATTGTCACACTCAAACTCGACATTGAAGATCGCCGCTTTGTTCCCGTGGGCAGTGGCAGCTCCTTTGGTCATGCCGAGTCCGCCGTGTCCGATTGCCCCGATCTACCTGTCAACAGGGGATTTGTGGATCTGACGGCCGACAAGCTGTCTAGGTCTTACTTCTGCTAATGGCAGAGAAACTCATTCCGGAACTCACCAGTTTCAGCTAAGAACTCAAAGGATGCGTACACCGTACAAGATCCACGGTGGCGCAGCGAGAAGTGCGTCCAGTCATCCCGGGGGTGTGAGCCGACAAGAGTGAAGCCGAGAGAGCCGACTCGTTCACTTTCGAAGCGAAGAACAGCGGCGATGAATTCGTCACGACTCAAGTCTGCTCGTACAAACGCGCGTGCCAGAGCATGAAGCTCCTTATACGACAAGGTACACTCGTGTTCGAACGGTCTTGGATGCTGTTCGATGCTTTGCGTCATCATGCGACCAAGACTTCGTAACAGTAGGAGCATCTACTCTCAGGGCGAAACCTTAGTATCCGGTCGGGTCGCTCGAACGTAATATCCCAGTTCCGCGGAGTCGGGCTTATACGAGCTTGCCCGGCGAGGACGCGAAGTTCAGGAGGCGTACGTAGGCTGAAGCGGGCGGCATGTCGAAGGCAACATTGCTTCAGGAAAGAGGAAGGTGGGCGGAGGCGCTCCGGTATCGCTTCAGCCTGAATCGGCCGTAGCCGTAGGACTCACGCATTTTGCATTGGATCTCTCGCGTAGTTCATGATGAAAGCTGGTGAAAAATGGAAAAGCCTCCGCAGGTGATGCCAGCAGGTGGTCGTACGAGCAAACTGCGGCCCATTGCCGAAGGAGCGGCTTCGGTGCGGAAACCTGGGCTTTAAAGCTCCGGGTGAACTCTTCATTATCTGTTTGCCTCGGCATCCTCATTGAGCGTCAGCGTGCCTTTGACAATCATGCGCAGCGATCCCATCGCCTTCGCCAAAGGACTGCGACCTGCGCTTTGCTCGTCAAGGTGGCGGGAACTCAGCGCGGGTCATTCCGAAGTGTTTTAGAACACTTATTCTGATCAAGGCTGGCCCTCAAAGTCAGACCGCGAGGACTTCTTCCGACTGGAGAATGTAAGGAACCGTGAGCGGCCCGAATGGAAGAACCGCAATTTGCGCCTGGCCATTCAGCCGTGTGAGTTCCTCAAGGACGGAATGTTCGATATCATGGCAAGGCGTGAGATGGCAGGCTCGCACCACGGAATCTGGTAGGTTGCTGTAGAGTTGAACTCGAGCCCTCTTCTGGATGACGGCCTGCACTTGGCCCTGCCACTGTTCGGGACGCACGAAGCCGGGGCTCGCAAGCATGGCCAGCAGTTCATCGGGACTGCCGGCGCTGTGCAGGAGCCTCTCGTACGGGCTGCCGACGGGTGTCCCATCGGAACACTCGCAGGCGAGAATTACGAGTCCTCCCGGTTTTACGATCCGAGCCGCGGCACTCATCCCTTTCACTCCCTGGTAGAGGTTTTGATCCAAAGGATAGCCGCTATTCGTAGTCACCACGACATCGAAGGGCTCCTGCACCGGTTGCATCGCCGTGTTGCGAGTGAATTCACAACCTTGTGCATGTGCTTGCACGAGATCGCCCGCAAATACCGCAGTGATCTGCCGCTCTTCGTTGAGCGTGACATTAAGCAGGAAGCTCGGGCCTACCCGGAGAGCGATGTCGAGCAGTTCTTCCCAAAGCGGGTTTCCGTGGGTGATCCCAAAACTGGCGGAGGGATGGCTAGTATTCTCCGCGCCGTGATTGCTCATGACGGTGTGCAGTCCTGCACAGCCTGGCATGATCCCTTTTGGGCCGCCGCTGAATCCGGCGAAAAAGTGTGGTTCGATGAAGCCGGTAACGATGCGAAGATCGGCTTCAGCGACGTTGCGGTTGATCAGCGCTGCCGTCCCTCCGCGGGTTTCACCAAAGGCGACCATCTCTTCCTCCTTCTCGCACTCATGATTCAGCACGTCATCTAACAGGATGGTGGAGTGCGTTGCGTGCAGGAGAGTGGCCATAATCCGTAGGAATGAGGAATGCTCGCATACGTTCTAGAGAGGACTGAATATTGATCTTCAAAGTGTTCGAGTCGCCCGTCTCTTTATCATTGGTCAAATGGAATCGCTTGCGCGCATAAAGCCGTTGAGCGGGCTTGTTCTGCTCCGTGGGCGGAGACCACGATCCGCAGTGTACCCCCGAGTTATGATTCGACGATTACATTGAGTAGCAGCCGGACAACCTCGCGCCCGCGGTGTCCCCGCACGGCGACAGGGTAATAGAGTACAAACACCGGACTGCGATGACGGTCGCGGGCGAGTACGCATTCAGTCGCGTCACCTTTCTGCTTGCTGGCAATGTCCTGTGGCAGCACATTCGGCTACAAGACGAGGAGCGGCAGACTTGACGGCGAGAAGGTGAGGAAGTGGGCTGTCGGCATACAGCCCATTTTTGTTTGGCGTTGCCTCAGGCGTGCTGAAATCGGAGCAATCCTGAACTCGACATCAAAAGGGGACCTTTTCGCGAAGTACTTTATGGCGGGTCTTTCCACCGACGCTGCGCAGCATATCGCTCCCAAAGCGGGGTTGTGGCTTTGACATCACCGTAAACAAGCCCTCGCCAACACGATCATCATTCGCTTTGTTCAAGTCACCACGATTTGTAATGACCCAAAATCCTATGAATACCCGCACTGTAAAAAGTATCATTCAAAGTATTCTACGCCGTGTACAACGCGCATTGAGACCGAACCCTGATCGATTTCTTAAGGTTTGCCGATCCGTTATTCATGTCGGCGCAAACGACGGTGGGGAACGCGATACGTACGCTCGATACAAACAGAAGGTTCTATGGATTGAGGCATCGCCAAATATGTTTCAGACGCTTACGCAGAATCTAAAAGGCTATCCTGAACAAAAAGCTGCCAACGCACTCGTAACCGACAAAGAAGGTGAGCTTTACAAGTTCAACATCAGCAGTAACTCGGAAGCGTCAAGTTCGATTTACGATCTTCGGGAGCACAAGCAGCTCTGGCCCGAGGTAGTCTTTACAAACACAGTTCACCTTAAAAGCACAACTCTTCCGACGGTAGTACGTGACGCAGGTATGTCAGGAGTGGCCTTTGATGCATTGATCCTTGATGTACAGGGTGCGGAGCTACTAGTCGTGAAAGGCGCCGGGCAAGTCTTGGATTCGATTCGATTCATCAAGGCGGAAGCAGCAGACTTCGAGTCGTATAGAGGCGGCTGTACAGCGGCCACACTGTCGAAGGCGCTGGAAGAGAGAGGCTTTAGAATCCACATGAAAGAACGATTCGCTTCGAAAGAAGGTGTTGGGAGCTATTATAATATCATCTACTGTCGAAACGTATAAACCGTTGCTTTGGAGGACGATGCCCTCGCATTCCGCTGCTATACGTCCTTAGCAGGTTGCTGAAAAACTAGCGATTGGACGCTTGGTTTGGTAGAAGGGGCCATGCGAGGACGGAAAGCCGCTCAAACCAGCTTCATTAGCTTAGTGAACGTCGAGAGTCGGATCCCGAAGGGGCATCCGATCCGTGAAG
>JANMSW010000042.1:0-8783 GCA_031389825.1 Spartobacteria bacterium
ACTCCTCGCCGGGCGGCCAAAAAGCAGCGGTCCAAAAGCCTGAAAAAACGGCGTCTTGCTCGGCATGATCTCTTCTGCCGATTCAGCTCCAAAGCACGAGCCGAAACGTCCTAAAACGCTCTTATCTTAGTGCCATTCAGATCGGTTCTTGATAGCCTTAAAGGGTTTTCACGTCGGAAAGACGATGAGAAAGGGGATTACGACTTACTGAGTGAGGCTGAAAAGATGAAGCTAAGTAAGGGGTATCGCGATTTCCTGCTTCACACTACAGCGGAAAACCGGCTCAGGATTGGGGAAACAAATGTGAACAACAATAGGACAATCAGTGCATCCGTTTCGAGTGCCTCATTCTATAAGACGCTGCTGAAGATGATTCGACAAGGCAAACCATAGCTGGCCACGTGCGAGCGTGCCAACTTGAGAAGAATGAGTGCTGATTCGGAGCTTCTTGGAACGAGGCCTTACGCTAAGGCAGGGCAAGTTCTTGATATCATCAGGACGCGTCAATGCACAGGCCCACCTCCATCTCGCACTGTCCCTCGCCAACCCGGAAAGAGATCACATGGAGCGGTGCTGGCTGAATCTCTCCCATGATGCGGGTCAGACGCGCGACTCGACCAATGATGTGCCGCCGAGACTCCTGCAGCGACTAACCAATTCAAGCGGTGAGAATTCGGCGGGACACGGAGATGCGCAACACGCACTATGCGCACCAGCGTTTCGCTTTCCCATGCGCCGTGATTCTTTGTACTTTCGCTCTCCTCTTCGCGACGCTCGCCGGTGCCGCACTGGCAGGCGATGCACCTGTGACGCTGAGCACAATGATCTACGATACCGCAGGCCGCGTTCACACCAGCACCGCTGCGCGGGAGAACGTGACGACGAATGTGTACGACGACATCGGGCGGCGGATCAGGACGATCGATGCGTTGGGGCAGGCGAGAGGCTAGGAGCACGATGTCAACGTCAACTTGCGCTTCTTCACCGATGCAAGAGTCGGACGACCGAGCACGTCTGTGATGTGCTGAACCGACGGGTGTGAGCCACAAGGGAATAGAGCATGAGCGATGTAACTAAACATGTATTGACGTATGCGGTAACAGGATTGGACGTCCGGATCGGTGATCGCGTGGCAAAAAAACCATTTTGGTTTTTCAGAGGAGAACGATTAGGCCGAGTGATCTACGTGCCGGGTCAATGTACGCCTCACCCGGAAATGGAGAGAGACGGCATGTCCTATTGGGCGGTTCGATTTGACAATGGGATTCTTGCTGCCTGGTTATACCACCCAAGAGTGAAGGCGATACGTAAGTTTCGCCTACTCCAAAGAGGTGATACTGAGTCCGGACCTAAGATTGGAGAGAAGTTGCTTGAGGATGAAGATTCCGAACATAACAGACAAGGCAAAGCATTGCTGGCCACGTCCAAGCTTGGAGAGAATAAGTGCTGATCGAGCTTCTTGGAACGAGTCCTTACCGGAGACAGGGGCAATTTCATGCTATCCACCAGGACGCGCCAATGAATGGGCCCACCTCCTTTCAGTACTATCCCTCGGACGATTTCGTGCCCGAAATATCCGGTAGTATTCCCTACCTTCCTTGAGGCATGCCTTATTTCAGCGACTATATCAAAGAAGACGATCACGTCGTCTTCATCAAGACGCGTGAAAACATTTTCCAGCTGAGAACCAAGCATGATGAAAGCTATTCAGAATATAAGGCTAAGTTGTCGCAAGGTGAACGAGCTGTACTGCTAATTTCTGTACTAATATGGGAGGTTGTAAATGGAGGCCTTAAGCAGTTTCTTGAAAACTCTTCGGGCGACCGAAGCGAGGAAACTCGATGGGCCTTAAAGGCAATCGGTGCAGATACCGAACAGCAACTCCTTACGAGAATCGCCAGAGAGGTATTTGAAAATGACGAAATCTCTACTGATCGGAAACTGAGATGCGATAAGCTTTGGGATGAGGAAGAGAATTCTGCGACTCAGGGATTGCTACTCACTCAGTTCAATGAGGTGGTTGGCTTCGGAGAACGACTCGAAGGTCTTATGGCGGCTTACATACGCAGAAATCCCGATGAGTTTACACTGTAGCTCGCCCATGCAGTAAAGCGCGCGATTTGATTATGAGTAATGGACATGGCAAACAATGCACAATGCAAACTATAGCTGTCCACGTGCCAGCGTGCCAACTTGAGAAGAATGAGTGCTAATTTGGAGCTTCTTGAAATGAAGACAGAGGCAGGGGCAAGTTCATGTTATCCATCCTGACGCGTCAATACACGGGCTCCCCTCCATCCAGTGCTGTCCCTAGCCAACCGGAAGAGATCACATGGAGCGGTGCTGGCTGAATCTTTTCCACAATGCGGATCAGACGCGCAACTCGACCAGTGATGTGCGGGCGAGACTCATGTAGCGACTGACCAGTTCAAGCGGTCAGAATTCGGCGGGACACGGAGATGCGCGACACGCACTATTCGGACCAGCGTTTCGTTCCTTCCGGCCGCCGTGTCCCTCGCACTATCGCTATCGCGAGATTAGTAGAAAAGATAAAAATAATAATTCGTTCACCGCATATATCGGAGCGGATTGTATGGGCGCTCCGCCCGATTTCCCAAAGTGAGCTGCGAACGCTGGAAGATGCGACAGGTCCAGCTGCATTCAGCAGCCTCCACGTTGTGAGTGGAGTTGAGCAGTTGGAAGCTCTTCTCCAACGTATCGGAGTAACACCGTGAAATGCCATGAAAGCCGACTTACTGAAAATCCTGGTCGAGCACCTTGACGAGGCATTATCGAAGACTGGACAGTTTATAAAGGTCCTAAACCATGATTCAGGATGTGAAGGACTCTACCAATGGACGGAAGGAAAAGAGTTGCGAGCATACTTAGGAGTGCAGGTTCTTTTCAACCGGCCTGCGGCATTCAAGCTGATCTGCTACTGGACCCGCAACAACCTCGAGCCGTTCGACCTGGTTGCGGTGATGTCACCACAAGATTGTCCGGATCCCGAGATTCTGAAAGACGATCCGATAAGTGGTCGCTTCGCCTTTGATGTTGGAACCTTGTGGTCACCGCGCACCGGGTTTATCTGGAGCTTGGCTACTCGCAGCTTAGATGCAGCAAACGACCCTGTCTTTAGACCGAGCGTTATAGAACTTTCCGAGAGAATTCCAATCGCTATGCAGGCGCTATCAGAGAAGCTGGAGAGATACCTTTTTCCATACCTCTGCGCAGCCGATGAACAAGGCACACCATAGCTGGCACGAACTAAATGGACAAGTAAGCCATAGCTGGCCACGTGACAGCGTGAGTGGCCACGGGGTCAGGGCAAGAAAGTTCGCTCATAGGAGCAACGCAGCACGGAGCTTTGCGGAGAGATTTAGCCCTTCGGCCTAGCGCAGTGCGTGATTCGCCCGGGTGATATGACCAATTCGGGCGCCTTGGCAGGCCACGCATTGGAGACGTCGGTGAGCTGGCGCACCAGAGCGGCCACAACCAGCTTCCACTCATCGCCTTTACGTAGGACTGGTGCGCCCGTGAAGCGGGCATCAACGCGGGTGAAAGTCCCGTCGGTGCAATTAGACGGTTCAGCACCGAAGACCGTGCCAACTGCGTCGCCGTGAGGCGGGGTGGGGAGCAGGCATGGAGTCGAACCGGTAGGTCGCAATGAACACATGAACCACATAAATGAGCCTCGAAAGAACACTCCCGGCAGCCGAGCCCCTCAGTTCTGGGCGAAGGCCGTAGAGTCGGGTCCCGGACTAACCGTCGTGGGTCTCGATAATGGACCGGCGGGGTCTGCGTGGGCGACATGCTGGGAAGTGATGTCCGGGTAAGCGGGGAGATCTGTCATGGCGGGTAACCAAGACTCAACTGACGGCACAACCTCCTTACAGAGGGAGGCCGTTCAGGCTGTGGCAGAAGTCGGAGGCGTTCGTAGTAGTGATGATCCCGTGCCGGACCTCTGGTTCGGGCAACCTGCGGGGGAACGAAGGGACGCCACTTGTTCCGCAGAAGTGAAGAGCAGCAAAGGATGTGGTGACGGCCCGCGAGGGCTAACAGCACCCGGAAAGGTTCGGAAGTTGCAAATCACGCTGTATCGGAAAGCGCAGTCCAAGCCGGAGTACCGGTTTTGGAGTCTGTATGGAGAGGTGCAGCGCGCCGATGTGCTGGAAACAGCATGGAAGCGCGTGAAAGCGAACGCAGGAGCGGCGGGAACCGATGGAGTGACCATTGAGGAGATCGCCGCCGATGCACAGGTGGAGGCAGCGTGGCTGTCCGCGCTGCAAGAGGAGCTTCACCTCAAGACGTACCGGCCTGCGCCGGTGCGGCGGGTGAAGATTCCCAAAGCCAGTGGAGGGTTTCGAGGTCTGGGGATTCCCACGGTGAAGGATCGCGTGGTGCAAATGGCGGTGTATCTGGTGCTGATGCCGATCTTCGAGGCGGACTTTCATCCGCGCTCCTACGGCTTCCGGCCCGGACGCGGCGCGCACGAGGCAGTGGAGGCGATCCGCGAAGGACTGCGCAAGGGTAAGACCGAAGTGGTCGATGCCGATCTTGCGCAGTACTTCGACACGATCCCGCATCAGAAGCTGATGCGGCAAGTGGCGCGGCGGGTGAGCGACGGGATGATCCTCAGGCTCATCAAGGCGTGGCTGCGCGCCCCGGTCGTGGAGGAAGAGGAAGGTGGAGGGCGGAAGATGAAGGCCAACCCCTGCGGGACACCGCAGGGCGGCGTCATCTCGCCGCTGCTTGCCAACATCTACCTTCATCCCCTCGATGAAGGAGTAAACGACCAATGCCGGGAGAAGCCGCGCATGATCCGATATGCGGATGATCTGGTGATCCTGTGCCGACCGGGAGAGGGCAAGGGGATGAAGGAGCGGCTAGCCCGCTGGCTGCGAAGCCGGGGGCTGGCGCTAAACGAAACCAAGACCCGAGTGGTGCAAAGTCGCGAGAACGGCTTTGAGTTCCTGGGGTTTTCCTTCCGCTGGCAGCAATCGAAAAAGAACACGCCGTATGTGCACACGGAACCGAGTCCTGCGGCAGAGCAGGCGCTTCGAGACCGGGTGCGTGAACTCACGCGGCGTCACACCACCTGTAAGACAAAGGAGGAAATCGTAGGTGAAATCAACGAGGTAGCTCGTGGCTGGGGCAACTACTTCGCCTATGGGAACCATCATCGGAGTCTCCGGCAGATGAATCACTTCATCGCCGGTCGGCTTCGGCAGTGGTTATGGCGCAAACACGGCAACCCCGTGGGCAAGTACGAGCGCTGGCCGGATCGAGACCTCTTCGCCAAACACGGACTCCGTGCACTGTAAGCCAAACTGGCTTGAGAACGCTGACCGAGAAAGGAACTCGGAAAGCCGGATGCGGGAAAACCGCCTGTCCGGTTTGATGAGGGGCGGGGCGCAAAAGGTTCCGATCTGCTGCTCCCGCCTACTCTACACATCTTGTCCGACGTCAGATCGAAGTATCTGAGCCCAGCTGCAATCAGTCTGGCCACCTCCTCCTTGTCATGCTACGGCTGCACGCCACCGCGAGGTCGTATAAATTCCTCCCGCGTCAACTCCGCGTCCCCGCCTGGCGCGCGGCAGCGTCGATTGCTGCTCCCACGATGATGCCCAAGGCGTAGGCCGGCAGGTCGGGCCAATTGAAGGTGCTCCCCAGGATGAGACGGCCGAGCCGCAGCTCGCGAAACGCATCCAGCCATGGTGGGTGATAGAGCTGACTGAACTCGATCGCGGTCGCGAAGAGCAGCGCTAAAACCACGCTCCACAGCGCGGAGCGATGCGTGAGGAGAAAGCGAAAGCCCAGGTAAACCATCAGTGCCCAGATGGCGTCTCCCCCGTACTTTCGCAGAAATGGAGAGAGCGCGATAAGGGGCGAGCGCCAGAGAAGCCCCCAAATGACAACGAAGAGTGCAACGGCGGCGTAGCGAATCCGCAGCGCGAGCAGAGATGCGTTGGGCGCTGGCATCTACGGTGACGGTGCTGCGACGTCGGCCATTCGCGCGGTTTGGACGATCACATTGGCTGATGGCCGAGGCTCCGCAAAATGGCGATCGTCGCCCGGGATTGATTGAGCGTGTAAAAGTGGATCCCAGCCACACCTTCGTGGAGGAGATCCGCACACTGAGCGGCTGCGTACTGGGTGCCGATATCCTCCACGGCTTCGGCATCGTCGCCCGCGTGTCGCAGGGCCTTCAGGAGGCGCGCGGGGATACGCGCTCCGGCTGCAAGTTCTGCGATGGGGCGGAGGCCCGCCATGTTTGTCACAGGCAGGATGCCGGCGATGATCGGCACGCGGATTCCGACCAGGTCACAGCGGTCCCGGAAGTCGTAGAAGTCGTGATTGTCGAAGAAGAGCTGGGTGCAAATGTAGTCCGCGCCAGCATCGACTTTCGCCTTCAGGTGGTCGAGTTCGAGCAAACGATTCGGAGTGGCAGGATGGCCTTCCGGGAACCCGGCCACGCCGATGCCGAAACCACGCGAATCTGCAGGGTGAGTGAAGCTGCGGATGGTGGAAACGAGTTCAGATGCGTGCTGGAAGTCTCCGCAAGGCGTGCTGCCGTTCACGGGATTATCGCCGCGTAGCGCAAGCAGGTTGGCGACTCCGGCGGCAGCGTACCTCTCGAGGATCTGCGCGATATCTTCCCTCGAATGCCCCACGCAGGTGAGATGAGCGACCGGCTCCAGCGAAGTTGTCTGACGCACCCGCACCAAGAGGTCGTGGGTGAGATCGCGCGTGGACCCGCCTGCGCCGTAGGTGACGCTCACAAAGTGCGGCGCAAAGCTCTCTAAAGTCGCGATCGAATCCATGAGCTTCGCGGTGCCTTCGGGCTGACGGGGTGGAAAAAACTCGAAGGAGATGGTGGTCTGTCCAGCAGCTAGGATGTCGCGGATGTGCATGCGGATTGCGCGAGGGGGAAAGGCAGAGCCAGATTGAGTGGCGCGAAGGAACGGGCAAATGCGACGCGCGGCAAGCCGGAATGCGGGGAGGTGAAAATGGAATCGGCGCGTGCCGCTTCACGATCCTGCTGCTTAATTCTCACCGGCGAGCTAGAGGCGTGACGTGAACCGTGCGGATCTTCAGAAACTGAGCATTACTCGAGCTCGAGAGGCCAAGGTGCTGTTAAAGCGCGAAAATTCTCCGGCGCCTATTATCTCTGCGGGTATGCCGTCGAATGTGCGTTGAAAGCGAGGATTGCAAAGACGGTCCGGAGGTACGACTTTCCGAAAAAGGACTTTGCTACAGAAGTCTTCGTTCACGACCTCGGAGCGCTCCTTAGTCATGCTCCGCTTTCAAAAGAGTTTCTGGTGGACAGCAAGGCTAGCCCTCAGCTGGAGATCTACTGGGCGTACGTTAAGGACTGGTCGGAGAAGAAGAGGTACGAGATCATCCGCGAGCGGGATGCGGAAGACCTTCTGGAAGCCGTCACTCAGCGAAGAACAGGAGTACTTTCATGGCTGAAGAAGTACTGGTAGCGCAATCGCTACGGCCAGAGATGGAAGCGGCTGGCGAGAACCTTGTGAAGGCGATTGATAACATTGGTCTGATCACAAACGCTGTGTTCTGGAATCTAACCGATTCAGGAACCTGGAAGCTGATCGTGTCGTCTCCTGAAGTTACCGCGCAGGGGGCGCTCCGGATCTACAGGCAGATTCAACGCGCGATTTCCAAGATTCCCAAAGATTTTACGCGCCCTGAACTGATGCAGATTTCCCTTGCTACGCCGAACGACCGAGCCGTTCGGGCGGTGCGGTCGGTTGTGCGTACAAGGGAGGAGATTGGCCGCATCAGGCTTGAGGAGGTGACCGTGGATGACGTCGGAATCCGGAGCATGCTCGTGTACCGCTCTCGCTGAGCGGCTCGCCGGAGCGGCTGGCTACTATGCTCGAGGTTTTAGTTTCCCGGCGCCTTGACCTTCTGCTTCGGCTATCGACCGGGAAAATGTCAGCAACTCCTGCACCACTCGAGTGTTCAGGCGAGCACGACTCGTAAACCAGCCGTTTTCGGCAGGAATTGCCCATCTGGAACTCGGAAGAAGAGGGACATGAGGTAAGAGAATGCTGAAAACAGGGTAAAAAGCCTGATCTACCCTGAAAATGAGTCGCGCGGCGGGTGTTCGGCAGGTCAGAGAAGATTCGGGCTGAAACGGGCATTATGACAAAGGTCAGAGAATCTTTTCTGAGTCGCGGATTCCGCGATGCACTGGGTCTGCAATGGCTGTGCATTTAAAATCAGAGGTCGTCTGGAGTCTTCCACTTGTGCGCATCAGCAGCTTGGGCTGGCTGATCTGGTTCGAGCAGTTTCTCCAGGGTGCCGAGCTCAATGGAGATAGAGAAGTCACTCAGTTTCGCGTAGAGCCGATCTGCCTGAGAGGCGATAAAATCGAACTTCTCCCCGTTGGCCATCTGCAACTTGAGGAGCGAACCTCCGTCCGGGATGCCTTGGTACCTCACGGTCTGAATTCCCGCAATATTGACCAGAAGCTCGCGACCCTTCGAAGTGATGTGGATATATGAGTTTTTCACGCGCTCATCGTGTTCAGGCCAAGGAGCCGCAGCAAGGGGAGAAGAAAAACATCAGGCACGAAAGCTCAGAAAAGCTCTGCTTGAGTCGCGCTCGGCTTGAGTGCGGCGAGCGGGCGCTGGGAGAGTACCTTGTGAGTCTCGGAGAGGACTCGGGTAGTCGAATCCTGAGTCGCGGCGCGTGTGCGGCTGATGATCTTGCCCGCGACCAGGGCGGCAGGCTTGGCGTCTCGGGCCTCTTGGTAG
>JANMSW010000044.1:0-45981 GCA_031389825.1 Spartobacteria bacterium
ACTCCTCGCCGGGCGGCCAAAAAGCAGCGGTCCAAAAGCCTGAAAAAACGGCGTCTTGCTCGGCATGATCTCTTCTGCCGATTCAGCTCCAAAGCACGAGCCGAAACGTCCTAAAACGCTCTTATCTTAGTGCCATTCAGACCAGGTCGTGACCCTTTTCCGTTTTGCACGCTCAGAGCGATACCTTCCCAAAGATCGCACCACTGAGGCTGAGGATGTCACGAAAATGAAGGTGGCACGGAAAACGGTAGATATGTTCACGCCCGACGAGCTCCAGATAGTCCTCAAAAACACCCGAGAGATTTGGCTCCCCTGGGTACTTCTTAGCTCCTACGCAGGGATCCGCACTTTTGAAGTTTTACGGATGAACTGGTCGAGCCTTCGCTGGGATCAGAAACTCGTTGATCTCCCTCCCGAAGTTACAAAGGTCAACGAGCGTCGGATCATTCCAATGTGCGATGCGCTGATCGAAGCACTGGGGCCATGGCGGCAGACGCTTGGGCCCGTGTGCGTGGACAAGGTCCCCCAGCGCGAAATAGAGCAAATTGTGGCCAAATCGAAGAAGCGCTATCCCGAGTTTCGATGGAAGCACAACGCGCTCCGTCATGCATACGGAAGCTACCGCACCGCTCTAACCCAGAACGTTCCGCAGGTCGCCCTAGAAATGGGAAACTCCATTCCAATGGTAAAACGCCATTACTTGGAGGCAAAGACCTTTGAAGAAGGGCTGCGTTGGTTTGGGCTTACTTGGCCCGTGCCTAATGCGGAGCGCGCTCAGAACCCGTTCCTTCGCTGGATAGCGGCCGCGTCCTAATCCCAGCTACAAACCTCAATCGTCTAATCGTTTCCGCCTTCTTTGGATTCGCTTTCCGAGCGAAGCATTTGTTGAGAATCCACCCTTTATTAAAGTTTCGAGATCGGACTCACGTACGCGATACTCCTTGCCGACTCTGACAGCCGCTAGCACTGAACGTTTGATCCACTCTCTGACAGCGCCACGAGTGAAACCCGTTCGTTCTCCGATTTCGGCGACGGTAAGTAGGCGATCGCCGATGCCACTCACCAACTGCGTTCTGAGAGCATCTTCGTCGGTTACCTCAATGATGAGCCATCCGTCACGAACGAATATGGTTGAGGTTTCGACACTAAGTCGAATGCGAGCGCAGTTCATTAGCAGCTGCCGCGATTACAGTTCAGAAGCGAGTCTTCTCCAGCCGCTCCAGAAACTCGCGAAGGCCATGCCCCCCAGCGCGCTTGGGGAAGAGCGCCTGCACCTCCACCTTGAGCACCTCAGAGAGGTACATGAGCGTGCGGTCGTCCACAAAGACCATGCGTGCCTCGATCTTCGAGACGCCGCTGCGATCGAGGTCGAGACCGATCACCTGAAGCCTGGCTGCGAGGATGGATTGCGACCACCCGCGGTCGTTGCGAAGTCGCCGCACCTGCGGGCCGATGTTGTTTTTGAAGCGCATGGCTCGTCGATTCAGGCGGCAACTGCGGAGGCCGCCTGCCGGTTTGCGATCTCGAAGCTCACGCGGGGCGAACTTTCACTTTCACAAAGCTGCAGCAGGGCTGCCGCCTTGCGTTTCGGCAGGATCAACGCCGCCACGGTGCGGAAATCGTTCACGGCCTGGTAGCGCTTCACGGGGGTGAACAGGCGGCGGAATTCCTCGCCAGCAATCTCCTGAATCTTATTGGCAAGGTCACTCTGCGCTCCCACCTCGGCGAGGAGCGTAGCCGCCGGGAAGCTGACGCGGGCAATGCTTCCGTCGCTCCCTTCGGCAACCCAGCGCTGGCCGCTGCTACCCGTTGTAGCAAGCAGTTCCGGCTGCAACCGCGCCTGCTTCACGAGGGCTGCTTTGAGCGCCTTGAGCTGTTCGTTCTTCACGGTGATTTCGCGGTGCAGGGCAACCGCATGGTCTACGAGCGTTTCGAGGTCTTGGTCTTTCATCGTGGTCTTTCTTTTGGTGTTGTTGCCGCGCTCTGCCCTGAGCGTTGGTGCTTGGGATTGAGTGACACCGATGGCTTTACACCTCGTTTTTTGGACGCCCGGTTTTGCGGCCCGGGTTTGTTCTCCAGTGTTCCCGAATGCACTCCTGGTGTTCTCCAGGGACCTGCGGAAATGGTTGACCGGTTCTCGAAAGCGCCCCCGCGCCCATCGCCTGCGTCACCCGCCCCCCGGGATGCGCCCCGCTGACCGGCCTCCGAAAGTGTCCATAAGCGCAGCGTTGCGGAACTGTTCGGGTGAACACATTTTCGCTTCACTAACGATAATCCATTCAATGAGAAAACTCACCGCCCCGCTAAAACCCACGCACGCCGCCGAAGAAGAAGACACTGTTAGCTCAGCCACGAGCTTTGCGGCGCTGCTTTTCCTCGCCGAGAAGTTCCCGCATCGGCAGTTCAATGCAAGCGAACTGGCGCTGCTGTCCGGCATCGGCCGCACCGCGATGTCCCAGATCAGGAGCGCTGCCGACACTCCGTTCTCCCTGGGCAAATGCACGATGCGCCGGCTGGACGCGTGGCTGAGCCGCCACCCTGGGCACAAGCAGAGCTGAGCATGCGACGTGCTTTGCATTTTGCGCGATGCTCAAAGGAATCCGCAAGAATGTCACCGTGCCCGGCCTGCTGGCTCCGGCCTTGCGGCTTCGTTTCCAGGAGTTCGGATTCCGAACGCTTTCCCCCTTTGCCATCGATCTGGTCAGTTACGATCTGAAGAGCGGAGCGAGGCGCTCGATCACGCTGGCCATCGCGCGCGATACGCTGGCCGCGCAGGACGCAGTTGATGCCGAGATCGTGGCCCGTTACCGGCCCGGCCAGCCGCGCGAGGGGCTGCTCGTGCAGGTCATCGAGCGCCTCGTGGAACTCCGTTCGATGGCGCGGAACGCGAAGCCGCCGCCGGTCAATGCGAAACCGGAACGGATTACCTTCCCAGCGCGCATTTGGCAGCTCGTAGATCCTCGGTGGGAGGAACTGGGCTACGCTTCGCTGTCGGCCTACCTGACAGGACTGGTGCGCTACGATTTGCTCATTGGCGGGCCGCATCAATCGCGTGCCCGATACCCGGAGATCCACACAGGACACGGTGGCACAAGAGACCGTGGCGCGGCGGGCCAGCGGAGCGAAGCGGAAGCTCTACCTCGACCACCTGATCGAGCGCACGGAAGGACGGCCCCTGGAGGAGAGCGAACTCGAAACGATGAAATCGAAAATCGCGCAGCACCTGCGCACCGCCTTGGTTCGGCGGTAGAGCCACGCAAATCCTCTTCGCGGACACGGCGGCAGCCTTGATCAGAGCAACACCCTTTCCTTTCACCCTCCCAGGCCGCGCGCCGACTGAGCGCGGGGCGAGCGCCAGCGAGGAGGAACCCACCCGCTTGGCCGCTGCGAAGCCTCCCCAGATACCCTGAGGCTGAGCCGCGGCCAACACGCATCTGGCAGGGTGGCGGTCGCAGGCGGTGTGCAAGCTGCATTGCTGGCGCGCCACGTGGAAGGAGGGCCGGGCGCGGAGCCTCCCCGGCAACGATCTGCGCCGCCCGCAAACGAAGCGGTAGGCCAGAGGCGCCGCAAATGCCCTGCCGGAGGCCGTGAGCGCAGCGCGGAGCGGCGCAGAAGGTTGCTCCCTCCTGCCCCACACGAAGGGGAGTCTGCGCCCGCGGGGGCGCAGGCGGGGCGGGCGCAGTCTCCCACAGCGGCAGCCGCATCAGGAAGGCTCGGCGGAAACCTGGGTTTCCGCCGGAATGCATGCACCGTAGATGCATCGGGACTCGCATGTTTCGGCTCGCTCGAGATACGGCGCGATCCTTCGCTCTCTCGACCTGCCGTGGCTGCGTCTGCGCAGCGACGGCCTCCCGGGGCGGGCGGAACGCAAAGTCTCCGGCGGCGCAGACGCGCCCATGGGCGGGAGCACAGCCGGAGTCTTGGCGGGCGGTGGCGGCGGGACGGCTCTACACTCGCGCGCCTTGCGCCTGCTGCTGGACCGCTGGGGCTATTGTGCGGTTGGTACGCATCGCGAGGGAGACCATTGCTTTCTCCTGCTGTTCGGCGGGCAGATTCTTGACCAGCGTGCGGAACGCTTCCTTTAGCTCGGGGTTCTCATCGAGCTTCTTGAGAATGCCGACGCGCATCTTCTCCTTGCGCTCCTGCTTTTGCACGGATTGCAGCACGAGGCTGCGCTCCAGGCGTTCGCGCGGCATGGACTGGATGTAGGCCCATTCCTTGGCATTCTTCTGGATGTAGGTGTCAATCTTCCCGTTCACCTCCGCGTTCTCGCGAAACTTCTGCGGATCATTCGCGACGGTCTGAGCTGGAGATTCCGCACTGGCGGCATCGCTGCCGTTGCCGTTGGTACGTTTGATGGCCATAGGTGTTTAGCGTGAAGATTCGAGGGTGATGACGGGCTCGCGGAGAGCTTCGATGATCTCCCCAAGGAAGATGCTGGTGAGGTCGAAAGGGCTTTCGTGTTCGACGGCAAGGCTCATGAGGAACTCCGGACCAGGGGTAAGGCCGAGGCCTTCCTCGAGTTCTTCGCTGGCTTCGGAGTACCGCTCGATGGTGTCGGGTGGCAGGTCGAGAATGACCGGTTGTTTGTTGGTGGCTGTGGTTTGCATAAATAGGGGAAGAGCGGACGCGGCTACCACCGGTCCTCGGCACGCGTGGCGGAATCATTGACGGTCGCTGGCTTGCGCTCCCGGGGCTGGGTTTCGGAGGCGTCCAGGCGCTCCCGGACCGCTGCGATCTCCCGCTTCAACGAAAGCATGTGCTTCGCGAGTTCCTGTGTCTGAGCAGTGGCTTGTGTCATCTCGCCAAGCCGCTGATTCAGGATGGCGGCCTGTTCCGTGACCGCACGAGTTGCAGCGCGCTGCTTGTTCACCTCCGCTACGGCAGCATCATTCGGCAATGCTGCGGGTACCAGCTTCTTGGAGCGGGAAGCCGGGGCTGCGGAAGCAGTGGGACTAAGGTTCCACCCTGCGGTCGTTTCAACTCGATAAACCGGGTGGCTTTCGTGCATTACGCGCGGGTCGCCGGGGTCGGGGTAACGCCCGAAGCGGTACTCGCGCACCTGCTCGCCGGTGCGACGACTGGCCCCGCTGACGGCACGGTTTGGCGGTGGCGTCGAACGAATAGCGGGCTTCGGCGGAGCCTGCGTGACGCACGCCGAGAACATAACGACGGGAATGAGGAGCAGTGGTTTCATGATTAGCGGCGGGGTTGAATGGTTGACGAAGCAGGCGCTCGCAGCGGCAGCGTGGCCGCGCGAAAGGCAGGCAGATGTGACGAGCTGGCACCGGAGGGTGGTGCCAGGCGTTCCGGCGGAAGAACGGCCTCCTGAGCGAAGGTCCCGCCGATCTTGGCGTCCTCCTGGTCGAGCGTTTGGGTAACGTAGAGGTAGAACTGCTTGCCCGCGGGCACCCGTACGTAGAACCCATCGCGCTCAATGCTGGTGAGGATCTGCTGCGCGTATCGGTCGAGCACGCCTTGCGCACCCTTAAGCGGTGCGTTCCGCAAGCCAGGCTGCGTGAAGAAGCCAAAGGCCGAGGTGCTCTTGTCGGTGAAGACCTCTGCGGCCCCACTCAGCAGAGCCGCTGCATAGACTTTCACCTCGGCGAGGTTGTCGCTCTTGAGCAGGCGTCCCCGCAGCCCAGCACTGCCGTCGGTGATGGACCAAGTGCCACTATCGACGTCGCGATCGTGATCAAGGGCCAGCCCCGAGACGTTCAGCTCGTCGCCGTTCTGCCAGACGAGTGTCCAGCGCCCGTCGCTGGCGATGCGCTCCCGCGCTCGGTCCACCTGGGCGGTGCCATGCACCTCAGTTCCAGCGGCCACGATGAGCTGCCCGTGATGGAAGATGTCTTCCGTCACCACGCCAATGATAGGCGTGTTAATCGCAGAGGAGTCCACGGTGATGACCAGCTCACAAGGAATGAGCCTTCCGAAGGGCGCGAAACTCGTGCTGAACGCCTTCTCCTTGCGCTCCTCCGTTGGCGTCTCAGCAAACAAGCTGAGGGGCGGAAGTGCAGGAGCTGTCGCGGCCTGCTTGGCGGGTGCGGGTGCCGCCGCTGGAGGCCGAGTGCCGCCCGACTGCAGCGGATTGAATGGGGACATCCCCCGTTCGATGATCTGGGCCAGCTGCTGGCCTTTCCCCCGATTGGGTGCCGGGGTGGCTGCCGAGGATTCGCTGGATCGTCCAGAGGCGTCGCGCCGACTGCTGGCCAGCACGAGCACGATGGCCAGCCCGAGCAGGAAGAGCGCGAGCGCGCCGGAAGGCGAGCGAAGGATGTTGAGGAAGCGGCGTGGAGTCATTTCGCGAGGTCCTTGGTTGGCAGCTTCTCGTGGCCGCTCGCTGCCGCGTCCTCGGCGGCGTCGCGCCGCGAGAGCAGGAACGTGAAGTCGTTCTGGAGCGACAGGCCGTTCGGTCCGCCGCTGGGGTTGCCGGTGACTACGACATAGCCTGTGGCGGAGCCATGCGGTGCGATGATGGTTGGTAGGTCCGCCAGCGACGGGGTGAAGACTTGCCCACCCACCCGCACCTCCAGCCGCTCCGCCTGATGCTCCAGCGGCTGCCCGCTCCGGTTCGACACGCTGAGCTGGAAGACGAGGGTGTCTTGATCCGGAAAGCGGAACGCTTCCAACATGCGCACCTCATAGGTACCGCAATCGCTGACCGGCGGAGCCGCGCGCAAATCGCGGTACTCCACGCCCTGGACGGCTTCCGGCTGATGCTGCTGAAGCAGAGGAAACGCTTTCGCCTTGTCCAGAAGGCCGAGCAGCCGATTGGGGGTGAGCGGCCGGGCAAGTCCACGGCTCCGCTGAATCCCTGCGCTCAGGATCAGTGAGTAACAAGGCTCGGCACTTTCGCGCAGGTCGAAGACATAGGTGCGATTGTTCCAGCGGACATTCAGGTTCGTGGAGGCCCCTTTGGCCAGCGCCCGCGTCGAGAAGTAGGCCGTGCCTTTGGTGTGGGCGATCTGGAAGACGCCGGGCGTCTTCCCGTCGGTGGTGGTGAGCGCGCCATCGATCGCTGAGATGGGAGACGGAAAGGAGATCGTGGTCACGCGCGACCCGGACACGGGCACGGCATAAACCGTGTGATCGTCGAGGACGAAGCCCTGCACGCGCTCGGCGGCCTGGATGCTCCCGAAATGCAGCGTCTCCGCGAGGAGGATGAGATTAGTGAGCCGGTTCATACTTGAAATCCTCGATGGCGGTCGGGAAGCGCCCGTTCTCGACCATGTTGGGGTTGCGCCGCATCTTGAGCTTCAGCACGAAGGGCACGGCTTCGCTGAAGGCCCGCTCCTGGAAGATGCCGGTGCGGATGAGCTGCCCGCTGACCTGCGTGAGCACGGCATCGGCGCGTGTCTCGATGAACTCGATGCGGCCGATCTCCGCCTTCTGGTGCAGCTGCTTGGCCTTGAACTCCGGCTCCTCGGCCGCAGATTGCTTCCGCGCTTTTTGCTGGGCGTCTTTCAGGAACATCTGCTGGAGCAGTTCCGCATGATCAAAGCCCTTCGGATTGCGCTCCAGGAAAGCGATGGTGGCAAGGGTGCTCTGCTGTGCGTGCAGCTCCCGCGCGTCCTGGAACTGAAGCAGCGGCGAAACGAAGAAGGTGCCTGCGGGATCGACGATCACCACGCGCTCACGCTCCTTCAAGGTGCGCGCAAGATGGATGCGCTCGACAGCGGATCCGACGAGGGCGGCGATGGCGGCAAGGAACCAGAAGCGGGCGAGACGGTCCTTGTCGATGAAGACGCGAGTGGGGTCGGCACCTCGCTCTTTGACATGTGAATGGTGCAGTGGCGGCGCAGTTTCGCGCAGCTCCGCGGGCAGGGTGGTGGTCATATAGTTTTCAAGTTTGCTTCTGCAGAAGTTCCCGGACGGCTTGGTCGCCCGTAGGATCGTCCTTCCTGGGCCGGGAGGGACGGCGGGAGGCGCCGCGCTGGCTGGCCAACGAGCCAAGCAGGTTGCCGAGCGGCGAATAGGAGCTGCCGGTGGAGGACGCTTCTGCCGCACCCACCGTGGCAGCGGCGGCTCCTCCGGCGATCCCGCCGATCGCAGCCATGACGCCCCCTCGCCCGCCTATCGCAGCGGCGGCACCTGCCCCCGCCACCGCACCCGCGGTTCCTGCGGTCAGCGCGCCACCGACCAGCGCCTGGCCGATCTGAGCGCCGGTTGATATCGCCTTCTGGATGACGATGGGCGCGGCGATCATGCTGAAGAGCAGCCAAATGCCGAGCACCGCGACCCCGAGCAGGTTTTGCAAAGCATACCCGCCCGCACCGGGTGCCGCACCCAAGGCGAAAAAGCTCTGGTCGGCCATGAAATCGAGCAGCCCCTTGGTCAGGATGGAAGCTGCGCCCCAGCCGAGCGGCCAACACAGCACGCCCACAAATCCCAGCAGGTAGGAAACGCCGATCGAGTGAAGCGTTCGCACCGCGAGGAAGCCGATGAAGAGCGGCGCGAACCCGTAGGCAATGTAGAGGATGAACTTCTGCGCCAAATAGGCGTAGAAGACGGCGACGCTGGCCAGCCATCCGATGAACCACAGGATGCACGATAGCCCTCCCTCGAAGATCGCCTGGGCGTCGAGCAGGTCCCACCAGGATTTATCCGTACCACTGCCCTTCTGCAGGGTGAGCGCCTTTTGGTACTCGGCCTGCACCGCACCTGGATCGGCCTGCAAGGTGGTCTTCACCGTCGAGTCGACCGCCGCCACAATTTCATTGCCCCAGCCCAGCAGCGATCCGAGCACAGCGGCATACGCGGCAGTGCGGGCAAACGCCCGCAGGTAGGCGCTCGCGCTGCGCTGCCCGGTGACGGTGGAGGAAACGAGGCCCACCACGAAGAGCACCACGGCCACGGGCGTCAGCGCGCGGTTCAGCTCCGCGCACTGGCTGAGGAAATTGGGAAAGAGGGTGTTGAAGTCGTTCATGGCGATTCTAAAGGAGGACTAGCGCCGGGCCGGGAAGGCGGGCGCGGAGGCATCGATCTGGAAGGTCTCGCTGTAGCGCCGGAATTCTTCCTCCAGCTGCGCCCGCCTTTCTTCCTGCCGGGCCTGCTCCTGCCGCTCCCGGTCGGCTCGGTTTTCGATGTCCTGCGTGGCAACCTGAGCGGCGGCCTGGTCGATCTCGTGGTCGACCGATTCCAGTTCCGAAGAGTATCCCACGAGGACTCCGGTTAGCTTCTGGGTTTCTGCGTCCGTTGTGGCCGCCTGGAGCTGCTGCGTGGTAGCCGCGATGCTTTGCCGCAACGACGCGCGGCGGGAGCGCACGTCGTCCATGACGGCTTGGAAGTTCTGGGAGCCCTGCTGCACCGCACCGAACTTCCGGTACAGCTCTTCCGCCCGAGGCAGGGTCGCTCCGTTCGGGGTTTCGAAGGTCGTGCCGAGGCTCTCGTAGAGCCCATTGGCGTTGTAGGCGAGAGCATGAGTGCCATCGGCGAGCTGCTGCAGCTCGCCGATCGTTTGCCCCACCCCGCTCTGTTCCAAGCTGCCAATCAGTTTATCGGCACCCACGATGCTGAGCAGCTGTTCCGGATCGCCGAACGCCTTCACGTAAGCCTGCACTTGCTGCAGCTGCTGGGTCAGCATGTTGATTTGCTCCACCTGGTGGTTGATCGACTCCGCCCATTGGGCGAGCTCCTCCAGATGCATGGTCTCCGCGAGCACGTCGGAAACCGGATTGGTGACGACGACCTGAGCCGGGAGCAACGGCGCGGACGCGATGAGAGCGAAAATTGGAAGAAGCTTCATAATTCGAGTCGGCTTATTCCTGAATGTGAAGGGTGGCCGTGGAGGGAGCGAAGGTGACGCCGTTTACCTGCCGTTCCGGAAGCGGCACCTCGAAGAGCCGGAGATGCACAGCATCATCTTCCTCCGGCGAGGTGCGCTGCCGGTCGTTGAGCACCTGGAACTGCCGCTTGGCCGTGTCGCTCTGCCCCTTCTCGTATCCAGCGAGATAGGAGTTCTGCTGGGCCGCGCTGCTCCCCGCCTGGAGCGTCTCGCTGAGCAGCACTCCCGCGCCAGCTCCAAGGGAGGCGGTCAGCGGATCACCTTTACCGAACGCATGCCCAAGGACCGCGCCGCCCGCCGCCCCTGCGGTGTTGCCGATGATCCGGGTGGGAGTGAGACCCGCGCATCCGTTCAGCAGCGCACAAGCGAGAATGGAAGCCGCAAAGATTGGTTGTGATTGCATCCGACCGTTTTACCCTGCCCATGCCACCTCGCTGCGCTCGAGCGGGCGCAGCTTGCTTGCGCGGCTTTCGACTAATCGACAGCGCAATCTGGAGATAGCGCGCGCGACGATTATGACTACGAATCAAAAGGTTCCGTGTTCGAGTCACGGCGAGTTCGCCACTCGTAGAGAGGGACTTACAACGAGGAGTTAGCAATGCCTAGAAACAAGTAGTCGGGATTCGCACCGCGCATAATCTGCGCAATGTCAATACGAGGTCTGATCTCTGAGTAGAGCACTCGGTAAAATCCTTTGCCTCAGCATTCCAAGCGCTCGAGTCTAGTCCAATAGCAACGCCGGTATGACTCCCGGCGTAATGCGCCCAGAGTAATAGGCCGTCCGCTCTTCCAGAGAGGCATAATAGACCCGAGACTTCCGCCACCCTCACCATTCCATCGCGTGCTTGCGAGATGAGAAGGGGCGCGCGCTGCGCAAGCCTGTCGACGAGCCCCTCTTGATGCTCAAAAGCTAATTTTCGCCACTCCTGCGGCGAGAGTCGCTTATCCCAACTAAACTCATCGACAAAGGTTTCGTCGTGCAACATCCTCTTCAGATAATCCCTGGTGTGCGAACTACAGAATACCGGAGCGTACTCGAACGGGTCGTTCAACTCGGCAGGGGGAGTAACTTTCACCTCTCGGCGCGCGAGAACCCCAAACGCGCCCCCTGTATACTTCTAGAGTACACGAGGCACGCCTTTCTTGCTCATTGCGCTATGCGACTGATCAGCCCCGCCAGCGCATCGTCCCCCTCAGCCGTGCATCCCTGCCCGGAGAGATCATTGTCCAACCGGATGGCCAGGAGCTTGTCCGCCATCCGGAACTCAGTGCCGCTCGGGGTGAGCTTGATGCTGTTCCAAAGGTCCGAGTCCGCAGGCAGAAGCGAGACCTGAGCGCGCACGATCCTCGCCAGGAACTTCCGCTTCTCGATGAGATCCATCACAGCGGGTCCGGCATTGTCGTCGGCCAGCAACCGGAGGCGCGCGACTTCGGCTTGGATGTCATCATTGCCGGTCAATCGTCTGGCGTTCTTGTGCGCGTTCTCGGGCTCAGATTCCGGGTACGCTTCACGGTATTCGGCCGCGAAAGTCAGTCCGGAGACGACGCCTTCACAGAATTTACGACGTGAACCACTCAGGTTCATGCTCGTTTGTACACTACTCCCCCTCCGCCGTCACGCCTCCGCATCCTCGCCGCCGATGATTACTCGAACCCGCATCGTGTCCGCGTCGCCGTCGCCAGTCCGGCCATCAGAAAGTTCGTGGTCCAGCTTGATCGCTGCGATGCGGTCGGCAGTCCGGAGCCGTTGCCCGCGGAACATGCCATCAGGCGAGTCCAGGATCTCCGACAGGAGCAGCCGCTTCTGTAGGAGCGTCATCACGGCAGATCCACCCTTCTGCTCTGCCTCAGCCCGCAGGCGCTCAATCTCGGCCTGCACGCTACCGATTGCTACCAGCCGGGCACCGTGCGCCCGTGCCGATCCAGGCGAGCTTTTCGGGTTTGCCGCGCGGTAAGCTTCCGCTGCGTTTAGGCCCGAAGCGATCCCTTCGGTGAACAGTTTACACGCCCCCCAGTTGCATGCCGTGGTTTACACGCGCGCCGCCAACGCCTCAAGATGCGAGAATGCGCCGATTAGTTTGTCCGCTTGTCACGAGCCTCTGTGCGGTTTGATCATAAAGGTACTCCGCACGCTGTGGAGCTGATCGAGTTTCTGCGCACGCGTTGGCTGCGGCCACGTGTCAATCCAAGCCCGATGGCGGTGGCCGCGAGAAGTGCAAGCACGGACGGCTCTGGGACCGGCGCGGAGAACCGGAACGAGGCTTCAGAGTTGTTCTCGATGAAAATATCCCTCCCCGTAATCGCCGTCCCGTCGGCGAGCTCGCCGCTGAACTGGTAGCGGCTGAACGCACCGCCTTCGTAGTTCGGATCAATGAGGATTGATGTGAATTTGTAGCCAACGATATTGATTGCGCTGCTGTCGTAAGCGAAGAGGCCAAACTGCGCGTCGAATAGATTGAGGCTCGAGAGTCTAGCTGCACCGCTCGGCACCGCGTTAAAGGCGGCACTCGAGCCTCCGGGCCAAATGCCGCCACTGATTTCGATATCGGCGCCTCCGCGGCTTATGATCCGCCCGCCAATGGTACCCCCGGTAATGATGATGTCCGAGTAGTCCTCGGCAATTAGGTTTCCGCCCACTTCTCCTCCGCTGAGTTCCAAGTCTCCGTGTTCGAACACGCGGAGGTCACGCGTGACACCGCCGCCACTCATATACGCATTGCCGTGGCCGGTGTCGCCAGGAGCACCGCCGTTTACAAGCAAGTCATCACCCACTAGCCCTCCGCTGAACTTGAGGCGCCCGTTCGTCACACTCGCGGTCCGCGTAATGGAGCCACCGGTGATCACCGCTTGGCCGGCTCCATCGATGGTAAGCGAATCCACCCGCCCGTCGCTCATTTCCAGCGTGCTTGCCTCATTGATCTCCAGCGCGGCTGCAACGCGTCCACCCCCCATCAGGAGGCTGCTCTGCCCGGCAAGCGTTAGTCGTCCAGCGACCGTGGCGTCGTTGTGCAGCCTCAGCCTGCTTCCGACTTCAGCGATGAGATCTCCGCCGATCGATCCTCCCTCAACAGCGACAAAGCCCCCGGCAATTGCGCTCACATTGCCGCCGACGCTGCCTCCCCGCAGGAAAACACTGGCGGAATCACGGGCGGTGAGGTTGCCACCAATCTGTCCGGCAGTCATTTCGATGATTGCGGTTGCGCGTCCAGTCACATCTCCATTGATGTTCGCGCCATCCAGATTCGTGGTGGTTACGCTTCCGGTATCAAGCGTCCCGTGAACGGTGCCCGCGCTCAGAGCAACACCGCTGCGGTTGCCGCCATCGTATAACGTGATGTTGCCCGTAACGGTGCTTGAGCCTTCCATGAAGAAGCCGCCGCTCTCGCGCACGATGATGTCGCCACTCAATGTTCCGCCAGTCATGAAAAGATCGGCGTTGTGACGAATGGTGACGGCCAAGCCTTCCTGGGTGCCGCCCGCCCAGTGAATGGTGCTCTCATGGAGCGCAATGATTTGCCCGTTGATGCGCCCTGCGGTCACTTTGGCTTCGCTGCTCTCGGTAGTCGAAAGGTCATTAACAAGGGCACCGTTGATCTCGACTTTGCTCGAGCCGTGGGCGGACACGTCGCCCACGATCGAGAAGGCGGGGCCGATAGTTGCCCGGCTGCCGCCCTCGATCACCAAATCCCCAGTGAGACTGCCCGACTCCAGTGCAACTTGACCATCGCCGCCCCCCTCGTTCACGGTCAGATCACCGAGGACTACGCCGCTGCCGTTCATCTCGAATCCGGCTTGGTCGCGCACACTGACATTGCCTACGATGATGCCGCCAGACATGAAAACGTCTGCGGTGCTGCGGACAGTCAGGTCTTTCCGGAAAAGACCGCCCTTCAGCACCATAGCGCTGTCGTTGAGCGCGAGAGTGTACCCGCCGATGTCGCCATCTGTGACGATCGCCGTCCCGCTTTCGCTGGTGATGAGATCGCCAATCACCCTGCCGCCGGCCATCCGGGCAGAGCTCCCACCCGCGACGAATAGATCGCCGGTAATCGTGTCGTCGATGACGTTGACCTGCGCAGAGTCCGCGCTCAACACGTCGCCACCGATGGCGGTGGAGGACAATGTGATGACCGAGTCACCGGACGCATTGAGATCGCCGGCAATGGAAGAACTGCTCATGGCGAGAGTCCTGCTGGCGGCGTTGACGGAATTCTGGATCGCGGTGAGGTTGCCGCCGACAGTGCTCCCGGTGAAGGTGCCGCCGACGGCAGTACTCATATTTCCGCCGATCACAGTGTCCGAAATATTGAAGGGGCGGCCACCGAGACTGGCGTCGCCGGTAATGGTGACGCCGGTGAGGCTGAGCGTGATGTCATCGCTCGCGACGAACTGCCCACCGATGGTGACGTCGGCGAAAGCGCGGGTGGAGCTGCCGGAGAGGAGGACGTCGCCGCCCACCCTTCCGGAGTCGTAAGTGAACGGGCCCGATCCGGAAGTTGTGACGGAACCGCCGATGTTTACGGTAGTAAGGTTGGACTCGGTGGTGCCGCTGGTAGTAATATTGCCGACCACGGCGCAGTTGTCGAGAGTAAGCGTGGCACCCGCGGTGTCGCCTGAGGCGCTGACGTCGCCGCCGATGGCGGTAGTATCCAGAGCCAGCGCGAGACCGCTGGGGAGGTTGGCCGAGCCACTGACAGAAAGCCCCGTGCCCGTGAGTCGACCGCCGTTGCTGGCGGAGACGTTGCCGCCGATAGTGACATCGGTCAGGGAGATCACGCTGTTATTCGAGGCGTCAATCCCCGCAGCGACGGTTACGTTAGATGCATCAATGGCGGAGGCGTTTTCCGCCAGTATGTGTCCGCCAATGGAGCCCCCTACGATCGACATGCTGCTAGAGCCGCGGGAGTTGATGTACGTGCCGATGGTCATAGCAGACAGCGTTGCATCGGTGGTGCCCCCAATTTTTAGGTAGAGGTCAATCGAGCTACCGGAGAGGTTCAGCGTGGAATCATTCGGGACGAGATTGGTGACCGAGGCGTCGAGGTAGCCGCTCAGCGATGACCCTGCAGCCATGTTGAACTTGCTCGTGTCATATGCGAAGTATGCAACGCCCGAAACGCCAGCCTCGGGTTTAGCGCCGGTGAGATTCAGGGTCGCGGAGTCGCGGAGTCGGAGGCTCCGAAAAGTACCAGATTTGAGGTTTAGTGTGGAGACGTCATTTCCAGAGAGGAAACCGATGTAGCCGCCATCCAGGTTTACAATGCTGCTGTTGAAGGCGTTGGTGCCAACGGAGACCGGGATATTACCCTCAGCGACCACATTGAATGTGGGACTGGTCGGGTTAAGTTTGGAGACCTGCTCAGACAGGTTTGCGTAGCCAATGGTGATGCTGGCGGGAAATGCCAAATTAACTGCGCTATTAATCGTAGCGTCGGTGGGATAATATCGCGTCGCAGCGTCAGCCGGCCCTGTCGCTAGCGTTCCGAAAACGGCACCGGCAAGTAACGCAACTGTAGAGCCTTGTCTCATCCGCCTTGGGAGGGCGGGCGAAGCTACTTGGGAATGGATGCGCATTTTTCCGTCTATTGTTAAAAGCCGCTTTTGCAGATTTCCGCTAAGGATCCGAGAATGGGGTAGGTGTTCCAGCAAACGTTGCGCAATGAGCGCAGCATTTTGGATTTTGCCGTCGGCCTGTAGCAACGCGTGGCTCACCCGGCTGGTATGGCCCAGATGGAGCCCCTCCACAAGCTACGCGTTTGCGACGTTCGTGCGTGGGCGCAGAACCAAGGCGCAGACGAGGCGCAAACCATAAATAAATAGCCGCATTGATCAGCCACGCCGGCCCCGGTAGCTTTTCCGGGCTTTAATCAGGTGCGCCAGCAAGGGGTCGTGAGAACAAACAGCCGCCCACTGTCGGAGGAGCGGCTTCGGTGTGGAAACGAGGGCTTCAAGGTGACGAGTGAACTCCTCGTTGCATCCGTTTCCCTCGTCGTTCCCATTGATCGCCAGCATGCCTTCGACAATCATTCGGAGCGATCCCAGCGCCTTCGTTGAGGATTGCAACTCCCGCTCTGCTCGTCGAATGGTGGCGAGGCCCTCGGGCTGGATGTGGATCGGTAGCTATCTTATATCACCTCGCGTCTCCTCTGTTTCGAAGCCTAGCAGCTTCACCGTAATGGTCGCGTTGCTCGGCGTCTCACACTGCCTGGATGCGGGGCGGCGCTACCGTCCGCCTCCCGCCGCTGTAGCAGAATCTCGCTCAGGCCGTCGAGAGCTTCAGGGTAGGTTCGCGCCGCCTGTATGTACGCACGAACCAACCTGATCCGTGGAAAAGGCGTCAGGAAACTTGAGGTCGCCATTCTGATGACCTACCGGAGCGCCGTTAAAATAGGCTTCAAAGGTTTGCCAAAGCAATGGGAGGACCTTCTAAGAATGCGCGGATAAGCGCGCGGAGAAGTCTGCGGTCCTGCGAGGCATCAGGATCTCCAGAGCGGCTCTAGGTCCTCATCATGACCCGTCGGCGGTGATCTCGTCGGCTCCGGCCTATGCGACCATCTTCTAATTGCCGTCGCGTGTGGGGTTGTGGGAACCTCGGCCGCTCCACCAGTGCACGACCTTCCCCTCAGCCGATGTAGCGCACCGCAATCGGGCTTCTCCCGTGCCGGTTGTGGGGGAGTCGACTCCGGCCATTCCTCCTCGGGTTGATGCTAGGCGGCGTAGCGGTCGGACTCACGCTGGCGCGAATCAATTTCGCTCAGTTGAGCTTGCAAGCGGAACAGTCCGAGAAAGACCGCAAGCCCTCGTTTCTCAGGTGCGGACAGACGCCTTGCTCGCGGAACTTTACCCGATCGGAGTAGAGGCAATCCGCGCCAAACTGGTAGATCCATCATCTGCCAACTTTCAGCCCCTCCACGAAGCGAAGCTCGTAACGAAAGGGGTCACGCTCCTCGCCGCGTGCGCATGATTGACTCAGCCGGCGAAGCGATGATAAAACCTAAGCCACGCATGGAATGGATCGCAGCCGCCAGATGCTGCGCGGCGACATTGCTCTTCGGCGATATCGCGCGGGCAGAGGAAGTCCTCCGGCAGCTTTCGCCGGATGGCGGGTTCGCGTTGCGACAGGGCGAGAAACTTGAGCTCGTCGCGCTGCCGTCGCGCGAGGCGCTGCTGGAGCTGCCGTGGCGGGAGGATTTTCCCTCGCGTTTCGAGTGGTCGCCGGATGCACGACGTTTCGCCATCTACCACCAGGAAGGGTCGCGCGTCGGCGAGACAAAGGTTTACGCGCGGGCGGGCGAGTCGTTCCAGAGGTGGAGCTGCCCGAGCTCCCCGATGTCAAATGGCCGGAGCGCAAAGGCTGGGTGGGAAGACGGGCGAGTGAGTTCGTGCAGCCGGTGCGCTGGCTCAGCGCGACCGGGCTCCTGCTCGAACGGGAGTGCAGCGAGATTCTTCGCCGGCGCGATGGCGACGACGACGAGGGTTGGGCGATGCAGCAGGAGATTACGATTGCCTTTGGTAAAGGCGGACGGGCGGCGATTTCCCGCGTCAAGACAGCGCAGCCAGCGGACGGGGCTGCCGGCGCGCCGCGACTCGCCTTGCGCGGGCCGTCAGTCCAGCCGGGTCTGCCGGATGCGTTTGCACTGGGCTTTGACGACTACGGTTCAGCCTTCCGTTCGCCGAATGGCAAATACGTGCTGTTGATACCCAACACCGACGTGATCGCTGCGCAGGCGCGGAAAGTTTTCCTCGCGCAGGCGCGGCCCTTTCGCGTCCTCGGCGTGCTCGAAGGAGAGGTGCCGCGGCGCAATATGGATGAGACGCGCGTCGAAGCCCAATGGTCCGCGGACAGCTCCGTGGCCCTGGTCACGCGGCTGGCCAGCGATGACGGGTCTGCCGCCGTGGAGCTGATCGAGCTGCGCGAGGGCCGCGTGGCGCGCATCACGCATTTGCAGCACATGCTTGAAGAACTGCTGCGCCCGGACTTCCGCCGCTCCGGCGCGAAGCCGTATGAAGAAGAGCGGCCGCTCGTGCTCACGCCGGGCTGGGTACTCGAAGGCAACGGTCGGGTGGTGATCGCGTGCCAGGCGGCGACGAACCCGGACGGCACCGCGGAGCAGAAGTCGTGGCTCGCGCGGTTGACGGCGGTGTGGAGCGTCGCGGAGGCGAAGTTCACCGCGCACAAGGTTATGGATTTCTACTGGACGACCGCGCCATGAAAGCAGCCCGTTTCTTCGCAGTGCTCGCGGCGACGATTGCTGCCGGCGCCGCTTGTGCGCAAGACGCGGAGAAGCAGCTGCCCACCAAGCTGGCGACGGCGCCAAGCGGGGCGTTTCATATTGAAAGCGACCCGCTGGATCCGACCAGTGGCGGTTGGTGGCGCGCGAAACTGTGGATCGCGCCTTCAGCAAAATCGTCGGAGCGTGTGCCGCTCTGCGAGATTCACAAAGAGGCTTCCGCTTCCACTCCGCTGGCCTTCATCTCGCCGGATGAGCGCTGGATTTTCTGCGCGGTTCTCGGCGCGCCGGCGCTCTTTCGGCGCCATACAGACGCGACGGAAGTGCGCTTCGAAGCCGCACCCGGCGAGAAGTTCGGGGAGATGGCGTCGCGCTTTTTCTCCGACGAAGACACAACGCCGGACGACGAGCTCGAGCACGTCGGACCAAGCGAGGCGCTAGCGGTGCGTTTCGTGGCGTGGAGCCGCGATTCGGCGCGGCTGCTCTTGTGTTTTGATGGCAGCAGCGGTGGGCGCAGCGTCTCGTCGTGGCTGGGCTATTTCCACACCGGACGCGGCGAGTTCGAGCTCACCCAGCGGCTGGGGAGGAGCAATGCCGACGCGCACACGCGGTGGAAGCGCCGGCAGGATCAGTGGCTCGAATCTGGCATCGAGAAGGTGCCCGGCGGTGGGGCGTTCGAGCACACGCGGATGACCGATGCGCCGCTGGATGCCGAGTCAGTGGGCGAGGAAGGTCCCGTCAGCCCGGCGAAGCAAATGTTCGAGCAGGCGGACAAACGGCTAGGCGAAATCTATGCACGCGCCCTCGAGCAAACGCCGGCCGCGCAACGCGTCTCACTGCGGCGTGAGCAGCGCGCGTGGCTCGTGCAGCGCGACACCGAGGCGTGGATTCACGCGCTGCAAAGCTGGAGCCCTTTCGCGGAAGCAAAGGCGCTAGAAGGCAAAGCTCTCGCCACGGAAAAGCGCAACTACGCGCTGGAGGAGTGGCTGAATGCGAAGTCAACTACGCCATGAAACCCCGGCTCGCAGCCATCGTGATGCTGGCATGCGTCTCGGGTGCTCTCGCGCACGACCGCGGCGTCATTCACGATCCCGATGGCTATGTGAATGTACGCGCGGAGAAGCACGTGAATGCAGCCGTCGTTGCGACCGTGAAGAGCAACGAGCCCTTTGCTCTCAAACCAGAGGAGGGCGCGGAGTGGCTGCAGGTCACGCTCAAGAACGGCAAGTCTGGGTGGATGCATCACAGCAGGATTCGGCTGTTCTTCACGGATAAGGAGCTGCCGACAAAGGCCGACGATAATCGCGGCAACTCCGAGTTGAGCGAAGCATCTCGCGCGCAGGGGATCGTCTATTCGCAGCTGGTCCGCGACGCCGCACGCGGCAAGCCAGCGGCGTGCCGGAAGTTCTTTGGCATCGAGTTCGACGGCGCCGCGGCGGAGTCGCACTTCGCGGTGGTCGCCGCGGTGTTTCATCTCATCGGCGACGAGAAATTCGCGGCGTACTTGCGCGCGCAACCGGTGGAGCACCAGGTCGCAGCGCGGAACTCGATCGCGAGCGAAACCGTGCTGTATCCCTTCAGTGCAGGTAAATATCTGCGGCGCCATTTCCCCAAGACCTCCGCGCTTTTCTTTCGCCAGGAAATCACCGGCTGGCCCTCGCCCAATGGGCGGTATGCGATTCGCAAAGCTTTCTCCGAGACGGATGAGCGCGACTACTCGAAAGTCGTGCGCGCTGAACTCATCGAGACGAGCACCGGCAAAGTCCTGTATGACCTGACTGGCGACGACGTTGGCAAAGGCGCGGACCGCGAGGGCAAAGTGCTCTGGGCTCCCGATTCGCAACGGCTCGCGTATATGTCGGGCGACCTGACGCACGGGGGCAACTTGTTTGCCAAACCACCTCCGGCACCGCGGCGGAAGCAGACGACGGTTTACCAGTTCGCCGGAGAATCATTCGTGAAGGTGGACCTGCCGATCGACGACGTGCCGGGGCGGCAAAAGGACGAGGAGTTGCGCGGCGCGCTCCTCGGGCATGAGCACATCGAGCCGCTGCGCTGGGCGAAGCCGGACGTGCTGATTCTGCAGCGGCACGAATACTTCCGGAAGCTTAAGCCAACGAAGGTGGACGGCTTAGCATTCGAGTCGGTTCACGATCTGAGCCGGCTCTATGAGATCACCGTGCGCATCGCTGCGGACGGCCGCGCGACGGTGAAGAACTTTCGCGAAAAGAAATACTGAACACCCGATAAGAACCATCCTTACGGCCATAAACTCCGGCGCGCGCTCCTCTATTCTGGCACTTCTTGCAGGCCTAGTGCCCTTTGTCTTGCCGCACACAACTTTCGCCACCGCCGCCGCTCGCCAGGCTGCGATCGAGTTCGCGAAAGACTGGGCAGCAACATAGAGATGCTCGGGACTTCAGGGCTGACCGATGCCCGACCGTTGAAAGAATATTCGGCACAACTCGATTTGCACCGAAGGGTCATCCGCGAGAGCGGTTCGAAGGATTTGCAGGAAGCGGCCGAGCAACTTGAATGCGCTCCTCGGAATCGAGACGCACGAGGAACCGCACGCCAACCCACGCAGGATTACCGCCGCGCTGCATCTGGCGATGGTGCGATTTAAGAGGGCGGCGGGCGTTTATGAGGAGATGCTTCCCCAGATCAAAGACGGTCTTTGCCTTCACCGACGCCTAGGGTGCGGTCCACGCCAACCGCGAGGCATCCCCTTCCAGCAGTCACACATTCTCCATTGGAGATGAGGTGACCGTCTTTATGACCCTGCAAACCCCACGAGGCTAATGGTTGATTCATTCGACACGCTTTGGCTGGGACCGATCGTTCTACCCGCGTTTGGATAATCCATCGGGGGAGTTGCGACTCTAGCGGTTTGGGTGTCGAACCGCGGCGATGCTCAAATGCGAGGTTCGAAGTGAACAGAAGGCGACACCTCAATCCGCAGACGCCCTTTCCCTCATCACGGCGACTCATCGGGCCAGAAGACGTCCCAGCGTTTGCCATTCCAATACAGCAGGATGTCGATGCCCGCTTCGGTGCCGACTTGCAGAGCGTCGGCGCGCAGGCCGGGCACCTGCTTTTTCCACGCGCGGTAACGCCGGTCTTTCTTTGTGATGATTTCAACGGGCGGTTTCGGCTCGGTCCACATCGGCGAAGTCAGAAACGCACCGTGCAGGAGCCAGGTCTGCGACGTCTGAGTGAGGCGCAAAATAAATCCCAATCCTTTCGGTGACGTTTTCGCCTGGTCCGGCATTCTCCACGGCTCGGCCGTGCGGAGACCTGCCTGGCGCGCGACTTTCGCCGCGTCGCGCGTGAGTGTGAATTCGTCCGCAACGCGATCCCCGTCGAAATCGGCGGCGAGGCACCGCGCGGGGCACAGTGCCAAAAGCACCATCGGCGCTGCGATCAGGAGGTTCATTTTCATAGGTGAAGTGCAGCGTGTGGGAAATGCCAGCGGGACTTTCCAGCCGCTTTCTGCACCCGCAAACGGATCGTCGGCATCGGGGCGGCCGCCGTGAAGACATTTAGCTGGCGCAACCGAAGAGAGCGTGCGCCGAGGAAACCGGCAGCGTTCGCGCTGACCGCACCCTTGCATTCGCCAACGGACTGGTCTGAACTAACATTCATGGCTTTCTCCGAGCCGGCACCTCCGAAGAACGGCAATCGCTACAACATGCGACGGTGGGTCTTCGGCCTATGTGTCGTGCTCGGGTGGGTGGGAATCGCCCGCTGCCAGAAACAAAACAGAGAACCGGGCGGTGGCCTTTTCGTTGGCGACGCCGCGCAAGGGGCAATGGCAAAAATCGTGCGGAAACTGCCGTCGCGACCGCGCATCTTTTCCATCGAGATCGAGCCCACGGAGATGATCGTGCTCGCGCAATCCGCGGGGGCGCCGAATCGCGTGGATGAATACCGTTACCGCACGGCGAGCCATCGCACCGGCGGTGGTCGTCGCGGCCTGCCTTTCTCCATCCCGTGGGTCGTGGGCCCGTGGCCGGCGCAACCGGTCGTCATCAACCCGGGCGTGAGTCTCGAGGGAGCGCTTTTCGATCCTGCCGACGTGAATCTCGGAGCTGTCGCTAAAACTGCGGGCGAAGCCTCGCGCCGGGTGGCGCTTGAAGGTGGCGGCGCGGTGTATTCGATCCGCATACAGCGTCCGCTCGGGAGAATCGAGTGGGATATCTTTGTCCGCGGCTCGCGTGAATCGGCATCTGCCGTGGCGGATGCACAAGGGCGCATTCAGGGGATCAATCTCCGCGGGACACGCCGCGCGGGGTCGATCGACTTCACCCAGGGTGGCGAGCCGCTGACGGCGGCGGTGGCGCTCCTGCGCGCCCGCTTCGGCGGGGAGCGCATCTTCAGGAAATTGGAAATCTCGCGCACGGGCCTCAGCATTGAGGTTCGCGATCCACAGAATTCGGAAAAGGCCGTGGCTTATTTGTGCAACCTCAACGGCATCTCCGGGTCGAGCGACCCGCGGGCCGGGTCTCCGCATCTTTCGAAGCCGGTGCGCGCGAGCGAGCTCTTTAGCCTCGATGATGCGGATTGGTCGCGCGTCTCGGCACTGGGGAAGCTCGCGCTCGAAAAGGTGCCGATCTCCGGCGGGCGTGTTTTCGAGATCAGCCTCCTGCGTCCCGGTAACGCGCTCGAGGAGAAGCCGGCGCAGTGGAAAGTGCACGTCGTGACCGGCCTCGGCATGAGCGCCCTTGGAGATCAGGCAGGGTTCGCTTGGTTCGATGCGAAAAGCGGCGAGTCCGCGCGGCTCGAGCTGCCGAAAAGTCTCTATCAACCCGCACAATTCACTGAGCCCGAGAACGCCCGTCAGCTCCTCGGGAACATACTCGAAAACATGGGCCCGGCCGCGCGTTTCATCGACATCATGATCGATGAAAACCTCGCCTCCGTCGGTGCGACCGGCGCGAAACATCCCGACGAGCTGCGGCGCTACACCTATACCGCGAGCGACGGCGCGCAGCTCGCCAGCCCCACGCCGACGCCCGTTACCGACCCTTTGGTGCGCGACAGCCTTTTCGATGCCGCCGAGCTCCGAAGCTGTCTGCCTTTGCTCGCCGATCTCAAAGCGAAAGCGTTCGCCCGGCTGGGAATCACCGATGGCCTCGATGTCGATGCCACAATCGAGCGGCTCACCTTTTTCAAAAAGAGCCCCTTTTATCCCGGCAATTAAAAGGCGCTGCTGGAGATTCGCTGCGTCAGCAAAACGCGCGGCGGCGGTCGCGTCATTTACGATTTAGCAGGCAAGGAATTTGACGCCGTCACGCCGAGCAGCAGTGCGCCGCCGGACGCGGCGATCGACGCGCTCTTCGCCGAGTGGCAGGCCGTCCTCAAAGCCGATGCGGCCGCCATCGCGAAGGTGCAGGCCACGCGCTGGGCGAAGGCGACAAAAAGCGGCGCGGCACCCGAGTATAGTCCGTCGCGCGACGAGATGCGAGAGTTTGGAGAGGCTGAGCGCGGCATGATGGAATCCGGCAAGCGCGTCCTCGATTTTCTCATGCAGCCGCGCACCCAGGCGAAAATGGCCGGGTTGCTCAAGGCTGCCGACGCGCTCGGAGTCGGTGATCGGAAAGTCTTCGATCCCGAGTTCTGGCGGGCTTCGCAGCGTCGCATGATCGCGTCTAACGAAGCGAAAAAAATCCAGGTGGAACACTGGGACGAGCTCGAGAAAATTGCCCAGAAGCCGCAGCCCAAGGACGTGAAGCTCAAGCCTTGGCAGGAAACCTACCTGCGGCTCAGGCAGGAAGAAGCCGCCGCGCGCAAGGAGCGCGACGAGATCATCGCACGAGTCGCGATGAGCGCCGCCGAGGCCGCGACTGCCACAAAGGGAACCCCATGAATCTCAACGTCATCTGAATCTCTATCCTCTCTCTGTAAATTTTCCGACCTCCGGATCATTTGAGCGAAGTCCCGTCCGAGAGCTCGTTGCAGGTAATGCCGCATCCGCAATGATCGTAGTCCGGGCAGCGTGTGGGAGAGCAAGCATGGTCTCCAGTGGTCAAGTATCCCTCTTTGCGTCGGCCGCAGCCTTGTCTTGCCGCATACCCGCGAAGCTGCAATGCCGGAGGTGACCGGCTGAAGTCCATTCGAGGAAGCTCACCTGAAACACCAGTTCAGGCCTCACCCAAACGCATTCCTTCATCTTCTCGGCGGTGAGAGACTCGCCCTAGCGCCCGCCTTTCGCCTCAGGAAGATTCGTGAATGGACAACCCGCCGTCTTTAGCCGCTTCAACTCCGGCCCGAGCGCAGCTCTATCCTGCTGAACGAAGCCGCTCCGAATTTTGGCAGCGTAGATCAGATCCGCTCCGGCGTAGTACCCGACGAGCAGCTCATACCCTCGCATTCAATGTGAAGACGAGCACCTCCTGTAAGTATTTCCGGCGGTGAGGTAAGGAGCCTGAAGTTTCTTCGTTGTAACACACCGTAAAACACCGGAGATCAATAGGCAATTACCGGTGCTCGGTATATTGCCTCAAGAGCGTCTCTTCACATTAAAGCCGGAGAGGAATCACGCCCTAACGACTAGTGACAGTTGGAGCCTTCGTATCGATCTGCGTGAATGCGTCTACCACCACTTTACGCATTTCGCTCAGGTCAAAAGGCTTTTTGGAAGTCGCAAAAAGAATGAGGCCCTGAAGCTGTTTCAGGACTGCTGCACTTCCAAAGTCGGTACCGCCTGACATCAAGATGCACCTCGTCCGCGGGAAACTCATCTGAATTTCGCGGACGAGATCAATGCCACTCATGATGGCATCTTTACGTTAGTAATCACTAGATCCGGGCGAACATCCCTGGAGAGGATTAGACCCTCAGCGCCCTTTACCTTCCCGACCGTCGCGCCTAGCTGCCACTCTGGCTATCGCTTCGAGCATTAAGCCCAGCCCGAGATTCGTTTCTTCCAGGTTCTCGCACGTTTGGCGGAGCAAGCTTACTTCCAGCAGGAGCCTGCGAATTTCGCATTCTCGGCGGGCTGCTAGCATATCGGCTCGTTTCCCCATACCCTAGAGGATCGTCTCTGCGAACGACCTTACTCTCGGGCGGAACTCTGAAGGCAGCTTCCGAACTTCCCCGGCGAGCCGCCTCTCAAAGTACTCAATAGCCTGATCTGCAGGCCTCGTGGTGACTGCACGTGCGGACTTGAGAAAACATCAAGGAGTCGTCAAGATGTGCGAAGGATTTCGCAAGGGCTTTCGAGATCGGCGCTAAGTATTCTCGGCTACAGAAACTCTTCACGCTCGTGAAGCTCGTCTCATTCGATCTCCTTTGTCGCACCGGTTCTGTTGGTTTCGCCCTCCTCGCGGGTACGCCGGCATACGCGGCTACCGCCACGCCTGAGCCTCTGCGAATTCCCGTGGTGGTGGACGCCCCCGCGGTTGGGTTCGTCAGCCTTGCCCTTTATGATTCCAATGGCGTGCTGACGCGCTCCCTCCTTTCCGCGGAACCTGTGGAGAAGGGAGCGTGCGAGGTGGAGTGGGACGGCACCACAGATCTCGGGCTTCCCGCGAAGGCCGGTGCCTACGCCGCTCGTGGCATTTTCTTCACTGAACCGCCTGCCCTTCGTTACGTTATGACGGTCGGCAAGAGCGGAAAGCCGCCTTATCGTACCCCGGATGGCAAGGGTGACTGGGGTGCCAACCTGGGCCACGGTACGTCCATCGCCGCAAACTCGAAGAGCCTCATCATGGGCTGGGCCTGCGTGGAAGACAATCAGATCACCGGCATTCAGCAGACAGATGCGGAGGGTAACATCGTAAAACGATACTTTTCGTTCTACCCGTGGGACGGGCGACTGGCTGCAGCGATGGATGAAACCAACTATTTCCTCGGCATCTATAATTACGAGAGGAAGACGACGGAAATTGCTTCCTATACCATTGGGGAACCACGCGGCAGGATTCTGGCTGCCCTGCCGGTAAAGGCGGTTCCGCAAAAGTCAGGGCGCTGGCAGGGACGCGCTACGTCCCACTTGGATGGCCTCGCCGTGAACGTTGATACGCTCTTCGCGTCGGTTGCACACGAGAACGCGCTTTTCATCATAGATCGCGCATCGGGCGAAATTCGGCAGAGGGTCGAGATCGGAACTCCGCGCGGGCTCGCCTTTTCGGGTGAGCGTTTGGTGGCGGTCAGCGGCAGCACCCTGTTAGCGCTCGGGCTTGATGGATCGGTGCAAAGCACACTCGTCCCAGAGGGTGTTTTGATGGCGCCCAATGCTGTTGCGACGGACAAGGCCGGCAACATTTACGTCGGTGATTCGGGCGCGACCTTTGCGCTGGACCCGGAATCGGATGGAGGCACCCGGCAAGTGTTCGTGTTTTCGCCGCAAGGGAAGCTCCTTAGAAAGCTTGGCAAGGCGGGCGGCACACCGCGGGAAGGGCGCTTCGACTCGGACGGCTTTGGCATCATCAACGCTCTGTGCATCGGGCCGGATGAGAAGCTCTGGGCGCAGGACGTCGCGACCGGCTTCAAGCGCACATCGCGATGGTCGCTCGACGGAAAACTGGAACAGCAATGGTTTAACCGCAAGGTTCAGCACGTTGGGGACATCATCAATCCGGCACTGCCTCGCGAGCTGCTTTCCGCGCGCGATTCAGCTGACGACTCGCCGGCGGGGCTTTATGCCTACGAGATCAACCTCGAGGCGAAAACATGGAAGCCATCGTGGTTTTACGAGCTGACCGTGGCCGAAGTGCATCGGCCAGCGGAGGGCGTTTTCATTCCGCACGATCACAGCGGACGCGAGGGCATCCGGTCGGCGGTTTTTGATTTCGCGGAACCCTCGTTTGTTACCTTCCGGGGACGCAATTACGTACTTAGCGGCGCGGGCAACACGGAAGGCGCGGTTCACATCTATTCGCCCGATCAGCCGCCGCAGCCAGTCGCCCTGATCTCCTATCATCGCGCCGAAATGAGGGATGGCATCATCCATGGCTATTACGATCAGGGCCCGAACAACTGGTTCACCTGGGCGGATCACGATGGCAATCGCCGGATGGCGATGGAGGAAGTCACCTTCACTGAGGAACCGGCAAAGCTTCAGGATGTTCGCCGGGTATCCCAGGCACGACTGACCGAGGGTCTGGTGATCCGGCTCAAGCTTTTAGCGGTTGTTGATCGCGAGGTACGGCTAATCGACGCGGTGCTTCCACCGAAGGAAATCCTCGCGAATGGAGCGCCCGTCTATGATTGGAGCTTACTGCGCGAAACTGTTCGATTACAGCCGCCCGACTTTAACGGCGGTGATGGCACCAAAAAAGTCGGTGAAGTTTACATGGCCGTTCCGCTGGAAACTCCGGACGCCTTTTACACGATTGCGGAACCCGCTCCGACGAAGCCGCTGCGTCTCCCAGGCATCGATGGCGAGGGCTGGTGGGCGAGCCGCAATTGGCGAAAAAAGCTGGTGCGTTTCGACAAGCAGTCCGGACAGCCGGTGTGGGCGGTGGGTCGGCGGGCAACCGGACGGGCCGAGCGCGGACAGATGTATAATCCAATTATGCTGGCCGGATCCGCGGGCGACTCGCTGCTCGTGGCAGACGGACTGACCGTGGTGTGGGTGTGGCACAAGGACGGGCTCTATCTGGGCCGGCTCTACAACGACTTTGGTGCCGGCGTGCGAATAATATCTACGTAGAGCTGCAAGGTACGGAGGTTTATACCGATCCTAAGTCAGGTAAAATATACTCCATTGCGAATGACACGTCGGCCTCCATTCATGAGGTTGCCCTGCCGACGACGACGTCGCTTGGATCGCGAACGGTAAAGTTAAGCCCAGAGCTACTGGGCCGCGTGCAACCTTGGGATCCTGAGGGTGTCGCTCCGACCGAGAAACCAACCTGCGAAGTTCATCCGGTGAAGGGATCCCCCGGATGGCCCATCACGATCGATGGCGATTTGGATGGCCGCGAGGGCTGGGATCAAGCCGGTGGAGGCAGAGGGCGCTCCGAAATGCTGGTGCTGCTCGATGGCGAGCGCGTCGCAGGGCTGCGTGCGATGTATGACTCGCAGTATCTCTATCTCGGCTACAGTGTGCAGGCTCCCAATGGCCCCATCAACTCCGGCAGCGAACTCCCCCTTAGCCCGTTCGTAAGCGGAGCCTACGTCGACTTTCACCTCGGGCCGGATTGGAACGGGCCGCGCGAGGAAGTACGCGAAGGCGATGTCCGCATAATTCTGGCGCGCATCACGGAAGGCGCTGGCTTCAAAGATTTCCAGCAGGGCTTCTGGCAAAAGAGACCAGACGGAGCCAACCCGCAGACGATCACGTCACCCGCCGCGCAGGTGAAGTTTGATGAGATCTCACCCGTACCCGGTTTGACGATGGCATATCGCGTCAGCGACAAGCCTCAGAAATCTGGACTGGTCTCTTACCAAGTCGAAGTTGCCGTGCCCCTTGTCAGCCTAGGCCTAGCTAACCCTGCCGGCAAGATCGTCGGATTTGATGCCTCCGTGGCCGTGGCCAACTCACCGGGTGACCGACGCGAGCGCGCGGCCCACTGGGCGGGCTTGAGCGAAGCTGTAGTCGTCGATCGTCCCGGCAGCGCACGCCTGCTTCCTTCCACGTGGGGCACCCTCAAGTTCATTCCCTAACCGACAGGATCTAATTTGGTTGCTGGCCTTCTCGCATCGATCGGCGCTTCTAGAAACGGCGCTAATAATGTCATACGATTTGCCAGCCGCAAACCGAGACTAACCAGATGCTGACCGCCGGGTTTGGCCGGCAACGCTTCGATCCAGCCGGCCGTTTTCCTACTTTTCGGCGCGCAGTTCGATCACCCGGCCGGAGAGCCAGCCAAGCCCGTCCTTGAAATTCGTAGGCCGGGTGTACTCAAGGATTAAGGCACGTCCCGCTCCAACTCGAATCACATCGAGCGGCCGTGCCAGAGGTGCGAGCACCGTTTCTGTTTTGGCCCGCCAGCCGTTCGAGGGCGATCCTTCCAGTTGCATCGCGAGCACATCAAAGCCAGTGTCCTGCGCAATCCCTGTCTGATCCTTACCGAGCAAATTTCCGTAGCGTGTGACCAGAAAAGTATTCTTTAGCGGGGCGGGGAAGTCCTCCCCACACCAGATCATGCCAGCCGGAGAGCTATGGGGATCAAACGTCGACAAACCCGCCTTACTTCCACCTGCCGCAGGGCCTAGATTCGTCACCGGTAGGGTAAATCTGAGGCCACTCGGTGCGGGTGGCGTGTGCGCGTAGGGCTTCCCCGGCTCTATCTTCCAATCCGCGAACTGATAGGGGAACCCATAGTGATTGCCGAACTCGATGGAATCCATCTCCTCCGGAGCATTGGCGTCGGGACCATTTGTCACGGAAAACAGCTGACCAGCCGCATTCCATGCGAACCCATACGCGTTGCGCAGTCCTCGCGCGATAACCTCGATATGCGGCACTTCCGCCTTTGGATCCAACCGCCACAAACACGCGGTGGTCTCCACCTCGCCCGGCGGAGAATCGGGGTGGTTCGGCGGCTTCTCGCCACCGTCGGTACGCGAGCCGCTGCTCACGTAGAGCAGGCCATCCGGCCCGAATGCCAGATGAGACAAGCCGTGATTAAATCCCCCACCGTGAGCGTATTGATGGGTGAACCACCGCGCTGGCTTACTGACCTTTCCGTCATCGCGAATCGGGCTCGTGCGGTAAATCACCACTTCGTTTAGCGGAAATGTCCCGGAGCGTTTCCGTTCCTGATTCGTGGTTATCCAGAGCGAGCGATCAGGGGCGAGGCAAAGCCCCAGCGCCATGATCCCGCCCGCTTCGACATCCAGGTAGTCCTCTGGGGCGAGCACCCTGTCCAGAGCGCCACTCTCTGCATCGAGGCGCCAGACCGCACCGGCTTGGGTCAGCAAGAAAACCAACGCGCTCTGGCCATCGCCAGCGAGTCTCGTTCCAAATTCCCCCTCCGGCAGTCGCACGACCTCTCGCACCTCAAATCCATCTGGGGGCTTTGGAAGAGGTTGATATGCAGAAGCACGGACTAGCACATCGTAAGTCGGGAAGCGCGTTTGCGCCCGCACGACCTTCACCTCCTCGGGGGAGAAGGGCGCTGATTTATTTCCCCAAGACGTCCCTACGTAGTTCAACACATCTGCGGCTTCCCGATCGCTCAAAGCTTGGGCGGGCATGCTCCCCTCGTAATCTGCGCCATTCACCTGGATCTTTCCGCTGAGCCCCTCGCAAATTGCACGAATGGAACGCTCCCGGTGATTCACCAGCCAGTCTGATTTCGCCAGCGGCGGAAACACTCCCGGAACTCCACGCCCCTCTGCTCCATGGCAGATCAAACACCGATGCTGGTAAAGCGGTTCACCACGGTGGGCTGAGTCCGTAGCTGCGAAGGCGCTGGTTGCGTAGAGAAGCAGCGCTGCAGCCAAACGACCATTGACTCGGCCAGGATTCATGAAATTCGAAAGGTAGGCGCAGCTTCCGGTGAGTCAATGCCGCGCGGCGTTACCAACTCCGCCGCCATTCGGCAGTTCTATACTTCGCCTCCGCCAGTGCTCCACGGCCGACCGTGGAAAGAAGCTCGAGATAGTGCCATGAACATCCTCTTCGAGAATCTCGAAGAAGACACTTTTCAGCGACTGGTCCAAAGTTCGTAAGGAACCGACTGGCGAACGGCTGCTTCGAGAGCGCGACGGGGATCGGGCTGAATTGAAGGTGTCTGATCGTCTTCTTCGAGATTCTCGAAGAGGATTCACTCTCCTACCACTTTGAGAGCTGACCGTTTCCACGGGAAGGGCGTGACTGGGCACCCCTATCTTCGGCATAACACCCACTCTCTTGAATTCTACGGCGGTCCATCTGCGCGAAGGCTCTCTTATGACTCACCCCGCAACAGCATACCGCCAACAATGGTCTAGGGTGAGTTGCCGACAGCGTCGGATCGTCGAGCACGCCGCTGCTTCCCTGCTATGGCACCGTGACCCGCAGTATCGCGCCGGAGTTCCTGTCAAATCGGGCGCGGTAAACAATGCGACCATCGTCGCCGAAAGCCCGGCTTTGGCTGGGAGAACCTCCAACCTTCTCCAGCACATGGAAACTCCGAAGCAGACGCGGATTGGTGTCGCTATCCAAAGGCGTACCCTCGCGCAAAAGAAGCCGCACATCGCCCCTCGAACTCATAGCCCAAAGGCCGCGGTCATTGCTGGCGCTCACAGCACCCGTCTGAGCTAGTGCAGCCACAATACCGGGCTACCGGTCGGGAGCATCGCAAGTGAGGTAAAGCGGGCAAAGCGGGAGCCATCAGTGCCCGGTGCGGTCGTGCCGGAGCGCGCCACCCAGTCTAGCAGTGACGCAACTGGTCGTTGCATCCAAATGCCGGGTGAGGTTTTGCCTGAAATTCGCATCTGGCCAACGAACGCCAGCCCCTCGGCCCCTGGCTCTCCGTTGGAGACAGGGTCAAGGAATCGGGTGAAAACTGCGCCATTCACCCCTGATACTCTATCGCCTACGAGCGCCACGGGAGGGGCATCAGCAGACGATGCCAACACCCCAGCCGCCATGCGGGTTGAACCTCCGGTAGCTGAGATTTCGAAGGTCGCAGATGCGGCCGCGTAATTCCCAATTAGATCCGGTATGCCGAAGCTGAGGGCCAAGGGGTGGCCATGCTCACCTTCGCCGGTTATTCGGTAACGCAAGAAGCTGCCATTCGGGTCGAAGTTTCCGATCGCTTCTGCGTCATCGGTAAAACTCAGATGAACCGCCACGCGAGAGTTCTCGTCAGGGTTGGATTAAATCAGCGTTTCCCTAGCCCGATTCAAAGACCTGCCGACACGCAAAACAGGCGATCGAGAACAGCATCACTTCCGAACAGATTGCGGGCTTAATGCAGGTGCTCGACGCCCATGGCATGACGGTTTCTGGCCCGCCGCTCGGCGCTGAATATATCCGCCAGCGGCAAAATGGCGAACTCACCCTACGCATCACGCTGCCGCCGCCCTCGCATCCCACGCGCCCGCTACTGCCTCGCGTGGTCAAAACGAGCCCATGTCACCGGCTCACCACTTGGCTGCGGTCTGGAGTCTTGAGGCTTACGACCGCACGTAGCGTGTCGCCGCGCCGCTGAGTCCAGAGGACAGCGTTTGTACCGCCTGGTACGTCGCCGCGGTCTCGCTGCCGAGCCGATCATTGCGTAATGTGTGCCCTTGCCATCGCGACGAGAGAGATTCGAGTCTCGAAGGGTGTCCGCAGGATGGACACCCTCTGTGACGACTAAGGAGGAGCACACGCGGTCGCCATCGCCGTTATGAGGTTTCCATGACGGGGACCAACCGTTACGGGATCTCCGTTACGGGATCTCCGTTACGGGTATTCCCGTTTCGCCCGACATCACATCGGAGTGCATCACACTTCCAAGCGTGCCTTTGAAATGATCGCTTCGATGGCATCAGCGTTCCCGCGTAGCTGCCGCGCACGCTCGTCGAATCGCGCGCCGCTCGTTCCACTGACGTAAAGCATCTCTCGCGATGCGACGTTGTGGGCCGTGCCGCAAATGGGGTTCTGCGCGTCGGAATGGAGGTAGGTGAACGGCGCAAACTTTTCATCTCCCGTCTGCTGATCCGGCAGCGGGTAGGACAGAATGGCGTGCTTGGTCAACTCCGTGAGGCCGATGTCGCGGCCCATGTCGTCCACGTCGGCCCGATCGTTCTGGCGCATCAGGAAGAATTGACGTGAGTTGCCGAAGACCGCCGACCGAATGCCGCTGTCCTTGAAGCGTGCATACTGCTGCACGATAGAAATATTCCAGCAGTTGAACTTCCGCATCTGCGCGTAGCTCTCCTTGACGATTTGCTCGCCTCCGGGAATGTCGAGCAGCCGAGCGACCTCTTCATAGACGTTTCTCTTCCGCAGTCCACGCGGCATCGTAATGATGTGCTGCCGGGTGTAGTTGGTGATGAGGAACCCGGCGACGGACCGAAGGAGCTTTGCCGCTTCGGGGATGTAGCCGAGCTCAAAGTGCGCGATCTTGCCGGTGAGCGAGACGTTGCTCTCACCATCGAGCAGGCAGCCGTAGTTGCCGCCCGCGCACCATGGGAGGAGCCGAATGGCGAGGTCTTCGGCGGTGGCTTCGGAGGATTCCATCTGGAACAGCTCCTGGAGCATCCGATGCGTGGGGTATTCACTGGGCGTGAAGTAGGCAAAGGCCAGATTGCGCACGGCACGCTGGCTTGCTGGTTCCTTGAGAAAGCGCAGAACATCCTCTTCGCAAATCGCGTCCAGCGATGCGCGGGCGGCGTCGGGCTCGGCACTCTGCCAATCCCGGAAGTCCACGAAGGCATCGAGCGCAGCCATGCCGGGCCGGGCTTTCCGGAACCGTGACAATGCGCAGGCATGCCGGGCCACGGTTAGGACGCGTTCCTCGTTGCGCTTGCTCCATTCCGCGAAAATGTCGTCGTAAAGGAGGGTGATGTACTTCGCGAGCTGGGCTTCGCGGGCGAGCTGCTTGTCCTCGTCGGCGCTGACTCCGACGATTCTCGCGACCAGCGCCATCGCGGAGGAGAGGTGCTCGGCGGTGAGCGGGAGCCCGTGGGTGTCGAGGTAGTTGATGGTCAGGTCGCCATCGGGCTGAATGATAATCGGGCGTGCGCCGGGCGCCACGGTGCGGGTGTAGATCTCGTAGGAGAGCCCTTCCTCGATGATCACGGTGTAATCGTAGAACGCCTCCGTTTGGCTGAGCAGATCGCAGACCGTAACGCTTTTGCCAGCGCCGCTCATGCCGAGCAGCACCGCGTGCTGCGGGGTCTCACTGCCGCCGCTCCCCGCGAAGGTGGTAACGCCGACGAGGTTGCGCGATGCGCCATCGTAGAGTGCCTCGGCTTTAGCCAGGTGGCCGGTGAAGGTGGCGCTGATCGGCAGCACATCGGCCAGATAGCGCGTCTCTGCGTAGAGCTTGCGGTGCGGGTAGCGCCCCCATGGATAACCCGGCCAGCTCTGGAAGAAGAGCTTCCGCGCGGTCGTGGGCAGCGGGCATTCGAGATACTGCGCGCCGTTCATGCTGTTGATCGCGTTCTTGATCGCTGCGGTCTTGCCCGCCAGCCCGTCCCGCGTCTTGTCCCAAGCCCGGACGATGTACTCGACGTGAAACGGCGAGGTGTGGCCCTCCATGAGTGCGGCAATCTTTCGCTGCTTCTTTTCCATCGCCGTGACCAGCGAGAGGCGCTTCTCGCTGGCGAAGTCCCCGGCCAGCCGGTCGTGCGCCTTCTCCTCCTTGTGGATCTCTGCGCGGGGCGAGAGCGGCTCGACGTTCACGGTGATGCAGTAATCGAGCAGCGGCAGATCGGTGAGCCGACGCACCATGCCGGGATGGGTCACCTTGGGCCAGCGGTGGAGGACGAGGACGGCATGGTAGCAGCCGTCCATCCAGAAGCCGCTCTCCTCCGGCAGACCGCTCGCTTCGCTATGCCAGCAGTTCTCCTGAATGGAGAGTTCGGGGACAAACGTCTCGATCGGATCGAAGTCGAAGCGTTCAGCCAGCGAAGGGTTTAAAAAGCGGGCGGCGTTCCGGTAGTGCTCTGCGTCGTTCATCGACTCAATGCGCGAGCCGTCGAAGGTTCGGCTGAGCATTCCGTGGAGCTGCTCGAACTCGGACCCAAGCTGCCCGAGGACGGCTTCATAGTGTTTGCGCATTCCACCGCGAGTCGCGGCGGTAGGCGGCGCGGAATCGATCTGCCGGGAGAAATAGAGCACGAGCCGCTGTCGGCGCAGGCGGCGCTCTTGCATCGCGGTCCAATAGCGGGTAAAGCGCTCGTTGCGCGTGCGGCGGGTCCAGACGTTAGACGCCTGCTCCGTCTACTGGTGGTAGCGCAGCAGCTCGGCCCGGTAATCGGAGTCGCAGGACCACTGCACCTGCAGCCGGAGCTTGTCGTGCAGGCACGCTAGTACGAGGGCAATCTGGTCTTGGAAGGCATTCAGGTGCTCGGAAGCGGCGGCACTCAGCTCGGGCGGCTCGATGAGGAACCCTTTGGAGACGTGGCAGCCTTTGCCCAGGCCTTGGAAAACGATGAGATCGTTGAGGAAATAGCCGTTTGGCGCGGATTCAAACATGGTCGGGAGAGTCGTGGGTTTGGGAGGCAGATGAGATGGGCTCGGCCGGGCCGAAGCCCGGACCCTTGAGCCACAGTTCGAAGAGGTCGGTGTCGTAGCCGGGCGCCCGGCCCTGCCGGAACGCGAGGATGTAGAAGAGCGTGAGCGGTGCTGCCGCGGGCAGAAGGGCCGCGAAGAGGCTCCAGTGCCAGACGCTGAAGAGGAGGAGCAGCGCGAGCACCGAGGTGAATGCGCCGCCGACGAGATACCAGAAGAGGTTGCCTTCCAGCCCCCAAGTCTTGCCGGCAGAGTCGTCCGCGCTGTTGGTTTCGGTGAAGCGCAGCTCGCGCATCGAATGGGCGCTCATGGGCTACTGGAATGCGCCGACATCGACCGTGGAGCCGTCGAGGCCGAAGGCCGCGGAGAGTGCCTTCACGATCACAGGAGCACCCGCGATGATCAGCCCGCCAACGATCGAGAGCTTGCCCGCATCGGCATCCCCGCGCCGGATCGCGAAGCCGCCGCCGATTACGGCGATCGTGCCGAAGATAAAGCCGAAGAGCATGACGATGCCCATGGCTCTGCTGGCCCCCTCGGCGAGACCGCCAGCGGCTTGGGCGAGGATGGGTTGAAAAGATGAAGTAAGGAGTGTGGTTTTCATTGCGGCGCGATTTGTAGCGCCGGTTTGGCGAGAGCCTGCGCCTGCGCGGGCGCAGGTTGGAACGATGCCGCTGGCACGCTTGGCGGATGAACTACTCCGACCTCTCCCCTGCCCTCATCGACAAGCTCAATCACTTGGAACCGCACCTGCGTGAGACCATCCGCGGCCAGGATCATGTCATTCCGCGCGTCGCCTCCGTGCTCCAACGCGGCGAGCTGGGCTTCACTAAGCCCGATCGCCCAAAGGGCAGCTTCCTCTTTCTGGGCCCGACTGGCGTGGGCAAGACGGAGCTGGCGCTCGCCTTCACCCATTATTTGTTTGGCGAGGAGAAGCTGGTGCGCTTCGACATGTCCGAGTATCAGACGCCGGAAAGCCTCGCGATCCTCCTGGGCGGCTCCCTGGGTGAGGAAGGGACGCTCGGGCTAGCGGTGAAGCGGACGGGATTCGGCACGCTGCTCTTCGACGAAAGCGATAAGGCCCACCCGCGGGTGCTCGACATCCTGCTGCAGATTCTCGACGCCGCGCGCATCACGTTGGCCACGGGCGAGACGCTGGATTTGAGCGGCTTCTACGTCGTGCTCACCTCCAATCTCGGCGCAGCTGATGTGATGCAGCTGCAGCATGTGCCGCTGGCCACGATGGAACGCCACGTCCTCGCCAAGGCGCAGCGCTCCTTCCGCCCCGAGCTGTTTGCCCGCATCACCGAAAAGCTCGTTTTCTGTCGGCTGAGCTACGACGTGCAATTAGAAATTGCGCGGAAGATTCTCGCAAGTGAACTGGCCTTTCTGGAGGACCGAGGAATCGCGGTTACCTGCAGCCCCGCCGTCCTCCCTTTCCTCGTGCAACGTGGCTATCACCCACGCCTCGGTGCCCGACCGATGCGCGATGCGGTGGAAAAGCACCTGCGCGACGCGGCTAGTAACGCATGCCTGGACAAGACTGTAACTGGCGCTGCCGAGCTCGTCGTACAGCAAACCGCGCTCTGCATCCGCACAAAAGCAGCACCATAGCGTTCTCGGCACCTTGGTGCCGCATACCAACTCGCCAGGTCTGCGAGTCTGAGCGAGCCGGTGGCCGGGAGCGGGAACGTCATGCCGCAAGGGGGCTAGCGGGCCAAAGCCGGTTAGCGAAGGGCGACGCGAAACCTACGCGCCAAGTATCGCAACCTGCCGATCCCCGGACTTCGCAAAGTGCGCGGCATTTATCCCGGTCGGTGGCGATTCCATCACTGAGTCGTTCTCCTCATAAGCCGTTGGGTATTGAGATCCGGCTTATCGTGGACGCCCCCCCCCTATGGGTCACGATGAGTTTTGACTTCACCGCCGCCGGCAACAATTTCGAACTCGCCATCGCCGTCGCCATCGCGGTTTTCGGCATCAAGTAGGGTGTAGTCTTCGCCGCCGTAGTCGGCCCGCTCATTGAGGTACCAGTCCTGATCGGCCTCGTTAATGTGGCGCTGCACTTTCGCCGCGGGTTCACGCCGGAGTTGGGCGGCTCGACATGAATACAGGCTCGCGTGAATTTGCGTATCCGCATCGGAGTCGGGGATGAAGATTCACCGCCTCACGGTCGCTGACGCCTTTGCCAGCTTGAAGAGTCGGCTGGAGGGGCTGAGCGATGCGGAGGCACAGCAGCGGCTTGCGGAGTTTGGGGGAAATGAAGTGGAGGAAGTTGCGCACGAGGCGTTGCTGCTCACGTTTGCGCGGGAGTTCGTCCACTTCTTCGCGCTGATTTTGTGGATCGCAGCTGGGCTCGCGTTCTTCGCCGCGTGGCGTGAGCCAGGACAAGGCATGGCGACGCTCGGGTTCGCAATCATCGGCGTGATCGTGATCAACGGCGTGTTCTCGTTCTGGCAGGCGTATCGCGCCGAGCAGGCGCTGGCGGTGCTCAAGAAATTGCTACCGAGTGTGACGAAAGTCGTGCGCGCGGGCACCGTGCGGCAGTTACCGGCCGCCGATCTCGTGCCGGGCGACGTGATCCTGCTCGAAGCCGGCGACATCCTTCCCGCGGACTGCCGGCTGGTGGAAGCGTTCAGCGTGCGGGTGAACAACTCGACCGTCACCGGCGAATCGCTGCCGGTCTCACGCGACGCCGAGCCGTGCGACGAGCCCGAGCCGATGCACGCCCGCAACACGCTCCTCGCAGGCACCTCCCTCATCTCCGGGGAAGCCAAGGCGCTCGTCTTCGCGACCGGCTCGCATTCCGCGTTTGGGAAAATCGCGCTGCTCACGCAGGCGACCGGTGACACCATTTCGCCGCTCCAAGTCGAGATCGTGCGCGTCAGTCGCATCGTTGCCGGACTCGCGCTTGCGCTCGGCGTAATCTTTTTTTTCATCGGCCAAGCAATTGGCCTGCCATTTTGGGCGACCTTCATTTTCGCCATCGGCATCATCGTCGCGAACGTGCCGGAGGGGCTGCTCCCGACCGTAACGCTGGCGCTCGCAATGGCCTCGCAGCGCATGGCTAAATGCAACGCGCTGATCCGCCATCTGCCCGCCGTCGAAGCGCTCGGCTGCACCACCGTCATCTGCACGGACAAGACCGGCACGCTCACGCAGAACCGCATGTCGGCGCGGCAGCTCTTCATTGCTGGCCGAATGTTTGAAACGAATCAAGTCACGGAGCTGATCGAGCCGCATCGCCGCTTTTTTGAAGTCGCGGCATGCTGCCACGATTTGAAAGACGCGCGCGCCGCCGCCGGCCCCGGCTGGCTCGGCGATCCAATGGAAGTGGCGCTCGTCCAGCTCGCCGCCGATGCCATGCCCGCGCTGCCGCACAGCCCGCGGGTGGATGAGATCCCGTTCGACTCCGAACGCAAGCGGCTCTCGACGGTCCATGCCGCGCCTGAGGGCAAGGTGCTTTATTGCAAAGGCGCGGCGGAGGTCGTGCTTCCGCGCTGCACTCATGCGGCGATGGATGGCGGCATCGTTGCCCTTTCGGAAGAATTAGCCGAGACGTTCCGCACCGCGGCGGGGACCATGGCCGAGAAAGGGCTGCGCGTTCTCGCCTTCGCCTGGCGCGAGTTGCCGGGGAGCTTCGAGCTGGCGAACGCGGAAGCGGAGATGACCCTCGCCGGACTCATTGGCCTCGAAGATCCACCCCGCCCCGAAGTCGCCGAAGCCCTCCAGAAATGCCGCGACGCCGGCATCAAGGTGATTATGGTCACCGGCGATCATCCCCAAACCGGAACGGCGATCGCCCGCGAGATCGGACTGGTGCGCTCCGCGACGCCCGTCGTGATCACCGGCGAGCAACTCGGGCATCTTTCGGACATCCAGCTCCAGCTCGCGCTCGACGCCCCGGAGATCATCTTCGCGCGAGTCCTCGCCGAACAGAAGATGCGCATCGTCGGCGCACTCCAGAACAAGCGCGAGATCGTCGCCGTGACCGGCGACGGCGTGAACGACGCACCGGCCTTGCGCAAGGCCGACGTCGGCATCGCCATGGGCCGCAGCGGCACCGACGTGGCTCGCGAGGCCGCCGACATGGTGCTGCTCGACGACAACTTCGCGAGCATCGTCGCCGCAATTGAGGAAGGCCGCGCCGTCTTCGCCAACATCCGCAATTTCCTCACCTACATCCTCACCTCGAATGTGCCGGAATTGATCCCGTAACTCGCGTTCGTCGTCTTCCGCATTCCGCTGCCGCTCACGATTATCCAAATCCTCGCCGTCGATCTTGGCACCGACATGCTCCCCGCGCTCGGCCTCGGCGCAGCAAAACCAGCCCCCGACGTTATGAAAGCGCCGCCGCGTTCACGCGCCGATCGCTTGCTGAACTGGCCACTCCTCGCTCGCGCCTATCTCTTCCTCGGCATGATGCAGGCCGTTGCTGCGATGAGCGCGTATTGGTTCGTCCTGCACCACGGCGGCTGGCACTTCGGCGAGCAGCTCGCCACACACGACCCGCTATACCTGCAAGCCACCACCGCGTGCCTCAGCGCCATCATCGTCATGCAGATCGCGAACGTCTTCCTCTGCCGCAGCGACCGCCAACCGCTGCTCACTCGTGGCCTTACCAGCAACAAGCTCATCCTCGCCGGCATCGCCGCCGAGATCGCGCTCATCCTGCTGATCGACTACATGCCTTGGGGCAATGCCATCTTCGGCACCGCCCCAATCCCGCTCGCAATCTGGCTCTTCATCATCCCCTTCGCGCTCGGAACGCTTGCCCTCGAAGAAGTGCGCAAATGGTTCGTGCGCTCGCGATGTCCGGCTGTGGGATCGGCATGCAACGAAGGATTTCCTGAGCCTTGAAAGCCCGCTGGAGGGAGGTCCTCAAGTTCCTGTCAGGCGTATTCATTGTCGCCGCCGTCGAGAGCTGATATTTCGTTGGTGTCAAATAGAAATTCCTTTCTTCAGGATCACCATGTCGACGGGTTTTCTGTGTCTGCGGGGCTTCATTCACTTCGCATTATTTCTGATTTCCTTCTACTTCGGCTTCATCAAGAGGCCGCGCGAAGCGAGTGGGGACTAACCGCGAAGCGTGTAGATACTGCTCTGCGATGCAATGGATATAACGGCGATTACGCGCGGCAACTGTCCCATCCACTCAAGAAAGCGTCGATCAGGAGCGGGAGGTCGTCGCTGTAACCGCCTTCGAGAATTGCGGCGCTGGGGATCGCGGACTGCGAAATCCAGTCACCGCATGATCGGTAGTCCTCGATGTTGAGTGAGAGTGAGCAAAGCGGGTCGCGCGCGTAGCGATCGAACCCGGCGGAGATGAGGATGAGTTGAGGATCGAATTCCAGCGCCCAGTCCCACGCATTGCGGAGCGTTGCGACTTGATGGCTGCGGGACGATTCGACGATGAGGGGGAAGTTGAAAATTTTTCCGCGTGTGTGGCCGCCGGTGCCCGGATACGCGGGATGTTCATGCACTGATACGTAGCGGAGCTGGGCATTTCCGGCGCAGAGCTCCTCGGTGCCGTTGCCGTGGTGGGAATCGAAATCCCAAACCGAGACGCGCGCGATGCCCGTCGCGAGAGCATCGAGCGCCGCGATGGCGATCGAGTTTAAATAGCAGAATCCCATCGCCTGGTCGCGTGGTGACCGGGAGGACGCATCAGCGAGAAAGCGCGTTCGCCTTGCAGCGCGAGTCGGGCGCATTCGATCGCGGCACCGGCTGATCGCGCAGCGTGCTCGAGAATGCCTTCGTAAAATGGCGTGTCGGGATCGAAATGCTCGCCTTCATTCAAGCGAGCGAGGTGACGCTCCGAGTGCGCTTTGAGCATGGCATCGCGACCCGCCGGCGAAGGCGTTCGCCACTGCCATTCGGGGTGAGCGCGCCGCAGGTGCTCGGCCGTCCGACTTACACGCTCCGGTCTTTCGGGGTGCCCGGGCGTTCCGTAGCCGGCATAGCGCTCGTCGTGGAGAACTGTCATATTGTGAGCATCGCCGTGGATGAGCAGGATGCGACTCGACGTTCCCGGAAACATCCTGACCATTGCCGACAATAAGCCGCAGCGCTCCGGATAGATCTCCGCTGGCCAGCCTGTCACTCCACAACCACTTCGAATAAAATCCATCCTTACCTTGACGATGAACCCGGCCTTGGACGCGAGTTCGTCGGTTGAGAATGTCTTTCCGGAGCACAAGCTGCGTTGCGGCCCGGTGCGCTACGACCCTGGTGGCGGAGGGATCAATGTCGCTCGCGCGATCAAAAGACTGGGCGGCAACGCTCTAGCCCTGCAGTGCTGCGGCGGCGCGACGGGCGGCAGTATTCGCACCTTGCTCGCGGCCAAAGGGGTCTCGGAGCAGCCTATCGAGATCAGCGGCGGGACGCGGGAAAGGCTGACCGTGCTGGAGAGCGCGACCGGCCAGCAATATCGCTTCGTCCTGCCAGGTCCGACGCTTTCCGAAGCGGAGTGGCAGCGCGCTTTGGACGCCGTGCGCGCAGTAGAGCCGCGTCCCGCGCTCATCGTCACCAGCGGCAGCCTGCCGCCCGGGGTGCCTGAAGATTTCTACGGCCGCCTTGCTCGCCTCCTGCGCGAGCAAGGCAGCCGCTTAATCCTCGACACGTCCGGCGCCGCAGGCGTGCTGCTCGCCTCGTCGGCGGGCTGCGAGCGGATGCGCTCACCCACGGTTGCTGTCCGCAGCAAGGTGGGCGAGGGCGACAGCATGGTGGCCGGCATTGCGCTTTCCCTTGCCCAAGGGTCGTTCCCTTCGCGACGCCGTGCGGTTCGGTGTCGCCGCCGGGGCTGCCGCCGTAATGAACGCCGGGACGGAACTCTGCCATCGCGCGGACGCCGAGCGGCTCTTCGCTCAAAGCGAATGATGAGTGCGCGCCAGCTCGGATGGCGTCACGGAAAACCGCAACGCATTCTTGGGCGATGCGCATCCGATTGACTCGACGGTCGTTTCGATCACCACGAATCCTGCTCCCTTCGCATACTGTTTTAGGAAGTAGGCTTGGGATTTGTCTTCAATCCGTTTCCAGATGCGTTTGAGCGTGGGCGTATCTGTGAGCACGCGAGCTTTACCGATCAGGTTCAAAATTAGGCTGAGATCGTGATTGGAAAACATCCAGTTCACATCGGGATGCTGCTTAAGTTGCTCGACCTTGCGGCTATCGGGCGCGGTCAAGGTATGAAAGACCGGGAATTCCTCGAAAGAGAGCGTGGCCATCCACCGCACCTCCGGTTTCCCGTGTTGATCCACGGTGCCAAGAATGCCGGCGTGGCTCCCATCTACGAGGCTCTTGGCGAGACCGATTATATCTTCGCTGTCTTCGATGTCAAAAGAGTCGCTGTCGATCACAGGGCGGGGTTAATAGCTAAATGGGGAGAGGAAAGGGTTGATTTGCAGGCCACTCAGCCACCTTGAACATAATCGGCCGCGCTGCTTACGATACCCATTTCTTGTTTAAGAGCAGTCCGATTTTGCACTCTCTTCGTGGCGTAGTTTAGCGGAGCGATTTCCGCCGCGTGTTCCAATGCTTCCTGAACTTCCCGGATGAAGTGCCGTGATTTGTCCGCAAAGATCGCTTCTCCCAGCGAGCGGCTCACTCGTCTGAGGCGTGTGCTTTCCTTGTGCGCACATGCGTTCACGCGCTCGCGGGCATCGTCGTCACCGACTTTTGCCGGTGCGTTTTGAGGACGGACTTTAGGACGGAGAGGTCGTGATCGGCCCCGAGCTTGTGTTCGAGTTTGCGCAAAAAGGCCACGGTCTTTCCGAGGCGTTTCGGCCAGACGGAATTAAGCATTTGGAGCTGGTAGTAAAGAACCTTCACGCGGGTGCGCCACCGGTGAAAGGCAGCGGCGTCGTCTCCGCTGGTCAGAGCGCTCCTCATTCGCCTGCGCCCGCTACGATAAACCTGCGCCAGCCCCGGACCGAGGGAGCGCCATTCATCCCCGACGATGCGCAGCCGCTGAATATTTTGCCGGCTGCGCTGCAACATTTGGCCCACTGCGCGCATCGTGCTTTTCTGCTGCCCGACACTTTTCGCCGGGACGCGGGGTCGATAGTGATCGAGCACGACCTTGCAGGCTTCCTTCGCACGTTTGCCGCGAGCGGCCTTCGTGAGCCCCGAGCGTCTCGACCGCGGCCAGGCTGCGCACGAGCGCACGACGACGGGCCATGCACCGAACGCCCAGCGCAAGCGCCACCGCGACCACGGCGGGCAGCCCTTTCGGCACGGCGGCCACGGCGAGGCTCACCGAGGTCATGAACAACTCGAAAGACTTCATCCCGCGCAGCAACCCCAGCCCTAAGAGCAGCGCCACGATGCCCAGCGCCGCCCAGACGAGCACCCGCCCGAAGGACTCAGCTTCTTCTCCAGCGGCGTGCGTTCCTCCACACCCGCCTCTTCAATCAGCCCTGCGATGCGGCCCAGCTCGGTCGTCATCGCCGTGGCCACCACGACGGCCTGGCCAGTGCCCGCTGCAACACTCGTGCCCATGAACACCATGTTCTCGCGGTCGCCGCGTTGGACGTCGCCGTGCTCCAAAGTCGCGGGCTGCTTCGTCACCGCTTCCGATTCGCCGGTCAGCGCGGACTCGATGCACTTGAGTGAGGCCGCTGCCAAGAGACGCGCGTCCGCCGCGACCAGGTCGCCGGCCCCCAGCGCGAGGATTTCACCGGCGACGATTTCCGCTGCAGGAATCTCCACGACATTCCCATCGCGCCGCACCTTGGCCTGCGGCGCAGTCATTTTTTGAGCGCCGCAATGGACTTCTCCGCGTGAAATTCCTGGTAGAATCCGACGACCGCTTTCAGCACGACAATGGCGAGGATGGGAACGGCGTCCACCATTTCGCCCAACACGCCAGAGACGACCACAGCCCCGATAAGAATCCAGATGATGAGGCTCTTGAAATGCCCAAGGAATATTTGCAGCGCGCTGATGCGCTTGCCTTCGTTCAGCTCGTTTGGTCCGGCCGCCAGGCGATTCGCTGCTTCGACGGCAGATAGTCCTGTTGCTGCGGAGCCGAGTTGCGCCAGCACTTCCTCGGCAGACAGGCTGTGCCAGGCTTAGCCTTTTTGGGGAGCCTCGATGACGGGTACCGCAGTCATGCGGTAACCCCCGCCACAAGACACCCTGGGCCACCCTCATTTTCAAATCTTGCCAACTCCTCCGGCTCGGACCCCATCGAAGGCTCGACCGACGCTCGGTGAGGCCCAGATTTCCAGTAGCACCATGGTGACCGTGAGCGCCAAAGGACCAAGAATAAGGCCGGCCGGGCCAAACAGAATCAGGCCACCGACCACCGCCATGAAGGCGAGAACGGTGTGCAGTTTGAGACGATTTCCTACCAGGATTGGATAAAGCAGGTTGTCGACGGTGCCGACGACAATCACGCCCCACACAGTGAGAAGGAGGGCTTTTCCCCAACTGCCTTCCAGAGCAAGGAAGAGGGCCGCCGGAATCCAAACGACGAAGGCACCCAACACCGGCACCACGGCCAGCAAACCCATCACCACTCCCCAAAGCAACGGTGCTGGCAGGCCCAACCACCAGAACATCAATCCGCCTAACAGGCCCTGCACGCAAGCGACGGCCAGCGTTCCGTAAATCGTGGCGTGAATGGAATCGGCGACCCGGCCAAACAGCCGGTCCATTTCTGCTTCCGTAAGTGGCGAAAGAGACCGGAGTGACTGGAGCGCCGCACGACGGTCGCGGAGGAAAAAGAACAGCAGATAGAAGGTCAGGCAAAAGTTAACCAACTGAAATGCGGAACGCTTAACGATCGACCCAGCGGTGTTGCTCAGCCAGGCGGCGAGAGTCTTGAGGGTTCCCGGCAGGTCGAGCTCCTGCTCGATCCTGTAGGCGAGAGGCGCGAGACGCGGCTGGGCTTCGAGGGCGCGCCGCCACTCGCCGGAGTTGATCTTCGTCTCGATGAGTTCCGCGCCTTTCGCAGCCTCCAGGACCAGTCGCTGCCCGACGAACGTCGCCGGAACCACCACGATCAGGCTGATCACTAGGACGGAGACCGCTGCCGCCAGGTTTGGGTGCTTGAGCTTAGACTCAAGCCACTGTTGGAACGAAGAGAACAACACTGCCAGTGCCAAGGCCCAGGCAAGCGCGGGCAAGAACGGCGCGGCCAGCCGGTAACAGAGGTAAAGTCCGAAGGCGGTCACAACCATCAGCACAAGGGTTTGCACGTGGCTTCGTGAACCCCAGTCGTTCGCGGCTAAAGCTGCCCTTTGCTTGGTTTTTAGTTCGTCCATCTTGCGAGGGTGAGTATGTTGGCGGACTTCATTCCGAGGTCGCAGCGGTGCCATGAAGGTGGTGTAGCGGCCGGAGAGATACGGGGCGTCGCCTACGGTTTGATTGCGACCTTCAGAACTCCATCTGACCGTTCGCCGAAGAGTTGGTACGCTTGAGGGATTTCATCCAATGAGAATCGGTGGGTAATAAGCGGCGTCGGATCGAAGCGCCCGGATTGCACCAAGCTTAGCAGTCGTCGCATCCGCTCTTTCCCACCGGGACAAAGCGTGGTAACGATGCGTTAATCGCCGAGACCTGCCGAAAAAGCGTCATAGGGCATCTGTAGTTTGCCGGAGTAAACGCCAAGGCTTGAAAGCGTGCCGGCAGGTCGCAGGCTGCGCAGCGCGCTCTCAAAGGTTTGCTGCGTGCCCAAGGCTTCGATGGCCACATCCGCTCCGCCACCTGTCAGACGTTTGACTTCGGCCACGACATCCACGGCGCGGTAGTCGAGGACCACATCGGCGCCCATGCGACGCGCCATCGCCAGCCGCGTTTCGTCGCCATCCACTCCGATGATCAGGGAAGCACCCATGAGCTTGGCTCCG
>JANMSW010000048.1:0-154515 GCA_031389825.1 Spartobacteria bacterium
TAGTAGTTCCACCACCATCTCTTACGATTACGAGTACTACACGAGCGGCGACCTTGGTAACAAAAATCGGCTAGCGGCCGTCTCCCTTACGACCAACGGTCAAAAGCAGGAGAGAGCGGAATACTCCTACTACCAAGGCACTGATTCAAGTGGCGGGGTTCCTGGTGACCTCAAGATTGTCTCACACCGGCAGTGGAATGGAACTGCGTGGGCTGAACGCAAGCGCACCTACTACCGCTACTACAAAGCAGAGGAAACGAATGGATTCGCCCACGGCCTAAAATTCGTCGTAAACCCGGAGGCGTACCGGCGGATGAAGGCGGCGAGCCCTAGCATAACACCTGAAAATGCCACCGACACTGAACTTGCTGCTTATGCAGATCACTATTTCGAGTACGATTCCAGCCAGCGGGTAACGAAAGAGGTTGCGTATGCGGGGGCAGTCGTTGGTGACTTTGATTTCGATCCTCCGACGGTTGCAAATAACTACAATGCTTGGAAAGAAAAAACTAGGCAAACGCTCCAGAACGGAAACGTGTGGACAATCTACAGCAATTTCGCGGGGTTAGCTGTATTCAGAATCCTGAGAACCAGCACGGGAACACCACTCGCCTACAAGTACTTCCAGTACGATGACACTACGAATAGCCTCACTCGAGGGGCGCAGACGCTTCTTGCGCTCACCTCCGCTATCAATTTGCCGAGCGGAGGTCCCAATGAGTCGCTCCCCGGTCTTGGGATTACCCTTAAACCCACAGGACTTGTATGGCTTTATGATTGGTATTCAACAACCGACCCGTTGACGGGTGCTGTTGCTCGGGAGCTGAAGAGCATCAGTGTGCAAAATGGCGGTACGACCACGACCAAGACGCTTCTACAGGAGTGGAAATACAAACAACAGACCGCAAACGGGCTTACGATCACGGTTCCATGGAAGTTCATACAGTATCGAGGCAGCGCTGGAACATTGCCGGCAGAGACTGTAATCACCTATAACTGGTCTGCTGAATTTCAGTACAACGAGGAAACGATTACGTGGCCGGTGGTTGCGACGATTGAAAACGGCCCTGGAGACCCGATCACTCCAGCAATTCCGCCAACCGTGATACACCGCTACGATGAATTCGGCCTTCCAACATGGTCGAAGGATGAGCGGGGGATCATAACTGCGTACACCTACAGCCTGGAGAGTAGTGAGTTGTCCACGCGGATTGATGACACCAGCAATGGAACACCGCCATGGACTCCAACTGCAGGTACCCACTTCAACTATCAGAATGACTTTATCACGGACGAGCAAGGGAGAATCCTGCAAGAGCTCGGGCCAGTTCACGTAATTGATATAGGTGGGGTGCCGACATCGGTGCGTCGCGCCAATTGGCACGTCTTCAGGGATGACCTATCTCCACCAGAGGAGTGGAGTGCGTCGGGCTACTACGATGAGAACTTGGGTACTTATACGCTGGTGGATCCAGTCACGATCCTGAAGTTGGATTTCAATGCCAGGGTAACCGAGAAGGTCGTGGCCTTCCGTGCGTCCACATTAGGGCCGCTGTTGCCAATCGACGGCCTGTTTGATGATCGTTCGAAATGGCTGCACTGGAGCGCATCCTCCTGGGATGACAAAGGCCGCTTAACCTATAAGCGCACTTATACAACGATCCCTTCTACGGGAGACGGCGAGTTCTTCGCGACAGAGTACGAGTACGTGGCGAACAGTACACGCCTGCTAAAAACTACTACACCCGGAGGAACAATCTTCCGACCCGTTCACAGTGAAAAGGGTTTAAATCTTGCGGATTGGGTAGGTACGAACGACGCAGGAGCCACAGCAAGCGATCCATCAGCAGGCGGGACCAACAACATGTCCAAGGTGACTTCTTATGAATACGACACCCCACTTGTTTTAGGCGATGACCTTCTGACAAAGGTGACGTATCATACCAACGGCTCTACCTTGGAGGACCGCATAACATCGTATCTGTACGACAGTAGGAACCGCGCTTCTGAGCGGCAGCACTTATTGTCAACCTCGCCGGCGACTGTAAAGCTGATATATAAGTACACGCACGACAATCTCGGACAGGTAACGATAGTCGAGACTTACCATGGCGCAGATACTACTTCTGACTCAAACCGAGTAGCCCAGCGTGAAATGCTCTATGACTCCCATGGACGACTCTTCAAAGGCGTCCGGCGCGGAGTGACCATCGGCAGCGGGGCCGTATCCGCAGATAGTGCCAGTCTTCGCGACGAGTTCTGGTATGATGCTTCCGGGAATCTGATTAAGATATTGAAGCGTGGGCGCCGCAGCTTTGAGAAGTATTCTTATGACAATCTCGGCCGAGTTCGGGGTCAATACTATTCCTACCACTTATCGGAGTACACGGCCCCAACCTACACAGCGGCGGAGACCGTTACGGGGGATACTGTGGTGCAGCAGTTTGATTGGGATTACGACCCTGCCAGCAATGTTACTCAGCAGACTACGCGAGAGCGTTTCCATGACGCGACAGGCACTGGCTCCCTTGTGGATGTCGCGAATCAGCCAAAGGCTCGGGTATCCTATGAAGCTTATTACTATGATGGAATAGGAAGAGCGGTGGTTGGTGTCAACTACGGCACAAACGGTGCCCAATCGTTCAGCCGTACGGCTACTGTTCCACCCGCTTCGGACGCGTTATTGATTTCACGCAGCAAGTTTCCGCCGAATGTAACGGATCCCTTTGAGGCTACGGATCCGCGCGGCATTGTGTCAGCTTGGAAATACAACGTCGCCGGTCGTTTGGCCTGGATGAAGGAGAACTATCAACCGCTTGGAGCGGGCAGCGACGTTAACAAGTCATCCGAGTATGCCTACGACGCGTCCGGACGTTTGCTGTCGCTTACCGCTCTTAACGGGAGTACCGGTCCGCAGATAACCAGGTTTGTTTACGGGGCGGAGAAAATCCTCACGGAATCAGATGTGGCGCGTAACGATCTGGTGAAAGCAATGATTTACCCCGATAGCGATGACGTGAGTTCGCCATTGGGCAATGGGACGGATAATACCTACGATCGTGTGGAGTTCCGTTACAATCGTAATGGGGAAGTGAAGGAGAAGAAGGATCAAGCGGCCACCGTGCATACATACGACTATGATGCATTCGGAAGATGGATCCACGACCGGATTACTTCGTTCCCGAATGCGTCCGCAGGTGTAAACAATCTTGTATTGCGGATATCGCGCTCCTTTGAGAAACGTGGTCGGATCGAAAAGATCACCAGCTGGAGCAATGCTACGGTTAACTCCGGCACGGTGGTCAACGAGGTGCAACGTGTATACAACTCATACCGCCAGCTAACCTCCGAATACCAGGCACCTGGTGGTGCGGTCAATATCGGCACCTCTCTGAGGGCGCAATATGGCTATGCCGCTCCAGGAGGGAAGAACAATGTTCGGCGAACGTCCATTACTTATCCGTCGATCGCCCAGTTCAGCTATGACTACGGAGCGATAGATGCAATTGATGACGTACTTTGCAGGGTAGCGTTCATCAAAGAAGGCACGGACAACCGGGCGGCATACACATACATGGGGTGGGAGCATCGCACTCAGGTGTATTATGCAGAGAGGGATCTTAAGCTGACCTTGATCGGAGGTACAGCGGAGACTGGAAATGCAGGTGATCAGTATATCGGCTGGGACCGTTTCGGCAGAGTGGAGGAGATGCGGTGGACGATAGGCCCTACTAGTGTGCAAAATCCGAAATACGGCTTCGATAAAGGAGGAAACCGGATTTGGCGGGAGGAGGTAGCGGCGCCAGACACTACGAAGCAGGATGAAAGGTATCAGTACGATGGGTTGAGTCAGTTAAAGGTGCTGCAGCGCGGCGTGCTCAACACTGATACCCCCCGCGCCATTACGAACCAAACATTCGAAGAGCAGTTCAAATTCGATGAAACGGGGAACTGGCGGGATAATCAGATTCCGGCGACGAACACGGGCGCATACATTCAGAGTGCGGGAGGTCCGCCCCAGACCAACCAAAATCGTACTCATACGAAGGCGAATGAGATCGCTACTATTCCTGCGGCTGTGAATCCGTGGTCGAGTCCGATCCAGCACGATACAACCGGGAATCTGACGCAGGCCCCCCTGCCTGTGTCAATGGGCGGCTCGTATCTTTGCTCATATGACCCCTGGCAGCGGCTCGCAAAGGTGAGCTTGAGCAGCTCTACGTCAAGCAGTTCTACGACGACATCGATAGCTTCTTACAAGTACGACGGATTTGGGCGTCGCGTTAGCAAGTTTGTCGATTCTGCGAGCTCCACGACAAGCTTTTACTATTCTGATCAGTGGCAGTTGCTCCTGGCGTCCACACCCTCGTCTCCGGTTGCACTCAACAAGATGTTCCTATGGGGGGCGCGGTATCCTGACGATCTCGTGATGAGGATTAGTTCTTCGACGTCATCGGAGCGCAGATACGCAATCCACGACTACTTCAATGTCACCGGCGTGACGACTGCGGTGGGCACTACTTCAGCTGTCGCAGAGCGCTACGGGTACGACTCCTACGGTACTCCACGGGTGATGAATGCGAGTTGGGGAAATGCTACCTCAACATTGAGTTGGGAGTTCCGCTTCCAGAGTAGTTTCCTTGATCCCGAGACTGGACTATATCTCATGCGCTACAGGTACATGCACGCGAAGTTTGGCCGGTGGATGACACGCGATCCAATCGGGTACTCGGGCCGAGATATGAATCTTATAAGGTTAGCGGGGAATTGTCCGTCCAGTCATGCCGATCCTATTGGACTTGCGGCACAACTTGTAGTGGTACCGGTTGGTTTCGCTGCTCTCGGAGTGATTGCGCTAAAGGTTACCGCGGCAGCATTCGGAGTCACTGTTGTCTGTTGTTTAGTGATGGAAGATTGCCGTGGGGAAGCTTACTGCCTTTCCCGCTACTTAGCTTGCAGCGACTGGCTTCAGAGAAAGTACGACAAACCATCATGTGAAATGTGCTATAGAAGATGTCTTGGTAACCGCTATGAATGGCCTTTTGACTGTTGATTACGGGGGGCTCTTAACTGTAACTCCAATCTATTATTATGACGGGAATCGAAGTATCGGTTAATCAGCAAATTAGATGCATCGCCGCGATTGATCATCCGGCAGTATTGACGGCAATCGTCCGCTCATCATACGACCCTCAAGCCCCTGTTCGAAGTGTGGAGGAAATTCAAGAGCAATTTGTATTATCTATCGGCGGTCTAGAGTGCCGCAGCAACACTGACTTGCAGTGGCCAAGCGTAACCCTCAAGCTGGGAGATGCGGTCCAGATTATCGTAAGGAGGGTAGCTCCCTCTGAGATCAGTCCTCGCGAGAGCTCTTCGAACGAATAAAGTCAAGCGATGCTCAACGTTTGTAGACTCCTTAAACTTAGGACGTTGGGAAACCCTGCGGCGGGCACGCTTTTGGATGCGGCCATTAGACACTCCGCTGCGGCTATAAGCTGTACGGCTCGCGGTTTTACTTATACTGAGGTTCCTGCAAGGGTGTGAAAGCTCGCCGTAAGTGGGATGCGGATATTGGCATTTGGGAAACGCGGATTTAATCCAGCCCACCTTGCTTGGAGCTTGAGTGAGGAGCGGGAAGTTAGCTAGTTTCTCTCATGCAACATCAGCCCAGCTTTGCCCACGCGGAGTTTGCTCGGAAGAAGAAGGTCACCCGGCGGGAGAAGTTCCTCGCTGAGATGGAGCGGGTGGTTCCCCGCATTATCCGAAGGGGCTGCGAGGGCGTCCTCGTCCTCCGATTGATCTGGAGCGCATGCTGCGGGTCTATTTCCTGCAGCAATGGTATGGCTTGGCCGATGAGACGATGGAGGACACGATCTACGACAGCCAGGTGATGCGCCACTTCGCCGCATCGAGGTGCCTCGAAGACCAAGTCCGTGCCGGACGCCACGACGCTGCTGAACTTCCCGCACTTGCTGGAGGCGCACGCGCTAACCGGGCAAAACCTGACGGAGGTCGATGCGTACCTGGGCGAGCAGCGTTTGCTGCTGCGGGAAGGGACGATCGTCGATGCGACGATCATTGCCGCGCCGTCCTCAAAAGTTATCAGGAGCGACTTGCCTGTGCTCACGCGCACAGCCGCTTCTGAGGAGACCGTTGTTGAGGAGATGGCGAAGCGCTATGCCGTAAGTGCTCAAGCGATGGGAATTCGTCTTTCTTACTTAGGCTACATCGAGAGTTGGTGAGCTCTAGTTCGCGGTGTAGGTATCAGGCTTGGTGATTGGGCCACCCCAATCACAAGGAGCTTCTTGTTCAAGGTGGCAGAATGGAAGCGACTAAGCGCTTTTGTCGCCCGCATTCGATGAGCGGTGCCTAGTTTATGGCCTCCCAATGGAAGACCGTTGGTTCTCATTCTCAGTCTGCACCGCGCAGGACCACTGATTAGACATTTTCTACGCACTAAGCGCAAGTGGGCTTTACGGATCTTGTATTGGCAATCCATGAGGACGCACATCCTCTTGACCTCCAGGCACCGAAAAGGTCGACGAGGCAGAACCTGCGTAGATGGCAACTCTGTCCAGGCGTTGCCTCGCGTATCTCAAATGTACCTTAGACTCCTAATCTTATGACTGGCTGGATCGTTGCTGCTGCCCTTCTGCTTATTCTCGTTTTTTACCACTTTCGCTGCGTCCGCCAACGCATGTACATGGCGGACTACATCCTTCTTATGTTCGCGGAGCCAACTACCTACCATAAGTGGCGGGGCGCCTTCGCTATCGGCCTGCTATCGCTCGACCCCGCATTTCGTGAGCGGCGCCTTTGGCTCCATGCTCAAATGCGGTCGAGCGGGTACCGCCCTCCTGCAGTGGGTCGCTGGAGTTGTTCGGGATTTGCAGCCCTGAACCGCCATCCAGCCCAGCTCCCTCACTTTCAAAAACACCGCGGCATTAACCATCCAGCGGGCTCACACGCGAGAGTAGCGCAGTGGCGTTGGTGAGAAACCAACCCGCGCGGGCGTGGTTTGCGATCTACCCAGCTGGGCAGCTGAAAACATGGTGCGGTTTGAGCGGTAGCCTTCACCCGCTCGCGCGATCGGCGCCGAGCGATTTTTCCGAAACATCATACATGAAAAGCAACCACGGCTTGGAGGCTACGCTAGAATTTTCGGGGGCCACTCTCGCGATACTCACCGATAGCGAGATTCTGAAAGACATTCCAGTCATGAGCACCCTCATCGGGGTCTTCAAAGCAGCTCAAGGTATCAGCGAGCAAATCTTCATGTCGAAGCTTGCGGCGTTCCTCCTGCGCCTGGACTCCATTCCAATCGAAGATCGGCAACGGAAGGTCCGGGAAATCCTCGAGAACGAAAAACAACGGGAGAAGGTCGGGGAAACAATGATCTACATGATCCATTCGGCCACAGACAGAGATAAGCCAGAGCTGATCGCTCTCTTCTTCGCGGCCTATGTGGAGGGATATATGACTGTCTCCGGTCTCTTTCGGTGCTGGGACGCCATTCACAATGCCTTCCCGGGCGATCTCAGGCAGTTTTTGGGCCTCGAAACGTTGCCGGCTGACGACCAACCAGACGAGTACTTGGTCAACCTTGGCAGGACTGGTTTAACGCTCCCTTACGACGATACGCTGATTGGTGGGGACCCAGGCGTTATTCCTCATAAAGTGAGCGAACTCGGAACAACCTTTCGTGAGGTCTATGAAAAAATGGCCTCGCGGATCCCGCCATCGGAACCCCTATCGTAGCGAAAACGCGCACGCTATTCCGTCACGTTCCTGTCACGCTATCCGACCCCTTCCCCAATCTCTCAGAGTAGAGAGTGGTGCTCGGGGGCAGTCATCCTTTCCGCCTGGCGCTCTCTCCAGCGCACCGCCCATCCCGACAGCGGAGGTACCCACAAGGCAGTCGTCCTTCTGAACCAAGCCAGAGACCAGGCTCTCGCGATGATCGCCCAGCCACTCGCAGGTGCTCGGCATCGCTCCCGGCTCTTCACAGGCCCGCTCAAAAACACCGGCCCGCCAGAATCGCCATTTAATCGCCTCCCCAGCGCTGCTGCCCCCGGAGGGCCTCAATATCCTTCGCGATCGCCCAAATATTGTCTCCTACAGTGGCCCACTTGTCGCAGGCGAGGACGCATGGCTTCGTTTTCAGCTGGAAGTAAAGTGCGACGCCTGGATCCGGCGGCGCAGCCTGGCCTCCGCGTGGCCAACCGTCGTTCCGAGAGCAAGGTTTGACGAGAGGATGAACCTTGCCGCGCGTAGCAGATGCAGCTGTCTATCGAGCGCATCGCAGGCCTTCGTAACAGTCGGCTTGCTGTTGTAGGTGCCGAAGCGGCTTGGCTGGCGGGCGATGCTACGTGGCCAGCCACTCTTTGCCAGCTGAGAGGAAAGGCGAGCTGGCTCATCGAGTGCGACGGTATGTTGAGGCGGTGAAGTCGGGGTAGCTAGGGATGATCTCGGCGAGCTCGGCGGCAAGGGAAGAGGTAAAGTGGGCGGCTTCGACCGCGTCGGAATGGCCGAGATAATCGACCGCGTGATAGAGGTGGATCATAGCGGTGCAGAGATGGCCGTGGGCGCGCTGGCGGAAGCGGAGCTGGATCTCAGCGTCGGTGAGCTTGTCGAAGATGCACTGGATGCGGTCGAGAGCAGCTCCGGTTGCTCCGGCTGTCTTAAGTTCCTGAAGGATCTGCGCTCGGGTTTCTCCGGCTTCACGGCGAAGATGGTGCTGGTGACGCGTCATGATGTGACTCCCCTCGAGTTTGCTGCTCCCGGAACTGGCGAAGCTGGGCGGCGATGGCGCGGCCTTGCTCGATCGAGACTGGCTCCGGAGTGTCGAGGGTCGGAGGGCGGGAGTTGGGAGAGGCGGGCCTGGCCAGTGCCTTCGCAAGTTTACTCTTGCTCGCGACGCCGAGGCGGTCCTCGAAGCGGTCGAGGTCGCCGAGCATGTTGTGGAGCTGGAGGCTGAGCGGGGAGAAGCCTCCTTCGCCCCGCTGGATCTGGAGCTGGGTCCAGCGGATGACGAGATCGAGATCCTCGCGGGTGAGGCCGCGCTGGACGAATTGTGCCCAGGTCATCTCGCGCTGATAGCTAAGGGTGAGGCGCTGGCCGGTGCGCTCGCAGAAGTGGGCGTGGAGGTCGCGGGCGGTTATTGAGGCAACGTTGACTTCACCTCTCGTGCTCGATAGGCACATCGGCAATGAACAGGTACATCGTGAGGTTTACGACCGGAACAAAGGTGATTTTCAACGCAGAAGGTTTCGAGCTAGTAAGCGGGCCTGTACCATTCTACCGATTCTTTCACACAGTCGCTGGCCGGAAGACCGAAAGAGCAAGCGTCCCCGCTGCAACCGTGTTGATTGTCTTGGATTCGGGTCTAGCCACGAGCAATGCCACGGGGGTTGTAGCAGCAGAAGACGAGTAAGGATCAAAGAGTGAGGAGGGTTTGGCCGTTTCGGGTCATGGGTGGGGGTGGCCTTGGGCTTGAGAAGAGAGTGTCGGCGGGGGGCGAGACGGCGGGCGCGGATGAGCTCGGCAGTGCCGTGCCCGCGCAGGCGCGCGTAGAAGCGGGTGAACTCGGTGTCGGTGGCGCATGCGATGTGGCGATAGCCGCGATCGCTGGAGATGGTGAACTGGCTGCAGAGGCCGGGCTGATCGTCGAGAGCGCGGAAGGCACGCTCCCGAACTTGGAATCGCGCGGACAGATCGGCAGCAGAGACCACGCTTTCGTCTCCAGGAGGTACGCTTCGATCTGGCTCGCCACTGACTCGCACACCTTTTTAGTTATCCCCGAATGTGATCCTTGAGCCGCCGAATCGCAGGTCGTGGTGTAAACCTCAGGCGATCAATCGCCAGCACGTGGTCCGAACACAATGCGCTGTGTACCTTCCACCGATCGCGGGTCGATGGCGCAGTTCAGTTGCTGATGCGGCTGATCCTCCGTCCAGACGGCGAGCTGAATGTCGAATGGTACCGGCATCTGACACTCGCCACCGATCAAGATCACTGCTTCCTCACGGCCGGGATCGAGGCTTTCCTTCGCCTTGAGACGCCAAGGGTTCATGGGTTTCAGGTCGAAGGCACCTACTGCCTCGTGCTCCCAAGACTGGTTATTCGGAGCGACCGAGCGACAACTGGCCTCCGGGTGACGAATCTCAATGATTGCGAATGCTCTTCTTCGACGCATTACGGACCAGGACGGCAACGTTGAATGCGATATCCGTCCGCGGATCCGCCGGCGTCTCAACTACCGAGGTGACGACGAGCTTCGGCTGTGTCGACCGTTTCCTATTGTTCGTTGTCTTGGCCGCTGCGCGGTCCCGTCGAGTGATCCCGTAACGAATCCGATCTCGCAGGAGAGTCACCTGGTCATTCCGGAGCGCCGTCAGTGAGGTGATCGGTTCCGCTGATTCCAGCTTCTCGGTGGCAAACGCATAGATGCGTTCCTCCGGCCAGCCGAGTTCCTTCGCCATGGCGTGTATGAACAAGGTGCAGCGAGGGGGCTTGCCAACCTGCTCACGCTCACGCTTCCGGTGTATTTGGGGGAGGAGCGGGACCGACAGCCTGCTCAACAGCTTCGTAAAACTCGTCCGCCGGCGCGACGCCGATAGCCTTGATCGCTTCTACCTGGAGTCCGTCTCCGCTCACGAGCATATTGATCGCACGTTTCCCGACACCATCAGCTGGCATTCGCGCCGATCCTGCTCGCCTGTCATCAACCTGAAACGTGGCTGCCGTTTCTGTCCGAAACCGAACTGGATCCCATCCTCCCGACCTACTACACCCTCAGCGATGCTTGGGGAAAAACGTTGGGGGAGCGATTCATTGTGCTCGCCGATGACTCGAAGACGCTCGCCCGCGAACGGCCGCTTATGTTGAAGTTTTCCAGCGGGGCTTTCCGAGATCAGCGGGTGGGATCTCCCACCCATAACGTCGAGTTTCCGTTGAAGGTAGCCGACATTGTGACGACCTCTTCGCACGAAGAGCGAATCGTTCAGGTGGCGGACCTCTTTGCGGGTATCGTTCGTCATGCCTTCGCTCCCTTGGCGAGGAGGACCCCGCCGGACGAGTTCGCGAAGCTGTTCATTGAGCGACTGGCGAAGCGGTTCGGGCAGACGGGATTATACCTTCGCGTGACGTCACGCCCGAACAGCTAGGAATGGAGGATTAATGCGGCGAAAATCCGGTGGACTACAGCATGCAAACCCTGAAAGGCGTTCCCGCGACCCGGAAGTGATCACGGCTTCTTTCGCCGCAAGAAACGGCGCTTTGGAGTTAACCGGACACCTCCCCAGGGGTCAGGTCCGAACCTCGTGCTTGCAGCTTTGAACCTGGTAAAATCCGAGTTCTCGCGGAAGCATCACTTCGAATCAGGTATGCCTTACTATTTCAGCTACGGCTCCAATATGCTCACAGAGCGGCTCTGCGCTCCCGATCGCATTCCGGGCGCCAAACTGATGGGCGTTGGGCTCATCACGGGTCGTCGTTTGACCTTTCACAAGGTCAGTAGCCGTAAAATCGGTCAGAAATCTGGCAAGTGTGACATCACGATTGACCCATCGCCTTCAAGCGAGGTGTACGGAGTTGTATTTGAAGTACCAGACTTGGACGCACTGGATGAGGTGGAGGGGGTTGGCCGGGGATATTCGCGAACACCCGTCTGGGTTCACTCCTTCAGGTTTCCCTGTCTGGAAGCACAGACGTACACAGCGGATGCGACTGATGCATCAGTCAAACCATACGACTGGTACTGGTCCCTCGTGCTCGCGGGAGCCGAGCAGCACGGGCTTCCTCAGCACTATATTGAGACATACATCCGGAGCGTTAAACCGGTTGAAGACCCGGGAGGCGACAAATACCGTGATTGCCGTAACGGCTGTGCCATCCTGAGCAAACTCGAGCGACTGCGCGCCGGGGAGTGACTCCCCGACTGTGCTCGCCGGTTTGCAAAGAGTTCCCCGTCCATTCCGAGTTGGATCAGGCACCTCATGGTTACACTCCAAATCTTTGGCCAGTGAATGTAATCGCACCCGCGGTTTGGATTCGGGCATGGGACGAGAGTTAGGCCCTTCCGATGTTCGCTGAGCGAGCAAGTCGCTCTGCTAGGAACGCCGAACATGCTGAGCTGATCGGAAATGCACAAAAAGCAAACCTCGGCTTGGCCCGTTTTACGAGTTCTGCCAAGGATAGAGACATGCTCGATGGAAATGGATTGAGGCTTTTGAGTCGGCGTAAAAAAAAACCGCCGGGTGAAGACGAAAAGGAGAAGTTGCCCGAGGTGGGGGACCTTTTCCGGACAGCGTTTACGATCCTCTCCATCTGCCTGATTGTCCTGGTGGCGGCTAAAATCGGCCGAGGCTTCATACTGCAATACCTCGAGGTCCGCTACTACCCGAAGTACGCGATGCCGGAGGAGTTTAAGCTTCGAGCAGGAGATGCTGATCTGGCCATCATCCTTGATGAAGATGCTAAGAGCGGGACCGCCTGCCAGCAGATTGGATCGGGGCAATCCTCCGACCAGTCGATACTCATTCCGTTCGCTGCATGGCTCGATTGTTTCCCGGAGGAGGAGAAGGACCACGTGAGCGATTTGTCACGTGCGCGTCGGCTGACCAACGAGCTTGATCAATCATTCGGTGAAATGAATGAAGGGCGGAAGACGGAAGCGGCTGTTTTGAAGGAACCGCACTCCAGTCCGGCCGTGGACTACAGTGCAATGAGCTTCGGAAGAGTGATCACGAACGGCTTGTGTGACCGGCTTGACGACGGTCTGTTTCTGAACGGCTTCGGTTGTTGGCTCTTTCTGGTGCTCATCACCGGAGGCCTATCGCGCGCCAATGCCATCGAAGGTGCGGAAATGATCGGAAGAGAGAACCTCAGCAAGGGCATCACCGTGGGGGTGGTGCTTTTCCTCGTCCTTCAGTTGGTCCATATCGTCGGGGACCGGGGACCGCTGCATGGCTGGTTCGCCACTGGTTGGTTTCTTCCCCTAGTTACCTTCACGCAGTGGATTGATGGTCTGTTCTCACTGGCGATCTGCATGACCGCGGGATGGCTCTTCGTCTCGTTCCGCCCTTGGTGTGAGCTCGCGTTGAAGCGACAGTACCCTCAAATAAACTCTGCCGACTGGCGTGCGGCCGCAGACGTGGTGTCCACTCCCATCCGCGTCGTCCGGGTGCTAGTGCTCCTTCTGATATGGATGTTCGCCGCCGACTTTTTCAAGTTCGTGGACCAGCACCTTCATGTGCCCGAAGCCGTTCACACTCTTTGGGTGCATGCCGCTTTTCTCTACCTTTCGCTATCTGCCTGTCTGAAATTCCTCCCGGAAGATATCAAATGGTCAGCGTCGTCGACCGGAATTCAGATCGGCGACGCATCCGCCAGCAAAGAGGACTGAACTGCGGACGGGCTATTTGAGAAAGGATTCCATCTCTCGATAGGCTTGGAAGTAAATACGCTTGAGTTCCTTCTCGAGCCTGTCGTTTGCCATGTCGACGCTGATGCCCGGACTCTGGAAATCCTTGTCATGCTGGCGGCACGCTGCAGCGAGATCCCCTTTGGAGACCACCAGGCGGTCTGACACCTTGAACTGATGTGATCCCGCGCCATTCGGCTCCGAATGCCAGGGGTAAGCTGGGCTCGCCAATGTCGCCGCTTTTCGTGCAAGCTCATCAAGCGGTTCAGATTTTACTCCCTCTGGAAGGACTGGTACCCCGGCAGCTTTCATGTCGCCTTCCGAACCCCTTTGAATCTGGTGGCCGTGCTGGGTGAGCCATTCATCCACGAACTTGATGTACCGGGCCTGCCCCACCTGGGAGGTTCTCTGTGCCCTCGGGCCAAACTCCCGCACGGCGAGGATGTAGGCCTGAATCTGCGCCCAGTCGATCAGCGCTCCGCTTTTCTTCAACTCATCCGGTATGGAGATGCTCTGTAGATCGGCGTGGATGGTCCTAGCGAGAGAAGTGGCGGCCTCTCCCAGAACGCGGAACTGGTCACCTCCAGAGAGCGAGCGTTCGGCTTCCTGAAGTTGAGCCTCCGCCTGTTCGCGCAGCTTCTTTGCGGCGTTCTTCCCCTTCGAAGTCACATCGCCCAGTTCGTTCCTGGCTTTAAGCGCTTTGGTTTCTGCGGTTGCCCTCTCTTTGAGCCGCTCTGCTTCGGCCTTCCCCTGATCGAGGACATCCTTCCCTGCGTTCCCGACATTGCCAACGGCGGTCTCCGCTTTGTCTCCCAGATTGGAAACCGCATTGAGGACCTTTGATTCACACCGTACGGAAGGTGCGAAAACCAGGATTGCCACAGCGAGCAGGATGGAGGCGGTCGTCTTCATAGAAAAAGAATACACGCGGCGCACCTCGCAGAGGAATCTGCAAAGTACGTCACCCGTTTCGGCACTTCAGTTCGCTGGCTTTGAGCCCGCTGTTCCGATGCGGAGTTGCGGCCCGTGAACTGCAATGATCAAGTTGTATTCCTCGGCGGAGACGACCTGCGTTTTTAAGTCCGTCGATGCCTCACTGAGGGCAGCAGCCACCTGCTGCCCCACGGAGATCAGTTCAGTCTGTGGAGGACGATTAGATACGTAAAGGGCTCCAGAATTGCGGAGCGAATGTAGTCCCGCCGACGTTATCGTACCATTTGGGCTGTCCAAGATGATCTAACTCAGCGAGCGCCGACAGAGTTGCCGCAAAAAAGCCGATAGTTGCATGAACCAAGGCTCGAAGCGCCCGATCCGATGACATTCCCATAGGATGCATTTACATCGCAGAAAATTCCGCGAGTCCAGGCAATCGTCTGGAGCATTTCTCGCGGCTGTGCGCTAAGGCGGAAGGCAATTACGCCTCGTTAGTCTTGCCTACTTCACCGACGGCTCCAGCGGTATTCACAATGTGAGTGTTCCTTAGTCCGCGACGAGCCCGTAGAAAATTGTCGAGCTGCCGTCATCGCAGGGTAATCTTTTCGACAGCCTGGACCCGCTGTAGGATGTAGAGCCGCGAATTGGATTGGCTCTCTCTCGATGTTCGCTGATGAAAACGGCGGCACATGGCGAGCGCACCTTTTGGAATTTTTGAAGAACCAGAACCAGAGACGTGGTACACGCGGATCTGGGACCGATGGAGCGCGGTCCTCATCACGCCTCTGCTGATCATCGCCGCCGTGGCGTTCTGCGGATGGTATCGACGAAAAGCACAAGAGAGCGAAGCGAGCGGCAGGTCTCGCCTAGCGGAACTTCATCACAGGGTCGCAAATGAGGTTTATGCCCAAGGCCTATTAAAACGCGGGGAGAAGCCGAAGAGCACGCCTTGGTGCCGGGAGAGAAAGTAGGCGATTTTCTCGGCGATCGTTCGCAGCCCATCAGGCGGCAAAGCGCGGACGTGCTGCGATTTGATTTCTGCGGGCACGGGCTTGCCCGTTGCGTTTACGTATTCACGGCAAATGTGGGCTTCCAGCACTTGCATCAATTCCTCCAAATGCCGGGTGCTGGAGGCGGGCAGACTCACGACCGCATAGGCAAAGTTGCCGTCGCGGGTTCCTTTTCCAAACAAGCCGAAGATGGATTCATCCACGAAGACGAGCCGCTGCGGTTTCGTGGATTCGACGGGCGGTTCGGAAGCAGAGGGCGCGGATTGCATACGTGAGGAGCCTACGACACGCGATCGGACGTCGACATCCAGGACTGATGTGCGTCGGTTACTTGCCGGACAGACCACCTGCTACGCATCGCAACGGCCAAGGCGACGCGGGCCAGTTCGCCGTATTGAATGAGCGGAATGCCCGGACCGGAAGGTTCCCCCTAGTTTCATGTTGCCGCTGCAATGAGTTGCAACACTCTGGCACTTGGTCTCTGGGCCGCGTGCTGGCGTTCACGTTCCGAAACGCTGAGCTGTTGCTTTTTAGCCAGAGAGTTCACCGGGAGCAGCCAAGCCGTAGCTAAGCGCTTGATCAACGGGCCCGCAGCGTCTCCGGATGAAATCCTGCTCCCGGCAGGGTGAAGCATACGTTTTCCTTCATCCTGCTTGATGCGCTCTATGCTCATCCGCTCTCAACGCAGGGGAGGTTGAGTGTGCAAACGCGCCGACCGACCCATACGCCATCACCCACCCGTGGGGAGCAGTGTCGATTTATGGCGTTTTACTCTGGAAAACCACAACCGAAAGTACATGTCTGAAACGCCCAAAGAACCCACTGATAAAAACCATACTACCCGCCACCTCTACGACCCAGGCTACCGCCTGGAGGTGGGCTGCACCAGACTTGGCTGGCCCAGCTACCGATGGGTGCAGGCCTGGGTGGAAGCATTGGAAAATGGATGCTCCTCGATAGCTTGCACTATGGCAAACTGGAGAGGAATGGCCAGGCGGGATGAAGATACCCTTGTCTTCCACTACGGAAAGGATGTCCGACGGTTTGAGAAGATCGGTAGGTTCGTGAACTCCTTCGACGTCGCCACTTCTGGCGACCCGCTGCAGTGTGCCGAGAAGCCGCTGGGGTTGGCGCTTTGGGGACTGCCTTTCAATACCAGGGGCATCCTTTGGAGCGACTACATGGGCAGGTTCCCGAAAACTCGTCACAGTTCCCGCTGCCTTCGCCCTCCGCAGGGCTGGGTCCGAATCGGAACGTCAAAGGCCCTGGGCTTGAGCGGATTACGCTCGAAGACGGTCACCCTACAGAGGTGCTCGTAGTGCGCCTGCATGTCCGTTAGCAGCTCGCGATATGGGAGCCGATGCAGGTAGTTGCTTCGAAGCTCGCGATCAACCGATCGGGACGAAGGGCATGGGCGGTCTTCTGGGTTAACAGGCGCCGGCTCAAGAATGGTGTTGCATTTTCACTCTAGGCGCACTCAATTCACCGCCCTTTCTGCCCCCCTTGAAATCGCCATGATCTCGCAACAAGAAATCCTACAGATAGTCTGTAGCGAAGCTGTTGAGTTCGGTGGCTTACAGGAGATTCCTGTTCAAAAGCACGGAGCCCGTCAGTCGTTTCACGCGCTAAAGCGGATGGCGCGTGGACCAGAGGCACTAGCGAGATCTGCTCCCGATAGTGGTGGCGAAGGTGTGCAATACGAGCTACGCCTCGTCTTGGAGGATGACGGCACTTTACGCTGGGAGGATTAAGACCTAAAACGTGGAAACTGGGATCTTTTCGCGATATTTGGTCGTCGGAGCTGAGACCCCCTCCAGATTCACGGTCACCTTGCTCGATCGATCTCCGGTTACTGCTGCTCAGCAAAGCCGAACAGGTTTTTCCGATTTCCGGTACAGCCCGATTCTATCTGCGTACCTTCTTCCGGGGACCGGAGCTCCGGAGCCGGATGCGACTATAACTGGCATCAGTTTCATATTTTCGCAGCAGCCTTACGTTGCTCTAGGTAAACTACGAAACACGCTGAACTCTCAAGAGCGGGCAAATACCTTTTTCACCGAAGGACTCGCGTCGATCGTGATGCTCAACTTCACTCCTGAGCGCGCGGCAGAGCTCCGGAAAAGCATCGGGGCGCCTCCTATGGAGTTCTGGCCAATTATAGATGGTGCGCTAGACGCAAGCAAGATTCGAACCTTCGTGGAGCCGACCGTTGCGGATCCTGCAGATTGGATCACGTTACCTCGGTGTGAAGAGCCGGAACTTGCCGTTTACGTGGAGCAGATCGCTGCAAGCCTCGCCACACTTTGGCCTGCGTATTCAACATATAGTCCAGATGAGTTGCGAACTATCAGATCTGCCGCGAGCATCACGGATGCCCTGCTCAAGCAGTATGCGTCAGTCAAGAGGGCGGGCACGGCGGATGGTGGAGATGTGACCGCGCAGAAAAGGGGCAATGCAATCGTTTCGGCGCTCGTTGAATTGAGCGCCGCATTATCTTACGCGGTGACGCAAGGGACGTCCGGTGCTACTCCTATCCTTTGGAACCGCTCTCCGTTTCCACACCACTCGCTGCTTGGAATCGGGACTGCGGTTAGGGCGCTTTCAAAATTCACACGGTATCTTGAATTCGCCTTCCAAGTGCGAAGTGCCGGAAAGGTCATCGAGTCACACTACACGGAGGTCAAGCACGCGGTGCCAGGGAGCATCGCTAAGTACGATTCGGGCGCTGAATACGTCCTGCCGCTGCGATCTCCAAACGGGAAGGAGCACTTCGACAAGGGCGGAGATTTTCCGAACGCTGATGACATGCCTCTGATAACGCACTTTAGTCTGCGGCACGGATTCATGGAGTCGAAGTTCTGCGTGACCGCCGCCTCGGAAGCCCTAACTGCTGAGACCATGCCACAATGGACGCTAATGACGCTCTCACACGAGATCATGCACTCGCGAGTACGATCCATCTTTCAGGCTCTATTTGGAACAACTTGGATCGATCAGGAACAAGCCATCCTTTCGAAAGTGCACTTTGAAGCCTTCAAGCACTTTGTCCAAAATCGTAAAAATCCCGTCGAGATCCCGGTTTCAGATGGTCTGAGGAACGTTATTCTCAACTTCTGCTACGCACTGCACTGCGTTGATAATCCTACAGCTCCCGATAACAACGTCACCCCATTTATTTCGCTAGAAAAGCTCGCGGAAGTTTATAGCAGATATAAGCAACTTGCGATCGAAATGGTCGTTCATTTTCACGACTTCTACTTCACTTACGCTCATCAGCGGAAGATGTACCTGATGTCCCTTTGGGCGTCCTGGATCCGTGTGGCTGCCCCATTCACTCGCCCACGCGAGTACCTTATCCGCTCGCTTGCCACAGTGGCGAGTGGAAGCGGCCTTCCGACCGAAGCAGCATTCAACTATGCTATCGAGACATTAAGCGAGGCTCTTGACTCACTTTCGGTGGCGGCAGAGGAGTCACCGCTATTCTCCTTGCTGCGTCAGCTTACCAGTGATGAATCTCAGCGGAAACAAACCTACGCATACTTCAAACCTTTCTACTACCTTGCGGATCAAATTCGGCTGTTCTTTGCCTCACCCCTAATAGCTGGAAGAATCGAGAGAATCGAGGAGGATCCTTTTGCAGAAGGATCGAGTGACTCGAATGATTACACCGCGAGCGTATATGTTTTTGCTGATGAAGACTGCTTAACTGTCAGTCCCGTGCAGTATGCACTCGCTTCCCTGTGCCGTAGCCTTAGAGGCGATAATTCGGTGCCAGACGCACAGTGGTTAACCGCTTGGAATTACATGGTGATTTCTAGCCAGAACGCGCAATGCTGACGCCTGACTTCACCGAGCGAAGCTATGTTACTGAGGTTGTGAAAACCTCGGGTGACGCGGGGTCCGCCGCAAACGCCGTCTTGGATCTATGCTATGGACCACACTCGAAGGTCGACAGTGAGCTTTCGGGATTCAAAACCACGTATGCGCATGGCCGTTTTGCATCGGCACGCGAGTTCAGTCGGGTGCGCCGATTTATCTCCGAGGGTGAGAAGCGGACCATAGAATTGCCGAGGCGCGTTCGGATTGGCGGAAAGACCAACTTCCTTTACGACGTCATCCTAGCTTGGGAAGGGTCACACTTGGTTATTGCTGCGCCCTTTCACTCAATGGCCGAGGAGCTCTTCCCCTCGATTGACCAAAAGCTTGCTGGAACCAAGATCCTGTACGAGCGGCTTGATATAACTCGTATGGTAATCAAGCTCGGGCCGACTGGATCAACGATCATTCGATCAACGATGTCAGACGGGAATGTGTCACTTGCAGTGACACGCTGCCACTTAGCCTACGTCTCCAAGAGCAAGTCGAACGCGACAATAAAGCAGCTTCAGATGACAGGCGCAAACCTTGGATCGTCACCTGAGTACCAGCGCTTAATTAAGGCAGTTCTGAACCCCCTAAGTTCTGAGGACATTGTGACTCCCATCGTTCTTGGCTTTTCGATGCAAGAAGATGGAGTCCGGAAATCGAGTGCGACTACGGATCGGCATGGTAATTTCAAACTCTGGATTGCACCAGGGTTACGTCAGTTGATGCGCCTCTTCACACTGCTTCGCGGAATTGAGGAACTAGGTAACGTTACAGCGACCACCACCAACGTACCTATCTTGCAGTCTAAGTCCATTCGAGAAGCCGAGGAATGACGTGGAGATATACTCGCACACCGATTATTTGGATTCTCCATTCTTGGCTGTTTCGGCAATCGGCGCCTATCTCCGAGCAGGGAGCTTGAACCTGTTCCTTGGCGCTGGAGTGTCAAAGGGCTTCGGGCTTCCGGCGTGGACTGAACTTGTGGCTAGGATCGTTGGGAAGGAGGATAATATGGAATACATGGCGCGGCTGGGATCAATGAGCGACAATGAGCTCAGCAGGGAAGTAGATGCGTGTGACAACGGAAACGGAACTTACGCCAATGCTGTTCACCAGGCGCTGTATAAAACTGTAGCTCCGACGCTTCTGGATCAGCTTTCTAGTTCCCCATTGTTGCTCGCAGTCACGGCTCTACTTACGGGGACTCGTCGAGGTCGTGTACAAACGGTATTTACGTATAACTACGATGACCTCTTGGAGCAATATTTACGTTTACTCGGTTATTCGCTTTGTGTGCGAAATTCTCCGTCAGACTACTCTACTCACGCTGATGCGGAGATAAATCATGTGCATGGATATCTCCCTCAGCACGAAGGCGAGGTTCCAATGTCTGAAGATGTTGTACTCAGTGCCAAATCATACCGGCGCAGGCGAGCTGCGATCGATCAGGGATGGTCAGCTGCAGTCGAAGCAAGTCTGTTTTCCAGAGTAGGGTTGTTTCTCGGGCTGTCGGCGAGCGACAGCTCTATGTTTGACATTCTCGCTAGAGCAAAAAGCAAGATCGAGCGGGGAGAGGAGTACCACGGCTACTGGCTTTTGACTTCTGAGGCTTACGCGCAGAACGCATCTGATGTCCTGGACGTTGGGATGTGCCCGATTCGACTAGATAAGGAAGAGCTTCCTCGGTTTGTATTCGAGGTGTGTCAAGAGGCCGCATTAGTACCTAAGTAGATGCTTGTCTAGCGTCCCCCTCGAGGCGAACGGCCGTGGAGCAGAAGTCTTTCTCCGGCTGAAGGAACAAAAACTCACGCGGGAGGGGTTGCTGACGGTGAAGGTGAAAGGGGAGATTTCACTCCTAATGGGCACTGTACCCTGGTCCAGCAACTCCCATGAGTAAAGACACCGCTAGTAGTCGTGCCTTTCCAAAGTTTTCCACTAATGCACACAGACGAGCGCAGGCATTCAGCGATGAAACCTACAACAACGAGCACCCGAGACGACGTTGAACAGGATCGATTGGGCAGGTGAGTCACCGCAGGGCGGAAGGAAAGCTGGTATGATACGTTGTATGACGAGATCAGCTCTGAGCCTCTTACGTGGAGAACCAGCACGGTGCTCGTTACCCCGAAGGAGTACTTCAGCGCCGCAATTCAACAACGAACCGAGCAGAAGCAGCCCGCCAACTCGCGGGGTTTTTTGTGCCCGCATCCAGAAGGAGAAACAATGGCAGTTTTTCTGTCGATCAACTACACGAAGAAGCGGGACTTCCCAGTATTCATCACAACCTGCTCGATCTCGGTTCAAGTCGAATTGAATGACTTGAGCCAGGTGCAGGAAGAATCCGGCAGGCTTTACGCTTTGCTGCAAGCCGCAGTCGATGCCGAGATCCAGAAGGTCGGCTTCATGCCCGATAAAACCTACGGCATCGGTGGCAGCAACGGCGCGCAAACTGGCAGCGGCACTCAAACTATCGGCAGCGGTCATCGCAATGGTTCCAACGGATACCAGACTCAACAAAGTCTGGAGGACCGCTGAAATTGCGGATGGACAACGCGGACTCATCCTCCGAATTGTCAACGAGAACCAAGTGGAGAAAGGCGAGGTGGAGCAGATGGCGAAGCAGCTCTTCGGCGTTGGCGTGAAGGAGGTGAACAAGATGCAAGCTTCTCAGCTCATTGAGGAGTTGCTGGAGAAGCTAGCTAAATAGAGCAACAGCAGGAGAAGTCGCTGGCGCGACAATCAGCCCGCGCGGTCATGATCGCGCTCGCCGCTGCTCCTACTGAGGCCACAGAGGCCCAGAGGCCCCACCGCACTGAACCAGAACTGATCAGTGAGCTACAGCGTATCGTCTCAGGCACCATTCACGAGGTGCTCAAGACCTGGAACAAAGCGTGGTGGAGAGACCAGGTGTTGAGCCTCAAGCAGCTCCACACCGTCTACCTTCAGCTCTGGAGTGCAGAAGGCCAGGAATCCGTGGAGTGGGTGCTTGGAAAAGAGGAACAGTACAGCAAATTCGAAGTTGCTGGGGTGCTCGAATTTGGGGCGCATGTATCGCGATGACGGCTTGCAGGCCGGGGTAGATCTTCGGGTATCTTGACCAGATGACCGACTCGACGAGGGACTACTTGATTGCCGGACGCTTGCAGGACATTCTCGCACTAATCCAAGTGCTCGGCCCTTCACCAGCGCCGCGAAGATCGGAGAAGCACCTCACCGAGTTATTGAAGCAGACGCCGAACTTATCGCGAATGGATCGTTGGTCACAGGTCGCGGCCTTACCCCTGAGTCCTTTCGGGTATCCGGCGGTCAGGCCGATTCCGTTTCGCTCATAGCACGTCACGCAGTGGGCGAGGATGAGGAAACCCTACGGCTGGCTCCAGAATTCGTACAAACTCTGATGGAGACAGCGATCTCGATCCACGAGCGGGAAGCGGGACGCGATCTGAGGAAGACGCAGTATTTACTGTTCTGGGATCAGTAGTTGCTGCGATGGCTGCCGTGACCGCAGCCTTCGTCAGCGTGCTGAGTTCCTAAATAACGCCACAGAATCCGAATCAATGAGCAATCCGCTTCAAAAGCCTGCCATCTCCTAAACTAGGTAATCTGTATGACGCCAAGTTCCCCTCAATTCCAGTAACGGCCCAGCTCATTTTTGTGAGAGTCGGTATCAATCCAATTGCTGTGCACAGCGAGCCAGCAGCCAAAAGTCACCTGACCGAGATCTTATGGATAATGCTTCTGAAGAACCTTCCCAGCGCACAAGCTTCCTCACGACTTGGCTCCCGCTGGCAACAGCGGCAGCATTGACCGGCGTTGGTCCTCTCGCTGCTTATGCGTTTGAACTCGGGCGAGCTGCCGCGTACGACATCCCTCCAACACTGGTGCGAACGGACGCGACCACATTGCTTTCCTTCGCCCTTGCGATGGTTGGCTTCTTTGTCATTCCAGCGGCCTTTTTCGTGCACTCTGTAGCAGTTGGTGAAAAGCAGGTCATGGGACGGCCAGTTGGTATTTTCTTCGGAGTTGCTTTCCTACTCCTGGCGATCTCCCCAATCCTTGAAGTTATCACTCGTCTTGCCCAAGCGCTCGCTCTACTCCTCGGGGTCTTCGTGATTATCTCCACGGGGGTATGGGTTGCGAACAGGATCAACCGGAATCTTCAGCGAAGTTCTGCCGAGCACCGACTCGTTTTTCAACTCTGCCTGTGCGCAATCGGCGTTGGCGCGATTACGCTGCATCTTTTCTGGAGCGGCTGGAGATGGGAACGGTCTCGGGTTGATCACCTAGTCCTTCGCACTCCGGAGGTTACCGCTGCGGTCGCCCGCGTCTACGGAGACGAGATGGTATGCGTTGAGTTTGGTGGAACTCCGCCGAAGCTGACTGGCAAGATGCTACTCATAAAGACCGGCGGAGGGTATGAACATCCACTGACGCAGGAAAGCGTCGGTGTGCTGCGGCGGTAATGGTTCAATGAACGGCGTTATTAAGCGTACCCTACACGTGTAAAGCCGAGCCAAACATAAATGTCCATCAAACTGCCTCAAATAGGAGAGTCCGTCACGCAGGAGTTGATTCGGGTAATCTAGGTTCACCTGTTGGAAATCGCCCGCATTGAGGTGAAACCGGAAGAAGCCTTCCGTAAGAATCATATCGAGGTCCCGTTCGCCCAGTTCGCAGGGAGCAGATCCGCCGGTGCTGCGGCGAGTGATCTGATTCTGGAGACCTCCCTTCACCTGATTGGAACTAAAGTGAAGCTTGGCCTGAAGAGACTTACCCGACCGCGGTTTCTGGAGGAATTCCTACGACCTTGTGAGCAGTCTCGGCATAAGCCCCCTAAATGGAACGGTGATACCATCGGCATCTTGGAAAGGAGGTTTCCTGATCATTACACCACGGTTGATCGCCAGGCTCAATTCACCATGCGCCTCTGCCACTCGCTCAAGAATGGATCTGGGTAGTCCGGGAGGCCGTACATAGGAGTTGGAAAGACACCGGCGGAGTGAGGCTATCAAACTTCTGCCATGTTGTTTCCTTTGAGGAGCTTGTCGGAGCTAGGGGTGGCCCACAGCAGTTCAATGAGACAGTCTCGAAGCTGCTGTCGTTTTATTACCACCGTGAGAGTTGGGTTCGCCCCCCTAGCGCAGCTCGCCTTGTGAGGTCCGAGCTAACGAGTGAATATGCCGAGATGTATCTCGCAGGGCAAGGGACGGCGAAAGCCGCAGTTCGTGATCTGATACGCCACGGCAATGCTATGACTTTGCCATTTTCGATCATTGATCAAGTCGTGGTTGAGTGCGCGAACGGGGTCATCGACCCATACGCCATGGGGGTACCTTGAGAGCGTGTCACGTTTATGCGGTTTTACTCTGGAAATCACCACCCCAAAAACACGTTTGAAATCAACCCAAATCGCAGCTGATAAAGATTATGACCAGACATCTCTACAACCTGGGATAAGGAGCGGCGGTGACTCCACCGACGGCAGCGAACGTGGGGTAAGGGGGCGTGGAGTGGAGAGGCTGAAGCATTATAGCCCTCTTGTGTCTACGAAGTCTGAGTGCCGTATGATGTAGCTCCGCCCACTTTAGAAGGTGGGGCGGAGCACATTGAACCGGAGCTCTACGGAGTGCTCCGGGATTTTGTGTTGGGACTTTGTACTAAACTGCTAGCGCTTCCGGCCACTCTAGGCGGTCCCCAACAGAGACGTTCTTGATTCTTCTCTGGGGATGCTGGATGAAAGAACCACACATTTGGTACTTCCGTGCGTCTACTTCAAACAGACGATGAATTCCCCTAACCAGTTCCCGTTGCCGTCGGAGGTATCCACTACGATGTCTGCCTACATCCGTATGTTGGATGACAAGCTGCCAAGGCGGATCCAAGGAATTTACTTGACTGGTTCCGTTGCGCTCGACGACTACCGACCAGGGGTGAGTCATATCGACTTTGTGGCGGTGTCCGAAACGGCGTTGGAGCCGTCAGAATTAAAATTGTTACGGCAGGTCCAAACTGAGCATTCAAGGAAACTGTCCGTCCCCAAGTTAGATGGTGTTTACCTCACTTGGTCAGCCTTGGCCGCCACGCCTTTAGGCTTGTCGGCCCCGTATTATCTGCTTGGCCATTTTGAACCAAAAGGCGACTTTGCGATTACCCCTGTGACGTGGTGGACACTACACCGACATCCACTGCCGCTTCGTGGCCCAACCAAGCCGGTCGTTTACCACGATTAGATGCTCCGAATGTGGTGCCTCGATAATCTCCATAGCCATTGGGGCAGCTATGTGCGCATCGCACGCGGTTACGGGGTTCATCGACTCTGTAGCCTGATGCGCGAACCAGTTGTTTGGGGAGTTCTGGTCGTGGCGCGCCCGCATGCGACTATTAGGACGGGGGAGATGATCTCCAAGACTGCAGCGGGGGAGTATGCCCTGGACGTCTTTCCCTCGCGGTGGTCCGCCATTGTCCGAGAGGCACTTGCAGGCAGAAGTGGCAGTGGGCGAAGTTCATATCGCAGCATGTTCGCTCGGCGAAGAGATTTTCTCGCCTTCATGGAGTATGTCATTTCAGACGGCCTACAGTCAGAACCCGGATGAAGAAGCGGGAAGCGCCACGTTTAAGCGTGCATGGGGACCAGGCTTCAAATGGAATTCGTGCCAGCGGTGGAAGGGAGCGGCGGGCCAATCTTACTTCACGACTCCTTCAATGTTACGGGCGTGACGACGGCGATGGGCACTACATCGGCCGTCGCAGAGCGCTACGGCTACGACTCCTATGGCACTCCACGGGTGATGAATGCGAGTTGGGGAAATGCTACCTCAACGTTGAGTTGGGAGTTCCGCTTCCAGGCGAGCTATCTCGACACGGAAACTGGGCTACATCTCATGCGCTACAGGTACATGCACCCGAAGTTGGGGAGATGGATCTCACGAGATCCGATCGGATTCCGAATCAGGGGGGCGAACCTGCGAGGGTTCATCAGTAACAATCCTAGTAATCATACAGACGCAACCGGGCTGCAATCACTGCCAGTGGGCTTCCACGGTCCTGGTACTCCTTATGATCCCAGCTCTAATCCGTTTACGTCACCCTATCCATTTCATGATATGCATAGTTGCGTGAGGCGAGCTCGGAATGAAGCCCTCGCGACCCAGGGGCGCGGCCATGGAAATGATCCCATGCGCCACTGTGTGGGGATGTGCCTTGCATCGAAACGTTGTGGCGGCGAGGGCGTGGCTAGAGCAGCGGGGGTGCTCAACGAATTCATTGGAATCGGGTATGACGTTTCGAATCTACAAACAGGTGCGTTTGAATTCGAAGATTTCAGACACAACGAGGTTGGGATTCAGTGTGGGAACGATCAGGATTCGGACTGTGACTGTTGTTGTCATAGTCAGACAAACGGATTCTCTATATGTATCGGGCTATCGGATTAGGATTGCTGCTGATTTGTTCGGGGTGTGGTAGGCGTCCCGACGTGAATACTGCCCAAGCTGAGTTTATCAAGCTGAGACCGGATGCGATTGTGGGCAACATCGAACTTGTTGAGCATGAAGTTGCAAATTCTACGTACAAGATATTGTTCTATACCAGCGGCAATGACATGCCTATGCAAGTCTATCTCACGTATAATCCCGACTCGCGATCATGGGACATGTCCAAAGTTGAAATTTCTAAGAGGGCGCTCCAGGTACGCCCGTAGTTCGGCTCCCAGCTACTTCATGCTCTGCATATGGCGTCCTCTCTCGCCGTGCCGCTCATGTCGAGCAGCGGCGGTTGAACTGGTCGCCCCAAACCCTGCTGCGCATAGCGCCAGTGCCCAGCAGACGCATAAGACACTGCTGTTCCAGTACATCATCACCGCGCCCGCGGCGTTGGCAGTATAGGGAAAGCGGCGACTTCTTCAGGAAATGCTCCCACCGCCCTCCCCTGTAGCAGTTGCGTAAAGGAGGATTGGCTGTCCTTCCCGCGTGACTGGCGCCTCGTCATCTCGAGCCCCGCATGTAATCGCCCGCAAGAAGTGTCCACCGGCCACCGCGCTTGCTGCAAAGTAGACTGCCCTGGCAAATGAACAGCCTCTTGATCGACGTCATCCCTTACGATAGTAATTCCTTGCTCGCTGCAGCAGGGACCAAGGAGCGGTAATGGATGGAAGTATTTCCATGGCGAGAAGCGCAGCAACCAGACCCACCAGAGGACGACCGGCCCTGAAGCAAAGCTGCTCAAGAAGGGCAAAGGCCGGGAGGCAAAGCTCTGCTTTGGAGCCCACGCCATCACGGAGAATCGGCATGGGCTCTGTGTGCACATCGCCGCGCATCCGGCAGTGGGGAAGACGGAAGCAGAGATGGCCCTCGAGCAGATCGACGAATTGCAGGAACGAGGCTTCCAGGTGAAGACCATGGGGGCCGACAAGGGCTACCACTGTGAAGGCTTTGTGCGCGAGTGCCTTGAGCGAGAGATCAAGCCCCACGTGGCGCAGCAGACTGGGTGGAAGGTAAAGGGGCTGGATGGACGTACGAGTAGGTCGAAGGGATATGCAACCAGCCAGGTGAGCCGCCGCCGCATCGAGGAGCTCTTTGGGTGGTTGAAGACGGTTGGCGGGCTGCGCAGAAGCCGCTACCGAGGAGTGGAACGCACGCACATGGCAGTGCAGTTCTGCGCGGGTGCAAGCAACCTGCTGCGGATGGCTAAACTTGCGGTGAATGGTCCACCGGGCGCGGAGGTGGGCGCGTGAAGCGCCCGGGTGTGGGGCAGTGTGCCCCGAAGCTGCCGAAAGGCAGCACAGGCGTGCGCAGACCTGCCTAAACACTCATTTAAGGAGATCTCCACCCGGTTTAGCTTAAACCGCAAACTCAGCCGATTCGAACCCCAACTTTTCAGCAACCTGTTAGGGATACTCACCTCATGGCACCAACAATGCCACGATCCCTCGGCATGGACCAGATTGCTCGTTGAGGTGCTGGAGGCAGGACGGAGGAGCCACGCAGTGTATCTTTGCTCACGGTCTACTTTACGGAATCGAGTTCGTGAGGATATTGATGGTGTGCTTCGGCTTGCAGCCTCATCGTCATTAGGTGCAACGAAGACGAATAGAGTCAGTTGCAAGTTGTTGACGACGATGATCCGAAGGACACCTCGCTGTTGGCAGCTACCACGGCGATTGGGATAGCTCGACCAACGGCCGAAGCGATCCAATACAGGACTCTTCCCGGCCCGGAACCGAGATCATATCATTAACGTATGCATACCTAATCACACCTGCGACATCACGGCTCCCAATCTTCTCCATCAGACGAACGCGGTGGTATTCGACTGTTTTTGGGGCAATCGACAGCCTCGCACCCATCTCTTTATTACTGTAACCTTCTGTGATCATCTCTACGATAGCCCGCTTGCGGGGAGTGAGGCTTGAAGCTCCGCTTTGAGGGGCTCGCGGCTCGTCGAGGATACTTGTTGTGTAAGCGGTGACGTGGCTGCAACCCGCCTCTACTGGGCGAAGCGCCTCTTGGAACGTAGCCAAAGAGTCCTTTTTGTGAACAAACCCGTGTGGGCGCTCCTGAAGAGCGGTTTGCAACAGGTGCCCACTCGTGACGGCAGTGTAGACGATGGACCGCGGGGCAGGGAATTCGTTGCGCATGGTTCGGAGAACTTCCGCCCCGCTTAACTCGGAGAGAGCCAGATCGAGGATCAAGAAGTGTGGCTTCAGTTGACGGCAGAGTCTTAGCGCATCGATACCGCTGCTGACCTCAGCCACGACCTCATAACGACCGTCGTGTTCAAGCATGAAAGCGAGCATCTGCCGAAAAGAGACTTGTTCATCCACCGATATGACCGTCTCCGTCATGAGAAAAAAACCCTACACCAACTGGAGAGGTTCCGAGAACGGAAAAGCAGGAATCCGTTCGGGTGACAAGGGAAAACCCGCCGTTCGTGGGGGGCAACCCTTGGGTGTCAGGTGCTTACCTAGGAAACCCCGCTCGTCGGTCCTAGTGTAAATTGCCGAGCGCGCCTAGTTGACTTCGCAAGATCATTGTGTCAAAACGTGGAGCAGTCGCTTTTGCGCTGAGGAGCGTTCTCGCGGCTGGCACACCCCACCCTAACTAGGAACAGAATTTGAGGAGGATGGCCTGCGCGGAAGAGGCAGGTGTCCGACGGCTCGCGTATGACTACGGACTTGAAGCATTTCGTGCTGGCTACATCGATCTATGGCTTGCTGGTGGCACCCGGCACGGCCGTGTCTCCACAAGGAGGGATAGGCATAACCCAAACGTCGCCGAAGGCTTCGGATGGAGAGCCGGAGCTGCGGGACGTCTCGACACCAGTGGTCGAACCTATCGACTTCCCGGAATTCCCTTTGGAACCGCCTCAGAACAAAGGGACTTCAATCCAGCCGCCGCGCAAAGGAAAGATTCTCCTTGCTCAGCCACCAGCCCTAAAGACGGACAAAGTGGTCGTGAAGACCACGACTGTGCGAGTGAGTCAGATCGGCGGCGGCCTTGCCAATCCGCGGCTAAAGCAAGGAGGCTCTGGTCTGGTAAACGCTCCCCTGAGAGGAAGGGAGAAATACCGGGTGGTGGCTCGAGTCCGTGATCGGAAGTTTGAAGAGATCAGGGAACAACTAAGTGAGCGGATAGACGATGTGCATGAGGCTCTTGAGGAGTGGGGTACCTTGACGCTTTCGGGCCTGCTTCTAGCCCCGCCGACCGTAGAGAAGAAAGAGGAGGGAAAGAAATTCAAAGTAGGGACGTTTGGAATCGACATCAACGGGGCAAAGCCGGGGGCTGTGAGCGAGCAGTTCAATTTCGATAAATGGTTTAAGGAGGCCGGGAGTGCAGAAGGTGATGCGCGAATTACCGAGCGTATGTTCAATTCCTTTGTCGGAGCTGGAACTCTGCAAATGGCGCCCGAACAGGGGGCGATCGCAGACTCGTTCCTACAGCGCCAGCAGGTGAATCAAGAGCTGTTCCAAGAGCAACTCGAACGCAACCGGGTTCAGCGGCAGGCAGAAGCGGCAGATGCGTCTCGAGTACGGCAGGATCGCCTGCGGGCACGTGAGCTACGGATTGAGGCGGCCACCAGTGATGTGGAGCGCGCGACCTTGGCCCGGGCAGAGGCTGCGCTCGTGGTCAAGGAGACTCAGCGCGAAGAAAATAAGTCCGCAGAGACGCTGGAGGAGGCGGAGGCCAGCCTTAAGAGTGCCCCGCCTGCCGAGGTTGAGCGACTTACACAGATTCGCGACGATATGAGGCTGGGCTTCGAGCGTGCGAGCAAACGCCGAGGCGCTGCGGAGACAACCTTAGATAATCGCAGCAAGGAGGAAAGTAATGCAATCGAAGCCCGTGCCAAGGCGCTGGAGCCGCCGCTGACGATCGGTACACCGGGTGCAACCATCGCGGAGCAACTTACTAGCCCCACTCTCGAAGCAAACGCGAAAGGGGGAACGGCCTTCAGCTTTGCGTCTGAAATCACCCCCGGCTCCAGCCTAACCACCTTTTCATCGGCAACTGACGCCGGCCTTCCTACGGCCACGCCGACCGATCTCGCGACCATCTTCCCGGACACCGGGCAGACGATTGCGACGCTCGGCAATGACGCCGACGCGGTATTCCCAGCACGGGCTCGGCTAATCGACGCCGCTGGTAATCAGACGATCGCCCGGATTTTTGACTTCCTAGGCAACCCTGCTGCGGCACTGGAGTTCACCGACAAGCCGATCATCATGGCAGCGGGAACGATCACGGTAAATCCCGGGTGGCGTACGACGCGCGATTACGACGGCCAGATCAACTGTTCGGCTGTCTACAAATGGAGACCTGCGAGACGGCTGACGTGCGAGCGGATGGTACGAGCCGGGACGTTGTTCAACTCCAGTGAGGTCGAAGTGGCGGAACACTTTTGGCATGTCGGCCAGTGGCCAAAGGCGCTCAATCGCTTTGTTTACACGGAGACGGTCGAGGCGCTAGAAAATACGGACGACACGCCGCTGGCAGCGGCGGTCTCGCCGCTGATGGAGCGGCAGAACATAGACCAAGCGTCCTCACGCGCCCGGCAGGATGAGATCGCGCTGTTCCTCTCCGCCTCGCTGGCAAAGAGCGGCCAGAGAGGGGCGGCGGACGTTTTTGATAAGTACATCCGCTTACGACGGCAGGATGTGAGAACGCGCTCTGCTTTGCCCGTTGTTAATTCCTACGGGCTCGGGGGCAATCGCTTCGGGTTTAGCGTTACCTCGAGGATCCAGGCGATTGCCGATATCAATAAAGGCAAGGCAGGAGGCGTGCTGGAAAAGCAGAACTTCCCCGTGCTGGTGGTGTTCGGGCTTTCAGGGGAGGACCTGCGCCCCCGTCTAGTCAGAAATCCGAAGACGGGTGCGGCTGAGATTTGGGAGCCGCAGATTCATGTATCCCAGACACGCCGCTGGATGCGGCAAAAGAAGATCGGAGATTTCCACCAACTCGTTCGCAGCATCGCATTTCCTGGCTTTCCCGGGCGCCCTATGGAGAGCCCCGGGGAGATGCACCGACTAATGAACTCCGCCAACCTGTGGATGGAGCGCATGAACAACCATCTTAAGCAGGAGAAAAATATGGCGCTGACGAACGATCTCACGATTTCCAACTTTGTTGGAGTGGCACGGGAGGACTACGACCTGCTAAGCAAGGCGAGCTTTCTGGCGGAGACCATGCTCGACATCCCGGTTGAATACTTGGTGGGCAAGCTTCCTGAGATCGTGCCGGCAGCTTCTTTGGAGCCAGCCATCATTACACTGCTACCGAGCGATTTGCTCCTGAACCGTGCTGCGGACGGAACATACTCCGGAGAGGTCGCGGTGATGGGTGAGAACCTGGATTCCCCTGAATATCAACATGGTCAGGACCTACCCGCTCGGGGGATCCGTGAGAGGAACGCTCATGGGACCGCTGACGTCGGAGTCCCGCGCCCTGAAGCTCACGGTAACGTTCGCTGCGGCACCTCCGCATCACTTTCAGTTCCAACTTCCGGTCCTGCCCATGGCGCCTCCTGGGATTGAGCAGCGATACCTGCACTCCCCGATCATTGCACCCGTGGTGCTCCCGTAATCCCGAGGAACTATCTCTTCGCGCCATCCCATGATCCCATTGCACAAGACTTTGATCCTGACAGGGCTGATTGCTACGCTGCTCTCACCTGCCGACGCCAACGCGGACGTCATGACTGAGAATACGGAATCGGAAGAAGTGCAACGCTTCCGCCCGGTGCTCACGAGCATTGCGCCGTCGTGTCCGCCCCCGGTTCCTTATGGAATTACCGGCTCACGTGAACTAACCGATATGATGGCGGGGCTGAGCAGAAGCATCACCAACCTTCAGGGCATGGTGGAAGAATGGGGCACGCTTAAAATGTCTGGGCTGCTAATAGCGCCACCTGTGAGTGGAGGCTCCGGCACCTTCGCTGTGGATATCAACGGGACCCCGCGGAAGGTCCCGGGCCAAAAGGAAACCGGAAAGTACGACTTCGCGCATTGGTTTGAAGAGTCGGGCAAGGCTGAGGGGACGGCGCAATTCAGCGAGCGCATCTTCAATTCGCTAATTGCTTCCGGTACCTTGCAACTCGCACCCGAGCAGGCGGCGATCGCGGAATCCATTCTGCGAAAGCAGCGAGTCGACCAGCAGCTGTTTCAGGAGCAGCTCGAGCGCGACCGGGCGCTGCGTGCTCTCCAGCTGGATGACTTCAATGTGGCGCGCCTAGGAGCCACCGAGGCGCGGCAGGTGCGAATCGATGCGGGCGATGCCGCAGTGGAGCGGACACGAACGGCGCACGCGGAGGCGGACCTGGTGAGCACCGAGGCAGACCGCCAGCGAACGGTCGCCAAGCGCGAGATGGACAGGGCGAAGGCCGCTAACGAAGGTGACCTGAGCAATGTGACCCTGCGGAAGGAGTTTCTCGAAAGTCAGGCGGAATTTGACAAGGCGGACGCTGCATACGCCCAGTCTACTAACAATCTCAGAGCACGTAGTAACGAGCATCTAACAGCGCAGAGAGCGCTCGCAGATGCCATGAGCACGAGCATCGTGACCGGCACGCTGCCGAATTCTGGGGTGACGGCTCCGGGGAGTTCCCCCACCTTCGGTCAGCAGAGTTTTGCCTTTGCCTCCGAGGCTACGCCGGGCCAAACCTTTACCCAAGCGCGAGGCTTTGCAAGTGCGGTGCCGGCGACCGTCGCGACAAACATCAATGCGCTGGGGGCAGATCAACTTCCCACACTTCTAGGGCAGCGAGGGGCTGACGGTAACGGGAGCGCAGCGTTCCCGGCCCGCGCCCGCCTAATCGACGCCGCAGGTAATCAGACAATTGCGCGCATTTTCGACTTTCTGGGCAATCCAAGCGCGGCGTCGCTCTTCCAGGACAAGCCCATCGTCATGGCAGCCGGCACTATCGCCGTGAACCCCGGTTGGCGCACCTTTCAGGACTACGACGGCGCGATCGACGTGTCCGCGCGGTACGAGTGGAAGCCCGCGCGCCGCACCACCTGCGACCGCATTGCGGACCTCGGGAAGTACCCGCCTGATGAAGTCATCTTCAATCCCGATGAGATACTGGTGGCCAAGCACTTCGCCGACACCGGTCGCTGGCCCGTGGCAGGCGCATTCAGGTATACCAGCGATACCGACTGTCTAACAAATAAGCCCGGAACGCCGCTGGCTGCAGCCGTCTCTCCGCTAATGGAGAGGCAGAACATCGACCAGGCATCGTCGCGGGCGCGTCAGGAGGAGATCGCACTCTTTCTCTCCGCCTCACTCGCGCAGAGCGGCCAGAAGGCTGCCGGAGAGATCTTCAATAAGTTTGTCCGGATGCGGCGTACCGACGTGAAGACGCGCTCCGCTCTACCCGTCGTCAATTCCTATGGTCTGGGCGGCGACCGCTTTGGATTTAACGTTACTTCGCGGCTCCGGGCGATTGCGGACATCAATAGGGGTAAGGCTGGAAAGGTGCTTGAGAAGCAAAACTTCCCGGTGCTGGTGGTATTCGGTCTCGCGGGCGAGGACCTCCGGCCCCGCTTGGTGCACAATGCCGCGCTAGGAACGGCAGAGCTATGGGAACCGCGGCTCGTGCTTGCCCAGACGCACCGTTGGAACCGAGCAAGGAAGCGAGGAGGATTCCACCAGGGATTGCATAGCGCATTCTTCCCTGGCTTCCCGGGGCGGCCGATGGATGCGCCGAGCTACACGTACGATCTTCTAGACGATGTGAGTCGCCAGAGAAGCCGGCTGAAGGCGTATCTCGGCGGTACTAAGCAGTACCAGCAGAGCGAAACGCTCCGACAGTATATGAAGGTGGTGGACGAGACTTATGGATATCTCAATCAGGCGCAGTTTGGCGCGCATACCGAGCTGGACATCCCCGCCGACTACCTCGTGGGGCCTGCGCCCCTGAAGATCCTTTCAACAACTGCAACTTCGCAGGGCCGGCCGAGCATTCACGGGGTGTTTCCGCACGAGCTCGTGCTCCGCAGGAATGCGGTTACCTCAGGCTGGGAAGCGGAGGCGGTGATTGTCGGGAGTAACCTTGACCAAGTCGACCTAGAGAGCCTCGCAGCGACGCCCGAGAGGGTTGCCGTAACGAAACTGCCATTGCCAGCAGGGATTCCCGCCGAGCAGGCGATCTTGGTGAAGTTTAGTCTATTGAATGAACCGCCGCAGGTATTACAGATCCGGCTGCCGATCGGCGCAGCGGCACCGAATGGATTCCAGAAGTACCTGTACTCGCCAATGATCTCGGTGCATGCGGTAAGCGCAGGCCTGTAATCGCCTTCGAGTGATATACCCGAGGACATAGTCTCTGGAGCTCGAGATAAATGCCTCGAGGTAAGGAGCTCCTCAACCGCGAAAGCAGAATAGTTAGCCATCGGAGGGAGTTATCCCTCGCAGTTACTCGACTCCAGGAACCGACACCTCTCAACTCAATATCTCCCTGCTGCCAACTAAGCCTGTAAATCCTCTATGACTACCGAAGGTAACGAAGAGAATGCTCCAAAGCGGCAGGAGTCTGCCATACCTCGGGGCTCAGCGAAGCCGACGAGCCCGAAACGCCTGCCAGGCAAGACGCCGAAACAGGGTGGCGGCGGCAACGCGAGGGGCAAAGCAGGCAAGCCCGCCAAGACAGGCGGCAGCACCGCCGAGCAGAAGGGTGGTGGGATGGCAAAGGGCAAAGCTGGTAGCAAGGGCATCGAACGCCTTAAGGTTCGCGCTGCAGATGGTGGAGGTGGCTTGGCAAAGCAGTTTGCTGGCGGAGTTGCCAAGCAAGGTGGCGGCGGGATTGCGAGACAAGGTGGCGGTGGAATCGCGAGACAAGGTGGAGGGGGTTCTGCTGGAGAGGGGGGCGGCGGCATTGCCCGGCAGGGAGGGGGAAGAATTCTCAATTTGCACGCGGATGCGCCGGACCTGCGCGACCGGATCTACAGCCCGACCTTGCGGCTGCTGGAGAAGAGATACAATGCACAGCCCTATGCAGACTCGGCATGGGCTTCCCGCATGAAGAATCAGGGGAATAGCTCGGCCTGTACGGGCTATGCGCTTTCCAGCCTCGTGGAGGCACTCGTCTATCGGGCGTGGACGACGCATGATCAGCGGGATGAGGCGCCAGCGGAGATCTCGCACTTCATGCTCTACTACTTTGCTCGCAAGTACGACGAGATCCCAGGGGACGCTGTGGACGGCGGCTCCACCGCGCGCGGAGCGATGAAGGCTTGGCACAAGCATGGCGCCTGCAAGCTGCCGAGCTGGCCACGGCTGGCAACAACGATCAAGCGCGATGGCACGGGGTGGATTTCGGATGCTTTTAAGACGCCACTGGGAGCTTACTTCCGCGTGGATCACACCTCGATCCCGGATCTGCATGCTGCGCTAAGCGAGGTGGGGGTGGTATTCGTAACCGCGCAGGTGCATAGCGGGTGGAATATACCCGACGCCGAGGGGTTCATCGACTTCGACGAGACGAGTAAAAACACCGGCGGCCATGCCTTTCTCCTGGTGGGGTATGACGAGCAGGGCTTTTGGATTCAGAACTCCTGGGGGAGCGAGTGGGCGAATCGTGGCTTCGCGCACATCAAGTACAGCGACTGGCGGGAGAACGGGATGGACGCGTGGGTAGGGCAACTTGGCGTGCACATCGCACGGCACGTCGAGGACCTCTCCTCGGGCCTGAACTTTGCAAGGGTGGGACGCAATGGCGCGTCTAGCGCCGGCGAACAAAGCCTTCTGCTCTCCTCAAACCCTAATCTCAGTGCGCAGCAGATCAATCCGTACATCGTCAACTTGGAGAACAACGGAACGCTTTCCAATGGGGGGCAATTCTCCACGGAGCCGGAAGACCTCCACGATCTTCTCGCCTACTACCTGCCGCAGGCGGTGCAGCAGTGGCGTTTGGGCGATGAGGAGCCGATCGATATAGCCATTTACGCGCACGGCGGCCTGACGCCGGAGACGTCCGCCGCCGAGACCGCGAAGGAGTGGGTGCCGGCGCTCTTTGCCCGGAAAATCTTCCCGATCTTCGTGATGTGGGAAACGGGGTGGGACGACATCCTGAAGGCGATCGCCCGGGATGCCCTAGAGCGGGTGCAGGGGGTGGCTGGAGCTTTCTTCTGGGATAAACTGAAGGACTGGAAGAACGAGCGGATCGAGAATCTGGTTTCTGGTCTCGGGACTCTGCAATGGGACGAGATGAAGGAGAATGCGCAGGCGGCCTCGACGAATCCCAAAGGCGGGCTGAAACTCCTGCACTCCGAGCTAATGAAGCCGGAGCACAATGCCATCCGAAGGCGGCTACGTTTCCACCTGATCGGGCACAGTGCTGGTGCTGTTTTCCATGCGCACCTGGGGGCCGCGTTGGCGCGTGCCGGGCTAAATGTGGACGGGGTGTACTTCCTGGCGCCAGCGTGCCGGATCGACGTCTTCGATAAGCAACTCTATCCGCTCTACAAAAACGGGAAGATCAAGACTTACACCCAGTTCCACCTCACCGACCAGATGGAGCTGCAGGATACTTGTATCAATATTTACGGTCACTCGCTTTTGTATCTCGTCTCGAACGCCTTCGAGCACTTGCGCGGCACGCCGATCCTGGGGATGGAGAAATATTTCAGTAAGATGGGCCATCTCTTGAAGGATCGCCCGGTCAGCGCGGAGAGCTGGGATGTGATCGCGTCACCAGCATCATCGGCCGACGTGACCCGGCGCAGTAATTCAACTACTCACGGCGGGTTTGATAACGATCCATACACACGAGAAGCGGTAATCGAAAGAATCGTCCTCAGGGCTTCATATTGATCTTTGAGCCGCTTGTTGCCAGTCACGACTTCACTGCTGCCTTCGCAGATCATGGTCCTCCTCGAAAGCATGAGCCGCCGCGGCGATTACTAAGACAACGACACCGCCGATTCTTAAGGGCCACAATCAAAACTGAGTGCTTCAACCACATCGTTCCCCGAGACTCGCGCCACCGCTCGATACATGATCTTCGACTACATAGAAAACTTCAACCCCGTCTGCCGTTACAGTTCTCTCGGCTTCCTTTTACCTGCGAATTTCGAAGAGCAGTTCCACATTCACTAAACTATTCCCGTCCGAATTTTCAGCTCGCATTCATCTATATGTGAGCCGCTCCTGGTCCGCGAGCAGGGACCAGTACGAACAAGAGGCAGCACTCTGAATTTATAGCTTTGGATTCCGCTCGGTTCCTCATGCCCGAAAACACCCAAATCACTGCGTCTGTCATCCTGGCGTATTCAACCCCGCGATCAGCGCCTTGGATCACCTTTTACCTCACTCAACGAATCCAAAGCAAACAAAACCCAAACTTGCCTCTACTATGCCTGTAAAACTTACTGTCCCACTTCGCTGGAAAACAGCCTCCGCCGATGAGCAGAAGATGCTCAAGAACCTCCAAGGAAACATCCTCAAGGGGCACGGTCGCGACCACACCTGGAATATTTTCTTCCAATTCGCCGCGGGCAGCCCGGCGGCCATCGCGGCCTCAAAACGTGTCCTTCGCGAAATAGGCAATTACCATGTGACCGACGCATATACGCAACTTCTCAATAATGAGCTCTTCAAAGCAGACAAGACTGACGGCGGCACCTTTTGCGCTGCGTTCCTAAGCGCTACCGGCTACGGAGCACTTGGCCTAACCTTTAATCCACCGGCTGGAAATGCCGCCTTTGGTCCCGGTATGAAGGCGCCTTCCAGCATCAGTGCTCTTGCCGATCCATCACTCGGGAGCTGGGAGTCGAATTTTGTCAAGACCTTCGACGGCATGATTCTCCTCGGCGACGACAATGTAGGTCGCGGGGCGGCGGCCGCGCAGGAGATTCGTGAGCTGTTGGAGGGTGCGGGTGGGACTGTGCATCACGTTCAACTCGGCAAGGCGATCCGCAATGCGGCGGGGGAAGGGCTCGAGCATTTTGGATATGTCGATGGCCGCAGCCAGCCGTTAATGCTGGTTGAAGACGTCGAGAAAGAGGCTCATGCTGGAATCGCCCACTGGGATCCGACCTTTCCGCTCAATACCGCCCTCGTCCGCGACCCGCTCAGCCCCGATCCCAACGCCTTCGGGAGCTTCTTCATCTTCCGCAAGCTCGAGCAGCGCGTCGCGGAATTCAAGGTGCGGGAGCAAAAACTCGCAACTGTTCTTGGTCTGACAGGCGAAGATCGCGAGCGCGCCGGCGCACTGGTCGTCGGGCGGTTTGAAGACGGCACGCCTGTCACAACCTCGGAAACCGCACGCGGAGACAAGCCGGTGAACGACTTTGACTACACCGCCGATGCAGCTGCCTCGCGCTGCCCTTTTCATGCCCACGTCCGCAAAACAAATCCCCGTGGTTCTGGCGGCTTTGAGCCCGAACCCGCGGAGCGCCTGCATATCATGGCCCGTCGTGGCATCACCTATGAAGACACTGGGCGGGCTATTCACCCCGATGGTCTTCCTGAAGTGGAAACGGAGGCAGAATTTACCGCGAAAGTTCTCCCGCTCCTTCCAACCGGAGGCGTCGGCCTGCTGTTCATGGCGTACAATGCCAAACTTGATAATCAGTTTGTCTTCACCCAGCAGACTTGGGCCAACAATCAAGGCTTCCCTAAAGCCCCTGCCGCTCCCGGCATCGACGGGGTTATCGGCCAAGGGTCTAACCTCCCCGCTGGCCAAGTCTATCCCAAACTCTGGGACGATCCTACCAGCGGTACAGCCGCCTGTGATTTCAGCGGCTTTGTCCACATGAAAGGCGGCGAATACTTCTTCGCCCCGAGCCTCATGTTTCTGCGGAGCCTCTGATGCCGACACCGCAAGGTCTTAGACATGGTTCCATGGACTGCGAGCATGTCAACAATGCGCACTTTCGCTCTGGAAACCACTTGTGAAAGAACATGTCTGATAAATTCGTATCAGAGCAAAACATTGACCGCCAGGGTACCTAGGGACAGAATGCAGGTGGAAGATGGAAGGCAAACGGTACCTAGGTTTGCGCGGAAGTAGTCGGCGCGGCTATGTCGAATGACTCCTTTGCTACCTTCGGCACAGGGTTCTCATCTCCATTGTACTATAACCATAACTACGTCTCGCAACTTCCTGACGTGCTGAGAATCACCGGTTTCCTTGTAGAGCAAAAGGAAAGGGAGCATGGGGGCGAACAGTCGCAGAGCCTCAACTCTTCATAGCCGCTCCCCTTGGGTTCCCGCGATCTCACCTTTCACCTCGATCATGAATACATATCCTCTATCCAGACCCTTGCGGCGCCGAGGCACCGTACGACTGGTTCTTTGCAAACTGGCGCTGATCTGCGCCGTTGTTCTGGGCACCGCCTCGTCCCTGGAACTCAGCGCCCAGAACGCGGGCGCTCCGGGCGGCGGCGACCCGCTTGCTCCGCCGCCGGAAGTCACCATTCCGACGATTGGGCCTGCGACCGTCGTTCAAGCGCGTCATCCGAACGTCAAACCGGGAGGAGGAAGTTCCAGCGAGATCGGCATAGGTGAGTTGCTTGAGGTGGACGTGCGTTCGCCCGAGTTGTGGCTGGCCACACTTGCCGATCGGGGAATCATCAAACCCGACGAGCGCGACATCAAAGACACCGTGCTGCTTGCGGAGCGAGAGCGGCGTCGGCAAGCGATAGGCAACCTACCCGAATCGCAGAGGCCTGCCGCGCAAGAGGCTCTGACAAGCTGGTGGAAGGCTGAGCAGAACAAAAGGTGGCTCACGGCGGTAGAGAACTATCTGAGTCGGCTTTGCCTTTTTATCGACAATGAGGCATTCACCGACCTGAAGCCCCACTGGATGTATGCGTGGGGTGATGATTACCCGGCGAATGATTCGGTGAATTTCTCCCGAACTTACACGCTGCGCTTCCGTCTCACTAAAACCCTAGAGAATCGGGAAAAATGGATGAATCTACTGCGGGGGCAGGGACTAATGGATAGGCCGGCGGTAGTCACAGTTGGTTTCGTGGATGAATGGGATAAACGCATCGACGTGATGCAGACGGAGGTGGCGCCGCTTGCACCTAAAATCTGGCAACGCTTCAGCTTGGAGACAGCGCCGGACAAGGAGGTCATTGCAGCAATCATAGTCACTATACTGCTAACGATGCTAGGTCTCTGGCTGGCGATCTCCTCGAATCTGCTGCGTGACACCTCCGCTCCACTGAGCCCCAGCGGTCGGCATCCTTATAGCCTCGGCCTGTGCCAACTGGCTTTGTGGCTTTTTCTAATCGGCACGTCCTTCCTCTTTCTGTGGGTGGTCACAGGTGATCGGAATCTTAGTGTGTCGGAGCTAATGCTGCTTGGGATTAGTGCCACCACTGGGCTCGGGTCGGTTCTGGTTAACCGTTTCCTTCCGCCATGCCGACCCTCCTTGCTCAATGCCGAGGAATTCTCCGATAATGAGCCTAAGAGCCTTAAAACCAGAATCGGCATCGAGGAAGAACGTCGCAATGCGGCGGCAGCGGCACTCGCGGATGCACGGGCAGCGACGGCAGCGCATGATGCGCCCGCTACTGTGCCTCTAGAGGCCGCGCTAGACGCGACCGAGCGGCGCCTGACCGAACTTCAAGACCGGCTTCGCTATTTTCAAACCGGCGGACGGATACAGCAGTTCTTCTTGGATCTATTCAGGGAGCGCGACAGCGTGAGTCTGCACCGGTTCCAGATGCTGGCGTGGACAGTCTGCCTGGGCTTGGTGTTCGTGTTCGGGGTGGTGATGCGGTTGGAGATGCCGCAGTTCGACAACACTCTTCTGTTGCTGATGGGTATCTCCAGCGGCACATATCTGGGCTTCAAGTGGCCCGCCGCAAATAGCTAAATAGGTGCAATTGTATGCTGAGAACGAACGCGGTGAAGTCGCCCTCATACTACGGGCGTGCAATCCACCAACGTTTGTGCTTCAAGTGCTCCCAAGTAATGAATACCAGCAGCACCACTTCACTCGCAAAACTTCGCAAGGCCATTGAGATCTCGGAGAAGATCGTAGCACTTGAACAGGAATTACGGGAGGTGATGGGTGGAATGGATGGTGTTGGTGCAGTTGCTAGTGCGGTGGCTCCAGCACGGCGCGGAAGGCCACCGAAAGTTCAGCAGGCTCAGAATACTAGCAGTACCGTTGCACCTGCGAGATCAGGTAAGAATGCCAAGAAAAAGCGTGTTGTCTCACCCGAAGCACGGGCCAAGATGGCTGCTGCTCAGAAGAGAAGGTGGGCCAAGGCGAAACGGTAGCCACTATCGATTCTGTGCGCTGTCGCCTTGGTCTCCCTGCAGGTTGATTCAGACGAGCCTAGGTTTCCGTGGGCGATAATCTAGAAGGAGAGGCGGCAAAAGGGTGTATGCGCACGCCGGACTTGCTCTGGATGGGTGTCAATGCTTTGAGCAATCCCTCGCCAGTGATCTCCTTCTGGCAGCCTCGGTCGCTGGCCTGCACTGCATCGGCTTGATGTGGATGCCAAGCTCGACGCGGTTACCAACGCGGCTTCTGCAGGCAAGGCTCAGGAGCTCTCTGCGAAGGGATCGCGCCTACTTATCAACACCGCTGAGTTTGGGGTTGCGAATCATCTTAAATCGATTCTGACTACGCGAAACCATGGCCAAACCGTCGCGTTCCGCTACGTCTGCATCAAAATCGTCAGCATCCGCTGCGAAAGTAACCGCTCCCGCAACCGTCGCTAAAGGCAAAGCTCCTGCCGCTACTGCTGCAAAAGCGAGAGCCACTGCTCCATCAAAGGGCTCGGCCCCGGTAAAGGGCAAAGCTGCTGCACCAGCTGTGAAGGTTAAAGCTCCTTCAACTCCGACCCGCGCTTTGGGAAAGGGCATTTCCAAGGGAGAATTGATGGAAACCCTCGCCGCACAGACCCAGATCTCCAAAAAGGATGTCATCGCAGTGCTGAATGGACTCACGGATATCGCTTACCGGGAGACAAAGAAGAATGGCGCATTCCTTCTTCCCGGTATCGGCAAGTTCATCAAGCAGAAGAGAGCGGCTCGTGAAGGTCGCAATCCCAAGACCGGTGAGAAGATGAAGATCAAGGCGAAGACCGTTGTGAAGTTCCGTCTCGCTAAGGCTGCCAAGGACGCAGTGCTCTAGAAGGCTGACGAAGAGACGATTCCCCGCGTCCTGCTCCTTCAAAGCAGGTCCCCCGCGCAGAGTCCAACACCGTAGACGTGTCGAAGTTCCTATGGCACCAGGTGCAATGTTGTTAAGGAGGGGTTCTGAAAACCGGTTCGTTAGCCTCATCCGTCTGAGTCAGTGGGATAAAGGGTTTGGCTTTCTTAAGAAACTCGGCATTTACTGCGGCGGCCCACATTGCCGCTGCTTTTTTGCTCCATCTCGGCTCAGGTGGATTCCGTCCTCCGGTCCACTATCTCTAGCGTGTCGTAATCGGGACCTGCAAAGCAATATGCCCCCTCCCGGATGACGCGTTCTTGTGCGCCACGAACTTGGATTCTGTCTCGGTAGCTTTGGCGGTTCACCACGACTGCGAGTTTTTCAAACCCAAGATCAAGTCGAGCCTGGTGAAACCAAGTTTGATAGTTGGTGACGATTAGATCTTCGTTCTTCTCCGTCCAATCATCCTGCCCGTGATCGGAGAGGATGGCGCGAAGCCCGGTGTGAGCTACGTACCGTTTGAGCGAATTGCGCAGATTGGCATAGGGCATGCCAATATGTGCATTCAAAAACGAATGCTCAAACGCCAGTGCTCGACGCTTGTGCCACCAAAGGCAGCATTGAGCAGGAGCACCGGAATATTGTGACGTTCGGCCACTGCTTCAGCAAAATTTGCCCAGAAATAGTTGCCATGTCCAAATGGGGCCGGTTTCACCCCGTTGGCAGACCAGGAGCCAACGAGTTCAGGTAAATACTGTTGATCAGCCGTTCTCTCGTAATTCTTGAGCAAACCTGTCTCAGCAGCCGAAAGAGCAACAGTTCTGGCTCGCTCATCTTTTGCTCCATCCAGGTTGATCACGCAACCTAGAGCACCCGGTTTCCCTTCAATTTGTGTTTGCATCACCGGGGATCACAGAGGAAAACCACCATGGAGATTCACTCACACCTCGCCCACTGTCCTTAGGTCTGGGAATTTTAGTTCTGCCATATGGCCCCACAACCATCCCCTCGACAGCATTCTCTCTATACGCCGCAGACGCAGACACAACTTGCGTGTGGTGTTTGTTCTTCTGGCTGTATCGCGTGTGAGAACTGTGGGCGTCGAACTTACTGCAAGCGGTGTGATCGCTGCCTATCCTGCGGTGCTGGAGCTAAGCAAACGCGACCTTCTGGAGGAGCTCATCTTTTCGAGGAGGCGAATGACAAGAAGCAGAACGAGCCACCTCAATCCAATCCGCCTCCACAGCCTCCACAACCTCCTGCAAGTACTGGCTCAACGAGGCGAGGTCGAAGAATTGTCGCGTGGATTGCACTACTCTCCCTGCTGATTGTCGGGCTCATTAGTTTTGGGCAGTTGGCCGAAGAACTACGGAAAGTTGAATTCTCGCATGGCAAAGTTATGATTTGGATGGCTGTGTTCGCTTCTGTTGGCTGGGGATTGCAGCGCGTAGCAAACTGGGCGAAACTTGTTTTTGCAGTCACACGCACTATCGAGATGTCCGGCCATTTACTCATTCTGCTCAACATCTTTTCACCAGTTATTGTTCAACGCCCAACGTTAGACACGTTCCTGCGAACGCTATCAGAACCGGCCCCATTAACACTTTGGAGCATAAGCTGGAACACATCGATGTTTGCAGCATTCCTCATCATATATGCGCTGGGATATGTCGGCATGGCTTTCACGTTGATTTTGAACGGTGAGTACTCCGAACCCTCTTCTGAGCGACTTCCTCTGGCGGTGTGGTGCTATCCATTTTTCCTGCTCTGCGCGATTTACTACTTCGAAGACTTCTGGCAACGTACGTTAACGGAGCACTGGTGGGGTCTTGTGCTGGGAGCATCAATCTGCTGGGTGGGAGGCTTTATACGTTCTGTGGCTTATTCGGGACGGAGCCATTGAAACAAGTTATGTTATAGCTTCGACCATCTATTTGGAGGTATCGGGAATAGCTAAGAGTTCCAGAAAGGAGTATCGTGCTCTCTTCTGCGCTGGAGGTCGTGAAATTATGAGCAGCTGGTATGCGGGACGACAAAGCTGCGAAGCATGTGGTCAGGGAGACTTGATTGCCCCCGTTGCCAGCAGCGCGACGCTGCTCAAAGAGAAGGGTTAAACGTGCTTAATCATGCGACATCACGTAATCGTCAAAATGAGATTGCGATCGTGTGCAAGGCGTGGCAAGCTTCATGAGATTCTCTAGACGTTCCTGCACGTAAGGTCTATGACGCCCAACGATCCCATTGTCGCCATTCAGGTGACGGGGATAAATACTGCGGCCGAATTCCAGGGTTGGTGGATTGCTGTTTCGCAAAAGGTTGCCATGCTGCAGAATGATCTGCTCACAAATGTGGTATGCACCGTAGCGGTGGAGTACTTCGACTTGGATACGCTCGGTCGTGCGAGGCCCCATAAAGATCTCTCGCCGTATATGGCTGCTGCAACAGAGGTGGTTAATGCGGTGTCGAATTCCGTGGATAGGAAGCTACCTACTGTATGTTTATCGTGGCACATAGGATCTTCGTTCCATCGGTGCGTACATTCATCAATCCGGGATTACGCCAGGGATACCCGGAGCTTGGGCAAGAGCTTACTTCCAGACTTTGCATTCAGGTCACCGGCTCCCACATCATCATAATGGAGTATCTCGCCTGAAATATCATTGGCATTGGCGGTAAAACCGGGCGCAATCCCCGTTGGTTTGCCCACCCTGACAGTGCGGGAGATCTCTGTGGAGAAGATGAGTGGTGTTTGGACTTTGTCGTCCTGGACGTGCAGGAATCGGGCAATCGCACTGGCTGAATAATGCTGGAACTTGGATGCGCGTGAGCTTCGTTATCGCCGGAGGAGATGACCGTCGCCCCCACTTTGATCATCTGCAAGAATCCCAGCGAGCAGTTGCCACTGTCGTGATGACCTGCCTTTGCAACATCGCACGCCAGTTCACCGGGTTGACTGCGATAGTGTTCCATGAGTACTGCCTGCGGTCCCGCGTTCAGATCTCCAGTGAGCATCACTCGAGCATTGCCGTAGTCGAGCCGTAGAAGAGCGGAATGGCCGTTCGAATTTCTGGCTGTCGCTGCCGAGACTCACCAAGGCTAGCGACCCTCCAACTTCCTTCTCAATGTGGACCGAGAACGCGGATCTTTTCTCCCTCAGCATCCATCTGGCATTGGCTTGCGCCTAGTGGGTGAAAACTGATTGCTGTCGCAAAATGCGTGGCCTAACCGCAGGTTATAGGCCTGCGGAGTCCAGCCTTAGAAGGCGACACCTAGTCCGACTGTCACGCTCTCGACGTGACGATCTTCCAAAGTGAGCGCACCATTGCGGTATTCAACGCCGAGTTTTAGATGACCACGTCCGTCAAGGGTCCAGTCTAACCGGGCGACGAAGTTCTTCACACCATGGTCTGCCTTGGCGCTAAGCAAGTAGTAATACTGGAACGTGGCGATGATCCGGTCATCCCAGCCTTTTTCAAAATACGGAGCAAGCTGGAGTGATAGAACTGGGCCGTATCGAAAAAAATCCTTTTGGTCTTCCGTCGATTGTTCCCGATCGTCCGCTCGGGTCCCAAACTCTGCTCGTACATAGGCACGTGGGTAAAACGCAAGATGGAGTGGCTCGATTGGATGAAATCCACCTAGGCCAAAGAGACCAGTCTCCCACTCGACTTCTCCCGCAAATGTTTCGGCTTCGAAGCCGGAGTCTGTCTTGTAAGCAGCGTTCACGCGCAGGCGATTACCCGCGATGATCTGCACTTCCTCTCCGCTTGTGGTCACATCGCCTTTTCCATTTGGTTCTACAACCTCCACTGTCCGTGTTCCATTTGGGATGCCCCAGAGACCGATATCCAACCCGGCACGGAAGATTAGAAGATCTCGCTCCTTGGCAGGGTCACCTTCATGCTGGAACCGGTCGAACTCGATGCTCGGGATGACTACGGTTGATCCCACGTCGTCTAACGCAAACGGTCGCGCGAGAACACCGATAGCAGTCCATGCGTCGGCTTTCGTCACGAGGTCGCGGGCGTAGGAAATCGTCGCTGGAGGTACTTTTGGCAGAGCCTTTGAATAAGCATCAGGGTTGTTCAGCTTATCCTCCCAAAAAGGGTCGATGTCGGTCAATGAGCGCCGGATCTGCAGACCAAACAATTTGTCGAACGCACTTACCCTTTGTGTGGAGACATCCGGGAAACGCTCAGCCACCACCTTGATGGCTGTCTCGGGCTCCCGAGGATGCATCTGGTTGTAGGAGACCTCGTCGAGCGATGCAATTTGAGCTGCATCGGCCTCAAGGTTAGCTGTTTCGGACGTTGACAGTCTGCCATCGAAATCCTTGTCGTACTTGCGGTGCGTGGGGCTGTTGCGATGGATGAAATAGGCGCGGCGCTCGGTTGTTCCGAGATTGCCGTCCTTATTCATATCGAACTTTGTGGCTTCCTGACCTACCGCAAATGGCATCGCTAACACTGTGACGCTCGCCGCCAGTAGAATCGCCTGGGTATGCATGGCTACTGTTTGCTCACAGCAGGAAGTTTCCCCCAAAGGAGCGTGTTCAACTCGAGCACTGTTTCGCTACCTCCGACATCATGGGTGGTGCACTTTAGTCCAAGAGCTTTGATCTTGGGGCGTGCGTTAAACGTCTGGGCTACCGTCTGGCTGGCAACATTCGAGATGATGCCGAGCCGGGGCGTTGCGTGGAGTTGCTCACTCTTTGTGATTCCGCTGAAGCGGGTGACGGCCTGCAGAACGGTGGCAAGCTCTAAAAAAAGTTCAGTATAGCTGATTCGGGTTGCTGGGCGACTTCTAGGTGCTGCTGTCGGAAGTCGCTTTTTCTTAGTCGGGCGCATCGAGGAGGGAGGCGTTCGCGAAGGTTGTCACATCACGAGTACGCTGTCTATACGTAGGAATACTCATTCTCGCTGCACACAGAGCCCCGCACCACATCAGTCTTCCCTGACGAGCGGTCTCCCTCTGAACAACGATCCGTCGGCGGCGCATCGATACAGATTGCCGGACGAATCGGCCGCTATGTATTGGCTGTCCCCTTCATCTCCTTCCCATATCACAGAAACTTGTGCTCCCTTTGAGATCTTACAAACAACTTCCTTTGATTCGCGTGAGCCTGTGCCCCGAGCAGCCACATAGACGTTCGCATTCGAGTCGACTGCTACAGCGTATGGCTTGCGGAACTTGGAAGCAGCCTCTTCCCCTCCCAGTGTAGAAACGTTTCCGTCGGGTGTCACCTTCCGGACACGATTGTTACCGATATCTGCGACGTACAAGTTATCATTAGCGTCTAAAGCCAAACCTTTAGGGCCGTTGAAACGAGCAACAGAACCGATACCGTCGTTGTTACCGCTAACGCCCGGAACTCCAGCGAGAGTGGTGACGCTACCATCTGTTGACAACTTGCGAACTACGTCCTTGAAAGTAAGAGAAACGTACACTGTACCATTCTTTCCGACTGCGATCCCTGCACCCCCGATGGATGACCTACTCTGCCAGACTCCATCATCGCCGCTCTCGGCGAACGTTAATGTGCTTACTACCCCACTCGCCGTGATACGCCGCACGACCTTTGTTCCGTCGTCCGTTACGTCAGCAGCAAAAAGCACACCGCTTTGATCAATATGGATGCCAAAGGGGCCATTAAATCTAGCCTTAGAACCAGGTCCATCAGCTTGCCCTTGTACTTCCCGATCTCCTGCGAAAACAGTAGTTACACCTCCGCTGCTTTTCTCAATACAGTGTTTGCCGATAGAATACATGACGTCGTAGCTCGTTCCCCTATCTGTAATCCTGACGTCTTCTGGCGCTCTGCTCATCCCGATACTAGTCAGGTGATCAAAGCGTGAGCCGGAAACGTGAGTGTTTCCTGCGTGCAATCGCACCTTGCCGTCTGTCGTAAAGGTCCAGACGGCTGCACTCAACATCCCCACAACGAACAATTTCCCTTCCCTATCCACTGTAATTTCCGAAGCATATCCACACGCATCATCTTGATTGGGATCACCAAACTCAATGGAATCGGGAAGTTTTGCTACTATCGAGGTGTCTCCGTGGGCTGCAATCTTGTGAATAATGCCTCTCCGCTCTTTCTCGCAGATAGAACTGACGTAAACATTCCCTTTTAAATCAGCGGCGAGAGCAGTGGGTATCGACAGCACTTCTGCGCCGATACAGCTTGCGCTGCTGCCGGTGGTTGAGTAACGCAACGGAATTTTCTCCCAAAGGTATGTTTCGTTTTCAACCGCCCGAAGCTCCGGACTGGCAAAAACACATGAAAAAAGAACAGAGGCGAAACTGCTCAGTATCTGCGCGGGAATCGAGCAGGCGATAAACCTCTTTTTTGAGGAGAGCATCTTAGGGGGGGGTATTGTGGAATAACCTTCTCCCTTCGACATCAAATTGAATTAGGGCGAGTGTGGCTACCGAGCGTCAACTCCTTGGATGGTGTAAGTTTCACTGAGACCTTATGGGTGGAAGAGGTATTCCGCGACCCCGTTAATGTATTGTCAAGGACCCACAGGTTTACCGATGTTCCGCCTTCGACGGTGCACGAGAGGGTTACTTCCAAGTCGATCGTGACCTCGCCCAGAATGAACTCTGGATACGTGGGGTCACGTGAATCGGTAGCTTTCTTGATCTCTCTCTTTATGGCTGAGATCGCATCAGCGAGTGAAGGTTGCGAGTTGTGCATTGTGCTGGATTATAAGTGCAAGATTTGCCACATTCGGGACGCCTATTAACAAAGAGGTTTCTGTGGCCTGTACAATAGCGACGGGTGGCTTCTCCATCACGATCTTCTGGGCTTCTACTGCTTCAGTGTCGGTCGTTGCCGGGCTTTTCTCGGAAAGGTTAGTTCCTGCTTGAAGGTCATGCAGAACGTCAAAGAAGGAAGATGGTCCTGAAGCGAAGCTTCCAATGATTTTCCCAAGCGCCCAGAATGCTTGATCGTACGTCAAGGCTGTCCCCGTGGCGAATCCGAAGTTATCAGGAGGATCCAACAAATCGAGCGTATTACATGCAAGCCACCAAATTCGAGGGCGATACTGACCGGCGATGGCGATAGTTGACCCGTCGCTAAAGTGCATGTCTCCCTTGCTGTCAACGTGCCCGACAACCACCGTGAGATCATGCTCAGACAGCATATTCAGCCGTAATTTCACTTCCAAGGCGATCGTAGGCTCCTTCTCTGCTCTGAGGGGAATCACCTGAGTCACGACACCGTTCGGCTCAGGGAAATTATACTTGCAAAAGCGCTTGTAGCGCTCAGAAATGTCCGTGTAGTAGCTGGGTGGGATTTGTGAGATCGCTCTAATGCCGTGAATCTTAGATGCGTGAGCGGCACTTGAAGGAATGTCAGCCATTACCACTAGGGACTTTGGCCGCAGCAGTAGAGCTTCTAACCCCTTCATTGGGTGTGTGCTCTTCTGGAGCACAACCAGGGTTTGCGCTGCAACACTCTTGCGCAGCTGCGTCACCTCTTTTGGGTCCTTTGTAAGGACAACACCTCTTAGAGGTTGCACCAGCTGCCCCTCACAGAAGCTCCCGTGGACTAATTTCCCGTCCTGGAAATAGTAGGTTTCCGCCCCGAAAGTCGCAATATTGAGAAGGCCCAAAGCGAGCGTGAGCCTGACAATGTACCGGTTGATCATTTCCTCGAAGACTGAAGTGGTAGATTGGTAGGGGCAATCGGAATCAGCTTGCCGAGAAATTCTACGAACTTTGAGGATCCGGGTTTTTGCGAGTAAGAACCTAACTCTATGACTCTTCGGAACTCACTTTTGGAGACTTCGGTCTTTGCTCGCGGAAGAGTCTCCGTTGTGGATGAAGGGGTGGATTTGCTGGCACGCGATAGAGCTTCCTTGAGACCGAGCGATGCTGCAGGCCGACCTGCAACCCGGAGCTAGGATCCTCGTTTTGACTTATAATCGCCCTCTTAGTGGGGAGCTGCGAGATCGCTTTAGCCGTCTTTGCCCGCGAGCTGCGGTCGAGTGGTCGACCTTCTATCAGTGGTGTCGTGAATTCAGCGGCGCTCGCTGGGAGATTATTAAGCCGTGGGAGCGTGAGACCCTGATCCGCGAGTTGATCAGCAAGGATGCTTCTCTTTCAAGGCTGCCAGAGGACTTCATTGCTGAAGAGGTAGATTGGATTCGAGATCAAGCGATCGTGACAAGGCAGGAGTACTTGGACGTGCCCCGGCTAGGACGTAAGCGTCCCTTGAACGATGATCAGCGGAATGCCGTTTTCACTCTCCTGGTGGCGTACTGTCGCGAATTGAAGCGGCGTGGCCTTGATGATTGGACAGGCGCTGCTTCCTCTGTGTGGCGGCAGGTAGATCGTGGATTGCTGAGCACACCCCTCTACGACTCGATACTCGTGGATGAAGCTCAGTTCTTCGCGCCTACCTGGCTTCGACTCATTCGCAAGGCTGTTCGCCCTAGCTCTGGGCAATTGTTTCTAGCGGCAGATCCAACTCAAGGGTTCCTCAAACGCAGACAGTCTTGGCTCTCGAGTGGGCTCAACGTTCGGGGCAATTCTGCGCGCCTGCTTCGCTGCTACCGAAACACCAGTGCAATCCTTGAGTTTGCCGGTAACTTCTACCGGAACCGTATACCGGCTGAGGAGCAAGAAATCAATCTGCCTACAGCAGAAGAATTCAAATCGCTCGAGTCGGGTGAAGCTCCTCAGCTAATCCGAGTTGATAGTGCGCAAGGAGAATGTGCGCGAGTCGTGAACGAGATCGTAGCGGCCTTGGGCTTAGGAGCAAATCCAGAGCATTTCCTCGTGCTCCAGAGTGACTCCACGATGGTCGAGTCCTTCATCAAACTCATCAATCGATCCTTCAAACAGCCTATCGCCCGTGACCTCAAAGACTATACGACTGCGTCATCTGGGATGGTAAAGGTGAGTTCACTGAATGCTGCGACGGGCTTGGAATGCCCGGTTGTATCCCTCTGCGGCCTAGACTCATTACTTGAGCGGGAAGAGGCCATAGGATTGGACGGAGACCAGAAACATGAGCTGATTCGAGACAACACACGCCGAATCTACATGGGTATCACCAGAGCAAGTCAGAAGCTGGTCATTACTTGCCGTAGCCTGAGCACCCAAGCAGCGTTCAAATCTTCCCGAAATCACCAGCTGCCTCAAGTTACCCCCGGATCCTCAAACGTTGCTCCCAGCGATTTTGCGAGCCTTTGAATCCAATCTCCATCGCGGGCTGGTGGGTGATGAGAACCTCCACTTCCACCATGAGAGCCCTTAACGTCACTGCTCCAGATCAAGCATAAACCAAATCCTGCAGAGCACGAGGAAATTATCGAAGCAGCCCGTCGTGGAGATAGGGTCCGTGCGATCAGCCTGTACATCACTGCCACAGGTGCGGGATTGGGCGAGGCTCAGAACTTCATCAGGGCTTTAGGTGTACAAACGGAAGAGGCGAGTGCGCCTGAGAACCGGCCTGGTGGTGGTGGGGAGCGGTAGCTCCGACGTGAGCTGGAGCTGCTGAGTGCTCAGGCAGTCGCAGCTTAGGTCTCAGGTTCGCCTGGTACTTCGCTCTCGACGGCATTCGCATCCGGTCTTGGGTTCCCCGCCGCTTGCGGCCGTCCCGGCGTTATCGAGCTGCGGATCCTCTGGTAGCTAAAAAAAAGCCCACCCGTACGGATGAGCTTTTTGACTCCCTACGCCGCAATCTTCCGATGAGCTCGGGTAGATTGCAGTGTGGTAGCAGGTCTTGCTCTGCCGGTGGCCCAGGTCCGCAGCTCGCTCATTCGTTCCCCCATCAACTTCGAAAGGGGAACGAAGTCCACGAGCACCTCACCGATAGTGAGATCAGTTGGCTCCTGATCTTGATCGAATCCGCGATACAGCGCCTCACTGAAAACCTGCTCGATCTCTGAGCCCGTGAAGGCTTCCGTGACCTTCGCCAGTTGCCGCAGATCGAAGTCGCAGGAATCACGATGGAACTTCTGGATCTGGATCGTCCAGATCGCTTCGCGCTCCTCCCGGGTGGGAAGATCCACGAAGAAGAGTTCATCCCAGCGTCCTTTGCGCAGCATCTCCGGTGGAAGCTGACTCACATCATTGGCGGTAGCCACGATGAAGACCGGAGCCTTCTTCTCCTGCATCCAGTAGATGAAGGAACCGAATACCCGTGACGCAGTGCCACCATCAGTGGAGCCACTGCTCTTGCTTCCAGCAAACGCCTTCTCCAGCTCATCGAGCCAGAGCACGCAAGGTGCAATGGCTTCAGCAGTTTGGATCACCGAGCGCAGATTGGCTTCGGATTGACCCACGAGCCCGGCAAAGATGCGTCCAGCATCGAGCCTGAGTAGCGGGATCCCGAACACACTGGCTGTGGCTTTCGCTGCGAGGCTCTTCCCGCAACCAGGTACTCCAAGCATCAGGACTCCCTTGGGTGTGGGTAACCCGTACTCCACTGCGCGAGGGGTGAAAGCCTCCCTGCGCTTCAGGAGCCAGTCCTTGAGCTGATCCAATCCACCTATCGACGCCAGAGACTCGTTGCTTTCTACGAGTTCTAGGAGTCCATTCTTTCGTACGGCCTGCGCCTTCTCTCTGGCGACCACCACTGGGCTGAGTTCCCCGGCTTCGATGACCGACAATGCAAAGGCATCTTCGGCTTCCCCAGTGGTCAATCCACGAGCTGCATCGATGAGTGCGGCGGTGAATACTTCATCCGGCTGTGGTTTGCCTGTGGATTCGACGATGCCCCTAAGGACCTGCTGCAGGGCGGAGGCGTCCGGCAGCGCGAAGTCGAGGACGGTGAACTCCCGTTCCAGCTCTGGAGGCAGCTTCAATCGACAGCCCAGCATGGCAATGGTCTTCCCATGCAGCTTACCGGCCCGGAGTTGATCCCTCAAATTCCGGATGATGATCGGATTGGGATCATCAAGAAACGGCTGGAAGTCCCGCAGGAGAACCACCGTATTCTCCGGTAGCTCCGCAATGATGCTCACCGCCTCCATCGGGTCCTGGCATCCTCTGGAAGCTCCGGTGCGGGTATCAATCAGACCTGCCGTCACGGACCAGGCAAAGAGCTGGTAGTTCAGGTGGTCGGCAATGGCTTTCAGTTCTGCTTCGACGCGTTGTTCCTCAGGCGAAACAAGGTAGAGTCCGGCGTACCCGGCTCTGATGTAGCGAGTGATCTTCTCTCTCATGGTATGCAGTTGTCTTAGTGGTTGAAGTATTGATGTTCCCACGTGAGGCAGTTGGCGCGAGAGGCATCGGAGTAGAGGAGGTCGCCCTTTGCACCATGGACCTCCCATCGCTGGGTTTGCGGGTTGAACTCGATGGTGCCTGCCCGCTCCATCTCGAGTGGACCGATGGCCGTGAGATTAACGACTTCGGTGTAGAGCCCGTGCCCTGTGCCATCTGGCGTGAAGGTCAGGACGTTCATGACCCAAGCTGCTGCTGCTGACTGGAAGTGCGGCGCTGGTGGTATTCGGGCTTCTTCTGCTTCTTTCCGACTACTCCCAATGCCTCCTCCAAGTACTCAGTAGCCTTCTCGCAATCGGCACCCTTGAAGCCAAGGGCATCAATCTGAATCTCACCCGTCGAGCGGATGGTGACTTCGATCGTGGGTTTACCGTTCATGGTTACATGCCCCGATCACGAGTTTGATGGACCCATCCTGCTGCGCTTTGCGCTGCACGAAGTGGCCGCGCTTCTTGGCTTCTCCGATGGTCTTGTAGACTCCGTAAAGCTGGAGCAAACGACCAAAGTTGGCTCCGACCTCTTTCTCGACATGCCCATCCCACCAGTCGGTAGTCAGGCCGTACGAGCCGTCGACGTTCTTCTGGAGGGCGACATCGTACGGGCCTTGAAGCCGTATGACGTAGTCTGCCTGGAGCTGGTTGTTGGCATATCCACGAGCAGTGGTGTTCTCCAGCAGCTCGAGTCCGAGTTCCTGGACTGCAGACTGCAGTGCCGTGGTGTCCCTGATTTGGGTGTGGATGGTGGTGAAATGACTCATGGGTTGGTTCCTTTCTGATTGTGGGTTGGAAATCAAAACGCCCGGCCCCCTTGAGTAGGGAAGGAGACCGGGCGTTCTTCTGGTGATGCGCTGGTTACAGCTGGAGCTTCCGTCGGCCTATCTCTCCGAAACGTTGCACCTGATGGGTTGAGGTACCCGATCTGGCGACGGGTTGACTGGGGACAGCCTGCAGATCATGCATGCTGTGACAGTGGCGATTTGCAGTGCCGAGATGGACCGCTCGGGTGTGCTTGCAGCTGCGGGAGCCGTTTGCCGCCACGCGCAAGCGCCAGCCCGGACAATCACAGATTGTCCACCCGTCGGCGTAGAGGAGGGTCTGGTAGGGGCGGTTTCCCTTAGAGGACGCAAACGTCCAGCACTTGGATAACGCGGCAGCATTCACGAGCTGCTACGCGGCGAGGTTGAACCTTCTGCGGCCAAGCTGACCGAAGTTCTGGACAAGGTCGGTGACATCCGCCTGGGACAGTTCTCGGGCTTTGTCGGCCAGCGCGGACAAACCCTGCTGAAGCTTCCGCTGTGCGCCACCGTTGTCTCGATACTCCGCGGCAGTGCGGGAGAGCAGTTCCTGACGCACGGCTTCGAGCTGATGCTCCATCGCCTGGTCGTTGGCGAAGTTCATCTGCTTGAACTGATCGATGAAGCGCACCAGGCGATTGAGAGTCTTCTGGTGCACGCCATCGGTTTTGCCGCTGTTGATGCTCTGGAGCATCTCCTCACAGAGAGTGGCAGTCTGCTCACGTAAGGATGCCACGCACTCCCCGACGAAGTTTTCCACATCACTGCGGATCTTTGTGCTGGCTTCTCGCACGGCATGTTGCCGGGCAGCGATCACCTCACGCTGTTCACTGAGGCTTACCAGATCAGTTGTCATCTCCTCTGGAAGAGCAATCTGGAAGAGGGTCATCTCGAAACCGAACTGCTTCTCCAGGGACAGCGGGAACGCGCCGGCAATGGCGGAGACGAGACGATCCGGATCGTTGACCAGCTTGTTGGCGACGGTGCGCCATTCCTCCATGGCTCTGGAGCGGTGCCTTGCGTAATGGGCTACGAATTCATCCTTCGCGTTCCAGAACTCGGATTCTAAGGCGCGGAGCTTGTCCGTGACCTCTCCCAGCTTTGAGTTTGGCAGGAAATGGCCAAGGCCGTTAACGAAGGGGAAGGTGTTGGCGACGACGATGGCATGTGCCCGGCTCTCGATGAGTGCCAGGTCAGCAGTGGCATCTTTGGGAAGCAGGCGTTTGTGGCCGAGGCTGATCAGACGATCGGAAACGTCATCAGCATCGAGTCCCAGATCCTCAGCTTTGAGTTTCTTGCAGCCGCGCCAGAAGCGGACGCTGACGCTGATGAGCACGCCTTCGCGGCTGAGTACATCGAGTAGTGTGGAGTTGGAGTTCATAGCTTGGTTTGGTTTGGGTGTAGGAAAAAAAAGCCCGCACGCCGGTGAGGCGTGCGGGCGTCGTGTTCTGCAGGGAAGCGTAACGCGGTCGCGCAACACCCTGTGTTGGTGGAGAAGCGATTGCTTTACGGTTTGAACCGACGCTTACCGGACGGATGCAGGTGGCATCCTTTCTGCGAGGAATGAATACTACACTGCTTGGACGTCCGTCCTCCGCCCACTGTCATTCTTGAGCACCGAATAGAAATGGTCCGGAAAAAATTCGGGGAGCGAACACAGCACGCCGCTCAAGTTGACCGAGCTTCAGAACGCTTCTCCTTTGCCACCAAACATCAGGATTAGATGAGCAAAAGCTTTTGCGAGTCTTTGTGCGTCCATTGACGACAGTGTGCCAGTAATGCTCAGCACGCATTGACTGCGTGGGGTTGCTTGGGTCGAGAACACACCATCCGGAGTGCTCCTGACCTCGTAAGCAGTGAGCAGTGGCTGTCCATTGAAAGCCTCCAGTAAGATGCGGCCTCTTTCCACGACCTCGTAATTAAACTGGCGGCTTTCGGTCTCGTAGCGAACCTTCGCGTTTAGGTCGGCAGGGTTGAAGAGAATCGTTTCCCCCTCGCCGTCGCCTTCCGCTTGGAGCGAGCGTACGATCATCTTCCGAGATTTTTCACCGTAGCCCAATTCCTTGTAGGGGGCGAGCTTCGCATTGATGAACGCCAACGTCTCTTGATAGGAGGGGCCTACAAGTGGGTTGGGAGGAACCACTTCAATGAAACGGTCAGTGTTGCATTGCAATTCCCCCCACCGTTTGCCGCTGGCAATCTCCATTGCCTCGGATGCCGCCGCTTCGTGGGCCCGTTGTACAACCATTTGCTCCTGCTCCTTTTTGGTTAGCTCTCTTCCAGGAACAGGTGCAATGCGAGGACCGGGCGCTGCGGTGGGCGCGGGACCAGGAGCAACGAGGGACGTAGCCGCGGCATTGTCGATGGCGGCAAGCAGCGAGCGATGTTGCTGCTCACTTGTTGATACCGCCTCCCTGGCCGCCGAATCCATCTGGTCTGCCTCTTTCCGCATCTGTGCGGCACGAACTTGGTTGGAAGTGTCATTCGGGCTTAGCGGATTAGGGCGATCAACGTTGGCCGCGTTCTTCCGTAGCCGGTCTGCAGCGGCTGTGACTTGTGCGAGCGCCGCCTTTGAGGCGGTCATTCGCTGCTTCGCAACCATGAGGTCGGTGACGGCTTTCTGCAGCGCCACTATCTGTGGCCTCGCACGGTCGGCGCGAGGTGCCCGCGCCAGGATGGCGCTCGCCTGATCCAGATTCCCTGCCCGCACGGCAGCAATGGCGTCCTTTTGGAGCTTCTGAATGTCCCCGAGAACGAGGGCAATCGAGTCTTCCGGAACCCAAATAGCGATGGATTTGCCATCCTTGGATTTTTCCATCAGGAACACTCTTTTGTCCCGGTGAGCCAGCACCCGGAAGACTTCGCCTTGCTTAGCAGTGCGTAGCGGCTCTTCCCGGAAGTGGAGGGGGACGGACCTGGTCACGGTGACGCTATCTCCTTCTTCAAACGATGCTTCTGTGGTGATGGGGCTCAAGGCCACCGCTAAAGTGGCCGCGATGATGCTCGGCCAACCAACTCCCGGCGAGCGGGAGAATTCTGTACAGTTCATGATTAATTTTCGTTGGTTTGTTTCTGAGGATGAGAGCCCTGGCCGCTGGAATCTCCCGGAGCACAACTGTTCCCGAACGGGAACACATAGAGTGCGCCTGCGGCGGTAACGTCAAGTTCCCAACCCGGAACAATGAAGAACGTGCGCAACCTAGTCGGCCCGCAGATCCGGCGGGTGCGCACGTTGCAGGCGCTCACTCAAGACGATCTTGCGGCAAAGCTTCAGCGTTGTGGCTGGGACGTGAGCCGAGTCTCGGTGGCCAAGATCGAGGCTCAGCTCCGCTGGGTTGCTGACTGCGAGCTTTATCTGCTCGCCCACGTCCTTGGTGTTTCGATCCAGGAGCTCTTTCCGCCCCTCAAGGAGGTGCGGAGCTTCCTGGGCTCGCCCGGGTCGAAGCGCAACTGAGTTGCGCCTCGACGATAAGGCACGGGTGAATCCGTGCATCCTGCAAGGTGGGCCAGATGCTCAGATCAATCCCGCTTCCCGGAAAGAGAAGTGAGATTCGCCCACGATCACATGGTCAAGCATCTGGATCTGCAGGAGCTTGGCCCCTTCGTTGATCTTTGAGGTCAATCGCCTGTCGCACTCACTGGGAGCCGTGTCACCCGAGGGATGATTGTGGACCAGAATGAAGGCGTAGGCGGCGAGCGCGATTAACGGCCGGAAGATCTCCCGGGGATGCGCAATGGATTCGTTGAGGGATCCGATGCTCACCAAGTTGACGCCTTTGATGTGGTACTTGGTGTTAAGCCCGAAGACATGAAGGTGCTCCTTCTCCTGATCGTACTGAGGGCTGTTGCTGATATGCTGCCGGTAGTAGGTGGCGACAAGCTCGGGTGTATCCAGCCGCACTCGTGGGAGCGGTTCTCCGACGCGCACCACCTGAATGTAGGAGGAGTAGTTTCCTCGCATGAGCTGCTCCTTTCTGGGGTTTTGCTCCTCCACGCTGAGGAGCGCTGTTCGATGGAGGCAAAGGAATGAGCCGGATACATCCAATGAGTAAGGTGTATCCGGCTCGGTGTTTCCGTCGCAAAAATGGAAGGCTAGGGGCTGCGGTGGTCCGAATCCGGAGCGCACCTGATTCCCTTACCCTTGTTCGGGTCCACCCGAAGAAGTTGGGCACCCGGACGAGAAATCGCTGTCCGGGCTGCCGCCTGACCAATCTGCCTAGAGCTTCACGTTCTGCAGGCTGCGCAACGTGGTGCGCACCGACTGGAACTCGCGTTCCGTGGTCCGCTGCTCCCGCTGGAGGAGCTTGAGTTTGCTGCCAAGATCCTTCAGTCCGGTGAGCCCGTCCTGAAGGAAGTCTTTCAGCGAGTCGATGAGTTCGAGTGCTTCATCGAGCTTCGCTCCTTTCTGCGATGGGGGAGTCGTACTGTGGTCGGTTGACCCAGTAGCTGCTGGTTCGTCCTTCATTGATGAGTCTAGGATGTGTGTTGCGTCCGCCGTGTGGGCGGTCGCAATGGGTTGTTGGTTTTCCTGAGCGGGGCCGTGCTCATCGGAGCTCGGCTCGGTGGGTTCTGAGCCTGCGGTGCTGGGGGCTGACGGTGGGGGCACCTCGGCCCGGACCGGCATGACGATCATCCGCCTGCCTCCGCTGCTGAAGACGAGTGGTGACATGGCATCGATGAGATCCACGGCAGCGAGACCGAACTTCAGGGCTTTGGTCAGGATCTCGCGGTTCAGGAACGTGATTAATGGGCCGCCGATTACGTCGATCGCGGGCACCTCCACTTTGGTCCAGTACTCGGCAGTTTGAGATTTGCCGAGCAGCCGTACCTTCCCGCCCTCTACTTCGATGCCAATCGAGGCATTCACCGAATCATGACTGGGCATGCGCTGGATGGTCTGCAGGACCTGTTCGATGGCTTCCGCCTGGAGGTCGAAATGGATCTTCATTTCATCGCCGCGTGGGATCACTTGCCGCCAGTTGGGATAATTCCCGTCAATCTCCCGAGTGATAAACCGCCAGCGGCGCGTGCTGATCTGGATGTCCGCAGCCTGGGCGTAGTTTAGTCTCGCGGTCTTTAGCTGCCATTCACCGTCCTGGTTGAACTCCTTCCACTTCAGAAAGCGGTGGCTTCGCAGGATTAGCGATTTTTGGAGCGCAACCGAGAACGAGTTGCTGCTATAGAGGTGGCGACCGTCAGTGCCGACGACGTGGTGATATTTCTCGTCACTGACGTCGAGGTATGCGCCGTTGAGCACGTAGCGGGTTTCATCGGTGCTTGAACAGTCGATTGCCTGGTGAAGTGACAGCCTGAGGGCTTCCGGTAGTGGGATGGCCTCCCCTTTGATCCGGGGGATGAGAGGGAACTCCTCGGGCTTCCCGGTTTCGATCTTCTGCTCGGCGAACTGATGACCGATGGCATGCCGGATCGAGACGGTCGTGTCGTCGAGGCGTTCGACGAGGATCTGCTCATCTTTTCCACACGACTTCACGGTCTTCGCCAATGCATCGTACGGGACCAGCAGAACTTCGGGTGTCCCGTTGGTCGGTTGCTCCAGTCGCACCGTAGCGAAGGTATCGAGATCCGTGACGGTGAGGGTGATCCAACCATCGGTAGTACGCTCGACCTTGATGGTACTGAGCACGGGGAGGCTGGATTGTTTGTTGAGGACTTTTCCGAGTCCAACGAGTGCGGGTTTTAGTTCCGCGACGGGTAGAGCGATAGAGTTCATGGTTGTTTCTCCTTTTCTTGGGTTGGGTGAAGAAACGAGACAGCCCGCAGATCCAATGAAGGACGTGCGGGCTGTTCGTCTCGAGGTTTGACTGCGGGGAGGGTGTTTCCCCAGCTATTCTGTGGTGGCGTAACTGCGTCCGAGGTGGTCGAAGTAGCGACCTGTGTCGCAAAGGGTACAGGGTTCTTTTGGGAAACGGGCTTTCACCTGTTTCTGGTACTCCAATGCCTTCTGCTTGTTGCCGAAGCTGCGGTCGAAGAGCCCTGCTTCCGCGGCGGTCTCGGGAGGCATGACGCACCACCTGAACTCATTGCGGTAGCGCCGCGGTGGTTCCGGCGCGGGTCCAATCGCTGTCATGCTGCCTTGTACTTGAGCTGCCCCGTGGTGCATTCCTCGGCGGCAATGTCATCTCGCACGCCCAGGTAGACCGGCTGGTAGATGGAGCCGCTCTCCGGAAACGCGTAGAGGAAGCGGACCTCCACAACTTGCCCCGCTTGGGGGAGCTCATGGTTCGGAGGAATGGTGACGTTTCCGGCGTTCACCGCCTTGTCACCCGTGAAGAGAGCCAGTGAGACGCTGCGCTTGGCATTTACTTTGGTCACGATGAACGAGGCAGTCTCGCAGAACTTGTACTTAAGCTGCGAACCACCGGTATTGGGTCTGCCTGCGGTGTACAGAGCCTTGGCCCCCTTGAGCACCACTCCTTCAGCGCTCCGAGCTTTCAGCTGGTCGAAGATCTCCCGCTTTTCCTCTGGTGTGCAGGCGGTGAGTACGCGCCTGATCGATGGATGCTCGAAGTCTGAGAGCAGCTTGTACAAACGCCCGGAGCGTCGGTGAAACCATTCTCCCCGCAGATCCTTTCCATTAACGGCCAACAGATCGAAAGCGTGGAAGATCTCTCCAATGACCTCGCCGTCCATCAGGAAGTCTTCAGCGCAACGTAGCGCGTCATCCACCAATGGCTGTGGAAGCGCAACGGTGAGGCCGAGCCGGTTAATCCCGGTGATCACTGGACCTTCCTTGCGGATGAGCAGTCGTTTGCCGTCGAACTTCTCCTGCATCCAAAAATCTGGATCGTTGATGAGCTGTTCGACTTGAGCTTCCTCCACAGGATTAAGCAGCTGACAGTGAATGCCGGCGTTTTGGCTCTCCTTGTCTGTGTGCTGGTAGGGAGTGCCATCCTCGCCTGGCGTGTAACCTTTGGCCTGCTTCTCCTGGATAAGCTTATCGAAAATCGCCTTCGCTTTCTCCAGATCTACTGGTGTCTGGGTCTTGCTGCCGGTGGACAGGGTGCTGCCTCTGCGGCCATACGCATAAACGACGACGTAGCCGTTCCCTTGTGGCTCGATGCGGGCTTGGTAAACTTTGTCTGAGGCTCCCTGCCGGTAGTAGAGGGTCGTGTTGTTCATGTGAGTTCCTTTTGGGTTGAGATTGAAGGCTCGTGTTGAGCTGGTGGGTTATCGGCGGAATCTGCCGCGGAAGTGAGCCACCACGATGGTGATCACGTAGAACGCCACGAGCGCGGCGATCGTGAAGACGATGAGTCGCCCGGCGATGGTGACCAGGAAGGCCAGCCAGGTTGCAATCTGCCAAAGCAGCACGGTCACGAGCGGCACCACAAGCACGCTGGGAATGAGCAGAACCGACCAGATTTTGCCGTTCAACTTGCACCATTCCCGCAGTGTCCCATTGGGCGAAAGCCACCACTCCAGTGACAGCAGGGTGTAGCGAAACACCTCCGCCGCTCTCTGAAGCCCGCTGAGTTGTGCCAGGTCCGGGTCCACGGTCGGTGACGTAAGAGGCTTTCGTTTCCAGTGCCGCTGCCACAGCTGCCTGTGCCATCCGCAAGTGTCCCTCTGCGGATCATTCATGGGGCGAGGAGGCTTGGGTGCGCCGTGCATGAGCTCGGCGGGTGTGTGAGCCAAGGATGGTCCCAACGATCAGCAGGCTGACGCAGCCAATGGCGAGCGCACTGGCTCTGAGCTGCCAGATCTCGGCGTTTTGCCGCTCCTTTTCGAGCTGCTCTTTGGCTTCGATAAGCAGCTTCTCCTCTTTGTTGTCGAACCAGCCGGCATTCACCGGCCCTGCGGTAAGGAGAAAGAGGAGAATGAGCAGGAGGATTCTTCTTTGATGTTCTTTGTTCATGGTATGGGTCAGGGGTTGAGATGAAGAAAGGGCCGGACTCCATCCTGCGGGATGAAGACCGGCCCTACTTTTGCATTTGGTTCGCCCACCGGGGGCGGGAATCCCCGGTCAATCCGGGGACCTATGGGTCACGGCCAGCGGCGGCACTCGTTGAAGTACTCGCAGCTTGAGCACTGCATTCCTGGACTGGGAATCCAGTCGCGTTGCTCCAGTCCATGGAGGTAGCTCTCCATGGAGCGGAAGAGCCGGGTCTGCTGCTGCTCGCTCATCGGCTCCAGTGCCGTGATGATTAATCTCGGGTTCTTGGTCTTCACCAGGTGATGCAGCTCGATGCCTAGCTCCCGGGTGCCAGTGGCGGCGCGGTACAGCACTGCGTAGCTACTGGTCTGGACCTCGGTCGTGTGAGCGACCTTCTCCGGATTGGGCGTCTGGGAACTACTCTTGAAGTCAATGATCCGGCCCTGCTGGACCAGATCAATGACTCCAACCAGTGTCGGCAGCCCGTGTTCCGACAAGTCAGCCTCCACAGGGACTTCCACCGCGTCGGGCTTTACCTCCGCCGGAATGTTGGATTCACGGAAGTAGGTCTCCAGCAGCCGCCAGCCGACCGCTTTCTGCTGTGCTTCGTCTCCGGGCTCCCAGTCGATTGGCTCCTTGCCGTCTGCGTCCCAGACAAGCCCGTACACGGTATGGAGCTGTTTTAGACTGAGGAGCTGATCCTTCCAACGCGACTTGTTCCAGAGCTTGAGCACCTCATGGAGGCAGCTCCCGACGTGGAGGGCTGGCGTGCGGGGTTTCTCCACTTCGCAAACGTACCGGAAGTAGAACTTCAACCGGCATCTCAGGAATGTGCTCAGCCGTGAGGCGGAGACTATTTGCTGAAGGCCATGGATCAGCTCCGGCTCGGTGCGCTGTCTGGTTGCGAGTTCGCGGGGTGGGGAAGCAGCTTCGGAGAGCGCGATCATGACCGTGCGGGTGGATTGCGCCAGCGACTCCCTCTGCTGTTGCTCTGCTTTCCCACTTTCTCCAGCAACTCTTCAATTAGCTGTGAGGCCTGCATTTTGTTGCATTCCTTCACGCCGACGCGAAAGAGCTGCTGCGCCATCGCCTCAATCTCGGCTTTATCGAGCTGGTGCTCGTTGACCACGCGGAGGATTAGACCGCGTTGGCCGTCGGTGCAGTTCCACTGGCCGTCCAGCCGCTGAGTGCGATGGCCGTTCGTGCCGTTAGTACCATGAGTGCCGTTCGCTCGCGTGCTGGTACCATTGTTGACGTGGGCACCGTTCCTGGGCGCGAGGCCATTACTGTCGCCGATCCCATAGGTGGTGTCGGGCATGAATCCCACCTTCTGGATCTCGGCATCAACTGAGGTTTGCAACAGAGTGTAGAGCCTGCTCGATTCCGCTGCGACCTGACTCAGGTCGCTGACTTCGACTTGAACGGAGACGGAGCAGCAGTGGGAAGAGAACTGGGGAAGACCCAGCTTTTTGGTGTAATTGATGGATAAGGTGACTGCCATGGTAAGGTTCGCGTTTTGCGTTGTGGGATGTGGAAACGAAAAAGCCCGACCGGGAAGGGTTGGGCGTTCAGGTGCTGGTTGTAGGATCAGAGTGCTCCGGGCTAGCCGTTGGAGGAGAGTTCCGCCGGACAACTACTCGGCGGCTCACCATTGTTGGCGTTCTAGAGGCAGCGGCCCGGGGTTGGGCGCATGATTGCGGCCAGTTGAAGGCGCCTTTGGTCACGGCATGTGACGAAGGAAGGAGACGGCTACCGACTGGCAGCTAAGCCTTCCCTATAAGATTATGGTCGGAATCAGCCCGAAAGAAGACAGCGAGACGTGCCTTTCGCTCCAAAGTTCCGCCTGACTGACGGGGTAGACGACCATGAGGCGGTCGGGTTCCGCCGTGCTCCTCCTGACTACACAGCGAGGGTACCCGATCGATAGGATTAACGGGAGGATACTAGCGACGCTGCCGTGGCCGCGCATCGCTCTCAATCGCTCGCCTTCGAAATCAGGGAGTTATCACAATCCCTGACGCAGGTCGCAAATCTCAACCCTTACGTTCAGAAAGGTTTACGCTTATAAAGCAAGAGACATCAACCTCATCCGTCCGCCGCACGAGCGGGAAGTTTCACGAACGAGAGCTCTCGCTCAATGGAGTGCTGAACAGCAAGTGGGGGTGAGGTGACGGTTTGTCACCGTTCTGTCACCAAAGAAACGGGAAGCAAACGTCAGGAAGAGCTGGAACGCTGTATATGAGCCACTCTTCAGCCTTCGAAGAATGGCGGAGCCTACGGGACTCGAACCCGCAACCTCTGCCGTGACAGGGCAGCGCTCTGACCAATTGAGCTAAGGCTCCTTTTCAGGAGGCGCGAACCATAGGCCCCGTGATTCCGCCTCGCAATAAATTTCTCCCGTAAAAGTGAACGCGTTTCGCGGTTCGATTCTCACCTGCTCGAAGCTGCATCGTAGACTCTTTGGCGCTCGTATTGCAGACCGTATGTACGTGCACTAGAGCTAATGGCCATGGATTTCGATGTCGTGATCATCGGCGGCGCCTTCTCAGGTGCTTCGACGGGGCTGCTGCTGAAGCGGCGGAATCCCTCCTGGAGCGTGCTGATCGTTGAAAAGGCAGAGGAGTTTGACCGGAAGGTCGGTGAATCCACCACCGAGGTGAGCTCGTGCTTTATGACCCGCGTCCTGGGGCTCACGAGCTACCTTGGGCACCATCAGTTGCCCAAGCAGGGATTGCGGATGTGGTTTGCGCGGTCGCCCAGTGAGCCCTTTGAAGACTGCGCGGAGATCGGTGCAAAGTACAACTCGCGGCTCCCGGGCTTTCAGGTGGATCGCGCAACTCTTGATGAGCACATGCTACATCTCGCGATCGAGGCGGGCTGCGAGCTCTGGCGACCTGCGAGAGTTACCAACCTGGATCTTGGCGGCATCGATGCGAACTCCATTGAGGTCAAATTCGGCCAGGATGTCCGCCGCGCTCGGGCGAAATGGGTGATCGATGCCAGCGGCCGGGCTGCCGTGATTGCTAGAAAGCGAGGGACGCTTCGCCCGCTCCCGGAGCACCCCGTTAATGCGCTTTGGGGACGTTTTACGGGCGTGAAGGATTGGGACGGGCATGAGCTGCGGGCCAAGTATCCGGGATGGGCGGAGCGCACCAAAACCGCTCGCGGCTGGGCGACAAATCACTTGGTAGGTCTCGGCTGGTGGTGCTGGATCATCCCGCTGAAGGGTGGCGACGTAAGCGTGGGACTGGTCTACGACACCCGTCTCTTTCAGCCGCCGAGCGGGACAAGCATCGGGGACCGTTTGAAGACGCACTTCGACTCACATCCGGTGGGACGGGAAATCCTCGGCGATGCAGAGATCGTTGCGGGCGATCAACGCGCCTTCTCGGCGCTGCCGTATGTGAGTACCGAGATCGCTGGCGAAGGCTGGGTATCGGTCGGCGATGCGGCCGGCTTCATCGATCCGCTTTATAGCCCAGGGCTGGATTTTTGCGCGTTCACGGCTCACGGCGGCTACTCTCTGGTGGCACGGTCTCTGGAGGGCGATAGCGTGGTCGGGGATGAGGCGAGCTGGAACGAACGCTACGCCTTCTGCTATCGAGCCTGGTTCGAATCGATCTATCGGGATAAGTATTTCTACCTGGGCGATGCCGAAATCATGGCAGCGGCTTTTCTGCACGACATCGCCTCTTACCACCTCGGTCCAGTCAGGCAGGTCTATGCCGATCCGGCACGGCATTTTGATCTTTTCCCGTTCGATGGCACTCCGGGCAAGGTCGTAGCCCGCATGATGACCTTCTTCAATCAGCGACTTGTCGTGCTGGCGAAGAAGAAGCTTGCGGCGGGAGCGTACGGCGATCGGAACGCAAACTGGCAGCTGCTTGTCGGAGGCTTTCTCCCAGACGCATCTTCGGGCAAGCTGTTAGCCAAGGCCTTCTGGCGCTTGCTTAGGCTGGAGCTCCGATGCCTCTTCCTCAAAGGTGGCGGCGGAATGTCGATGCCCACAGTACCAGTAATCAAAGCACCGATCGCCAAAGAAGAGCCGGTGCTCTTGGAGACGTAACGTTCCGGCTACTTCGAAGATCCGAAGCGCGGCTGCCGCTGCAGCCTCGCGCAGGTGCAGCTTTACCCCCCTGCTGACCGGATAAATCGACCTCGAGGTACCCGCTATTCAGTTCGGAGTGCCCGCTTCTTTGTATTGGATCCCAGCAAGCCAGTTACGCGACAATGGGCTCGGTGCGTTTGGGTGCGGGGACTGGTTCTGGTTCTGTTTCAGGCGGAGTATACTTCCTCAGCATCTCGGAGGTGGGCTGGTTGAGATGCTTTTGCAAATCGATGGGGCGTTGTCCGCGCTTGTTACGGACGAGGGAATCGGCACCGAGCAGGAGCAGCGTTTGCACGGCTTCATCATTACTTTGCGCGACTGCGACATGCAGGGGCGTGTTGCCTTGCTTGTCGGTGGCATTGAGAAGATCGACCGCCCTGCTGTGGAGACAATCAATCACCCGGCGGTCGAACGTCGCGCGGTTCATCACGGCACAATGCATCGCACTCGAGCCATCCGCGGTCTGAGCATCGATAGACGCTCCGTGACTGAGCAGTTCCTTGATTCCCTCGAAGTTCGAACAGTTAGCCGCCTCATGCAGGACGGTGCGGCCTCGGGAGTTCGCGGCATCGGGCGGGGCACCCGCAGCGAGGAGAAGCCGGGCACAGGAGAGGGTGCGAGACCGCGTCTTCTCAGACTCGAGCGAAGTGGCGCGGGAGAAAACGCGATGCAGCGGAGTCTCACGGTCGCCAAGGCTGACGCCCCGCGGATTAGCCTTCTTCTCGAGCAAATAAGTAATGAGTTCCACATCGCGGCGTTCGGCAGCGCGATGGAGGGCCGTCTCTGAGCTCGAGCGGGCCGAACTCTTTTTGGTGTCGGCAGCATCGATGGCCGCGCCTCGGGTGAGCAGCAGATCGAGCAAGGCACGATCCCAGCCGTCACGGCAGGCATGCTGGAAGGGCGTGCGACCGTCTCGGGAACGTTGATTCATGTCAGCGCCGCGGTCGAGCAGCCAGCGCACGACTTGGAGGCGTTCAGCAGCGCGGGCGGGCAGGCCTTCGACTGCCCAATGCAGTGCAGCTTTACCCGCCGGGCCGGGGCTAAGGCTGCAGAGGTCTGCTTCTCCGGTGGGAAGGGCGGCCACGTCACTGCATCGGCACGCTTCGTGCAGTGTGAAGAGGGTATCATCCGCCGCAATGAGTCGAGTCGGGGTCGTGGCGAGGATGAACGACAAGAACACGCTTCCACTCTTCGACACGATGCCCGCCCTTCGCCTGAACCAGCTCTGGAGATTCCTTCTCGTTTTCATTGGTGTCGTGTTAGTGCAAGGCGCGTGCCGTGGCGTGGAGGCGCCGCTAGCGCATCTTCCTGAGATGCCGCGCGACCCGCGGATCCTGGCGGAGATCGGTGCCACTGCCGCGTTCACCGCGCCACACAAGGTGGAAGAGATCCGCTGGTCAGCCGATGGCCGGTGGTTTTTCACGGCAGACAAGTATCGGCCGCTTGTGACCCAATTCGACGCAAAGAGCGGCTTGGTGCAGCGGCGCATCCAGGCGGATATGAGAACTCTCGCCGCTTCGGCGGAAGCCATCGTAGCGTTTGAAAAGCTCGCAGAGGGGTCGTCAACGCCAGGGCGGTTCGGCTGCTGGAATCTCCATGATCTCTCCGGCCGTTGGGTGGTGCCCGACGTGAGTTCAGTGGCGGCGGTCTGCTTCTCGCCCGATGGAAAGCGGGTGGCTGTGAGCTATCAGACAACGAAGGCTCCGACAAAAAGCATGCTTCCAAATGGCCAGCAGCGTATCAATTACAGCGGCTCGCAGAAATCGCAGATGGCACTCCTCGACACAGCGATGGGCAAGGAGCTCTGGCGCACCGACGTGCAATCGCTCCCTTCAGCGTTAGCGTTCGTTACTGACAATCTCATTGTGGCGCGCATCCATGGATTTGAAATCTACGATGCACTGACCGGACAGAAGAGCGGCAAACTCGCAGACAGCCGCGGCCATACGCCCGATCCAAAGCACATGCTCTGTGACGCGAACCCTCGCGACGGGACGATCCTGCTCGCTTGGGAAGGGGAATGCCAGATGTGGAGGGTGAGTTCGGCGCAGCAGACGACGCCACTTCTCATTGTCCGCCCAGACACAGAGGGGATCTTCCGCAGCGCCTCCCTCTCGCGGGCCGACGGTTCAGTCTTCATTCTTACCAATACCGAAGGTCGCATCTACGCACCTGCGGAACGAGGTCGGTTTCGGAAGGTGACGGAGTCAGCATGGCTGAGCGCGGCAAGTCCGGCGGGCGATCTCATCGCCATGACTCACGGTCCCCAGGTGTCGATTGTCCCGACCACCACTTGGACCCGGCCGGTGCAACCTGCGGTATTCGAGCACGGAGTGAAACGTATGGAGTTCAACGCAGATGGAACGCTGCTCGCCGCTGCTACCTGCGGGAAAAACACGCCGCTCGGGCAGATCCTGTTCTTCGATGCGGAGAGCTACCGCTTTGCCGGTCGCCTCGAGTCCGTCGATGGGATCTCGTCGCGTTGAAGCACGGATGGCGGACGCGATCAGAAAATTTGGAGAGCGCTGGTCGGGAGTTGATTGCGTGGGAACCGCCCGAGGACGAGAACCCAGGGATGATGCAGCTGGCTCGGAGCGCTGACGGGCGGCAGTGGGGTCTAATCGATGGCACCAAACGCCCTTTTGTTTTCGAGTTGCCCGCCGCCGGCGAGATGTCGGGTGGGAAGCTGCTTCCATTTACCCTCACAAAGCACCAGATCGACCCAGCGAGTTTGTGGATGGCCTTCTCTCCGGACGGGGGCCGGGTTGCGGTGAAGCGTCACGAAAGGCTCGAGATCTATAGCGTTGCCGAGCGCGCGCTGGAGCATCAGTTCCGTTTGCTATTTGGTTCCAACGCTTTCGCCTTTGCACCTGATGGAAGGACCTTTGCTCATCACGATGGCGCGGAACCACACCAGATCACACTGCGCGGCTGCGAGTCCGGCGAGGCGACAATGGCTCTACCGCTGGCAGGTGATCAGGGGAAGGCGCTTACCGCCACGTGGATCGCCTATTCGCCGAAGTCGGAGTTCCTTGTTGTCGCCGTCAGCGACGCCGCCCGCTCCTGGACGGGTTTTCAGGTCTGGGATCTGGCGACTGCGCGGCTTGTCGCAAGCGTGCAGACTGCACGGGGAGAAGTAATGGAACTTGCCTTTCGCCCCGACGGGCAGCGTCTCGCGACCTTGAATGGCGATCGCTCGATATCCGTATGGGAATTTGCGTCGATCACACGCCCGGCTGTGTCTAAATAGGTTTGTTTGAGGATCTGTTTACGTCGCAGACATCGGCGTGAATGTCTGGGCGTTCATCCACATGTCCGCCTCGCTCTAATCCCTGTCCCTCGGTGCGCAAAACGGCTGGGCAGGAAAGGCAGTCACTTCGTCTACGTTCTCTGCTCTAGTACTCCGCCAAAACGGGCCAATGGAACCAGACGTGGAACTCATCCCCGATCAGCCGTGCGCCTAAATATTGAGCGGCGACTGCTTCCTCTGGGGAGTTGAGACCGAAGGCATTTGCGACGAATTGCGCTGCCACGCTCAGCCCGGAGCCGGAGCCGGTTGTGGATACGCCGTACTTGAAGAGTGTCCCCAAATCTATCGATTGAAGATGCTTTAAATCAGCTTCACTTACGGTATTGACCACCACCAACCGGAGGTTCTCTCCGCTCGCGTCGGGTACTGGGAGGAGGGCGAGCTTTAAGTGGTCGGTCGCAGCATGGCGGCAAGCGTTGTTCAAGAGATTGTAGAGAATGCGATCGAGCGCGCCGAATTCGACGCAGCACTCGGAAATCGCCACGTGTTCAGGGCACACCACCTCGAGGTGCACGGCGCGTCCATGGGAGCGGAGAAGAGCGCCGCTGTGCTTTTCCGCAATCATCCGTGTGTCGTGAATCTTGGGGAGCAAGTCAGCCTCGCGGGTTGCATCATCCAGCTGCAAAAGTGCGTTGCGCATGATCTTCAGGTGATCGCGCGAAAGGAAGTACAAGGCATCCATGGCCACGGCGTGACGTTCGATCTCCACGAACTGCAGGAGACCGAGAAGGGGAGTGAGTCCTCCGCCACGCACATCGTGAATGGTCTTGGATAGAAGCGGTGATGAGTCGACCGCGCAGCTTGCCGGCCCGAGCCGCCGAGTCATTTCCACGATTTGGTCTGCAGACCTTTCCCCAAGTAGGGCAAGCAGTGCATCGTGCCGACTCTCGCCCGACCCATCCTTGACGATTGCGCAGAGCCGCTTCAGGAAGGCGTAAAGATCTCGGATGATCGCCTGATCGCTCGTGGCGAGCCCGCTCATCGCTACACAGAGATCATCGCCCTGATATCTGCGGACACGTTTGTTTCGCAGATGCAACGGAGCAAGGTCGCGAAGGTTGTTCATCGGAGGGAGGGTAGAAACGTCACGGGGCTCAAAGGAAGCTTCTCTGACGCAGTGTTTCTTCTGCAGCCAGTTCCGTTTTATGGCGAGTCTGCAACCGGAACCGTATCGTTGAGAGCAGTAGAATCGCCCCGGCGAACGAAAGGCCTGCCGGTTCAGGGATGACGCGGAGCGCAATGTCGTTGCCGTCTCCGCCCGTGTAGAAGATCTGGAACACGTTCGTACCGGTGGCGAGCACCTGCTGGTCGAAGCTGCCCGTTGGTGCGAGTTCGAAAGGGAGATCCACAATGGTGAGTTCGAAACCAAGCGGAAGCACGGCGCTGCCGAGATCCACGATCATGAGTTCTGCGCCCTTCGCGATCGTGAGCCCGCCTTCCAGAAGAGAAACTCGATAGTTGAGTCGGAGGTCCGAGTTCAGGTCGAGGCGAATCACCGCGTCCGAGAGGAGGGAAAGACTTCTCAGCATGAGCGTGCCGAATCTGGCGGCAGGTGTGCTGCTTCGCGTAGGATCGCTGCTGCCTGGTGAGAGGAAGGCCTCGCCCGGCAGGCCGTCGCCGAGAATCACCTCCCCATAGTACCCGATCGAACCCTCGTCCGTAATGCCGGAAAGCGTGCCCCGGAGTATCTCCACGCGGGCTGCGGCAAGCGTTCCGCTGAGTTCGACCGTGGGGCCATCAACCACCAGTTTATCCGTGAAATCGTTGGATGTGCTACGCAACGAAAGCTTCCCGGGTCCAAGCAGCCTCAGGCCCGTGAAGGTTCCCGTGGCAGGATTGCTGGTCTGCCGCAACGCTCCGGACAGAATCGTGTGATTCCGGAGTTCCAGCGTGTGCCGGATGGTCTCTCCAGAGGGTTTAAGGAGCCTGAAATCTCCAAGGAATTCGATGTCGCCACCTTGGATCACCGCGGCGCCTCCACTGGTGGAACCGCCAAGCGTTACGTCAATCAGTGCCCGGGCACTTCCGGTAAGGTTCGGAATGGGATCGCCCGGAGGAGCGGCGATCTCCAGCGTGCCGTAGTTGAGTTCCAAGGTGCTACCTCCGAGTGCAGCGGCCGAGGAAATGAGCACCCGTCCGCCGTTTACGGGAGCGGTCGTTGATTCCGAAGTGCCAATCCGCAGGCCAATGGAGCCTGTGCCACCGGCTTGCAGATCGAGAGTCCCTGGCCCGAGTTTTTGCAATTTGTAGCGCCCGGTTCCGATGCTCGACCGATAGATCCCGGAAATTGTGAGATCGATGTCTGAGGAGCCATCAGCCACCACCACGCTACGAGTCGCGCCCTCGAGATCAACACCCTCAAGCAGCCTGGCAGTGCCGCTGACCTGCTGGGTCGTGATCCCGCCTACGCCGATCCGCAGGCCGGAGGCGGTCCGCAGCGTAGTGGGTTCGAGGAAGGTGAGCGCCCTGGCACGAGCCACGGTGCCGAGGAGTTCCACTTCTCCACCTGCCACCGAAAGATCTTGGAAGTCTGCGTCGCCACTGGTCGAGAGGCGCGCGCCCGCGGCGACGGAGAGCGTGCCCTTGCCGGTAAGTTCACGCGGGCCGAGATCGACACTAGCTGTCGCCTGGAGCGTTCCGCCGTTGAGGAAGAGCGCGTTCGACGCTGATCCGAGGGCTGAACTGGAGGCGACCGAGAGAGTCCCACCGTTGACGCTTATCGTTCCCGTGAACTGGTTTGCACGGCTGAGCGTGAGCGTCCCGTCGCCTCCTTTCCATAGGCCTGTATTGCCCTTTATGACGGCATCGATCGTTGCGAAATCGCTGGGACGTGTGACCCAGACCCGCCCATTGCGTCCTTCAAGCGTGAGCGAGCCGCCTTGTAGGACGAATCCCGTGGACTCGAACCGCACGCCGCCTTCTGAAGTGACGCCGGCAGCACCGATCTGAATGATCTTTGGCCCCGCCCCCATGCTGCTGAAGATCGCAGCGTGAGAGGCCGGATAGCTAAGAAGCGGGCCCGTCCCCGCAGCGTCGGCGGTCCAGTTGGTCGCGGTGTGATTCCACGCTCCGCCACCCGGGAGAGCCCAATGAAGCGGGACGGCAGGCGCGATGTAAGTGTTTCCTGTCACCGAGAAGTTGTCCACCCGGCTCGCTCCGGCAGTGGCGGTCGAAGCGGCGGCAGCGATAAGTCGAAACCAGACTTCCACCGCGTTGTTCAGCGGAGCAAGACGCCCAAGATCGGCGCTGATGTTCACCTCAGGCTTCACGCTGCCACTCACAAAGGTGCCCGTGGAAACTGCATACCTGGGGAGCGCTACGGTGAAGTCCGTGCCATTTGTGCTGTACGCAAGATCGAAGGTAGCCGGCCCGGTGCCGCTCCTCGACTGATCCCACGAGAGCACCAGATCCTGATATCCGATAGTCGCCAGGCGGAACTCGTAGTAGTCGCCAATCGCCCACCGAGTCGAACTGAACGACTCCGCCGAGCCGTTCCCGACAGGATCGCTGTATGCCGCAGCGGCGTCTGCGTGGAAGCCGCGAGCCGCACCAGTGCCCACCTCGGCAGCGTGTGGCCCCGCTGTGAGTGGGATCGTTGTTTCGAAAGTCCACAGCGCAAGCGTGTCTGCCGCCTGCCCCGGAGTCGCCAGCAGGAGGAGGAGCGTCCCTGAAATCCGGCTCGTCGCTGAGTGCACGTTCATCTCCGGGTTCCCATGGGCGTGCGGGTTGTAACAGCGTCCACCGATGCTTCGAGGGAATTCGGCGCTGGGTTTGCGCTTCCGCCCCGGCCACCCTTATCGTACGCGCCCCGTCTGCATGGCCCGTCAATACACTCTCCATCGCCCCCCTGCCGTCTCCGGCCCGCGTATCGACTTTGCGGCAGAGCTGAATGCGCAGCAATGCGCTGCTGTGACTGCATCGCCGGGTGCTGCTCTCGTGATTGCCGGTGCAGGCAGTGGAAAGACGCGGACCCTCACGTACCGAGTTGCCTACCTGCTGGAAAATGGCGTGCAGCCGCAGAACATCCTCCTGCTCACCTTCACCAATAAGGCCGCGCGGGAAATGCTCGATCGCGTAGCCGCGCTGATCACACATGACCTGAAGAATCTCTGGGGCGGCACCTTCCACTCGGTTGGCAACCGCATCCTCCGCCGGCATCCTCAGGCGGCGGGGTTTGCGCCGGGTTTCTCAATCATGGATCGCGAGGATCAGCAGGACATGCTGGACTCGGTGATAACCGCGATCGGAATAGACCCAAAGGAGAAGCGCTTCCCAAAGGGTGAGGTGCTCTCCGACGTATTCTCGTATTCACTAAATACAGGCCGGAGTATCCAGGACGTACTCTTGGAGAAGTACCCGCACTTCCTTTCCTTTACGGAGCAGATCGAAGAAGCTCGGAAGAAGTACGAAGCGCGGAAGAAGTCGTCGAACTCGCTCGACTTCGATGATCTTCTCGAGAAGACGCTGCGTCTGTTGCAGAACGAGAAGGCAATCTCTGAGCGATATCAGCAGCAGTTCCAGTACGTCCTGGTGGACGAGTACCAGGATACGAATCACCTGCAGGCCGACTTCATCGACATCCTCGCCGCGCATCATCGCAATGTGATGGTCGTAGGCGATGACGCCCAGGCGATCTACTCGTGGCGCGGAGCGGACTTCCGAAACATCCTGGAGTTTCCCAAGCGGTATCCGAATGCCGCGATCTACAAGATCGAGACGAACTACCGATCCATTCCCGAGATCCTGGACGTGGCCAATGCCGCAATCGCTGCTAACGTGCATCAGTTTGAAAAGGAGCTCGTCTCGTCCCGGACGAGTGGGACCAAGCCCGGCCTGATCCCGCTCGGGGACTCGAATCAGCAGGCGCTCTTTGTCGCTCAGCGCATCCTGGAGTTACGCGACGAAGGAATGGATCTGAACGAGATCGCCGTGCTCTACCGGGCGCACTATCACTCCATGGAGCTCCAGATGGAGCTGACCCGCCACGGTGTTCCCTTCCAGATCACCAGTGGCCTGCGCTTCTTCGAGCAGGCTCACATCAAGGACATTGCGGCTTTCTTGAAGTGGGTGGTCAATCCCAGGGACGAGGTCGCTTTCAAGCGGATGGCGCGTTTGCTCCCCGGGATTGGGCCCCGTTCGGCCGAGCAGCTCTGGGACGAAGTCTCGCGGGCCATGGAGTCGGCAGTAGTGGTGGACGCACCGGCGGCGGAGGTTGCCGCCGATCCGGATGGAGATCCCGATTGGGGCGTGTCTCCGCTGCCGACAGGGTACGCGGTGAACTTCGGGGCGATGCTCCTGCCCATGAAGGTGCCGAGCAAAGCTCGCAAGTCGTGGGAGCAACTTGCCTACACCCTCGATGAGATCGCCCCGGGGGGGCGGCCAAATCCTCCTGGCGAGATGATCGAAAGCCTGATCGAAGCCATCTACGAGGATTACGCACGGGCGACTTTCCCCAACTACGAGCAACGCCGTGAGGATCTCAATACGCTCTCCAGCTTTGCCCGCCAGTATGAGCAGCCCGCGGAGTTCCTGGATCAATTGGCGCTCCTGAGTAGCACGGATCAGGATGTGGCGGCGGGTGCGGAGGATGAGATGGTGACACTCTCCAGTGTGCATCAGGCCAAGGGTCTGGAATGGAAGGCGGTCTTTGTGATCTGGATGGCTGACGGGATGTTCCCGAGCTCTCGCTCCCTGGAGAGCACCGAAAACATTGAGGAAGAGCGCCGACTCTTCTACGTCGCTATCACCCGGGCGCGCGACGAACTCTATCTCACCTATCCCTGCCTGCGTCTCAATGCCGGCTACGGAGAGATGCTCCAGCGGCCTTCGCGTTTTCTCGCGGAAATTCCGAAAGCCCTGGTCGAGGAGTGGCAGATCAGTGGCGGTTATTGACCGGCGGATCTGCTCGCGTTCCTTCAGGGGATCTCGTCTCCGGTGCCTTTGGATCGCCTTCTTCCATCAAAAATGCTTCCTCCGCGGGCGTCGTTGCCTTCGGCCCACGTGCGATGGGACTGCCTGATCGGCCGGTGCGGCGGAGCGTCGTCTTCGAATGCCCTGAACCTTTGGGCGATTCCATCACAGCCGCTTCGCTGCCTCACCGATCGCAGCTTCGTCGATCATTGGATGTTGGCCCCTCGCGGCTTCGATCAGGCTCAGCATGGCCAGCTTATTAATGCTCCGGGGAATGCCACCGGAATGGCGGTGGAGCAGTTCCAAAGCTGACGATGTGAAGAGGTCAGCCATCCGCCCGGCCATCATCAGTCGGTACTTCACGTACTGAGTGGTCTCGTCGACGTTCAATGGCCGGAGCGTGGCGCGCAGAAAGATCCGGTTGCGAAGCGAGGCGTAGCTCGGGTGCTCCAGGCGTTCGGCCAGGCGCGATTCGCCGAAGAGCAGGCAGGTCGTCAGCTTCTCCTGCGGCGTCTCGATGTTGCTGAGCGTGCGGACGACATGCAGGCAGTCCGATGAAAGTAGGTGACCTTCATCGATGATCAGCACTAACCGGCGGCCCTCCTCGTGAAGCTCGATGATGCGATTGCTGAGCAGCTTTACCAGATCCTGCACCCGCGCCATGCCGGCGGGCAGCGCGAGATTCAGCTCCGCCAGGATTTCGCGTAATAGTCCGCTCTTACTCAGCCCCGGCGTCACAAGGAGGAGCACCACCTCGTACTTGCTCTCGGGGAAATGTTCGAGCAGGAGCTGGCTGAGCAGCGTCTTGCCCGTGCCGCTCGGCCCCGTCACCATTCCAAAGGCCGTCTTGAACTCCGCCGCTAGCATCATGCTGCGGAAGGCTTCCGCGTGATCCTCAGTCCGAAAGAAGAACGCCGGGTGAACGCAGTCCGCAAAGGGATTCTCGCGCATCCCGTAGGCGCTCATGAAGTCTCCAGCCGGGATGAACTGAACGACGTCGGCGGAGGGTGTGGACGTAGCGGTTTCGCCCATGAGTGCGTCGAAAGCGTCCACGGCAGGTAAAGGCCCAGCTTTGTCCTCGCCGGTCGAGAGAGGTGTTGGATTCACGGCAGATGAGTGGTTGGCATGGGCGGCAAAGACGGTGAACTTCAGGCAGCGGCGGTTCCGGCAATTGACTCGCTGCCCGCCCACTCTTCGCAGAGTCCGATAGCGATCTCCACGATTCGGCGGGCGTTCGCGTGATCCGGTTGGAGGAGTAGCAGCGGAGTGCGGCTCTGACTGGCAGCTTCCATCTGCGAGTCACGTTGCAGAAATCCAAGGTTCCGGGGGGTGCATTGCAGGAAGCGGCCCGCGCAGCCCGCGATGCGCTCATTGGCTCGCGCAGCCTGCGCCTCGTCGTCCGCCTGGTTGATCAGGAGGTGCAATCGCGCCATTAGCCGATTCTCGCGCACCAGCTTGATCACTCCGTACGCGTCCAGCGTCGCTGCGAGATTGGGTGTCGCCACGACGATCGCATCCTGCACAAGCTTCAGAAAGTGCATCACCGACATTGAAACGCCTGCGCCTGTGTCGATCAGCAGGACGTCGTACGGCGTGGCGGCGTGAAGTAGATCGCGCCCCAGTTTCTCCAGCACTGGCGCGGTCATATCCGCCAGGCGTCCAATCCCGGATGCTCCGCAGACGACGTGGATCCCGGCTGGGCCAGGGGTGATCGCGTTGCTCAGGCCGCACTTTCCATCGAGTACATCCAGCAGGTTGAGTGCGGGGTTCACGCCGGCGAAGACATGCACGTTGCCCAAGCCGAGGTCTGCATCAAAGAGCAGCACGCGTTTGCCCTGCTGTGCCAGAGCCACCGCTAGGTTCACGGAGAGGGTAGTCTTGCCGACGCCGCCCTTTCCGCTGGTCACAGCGACTAGGCGAGTGCGACGCACTCGCTGGTGCAGCTCCATCCGCACCGTCTCCACTGAAGCATGCTCCACGAAAAGTCGGTGATGCGCCCATCGCAGCAGGTCCGCCGGGGTCTGGCCGGAGGATAGCCCGCCCGAGCCGAGCAGATCCGCAAACGTCTGCTCGATAAACTGCACACGGGCCGGTTCCAAGGCACCGGTCTCTCTCAAAGCAGTATTCACGGCTAAATTGGATGCGGAAGGAGGCCACGTCTGCCGCCTTTGAAACCTGTATATCCCGGCTGTTGAAGCACAACCGGATATCTCTGATTAACCATATAGTGGGTTGACCATGCCGCTTGACCGCTCCATATAGTAGCAGCCGACGGTGGGGTCAAGCGTTGCGGGATTTCTTTCACCCCGAGCTGCTCCTACCGGATCTCAATGGCTTCTGTGCTTCAGTTCTATTGCATCATCTGCGGGTCTGCGCTCACCTCTGAGGCAGCGACTGATCGCCGGTTGATGGATTGTCCCACCTGCAAGCACACGGTCCCGATCCCTGCTCCCCTGGATGTCATCGAGGAATCTGGCGCTACCATGGATGGCTTTCCACCGGGAGTCCTTTCACTGGAGGTGCGCTTTCTTTGCTCCGGCTGCCGCTGCAAGATTCAGATCGACGCCCGTTGGGAAGGGCGCGTCGTTAACTGCCCGAAATGTCAGCGACCCGCGAGTGTTCCTCGCTGGTCCCGTCGACCTGGGATTTCGACCGTCACGCTAAGCCCAGCCGAGGTGGATTACCTCACTGGCTCGACGGAAGTTGAACGAAGGTCGCAATCCGCTTGAGCGCGGTGTCATGACGAAAAAGCGCGCTTCTCCAGCTTCCCCCAGCGCTCCCTGTCCCGCCTGCGGTGCGGAGATCAACGTCCCAACATCCCGTCCCCGCCAGAAGCTTCAGTGCCCGCAGTGTCGGCAGATTATTGTCCTGGAGAAACCTCCTATTTCCGAGGCCCCGAGTCCGGCCTTAGAGCAGGTCGTCGACCCCCTGCCACCCGCTCAGCAGGAGCGGATCGCAATTCTCGAAGCACGCGTCGCTGATCTCGAGCGGTTCCTCGCGAACGCCATTCAGCCCGTAATCAGGCCAGAAGCGCCGCGCAAGGTAAGATGGATTGCCAGCGGGGAAGCGCCCAATTACACCAGCGAGCAGGCGGATGTGCTTAACCATAATCTGCGGGCGATTCGCACGCATGCGATTCGCATCCAGTTCCCCTTTGGCGACATAGAGGCACGTACGCGCGCAGAGTGGTTTACGGAGATCTTCGCTCGCGCGCAGTGGCGGGTACGAGGACCTGAGGACACCCGGCCCGAGCAACTGACGGCATCCGGCCTTTCCCTTGCCACGTGCCTCCCCGTATCGCCTGAAGCCGCCGCCACGTACCTCGCAATCCGTGCCGCTGGCTTTCCGCTGGCGACGATCTACGATCAGGATCTCCTGAGCAGCGAGGAGCGGTTGATCGTCGCTTAAGGAAGAGAGAACGGTCGATCGGCAGTCTTGCTTCGCCGCAAGCAGCAGCCGTGCTGGGGAACGGTTGCACCATGCATTCGACCGGAGACCTTGATAGATCCTACTTCCGGAGCTCGGCAGGCCGGACTTTTCGCTCCGCCCGTGAGGTGAGAGGTCTCGGCGCGCCGAACAATTCTACTGGCGCGCCGCCCGATTCCACTCGCCCGCCGAGCGTCGACATCTCGCGTGCCGAGTTCCGGCTACTGGAATGAACAGTGCGCCGTAAGGGATGGCGGCTATCTCGGACCCGCGCTCGGAGTGCGAAAGGCCGTATCTCGAGGCTCGATCCTTGCGGTTGAAGGACCGAACCCCGGGATTTGCGAGTCCACAGACTAAGCCGCATCGTAGCGTTATTGAAACACGCGGTGAGCTGGATCGTACGTCGCCCCTTCAACACAACAACCAAGTGAAGAGCATCGCTGATAACAACCTGAACATTCCCCCGCATGCGCCCGTCATGATGCTGCCGGGCGCGGTATTGTTTCCGAACGCGTTGCTCCCACTGTTCATCTTTGAGCCTCGCTACCGCGCCATGCTCGCTCATTGCCTGGAGCAGCAGAGAATGTTTTGTGTCGGGCACGTCCGCCCTGGCGTGGAAGAGGTGAGGTCGCTTGCAGACGTTTACCCGGTCGCCGGGCTCGGACTGGTTCGGGCCTGCGTGGGACGTGAGGACGGCACCTCGCATCTCGTGCTTCAGGGACTCGCCCGCGTTCGACTCCGCGGGGTCGTGCAAAGCTCACCGTTTCAGATTCTGGAGATCCAAGAGCTGCCCCCGAAAGCCGTGGATCTCGGTGCCACCCGGGAACTGAGTGCCGAGGTGCTGGAGCTCTGCTCCGGAATGCAGCCAGGCGTGGATGCAGGAGACAACCTGCGAGAACAGCTCGCCAATGTCGCAGATGCCGATGCCCTGGCCGACATCGTTGCGCACACCTTCCTGCGCGACCCAGAGGCGAGGCAGGACGTACTCGAGGCCGTCTCAGTGCAAGAGCGCCTCGAAGCACTCATCCGCCACTTGCGGACAGAGACGGGGCAGGAATTGTAAGGCCAAAGAGCCGCTCGTATTCCTCCAGCAGGTAACGGTCGGTCATGCCGGAGAGGTAATCGCAGACGGCGCGATGGAGGCCTTCGGTTTCAATCCGCCGAGCAGTGGCTTCACCGAGAAGCGCGGGCTCTTCGAGGTAGCGTTGAAAGACTTTGGCGAGCATCTCGCAGGCGCGATCGTTGGCCTGTGCCACAGAGGGGTGGAAGTAGAGATTCTCGTAGAGGAAGCGCCGGAGGAGGCGATTCGCACGAAGCAGCGGTTCGCTATACTGGATCAACGGGAAGAGATGACGGCGGACTTCGTCCGAGCTCGCTGGCGCGGCAGATTCCAGGAGCTTAGAGCTGGTGGAGATAACGTCCTGAACCTGACGGTCAATGATGCAGCGGATGACGTAGGAAGTCATGGCGCTGCCTTCAAGGTGGGGGAAGTGACGACGGACTTCCTGCTCGGGCTCATGCCAGAGTTCCAGTTCGGCAAGCTGCTCACCGGTGATCAGGTTGAAATCCAGGCCATCATCAAGATCGTGAGAATAGTAAGTGATCTCGTCCGCAAGGTTCGCGATCTGCGCCTCGAGCGAGGGACAGGAGTGCTCCGATGGACGATCGTAGAACCTCCGATGCTTACGCAGCCCTTCGCGGACCTCCCAGGTGAGATTAAGCCCGGGGAACCGCGGGTATTTCTGTTCGATGCGCTCGACAATCCGAAGGCTCTGCAGGTTGTGTTCGAAACCACCTTCGTCGCGCATTAACTCATCCAGCATCTTCTCACCAGAATGGCCAAAAGGCGGATGACCAAGATCGTGGGCGAGGGCGATGGCCTCAGCGAGATCCTCATTGAGCGCCAGCGCCCGGGCAATGGTGCGGGAGATCGACGCCACCTCCATGGTGTGCGTGAGGCGAGTTCGCAAATGATCGCCGGTGCCGCTCAGGAAGACCTGAGTCTTGCTCTCCAATCGGCGAAAGGCCCGAGAGTGGATGATTCGCGCACGGTCGCGCTCGTACTCCATCCGATATGGATGGGGTGGCTCGGCGTGCTCACGACCTGCTGATCCGGCACTGCTTTGAGCGTAGGGAGCGAGCTGGTTCCGCTCCAGTTGCTCAAGCTCCTGGCGGCTGCGAATCATCGGTCAGCTCCTTGCGGCGGCGTTCAAGATACTCCTTCTCCAGCGTGCGCCGGGCTCGGCGGGCAGAACCGCGGACGAGCAGAAGATCGAAGACTGCGAGCAGCGTAGCCAGCATTGTGATCCAGGCGCATACTCCCCAATAGCCGATGAAGAGCAGCGGATGTGTGCGCAGCCAGGGGAAGAGCAGCGTGGCCCCTAGGAAGAGCATGACCAGCGCTACGAGCACGCCATAGAACATGAGCTGGCGGCGCGCCGTCTGGTCGCGGATCAGACCCCGACTGATCTGGAGGACGACATTGAGCACGAACTCGACTTTCTTCGCCGCGAGCGGCTTGGCAAGCCAGCAAGCGCTTCAGGCCAAACGGCGCACGCATTCCTCGATGACCAGGCGGTGGGCAGCGACTCTTTGCTCGAGTGCAAACTCGGAGGGCGTCTCGACGGTGAAGGTGCGACGCGAGCCGTGACGATCCAGCCAGATGGCCTCTGGATAACCAATCACCTCGAAGCGCTTCATATCCAGGCGCCGGCGGACAACTCCGCCAATTGATCTACGCCCGTCAATCCGCGTCCGACCCTCAATGGGAATCACTGGACAGGCAGCTTCCAGTAAGCCCTCGCCCCAGTAAGGCCGGGCACGTTGAATCTCATACAGGTAGAGCCCCTGGGCATCGTAGTCTTCGTGCAGCATCACGGAGACGGCATAGGTCTGGGGGGTGACGATCTCCTTCCAGCGGTGAATCACCGCGTGGTTGTCGCGATGGAAGCTGCGGTTGAGATCGTGCCCATGCCGGTCATGCCGGACGTTGTTGATGAGCCCCCAGGGATTGAGGCAGGGAAAGATCAAGAGGGGTAGATGACGGAGCTCGTTAGCATGTGCCTCTGCCCAGTCCAGAAGTGCCTCGGTGGAACCCGCTTCGTCGCCATGGATCCCGGCCGAGAGGTAGATCCCGCCCGTGGCCTGCAGAGCGGGGGATTGCAGGTAGTACAGCTCCAGCGCTCCTTCATTAACAAACCGGCGCATGCGCAATCCCGACGCACGGGCGAGGGCACGCCAGCGCTGGACCAGGTGCGGGTAGTCGTGCGCGCGGTGCACGCGGCTAGAGCTCTTCGAGCAGCCGCTTGTGGATATTGTCGAACCCGCCGTTGCTGAAGATGACCACAACGTCGCGCTCCTTACCAAGGCCGCGAAGACGGTCGATAATCGCATCCACCCCGGGCTCGTAGAAGGCTTGCTTACCTTTCCGCACGAGATCGCCCACTACCCGCGCCGGATCCAGCCGGTCGGCCTCGGGAAGTTGTTCGAGCCTGGCAACTTGCGCGAGCAGGATGACGTCGGCGTGGGCCAGCGCTGCGGGGAGGCTCTCCTGAAAGACAGCCCGCCGGGTAGTGTTCGAGCGCGGCTCGAAGACCGCCCACAGGCGGCGGCCGGGGTATTGGTGCCGTAGGCCCTGGAGCGTCTGCTCGATAGCCGTGGGATGATGCCCGAAGTCGTCGATTACGGTGATGCCACGCACTTCCCCGCGCACTTCCTGCCGACGGCGGATCCCGGTGAAACCCGTGAGCGCTTGTTGGATTGCCTCCATCGAGACTCCATAGAAGTGTGCGGCGGAGATCGCCATGGCGGCGTTTCGCACATTGTACTCGCCGACCATCGGCAGGGAGAAACGTGTCTCCAAGAGCGTAAACTCGGAGCCATCGGCATCGTAGCGAATGTCCGTAATGCGTCGCCCTGCGTACTCAGAGACGCCAACCTCCACCAGTTGCGCCCGACAGCTTTTGGCGACGTCCACGGAGTTCGGGTCGTCGCCATTAATGAGCACCATCCCGTTCTCCGGCACGACATTGAGCAGGCGGCGAAAGGCGGTCTTGATCTCCTCGAGATCTCGGAAGATGTCGGCGTGATCGAACTCGACGTTATTCACGATCACCAGCTCCGGAAGGTAGTGGAGGAACTTCGAACGCTTATCAAAGAATGCAGTATCGTATTCGTCCCCCTCCATGACCACGTGCCTGGCATCATGCAGACGACAACCCTGGCCGAGATTCCGCGCAATGCCGCCGATCATAAAGGCCGGGTCCAGACCAGCGCTCTGCAGGATCCAGGCGAGCAGGGAGCTGGTAGTTGTCTTGCCATGCGTACCCGTCACCACGAGGTTGTGCCGCCCACGGAGGAAGAACTGTTTGAGGGTCTCCGGAAGGGACAGGTAGTAGAGTTTTCGGTTGAGCACCGCCTCCAGCTCCGGATTGCCGCGTGAGAGCGCATTGCCGACTACGATGAGATCGGCCGTGCTGGGGATGTTCTCGGGACGGTACCCTGCGGAAAGCGCAATGCCCTTCTCCTCCAAGAAGGTGGACATCGGCGGGTACACATTATCGTCCGACCCGGTGACAGTGTAGCCTTGGTCACGCATGGCGGCTGCCACCGCACCCATCGCAGTGCCGCAGATGCCGAGGAAGTGGACGTGGCGGAAGTTCGATTGCATAGGCGAGGCAGGCGAGGGGGAAAGTAGCGAGGCACAGCTGGCGAGCGCAACGATAGTTCGCATCTCGAAACAACTGACGGGGGCGGGGCATGCGAACAAACCACTGGAACCCCCGTTGCTATGGACTGTCCGCTTTGTAACGCTCCTCTGGCCGATGCTGCTCAACACTGCCACCGCTGCGACTGGGTGCGGCCTGAGCCTGAACGCGAAGCTCCCTATGAGCGACGGAACATCACCGCACTCTGGCTGAGCCTCGTGCCGGGCTTGGGGCATTTGTACAAGGGCTACCTGCTCTTCGGCGGGAGCATCTTCTTCCTGATCGGGCCGGCGGTGCTGGTCCTGTCACTCATCCTCGCACCAGCAACCCTCGGACTTACCCTCGCAATCCCGCCGGCCGTGGTCGTGGCGGTGATGATCCACGCCTACAACGCAGATGATCGCCGGGCGCATGTGATTGAGCAGGCGCGGTCGATCAACCAGGCGCGGGCTGCAGAGGCCCACTAATGGCGCAGGTTGAGTAATCAGAATCCAGCGCTCTTGTACCCGTAACAGGCGAAGATGCGCAGCTGCCGGAGCGGGAGATCGCGGCGCTTGATGTCAATACAGGCGACCATCTCAGTTCGGTCGAAGCCCTTCTTAATGGATGAAGGAGGCTTCTCCTCGGCGCGGTCAGTGACGTAGAGCGCGGTGCGTCCCGTGAATAGGCTGACGCCCTGCTGCTCGACGTAGGATTCATCCAGAGGGAGATCAGGACGGATCGCGCTCATCGCACGAACGACCGACCGCAGGGCGTCTTTCCCTTCGGGAGTAACGGCTTCCTCGTCATCTGGATATGTTTTCAGCGCAGCCTCCAGGTTGGTCTTGAGTGTGGGGTCGGTGCCGCTCGGAAGAGGTGATGCGAGAAGGTCACCCGCAACTTCGCTGAATTCGGCGAGCTCGTCATAGCGCCGCCAGAAAGAGAACTGATTCTCGATTGCCTGTGACTCAGGGATGTAGACGGGTGGGTGTAGCCGGCCCTCTATGCGAGGCTCATCCATGTGAAAGGAGAGGATCGCGGCAGTTTGGTATTTGTCTGCAATCAGGAAGACGGGCGCACCGAGGCTGGTCTCGAACTCACGCCGGAAATCCTGCACGAGACCAGCGGATGTCTTCCAGCCCCTGAGGCGTGCGCTCGGGTCGTACTCGTAAGGTAGGCGGATACCAATCCGCCGGAGATTGTCGGTATCCAGAATGATCAGGCTCAGAGCCAGGCCGATCGCTAAAGCTGCGAAGGCGAACCGTCGCGCCTTTGGGTTCTCGAGCGCAAGTTCGTGCCAAAGCGCCGTGGCGAGCAAGCCAAGCGATAGCATGGCTGGGGCCGTCCAGTTCGCCTCGCCCGCCTCCCTGAGAGCCATGAGGAAGTAGAGGCCGAGCAGCGGAAGAGCAAAGGCCAGAAGGAAGCGTGGCTTGAAGTGGGCCCGGGCTCGCTCGAGGCCCCACCAGATTGCGATGAGCAGACCGAGGAAGATCAGGGGTGAGTACACGCCGAAGTGGGCGCCCAGAAAGGTGAACCATTCACCGGCACTGAGCTGCGCGGCCTTCTGAAATCCTCCGCGTGCGCTCAGATGCGAGACTGTGATCCAGTCGTGCTGCAGATTCCAGAGAATGGGCGGGATGGTGAATACGGCGAAGACTACGAGCATCAGCCAAAAGCCGGGACGGAGGAACTCGCGGCGATGCTTCTGAGTGATCGCCAGCAGCAGCACGATCGAGAGGAGCTGCATCGCATTGGTCCACTTGCAGAGAAATCCCAGACCGATGAGCACCCCCGTAATCGGCCACCAGCGGTTCAGGTCGGGCCCCTTTTCCAGTGCAAGCCAGAAGGAGTAGAGGGCTGCCATCCAGAAGAAGATGGAAAGTGGATCGATGGTCATGACCAGCGATCCCACGTGGAAGATGGGAATGCAGTTCAGCGCGACCACGGTCCAGATCGCAACGGATTCTCCATAAAGCCGCCGCCCGAAGTAGAAGAGGAAGAGGCTGGTGCCGAGCCCAAGCAGCGGACTGAGAAGGCGGATCCCCAGGGCGGTGTCGCCGAAGATGTGAGTACCAATCCAGATCGCGGTCGCGACTCCTGGACCCTTGCTGTAGTACGAGATGTCCATCCTCTCGGCCCACATCTTGTAATAAGCCTCGTCGGGCGAGAGGTCGAAATGGCCGATGGCGATGAGCCGCCAGACGGTAAGCGCACCAAGAAAAATAAAGAGAAGGCGGCGCGGAGTCATGGGGCGAGCAGAGTGGGATGGGCGGTGCTAGCCTGCGGGAGCAGACGGGTTCCCGCCGTACGCCAGAGCCACTGGGCAAGGGCAAGCGCCGCCGCTCCAGCAGCCAGCCCAATGAAGAATGAGCCCGCGACGTCGCTAGGCCAGTGAGAGCCGGTGTAAATACGCGAATAGCCGACAAACACCGGGAGGAGCAGCGCCCAAAGGCCACGACGTCTATAAAATGCAAACGCGATTAAGGCAACGGCCGAGGTGCTCGCGGTGTGAGATGACGGGAAGGAGCGGCCGTCGATCGACCTGCCGGGCTCGGGCAGGTGAGAGAGCTTAGCCTTGATAGGCAGGGCCACCGCCAGGATGCGTGGGCTGGCCTTGCGGAGATCCACCTGCCGCACGCCTTCCACCGATTGGTGCGGGCGGGGCCGATCGACAATCGCTTTTAGAGGCTTGCAGATGAGTCCGTCGGACACCCCTGCAGCGAGCGCAGCGGTAAGGAGAAACGCGCGAGCCCGAAAGCCGCCGCGAATTGCCACTACGATGATTAGTAGTACGAGCAGTGGCCACCAAGCATCCCAGCTTGAGAGCAATGCCATGAGGGAATCCGCTGCCGGGTGCGTCCATTCCCGATTGATGAGGAAAAGAAGCTTTTGGTCCATGCTGCGCTGCGGCAAGGCTGTGGAGGTTATGACCGCACTCCACCTTGTAAAGACACGATTCCTGATTGCGGTGCTGGTCCTTGGGACCGGGATCGCGCTCGCTGCTGAAGAGGCTCCGAATGCAAAGGAGATCTTGCGCGCAGTGCGGCTGAGTCAGGCGGCGCAAGAGGAGACCCTGCAGGGAAATTTACGCACCGGCGGCTCGAAGATCCCGGTGCGGATCGTCATTGAGGGTTCGACGATCCGATACGACTTCCCCGAGCCACCATCGCTGCTCCTTAACTTTGGCGAGAGCGGCTCGCGGCTTCAGGAGGTAGGGAAGGGCGGCTCCGGCACAGTCGCTGGAACTGCGTATGGAACCCTCGTGAAGGGGTCTGACATCTCCTATGAGGATCTCTCGATGAATTTCCTCTACTGGCCTAACGCGAAGGTGACAGGTGAAGAAACCCGCCTGACCCGCAAGTGTTGGGTGGTTGAGGTCCACCCGAGTGGAGAACCCTCGCAGTACGGAACCGTGCGCCTATGGGTGGAGACACAATCCGGCGCACTGCTGGCGGCGGAGGCTTACGACCGAGCTGGCAAGTTGGCGAGGCGGTTCACCGTGCGCAGCGTCCAGAAGGTAAGGGGTGCCTACTTTCTGAAGCAGATGCGGATCGAGTCGCTGAGCAAGGGAAAGGACAGCGCTCCGACCTACCTCGAGATTACGAAGGTAGGGGCATAGCGGGGAACCCTTCAGGCGGATACGACGTCCGGCGCATCCATCTGCTCCATCCACTCGCGATGGGCCTGCGGCGAGATCTCCGAAGGCTTGATCTCGCTGCGTCCGCCCCAGAAGACGTTCGTGTAGCTCACTGGGATGCCAATGCTCGTGAGATGCTCATCAATCGCCGCCTTATGAGCAAAGACGCGCTCCTTATCGGTGCCGTGGGCGACGGCCATGATGTTCACATTGTTGAAGTCCGGCCCTCCTTCGCGCCAGTAGCAATGCGTGAGAATGTCGAAGCGACCAACTTCGCCGCCTGCTTCGAGTTCACGCCCGGGCGGGACCGCCCAGTGAAAGAGCGCATTGAACCGCGTTACGCGCTGTCCACCCTGGGAAGGCTTTACGTGCTCAAGAAAGGTAGAGAAACGCCCGATGACCCGCCGGGCCTGTAGACTCTCCGCAACCTCAAAGAAGGTGTCGAGATCCACCCCCGCTTCGTCCGCGCGTCTTGCCCATGGGTTCGCGCCGATCTCGTCAACCGTAAACTCGCGCTTCAAGGCGACGAGCACCTGCCAGTCGAGGCTATCCAGCTTCGCAGCAGCGACCGGGAGCATCTTCGCGGCCTCGGGCGATTTGTCGCCCGGCTCAATTGTTTTGCGCCGCACGTGGCCGACGCCGAGCGCGAAGATGCCCTTTGCCGGCATGAGCTTGTATTTCGTACAGCCAGTGTGGCGCATGAGCACTTTGCAGTGATCGTCCATCGGTTCTCCGACCGGGACCTTCAGCGTGGTCCAGAGGCGGTACTCGGCCCCGGCGTTCTGCTGATCTGTGGAGCGCACCACAACATGACCGCTGAACGGATCATGCTGGAACATGAAGTCGAAAGCGGCATTTAGCCTCTCTTCCGGAACGTTCCAAGCAACCAACGCTCCATCGGCAAGGTTGGTGGCAATGAGAGTCTGGCGAACGCGGCGGATGGTGCCTGCAGCCAACATTGCCTTAATCCGTTCGAGCACGGTTTCAGTTGAGAGGCCGGACAGCTTGGCGATCTCGAGGAACGGTTCACGGACGAAACCCTGGATCTTGTCTTCGGAGACGGCGAGGAGCTGGGCGTTGATCGGATCGGTGTGTTCGATGGACATGGAGAACGGACAGCGAGTTAAAGCCACCATTGGCGAACGGGCTAGCTACGAATTCGCGGAAGCAAATTCGTCATTCACCCAGGCCAGTGCTTCCTCAGGCGAAGACAGCGTGCCTTCCAATTGCCGGGACTGCACTGCCTCCAGAATCTCCTTGAAGTGGGAGCCGGGACGTAGGCCGAGGGAGATCAGGTCGCGACCGGAAACCAGAGGCGGCGGGATGAGCGGTTCACTCGCGAACTCCTCGCGCCTCGCCTGCAGGAAGGTGTAGTTGTCGAGCATCCCGTGACTGCTCGCGCAGTCGACGCGGTGCAACTCCATCTCTGCCTCAAAGTGTTCGCGTGACATGAAGCGCTTTAGCTTCGACATACGCATTTGCTGCACGTCCTTGAAGACCATGTGATTCGCGACGGCTTCCACTACGGCGTCAATTTCACGACGAGGAAAGCGCAGGCGCATCATGACACGTTCGGTCATCTCGGCGCCCACTTTGTCATGGCCGTTGAAGCGGATCCGACCGTCCGCATCCACACTCTGTGTCGGCGGTTTACCGATATCGTGGAAGAGCACTGAAAACACGATTGGAAGGGGTGCGTCTGGCGGAAGCAGGCCGAGCATGATGCTCGTATGCACGAAAACATCCCCTTCAGGATGGAACTGGGGAGGCTGCTCGCAGCCCTTTAGATCCGCAACCTCTGGCAGCACCTCGCGAAGAAGGCCGCTTGCATCCAGCAAGTCGAGTCCTCGCACTCGCCCCGGGGAAAGGAAGATCTTTACGAGTTCCTCGCGAATCCGTTCAGCGCTGACCTCGTGAATGGCCGGCGCATTCTCGATCACGGCCTGCCAGGTGGCAGCCTCCACATCGTACCCGAGCACCGTGGCGAAACGGACAGCGCGCAGCATGCGCAACCGATCCTCGCGGAACCGGTCTGCTGGCTCGCCGATCGCCCGAAGCACTCGGGCTTCCAAGTCACGTCGACCACCGACATAGTCGATGAGTTCTTCGCGAAGGGGGTCGAAGAACAGACCATTGACTGTGAAATCCCGGCGGGCCGCATCTTCTTCGGGAGTTGAGAAGTGGATGCTCTCAGGGTGCCGACCATCGATGTAAGCGCCATCGGACCGGAAGGATGCCACCTGGAAGTCGTTGCCGTCCTCAAGGACGTTGATCACCCCGAAGTGGGCTCCAATAGCAATCGTTCGATTAAAGAGCGCCTGAACCTGATCAGGCCGCGCATCCGTCGCGATATCGTAGTCGTGTGGATCAACTCCGCGGAGCATGTCCCGGACACATCCTCCCGCGTACAACGCGCGATGTCCCGCGTCGTGCAGACGCTGAACGATTGAACGGGCGATCAGTTCCAGCGGTTGAACCATTGCGAATGATAGCCCATCACCGCGGGCGGCTCCAATCCTGAAGCCCTTTACGGTGACGGGACGGGAGCCTCGGCTTGCACAGGCTTCGGAACCGCACCCTGTGAGTTCGACGTTACTCGTTGCGTAGCCTGGTCCAGCTTCGCCGCGATCTTCTTTTCGTCCTTCTCCTCAGGCTTGAGCGCCAGTGCCTTCTGCCAGTTTCGCACTGCTTCCGCGACGTTTCCCATCTTGTGATAGACGTCTGCGATATGGTCGAAGATCACCGGATCCTCTGGCTTGATCAGCTCGCTGGCTCGCGTGAGCTCCTTGAGCGCCTTATCGTACTCGCCCTTTTTGAAGTAGAACCACCCGAGGCTGTCGAGAAAGGCCCCGTTGTCAGGCTCGGTGGTCACAGCTTTGCGAATGAAGTCGCCTGCCTCGTCGAGGTTTTCTCCACGATCTACCCACATGTAACCAAGATAGTTGTACGCTTCCGCAGCCTGCGTCGGCTCCATCTCGATGCACTTGCGTAAGAGCTCGGCAGCCATGTCAATCAGGCCGGCCTGCTCCGCAGCAGCTCCATACGAGAAGTAGAACGATGCACTCAGCAGCTCCTCGTAGTTCGCCTCAAACTCCAGCTGGGCTTCAGCGAAAGCTGTCATCGCCTCGGGATGCTTCTTTGCTTGGCTCAATGTGAGCGCGAGCAGGTAAATGGCCTGTGGATGATCGGGGAAACGTGCTCTCGCAGCCTGCGCGGTTTCCACGGCTTCGCTGTATCGCTTCAATTGCATCTGCAACTGTGCGACCCGCATGTGATTATTGGGCTCGCTCGCGTCGAGGAGAACGCTGTGCTGATAGTTGGCCAGCGCCTTATCAATCTCGCCCTTCTGCTGATACAACTCACCCAGCAGCTCGAACGTCGCAAACCTAAGCGGATTGCTCTTGGTTATCTCCTCAAGCAACGCAATCCCCTCGTCCGGCTTGCCGGTCTCCATGAGCACATGCGCGAGCTTCTCGCGGGCATTGAGCAACACCGGATCATCCGTGTCCTGCCGGAGGCTAATCGCAGTAATGTAGTAGGGCAGCGCCTCCTTCACCTGCTTCGTCTCCACGAAGTAGTTTCCGACCTTGGCCTGCACGACCGCATCTTCATCCCCAAGCTCGGCAGCCTTCCGGAAGATTACATTGACGGTCTCCAACTCAGGTGGCGATGCCTTACCTGTGGGCGGGATCTGCCGCAGCCGGGCGTAGACTTCTCCGATCTGCAGCCAGAAAAGCGGGTCCTCGCTATCAGCATGTACCGCTCGATCCAGGGCACTCTGGGCTTTGGCCGGTTGATCCTGCAACAGATGCACCTCTACAACCGCCAGGTGCGCAGCCACGTTCCCCGGCTCCAGTTCAGCAGCCTTTTCCGCATACTTAAGCGCAAGCTGCGGCTTCTTCAGGTTCTTGCCGTAGAGCTGTGAGAGGTAGATGTAAGGAACTGCCTCCTTCGGCGAGGCTTTCACCGTGTCCTTGAGGATTTGAATCCCGCCCGACGGGTCGTTTCGGCGGGCTAACTCAAACGCGACCTTCACCGCGAGATCCGCGTAGGAAGGGTCGAGCTCCAAGGCACGGCGGTACTTGGCCAGCGCGAGTTCGCTGTCGGCATTGTCGTCGGCGACCAGACCTGTCGCGAAGTTGGCCAGAGCATCCGCCTTCCGATCTCCGTCCTGCACGAGCTGGAGATCGGTCCCTGCTTGATGCGAGGAGGCATAGATATCCGCCAGCTCTGCTGCCGTCGGGCTGGCATTTGCCGAAGCCCCGATCGACGGCTTTACCTTGGCACTTGCCCGAGAGACTTTCACTCGCGACGCCGCGTAGAGCGGCATGGTGAGCGCGAACAACGTCACACCCGTCGCAATCCAGCGCTGCCATGTGCGAACGGCTGCAGCTCGGAGCGACTTCATGAACGCAATCTACCGCCTAGCTCTTGTAGCGCAAACGCTTCTTGTGGCGGTTTTCCTTCATCCGCTTGCGGCGTTTGTGTTTAGCGATCTTTGCTTTCCGTCTCTTTTTCAGTGAACCCATGTGTGGTCGTTTTAAAGTGGGGCGGAGAGAAGAGCACGATTCATGTGGGGCGGCAAAAGAATTATGCATTCCCGCTCCGCTATTCTCCGGAGGCCGCTGGGCAACAGCCTTTAGTAAACTACCTTGTTCAAAGGATACTCGATGATTCCCTCGGCTCCGAGTGCCTTGAGCTCCGGGATAATTTCGCGCACCACCCGCTCGTCGATGATCGTCTCGACCGCAACCCAACCGGGCTGCGCGAGCTGGGAGATCGTAGGATTGCGCAGTGCCGGCAGTGCTTCCAGGAGCGCCTCTAGCTGGTCCTGCGGAAGGTTCATCTTGAGACCCACCTTGTCCCGTGCAGCGTGTGCGCCTTTCAGGAGCAGCACGAGCTTCTCCAGCTTCTGCTTCTTCCAAGGGTCCTTCAGTGCGTCGTGATTCGCGATGATCTGCGGCGAGGATTCCATGATCGTCTCAAGAATCCGCAGCTTGTTGGCCACCAACGACGAGCCGGTCTCCGTCACGTCCACGATAGCGTCCACCAGATCGGGTACCTTCACCTCCGTAGCGCCCCATGAGAACTCCACCTCGGCCGTCACCCCGTGCTGGGCCAGGTATCGCCGCGTCATCTCCACGGCTTCCGTGGCGATCACCTTACCTTGTAGATCCTGCACCGACTGGATCGGCGAATCCTCTGGAACCGCAATGACCCAGCGCGTCGGCTTGTTGCTCGCTTTCGAGAAGGTCATCTCCGCGAGGCGGGCAACGTCGGAACCGTTATTCTCCACCCAGTCCTTCCCCGTCAGCCCGCAATCGAGAAAGCCGTGCTCGACGTAGCGGCTGATCTCCTGGGCACGCAGGAGCCGGATCGCGAGTTCGGAATCATCGACCTGTGGCCGATATGAGCGGCTGGCCCCGGAGATATTGAATCCGGCTTTTGCGAACAGGGCGAAGGTCGGCTCCTGAAGGCTACCCGAGGGCAAGCCGATGCGAAGCACGCGAGGCGGAGTTTCCATGAAGGGCGCTGTTTCTAGGAAGCGACCGCTTGACCGGCGAGGGAAAACGCTCGCCAGCTCACCGGCTCCGGCTTAGCCCACGCGAACTTCCGCGGCCGGAGCCGCAGAGCAGCACCCGCCGCTACTGCGCGATGTAGTGCACCCAGTCTGTAGCAGGAGAACGAGGGAAAGCACCGCAAGCGAAAGAATCTTCATAGGAATAGCGCGCGGAAAGTAGAAGCGCAACTGGGTCGGCGCAAGCTCAGGAAGAACCTTGCGGCTCTACCATAGAGTCATTTGTGGACGCGGCCCATCGAGGTCCGCCGGAGATGGCCGCCTGCGCGCCGGACGCGCGGGAGCGACTTCAGCCAGCGACGACCTGCCCTCCGCATTCAGCTCATGCTCCTCCAGATTCCGCAGGATTTCCCTCGCCCGCTCCAGGATCAGCGGCGGGAGCCCAGCCAGACGCGCCACCTGGATGCCGTAGCTCTTGTCCGCGCCGCCGGGGACGATCTTCCGCAGGAAGATGATCTGGTCGTTCCACTCGCGCACTGCGACGTTGAAGTTCTTCACTCCCGGACGCGTTCTGGCGAGGTCCGTCAGCTCGTGGTAATGCGTGGCAAAGAGCGTTCGGGCGCCTACCTCATCGTGCAGGTACTCCGCCACGCTCCATGCGATCGACAGCCCGTCGAAAGTCGATGTCCCCCTTCCGATCTCGTCGAGGATGATCAGCGAGCGCGAGGTCGCATTGTTGGTGATGTTCGCAGTCTCGTTCATCTCGACCATGAACGTGGACTGGCCCTTCGAGAGATCGTCGTTCGCCCCCACCCGGGTGAAGATGCGGTCCGCCAGCCCGATCTCCGCCTCCCGGGCGGGCAACCAGGAGCCCGTCTGCGCCAGTAGTACGAGCAACGCCACCTGCCTTATATAGGTGGATTTCCCCGCCATGTTCGGGCCGGTGAGAATGAGCAGGCGCTGCTCGTCCGCATCCAGATGGATGTCGTTGGGCACAAACTTCTCCTCCACCAGAGACTGGTCGAGCACCGGGTGCCGTCCATCCAGGATGCGGATCCCCAATCCCTCCGTGAGCCGCGGGCGGCAGTACCCGAAAAGCCGAGCCGTCTCGGCGAGCGAGCACAGCACGTCGAGCGTACCCACCGCTGAGGCCGTTGCCTGGAACTTCGCAAGCTCTCCCATCACCTCCTCGCGGATCTGCCCGAAAAGCTCGTACTCGAGCGCTCGCGCCCGCTCGTCAGCCCCGAGGATCTTCGCCTCCACCTCCTTCAGCTCAGGCGTGATGAACCGCTCCCCGTTCGCCACGGTCTGTTTACGCGTCCAGCCGTCTGGCACCAGGTGGACGTTGGCTTTTGTAACCTCGATGAAGTAGCCGAACACGGACGTGTACCGCACCTTTAGCGACTTGATCCCTGTTTCCTCGATCGCCCGCTGCTGCAGCTGAGCGATCCAGTCTTTCCCCTCGCGTCCGGCGGAGCGCAGCTCGTCCAGGCCTGCGAAGTAGCCGTCGCGAAACATCCCTCCATCCTTCGTGAGGGCTGGCGGTTCATCCACAATGGCCCGCGCCAACAGCTCGACGACGTGGGGTAGTTCGTGAAGTTCGCCCAAGATCTCTGCCGCCAGGGGGGCACCACCTGTTACGCTCGTGAGTGCGGTGAGGTCTTCGCGTAAGCCGGGGATCTGCTCCAGGGCCGTTCGCAGCACGAGCAGGTCGCGCGCATTTCCCCCAGTTTGCGTGAGGCGGCCGATCGTCCGCTCCACGTCGCGGATCTCCCGCAGCGTTTCGCGGAGCTTGCCGAGCAGGTAAGGCTCCGCAATGCAGTGCCCGATCACCTCCTGCCGTGCACGCAGCGGCTCCAGCGCACAGAGCGGATGCAGGATCCAATCGCGCAGGCGCCGCGCACCCATCGGCGTTACGGTTCGATCGAGCGCTCCGAGCAGGCTCGTATCCTTGCCCCCGCCGCGCGCCTGCACGAGTTCGAGATTCGCCTGGGTGGCGGCATCCACGATCATGAAGTGCGTGCGCCGGTAACAGCTCAGCCCCGTGATGTGCGTGAGTGGGCGTCGCAGCTCGTGCTGAAGATAGTGGATGAGAGCACCCGCCGCGCACACTGCCGCAGGCATCTCCTCGCAGCCAAAGCCATCCAGCGACTGCACCTTGAAGTGCTGACGCAGTGCGTAGTACGCCTGATCGTGGAGAAAGGTGTAGCCATCGCGCGAGACCGTCCCGGGTAGTTCGCCCAGAGCGGCGGCTTGCTCTTCGCTGACTAGCACCTCGGTCGGCTGGACTCGCGCCACTTCATCTGCGAGTTCCCGTGCGTCTGCCAGCTCGGTGAGCCGGAACTCGCCGGTAGTCAGATCGAGGAAGGCGAAGCCGTGGCGCCCTTTCTTGTCGGCATGGATTGCAGCGAGGAAGTTGTTCCGTTTCGCATCGAGCAGCTGCATATCCGAGACCGTCCCCGGCGAGACGATGTGGGTGATCTCGCGCTGCACGATTTTGCCCGGCTGGGGCTCGGAGACTTGATCGCAAATGGCGACGCGGCGTCCGGCCGTAATCAACTTCCGCACGTAGTTGTCCGCTGCGTGGTAGGGGATACCGCACATCGGCACCTGGTTCCGCTTCGTTAGCGCCACATTTAGGATGCCCGATGCCTCCTTGGCGTCGTCGAAGAACATCTCATAGAAGTCCCCCAGCCGGAAAAGCAGCAGGGTATCCGCCGGCAGGGACCTCCGGATGCCTTGGTACTGCTGCATCATCGGGGTGAGGGTCTCGGACACGCCGCGGAGCGTAGCGCAGATGGCCGGTGGAGCAAGTTGCGGAACGGCAATCGGGAGAGACTCGCCTGTTTACGGCGGCGTACGAGGATTTCAGCGGCTCGGCAGAACGTGCTATTGCCTCCCGAAAGCATCGCTGGCTCGGACGACACGCATGGCGTTCAAAACCGTCGCCATAATCATCCGGCCAGCCAGCTTCGGAGCGTGCCAGCACTGAAAACCGACACGGCTGGTGAGTAGTAAGTGCTCGGCGCGCGAGTATCCGGAACTCGGCGCGCGAGTAGAGGGAGCCCCGCGCGCCGAGATAAATCTACCTCGCGCAGAGCACTCACTACTCACTCGCGAGTAGCTGCAGCTCGGCTCGACACACAAATCATCCCGGCGTGCCGAGTGCGCGCACCTGGCGCCGAGTTCCGGGTACGCGCGCGCCGAGCTAATTGTGCGGCTGGTGAGACTCCCGATACTCGCGCGCCAGGTTCCTCTACTCGGCGCGAGACTCTCTAGATATAGCAACCATGCGGGTTCGCACGTGATCGTGCAGTTTGGCGCATTAGTTGCTAAGGGTTTTAAGGGGCTTGTGGACCAAAGCTAAATTGGGTTCGGGCCAGCGGCAATTAGATCCGCGTGTGGGTGCCCGAGCCTTCCGATTTTAAGCGGCGCCACGAGATTTTTTCGTCAGGGCTACCCGCCCTCCCGCGCGCCACGTCTGGTGCATCCGATGTTTCCAGCGAAGCGGTGATCGCCAATTGCCGGCTTTCCTGATACCGTTTCACCAACTCCCCGCCCCCCAGCTTCGCCATGCGTCATTCGCGTCGTCAAATCGCCCCACCCGCGCGTCCGTGGCGCTCTCGGCGAACATCCGCAACGACCATCCTCATCGCTGCCACCGCCGCGGCGGCCACGGCCCAGTGGACGGTGGCGATTCTCGATCGCGGCGCGCTGCTTCCGATGGACGTTTTGCAGGAGTTCCTCGCGCTGACGGTCGATTCGGTCAACGAAGGGCGGCTGTGGCAATTCCTCAGCTTCATCTTTCTCCACGCCGGTCCGCTTCATCTCATCGGGAATCTCGTACTGCTTTATCTTGCTGGTCGAGAGGTCGAGCCAATCCTCGGAGCGCGCCATCTGCTTGGGTTATATTTTGGCGGGAACTTCGCTGGAGGCATTGTGCATATCCTCGCGGCAAGCCAGGGGTGGGTGCCTGCTGATGTGCCGCTGGTGGGCATTTCGGCAGGGGTCATTGCTGTGCTCATGGCCTTTGCCACGCTCCTCCCAGATCTCGACCTCAGGATGGCGCTCTTCTTCCTGCCGGTGAGATTGCGGGCAAAGGTACTCGGAATTGCCGCAGTGGTCATCGCTGGGTTCCTTTGGCTGACCCAGGCCGCTCCTTCGATCGGGCCTGTAGCCATGCTCGGCGGTACCCTGTTTGGCTGCGTTTACGTGCGGCTGCTCGGATATGGATATCCACTAGCGGTGCAGCGCTTCTTCTCGGACCGCAAACAGCGTGCGGAGCGTTTAGACCGGATGCCACCGGAGCAGTATATCAACGAAGAGATCGATCCGATCCTTGAGAAGATCTCCCGTGAGGGCATGCACAAGTTGAGTCGTTCAGAGCGGAAGATTCTGGAACGAGGCAGCGAGAAGATCGCTACGAAAGTTGCCGTGCGGAGCTAACCCACTGTGTAGAGTCGGCTCTGCCGAGCTAAGGGGACACGTGCCGCCTCCATTCCGCTAAACCGTTGCTCCCCCCTCTGCCGCGTTTTGCTCACCCATTGCTCCACCTTCCCAAATACCAGGCTCCTGGTTCCCCGATCCCAGATCCTCATCCCAACTCACTTACCTCGCACTCCCTACTTTAGCGCCGCTCGAGCGCGCGCTCTAGAAATGAGCGCATTACGTGAATTTGCTTCTTCTCCTCGCAATCCGACGAACGCGATGCTGAGTAGTCGAGAAGGGTCACTACGGCATTGGCCAGCTTCAACCGAGAGAGGCTCGGACCGGCTACGCCGTCGATTGAGGCGAGTTCCGGAAGGCCCGCCCGTTCGCGCACCAGGGGGTAATGAATGACGAGCCAGTTCAGCAGGATTTCCTGGCTAAGGCGGTGTTCTGGAGCGGGGCAGCCCAGATCGATGCAATGCCGGACGAATGCCTGCGACACTCGAGCGCGCCGGCTGAGTTCGGGAATCGGAAAGAGTTCGCGATCTTCATCTCTGAAGTGGAGGAGGTGATCAGGGTGTTTCACGCAAAGTAGCCTGTAGCAGCCTCCGAGCCCGGTATGGAAATTTCAGCAGTCGTACCTAAATAGACGGAATGCTGGCCTAGAACATTCGAGAATCTTCTCAGCTGCGGGAATACAAGACTCCACTTGCGGCACCCGCAGCGCTGCGAAGCGATAGCCCTGCTACCAGGCAGCAGCCCCACGGGCCTTGGCCGCAACTGTCCGCGTCTCAGGCCGCAACGACATGCAAGCGAAGAACACAGTGGTGAAGAACAAATCACTGACCAAAGTATTGCGGAAGAAGATCCACGTGGGCGGCTGATACTGGGGGAGTCCCGTCGTCATCGCCTGCAGCCATCCGGTCGCCGATTTGCTGTAAAGCGGCTCCGTCACCCAGGCACCCGTATTAGTGATGAGGTAGAAGAAGATCGACCCGCTGACACTCGCGAGCAAAAGGTAGGGAAGCCGTGGGTTCACCCGAAGCAACCATCCCAATGAGGCAATCAGGGTCAGCGCAAAGTACTGCGGGATCATCGCGCCATTGAGCAACGCGACATTGTAGTGCGCATTTAGCACCAGATCCGAGATCAGCAAGGCAGCGAGGGGCAGTCCGAAAGCCAGGTAGCGCGGGAGAAAGGTGGCACCACAGAGTGCGACAGCAGCGAGCGGGCAGAAGTTCTGCAGCCAGCCAACATCAGAACTACCCACCATCCCGAGCGCCACGCGGTACGCGACGACTACCAATGTAATTACAATGGCTGCGAACATTTCAACCGAAAGGTGGAGCGCGATGGGCAGGGGAGCAATAGAAATGCACCGTTGGCCCGCTGCTTTAGGGTTGAAAATAATTTCACTTGCTGAAAAGCCCGAGAAATCTAATCTCCGGGCAGTTCTTTGTGATTAGAACCACGCGTGTGGATGAAAGGAACTCCGTGAGAATCGGAGACAGTTGCGCTGCTGTAACTGGATACGAGCTTCCAAGTGCCAATCTCTCCTAATAAGGAGCGGTGAAGGCGGGAGCGAGGATTGGTCAGGCCGTGCGAACGGCAGGGCCGGCATGCCAGAAGTCAGAACATTTTCCCCACACGCTCTCATTCGCGCCGCCGTGAGTACGGATCGGCGTGACCAAAACTTCCTCGCTACAAAGGAAGAATGGGAGATCGAGTCTCCTTCGCGGCACCCGCGCGTGGAGCTGCCTCGCGGCTGGTCTCTCTGCACATTTCATCCAAGAGACCAATACCCAATGATCACCCGCTCCCAGCGCCTTCTGCGCGCTGCTTCATTTTCTACAATCGCCCTCTTTGCTGGACTCGCTTCGACTGCCTTTGGCTCCCTCTCTGTAGGGCAGTGGACGAAGCTTTCCCTGCCGCCGCTTGCGCAGCCTTTTGGTACGTATCGCGCGGCGCACACTCCTGAAGGGTTGCTTGTTTATGGAAGCAACAACGACTTGGATCGTCAGGCCACCTTCGGCAGCGCCGTACTCGAGGATTTCGCTAATGCGAGTGTTTGGGATCCCTCTGATGTCGCGGTGTTCAGCGCAACCCTCGGCGCGCTAGGCGGAGGCGTCTTCCCTGGTGGGAACGTCCTGCTCTTCGATCCCTCGAATCTGGCCACGCCATTTACCCAGATCGCAGCCTTGCAGAACTACAGCATGGAATTTCGGGATGCGAACGGGCTGTACGTAGGTGGGGCAAACGGATCGGAATCGACGGCTTCTGGGAAGATGCATTCGCTCTCCTACGTGCCCGCCAGCGGGTCTCCCAGCAAGGTGATCGTGGATAACATTTCGATGTTCAGTGCCGACTTCGCGGTGGATCTGCAGGGTAACCTGCTGGTCGCCGACAACGACGATGGAGGGCTTTACCGCTTCACTCCGGTCCAGATTGCAGCCGCCATTCTGGGTTCCCCGCTGACCGTTGCAAACGGCGAGCGGCTGACCACGCTCGTAAAGACGGGCTCGCTGGCCGTGGATGGATTGGGGCGCGTATGGTCCGCCGGGTTCCAAGGCCCGGGAATCGATGTCTTCGATCCTGCTAACGGAGTCAGCTTTACCCACTACCCCACAGGAGGCACTGCTGCGGCCGATAACACGAACTATGTCGTGAACACCTTCAACCGGGCCGGGGATTCCTTCGTGAGCTACATCAATGCTGCAGGGGCCGATACCGGATCTGCTCTGACCTATGGCTATGATCGCGCCGCCGTGCTGGTCCCGGAGCCCTCGTCCGCTTTGCTGCTGCTAGGCAGCGCTGCCTTCGTAGTGGCGCGTCGGCGAAGCCGGGTTATCTAGAAGAGTGAAAGCAGCGCACTTCTACCCGCTTCTCTGGTCGGGCTTTTTGCTCGCCGACGGATCAGCGTGGGCCGAAGGACCGTACCCGCCAGCGGCTGGCGTGCCCGGCTCGACTGCTATCTCCCGGGACGATGCTTTGATTTTAGGCTGGGCGACTGGGTATGATCGAGGGACGTTTCAGCGAGGTTTTTTGTCCGTCGCAGAGCGGGATTTGGGCGAGGTGACCTTTGGCAATCCCGAGGATGCTCTGGGTCCTGCTGACGTTAAGGTTGCAACTCTGGAGACCTTCCCGGTGGTGAGTCTCGGAGATGGCGGAGCGATAACGATGACCTTCGCAGAGCCAATCACGAATGGACCGGGCTTTGACTTCGCCGTGTTTGAGAACGGTTTCACAGATACGTTTCTGGAACTGGCCTTCGTGGAGGTGAGTTCCGATGGGGATTTCTTCTCGCGGTTTCCCGCGGTTTCGCTGACTCCCACGGCCCACCTTGCGGGAGATCCAACGACTGACGATTTCACGCTGCTCGATCCAACGAACCTTCACAACTTGGCAGGTAAATACCGCGGGGAGCAGGGGACGCCGTTCGACTTGATGGATATCGTTCCCAACCCAAGGGTGAACACGAAGCGGATCACGCATGTGCGAGTCGTGGATGTTGTGGGTTCGATCAATCCAGCTTTTGGGAGCTACGATTCCGGCGGGCGAATTATCAAGGATCCGTACCCGACGCGCTTCGAGTCGGGCGGTTTTGACCTCGATGCGGTGGCGGTGATTAATCAAATTCCGGAACCCGGCGCGTGCTTGTCGCTCACTTTGGCGGCAGCACTGCTCGGTGCGAGGCGTCGACGGAGGTAACCACCTGTGCGGCAGCGCGCATTCACCCTTGTCGAGCTGCTGGTCGTGATGACCGTATTGGCAGTGCTCGGCGCGCTTGTCCTGGCAGGCGTGCGCTCGGCGCGCGAACGGGCGGATGAGACGCAATGCGTCTCTAACTTGCGAGTGCTGGCCATGGCGAACCTGGCTTACGCCGCGGACCATAACGCTACCTACGTGGCCACGCAGGAGCGCACCAACAGGATGCGCTGGCACGGGCTTCGAAGCGACACCGGCTCCCCCTTTGATCCCACGCAGAGTCCGCTCAGCCCATACTTGGGGACTGACCGACGGGTGAAGCTTTGCCCGACCTTCCGCGACGCGCTCGATGGGGATGATTCCTTCGAAGAGGGGACCGGTGGCTACGGCTACAATTCGACTTACATCGGGGGCACGCCGGGGCGGCCCTTCCAGCCGGAGAGAACCGTGAACGTTCCTCGGCCCGCGCGCACCGTGATGTTTACCGACACGGCATTTGCGCGGAAGAACGGGATCCAGGAGTACGCCTTCTCGGAGCCTTACCGCTGGGTGAATATCAAGGGCGAGCCAGCGGCATCGCTCTCGGCCAGCGTCCACTTCCGGCATCGCGACCGCGCCAATGTAGCCTGGTGCGACGGCCACGTGACCGCGGAGCCCTACTCGCAGCTGGACGGGGGCAACCGCTACGGAGGGAAAGCGGCGAAGTACAAGATCGGGTGGTTCGGCCCGGAAAAGGACAACGGATACTGGAACCCAAATGCCTCTTCAGAGGAGGGGCTATGAGGAAACTCCGCGCTACGGGGTAGCCGGTGCCGCTCCGCTCACGCCGCCAGCGGGTGGCTCGTCGTCTTCCTTCGCAGGCTTTGCAGGCGCAGGGGTGCTCGAAGCTGGATCTGCCGCGGCGGCGTCCGGCTTGGGCGGCTCAGAGCGCTCGATCTTCCACTTCTCGACGACCTTCCTCGCGTCATCGTCGGTTTTCGCGAGATCGATCACGGCATTGAGCAGGTTCGTGTACTCCGTTTGAATCTGGGTCGCTTGTTTGACGAGATCCCCCCGCTGCTCAATCAGGCTGGCGAGTTGCGCCTCGGCGCGCTGCACGTTGTCGATCTGGTTGTCGGCGTTGGTCAGCTGCCATTGCATGATCGAAGCGCCCTGGTAGGCGGCACCAATCTGCGCGCCGAAAAAGACTGCGGCGGCGAGGGAGAGCAGGGCGAGAGGGATCTGGAGGTTCATCGACTCGGTGGGAGAGGTCGCTTCGTGCGAAGAGGGGGTGATGAGGTGGCCGGGGATAAGCTTTCTCACTGTGCTGCCTCCTTTGCGCCCGGGGCTGGAGTTGCTTCGGAGATGGTCACGCCGTATTTCGTGAGCAGCGATCGGATCTTCTCGTTCTTATTTTGGATAGCGACCGTGCCAAGATCCTTTAGCACTGCTGGGCCGACTTGCTGCGCGAGCGTCGTTCCGGCCTTGATTTGCTCCTGCTGCGCCTGCGCATGCTGTTGTTGAAGCTGCACGGCTTGGGACCGCGTCTGAAGGGTTTGCTGCTTGCGCTGCAACTCGGACTGCAAAGTCTGGTTCTGGTTCGTGACGAAGAAGAACCAAATGCTGAGCGCAAGGCACAGGACCGATGCGGCCACGGACAGAACGGAGGAGAACTTCATGGGCGGGTCTTCTCGCGCGCGGGTCGAAAGGCGTCAACCCAATTTCGGAGGAACTGGTCCGCTCGAGGATCGCTCAATCAGACGGACTGACAGGATCTGCTTGCGCGGCTCGGTCGCCAGCGGCTCCCGGACCAGGCGCTCAATCTCGCAAATACCGACCCGCGCCATCTCTTCAGCAGGAAGGTGTGCAGTGGTTAGGCCAGGGATGACCATCGATGAGCAGAAATCGTCGCCACAGCCCACTACGCTGAGTTCTTCTGGAACGCGAATGCCGCGGGCTTGTGCCTGCATGAGCACGCCCGCCGCAGCAGTATCACTAAGGCAGAAGATTGCGCTCGGTTTCACCGGATGGCTGAGGAGGTCGTCCAAAGCGGACGCGCCAGCGGCATAGCTGAGGTCGCCGTACACGATATTCTGCGCCTCAATAGAAATACCGAAGTCGTCGTACGCGAGCTTCACTCCACGATGGAGCTCCAACGTCTGCTGATCCGTTGTGCCGAATGGGCCGGAGACGATTGCGATGTGCTCGTGCCCCAGTTTGAAGAGGTGCTGCACTGCCAGCTGCGAGGCCATCGCGTAGTCAGGCACCAGACTCAGCACGCCGGGGACCGGGACTTCAGTCCCGAGGCTGATCACCGGCGATCCACGTCTCAGCAGGAGCTGCATGAGCGATAGATTCGTCGGGCCGAAGCAGAGCAGCTTCGAGGCAACTCCCGAGGCGATCGGGTGGGGGAAATTATCCGGATCAGCAGATCCATAATCGGCTTGATCCGTGTACGAGCCGATGGTGATCGGATGTGAGGGATCCGAGACTGCGTCCATTGCACCCTGCACGATGCGACCGAGAAAGGGGTGGGTGACACCGCCAGGGATGGAGGCGGAAAAGAGTAGGCAGAAGTCGCCCAACTCCGGGTACATGCGAACCACGGCCCGGAGATCGTTTGGGATGTAGCCCATCTCGCGGCAGACCTTGAAGACCCGCTCGCGGGTTTTCTCGCTCACTCGGATCCCGTAATCGCGATCGTTTAGCAGCGAGGAGATCGCACCCTGCGAGACCCCCGCAGCTTTGGCGATCTGCGCCATCGTGATGGTTTTCTGCAGGTCACCCAGTTTTCGCAACTGAGGAGCGCGTGTTTCGCCGCTGCTCGTCTCGCCCCAATGTGGCGAGGGGTCCTCAAACGGCGAATTCATGAAAGAGCAAGTAATGCGGGGAACTCCACGTTCTCAAGAACGAAAGTTCCCACCAGCCTTCCACAACGCTGAAAGGTGTGTTTACTCGCCCGGCGGGAGGATTTTCTTAGTTAACCGATCCACTCCCGACGTTGCGAACTCGCTGGCAGGGTAAAGCTTCTGCGCCTTTAGATACCACGCGAGGCTGGAGCCAATTTGCTCCTTCTTCTCAAGGTCCTGGGCACCTCGGATGGTACGGACAAAGTCCGCCGCCTGCGTCGTGAGGTCTGCCCGCGCGAGATTGAGCTTAGAGTCATTGGGGAACTTATCCGCCACCTTCTCCACGCTCTCCCACGCACCGGCATGATTGTTCTGCCGCTGCATCTCCTCGGCCCGCATGATCGCCGCCTCAATCGTCTGCATGTCACTTAGCACCTGCTTCAGCTGCGGCTGCTTGTCCGGGTAGATGGACATTGCTGCAATGAAGCGGGGACTGTTCTCAAAGATCTGCCGGAAGTTCTTCTGACCAAGTAGCTGATCGAAATCGAGCAAGGCCTGCTGGTGGATGTCACCCTGATTGAAGATCGTCCGTGAGAGCTCCGCCAGCGCTGGATTTCGTGGCCAGAGCTTGGTCGCCTCGGTTAGCTCTGTCTCGAGAGTCTTGCGATCGCCACGGAGCGCGGCATTCCGAGCCTGGGCCAGGCGGAACGAAGCTGTGGTCTTCGTGCCTTCGATCAGAGCCATCGGTTTCGAGTTGTCGAAATCCTTGGCGATCACGGCGAGTTCCTTCACGAGGCCCTCCGCGAGCGTGAAGTCCTTCACCTCCAAGGCGGAGATCAGCTGATTCGACTTCTGGGCGAACCCGAGTGACTGACGCTTCTTCGCGCGCGGCAATGTTCGGATCTCAGCAAGGTACTCGCCAGCCGTGAATGCTTCCGCCAGCCGCTTGGTTGCGCTCTCCAATTCGTCGTTTTGGAGGAGGAACTCGTACGCTTTCACGCCTTCACGCACATCACGGATCGCTTCGTTGGCCAGCGAGTCCAGCGTGCTCACCGTGGGCGGCATACCGGTGCTCTTGGCGAACAGGTCGCGGGTTTCTTCGCCGACGTTCAGCTTCGTGTCGCCATCGCTGAAGACCGCGCGATAGAAGCGCGTGCCCATGAGTACATGCTGGAATCGCCGCTGCAGAAAGAACTGCACGATCAGCGCTTGGAACTCGACCTTCGCCTGGATTTCCGAGAGTTCGCGTTTCGCCGAGTTGATTTTGAGCTGAGCCTCGAGTTCCGCGACCCGCTTCATTCGGTCCTGCACGATCATCGCGCTGCGCTCATTGAGCGATGACGTATTCCCACCTTGCTTGCTGGAGGTGCTGCGCTGCGTGTTGCCCGCGCCTGCGTTGGTGGCATCCCATTGGAAGCCGCGCCGCTCCTGCTCGAGCGAGCTTCGCGCCGCCACCAGGCGACCCTGCGCCCGCTGCGCCAGCCATGCGCTGTAGACCGCATCGGCCAGCGCGTCGCAGAGGCGAGCATCAATGTCGTACCCCGAGCCGCGTGGCAGCAGGCGGAAGGCGACATCAATGTTCTCAGTTGTTGCGTTACCGGGAGCCAGGCGCTTCAGGATCTCCGTAATGATTGCCTGATAGTTCCGATCTTCTGCCGTGGTCGCTTCCGGGGCGTTTAAGTACTTCTCAAAGCGAGCCTGAAAGAGCCGGTTGTTGTTGATGTTCCAGCTCCGCCCGTTCCACGTCAGGACTTCCGAGCCGGGGTCGAAGAAGGGCATGCCGCTGTTCTCGTCGCCTTTCTTCTCTGCCGGAGCGGGTGCAGGGGTTGCCGCAGCCGGCGCGGCCGCTGGAGCGGGAGCAGGCGTTGCAGTCGGAGCAGGTGCCGGCGCGTCTGGGACTTGCGCCAGAAGCGGGCCAGCGGCGTGCAGCAAAGCTGCGAGCAGGAGCGTCGTCTGCTTCATGCCTTTCTCAAATCCTGTACTCGAAGGATCCCCTTGTCGCCGACTTCAATCTTAAAAAGGAACCGCTGCCCGCGCTCGATGTTCAGATTGTTGAACTGCGACGGGATAAGCAGCGGCACCACTTCGCCCCGGGAATCCGTACCGGTGACATCCACGGAGAAGAGGCGCCCAGCTGTGGCCGACCAGTCAAGTGAGCGCGAAACGGTCCCGTCCAGCTTGTACACGTTGCCCCGCAGGCTGTTCGCATTCTCCATGTAGTCAGCCACAGGGAGCAGCTTCATCGTCCGGTACGGATCGTTTGCCTTGCCGTACAGGAGGTAACCCACGGCGATCACCGTGAGGACAAGTACACCTGCCGCGGCGAGCCACAGGGGATGCGAGGAGGAGCTAGCGCGACGTGCCATGGGGGTGCGTTTTCAACTTGTGAGCGAATCCTGCGCAGGCAAGTCGAAAGTAGCCAGGCGTTCCCGCTACTTGATCCGCCCCCAATGGGAGTCAAACGGCCAGTAGACGAAAACACCGCGTCCCATGAGGTTCTGCTCAGGCACCGCGCCCCAGTCCCGGCTGTCCGAGCTGTGGAATGAGTTGTCGCCCAGCGCGAAGTAGCTCTTCGGCGGCACCTGATACTCGCTGCCAGGTGTGCGCATGATCGGATAGGTGAAGCTCGAGAAGCCGTTCGCATAGCCACGATAGCCATTGTTCGGGTTCTCCGGCGTACCGGAGCCTACGCGCTGCAGCGGCGCTTCCCGGGGGAGTTCGCCATTTACAAAGATCTGCGGTGGAGCGATGCGCAGGGAGTCACCCGGCAGGCCGACGAGACGCTTGATATAGAACTGCGATGGGCTACCCGGGTTGCGCTGGGCCTCGGGAGTAGGCAGGCCAGCTGTGTTGAAGACAAAGACGTCCGCGCGGCTCGGGTGCCGGAAGTGATAAGAGAACTTGTCCACGAAGACATGATCCCCGGTGTCGAAGTACCCTCTCGCGATCGACTCACCCGCGCGGAACATGCGGGGCCCACCCAGCAGATCCTTCTTAAGTGGATCACTGGTCTCCTTGACCACGTAGCGATTGCCTTTGTCGGTGATTAGTTCCGTGCGAGAGAAGAAACCGACGTTCTTGAAGATCGGCGTCCGGTCCACGAAAGGCAGGAGCGATTTGTACTCGCGGATCTCCACGATCATCTCGTCCGCTTTTGCAACCAGGTCCACGTAGGTACGACCGAAGACGATCCCGTGAAACGTCCGGACCAGGATGTTCGGAAGCGGCTCCGTGATTGGCGTCCCGATGATTCCATTCAGGGTTGGCTGCATGGATCCTGTGGGGATCGTGAACGGCTGGATGAAATAGGTCCGCACTGCCAGTGCGATAATGATCGCCACCAGGAACACTTCCACGTTCTCGCGCCAACCAGCATCCGTCTGGGGCTTGGTCAGCTTCCCGCAGACCTTATCGAGCTTGTTCGCTTGCACCTCCACAGCCGCCTTGTCCCGGCTCTTCACCGCAGCCTCCAGCGCGATGATCTCCCCCTCGACTTCGCCGATCGTCTCTGTGCTCACCAGGTCGCGCTTGTACGCCAGCAGCTTGCGCGCATCCCGGGCAAACTGGGTGCCGTGCTTCACGTATCGGGGAGTCAGAAAAAACATGGAGGCGCTTCCTCTACCGGAGTCGGGGGGATGAGTCCACGAAAGACACGAAAGGCACTAAATGGGAGGGAGGGGATTCTAACGCGAAATACGCGAAAAGGACGCGAAAGGGGGAGAGGAAATCGGCGGGAGTTTTAGCATTCACCCGCACCGTCTCGAAAGTAAGCGCCCTCGCCATTCACCTGCTCCCTTTTGCCCCGTCTTCTTTCGCGTCCTTTTCGCGTATTTCGCGGAAAGCTCCCATCTCCTCCCCTTTAGTGCCTTTCGTGTCCTTCGTGGACTAATTGGTCTTCAGCACTTCGATGAAGGCTTCCTGCGGGATGTTTACGCGGCCGATGGACTTCATCCGCTTCTTACCCTCTTTCTGCTTCTCCAGCAGTTTGCGCTTTCGGCTGATGTCTCCGCCGTAACACTTCGCAGTCACGTCCTTGCGCATCGCGCTCACGCTCTCTCGGGCGATGATCTTCCCGCCAATCGCCGCCTGGATCGCCACGGTGTAGAGCTGCGTGGGGATTACTTCCTTCAACTTCGTGGCCAGGGCGCGGCCGCGGCTCTCGGCTTTGTCGCGATGGACGATGGAGGAAAATGCGTCCACGGGCTCGCCGTTCACCAGCATGTCCAGCTTGACCAGCTTCGATAGCCGGTAGCCCGCCTGCTCGTAATCCATCGAGCCATACCCGCGGGTCATCGACTTAATCTTGTCCACGAAGTCCACCAGGATCTCATTCAGCGGCACCTCCGTCGTGAGCATCACGCGCTTCGTGTCGAGCGACTCGGTGTGCTTCACCTCGCCGCGCTTATCCAGAATGAGCTGCATGATCGGCGAGATGTACTCGTTCGGCACCATGATGAAGCACCGCACGATCGGCTCGCGGATCTCCGCGATCACACTCGCATCCGGCAGGTTCTCTGGATTGTCCACTAGCAACACTTCTCCATTCGTCCTGTGTACCTCGTAGATCACCGAAGGATACGTGGCGATGATGTCCATGTCGTACTCCCGCCGGAGCCGCTCCACGATGATCTCCATGTGCAGCAGCCCCAGGAAGCCGCAGCGGAAGCCAAAGCCCAGCGCCAGGCTGCTCTCCGGCATGTAGTGGAAGGACGCATCGTTCAGCTGCAACTTGCCCATGGCGAGCTTCAGATGCTCAAAGTCCGCCGTATTGATCGGGTATATTCCCGAGAAGACCATCGGCTGGATCTCCTGGAATCCGGGCAGCGCGATCGTCGAGGGATTGCGCGCATTGGTGATCGTGTCGCCCACCTTCACCTCCGCCGCCGTCTTCACGTTGGCGATGAAATACCCTACGTCTCCCGCTTGGAGCGTGTCCTGCGCGGTCATCTTCGCGAGGCCCGGCCGGAAGATGCCCACTTCCTTCACTTCATAGGTGCGGTTCGTGGCCATCGTCTTGATGACGTCGCGCGCCTTGATCTGTCCATCCACCACGCGTGCGTACACCACCACGCCACGGTAAGTGTCGAAGTTTGAATCGAAGACCAGCGCCCGCAGCTTGTCCGTGTTCTTCCCCTGCGGGTGAGGGATCCGTGCGATCACCGCCTCCAGAATATCCTCGATCCCGATCCCGGCTTTCGCGCTCGCAAGGATCGCTTCCTCGGCCGGAATCGCCAGGATGTCCTCCAACTGCCGCTTCACGGTAGGTATGTCGGAGTTCGGCAGATCGATCTTGTTGATCACCGGCACCAGCTTCAGCCCCTGCTTCTCCGCGAGGTGAACGTTGGCGACAGTCTGCGCCTCCACGCCTTGCGCGGCATCGACGATCAGCAGCGCACCCTCGCATGCCGCCAGGGAGCGCGAGACTTCATAAGCGAAGTCCACGTGCCCCGGGGTATCCATAAGGTTCAGCTTATAGATGTGCCCGTCCTTTGCCTTGTAGCGCATCGTGACCGGGTGCGCCTTGATCGTGATTCCCCGCTCCCTTTCGAGGTCCATGGAATCCAGCAGCTGATCCTCGGATTCCCGCTGCTCGATAGTCCCCGTAAACTCGAGCAGCCGATCGGAAAGCGTAGTCTTCCCGTGGTCGATGTGCGCGATGATACAAAAGTTACGGGTCCGGGTATGCGGCATAGGTCTGGAACGGGCGCGGGGTCGCGAGCCGGGGACTATGCGGGCGGTCCCTGACCCGGTCAACCTCTGCTAGACTCCGGCGCGCATTCGAGCGGCACTGCCTGAGAAAGCCATGCCTGGAGTGCCTCAGCGCCGGGAAATGGGTGAGCGCAAGCTGCCGAATGTGTCCTCATGAGGCTCTCGACTGCTCCCTCGACGGCCCGAAGTTGACCCTTCCAAGGGTCGTTCCCCTGCCTCGGAGGGTCAGCGACAAGCCTTGGCAGGCCCGAGCTCGGCCCTGGGAGGCTCGATTTCGTACCTCCCTAGGCCCATCGGAGATCCCTGGAGGGATCAATTTCCACCCTTCCCAGGGTCGACGGCGAGCCTCTGAAGCCGGACGGAGAGGCCCGGAGCATCTCCCCTTCGGCATGAAAATCAGATGGAGTTCCCGCCGCGGCCCTGCCTACATCGGAGGCATGGCATTCTTCGAAATTCAGGACACCCCCTCCGTTTACGTTAACACTGACTACATGGAGCGCTTTCAATACACCTCCGATGCGGAAGGCAGCGGTAATCTTACCATTCACTTTGTGAGCGGTGAGAACCTCAGCTTCACCGGGCCGCAAGGGTCGATCGCGCATGAGTTATTGATGGAAGTGCTCTCGGACGAGTCTGACGAGGCCTAGCGCCGGATGGCTGGCGCGCCGCTTACGATCTGGTGCAACGCGGAGTTCACGGACGCCGCGCAGGCTCTCCTGCAGGACGGCGTACGGGGGCACCGCCTCGTCTTTGCCGCGGAGCGTTCCGCTTCAGTCCTGACCTCTGGCGCTCCAGATCCCGCGCTGGCCGAGGCGTATATTGCCTTCGGCCAGCCGGATCCCCGGAGCGTGCTCGATGCACCGCGCATCGCTTGGGTGCAGCTCACCTCGGCCGGTTACACCCGCTACGACACTGAGGAGTTCCGCACGGGACTCGCTACGCGTGGTGGGGTGATGACGAACAGCTCACAAGTATTCGCGGAGCCGTGTGCGGAGCACGCGCTCGCCTTCCTGCTCGCACAGGCTCGGCAGCTGCCGCAGTCGTTCGAAGTGCAGCGCGGCGATCGCTCGTGGCCGAGCCTCCCGCTGCGGGCCGGCTGCCACTTACTGCGTGGGCAGAGCATCCTGCTGCTCGGCTATGGGGCGATCGCGCGGCGGCTTGCCGAGATGCTTGCTCCCTTTCATATGGACGTCCGCATCCTGCGACGGCGACTTACCGGCGATGAGCAGGGGACGGTGGTTGCGGAAGAGGACCTTGAGCGCGTGCTCGGGGAGGTGGATCACGTGATGAACATCCTTCCGGACAATCCGGCCACTCGACAGTACTTCGACGCTGCGAAGTTCGCCGCGATGAAGCCGGGCGCCGTCTTCTGCAACATTGGCCGTGGTACGACTGTGGATCAGGAGGCGCTGCTCTCAGCGCTCACGTCGGCTCGACTCGGCGCAGCCTACCTCGATGTCACGGAGCCCGAGCCGCTCCCGCCGGAGCACCCGCTATGGGGTGCGCCGAACTGCTTCATCACGCCTCACACCGCTGGTGGGTTCAGTGGTGAACCCGAGGCTCTGGTGCGGCACTTCCTGGCGAACCTGGAGCGCTTCGTCGCCGGCACGGAGCTCCCGGACCGCATCGTTTGATTAGGCGAAGCGCAGGCGCTCCTCGATCTCCCGCACGCTGCGGGTGATCCCTACCCGCTGGCCATCGTGGAGGATCGCCACGTGTTCGCCGGCAGAGATTGATTGCAGTTCCTTCACGCGCCGGAGATTCAGAATCGCCGAGCGGCTCACCCGAAGGAACGCGGCGGGCGTCAGCTGGGCCTCGAGCGCCGCCATGGTCTCCCGAAGAATGTGTGTCTCCTTACCGACATGGAGGACGACGTAGTTGCCCGCGGCTTCGCACCAGTCCACGTCGTCGGTGGCGACGAAGGACGTGCGCTCACCGCTCCGGACCGCAAGCCGCCGGGGGCGATTGGCGGTGGCTTCACGTTCCGCGAGCAGGTCCAGGAGCGGTTGGGAAAGCGCGGCGCTCCCGTCCGACGCGCGCATCCGCTCGCGGACCCGCGTCAGTGACTCCTGGAGACGCGCGAGCGAGGTCGGCTTGAGTAGATAGTCCACCGCGCGCGCTTCAAAGGCCCGCACGGCATGCTGATCGTAGGCGGTTACGAAGACGATCGCCGGGAGGTTCGTCGGGTCGAGATGGCTGACGACCTCGAAGCCGTCCATCCCGGGCATCTGCACATCCAGCAGCAGGAGATCCGGTTGGTGCGTCTCGACCGCCTGCACCGCCGCTGGGCCGTCCGCGCACTCGGCCACGATCTCTACCTCCGGCTCGTGCCCGAGCAGCCGCCGGAGCCGGGCGCGGGCCAGCGTCTCGTCGTCCACGATCACGACTCGGAGCTTCATGGAGTAGTACGAAAGGGGAGCGTCACAATGACTTGAACCCCCTGATCACTCCGGAGTTCCAGGCTCGCGCGGTCGCCATAGAGTTCCCGCAGCCGTGCCCGCGTGTTGCTCAAGCCAATGCCTTCCCGCGAAGGTGCGCCTTCACGAAGGCCGACGCCGTTGTCCGTGACCTCGATGCGGAGGGAATCCCCGTCCCGGCGCGAGATTACTGTGAGGAGGCCGGGCTCGGTTTGCGCCTGGAGGCCGTGACGGAGAGCGTTCTCGACCAGCGGCTGCAGCAGGAAGTTCGGCACCAGAGCCGCCGCGGTCTCAGGTGCGATCTCCATCTTGACGCTCAGCCGCTCCTGGAAGCGTACCTGCTCGATCGCGAGGTACCGTTCCACCACATCCAGCTCGCGCCGCAGTGGCAGCTCCTGCTCGCCGGAAGTTTCCAGGGTCAGCCGGAGCAGGTCGCTGAGTGCGCCGATCATCGCATCCGCTGCGTGCGCGTCGCGATGAACCAGCTCGGCGATGCTGTTCAGCGCATTGAAAAGGAAGTGCGGCTGGAGCTGCATCTTTAGCGCCTCGACTCGAGCCCGGGCGAGGCTGGCTCCGAGCTCCAGCGCGCGGCGTTCCCGGTCCTGCGACCGCTGGTAGAAGTGCGCCGCGTGCCCGATGCTGATGATCGCCAGATAGACCGGGAGCCGCAGGCCGACGAGGAAGAGCAGACCGAGCGAGGGGCCGCGCTTCCGAGAAGGAGGTCCGTGCCGGCCGCGCCGCTCTGGTTCCCCAGCGGCGCGCGGCGAACGCTCGGAGTGTTGGATCGAGGGTCGCGGGCCAGGTCCGCGAGATCCCGACGGGATCATTGCCGCCCACCACTCGCAGGCTGCGAGCGTGGCCACGCAACAGAGCAGATGCACCGGCAGCGTCCAGCGCATGTTCCCCCGCAGGACCGGCAGCCGCAGCGCCAGCCGGAAGAGCAGGGGAGCAAGCACGGCCCACGGCAGCCAGTCCCGCACACCCATTCGTGCCGCTTCCGTCCAGGGCTGCTCCGTGGCGAGGACGAACTGGCTCCCGAGCGCCCACGCGAGCAGGCCGAAGCCGGCGAAGCTGAGCAGCCAGCCCTTGAGCAGTGGAACGACGGGCGAGAAGAAACGCACAACCAGTGGAGCACCTGCCGCTTAGCGCCGCGCTGCCGTCGTGAGCGCGGCTGACACCTCCGGGTGCGCAAGGAGAAACGCCCGCCGCTGTTCGACGAAGCTCTTCAGGCTGATCGAGCGCCGGGGTCCGCGACCACCCTGCTCCTCCAGATCCTCCGTCGCGCCTTTCTCGAAGGCCTCGAAAGTCGCCAGGTTGCGCGTGCTCGCCTTCACGTCCTCAGCGATCAGCGCCTGGTACTTGGTCACGAGCGGTCCGAGCTTGTTCCAATCCATCCACTCTTCCGTGATCGTCCGCACATAGCCGAGATACCGCGCGCGCAGTGCCGGGACCGCGAGAAGCTTTGAGAGTAGCGGCTTGTCGGCATCGGTCGCGCCTGCGAGAGGATCCAACTTCACTCCCTTCGGCCCGTTGTTGTCCCGCATCCCCGGTCCTTCCGGCGCGCGGAAGGTCTCGTTCACGTCATGCGGAATGACGTGGAAGACGCCTGCAACGTCGCGGTACAGGTTGTAGTCGCTGGCCCGCGTCCAGTACCCATCGGTGTTGATCATCACGTTCTCCAGCGCGAGAAACTTCAGCGCGCCGTCGATGTCCAGCATGGGCGCGAGCGCTGCCTCCAGTTGCTCCGACGGCGTTTGATTCAGCACGCGGCAGAGGGTGATCAGGCTCGCCCAGGACTCTGTGTCGTCCTTCGACTTGATCTCGAAGCGCTTCTTATATTCGACCGCGTCCTCGCCCAGGTACTCCAGCCCACTCTTCCCGCGAGGGCTGCCGGGGGCCTTCCAACGCGCTCCTTTCGAAGTGCCGAACCACTCCGCGACGAAGTCCTTATTGAACTGCTGCACATTTACGTACACGCCCCAGTTCTCTCCGTTCAGCACCACCCGCGTGAAGTTGGCCTTGGGCGAAGGGATGTAATGCCGCGCGATGTGGTGATAGAGGACCGCGCGCAGGAAGGTGGGATCGCCCGCGGAGTTCAGCAGATTCAGCGTACGGTAGCCGCCCAGCTGCTGTTTCGAATTGAACTCGTTCAGTGAAAGATTGAGCGACCGCTTCCGACCCGCACCGGTCATCATGAAAGAGGACGCTCCGCGGAAGTGCACGCCTACATCCTTGTAGGTCTGACCGTCGACGGTCAGCCGCGCGGGCACTTCGACGTCGGTATTGTGGAAGTCGGCGAGCTCGGCCTCCCAGTCTGCGGCTTCGAAGTCGAGGAAGAGGGTTCGCAACGTGGCCTCGTCGTACAATGGAGCGCCGGGGTAAGTGGGCGCGTCTGCTGGGGTCAGCTTCGGCCCGGGAGTGGGCGGCTCCTGGTTTCCCCTCGGACCGGGGCCGCCAGGTCCGCCGGGTCCTCCAGGTCCCCGTGGTCCGCCGCGGCCTGGACCGCGAGGGTTCTCTTTGCGCTCCTTCTCCAGTAGAGCGCGCGCTGCCGTCCGTTCATCGAGGTCGAGCCGCTCATTGAGATTCTTGTCGAACTCCACCAGGAGCTTGCGATCTGCACGCACCCCGCCCATTCCACCCCATCCCCCCGGAGGTCCTCCTCCTCCCGGTCCGCCCGGGCCAAAGGGAGGCGGGCCATCGAACCGAGGTCGGTCGGACGGAGCGGCTTCCGCTGACGGAGCACGGCTGTCCGGAGTTGGGGCGGGAGCGGGTTCCTGGGCGTGGGCGAGGCCAGAGAGGCCGATCGTGAATGCCAGGACAGCGGGGGAGATGCGGGAGGATAGGAACATGGCGATGACCGCACGCTAAGCTGCACGCGATGTTTCACCATGAATCTGGGACGAGCACCCGCCCAAATGTGACGAGCCTCGGCTTACTCGGGACGAACTCTCAAGATGAAGCGGGAGAGCCCACTCGGACTCTCCCGCCTGCTCCCGGAAACTAAAACTCTGCGGCTCCTAGAGGAAACCACCGCCGCCACCACCGCGACGCTTCTGGCTACTCAGCAGCTTGGCCGCGGCCACGCCGAGCGCGCCCATGACCACAGGATTGCCCATAGCTTTTACGAACCACGGCTTCTCCTGCACGGTCTGACGGAGCGCTTCGGGCTTCTCGCGCCGAGCGTAGTCCATGACTCGTGCGGCATCGTCATCGGTCATCTTGCGCGGATCGTCCGACCACAGGCCGAGCATCTGGGCAAGACCGCCGCCCGCTCCGGCTGCCGCGCCTCCGCCTCCCAGTGCGTTCATCAGATTGCCAAGCAGTCCCTGGCGCTCCTCCGGCTGCGCTTGCGAGACAGCCGACCGAGCTGCCTGCTTAAACTGATCGTCCGGCAGCTTCCCCAGGTACTCCGTCGCACTCTCGTGGTAGGTGTTGTTGTCGAAGTCGCGGTCGTCATCCTTATCAGAGACAAAGCGGTCGTGGTAGGCAGCTGCGTCGCGGTCGTCCACGGTGGAGTTGCCGCCGAAGCGGCGCATGAAATCATCAACGGTATTGGCCATGTTCTTGGATTGGGTTGGGGGTTTGCTTGGGTTGAAAGAGGGGATCAGCGCGCTGGCGTGTAAGTCATGTCTCGCGAGCGCGAGTCGAGCCGGGCCGTTCCAAACTTCTGGGGTGGATTGGAAGGTGCGTAGGCGATCACCGTAAGATCCTCGCCCGGAAACTCGGCGGCCATCTGCGTCAGCATCCCGCTCATGAGCATCGAGATCTTGTCCATCTCCACGCCGCGCCCGAGGATCAGCCCGAGCTCGTTGTCTTCATTCAGGAGAGCGCGCTGGATAGTCTGCCCTTTCGGATCGGCATCGCGGATGCGGTTGAGGAACGCCATCTGCCGGTCCTTGGTTTCCGTCACGTTCGGAGTTGAGACCCCCGCTGGCATGGAGACGGCCTGCGTCTGCGGTGGAACAGGCTGATCACACCCGCTGAGGGCGAGCAGGGTGGAAAGAGCGGCGGTGCCGGCCAGAAAAGAGATAGGTCGCCTCATGTCTCTGGGGAATCGGCGACGCGCGGTTCGAAGGTTCCCCGTAGAATTCCTTACTCGGCGGGAAAGCGGAAACGGGTGAACAGGCTCGAGGTGCCCAGTCCGATGAAGAACGGCGGGAGCAGCACCTTTTTGACTGGGAGGTGAAGCCTTCGTCTTGGCGCTCAAACCTCCGGGTTTCGCAGGTGAGCCTTCCCATTCGAAGGATGAACCCTGCCACTCCGGCGGTGGACAGTTTAGGTCCGAGAACCGACCTCCTAAGTTCAGAATCGGACAGAATAGCTTCGGAAACGAACCTAATAGGTTCGTTTTCCAACCAAAGAGGTCGGATTACCGAATTGGACTCCCGCCTGGTTCTCGGAATCCCTTGGCTGAACTCTGGAGGGATCGCTTAATGGACAAAGCTTTCCTCCTCTCCCGTGCTTTATGGGATGACGGACTCGCTCTCCCCACAGCCTGGCCTCCTTTCTTCTCGATGAACCACCCTCTGTCCTTCCTCTCACTCGGCCTCGCCTGCACCGTGGCGATCGCGCAGCCCGCGCGTGCTCAGCAGGCGGCGGCGTTTGCCCTGGCACCGGGCGACCGCGTCGCCATCGTGGGCGCGGGCCTTGCGGATCGCATGCAGCACGACGGCTGGCTCGAGACGCTGATTCACGCCCGCTTCCCCCACCACGAACTGGTCATCCGCAATCTCGCCTTCTCAGGCGATGAAGTCGGCGGCTATGTGGCGGGTGGAGATCGGAACCTGCGGCTGCGCTCGGAGGGAATGTACAGCTCGGACGAGTGGCTCACCCGGGTGAAGGCGGACGTGGTCTTCGCCTTCTTCGGAGGGAATGAATCCTTCGCCGGCGATGCTGGGTTGCCCAAGTTCCGTAAGGATCTGGAAAGCTTCCTGACCGAAACCAAGGCGAAGAACTTCAGCGGTAAGGGTTCGCCGCGGGTCGTCTTGTTTTCGCCCATCGCTGCCGAGAAGCATCAGGATCCCAACCTGCCCGAGCCGAAGGGCAACGCGGATCTGCAGAAGTACACCGCTGCAATGGCGGAGGTGGCGAAGGCGAACGGCGTTCCTTTCGTGGATCTCTTCACGCCCTCCCAGCGACTCTTCACTGAGGCTGCAGCGCAGAAGAAATCGCTGACCTTGAACACGATCCACCTCACAGAGGCGGGCCACAAGCTGCTCGCACCGTTGCTCGTGGAGGCGCTCTTCGGACCCGCTCCCGCTTCCAGTATCGATCTCGAGAAGCTCCGGGTGGCGGTGATGGATAAGGCGCTCGAGTGGCACGACCGCTACCGCACCGTGGACGCATACAACATCTACGGTGGCCGTTCGAAGATCGGATACGAGTCCGGCGTCGGCGGGCCGAAGCTCACCAACGCGGACGTCATGCTTCCCGAGATGGCGCAGAGGGATGTGAAAACCGAGAACCGCGAGCGTCGAGTCTGGGCACTCGCGCAAGGCAGCGATCTACCCGTGACTGATGACAATCTGCCACCTGTCCCGAAGGTCGGCCCAAACAAGGAAGGGCTGAGCCCGTACCTCGATCCCGTGGAGGCGATCGGCCGGATGACCGTTCCGAAGGGCGTAAAGGTGAACCTCTTCGCGAGTGAGAAGGAATTCCCGGAACTCAGCAAACCGGTGCAGATGGAGTTCGACACCAAGGGGCGGCTTTGGGTCGCCGTCTGGCCGAACTATCCCGAGCGGACTCCCACGGGCAAAGACGGCGATAAGCTGATCGTGCTGGAGGATACCGATAAGGACGGCAAGGCCGACAAGCTCACCACCTTCGCCGACGATCTGAACTGCCCTACGGGCTTTCAGTTCTACAAGGACGGGGTGCTGGTAATGCGCTCCCCAAACCTGCTCTTCCTCCGTGACACGGACGGTGATGGCCGGGCGGACACGAAGGAGTACATGCTGAATCACGTGGATGCGGCGGACTCGCATCACGAGACGAACTCAATGGTGCTCGAACCGGGCGGCGCGACGTATCTAAGTGACGGCGTCTTCCATCGCTCCTCGATCGAGACCCCGACTGGAGTGGTGCGCAACGTGGACGGGGCCATTTACCGCTACGAGCCGCGCACTGCGAAGGTGGAGCGCTACACTCCGTACGGCTTTGCCAATCCCCATGGGCGCGTGTTCGACACCTGGGGTAACGACATCATCACTGACGCCACGGGCAACGAGAACTACTTCGGCCCAGCCTTCAGCGGGATGATCGAATTCCCGCATAGCCACCCTTCGATGCAGCAGTTCTGGAAGCGGCCTTCCCGTCCTTGCGCCGGGACGACGATCATGACCAGCCGGCACTTCCCGGAAGAGTTCTGGGGAAACTTCCTGAACTGCAACGTGATTGGATTCCAGGGGATCTATCGCGTGAAGGTGTCGCAGGACGGCTCGGGGTTGAAGGGCGAGACGCTGGAGAATCTTGTAAGTTCCGATGACCCAAACTTTCGCCCTGCGCAGGTAAAGACGGCGCCTGACGGATCGATGTACTTCGCAGATTGGTCGAACCAACTGATCGGCCATCTGCAGCATCACCTGCGTGATCCGAATCGCGACCAGGTGCGCGGGCGCATTTACCGCATGACGCATGAAGGGCGTCCTCTGACCCATCCTGCAAAGATCGATGGTGAGCCCATTGAAGCGTTGCTGACGCTGCTCAAAACGCCGGAGGACGATGTCCGGATCCGGGCGAAGATCGAACTCGGAAAGCACGACAGCGGAAAGGTCGTTGCAGCCGTGAAGCAATGGGCGGCGGCGCTCGACCAAAGCGATAAGGGGTACGAGCACCATCTGCTCGAGGCGCTCTGGGTACACCAATGGCACAATGTAGTGGATACAGACCTGCTCAAGCGGGTGCTTCGCTCGCCTGAGCCCCGCGCCCGCGCGGCCGGGACTCGCGTGCTCTGCTACTGGCGCGATCGGGTGCCAAACGCGCTCGCCTTGCTAAAAGTGCAGGCTGGCGACGAGGACCCCCGCGTTCGTTTGCACGCCGTGCGGGCAGCGAGCTTCTATCGCGACGCCGACGTACCCGCCGCACTCGATGTGGCTTACACAGTCCTGAAGCAGGATACGGATTACTACCTGAATTACTGCTACCAGCAGACCCTGCGGCAGCTGAATCTCCTGTCGTCTGAGAGGATCCTGCCGAGTGATCCCGTCCTGCTCACGCGGGCTCTGGAGATGATGACCGATTCCGACCTGAAGCAGGCGCCCAAGACCGAACCGGTGCTTCTGGTTCTCCTGGAACGAAAGGGCGTGGACCTCGCCGCGCGTGACGAGACGCTCACCGCGCTCGCGAAGCTCAAGAACCAGGACCGCACCACGCAGCTAGTGATGGTACTGGCGGGGCTCGATGCAAAGGGAGGTGCCGCTTCGTATGCGGCGGATCAGCTGGGGAAGATGCTGCTCCTCTGTCCAACGCCTGAGATCACGAAAGCCCGGCCTACGCTTGCGACGCTCGCCCTGCAGGCACGGTTGCCTGAAGTGCGCCGCGCCGCCTGGGCAGGAATGGTCACCGCGGACACAAAGCCGGAGCTCGTGTGGAGCGAAACGGCACGCGATGTCTCCGCCCGTGCTGCGGTCATTCAAGCGATCGCGTCCCTGCCTGATCCAGCGCTTCGCGCGCAATTCCAGCCGCTGCTCGTACAGGTGCTCGCGGCGACCAAGCCGGACGATGCGACGCATCGCGCCGCGTTGGTGGCGCTCCCGTTCATGGGCGCGCAGCATGCACCGGCGAACTTCCGTGTTCTCGCCGAGCACATCCGGGAAGGACACGATCGCCCCGCAGCGGCGCGCGCGGCCCGCTTGTTGCCCCGTGACGCCTGGGCAAACGACGTCGCCAGCAGCACGGCGGAGCGCATTCTGGAGTGGGCGAAAACGGTAGAGACGAAGGACCGCAGCTCGCAGGACTTCGTGGAGACGGTTCAGTTTGGCACTGAACTCGCCTCACTCCTTCCTCCTGCAGATGCCATGCGTCTCCGCAGCGGTCTTCGGGAGTTGGGTGTCAGCACCATCGTGGTGAAGACGCTCCTGGAGCAGATGCGTTTCGATTCCGACCGCCTCGTGGTCGAAGCCGGCAAGCCGGTGGAGATCCTTCTCGAGAACTCCGACGTCATGCCTCACAACTTCGTGATCGTCGCACCGGGCAGCCACGAGGAGATCGGAAAACTCGCCGAGCGCATGTCCCCGACGCCCGACCGGGAGGGACGTGCTTACGTACCGAGGGACAAGCGCGTCCTGCTCGCCTCAAGACTCCTCGAGCCGCGCCAAAAGGAGAAGCTCTCCTTCAAGGTGCCCAGTGAGCCCGGCGAGTACGAGTACGTCTGCACCTACCCGGGCCACTACATGATCATGTGGGGCAAGCTGATCGTCACAAAGGACGTCGACGCCTACCTGCAAGCCAACCCGGCGGCGAAGCCTGCACCCGCGACCGCCGCGGCCCACGTGCATTGACGGGGCGGCTGCGGTGAAGATTCCTCGCGTGCTGGTCTAGCGTGAAGAGTTACGTCGGTCGCTGCTCGGTCGCGCGCTAGCAGGGCGGGGTCCGCCCCCGCTGCGACCGCCTCCGCCGCTCCGTCCGCCTCCTCCGCCACTGCGCCCGCCTGCGTCTCCACGACGTCCCTGCTGAGGCCGGCCTGAGTCGCCCCGGGGCCCGCGAACGCGCTCGGGTTCGCGGTCCGCAAAGGCCGGCATTGGTGCCTTATAGTCAAATCCCTCGAGCCGTTTCCGGACAATGCCGCGTCCGATGAAGCGCTCCAGAGCACGCAGCGCACTGTGATCTTCAGGACTCACGAAGCTCAACGCATCGCCCACCGCCTGCGCCCGGCCTGTCCGCCCAATCCGGTGAACGTAATCCTCAGATTGCATGGGAAAGTCGAAGTTCACCACGTGGGAGATGCCTTCCACGTCGATACCCCGGGCCGCGATGTCCGTCGCGACGAGCACGCGTACTTCACCGGATTTAAACTTCTTCAAAGCCGCGAGCCGTTGGTTCTGCGAGCGGTTCGAGTGCAGTGTCCCTGTGGTGATCCCGCTCGACTCCAGCTTGCGCGCGATTCGATCGGCGCCGTGCTTGGTCCTACTGAAGATGAGCACGGAATCCAGTGTCGCGTCTCGTAGGAGTTCCCCCAGAAGGGCGAGCTTTAGGTGCTTCGGCACTTCATAAACGAACTGTGTCACCGTCTCCGCAGGGTTCGACCGACGGCCGATCTGGACCTTTTTGGGAGACCGCATGAACTCATGGGTCAATCCCTCGATCTCTTTCGAGAGCGTGGCCGAGAAGAGCAGGGTCTGCCGTACTTTCGGGAGCGGGCGCACCACTTGGCGGATTTGTGGAAGGAAGCCCATGTCGAGCATTCGATCCGCCTCATCGAGGACGAGCACTGCGAGATTCGAGAAGTCGCCGTGGCGGTTGCTCATGAGGTCGAGCAGGCGGCCTGGGGTCGCGATCACTACATCCGCGCCGGCGCGCAAGGCTTCGATCTGCGGACGCTCACCCACACCGCCGAAGACCGTTGCGATGCGCAGCGGAAGGTGCTTTGCATACGAGCTAACGTTCTCCTGGATCTGCACCACCAGCTCGCGGGTTGGCGCGAGGATCAGCGCACGCGTGCCTCGCTTGCTTCCGGGGCCGGTGATCTCGCCCAGCTTCGCGAGCAGCGGGAGAGTAAACGCGGCCGTCTTGCCGGTTCCGGTCTGTGCGATCCCGATCAGGTCATGCCCGGCAAGAATCTCCGGGATGGCGGCTGACTGGATGGGAGTGGGCTCGGTGTACCCGGCTTCTTCGATTGCTTTGAGGAGACTGGGACCGAGGCCTAGGGCGCGAAAGGGCATAGATGGCGCGCACTATGGCGTGGAACATCCGGCCACGCACCCCTATTCGGTTCTCGCTGCCCTCACCGGTTTCTAATTTCCCCCTATGCCGTGTCCTATTAGGCTCCAGATTGAAGCGTTGGCGTGAAGGGGCGAGATTGTCGAAGAAGCGTCTTTCTGCGACAAGGCTCGGGAACTGCTGAGCCATCAACGGCCTGGCAAATGCAGCGTGTCTTCCTTCCTTCAAAGTTAAAGTCCGGAAACAAATGAATATCTATCGTCTCGAAAGGAACGAGGTTTCCCGCGAGATTCCCGCTAGGAGCGAGTTCGCAAGGGGTCCGACCGGCAACCGCTAATGAAAGCTAAAACTATCCCCGCTGCAAATCCGGCGAAGGCGCGCACCGGCATCGAAGGCTTCGACGAAATCACACACGGCGGCTTGCCTCGCGGTCGTACCACCTTGCTGGAGGGCGGCCCTGGCTCGGGGAAAACCATCATGGCCCTGCAGACGCTGGTTAATGGAGCTCGCCTGGATAACGAGCCGGGCATCTTTGTGGCCTTCGAGGAAAGCTCCGAGCGGATCGTCGCCAACGCCGCGAACTTTGGGTGGGATCTTCCGGAGCTGATGAAGAAGAAGCTCTTCTTTCTCGATGTTCAGCCCAGCCCCGACCTGATGGTCTCGGGGAGTTTCGACCTGAGCGGAATGCTCGCCGCACTCCAGGCGAAGGCCCACGAAATGAATGCACGGCGCATTGTCTTCGACGCCGTCGACGTGCCTCTCGCCTTGCTCCATGATCCTGTAGCAGAACGGCGCGAAATGTACCGGCTGCACGACTGGCTGCTGAAGAACGAGTTCACGGCGCTGATCACAGCCAAGGTCGGTGGAGCGGAGACCTACGCCGCGAACCACCCGCAGATGAGCTTCATGCAGTTCATGGTGGATTGCGGAGTGACCCTTGCTCACGAATTCGTCCTGGGCATCTCGCAGCGCAGCCTGCGCGTGGTGAAATACCGCGGCTCAGCTTTCCAGGAGAACGATTCTCCGTTCGTGTTCGGCGAAGGGGGATTGGAGGTGGCGGGTTCGCGAGCCAGTGGCGAGAGCAAGATCGTGGTCTCCAACGAACGCGTATCCAGCGGAGTGGTCCGGTTGGATACGATGCTCGATGGCGGGTACTACCGCGGCTCAACCATCCTGATTTCCGGCTTTCCCGGGACCGCAAAGACTACGCTGGCGGGGGCCTTCCTGGAGGCAGCCTGCCTCAGAGGCGAACAATCGATGTTTGTGAGCTTTGATTCGGATGCGAATGAGGTGAACCGCAATCTGGCTTCGGTAAACATCAGGCTCGAGCGATTTGTGAAGAAGGGCCTGCTGCATACGAAGTCGGCGAGGTCCCTCACGGGCAGTGCGGAGATTCATCTGATGCGCATCAAGACTCTGGCGCGCCGGCACAAGGTGCGCTGTCTGGTGATTGATCCTGTCTCTGCGCTGGCCAAGTCCGGCAACGAAGAGACGGCCTACAACGTGGCGGAGCGGTTGATCGACTGGACGAAAGATCAGGGCATCACGCTGCTCTGCACGAGTTTGCTCCACGAGTCGGGGCCGAATTTAGAGGGCACCCCAATGCAAGTCTCGACCATTGCAGACACGTGGCTGCACTTGAGTTACCTCGTGCAATCGGGCGAGCGAAACCGGGGTCTATCGATTGTGAAATCACGAGGGATGGCGCATTCCAATCAAGTACGTGAGCTCGTCCTGAGTAAGGAGGGCGTCACCCTCGCTGATGCCTATACCGCCGGTGGTGAGGTGCTCATGGGCACCCTGCGTTGGGAGAAAGAAGACGCCGTTCGGACCGCTGTCGAGGAGGGCAGGGTTGCAGCCAAGCTGAAGCAGGCGACGCTCGAATCTGAGGAAGCGCTCCTCGAAGTGCGGCTCAAGGCATTGCAACTTGAGCTGCAAGGCAAGCGGGCGGAGAAGCAGGCATTTAGCCGGGTGGAGAGCGATCTCACCGTGGAGCTGGCGACAGGGAAAACGCATCTGCACGAGTTGCGGGGGGCGGATAAAGCGTGAGCATTCCCGCGCATTTCAAGTTCCGCCTCTACGTAGCTGGAGACGGACCAAACTCTACCCTCGCGAAAACGAACCTTGCTGCGATCTGCCTCGAGCACCTGGCAGACCGACACGAAATAGAGATAGTAGATGTGCTCCGCGAACCTCAGCGCGCGCTCGCCGACTTGGTGATGCTCACACCGCACCTGGTGAAGCTTTCGCCTGGGCCGATCCGCAAGATCACCGGCACGCTCAGCCAGCGCGAGGTGGTGCTGCAAGCGCTCGGACTGCCCTGCTAAGACAATGACCAATACGCCAGCAAGCGCAGTTGAGGATACCGAAGCCGAGATCGCAGCTTTGGTCCGCACTCTGCACGAAACGCAGCAGCGGTTGCAGGAACTGGCGGGCGGCGAAGTCGATGCGGTGGTCCATCCCAATGGACAATCCTACATGCTGCACGAGGCACAGGAAAAACTCCGGCGGAGCGAGGTGGCGCTGCATCGGCAGCAGGCTGAACTGCAGGCACTCTTCGATGTGGTGCCGGCGATGATCTGGTTTAAGGACACCAAGAACGGTTTCCTGCGGGTCAACCGGAGAGTGGCGGAATCCACCGGCATGAGGATTGACGAGATCGAAGGACGATCGGCCTACGACATCTTCCCAAAGCAAGCGGCCGACTACTACGCGGACGATTTGCAAGTGATCCAGTCGGGCGCTCCAAAGATGGGCATCATTGAGAAGTTGTCCGGTCCGGAAGGCCAGGAACTCTGGGTCCAGACCGACAAGGTGCCCTTTTGCGACTCGGACGGTAAAGTGACCGGCCTGGTCGCAATGGTTCATGATGTCACCGCGCGTCAACAGACTGAGCGATCCCTTCGAGAGAGCGAAGAGCGCCTGCGTTTCCTGAACGATCTGGGAGAAGCGACGCGCCCGCTGGCCGATCCGGCGCAGATCATGGTCGTGGTGGCACGAATGCTGGGCGAACACTTGCGCGTCTCCCGTTGTGCCTACGCCGACGTGGAGAAGGATGGCGTGAAATATAGCATCCGGCACGATTACACCGACAACTGCCCGAGCCTCGTGGGCGACTACGATCTTACGCTCTTCGGCGCACGCACCGTGACCACGCTCGCGAGCGGGGGAACTCTCGTGATTCGTGATACTGACGCAGAGTTCTTGCCCGACGATGGGGCTGACAGCTTCCGCGCTGTCGGCGTAAAGGCCGTAATTTGCTGCCCGCTCGTCAAAGAAGGCCGACTGCGCGCAATGATGGCGGTTCACCAGACGGTGCCCCGTGAGTGGATGCCGGGTGAGGTGGCCCTGGTTGAGGAAGTCGTCGAACGCTGTTGGGCGCTGATGGAACGTCGGACAGCAGAGGAGAACTTACGCCAAAGTGAAGCCTTGCTCCGCATAGCCAGCCGCACCGCCCGGCTGGGTGGCTGGACCGTTGATCTGCCAGTCGTCCGCATCAACTGGTCCGACGAGGTGTGCGGGATCCATGGCGTGCCTCCCGGCACCATGCCGGACCTGGAGCAGGCGATTGGTTTTTACGCTCTGCAATCGCAGGAGATTATTAGTCAGGCTTTCCTGGCTTGCGCTGAGCAGGGCAAGCCTTTCGATCTCGAACTCGAACTGATTACGGCTGATGGAAGCCCGGTCTGGGTTCGCTCAATCGGCGAGGCGCAGCGCGATGGCGCGGGCGAGATCACCCGAGTGCAAGGAGCTTTCCAAGACATCACCGAGCGCAAGCTTTCCGAGAAGCGCATCACCGAGCAGGCGGCGCTCATCGACGAAGCTCCTGATGCTATTGTCGTACGCGATCTGGAGCACCGTATCACCTTTTGGAGCAAAGGTGCCGAGCGGCTTTATGGCTGGTCGGAGGACGAGGCTCGAGGGAAGTTTCTGCATCATCTGCTCCATGTGGATCATGACCGATCTCAGGAAGCTGAACGGGCTGTGTTGAGCATTGGTGCGTGGAATGGCGAGATAGAGAAGACTGCCCGCGATGGCCGCGTGCTCGTACTGGACTGCCGGTGGGCGATGGTTCGCGATACCCATGGGAATGCGCAGTCCATTCTCTCGATCGACACAGACATCACGGAGCGAAAGAAGATCGAACAGCAATTCCTACGTGCCCAGCGCATGGAGAGTATCGGCACGCTCGCTGGCGGCATTGCCCATGATCTGAACAACTCCCTCGGCCCCATCATTCTGTCCCTCGATCTTCTGGGCCAGAAGTTAACGGATCCCGAGAGCCAGGAGCTTCTCGAGATTATCAGCACCTGCGCAAACCGCGGGGCTGGCATGGTCCGGCAGGTTCTTTCGTTTGGCCGCGGAGTCGATGGCGAGCGGCAGGAGGTACAGATCCGGCACCTCGTCCGCGACATTGAAAAGATCGTCAATGACACCTTTCTGAAGCACATCGAGGTGCGCACGAGCGTCCCGAACGATCTGTGGACCGTCATGGGCGATGCCACCCAACTCCACCAGGTGCTGCTCAATCTCTGCGTAAATGCGCGCGACGCGATGCCGAGTAGTGGCAACTTGACCATCTCCGCTGAGAATCTCGCTCTCGATGAGCACTACGCGGCGATGAATCCAGAAGCGCACCCCGGCGCTTACATTGTGCTCGAAGTCGAGGACACCGGCACAGGCATCCCGCGATCCGCAATCGAGAAGATCTTCGATCCCTTCTTCACCACTAAAGAGATAGGCAAAGGTACCGGCCTTGGGCTTTCCACTACCCTGGCTATCGTGAAGAGCCACGGCGGCTACATCCGCGTGTACAGCGAACCCGGTACCGGTACGACCTTCAAAATCTATCTGCCCGCCCAGACCGAAGCTGCGTCGCCGATAGCGGCGGAACGGGTGGTGGAACTCCCGCGTGGCAACGGCGAGCTCATCCTCGTCGTCGATGATGAATCGTCGGTCCGCCACGTCACGCAGCAGACACTGGAAGCTTTCGGCTATCGCGTCATTCTCGCCGCCGATGGCGCGGAGGCGGTGGCACTATATGCACAGCGCGGCGACGAGATTGCGGTTCTGCTGACAGACATGATGATGCCAATCATGGACGGCCCCGCCACGATCCAGGTATTGCGCAAGCTAAACGCTCAGCTGCCGATCATCGCGGCGAGCGGATTGCCCGCCAACGATTATATTGCCAAGTTCGCCAGCCTCGGCGTTCAGCATTTTGTGCCCAAGCCATATACGGCCGAAACCTTGCTGAAAGTACTGCGCCAGACACTGGAGAAGGCTCAAATTGCCGTAAGGGAGTAAGGCATGGATCAGAGTCCAGCTGGGGACTCCAGCGAGCTATGCTCACGCGCTGAACGCCAGCCGTCTCAGGAACTCCGACCGCCATCCCTGCCCCGTCGCCCTTGGATGTCGGCAACGTGGCAGCCACTCGCGCGATCTCCCATTCTGGGCGCTTACGGGATGCCGAGATTCACGATACCCTGAGTTCTGTCCGTGAAGGTGACGAGCAGGGTGATAGACCCAGTGGCGTTATAGCTGCGAGCAGCACCGAAGCTGCCGGGAAGGGCTTGTAGGAGCGAAAGGCGCGAGATTGTACGCCGCCCGAGTTGGTCTCCTGTGCGAATAATCTGCCGCACTTCCGTACCCGCACTGTTCACCGCCCATACGCCAAGGTTGTTCTTCCCGTTCACACCCTTGCCACCAAGCTTTGCCACAAAGATCGGACCGGAACCGGCCCCACTCGGGAGCGCCACGGAGAGGAAGCCCGTCCACCGGGCATCGTCGGACTCGCCAAAGGCGTCTGGCGCGGGATCTCCGGTGCGGGCCACTTTGACAATCGCACCGGGTGCTCCCCAGTAGATTGCAGAGTTTGCTCCCTTCACATTCTTCCCCTTCAACGAGGCAATGAAAGCAACGCTTCCCTCTGCATTCACCACTGGATCGAGGAACCCACCGTAGGTCGCTGAACTGGAACCCGGCGCAGTGTCTCCCTCTCGCGCAAAAGGCGTGAAGATCCCTCCATCTCCGCTGTATACGAGCGCGGTGTCATTGCTGGCGTCAACGCCGCCTTCCCCTCGTGCCAGCACGCCCTGCGCCGCAAAGCGCCCGAGCGTCCCACCTACTGCGGGGAAGCCAAAGGACTTCCAGATAGCTCCAGTGCCAAGGCCTGTAGCTGGCGCACCGGAAGTGAGGAGCGGCGTCACCGATCCTGCGAGCGAGACATTCACCACGACCGATCGTTTATCCGCCAGAGTGACACGAGCAACGACTCGGTTATCGGCGTGCCAGCGCCCCTGACCCGGCGTCCCCTTGGCTGGGCTGAGTACCGTAATGCCTTTTATTTCGTTCTCGGGATCCGGCGAGCCGAGGAACTCTCCAGTGCGCAGAAGGAGCACATTATTCCCCGCAGCGCTGTGGCGTAGCAATACGGTGTCATTGGCTTTGTTGACGTCGTCGCCAGAGACCTTGATCAAGGCCAGTAATGAAGCATCGCGGAGGGAAATACTAGTGATCGACTTGACCTTTAGGGCGGGCTGAATCCCGGGGATCTCCTGCCCCTGCTGGAGCACCGAATGGAGCGTTCCAGTCACCAGGTTCGTCCAGACCGTGGTGGATTCCGAACTCTTAACGCCACCCAGCTTCGCGGTGAATGCGTATCTGCCGTTGGGCGCGAGAACAGGGTCTGCGAAGGACTTGAAGAAGGCACCATTGATTCCCGGTGCCTCCTCGTTCTGCACGGCGGGAAGGGTCGTATCGCCGGCTGCGCCTTGCGCAAAGATTGCCGCGACCTTCTTCTTCCCCGCCGCAATCGTGACCTTTGCAACGACGGAGCCCGTTCCACTGATCGCTGGAGTTCCGATGGTCTTGAACTTTGCATCATCGGCTCCCTGAACCTCATCACCGCTGAATGCGATGAAGCGGCTGAGCTTGATCGTCACCATCCTCTGGCGGCCGCTACCTTTCAGATCCGCGGTGGACTCTCCGACGATGATGGTGTTGCTGTTCCCATCCACCGCGACGCCGAGCGGAATGTCCGTTCCACCAGTTCCCCCAAAGTCGCCGTTGTAAGCACCTTCGAACAGTAACTCTCCCGTGGAAGCGTACTTGGCCACGTAGTAATCCAGGTTTCGGTCCTCATTGGTAGACTCGCCGATGATGATGGTATTGCTCGCTCCATCCACGACTTGTCCGCGGACCACATCATTGTCACCGGGTGCGGGCGTGCGGGCGCTCCAGAGGACATTTCCCCCAGCAGCCGCATGCTTGACGGTCTGAATGGAAACTGAGCCGGTGGCATCCTCGGAAGTGCAACTGACGATCGCATTTCCTGAGGTATCCGTGCCGACGTACACTGGGCTGGTCCCAGGGCTGTCTATATCGTCAAGCCCGGTCTGCTGCCATAGGAAGGCTCCAGCCGCGGTGTACTTGAGCAGGTGATAGAGCCGCCGACTATTCGCCTGAGTAGCGATGCCCGCAGAGTAGATATTCCCCGCAGAATCGACTGCAACGCCCGTGCCTCCGTAGAAGCTCACCGCGCCAGGGCTTGAATAGAGCGCGGCCGGCCAGGAGAGCGCGCCGGTGGCCGCGGCGTACTTCAGTGTTACAAACTTTGTTTCCGAGCCTTGATCCGCTTCACCAACGATGATGGTGTTGCTGGAGCCATCGATAACCATGGAGAGCGGCCGGTCATCCCGGTTGGACGCGCTATTGTAGCGGGCCGGGGCTCCCCAGAGCGCGACTCCTGCTGGGGAGTACTTGATAGTGCAGATGTCGTAATTTGTCCCTGAGCCACTAGATCTACCAGTGACGACAATGTTGTCCGAGCTATCGACGAGCACCTTCAGTGCTTCGTCGGAGCCGCTAGATGGCCCATTGAAGCGCAATGGTTGCGCCCAGAGATCAGCTCCAGTATTGGCGTCGTACTTGATCGTGACGTAATCGAAGTTGGTGCCTGCCCCAACGGACGCGCCGGTGACGATCACATTTCCGGCGCTATCCACGGCGACCGACTTGGCAATACTCTCCCCAGCATCGGAGTCGTAAATCCGCTCCCAGATGAGCAGACCACTGCCGCCCTCGTACTTTGCCGTGTAGTAAACTTTGCGACTGCCGCCAACGAAGGTATACCCGGTGACTGCTACGTTCCCCCGGCTATCCACCGCCGTGGCTGTGCCGCCCTGGCTCACTAGAGAGTCGACACTATAGCGCTGCAACCAGGCACCGTAGTACTCCTCGGCGCGAACTTCGAATGCCGGAATGCAAACGGCAGCCGCAGCGATGAGGGGGAGAATTGAGCTTCTCGAGAAGTCGCACAGCAACTGAGAGAAGGCGGGGGAGAACGTCATATGATTCTTTGATTTAGCGACCACAGCCCTCACGGATTGGTGGGCTCGAGGCTGGACTAGATGCCGCCGTCTGAACGTACCGAAGCGACACCGGTCTGCTAACGAACTGAAATAGCGGCGACAAGCCAAAAGGTACCTACTCCTAAGGCCTGCCCTCGACTGGTGCGGTAGTTAGCTTTCGGGTGAAGGCTCCTTATCCGGTCGATAATCAACCCGATACGTGCCGTTTAGAGGGGAGAGGTACGGAGATTGTCACGGTGAGCTGACGGGATCTTTCGGGCCCAGATATCCACCTTCTCAATGTGGAAGTCGTCGAGATGCTGCGCAGGTAAACTGCACGCCTCGCGTGCCTCCCGGTGACGGACATGAGAGGATCGTCGGCATGAGCAATGCGGAATCGGACGCGCACAAAGAGCTGAAACGTCTCGCCCTCGCTTGGGCGCAGGCGCACGGCTACCGTGTCGCAGCCGCTGAGGTGTCCCTGCCAAACTACCGATTCCGCCTGGACGCAGCTGCTTATCGTCCCGAGCGCGTCCGCATTGCCCGCCTCGACGATCGTCTGAAGACGCAGAGGCTAATCTGGGAGCCCACGGTTGGCGTTACGGCTGCCTTCGAATGCAAGGCATCGAAGCCGGACTACCGGCGTGATGCTCGCTCGATTGCCGCGACCAACGAACAGCTCCGGACGTTGCATGAACGCAAGACTCGTATCGAGCAGGAGCTAAAGCTGTTTTATCCTTCCATCCGCAATGGCGACTCGTTGTTTCAGGAGTTCGAGTCACTGAACTTCGAGCGTCCCGGTCACGAGCGATATCAACGCACACTTGAAGAGATTAGCCGACTTACCTCGCGGCTTTATGCCAACACGAAATTCGACAAGCTAGTGAAGTGGGGTGCCGCAAATGTGTTCTACGTCGTGACGGAGCCGGGATTGGTTCTTCCGCATGAACTGCCGGCATGCTGGGGGCTGCTGGTGCGTAGCGGATCAACTCTGGAGCTGATCGCGAAACCATTGATGCAAGAAGTAGGCGAGCCAGAGCGATTATCGTTACTCCATCGAATCGCCCTTGCAGCCACTCGTGCCGTGAATCGAGAGCATGGGATCAGCTTCGAGGAACTCGACAGCCGGCGCAGAGAATCGCGCGATTCCAATCGATGTTAAGGAGTCGGCAGGGGAGCCTGTGCGGGGCTGGCCAGGTAATATAGGAGGTCGCGTACTTCCTTTTCCGTCAGCCCGTTCAGCAGGCCTTCAGGCATCATGGAGACATCGCTAAGCTCGAGTGATTCCACATCACCGCGGGGTAGGGTAGTGGCTTCGGTGAGCGTCGCGAGCGTGACGCTTGTGGCGTCCTGCTGCTTGATCGTTCCGGTAACCACACGTCCGTCTTTCATCCGGAGATTCGCCGCCCGGTACTCATTGGGGATGACGGCATTCGGCGTGACGATGTTCTCCAGGGCGTAATCGAGATTTGCGCGGTTCGAGCCGGTGAGATCCGGGCCGATCTTTCCTCCTTCGCCAAATATCGTGTGGCACTGCACACACACGCGATTGAAAACCGCCCGCCCCGTCCTGGCATCACCGGGGACGGAGCCGCCTGCCTTATAGACCGCTTTATAGCGGGCGATCTCCTTCAGCTTCTCAGCGGGCGTGTCGCGAACCGCGCCCCATTGGCGGTCGAGCGCTCGGTCGAGGTCCTCCTGCTTTAGCTGCCGGATCTGGCGGGCGATCTCGGCAGTGATATCACGCGCCGGGACCTTCTCCTCGCTCAAGGCGGCAACTAAAGCTCGCGCCCACGCCGGGCGGGAGGCGAGTGCCGCCAGCGCCTCGCGCTGCTCGCTGGGTTCCAGCTTTGCATATACCGCGAGGATCGCTTCTGGAGTGCCGGGCTCATCGTATTGGGGCAGTGCGCGCAACGCAGCTCCGCGCATTGTCGGTTGGTCGAGGAGAGAGCGCAGTACTGGCGCGAGTTCGGTATCCTTTGCCGCCAGCAAGGCCTGCAGCGCAGCGGTGCGCGAAGCGATCTTCACCGAGGGATCCGCCACCCGTGTACGAAGGGCGGCGAGCGCCCGTGCGCTGCCAAAACGCAGCGAGGCGGTGAGCACCTCGTCCCGCAGGGAAATTCTCGCAGAAAGTGTCGCGGCCAGATCCTCCCAGCCGGCCGGCATCGCCACCCGCGTCTGAGGACGCAGCGCTTCGTTCATTCCTTCCAGGATGGCCAGCTGCTGGGAAGTCTCTTTCGCTTCACGGAGCGCATGCACGATTGTGGCCAGGGCATCAGGAGTTGCGAGTGCAGCCGTTCGGCGGCTGGTAAAGTTCAGAAACTTCGGAAGCTGCGCGCCTAGCGCGGTGCGCAGCGCCTTGGGGGCGTCCAGCCCAGGAAGCGGCTCCGCGGCGTACCAGGCCATGAGAGGAAGGTTGTGATCATTTGCATCCTCGGCATGTGAGACGAGGCCCGCCACGAGGTCCCAGCGCTGCTCGGCCGGAACCTTCTGCGCCGCGGACATCACGTACAGGCGGACGACTTGCGAGGCATCCTCCCGGGCCAATCGGACGAGTTCACCTCGAACTGCATCGCTCGGAGCACCGCGTTCGCTGAGGAGCTGCACCGTCCATGCGCGTACCCACTCATTCTCATGCCGTAGCAGCGCAAGTCCGGTGGGCTCATCGAGGCTACCAGTCACGTGCAGCGCCCAAAGCGCGCGGAGCTGGCGTGCAACATCGGGGTTGGTCTTTAGGACCTCACGCAAGGCGCTGGTGGCTTGAGGATCAGGACCTCGCTCCTGCAAGAGCCGTCGGGCCGTGCGCACGTACCAATCGTTTGGCGAGAGCTGCAGCGCCACGAGCTCGAGGCTCGTGAGTTTGCTGAGATCCACCCCGGATATCCGCTTATCATTTGCGTGCGTCACCTTGAAGATGCGCCCGTTCGAACGGTCGTGATCCCCTGGCTTTCCGGTGTGGCAGGCCTGCTTGTCATACCAGTCGATCATGTAGGCCGATCCGTCAGGCCCGGAGCGCAGGTTCAAGATTTGCGACCACTCATCATTGGCCATCAGAAAGTCCGGCCCATGCCCCGCGACCCATCCCGAGCCCCGGCGTGCCAGAGTATCCATGTTGATACGGGCGCCATGGATGTTGTTCATGAAGATCTGCCCGCGGTACTCCGCCGGCCACGAGCCGCCGAGATAGATCATCGCACCGCAATGGGCATGACCTCCCCCAGAGGCACCCGAACGGCGGTTGCCCGCGTGAGGAGTCTTGGAGGCGTAGTGGAGGTGATCCGCACAGTTTTTGATGTCATCGTAGGTGTGCGGGTTGAAGTGCTGCCCCGCCTGCCGGTGATAACGCGCTCCCTGAATCACGTGAAAGAGGTGGGGGATCACGCAGGCGGTCGCGAAGGCCTGGCCATAGTCATTAAAGTCTACGCCCCAGGGGTTGCTCGTCCCTTCCGCAAAAACTTCGAACTCCTGCCGCACGGGGTGGAACCGCCAGATCCCGGCGTTGATCTTCGTACGTTGATCCTCCGGCGTTCCTGGCTTTCCAACTTTTGAATGGGTAAAAACGCCGTGGCATCCGTAAAGCCAGCCGTCCGGTCCCCAGGTGAACGTGTTCAGCGTCTCGTGAGTATCCTGCGTACCCCAGCCATCCAGCAGCACTTTTGCCTCGCCGGCGGGACGAGGTTCGTCCCCATCCTGCATCGGAATGAAGAGCAGATTTGGCGCAGCACCTACGAAGACCCCACCGAAACCAACTTCCATTCCGCTCACGAGATTTAGCCCTTCGATGAACACCGTGCGCCTGTCAAAAGTCCCATCCCCGTCCTTGTCCTCGAACACCAGGATGCGGTCCTTGCCTTCACCGTTAGGTGCCGGGATGGGGTACGTGTAAGACTCCGCAATCCAAAGCCGCCCTCGCGCATCCAGCGCCATCGCGATCGGCTGCTGCACGTCCGGTTCTCCCGCAAAAAGCTTCACCGTGAAGCCTTCGGGCGCCGTCATCGCCTGTGCCGCGCGATCAGGAGGCAGGCCGGCGAACCTAATCTGATCGAAGCCGGGATCTTCGGCAGAAGCAGTCGCGAGGATGGCGAGCGAAAACAATGCACGGAACGCAGAGGAGATTTGCATGGGGAGCTAGGCACGCGGGGTGGGACCTCGCGATAAGAAAGGGGACCCATACTGCACCCGGTCCGTTAGAGAGAATCCAGCTTCAATACTGCCAGGGCGCCTTCTCTGGACGTTCTCGCGCGCGCCGAGTTACGGCGCGTGACCGGCTACTTCTGTTCGCGCGAAACTGTACCTGAAATCGTACCGCCATGCTCGCGATTTGCCGATTCCCACCAGCGGCCAGTGTAGACATCGTCATGGAACATCACGCGCGCCGACCAGTTGGCCTTTCCAGGTCCTGCACGGACCTCATCCAGGATAAGAACCGCCGTATCGCCGGCGAACTTCACGATTGCCTGGATGGGGTACTCGACCTGCTTTCCGTCGTACTCAAATAGCGAAGCGATGGCCCACTTATCGCCCTCCTTCTTTTCCGCCCGAACTATTCGATAAACCTGATCCTTTTTCTCTGGACCCAGTTGCCCGCCCATGATCGGTGCCCACGTACCCTTCAGGGCGGAATCCTTCACCATTGCAACGAACTTTGCCTCCATGTCTGCGTTGCCTTGGGCGGCACCAAGAGACGTCAGAACTACGCTCATGAGCAGCGTGAGAACGAAGGGAGAACGGAAGTTCATGTTGATGGAATAGCCAAATTACATCCTGCCTGCATCAACAATTCAGGCGCTTTCATCCGCCATCGCCGATTGGCTCATCCTGGAGATCGCCGTTGCGAGCCGTTCTTCTACGCGCTCGCGGAGCGTGGTGAAGTACTGGGCAGAGTCGTTAAGGCCGGCGGTGAGCGCGTAACGGGTAAGCGGCTCGAGCAGCCAGTTTTCCGTGGGTGCAATGTGCCGGCGCAAAGTTGCGCTTCGATCCACTTGAGACTGGAGGGGACATGCTCGCGCGGCCCGGCTGCAATCGTGAACGCGATCCGGTAGACTTGCTCGAAGTCCTCGTCTCCGCGGTAGGCGCGGACTGCGCGTCCAACAGCGAAGACATGCCGTGCCATTTCGCGCAATTCCGGGCATTCAGCGTTCGGTAAGATGTCGTGCACTTTGAGCAGACGAAACGCGCCGCTTTCGTCGATGGCTTTCACCTGTCCGAGCAGGTTGCCCCACAGATTGATCAGTGCCTTGTCAAACTCGACGCGCACGGGAGCCGTCTCTGCCGTCTCAAACCAGCCGCCCAGACAGCTCAGGAGTTCTGCGCAAAACTGACGGTGGGCGGGATCGCCGCCGGCGAGGGTTGTGCGCCCACGAGGGCCGGGATGGAAGACTGCATTCGCACCCGAGCCCGCGCGGTGCCCCGTCTGGATCGTCACGCCGCGCAAGACCTTGCCGACAATGCGGCCCATCGGCTCACTCCAAAGCTCGGGCAACCGTCCGTAAAGCATCGCCTCCTCGAGCAGCTCGACGAGAAAGCGGCGGACGCGCTCGTGGTAGATTCCGTTGCTGCACAGGACGAGGAGCGGTAGTCTTGAGAGCGCTGTTTCAAGGCCGTGTGCGGCGTGGAGTTGTTCGAGCAGCGCGACGTAATCGCTTATGATGGGGAGAAGTTGGTCGGGTTGAGTGCAGACGAGCAGCACTTCCGGTAGCGCATTGGCTTTTCCACACCAGAGCAGGTCGGGACGGCAGATGTCCGCCGCCGCAAGCGCCCGCGGTGTCTCTCCATCTGCAATGAGCAGGGTGCCGCCTTCGCGAAGCATCGCTGCACTCGGCGATCCGCTCCTCTCAAGGAAGCAGACCCGTCCGTCGCTCGCGCGCAATCCGCCCGTGAGGTGGAAGAAAAATGCAGCACCGAGTGCGCCTACCGGCAGAATCCCGACGGCAGCAGCTGGCCATTCGCGGCCCATCAGCTTTCCCGGACGAGTGCGAGAATGTCGCGAGCCGCGCGCGGGTTCGGCGTCTTGACGATTAGACGTCCGGGGTGCCCGATCTCCGCAGTGGAGGCGTACGCATACTCGATATTGATCTCGGCGGCAGCCAGCGCCTCGCCGACGAGCGCGAGATTGCCGATGCGATCGGTCATTTCAACCACGAGCACCTCGACCTCGACAACCGGGAGCCCCGCGCATTTCAAGGCCTCGCGCGCCGCCACCGGGTCACTGGTCATCAGCCGCACCATCCCTTGCTCTACGTTGTCGATGATGCTGAAGGCCGCGATGTGAATACCTTCCCCGGCGAGCAGCCGACCGATTTGCCCGAGCCTGCCCGGCTGGTTTTCGATCGCGACGCTGAGTTGGCGTTGGATGGTAATGGTCATTAGATCAGGGCTGCGCCTTGCCCGCACTGGTCCGACCAAAGAGCTGATCAGCGTGTTCGAAGTAGAATTTCCAATCGACCTCCGTAAGATCGTGCCCACCTGTGCGGATGTGGTAGCCCAGCGGACCATCGATTCGCAGCTCGTTCTCCGGCGGCATGTCATCTCTCCACGCCGGGGGCTTTCCGCCCAGCGCCCACACCTTTGACGCCTCGACCAGCGAGAGCCATGAGCCGCGCGGATCAGCCCAGGTGTCGCGCGTCCCATCTCCGCCGTGGTAGCCACGAGGTGCGACCAGCGCGATGAGTTGATGCTGATCAAAGGGCATCGTGTGTTCCTGGTCTGCATAGGTTGCGTACTTCGGGGCGAACCAATACGGAAAGCTGGTCGTAATCTGACGGATCGTTTCGCCAAAGTTGCGGCGGCTGAGCGCGGGGCCGCTCTCACCCGCGCCGTTCACGCACGCCAACGTAATACGCGTATCCTGCGCTGCGGCCCAAAGTGCAGTCTTGCCTGTGCGCGAGTGGCCGATGATTGCAACCTGAGCTGCGTTCACGTCCGTGTCGGTTTCGAAGTAATCTATGGCACGGGAACCGGCCCACGCCCACGCAGAGAGGGCACCCCAGGTGAAGTCATCCGGCTTGGCAGAATGTCGGCGGTAAAAGGCTCGAATACCGGTGTTAGCGTCACGCTTGTCGGGCTCAACCTCGGCACTGACATTGATCGCCGCGATGGCATAGCCACGCGCAATAGCCTCCTCCGCTGGCCAGAACGCGGAGCGTGTCTGTCGTGTCGGATCGGTATTGCTGGCCGGGCGGTGATTAAGCAGCAGGAAGACCGGCGCGGGAGCAGTCCGTTGATTCGGCACGAAGAGCGTTACGTGAAATGCGAACGTCTCACCGTTGAGCTGAAAGCTCATACCTACCTTCTTGCGCGTCGCCTTTCCCTCCATTGCCGCCGGGTCGGTTTCCACGACGTGAAAGGCAAGGGTTTCTGGCTTTGACGGTGCGACGCCATACACTTCGCTGCGGAAGATCTCAAGCAACTCGCCCCTTCGTCGGCCCTCCCACAGCGCGTTGGTCGTGACCTTGCTGCCATCCGCGAGAGTGAATAGATCGGGCAGTGTATAGGGCGCGACTTTGCTTTCGTCGTAGTTGGATAACGCGGCAGCGGGTGCCGCAGCGGAGATCAGTGCCAACCAACTCCGTCCCAGCCAGGCCAAAACAAGGAGTCGGGAATAGATCTTCAGCGGCCGGGATGAGGGCTTTTCAATCATGGTGAATTGGGATTCGGAGTGGGAGCTAGAAAGCGAATCATGCGATCCTTCTGCGCCTTCCGCATCACTGATCCCACTGTGCCACCCAGCAAAACGAAAAAGATAATCGCGCAGATGGCTACGGACGTGACGGAAGAAATCAGTAAAGCGATGCCCTGCCGAGACTGATGAGTGCCCATTGCCACCGCTCCGAGAACGAACGTGGCTGCGAAAAAGAGGAATCCCAGGCCGAAGATCCAAAATGTAAGAAAGCCGAGGATTAAGCAGATCCAACCGGCTTTGACTGTCGACGAGTGCTTTGCAACACGTGAAGATTGAGGCGTTGGTGAATTCATGCTGAGCGGGAGTCTGTCGAAGCGGCGCGGATCTGATCAGAGCCAAGCTTCGCTGGAGATCCTGGTTGATGGAAGCTCCTACTCTGGGAGCATGGAGCGCGAGATCCGAGCAACTGAGCCGGCTACCACTTCGTTCACCACCAAGGCCTCAATCCGAGACACACATGCGATCGCATGCATGGGACGTCCTCACTTCTTGTACTGCTCGTCGCTGACCTTTTCCATCCAATCCACCACTTTGCCATTCAACGCTTCATGAATGGCAATGTGTGTCATGGCGGTTGTTAGTGACGCACCATGCCAGTGCTTCAGATTAGGTGGGAACCATACTACGTCGCCCGGGTGGATCTCCTCGACGGGGCCTCCTTCGCCTTGGGCCCAGCCGACACCTGCAGTGACAATTAAGGTCTGGCCGAGCGGATGCGTGTGCCACGCGGTACGTGCACCGGGCTCAAAGGTGACACTTGCGCCGTTGGCCTGGGCTGGGAACTTCGCCTGGAAAAGCGGATCAATGCGAACAATGCCAGTGAACCAGTCTGAAGGTCCGTTAGTCGATGGCTGCGAGCCGATTCTTCTGATTTCCATATCGATGTTTAATTATTGTGCTGTCGATTTGGGTTGCCTGGCCGTTTAGGGACGCTGGCACTCCGGGCGTGCCAGCAGCAACGGCGATGGCTTTGAGAATTGCGCGGTGATGAATCGTCCTGAAGATGGTGCGATGATTTCAAGTTCTACGGTTCCTGCTTACGTTTCCTACCCAATGGGCGTTTTCTTAAAGTCGGAGGTGACCGTCACCCTCCCGGAACCAAGAGCCGCCGAGAGCCCAGCAGAATTGTCGATCCGTCCAAGCCGGGTGTAGCTATTAGATGTCCGAAAGGAATTCGTGCAACAGCCCTGCGTGACCGTCGATCAGTGCAGAGGCGGAAGAAAGGCGCGAAAACAGAGAAAGTTTGTCACGTTTGGTGACGCGACCGGAGCTTTGAGTGAGCCGAGTGCATGGTGTGGCACGCATTCGCACCTCAAAGCTGGCCTTCGTCTGTGCGACTCCAACGGACGATGCGGAAAACACGCCAGGAGGAAATCGGAATAGATGGGCCGAACTCCCACAAGACGCCAATCAGCACCGTCACGCAGGTTTTTCTCTCTTTGGTGTTTATTCCACAGACGCATTTTCCGCTTCTGGCGGTTCAATGGTCGTAACTTTACAATCGCGCACGCCGCGACGCCGGGTGGCAGTTACCTCGAACTGTAGCCCTTTCCACTCCACGATATCGCCCGTCCGTGCCGGACGGTTCAGAGAGCTCAGTATGAGCCCGCTGACGGTATCGATGTCGGGATGAATGAGTTCTCTTCCTAGCCGGTCGCCCAATTCATCCAGGCGAAGAGTGCCCGAAATGCCGGCGATCTCCCGGTTCAGCGCACCTTCCGGGGTTCCCGCTTCGGAGGATTCCCGGAGATCACCAATGATCTCCGCAGACAGATCAGCGGCGGTGACGATGCCGGCCACTCCTCCATGCTCATCCATTACCACGGCAAACTCCGTGCGAGCCTCATTCATCGAGCGCAAGACGGAACCGAGCAACGCTGTTTCAGGAACAAACGCCGCGCTGTGTGTATCTCCTGCCTTCAATGCGCGCTTCTCCTCCAGCAAAAGCAGCATGCGCTTGATGTGTATCACGCCTACAACGTCATCGAGGTCGGTTCCATAGACAGGATAACGCGTATGCGGCGATTCCTTGAGCAGCGTTCTTAGTTCCGGCGGCGTTGCACCCAGCTTAACGGGTACGATCTGTACGCGGGGAATCATCACCTCTCCGGCGCTCAGTTCCGCGAAATCGAAAAGCTCTCGCAGCACCCGGCCAGAGACTGAACGCAACAGGCCCCCTTTCTGACTCTCCTCCACGATCATCTCCAGCTCCTCGGACGAGTGGTACTGGCCACTCGTCAATTCACGGGAAATCCCGAACATTCGGAGCACCGCGTTACCCGTGCCGTTCAGAAGCACCACGGCTGGGAAGGTGGCAAACTTCAACCAGAGCATGGAAGGCGTGATCCAGAGGACGGTCCGCTCCGCGTGCGACAGCGCTAGCGACTTCGGGACCATTTCGCCTACCACAATGTGAAAGTAGGTCAGCACCGCGATCGCCACAATGCTCGCGACGGTATGCGCTGCCAGCCAACTCGGCGCGCCCGAGACTTCCAGCCCATGCGCGATCCAGCCCGCCAGGACATGCTCGCCGTACATGCCGAGTCCCAGCGAGGCGAGAGTGATCCCAAGCTGCGCGGTTGCAATATAGCGATCCTGCTGCTGCGGATTCCTGAGTATCGCCTGAACTTTGCGGGCAGTTTTCTCTCCGTCGGCAGCTCGCCGGTCGATTGACGTCTTGGGTGCCCCGATAATCGCAAACTCTGCCGCGACAAATACTCCGTTGAGGACAATCAGTCCGATCATTATCAGAATGGGAACAAGAATTTCCATGGCACTTTATCTGGTTTGCTCCTGATCGGGGGAGGGTGTTTCTCCCGGCCCCTTCGCCGCGTAAGGCGACTTCGACAATACAAGCGAAGCGATCGCGTTATTCCGCACCCGCTCGACGGTCGCAGTCCATCCATCGATAGGAACGCCATCGCCTTCCTTGGGTATTCTACCCATCTGCGCGATGACGTACCCCCCAATCGTGGTGACGTCAGGATGTTGCCACTCCAGACCGGTCCAGTTTGATAAATCGTCCAAACGCCAGGAGCCCGGGAATCTAACGCTGTCTGCGCCCAGGCGCTCCGGAGCTTCTTCCACGTCGCCCGAATTATCGGCCACAGCCCCGATTAATTCAGTCATCAAATCCTGGAGAGTCACGATCCCTTCCATCCCGCCAAACTCATCGAGCACCAGGGCCATGCGATGCCCGCGTTGCTGCAAGGCTGGGAGGAGCCGTTCCACCTCCAGCAGGCTCGGGATCGCGGGGAGCGCCTTCATCAGCGCGTCCACCCGCACGGGCCGCTCCTCGGCAATGCAAGCGGCGATGTCACGCGTGTGGAGGAACCCGATGACGTCATCGATGTTCCCCCGGTAAACGGGAAAGCGCGTATACTGGCTACCCGCAACAAACCGCACCACCTCATCCGGTGGGAGATCGGCGTCAATCATCTGCACGAGCCGACGTGGAACCATCAGCTCACGCGCAGTCCGCCGACCCAGCCGAAGAGCGCGACGCAACCGCTCCCGCTCTTCCGGTTCGAGCTGACCGCCGTCGCTGCTCTCGGCAACGAGCATTTCAATCTCTTCCGGGGAGTGGATGTGCCGGTGACCAGCACCCGGAGGGAATCCGAGGAGTTTTACAAGGTAGAGGCCACTTCCGTTCATCACCGCAATGAACCAGGAGTAGAGAGCGAGCGACCATCGCATCGGCAGATAGGTCCGCAGCGCCACTTGAGTTGGATACTGCAAGGCCAGGGATTTCGGCACCAACTCTCCAAACACGACCTGCGTACAGGTAAGAAAGATCAAGACCACGGTCGCCGTGGTGGAGATCGCAGCCGCCTCGCCCATGCCCGTCCAACCCTGAAGAAGCCGAGCGAAATCCAACGTGAGCGTCGCTTGACCGAAGGCTCCCAGGATCAAAGACGAAAGGGTGATACCGATCTGACATGCGGCGATGTAGCGGTCCAGCAAGTGGGTATCCTCCAGAATGGGAAGCAGGCCTTTGGCCGATTTCGAACCCTCCTTTGCGAGTTGTCGCACCGGCCCTCTCCTCACGCCGACCGCGGCGAACTCCGCCGCAACGTACAACGCATTCACCGCGATCAGCAGGATGATGACCGCCCAGGCCAGAGGATTCATCTCCAGACTGAAGGCGAAGTGATGTGAGTGTTGATTAATGCAGAGGCCAAGCGCGTTAGAAGCTGAGGAGTCGCGCCTCTCGCAGCAACGCCAATCGTTATATCGGTTCGGCCCTCGCCAACGCGCCGGCATGTACCTCCCAAGATCAGCCGGGGCGATTTAACTTTCCGTTTTCTCCAGTTGTTTAAAGGAGAGAAGTGCCCTCATCCGTCCGATAGAATGACCCGCGGGGCTGCGCGCACGCCAAGCGCCGACTGCCAGACGGCAAACGCCCAGCTCACGTTTTCGGAGAAGCCGGCCCGAACGCGTCGCGCCATCCGGCGGCGTCGCAGGGAACGAGCACGCGCACATTCGGCTCAGGCAGCGGTGTGTCGGTTTCTTTCAGGGCCGTGAGAATATCCAGGCGTACCGCGGACGCGGTGGCGACGAAGTCTGAGCGGCGGGAGTCGCTCCAGTAACGCACCTCAAACGCGATGTCACTGGGGCCGAGCTGCGCGATGAGAACGGTGGCGGGCGGCTCGTCCATCACGCCAGGCGCCGACTGCGCTGCATCGCGGATGAGCGGAACGAGTTTCGCCACGTCGAGTTCATAACCGGTGAAGACTTCGACCGCGCCGCGCCGGCAGGGCGATGCGGTGTTGTTGATGATGCGCGAGGTGAAAAGATCGGCGTTGGGTACGAGCGCGACCCGGCCGTCATAGGTGCGAATTTGCGTCGCCCGCAGGTCGATACGCTCTACGCTGCCCTCGGTGTCGCCGATGCTGATCTGGTCCCCAAGTTCGAAGGGGCGCATGAAAAGGATGAGCAGGCCGCTGACGAAGTTCGAGAGAATATCCTTGAGCGCGAAGCCGAGCGCGAGGCTTGTCAGCCCGAGACCCGTTACGACGCTCTGCGGCTCGAAGCCAAGGGCATCGGCCGCGACGAAGATGCCAACGAACCAAACGGCGTAATACGCGACCTGCTTGATCAGATTTTCGACCGTTAGGTCATCAACGATGCGGCGGAATATAGCTCGCATGACGACACGCACTGCGGATGCGATTGCCCAGAAGAGGCAGATGACGAGGATCGCCGCAAGCGCGCCGGGCACTACGGTGATCGCGGATTCACCAAGCCGCGAGAAGGCCGTGCGCACCGAGGCCTGCACCTGCACGCCGAAGCGCACCCAGCCCGAGCGATGTCGGAACTCCGATCTGGCCAGCGCCTCATCGAGTGCTGCGGCCCATTGTGCAGCGAGGGCGTCAAGCGCGAGCAGGTGGTCGTCGGCGTCAGACTTTGAAACGGTGACGATCAGCACGCCGCCAATGAGGATCGCTCGCTCTTCACCGGAGGCCGTGACCTCCGCGCCAGGAATATCGCCCTCTTTGCCCGCAAGGGCGGTGAGCCGCTGTTCAATGCGGCGCGCGCGAGCCGGCGCGGCGGCCTCGGCGCTCGGGCCGACGCGGAAAACGACGCGCCCTTCCATGCGCACCGCCGCGCGATCTCCCTGTGCTTGGGCAGGCTGCTCGAAAATCGTGAGAAGGACCGCGAGGCCGCACCACCACATGATTTTCCAACAACTCCGCCGAAGACACATGCTCACGAATCGGAGGATTTGGCCTTCGCCTCGTCCCGCTCCTGGTCGGGAAACCGGTCGCCTAGCGCATCCTCCACATAAATCCGGCGCACCAACACCATGCCCGCGGCTGTCAGTGGCGCGGCGAGAATGACGCCCAGCAACCCCGTGAGCAGGCCAAGCACGAGCTGCACAGCGACCGTCAACGCGGGTGGCAGGGACACGGTTTTCCGCTCGATGAGGGGCGTGACAAAATAGCTCTCGACTGTCTGGATGCCAATGTACAGCAGCGCGACGTGCAGCGCCTTTGTGGGCGAGATGGTAAGGGCAACGAGCACGGCAGGGGCGGCGGCGATGATTGGTCCGATGTTTGGGATGAAGGCGAACACGAAGGCGAGCAGCGCTAATGCGAAGACCATGGGGATCCCTAAGAGCCAGAGTCCGATGCCGGTGAGCAAGCCGACGACGGTCATGGACATGGAGATCGAGAGCAGCCACCGCGCAAGGACGGCGCGCACTTCCTCGATCACCTTCCCGGCACGCGCCCGGCGCGGGGTTGGCACAAGCCGGAGCAGGCCGTCGCGATATGTGCGCGGCTCAATTGCCATACAGATCCCGAGGAAAAGCACTACGAGCACCGCGCCGAGCGCTCCGAAGGTCGTTGAGAATATCCCGGCGACGCGACGCGCGAGCGACTCGGGTTCAGGCAGATATTCGTCCGCGTTCTCGGCGGCATTCTCCGCGGTGTCTACGGTCGCACGGCCCCACTCGTAGCGCTCCATCTGCTTCTGCAGCCGTTCGACGGAGGTGGGAATCGTCTTGCGCATCTCCTCCACCTGCGCGGTCAGACTCGGTGCCGTGAGCGCGATCAGCCCCGCCAGCAGCGCCACCATTCCGAGCAGCACGACCGCCACTGCCCACCGCTCCGAGAGCGGCGTGCGTCCGGTGAGCCACCCGCTGAGGCTGCGCACGAGGACCGCCACGAGGATCGCAGTGAATACCACCAGAAAGACCTGCGTGGCCATGGTGAGGAGCAGCAGCGCCATGCCAACCGCAGCGACGAGCGCCACCCTTTTCGCGAACTCACCGAAGCTGTGGCGCGCGCCGGGATCGGAAGGCGAGACGTTCATTGCCTTTCAATCGCAGTAAGTCGCCTAGATGCGCCCCGCAGTTTGGGACAGGCCTTGGGATCAGGTCTAAAAAGTCGCGCATCGGAGGAGTGCAGCACGCAGCTTCGTGGAGAGTTTCAGCCCTTCGACCTGGCTCGGTGCGCGACTCACCCGGCTGATATGACCCAGCTGGAGCGTCTCGGCAAGCCACGCATTCGAGACGTTGGTGCGCTGGCGCACCAGCGCGGCCAAGACCAGCTTCCGCTCGTCGCCTTTGCGTAGTGCTGGCAAGTCCTTCTGCGCCAATTCTAAGTATCTCAGACCAGCTGCAATCAGCCTGCCCGCCTCTGCCTCGCCATGCCCCCGCCGGACGCGTGCATCGCGAGGGCTTCGCCGCTGCAGCTTCTCCGCTCCCTGATCCAGAAGGCGCAGCATGCGTTCACGGAAGCTCTCACTCCCCAAGCACCATCCCCGACGCAGTTCAGCGAGCTCAAGAAGCTCCTTGCCGCGCAGCACTGCTTCCGCTCTCCCCGCATTCTGCTGGCATATTCACATCGCCCTTCCGCGTTGTCTTCGCAGCCCAGTTCGGCAAGCACCCGTTGCGCTTCGAACCACTCCGGCCGCCTCGCCGCCCGCACGTAATATGGATAGCTGCTCCAGATAATCCACCAGGTAGTCCTTCAGCCCGACCAGCCGCGCACGCACGGGTTGAGATGGATGTAATCGCTGAGCGTCGCGGTGTAGCTCCGCTCGCAGGGATCCACGACCACTGCCTTGTAGCGCCCTTGGAAAAGGTGGCCCGCGAGACGGTGGCGCCGGTTTTTGGCGAATCGTCGCAGTCGTTTAGAACCATTGCATGCCCGCCACCAGGTTTGGTTCCGGGGTTTCGAGCATCAGATGGTAATGGTTGCTCATCAGCACCCACGCATGCACCCGCCAGCCAGTCCGGCCGCATGCCTCCCCAAGAGTGCACAAAAAGCGCTCCCGATCAGCGTCGTCATGGTAGATTGCCTCCTGCCGATCTCCACGATCCAGAACGTGATAAACCGCTCCCTTGAACTGAATGCGGGCCTTGCGTGCCATCCCCGTTCGTACCCGTGAAGAAGGTGCCTATACAGCGACTTTCTAGACCTGGCCCCTTCCGGATAACCGCTTGCCGTCGATTCAGTCTGCGTCGTTCCTCGCAGGACCGCCAACCGGCGACAGACCTCTGCCGATGCGAGCCACGGATCGAGTTGAGCCTAGTTTTTACCGCCGCCGACGTCGAGAACCGCCGAGAGCGAGACCACCCAGGGCAAGCAGTGCGAAGGAAGCCGGCTCTGGAACCAGAGCAAAGTTGTCCAAGTTTGGAGCACCTTGATTTGCCTGCCGGGATCAGCCGTACCCTGTCCCAGTAAAGTTCGGAACAGTCACTGTACTTGGAAAAGAGGTGAAAAGGTTCGTTGGGGCACTATCTCCAGTAGGCCCGGTACTTGGGAAATAATGAGCACGAGAAGGCTCCCTTGGAGGTATCCGTCTGGGTCGCGTTGATCGTGAAGTTATACCAGTCACCGACGATCAGGTCGGGCACCGTGGCTGCGGCACCCTTGGTCCCGTTGACCTTGGTGTAGTTGGCGCGCGTCTGAGGTTCGGTATGGCCTCTCAGGTAAACGCGAGTCGAAAGAGGAGATGGCGCTGCTGGAGTCACTCTCGCATTGCCGATGAACGAGGTGCTCGGAAGGTCCGTGAAGGCAATCTGGAGGAATGCGTCCGTAGGCATTGCTGTCAATTCGAGCGCCAACGAGAGTTTTGTCGGGTCCGTGAGATCAAGTGCCAATCCTGTGTAAACAGCTATGACGTCGTTGCTGTTCATGAGGCGTACGACCGATCCGCTGATTCCTACTGCCGCAGCTTGAACAAAGTTCGGAGCAGGGACGCAGTTCCTACTAAAGCGGAAGGCACAAACATCCGAGGAGTTAAGAGATGCGACAGTCACTGCCCAAGCCGTCGGGTTGCCGGCGAACAGCGCCACCAGTAGAAGAGCAGGGCGGATCAGCACGGCAAATTTCATAGGGGGAGTGATCCGCGTTCCATTTACCAAAAAGTTGCTTGTAAGGATCAGTCGAAAGTTATTTCGACGCGCTCATGGGGTAAACTCGAAAAGCGATTTCCCAGCTCTTCGTCGTCAGAGGGCCGTGGCTGATTACAACAGTATCGCTCGGAAGATTTCGTGCCACGCAGCTCAGCCCATTTCCTGCTTATGGGCGAAAACTCTGATTATGAGTATCTTTCAGTGTCGGGAGAGTCTTTTTACCTCAAGCCCTACCCATTTTCTCTCAACATTGAGATAATCCTGCTCAACCGACATGAGTAGGTCAGTATCCCTAGATTGAATTTGGCTCTCCGGAGGCTTTATTTGGCTCTCCGGACTAGTTCAATCAGTCTCCGGGTAGTCTTTCTACCTCAAGGGGTAGGATACTAAATGTCTCGGGTGAGTAAAAAAGTGTGTCGGGTGAGGAAAAAAGACTCAACCGATAGCCAGATCTTCTCAGACGTGAGACAAAAAGACTACGACGAGAGCGCCGGGGACTCGGAGGTGCCGCCCTTTCTACTGAAGCGTGAGGAGAATTAGGAAGCGGTTGAGTGATCCGCAGTACCGTCTGAGTGAAATTCTGGAAGGGGAGAGTCAAAAAGACTCTCTGTCCACCGCTGTGGAGTCACTATCACGGGAATCTTCGTGCTCGGACGTAGACGCTTGTCTCCAGATGATGAGCTCCAGTCGGATCAAGTAAGGAGGTGGATAGTGACTTCGCTGCTGGCCACCGCAGCCAAAGGAAAAAGGGGATGCGAGGAACGGGAGCAGGCGTTCTGGTAGAAGTTGGAGCATCGTGAATCGGGCGGTGCGTCCGGGGCATAGCTCAACGCGTAAACCACTGCGAAACTTGCATAGCCCTCTTTTGTCGCGGATTCTGGCCAGCCCTCGATTTCTCCCCTGAAACTTCCGATGCGTTTCCGTATATCTCCACTGGCCATCCTCTCCCTTGCCGTGACCGTCGTTTCGATGGAGGCGAGGCACCCTACTAATGCGGGTCCGGAGGATTTTGAGATCAAGTTTAAGCTTCCGCCGCCGCCGGTGCTATCGCCGGAAGAGGCCCTGAAGAGCTTCAAGGTTGAGCCAGGGTTCCGCGTAGAGCTGGTCGCGGCGGAGCCGCTGGTCGACACGCCGATCGCGATGAGCTGGGACGAACGCGGCCGACTCTATGTCGTAGAGATGCGCGGGTACATGCACGACGTTGACGGTGCAGGCGAGGATCAGCCCCTGGGTCGGATCAAGCTGCTGGAGGATACCAATGGCGACGGGAGGATGGATAAGGCGACGGTCTTTGTGGACAAGCTGATCATGCCGCGTGCGGTCATGGCTGTGGGTGGGGGGGCGATCGTCTCGGAGCCGCCGACTCTCACCCTTTACCGGGATACTGACAACGATGGGGTGGCGGACTCCAAGACACTGGTGGCATCTGATTACGCGCGCACGGATGGTCAGCCAGAGCACATGGCAAACAGCCCGATGTGGGCGATGGACAACTGGATCTACTCGTCGATGCACACCAAGCGGTTCCGCTATAGGGCGGACGGTGCATGGCTGTCCGAGCCGACTCGTAGCCGTGGTCAGTACGGGATGACGCAGGACAATGCGGGGCGTCTCTTCTATAACAGCAATTCGGATTTCCTCCGGGGCGACCTGGCGGCCGACTTCTATTTCACCCGGAACTCAAACGTCGGCACCCCGGCGACTGCGATTGGTCTGCAGGTTGTAAAGGATCAAGCGGTCTGGCCGCAGGGCCCGACGCCGGGGGTGAATCGAGGGTACGAGAAGAACGGCTTGCGCCCGGATGGCACGTTGGCGAAGTCGACTGCGACGTGTGGACCAGTGATCTATCGCGGCGATCTTTTCCCAGCGGCATACCAAGGGAATGCGTTTATCCCGGAACCAGCAGCGAATCTCGTGAAGCGCTTCCTGGTCGCCGAGAAGGAGGGAATACTGTCAGCCGACAACGCTTATCAGGAGAAGGAATTCCTCACTTCTCCAGACGAACGCTTCCGCCCGGTGAATGCCTATAACGGCCCGGACGGCGCGCTGTACCTGGTCGACATGTATCGGGGGATCATCCAGCACAAGGGTTTCCTGACTCATTACCTCGTCGCGAATATCAAGGAGCGAAAGCTCGAGCAGCCGATCGGGATGGGGCGGATTTACCGCATCGTTCCAAACGGGGCCAAGCCGAAGGCTACTACATTACCACAGGAGTCAGCGGGACTGGTGGCGATGCTCGCACATGGCAACGGGCATATTCGCGATACAGCCCAGCGGTTACTGGTGGAGCGTGGCGATGCAGCGACGGTCCTGGCGCTCAAGCACATGGCAACGAACGATCGATCGGGATTTGCCCGCCTGCACGCGCTCTGGACTCTGGAGGGAATGGGAGCCGCCGATGCAGCAGTGTTGACCGCGAACTTTGCCTTCGATGATGCAAAGGTTCGCGGGGCGGCGATCCGGCTGGCCGAGCCCATGCTCGTAGGAGCACAGCGGGCGCAATCGGTCCAGGTGCTGGCTAAGTTCGCGGAGGATCCCGCTACGGAGGTGCGCATGCAGCTCGCGCTCTCGTTGAGTGGGATTCCCGAGGCTACACCGGTGCTGGCAAAGCTGGCGATCCGCGATGGCGGCAACGTGGTGATTCGGGATGCGGTGCTCTCTGGCTTAAAAGGACAGGAACTCGAACTCCTCGCACTCGTGGTAAAAGATGCCGCTGCCGATAAGGCGATGGTCTCCGCTCTCGCGCAGAGTGTGATGAAGGAGGGGAGGGGACCTCGCGTGCAGACGCTGCTGGAACTGGCAGCAGCCCAACGGGGGGTGCCGCAAGCGGCCGTTTTGCAGGGGATGACTGCTGCAGCCAGTGCGAAGGGAGCGAAGCAGAAGATCGTGACGCTTTCGAAAGAGCCGGTTGAGCTGGCGAGCCTGCGGACCGGCAATGGTGCGCTGGTCGGGAAGCTCGATGCGCAGCTCACCTGGCCGGGTAAGGCTGGATTTGTGGAGAATGCGGTGAAGCCGCTCAATGCGACGGAGCAGGCACTCTTCACCAAGGGGAAACAACTTTACGGGCTGTATTGCGTGGGATGCCATCAACCGAATGGAGAAGGGCAGGCCGGACTCGCGCCGACGCTTGCAGAGTCCGAATGGGTACTGGGCCCGCCGGAGCGACTGCCGTTGATTATAATGCAGGGACTCATCGGGCCGATCACGGTGAAGGGGCAGCCATGGGAACTCGCCATGCCCCCGCTCGGGATGCTCCCGGACGAGGATATCGCGGCGATCACGACGTACATCCGTCGCGACTGGAACAACGCTGCCTCACCCGTATCCGTGGAGATGGTGAAATCCCTGCGCGCCGCGACTGAAGGTCGCACGGCGAGTTGGACCGGCCCTGAGTTGGAGAAGTTCAAGCTGCCGACGGAAGCGGGTGGCGTGAAGTCAGCCTCCGCATTGAAGTAGGTTCACGCGAAGGCGCGAAGACGCGAAGGGGGAAGATGGGAGCGTGAGCTAGCTGACGTATATCTTGGGTAGTCTCTTCCTTCGCGTCTTCGCGTGAGATCCTCCCTTTTCACGCACGAGCTGGCGGATCGGCGGGAATAGTGCTTCGGTGCGTGATGCTGCGTATTGCCCGGCGGATTCTTACCACCGCTCTGCTCGCCACGATTGTGCTTCCTGCATCGGCGGCCCCCCGGGTCCGATCGGTGAAGGCCGGGCTGATGGACCCGGTGGTGGAGGAGCTGATGGGAGGGTGCTCGCTGGCCTGCGCTTTCGCCTGGTCGGTGCAGAGCGCCCGGCCGGGAGTGAAGCTGAAGCCCGTGCCTCAGCTTAATGACGAGAGCGCGCAGACGGCGTGGCTCGAGCCTGCAGTGGGTGCGCGGTTGAACTTTGTCTTCCCCGCAAAGCTGCGCCCGGAACTCGAGCGGACGCCGGTGTACGGTTTCAATATGATCAATGGCCTCTGGAAGGATGAGGCTGGCTGGGAGAGTCATGCGCGGGTGAAACGCGCGCGCGTGCTCTACAATGATCGACCCTACGCAGAGATTGTCTTCCCGGATTCGCGCCGCTGGTTGGAAGTGTTCTTCGGTGACATCTACGTGCGGTCGGGCGACCGGATGGCGCTGGAGATCCTGGAGGTATATCCTGGCTCGGGTGCAACGCGGAACGTCGTGGCGATCTCAGAGATCTCGCTTCAAGGGGCACACTAGAAGGCCCGAGCAGTGAGCGGGTGTGCACAGGATTTGGCGCTCGGCGTCAATCCCAAACGGGCACATATCTATAGACGCACCCGGTCTTTTTTGTCATAACGCGCGGCTCTTTTCCCTTTACGGGCAAATCCCTTTTCCCCGGGAGGGTTTTCATGGATCACACAATCGCCAGCAAAGAAGTCCAGATCGAGCGGAAGCTTTTCATCATCGAATTTCGCGAGAATCCCCGCGGACGCTTCCTTCGCATCACGGAAGAGGCGCACGGGCGACGCAACACGGTGATTGTCCCGAGTACTGGGCTCAACGAGTTCATGGCGGCCGCGGACGAGGTTTGTACGGCGGCTAACCAGATCGCGCCGGACGCGCCCCTTCCCTCTCGTTAAGCCGCGGCTTTCCCGTGGTCAGTCACACACACCCCACTAATCGACTCATGCCAACTAAAACCAAATCAGTTAAGACGCCCGCTCGCTCGCGGACGGCCGCCGCGCCTGCGGTGAAAGCAAAGAGCAATGGCGCTGTCGCCGCCAGCCAGAAGGCTTCCAAGTCCCCGAAATCAGTCGTGAAAGACGCAACCAAGAGCGTTGCCAAATCCACCAAGGGGCCGAAGTACGTGTACACGTGGGGCAATGGCACAGCGGACGGTGATGGCTCGATGAAGGCGCTGCTCGGTGGCAAGGGCGCGAACCTCGCAGAGATGACCCGCATTGGCCTGCCGGTGCCTCCAGGGTACACGGTCACCACGGACGTTTGCACCTACTTCTACGACAACAAGCGCACCTACCCTGCTGAGTTGCAGGCCCAGGTGGAGGCGGGTATCCGCAACATGGAAAAGATCATGGGGACGACCTTCGGCGACACGTCGAAGATGCCGCTCCTCGTGGCCGTGCGCTCTGGTGCGCGCGACTCGATGCCCGGCATGATGGACACCGTCCTAAACCTCGGCCTCAACGACGAGACGGTGGTCGCGCTGGCTGCGGCAACGAAGAACGAGCGGTTTGCCTACGATTGCTACCGCCGCTTCATCCAGATGTATTGCGACGTCGTGCTCGGCGTGCAGAAGCTGGAAGGAGAAGATCACGAGCCTTTCGAGACCGTGATGGAGGAGTACAAGCACGAGAAGTATCACAAGGACATCGAGGACAGCGAACTCACCGCCGAGGACAACAAGGAGCTGGTGGTTCGCTTCAAAGCGCTGGTTAAAGAGCGCACCGGGAAGAGCTTCCCAAATGACGCGCGTGAGCAGCTGAAGGGTGCCGTGGGCGCTGTCTTCGGCTCCTGGATGAACGATCGCGCGATCGTTTACCGCCGCAAGTACGACATCCCGGCTGCCTGGGGTACAGCCGTGAACGTGCAGGCCATGGTCTATGGAAACACCGGCGAGACCTCAGGTTCCGGCGTTGCTTTCACCCGTGATCCAGCGACGGGCGAAAAGGTCTTTTACGGAGAGTTCCTGATCAATGCGCAGGGCGAGGACGTGGTCGCGGGTGTCCGCACTCCCGAGCCCGTGGCGCAGCTGAAGAAGATTCTGCCGAAGCCCTTCGCCGATCTGGAAAAGGTCCGCCTGACTCTCGAACGGCACTTCAAGGACGTGCAGGACTTCGAGTTCACGATCCAGGAGAACAAGCTGTTCATGCTGCAGACCCGCAACGGCAAGCGCACAGGCGTGGCCGCGGTGCGCTTCGCAGTGGAGATGGTGAACGAGAAGCTCATCGACTGGAAGACCGCGATCACTCGCGTGCCAGCCGATCAGCTCGATCAGGTGCTTGCTCCGATCTTCGACCGCACAGCGGTGAAGAATGCGCGGACCATCGCCACTGGCCTCCCAGCGGGTCCGGGTGCAGCGACGGGCAAGATCTACTTTAATGCGGATCGTGCCGCTTCTGCCGCTGAGAAGGGCGAGAAGGTCCTCCTGGTGCGTAACGAGACCTCGCCGGAAGATCTCCGTGGCATGATTGCCGCGGAAGGAATCCTGACCGCCAAGGGCGGTGTCTCCTCGCACGCTGCGCTCGTGGCCCGCCAGATGGGCAAGGTCTGCGTCTGCGGCGCTGCTGCACTGCAGATCGACTACAAGGCGAAGACGCTGAAGGTCGACGGTCAGACCTTCAAGGAAGGCGACTACCTCTCCGTCGATGGCACGGCGGGCACGGTGTACGCGGGAGAGATTCCGACCGCGCCTTCGGAGATCATCCAGGGCCTTCTAGAGAACAACAAGTCCGCCCAGAAGAGTTCGACGTATAAGAACTTCGTGCAGCTCATGGAGTGGTGCAAGAAGGTCGCGAAGCTCGAGGTCCGCACGAACGCGGATAACCCGGAGCAGACGCGCAATGCGGTGAGCTTCGGCGCCACAGGCATCGGTCTCTGCCGCACCGAGCACATGTTCTTCGAGGGCGACCGCATCGACGCGATGCGTGAGATGATCCTTGCGGAGAACAACGACGACCGTCGCAAAGCGATCGCCAAGCTCCTGCCTTACCAGCGCGGCGACTTCGCGGGCATGTTCCGTGAGTTGAAGGGCCTGCCGGCGACGATCCGTCTGCTCGATCCTCCGCTCCACGAGTTCGTGCCGCATGACCACGCAGCGCAGAGCGCGCTCGCGGAGAAGCTCAACGTCTCCATCGACCGGGTGGCCCAGCGGGTGCGTGAACTCCATGAGTTCAATCCAATGCTCGGACATCGCGGCTGTCGCCTTGGTCTCTCCTATCCGGAGCTAACCGAGATGCAGGCACGCGCGATCTTCGAGGCGGCCGCGCAGCTGAACAAGGAAGGCCTGAAGGTCGTTCCTGAGGTCATGATCCCGCTGGTCGGCCTGGTCAAGGAGCTGAAGGACCAGAAGACCATCGTGGACCGCGTGGCCAAAGACGTGATGAAGGAGCAGGGCGTCAAGTTCAAGTACCTGGTCGGGACGATGATCGAGGTGCCGCGCGGCGCCGTCACCGCGGACCAGATCGCGACCGAGGCGCAGTTCTTCTCCTTCGGGACCAACGACCTCACGCAGCTCACATTCGGGTTCTCGCGAGACGACGCGGGCAAGTTCCTCGGCGTCTACCAGGAGCGCAAGATCCTGGAGCGCGATCCGTTCCAGTC
>JANMSW010000052.1:0-105257 GCA_031389825.1 Spartobacteria bacterium
GGTGCTTTGTGGTAAGGCGATTTTACACCTTTGTGCATACTGCGTGTGTCCACTGTGCTGCGGGGTCTCACGCGATGGCGCGAAGCCGCGAAGGGGGCAAGGGAGTGGCGGCGCGCGCGGGTGTGGAAGCTGACGCTCACCGGGAGCCCCGCAAGCCGAAGTGCACGCAATGGCATCCTTTGATCCTGGCAGCCAAGGCCCCCGGTGATGGTGTGCATCCAAAACCATTGCGCGCCACATTCCCCTCCCGTGTCCCCTTCGCGGCTTCGCGCCTTCGCGTGAGACCTCCCCCCGATCTCCGGCCCTCCGCGTTTTGGCTTTGCGCCTTGGTGACTTGGTGGTCAAACGTCCCCGCATGCTTGCAAAATAGCGTGCCCGCTTTTTCCACTGGCGTTCGGCGGCGGCCCGCCTATGATCATCCCCTGCCTGCCTTCGGTGGGTTTTCGCGCAGTTAGCTCAGCGGTAGAGCGCTTGCTTCACACGCAAGAAGTCACAGGTTCGAACCCTGTACCGCGCACCATTCCGGAAAGGGAGTAAAGGGGACGGCCTACCCAATGGTGTAGGTGGCGCTACTTCGGCGTGCGGGTGAAGTTTGTGGAGGCAAGCCGCACACCCAATGAATCGCACGCCTAATTACAAGCTAGAGGAGCACCTTCCTAAATTGGAGGATCTCTGCTGTTCACGCCGAAGCTTCCTCGAACGATCCGGCATGGGCATGGGAGCGCTGAGCCTTGCGAGCATTTTTGGAGCGGAGCTTTTCAACGGCTCTCGGGTTGAGGGAGCCACGTCGCTCTCTCCACTGACTGCACATGCACCGCACTTCCCTGCAAAGGCGAAAGCAGTTATCCACATCTTTGCCGAAGGTGGTCCATCGCAGGTGGACACCTGGGATCCGAAGCCCCTGCTCGAGAAGTATGCGGACACGGCCTTACCGGGCATGGAAGGGCTGGCCTTTCCGTCGCCTTTTAAGTTCACGAAACGAGGAAAGTCGGGGATCGAGGTCAGCGACGTCTTCCCTCAACTCGGTGAATGCGTGGACGACATGGCGATCATCCGGTCGACGTGGACGGACATCCCTGCACATGACGTCGCGCAGCGCTTCATGAACACGGGCTCGCTTCAGCTCCCAAAGCCATCAGTAGGCTCGTGGGTGCTGTACGGGATGGGCTCGGAGAACCAGAACATGCCGGGATTCATTACGCTCGGGGGCAAACCAGAGTGGCGGCAGACTTCTTTCCTGCCAGGCGTCTTTCAGGGCGTGAATGTGAACTTCAAGCCGGGGATGAGTCTGGACCAGATCATCCTGAACATCCGGAATCAATTCTCCAGCCAGCCGCAGCAGCGCCAGCAGCTGGATCTCGCGCAGAAGTTGAACGCGCTGCACAGCCGCACTCTGCAGCAGGACTCGCAACTCGAGGCGCGAATCGAGGCATTCGAGATGGCCTTCAAGATGCAGACCGAGGCCACTGATGCCTTTGATCTCCGCAAGGAGACGGCGGAAACCCGCGCGCTTTATGGCGGCACTGAAGTTGGCTCGAAGCTGCTCATCGCCCGTCGGCTAGTGGAACGCGGGGTGCGCTTTGTGCAGGTGCATGCGGGGGGCTGGGATAACCACAACAAGCTCGACGAGAGTCTCACGAAGTCGGCCACCGCAATCGATCAGCCTGCTGCGGCGCTGCTGCGGGATCTTAAGCAGCGCGGACTGCTGGAGAATACGCTGGTGATTTGGGGCGGAGAATTCGGCAGGACGGTGGTGCGCGATCGGAATGGAAATGAAGATCCAGGCCGGGATCACAATGGGCGTGGTTTCTCCACCTGGCTCGCGGGCGGTGGAGTGAAGGGCGGAACCGTGTACGGCGCGACGGATGAATTCGGCGCGCGCGCCGTCGAGAACAAGGTGCATGTACACGACCTGCACGCGACCATCCTGCAACTTCTCGGGTTCGATCACACGAAGCTGACCTACCGGTACAACGGCCGTGATTTCCGGCTCACGGACAACTACGGGAAAGTCGTTCGCGACATTCTCGTCTGACGCGTCGCTATGAACTTCTTCGGACTGATACTCACCACCGCTGCGCTGGCTGTCTCCAGCTTCGGTGCAGTCACTGCCGCTCTGAATCAGGAGCAGACCGACTTCTTCGAGAAGAAGGTCAGACCAATTCTCGCGGAGAACTGCTACAAGTGCCATTCCGCTGAGCAGGGGAAATCAAAAGGCGGACTCACACTCGATAGCCGGGATGGCGTGCTGAAGGGCGGTGAAACGGGTCCAGCCCTGGAGCCCGGCGCACCGGAGAAGAGCCTCCTCGTGCACGCAATCGGGTACGACGATCCCGATCTGCAAATGCCGCCAAAGGGCGAGAAGCTGACCAAAGAGCAAGTCGAGACGCTCACTGCATGGGTCAAGATGGGCGCACCAGATCCACGGACCGCTGCCGTGGCGGTGACAAGGATGAGCGGGGACACTGAGACTTCCCGTGCGCACTGGGCTTTCCAGCCGGTGGTGAAACCAACGATCCCAGTACCGCAGAACCGCGCCTGGTGCCGCACGCCCGTCGATGCGTTCGTTGCAAAGGGGCTCGAAGACAAAGGCATGGCACCAAATTCTCTCGCCACCAAGGAGACGCTTTTACGACGCGCAAGTTATGACCTCATTGGCCTGCCCCCTACCCCGGAGCAGCTGACGGCCTTCGTGGCGGATGAGTCGCCGCGTGCTTTCGAGAAGGTGGTAGATCGGCTGCTCGCCTCGCCTCAGTACGGCGAGCGCTGGGGACGGCACTGGCTGGACACGGCGCGCTATGCTGACACCACTGGCGAGCCGCGAGGTAAGGACGAGTACCGCTATCCGCACGCGTGGACTTATCGTGATTATGTCATTCAGTCGTTCAACGAGGACAAACCGTACGACCAGTTCATCCTGGAGCAACTCGCGGCGGATCAACTCCCAGGCGAGGACCCCGCTCGTTTGGCTGCGCTTGGTTTTCTTACAGTAGGTCAGCGATTCCGCAGCGTGAATGACGTGATCAACGACCGAATCGACGCGGTAACGAAAGGCTTCCTTGGGCTGACCGTCTCCTGCGCCCGATGCCACGATCACATGTTCGATCCCGTGCCGACGGAGGACTACTATTCGCTCCACGGCATCTTCGCATCCAGTATCGAGCCGGTCTCAAAGCCGCTCCTCGCTTCTGTGCAGGAGAGCCCTGAACTGCGTGAGTTCGAGATGAAGATGGCGGCGCTGCAGAAGCAGAATCGCGACATCTTCGTGCGCGAAGTCATTGGCGATCTAAACGAATTCCTCTCCAAGCCAAAGGCGTACCTGCTCGCTGGCCGCGTGGGGCAGCGCAAGGGTGCGACTGCCGAGATGATTGCGGAGCGCAATCGGATCATTCGCGAGAGGAAGCTCGAGGTAGACCTGATTCCTTCGATCTTTCAACGGACGATGGGGCCGAAGAATCGCAACGATTCAGTTTTTTGGCCATGGCAGGAGGCGCAGAAGCTCTCTGAGACGAACTTCGAACAGGAAGCGCGGCAACTTGCAGATCGAGCAGCTAAGGGGCGCAGAGCCTTAAATCCGTATGTGGTGAAAGCCTTTATCGGTGCCACGCCGAGGACCTTGGAAGAGTTCGCTGGCGTCTATGCTCAGATGTACGCGGGCCTCGAGGAGCAGACGAAAGCATTGATCGAGGCGGTGCGGACTTCGCCGGAACGCGCGGCAGAGTTCGATCCCGCGCTGCTCGAAGTGCTGAGCGTGCCGCTGGAATTACCTACCACGGCGAACCTCGATTCAACGCGGATCCGGGAGCTCATTCAGCGCTGGCCAAATCGCAAGGTCGCGCGCGCTGGGCTGGTCTTCAACCAGATCAATGAGCTGCAACTCACGCATCCCGGTGCACCTGCTCATGCCATGACGCTTGTCGACGCACCGCGCGCTCGTGATTCGCGAGTCTTCATCCGTGGCGAGGCGGAGAACAGGGGCGCAGTTGTACCTAGACGTTTCTTGGAGATCCTGGCCGGCCCGGAGCGCCCAGTCTTTAAGCAGGGCAGCGGCCGGCTGGAACTCGCCCAGGCAATTGCCAGCAAGGACAACCCATTGACCGCACGCGTGATGGTTAATCGTATTTGGATGCACCACTTCGGAGAAGGACTCGTGACTACTCCGGACGATCTCGGTGTGCAGTCCGCAGCGCCGAGCAATCAAGCGTTGCTCGATTATTTAGCCGCCCAGTTCATGGAAGGGAATTGGTCAATCAAGCGGCTGCACCGGATCATTATGCTCTCGAGCGTCTACCAGCAGACCACTGCGACGAACAAAGCCTACGAGCAAAAGGATCCGGAGAACCGTCTGCTCTGGAGGGCGAATATCCGGCGGCTGGATTTCGAGGCAGTGCGCGACTCGCTGCTCTTTGTTTCTGGGAAACTAGATACCACCTCCGGCGGAAAGCCGGTGAACCTTACCGACGAGCCCTACAGCTATCGCCGGTCGGTATACGGCTACATTGACCGCGGAAATCTTCCTGAGCTGATGTCGCACTTCGACTTCAGCGACCCGGATATGCCGAACTCCAAGCGGACTACTACGGTGGTCCCGCAGCAGGCGCTCTTCCTCATGAACAGCAGCATGAGTGTGGATGTCGCCCGCAAACTCGTCACTCGCCCGGAGTTCGCGAGTGCGTATGACGACCGAGCACGTGTGCAGGCACTTTACGCCATGCTCTTCCAGAGGACGGCCCGTCCCGAAGAGCAGCAGATGGCGATCGGCTTCCTCAACGAAAAGGTCGCCGAGACCCACGAGGATGATGATGAAGCCGAGCTATCAAAGCCGATGCGCGGCAAGAAACGCTTCGCCGCCCGCCGCGAGCAGAGGAAGCAGGATCGCTACGGCAGCCAATCGATCAAAAATACAGGTGTCTTGGTGGACCGGAAACCCCTTACCGCCTGGGAGCGTTACGCCCAGGCTTTGCTCTTCACGAACGAACTCGCATACGTGAACTGACCCACCCCCCGATAGACGGCGCGTAGTTCGTTTCGGCGAGCTGCGCGCCGTTCTATTTTTGGGCGAGCTTCACTGCCAGGCGTACGGCGGCGAAGAGGCTGCCCGGGCTTGCTCTACCCTGCCACGCTATATCCAGCGCCGTGCCGTGATCCACACTCGTTCGGATGATCGGGAGGCCGAGGGTGGTGTTCACCGCTGAGTCGAAGGCCAGCATCTTCACCGGGATGTGGCCCTGATCGTGGTACATGCAGACGACAGCGTCGTACTTCGCGAGTTTCGCAGGGATGAACGCGGTGTCTGGAGGCACCGGGCCGTCGACTGAGAATCCCTTCGTACGCGCCTCGGCCACAGCGGGCGCGATGATTCGCTCCTCTTCCCGCTCACCGAAGAGACCATTCTCCCCCGCGTGCGGATTCAGCCCACAAACCAGCAGCCGCGGCGTCCGCCCTCGGATGCGCACCAGCGCGTCTGCGGTAAGTTCGATCACATCCAGGATGCGTTCTGTGGTGAGCAGCGCAGGAACCTCGCGATACCCGCAATGCACGGTGACGAAGGTGCACGTGATCGCCTCCGAGTACTGCATCATGCAGGCACGATGGGCGTTTGTTCGTGTCGCGAAGATCTCCGTGTGCCCGGGGAAGTGAATGCCCGCGAGCGCGAGAGCTTCCTTGTTCAAGGGTGCGGTCGTCACGGCGGCGACGTCGCCTGCAATGGCCGCGGTGACCGCCGCCTCCACAAATGAAAAAGCCGCCGCACCGGTCGCTGCATCAATGCTTCCTGGCTGAAATCCCGCGACATCCAACGCTCCCAGATCCAGTACGGCTGGCTCTCGCAGCGCCGCTAGCGACTCCTGCCAGTCTGCCGCCGCGATGACTCGCTTGGGCTCTGGCAGCCCAGTTGCCATCGCCGCGCGACGGAGGATCTCCGCGTTACCGAAGACCACTGACACTGCCTCGCGCGCAATCTGTTGATCCGCGAGCAGCCGAAGGCAGAGCTCCGGCCCCACGCCTGCAGGGTCACCCATGGTTACGGCAATTCGAGGGAGCGGTACGTTCATTTCTCGATCTTGCGGGAAGCGCCTGCCTCGGGCAAACGCTCGTTCTTGCGCGAGGCTGCCACACGTGAGAAAAGGCTTGGCGCATTGAGATCCGTTCTCAAGATGCCCGCCGCCTTGCGCCGCTACTGCTCGCGCCAAGGGGCCTTTCGTCAGGTTTTCTCATGCAAGACAACGCTCTCGTTCAATTCTTCATTCAAGGCGGGCCGATCATGTGGCCCATCCTGCTTACGGCAATTGTCGCGGTTGCGGTGGCCATTGAGCGCGTGGTCTGGTGGGTGCGCGAAACCCGGCGACGCAATCTACGCCTCCTCGATCAAGTGCTTGCCCGCATCGAACAGGGCGAAGTGGACGAAGCTTCCCGCCTTTCATCCAAATCCGAGGACCCGATCGTCCGGATGATCTGGCATGGGCTCAATCACGTGCATTGCTCGATGCAGGGGGCCATGCAGATGGCCGCCGGAATCGAACTCGAGCGCGCCGGCCGCTTTCTCGCGGTCCTTGATACCATCATCACGCTCGCACCCCTGCTTGGCCTGCTCGGTACCGTAACGGGCATCATGCACTCCTTTAGCTTTGTCGGTGGTGAGGAGCTTGCTGCGGTGAAGGTCTCCGGTGGGATCGCAGAGGCGCTTATCGCAACCGCCTGTGGGCTCGGTATCGCGATGTTTTGTCTCATCCCGTTCAATTACTTCCAGCGCCGGATCGAGCGGCTGCGCTTTGAGCTCGAGACACAAGCGACCAACGTCGAGATCATGCTGGAGAAGGTGAAGCAGTCGGTCGCATGAAGCTGCGATCGCCCATCGCAGTCAAGAAAGCGCGGATCGAGATCATCCCGCTCATTGACATCATGTTCTTCCTGCTCGCTTGCTTCATGCTCGTGAGCCTCAGCATGGTGCAGATGCGCGGGATGAAAGTGGCGCTCCCAACCGCCGCTACGGCAACCCCGGAGAACCAGAGCGACTTTCATGCGCTAACAATCGATGCGCTCGGCAATCTATACTTCGAGACGGATGCGGTCAGCCGCGAAGCGCTTGTGGATCGGGTGAAAGCCACTTCCGCCGCTCGTCCGGAGAGCCGCTACTACATTCGTGCGGATCAAAATGCCACCCATGGCGAAGTAGTCAGGCTTCTGGATCAGCTACAGCAGGCGGGCATCCAGCGCGTTGCCTTCGAGATCAAGGCGCAGAGCGTTCCTGCGCCAAATGCGCCCTCCGCGCCAGCTCCTTAACCGCGCCTTCGCATGTCGTCCTGGCGTTCGTCTGCTAATCAGCTCGAGTCATCTGCGGGGGAGCCGCAGCTGAAACCGCAGCCCTCCTTGCGCTCCTATTGGCTGCCGCGCGATCAGCCATTTACGGTCTTTTTGCTTCTCTCCGTTGTTCTTTTTGCTGCAAGTGCGGGCCTCGCTTTTCTGATTCCGCCGGAAACTAAGCTCCCGCCAATGATTGAGGTGGACCTCGGCGTTGACGGGGTGGAGATCGAGCCTCCGCCCCTGGGCGAGCCGGATGCTGGGCTGGGGGAGTTGAAGCCGGCACCGGAGGAGATCGAGGTGACACCTGCTCCCCTCGAGCCCGTGCCTGCACCGGATCCCGCCGAACCTGTCCCGGAGATGCTGGAAGAGGTCGCACCTCCGATTCAACCTGAACCGGAGTTCACCGTTCCGGAGGAGAAGCCTATCCCCAAAGCGGCGCCCAAGGCGAAAGCTCAGCCAAAATCCACGGCAAAGCCGGTGCAGGCACCGCGTACAGTCGAGACCGGGCGCGTAGCAGCCGCAGCCCCGAACGGTGCTCCAGTCGGAAGTGGAGAGACGACTGGCCGAACTGGGATTCGCGGGAGTCCGACGGGCACCGCTGGTGGCCGGGGCGGTGGGCGCGGGGACTTTACCAGTACTCCGCACCCGCAATATGATCCCACCGCGCGCCAACGCGCCTATGAAGGCCGTGGCATCTTCCTCATCGTGTATAGCGGCGGGCGAATCGTCAGCGTGAGCACCCAGCAGAGCACAGGTGTGCCCTATCTAGACGCTCGGACAATCAGCTGGATCAAATCTCGCTGGCGGGTGAAGTCCGGTGTTTCCGGTTCCGGTCGGCTACCGATCACCTGGCGGTTGAAGTAGCGACCTGTGAGGAAGGATCGTGCCGGGTAGAGGAGTTACGTCCCGTCGACATGACATGGACGCGCTCTCACAGTGCGAATTTGCCAACGGCCTTACCGCAGCACGTGTTCCCGCTGCTCGACTTCGTTGGCCTCTGGGAGTTCCTCGGCTTCCAGTTCGGCAACCGCTGGCTCTTCCTCGTACGGATACTCAGGCATCAGTTCCAGCTCCTGCGCAGGCGGCGCGAACTCCGCAAAGCCTGCCTGCCATGACGGCTTACGCAGGAGCCACCAGCCAGCCGCTCCGATTGGAACAAGCGCGAAGGCCGTAATACCACCAGTGAGGCCGACGAGAGGCAGCAGAAGAGTCCCCAGCGACGCGGTTTTCGCCTTGGCGTAATCCTTGCCGCCAAAGAACGAGAGCGTCTGCATGGCGACATAAGCAGCCGCCAGAGCGCCAGCAATGGTCCAGAGAATTCCCAGTACTTTGCCTGCGCCGCCGATGAAGCCTTCGTGCGGCGCATCGGTGAGACCTGGCAGAGTGGCGAGGCAGAGCAGTCCGTGCCCAACGCTCGCGGTGATCAATGCTGCACCGAGCATGTTCAGCTTTTCCGTAGTAGATGTGTTCCCAGTTGCCATAAGACGTGTTTGCGTTTGATTCCTCCGACTGACTACCTCCTGCAAACGGTTGGGGGCCCGTCCTTCTTAGGCGGCGGTGAAAACAATTCACCCCGACTGAGGCTTCATCACATCAAGACGCGCTCCGTGCGTCAAGGTTACTCCTCATTGGCAAAATAAATGCCAAAGCTGAATTGCGCGAGCCATTCGCGATTTGAGCTCTTCGGAACAAGAAGATAGCTCGGCGGTCCGAGCTGAAAGCTCGTCCGAGTCGCACCTTTGTGCGATTCAATCGCACATTTGGTGTGTTCCTATCGCAAGTTTGTACTGAGCTTGAGCATAAATCAGCGATTGGATCGCCGAATCCAGCTCACCGGAAGAGCTCAAAGCGCGGAGCGATAGACTCAAAGCGCGATTGAATCGCGGAATCTGGCTGAGCCAGGAGGCGCACCGTAACCAGGGGAGAGCGATCCGCTCGGGCCTTGGAGATCCGGGCGATCAGTTTTCGCGAATCGCAATTCACGGATAGCCAGTAAGGCCTGTCGTTCTAGACGTGGCGCAAGAAACGCAGGACGAGGAGTCCGGGTAGCCTGCACGAGAATGGGCAGCTTCTCCCAGCTCTCGAGCGAAGGAACGGAAGAAACCTGATCACGCTGGAATGCCCTCTGCTCAGAACGGTCCTGGGCGATTCCGTCCGTCAGGCGGCAGCGCCGCCTTTTCATCCTCCTCTCTCTTTGCTATGTCACGTCCCGAAGTTCTTGAAGCCCGCATCGCTCCTGCCGTTTTCCTAGTCAGCCCGCTCAGCTTGGAGGTCCATGATGATGCTGGCAATTCAGCGCAGGATCTCGCTGGCGAGAACGCCGCACAAACAGGCGCAGGGAGCGGCGTGGCCCTGCTCTTGGATCAAGGTGACCGACTGGTCTTCGACGTGAACCATAACGGGAAAGCAGACGCCAAGGAAGTAGTCATGGTCTCAATCGTGAAGGGGCAGGCGATGGTCTTCCTCACCGATGATAATGGCGACGCCCGTTTCCAGCCTGACGAGTTGAGTGGACTCGCAGTGTCGGACGGCTTTGACGCGACGATCGGCACTGATGTGCGCGGGGATATCGTGACGGCACTGGATGCTAATGGTGTCGTGGCTATTTCCAATGGTGAGGTCACCGTGCAGCCGGGCTCCATCGCGAGGCTGCAGGTGAGTGGTGCAATTTTCGGTGATCTCGCGGCCGGGGGTACGATTACTGGAGTGAAGATTGGCACGTCCATCTATGGAAACATCGGTGCGCCGAGCGTGCGCGCCATTCTCACCGGCAGCCAGGCGGCGGATGGTGAGGGGAACGACGCCTACACCTTTTCCAGCGGCAATGTCTCGCTGGATGCTCTGGTCGCGCCGCCGCTGAGCCCTGCGGAGTTCAGTATCGGAAATCTCACGCTCGCCAAGGGTGCCACACGCATTCTCGCGGGCGACGGCGTAACGCCGCTGGGAAGTGCTGGTGGGAGCGTTGAGAATCTTGCAATCGCCAGCCAGAGCGGCTCGTTGAGGGTGGAGGCTGGTGCGGGTGGTGATTCCAGCACGATCGCCGGGGCGGGCGGCAACCTTGCAAAACTGTCGATCAAGAATGTCTTCGGTACGGGCACGATTCTCCTGCAGGCGGGAGATGGCGGCGACGGTGCCACTGCGGGGATCGGTGGAAGTATCGATCGCGTGGCGCTTTCGGTTGGGGATTTGAGTGGAAGCATCTTTGTGCGCGGAGGAGATGGCGGGAACGGAGCGGATGCTTCCCTGGCCGCTGGTGGGAATCTCACCGGCATCACAGTTCAGGGGGGGCTGGTCTCGGGTGAAATCGCCTTCCGCAGTGGCGCGGGTGGGGATACCACGGGCAGCGCAGCCGGCGGTGTCGGCGGAGAGATCTCCGGGATTAAGGTGGGAGTCAGCATTGCCAACGTGGTCACGCTGACCGGCGGCTCTGGAGGCGATAGCGCACAGGGTTTCGGGGGCGAGGGCGGGAGCATCTTTAAAGTCGGTGGGCAGTTCGGCAGTGCAGAAGACATTACTTTCCTAGCGGGGTCCGGCGGGCGAGGCGCGGTTACGGGCGGTGTTGGTGGCGAGCTTTCCGCCACTCAGGTGCGGGTCGCGCAGGCAATCGGTTCGATCGTGCTGGGAGCAGGGGAAGGCGGCGATGGGCAAGGTGGAGCGGTGGCGGTAGGTGGGGCGGGTGGCGCAATTAGCAAACTCTCTGTAACGGCAGCGTACATGAACTCCGGCGAAGTGATCGCGGCGCGTGGCGGCTTGGGAGGCGACGGCTCTGGGAGCGGCGGTGGTGGCGCAGGTGGGAGCGCATCATCCATCAATCTGACGTCTGCCCGGGGCGGCGGTTCCTTTGAAGCCATCGCAGGCAGTGGCGGCGGCGCTGGGAACAACGGCGGAACGGGCGGCCTCGGCGGCGAGTTGCGCGCGGTGAAGATCGCCTCCGCGGAACAGGCAGGTCAGGTCACGGTCCGCTCGGGTGCGGGTGGGAGCGCTGCGAATGCCGGTCTCGGTGGCGATGGTGGCGCCGTGGTTGGCGTGAATGTCGCGGTGACCGCATCTGGTTCGATCAATGTGAACGCAGGAAACGGCGGCGCGATTCGGCAGGGCGGAGGGACCGTGAACGGACTTGGCGGAGATGGTGGCACCCTCGGGCAGGTGCAAATTCTTTCAAAGTTGGCGGTTGGCAACGTCACCGTCGCGGCTGGCAACGGCGGCTTGGGTCGTGGCACAGGGAATGGCGGGATCGGCGGTGAGCTTACCGGTGCAACGTTGAAGCTCTCCGAGGCAGGCGATCTCCTGGTCCGCGGCGGTTCTGGCGGGAGTGGAGTCGCGGGTGGCAGCGGCGGTACGCTGGCCAATACGCGGATCTCGGCCGACTTTACCAGTGACGTCACGTTGCGCGGTGGAAATGCCGGCAACGGAAATGGCGGGCTGGCGACTGGCGGCTCAGTTCAGAATTCCTCGATTGCTGTGAAAACGCAGATTCGGGAGAACCTTACCATCGAGTCTGGCGATGGACGGGGAAGCGGCGCGGGCGGTGAGATCACCGCGGTGAAGGTGACTGCCCCCACCGTTTCGGCTGAGGTGAATGTGATCGCCGGCGAGGGCGGAACGAGCATTGCAGGTGGCGGTGCGGGCGGTGCGGTTACAAACCTGAATCTCGCGTTTAGCAGTTTCGTTGAAGGCACTCTCACGCTCGCCGCGGGTAGCGGAGGCAGCGGAACGGGTGGTTCATCCAATGGCGCAGGAGGGTCGATCGAGAAGGTCTCGATCCGCGCACAGCGCATGGATGATTTCGCGATTGAATCCGGCAGCGGAGGAGCCAATGGAATCCAAGGCTTGGCCGGCAACGTTGATGCCGTCTCGATTCAGGTAGGGGCGATCGACTCACAGGGTTTTTCGACCATCGAAGGCGGGGACGGGCTGGAAGGCGGCGACCTGACGAATATCAGCGTCAAGATCACCGCTGGCGCTTTGAATACTCTCAAACTTGAGGCCGGCAATGGCCTTGCGAACGGTGGGGACGTCGAGCGGCTGCGCATCGACTTGGGTCGCGATCTCCGGCTGGACGCACTGGACGTCTTCGCCGGCGAAGGCCGCGGCGGAGCTAGCGGAACCGCCGGTGCGGGCGGTTCAGTCATCGGCCTAACGGTGGTATCCTCTTCCCAGCTCGGACGTGGTTTGATCCTCGGCGGCCAGGGCGGCAGCTTGATTGACACCTTAACAGGCGGATCGGGTGGTTCAGTCACCGGCGTGAACTTTACCAACAACGGTTCGATCTCGGACGTGATTTCTATTGATGGCGGCGACGGCGGAAACGGCGACTTAACCGGCGGCCTCGGTGGGAACGTGCTGCGCGTGAACCTGACGAACAATGGCGCCGGGAACTTCGCCATCGAGAGCGGTGACGGCGGCAGTGCAGATTTCGTGGCGGGCACCTCTGGCGCGCTCGGCGGCTCAGTTTCTGCCGCGATCTTTAAGGACCGTATCGGTGGTACACTCTCGCTGGACATAGGCAGTGGCGGGAGCGGAGGTGCGGCTGGCAACGCGGGCGTGATCGATGGCGTGAAGCTGACCGCCCCGCTCGCGACCGTGCTCCTGGGCTTCGATGAGCTCGGGGCTGGGGGCGAGTCTGCAGCGGGCACGGGAGGTGTGGGCGCAGGCATCAACGCGATCTCAGGGAAGGTGGGCTTCTTTGCAGCGCGCGCTGGAGCCGGTGGAGACGGGGTCAGCGGCGGTTTGGGAGGCGACATCCAAGGTATCAAGCTGGTGGCGTCGATCGCCGTGCAGCAGCTCCGGGCTGGTCAGGGTGGAGAAGCGACCTCCGGCACAGGAGGAGCTGGCGGCAGCATCGCTAGTGTTCAGGTGCGTGGGGATATCGGCAACTTCGCTCAGCCTTTCGGAATTGACCTCGACGAGATGGGTGGGCTGATCGCCGGCAAGAGCGGCGGAGTGGGCGCGGAGAATGGGTCGATAAGCAACGTACAGGCTACTCGGATCGCGGCAATCTTCGCCGCCGATGATGCCACCCGTGCGAACAATCTCACCATCGCAAACACGGTCTTCGCTCTGACGAACGTCAAGGCGAGCACGATTGGCGCAGATCTCGACGGCGACGAGGCCTTCGACTTCATCGACAACGCGGTCACGCCGAATGGCACATTCGGTCTGGGCGAAGGCGATACCGCCGTCGACGGCCTCGTGATCGCGCCTGACGAAGCGTAGCCAGTATTGGTAACCGCCCCTTTTCCGAGAGGCTGCCTTAACCCTCGATCGCCGGGACTTCCACCGCGACCGGACGCTGCGGTGCTGCACCCTCATCGCGCGCAGCAGAGCTCAGCTCGGCGGAATACTTCCCGAGCTGAGTGTCCAGCTCGCGCAGCCGGTTCAGCATCGGCTCGTAGAGACTGCGCTGAGCGGCGCAAAAGCTCTGGAAGGGCTGGAACGTCCCGGTGAGCTCCTGGTAGAAGCGGTCGATGGCGTGGCGGAGATGGTCCTCTATGCGCGAGAGCGTGCTCTCCCGCTTCTCGACCATCTGCTTGCGGAACTCGTCGCGGATCTTCCGCCGTTTGATCAGTGCGATCACGGTCCCCGCCGCCGCTGCAGAGCCGGCTACGATCCCCGTCACATCGAAGACCGCGCTGTGCGCGAGGATCGCGATGATCGTCGCTACCCCGCCCGCTGCCGCCACTCCAGCAGGCACGCGCAGCCAGTTGGCCGTTTCTTCGAAGAGCTTTCCGAGCTGCTGCTCGACCTGCTGCGACGTGCCCTTCTCGAGCAGCGTCAGCTCGATTTTGCGGAGCAGCTCGTCGCGGCGCTGGAGGAAGTCCGGCAGCGTCGTCGCGGCGCGATGCTTCTCCGCGAAGTTCCGGTGCAGCGTGTCGTGAAGCTGCTGCCACACCGCTCGCAAATCGCCCTCGAGCAGCTCCAGCGAGTTCCCGATCTGCCGCTGCAAGGTCTCGCGCAGCTGATCCTCGAGCTTCTTCTGGAAGTCGTAACGCCAGTCGCCCTTGTTCAAAATGAGCTTCACCGTATTCGGCAGCGTCAGCTTCTCCAGGAGCAGATCCTCGCCTTCGCGCTGCGCCTTCTCGTAGCTCTGTGTCAGCGTCCAGAGCACCCCGGAAAGCTGGCGGATCGACTGCTCTTTCCGCGCGATCATCGTGTGATCCAGCTCCGCCAGCCGCTTCGTGTCCTCCTCGACCAGCGTCATCGCTTCGCGCACCTTCTCGCCGAGTTCGCGCAGGATGACCTGCGAGGTTTGGCACACGGAGCGCAGCTTGCCGAGTCGCGCTTCCCCGCTCGCGATCTCGTTGTTGATGTAGCTCTCCAGCTTGTCGAAACCGCTCTCCACCAGCGCGTCGTGCGGATCTCCCCCTCCAGTCTTCGCGAGGAAAGCCTTCTTCGCGGCGACCGGGAAGATTGGGCAAGCGTGGCCGATCTTCTCCAGCATCGTCTGCTCCAGATGCTTCACGATCACCGCGATCTCCTCCGGCGCGCGCAGATCCGACTGCTGCAGGACGAAGACCACGCGCTTTAACCAGCGCTTCGAGATCAGCCGGAGAAAGTCCCACGCGCTCGCGGCCCAGGGATTCGTCGCTGAAAAGACGAAAAGCACCAGGTCCGCCAAAGGGAGGAACTGCTCCGTGATCGTCTGGTGCTCGGCGACGATCGTGTTCGTCCCTGGGGTATCGACAATATTGAAGTCCTTGAGAAAAGGAGCGTCGCGATAGCACTCCGCCAGGCGGTCTGAGAGATGCACGGTGCGATCCTCCTCGCCGTACTTAAAGAGGTAGATCTTATCCGTGGCGGGCAGCACATCCACCTTGCAGAAGTCGCGGCCAAAGAGCGCGTTCAGGAGCGATGACTTGCCGGCTTTCACCTCCCCGGCGACCACAAAGAGAAAGGGCTCGCGCAGGCTGTGCTGCAGATTTCGTAGCGTATCCTGCATCTCCTCCGGCGCGCGGAGATCCTGGGCGAGCGTGCTGAGCGTGGTGAGCGCCTGACCCAGTTCGCCCCGGACTTGCAGGTACTGATCGCCAATCATGCGCGGATCAGCGAGCCGACGTCGAAGCGCGGGTCGCAGGAGCAGGTACTGCCGTCTCCTGTACAGGCGCTGCCTCTTCCGTCGAAGGCGCGGGAGCCTCAGTGCTCGTGGGAATCTTTGGCTTCGGCGTGGCTTTCGGCTTTGGCGGCAGCGGGCGATCCATGGCGATCAACTCCGAGACCGTAACAAACTTAAAGCCGCGCGCGACCAGCGCATCCAGAGTCGAGGGCATGGCGTCCACCGTGCTCTTGTGAATGTCGTGCGTCAGGATGATCGATCCGGGTTTCGTTCTCTGGAGAATCTCCCGCTCCACGTGCGAGGCATTGCGCACCTTCCAATCCAGCGGATCCACGTCCCAGAGGATTACCTTGTAGCCGAACTCACCGTGGCTCCACCGCTGCTGGCGCGCCGTGAATCCACCGTACGGCGGTCTCATCGTCGTCGGCGCAACCCCCGCGGCCTTCTCGATCGCGGTGTGCGTGCGCTGGAGCTGATCCCGCACCCCATCGTCGCCCATCTTGCTGAGTAGCGGATGCGACCACGAATGGCTCGCCACCTCGTGACCTTCGTCGGCCATGCGTTTCACGATCTTGGGGTACTCGGCCACGTTCTTTCCGACCATGAAGAAAGTCGCCTTCAGCCCGCGCTCCTTGAGCATGTCGAGCAATCGCGGGGTCAGCGTCGCGTGTGGACCGTCGTCGTAAGTCATCGCGATGTAAGGCCCGTTTACGTTACACGCAGTGTACGTGACCTTCGGCGAAGCAGGAGATGCCGTGGTCGCTGGCAGAGTCTCCGTCGCGGGCGCCACCGTGGGCGCGTTTTCGTTTTCCACCGGAGCCGCTGGGGTCGCCGTTTGCGGAGTTTGAGCGGAGCAGGCCAGCGGGAGAAAGGCCAGGCAGGCGAGAACGAGAGCGCGGGTCATAGCGTGACGGTTCGTTGGGAAAGCTGAATGAAGCCTTATTTTCCGCAGGGAAAAGAGAAATCGCGCTCCACCCGCCTCGGGAGGGGCACCGCAAGGTGTAGGCGATAGTCAGTTTTGGAACGACCGCGTCCTGCTCTCGGGAAAAGTTAACTGTCAAGAACGCGGTAGGCGGCACTACCTGACGGAAGCAGGCCGGGGTCGATCCGTTTGTCGAACGTCACGAATTGGCCTGCCCTTTTGACTGCGAGCGCAAGAAGGTAGAGATCGGTGAGGCCCTTCGACCCTGGCAGGATGGGAAATGCTTTTCTATCTGCAAACGACAGGTCATCCGGCCAGAATTGGTGTCCGGGTGACGCGATGTAGCAGGCCAGCTGATCTCTAACCGGGCCGACCGAACCTGCGCCCAAGTGATAGTTCGGATGTCCCATAATCCGCAAAATAGCGTTCTCTGTGAGCGGACACGTGGCCCACCCTTCTCGCTGAGCCTGTTTGAAGTACTCCGTGGCTGCGCGGTGGAATGGGTGATTCTGATCCAGTAAGGCGATCAGCACGCTGACGTCCAGGAGCGAGATCATTGAATGGACTTCGGAAATTGGCGTTCATCCTCTTCTTGTACTATCTGGTCCACCATCGCTCGATGTTCTGCAGAAGACAGGGGTTGACCATTTCGCTTCAGGACCGGGAGACCCAGTTCGCCAAGTTCAAAGGCGCTGTGCAGGGCCGGCGTTTCCGGTAGGTCGAAGCCGATTTCCCTCCGTAGGGAGCGTGTGATCATCTCCTTGAGAGTCGTTCGCCGCTGTACCGCTACCTGCTTGGCGGCGATGAGCAGGTCATCCGGAAGCTCCAGCGTCGTCTTCATCTATGGGTGACGATATGGGAATATGGCTTGGAGTCAAATTAGGAGGACGGTGTGAGGTCTAAACCGGTTGATCACTGTTCCCCTGCCGTCGGACGGAAGCTGGCTCCGGTGAGTCATTGTATATGCCGCTGAATACCCAAAAAGAGATGCCAATGAACGACGGGGATGCGGCCGAACTGGATCTGCTGGGCTCGGTTGGAGCAGCATTTTTCCTTTGTTTAGAACGCTGTCTGGTGAGCTCCTTGACCTACCGTGCTTGGTTTGAAACCTACTGGGCTCGGTTTATCTTCTACCGTGGCAGAGGATTTTCCTAGCGCGGTAGGCGGCAAGTTTGACGATCTAGGTTTTTTTCCTATCGGGCCGGATTTCATAGCTACCCAGCTCGGTCTTTCCCTAACATGGATAGGTTTGAAACCTAGCGCGCTAGGCTTTTTCCCTATCGTGCTAGACTTCTTTCCAGGCGTTTTCGGTCTGCGTCCCGCGTTTTGGAGCGGAGATAGCCCACATGAAGCGTGGCGTGGGAGGTGCTTACGTGCGCGCATGCTCTCGCAAAATTTTCGCATCCTGCTCAGCGTGCTATTGGCAATCACCAGCATCTCCGCCACCGCTGGACCACCGCCGTCGCCTGCGCCATTCGGACATTTGCAGATGAGCGGCGATGCGCGTGGCTTCTGGATCTTCGACCAGGAGACTGGAAACGTCTTCCGCTACGACGTGATTGCCGGTCGTCCGAAGCGGCGGTTCATCGGCGCAGTGAGTGAACCCGGGCAGCCTCTCAGTCAGACCCAAGCCGAGTACAACCCCGCGGAGATCCCGCGTTCGCAGCGAATGGCACTTGCCTGGAAGTGCATAGAAGATTTGCGGATGATCTCTACGGCGGTCGATCAGTTCGCAATCGAGAACAATCACCCTCCCGGAACTGTCGTAAGTACCACGGATTTGATTCCATACCTTCCCCGAGCAAGCCGCATCCGGTACTTCATGGAGCGTGGAAGGTGCCAGGATCAGCTCGGCAATTTCATAAAGATTCCAAATGTCGATGGATTGCCTGCCCTCTCTCAAGAGACCTTCGACTACTTCTCTTCAGTCGTGCCCGTAGACTTCTGGATCCCCTTTCCCATCGGCTGGGAGATTCCTACGGCGCAGGCCAAGTAGGTCCAAACGAATCGCTCGATGTGCGAACCCACAATGCTACTGAACACGCATTCCGTCGCTCCGCCCTTTAGAGGTACCGCTCTAGAAGAGGACCCAGGCGCTCGACAGTTGCCTCGGGCCACAGGTCACGGGCGGTGACGAGGGCCGTGTCGAGGGCGCGGTGTTCGGGCCAGGTGGGCTCGGCAGGGATCTGGGGGATCACGGCGGCGAGGAGGCGCTTGGCAGTCTCGGCGTTGGCCTTCAGGTGGCCGAAGACAGCGTCTGCGGTGACGGCTTCCTCTCCTACCTTCCAGCAGTCGTAGTCGGTGATCATCGCGATCGTGGCCAGCGCGATCTCGGCTTCGCGGGCGAGCTTGGCCTCGCCGAGATTGGTCATGCCGATGATGTCGAAGCCGAGCTGCCGGTTAGCTTCACTCTCGGCACGGGTGGAGAAGGCAGGGCCGTCCATGTTCACGTAGGTGCCGCCGTTGTGCACGGTGATCCCAAGTTCCGATGCAGCGGTGGCGATGAGATCGCGCAAGGGGCCGCTGATCGGGTCGGCAAAGGCGACGTGCGCAACGATGCCGCTGCCGAAGAAGGTGTGTTCGGCACGCCGGCTGGTCCGGTCGAAGAACTGCGAGGGGAGCACAATGTGGCGCGGAGCATATCGCTCCTGCAGGCTGCCCACGGCGGTGACGCAGATGATCCAGCGGACATTCAGGCTGCGTAGAGCGAAGATGTTGGCCCGGTGATTCAGCTCATGGGGCATGATGCGGTGGCCGCGCCCGTGCCGGGGGAGGAAGAAGACCTGCCGCCCGGAGTGCCGCCCGCCGAAGATGAGATCCGAAGGTTCGCCCCAAGGTGTGTCGACCTGATGCTCGGAAGTATCGCTGAGGCCCTCCATCGAATACAGGCCGCTGCCGCCGATGACGCCGATGGCTGGTTCTCGCATGGAGGCGACGTTTACCGCCTCGTAAAGTGCTTGGAAACTGGAATCTCCGCCGAAAAACGTTACGTCTCGCGTACCATTTTCCTCGCCTCGCGAAGTCCGGCGGAATTATGGAAGGGCGATCCCATGGAATCACCCGAAGTCCAGCTCAAGCAACTGAAGCGGGGAGCAGCGCAGATTATCTCCGAGGCGGAGTTGCTCGCGAAGTTGCGGCTGGGACGGCCCTTGAACATCAAGCTGGGTGTGGATCCGACCGCGCCGGATATTCACCTGGGCTTCACCGTGTGTCTCCAGAAGCTGCGCGACTTTCAGGATCTGGGGCACCAGGCGATTTTGATCATTGGCGACTTCACGGCGCAGATCGGCGATCCCTCCGGGCGCTCGAAGACGCGGCCGCAGCTCACGCACGATCAGGTGATGGTGAACGCGAAGAGCTTTCAGGAGCAGGCTTTTAAGATTCTCGACCCTAAGCGAACGCGGACGGTCTTTAATGGCGAGTGGTTCGAGATCATGACCTTCGACGAGATCATTAAGCTGAACTCGCGGGTGACGCTGCAGCAGATGCTGCAACGCGAGGACTTTCGTAGCAGGATTGAACGTGGCGATGCGGTGCGACTTCATGAGATCCAGTACCCGATCATCCAGGGGTGGGATTCCGTGAAGGTGAAGGCCGATGTGGAACTCGGAGGGACGGATCAGCTCTTCAACATCCTCGTCGGCCGTGATCTCCAGCGCGAGGAGGGTCAGCAGGAGCAGGTGGTCTTCCTGATGCCGCTGCTGGAGGGGCTGGATGGCATGCAGAAGATGTCGAAGAGCCTCGGTAACTACATTGGCGTGACGGAGCCGCCGTCGGAAATCTTCGGGAAGATCATGAGCATCTCGGACGAACTCATGGCGCGGTACTACCTGCTGCTGCTGGGGCAGGAGCAGCCTGGCGGGCACCCCATGGATGCGAAGAAGCAACTGGCAGTGCGGCTTGTGGAGCGGTACCACGGCGCGGCAGCGGGAGCTGCCGCCCTTGAGGAATTCAATACGCGCTTCTCAAAGAAGGACCTGGATCACGCGGAGTTGCCTGCAGTAACCGGACTTCCGGCGGATATCATCGGTGTGGTGGTCGGGGCATACGCGAGCGGCTTCCAGATGAGCCGTTCGCGCAGTGACGCGCGGCGTCTTGTGGAGCAGGGAAGCGTGCAGGTAAATGGCGAGAAGATCTCCGATCCCAAAGGTACCGTGACGCTGAAGTCCGGCGACGTGATCCGCCTGGACAAGACTCGTGCGGTGCGGGTGGGTTGACGCGAGGAGTCGTGCTGAGAGGGGAGTTTGGGTGAGTGGCACGGTTGCTGCGATGAAGTAGGAAGCCCCTCGACGGCGGCAACTTCTTCATGATTTCCCCTCCCAAACCCCTCAACGAAGTGGAGCGACTCGCGGCTTTGGTGCGTCTCAAGATTCTCGATACCGCTCCTGAGGCACGGTTTGATCGGGTCACCCGGCTTGCGGCTAAGATCTTCCAGGTACCATATTCTCTGGTCAGTCTGGTGGATGAGGATCGGCAGTGGTTTAAGTCGCGCCCTGCAACGGTTTGCGCGGAGCTTCCGCGGGCGGAGTCATTCTGTGGACATGCGATTCTCGAGGATGGTCCGCTCATCGTGACGGACGCTCGCGACGACGTACGATTTCACGATAATCCGATGGTCACCGGCCCGATGGGCATTCGCTCCTATGTCGGATTCCCACTACACACTGCGGATGGTTACCGGGTGGGTGTGCTCTGCATTATCGATAATCAGCCGCGGACCTACACCGTGGACGAGCTCGAAAGCTTGAAAGACTTGGCTGCCGTCGTGGAAGATGAACTCGATGCCGTCGCCCTAACGGATGCGATGCGGCGCCTGGAAAGCGCAAACAACGAGCGCGAGGGTGAACGCCAGAAGTTCGAGGCGTTTATCGAGAACACGCCGGGGCTAGTCTTCATCAAGGACGAGCACAGCAGGATTCAATTCGTCAATCGGCGGTTTGAGGAAGCCTTCCGTCTGACCTTGGAACAGCTTCGTGGCAAATCGGATTTCGAGTGGCTCCCGCCAGACGTGGCAGAGCAGTACGTCGCCAGCGACCGGCGGGTGCTGGATACCAACATCGTTCAGGAATTCGTCGAACAGGTGCCGAGCCGGAATGGAGAAGTGGGCGACTGGCTATGCCTGAAGTTCCCGATCCCGCAACCGGGAGGCGGGCGACTGCTGGGAGGAGTCGCATTCGATATTACGTCCCATCGCAAGGCGCACGAGGCCCTGCGGCAAACACTCTCGCTGCAGCGCGCGTTCCTCGACAGCGTCGATGCCTGCATTGTCGCGACAGATTCGGACGGACGGATCGTGCGGGTGAACTCTTCCTGCGAGCGGATGTGCGGGTACACTTCCGCCGAGTTGGCGGGCGTCGAGACGCTGCTGGTGCTGCTGGATCCCGAGGAGCTGGAGCGGCGGGTGGCTAATCTAGCGACTGCGCTCGCTCCGGCAGCTCCGACGGGGTTCGAAGCACTGCTGCACCGAGCACAGGAGGGGACAATGGGCGAGCGGTCGTGGACTTATGTGCGGAAGGACGGCACCCGATTCCCGGTCCGACTCAGTGTGATCCCGCTACAGGACGAAGAAGGCCAATTGAATGGATACCTGACCGTGGCGCGGGACATCACTCGGGAGAAAGAAACCGAGCGTACGATGATTCGCGCCAAGGAGGCGGCGGAGCAGGCGAGTGAAACCAAGTCGCGCTTCCTCGCCAACATGAGCCACGAGATTCGCACGCCGCTCAATGGGATTATCGGGGTGAATACGATGCTGGTAGAAACACCGCTTTCCGCAGATCAGGCGCGGCTCGCCGGGATTGTGCAGGAAAGCGCCGAATCGCTCCTCAACATCGTCGACGACATTCTGGATTTCTCAAAGGTCGAGGCGGGGCTGATCGAACTCGAGGAAAGTGCGTTCAGCCTCTCCGGGCTGTTCTCCATGGTTCAGCGGCTGCATAGCGTCCGAGCCAGCGCGCGTGGTCTGGTGGTGGAGACGCGGATCGCTCCGGAGATCCCGGATCGTGTGGTCGGCGACTCCATGCGGATCAGGCAGGTGATCAACAACTTCGTCAGCAACGCGACGAAGTTCTCCGAGCAGGGAACAATTACAATCTCCGCGACCTCCGAGTCGGTGGATAAGAAGGGCCGATTGTGGGTGCGGATTTGCGTGCAGGATTGCGGGATTGGCGTCTCGCACGAGGCGCAGCAGCGGATCTTCGACGCCTTCGCGCAAGCGGATACCTCGACGACCCGTCGTTACGGAGGGACTGGTCTGGGCCTGTCGATCTGCCGCCAGCTAGTACAGCTCATGGGTGGGGAGATCGGCGTGGAGAGTGAGATCGGGCAGGGCTCTACCTTCTGGTTTACCCTCCGCCTGCGCAAAGCCTCGGATGCTGATCTGGCACCGATGGCGGCGGAGCCGGACTCGAGCATCCTCCTGACGGGACTGCGGGTGCTGGTGGCAGAGGATAGCAACGTGAATCAGCTGGTCATCCTCCACGAACTCCGACGGCTCGGGTGCGAGCCTGTAGCCGTGAGTAACGGGCGCGAAGCGCTACGTGCGATGCGGACCAACGAGTACGATCTTGTCCTGATGGACTGTCAGATGCCCGAAATGGATGGCTACGAGGCGGCTCGGGAGATCCGGCGCATGCCGGCAGTTCGTCCCGAGTTGCCGATCATTGCGATCACAGCCAATGCGCTGCTTGGCGAACGAGATCGCTGCCTCGCGGCAGGAATGAGCGGATACCTGAGCAAGCCATTTTCCCGTACTCAGCTCCGCGAGGTGGTGATTGAGGCGCTCCCGCCGGGCTTTGTCATCGGCAAGGCGGAGGGAGAGCCGGCACTCGGCACCGAGGAGTTGGAAGCGCTGCGTGATGAGGCAGAGGAGCTGGGCTGCGAGCTGATGCAGCGGCTGGTCGAGGCGTTTGGCCTTGAAGCTGGAGAAGCGCTCGCGGCTCTGGAAACGGCGGCTGCAGCTTTGGACGGCCCGCGCATCTTTGAGGCAGCCCACAAGCTAAAGGGGAGCGGCTCGAACTTCGGGGCACACCCGCTTTGCCGCTTGTGTGAAAAGATGGAGCACCAAGCGAACGATGGTGCGATTGCTGAGGCCATTGCTTGCATTCCTGATTTGCAACGTGAGGTTGCACGCGTGTTGGAAAGTCTGAACGCGATACTCTGCACCACAGAGCGGACGTCCGCGCTGCCTGCCCTTACATGAAGATTCTCGTTGCCGAAGATGATGGCGTATCCCGCGCCCGGCTGACCGCCGTGCTGAAGACCCTAGGGCATGAGCCGCTCGTGTTTTCAAACGGTGCGGAGGCTTGGAAAGCATTCCAAGACGAGCCCTGCCGAGTTGTGATCAGTGACTGGGAGATGCCAGAAATGGACGGGATCGAGCTCTGCCGCCAAGTACGCGGGCACGAGGGCGCGGAGTACACTTACTTCATCCTGGTGACGGCGGCACACACCGGAGAAGACGCTTATACCCGCGCGATCGAGGCGGACGTGGATGACTTTCTCGCGAAGCCGCTCCGCCGGGACGCCCTGTGGAGACGGCTACGGGTGGCCGAGCGCATCCTCAGCTTTACTCAGAAGATCCAGCAGCTCGAAAAGCTCCTCCCCGTTTGCATGTACTGCAAGAAGGTCCGCGATAATCGGGATCACTGGCACGAGATGGAGTCCTACATCCAGACCCAGACTGGCACTGATCTTAGCCACGGCGTCTGCCCAGCCTGCGTCGACCACGTCATGGCGGAGTGGGGACTCGATAGCCCGAAAGTCTAAGGCTAGCCCGGCGGTGCGGCGGATGCGTGCAGCTTCCTCCGACTCTCCTCGACCAGCATCGCGTAGGTCGCAGCTGGCGTGTCTCCCCACGGATCTGTGGCGCTGCGTTCCGTCCCGCTCTGGTAGTCGATCGAGTACAGTCCAAAGCGCGGCGTGTACGAGCCCCACTCGTAGTTGTCGAAGAGAGACCAGTGGAGATAACCGACGAGCGGAATGCCCTCTTTCAAGATCTTCGTCACCTCGTGCACGTGTAGGCGGAGGAACTGGCTCCGCGTCATTCCGTCACGTCGCTTCGAGACGCTGTTATCCGCTTTACGCCGCAGCGCCATACCGTTCTCTGCGATCAATACCGACCTGCCGAAGTCCTCGGCGTAATGTCTGCAAAAGAAGTGCAGGCCGCGCGGTAGCACCCTCCAATCCCACCATTTGCTCGTGACAGTAGCCAACATCCACGAACGGAAGGAGCGGCTCTTGAATTCGTGATCCCAAAAGACTGGAAGCCGAAACGCATGCGCAGCAAATGGGTCGTAGTAGTCGAGGCCAATGTAATCGAGCACGCGTTCCCGCGGTGAGGAGTAGAGAGCGCGGAGGAAAGGCGCAAAATCCTGCGGGTCAAAGTGCCGGTATCCATACCAGTTGCTCAGCCGCTTAATTGCCGCGCCGAAGTAGTAGGAGAGATCCTTGTGCAGCGGGATTCGAACTTCGGAGAAAGCCTTCTCAAAGCTCTTCACGCAGCGCACGATGTAGCGCCCGATGTCAGACGTGGCGACCCCGCGTTCCCGTGCGCAAAGCAGATCGAGGAGCAGCTTGTCCGACCAATAGAGATCGCTGCAGTAGTTGTTCAGCGCCACCTTCGGCTCCGGCCAACCGTGTTCCGTATACAGGTCGTGCAAGGCATTGTACGCCGCCACGTGTGCGCAGAGGAGGCCGTTGTAGCCCAGCGTCATCGAGTGCAGGCCGGAGCGTCCCTTGGCTGGGAATTGATGTCCCAAGTATGAGTTTAGCACGAGCATATTTGGCTCGTTGATGGTGATGAACCAGCGGATCGGCCGGGGCATTCGCGCACAAATATATCCGACGGCCTCACGCACATATTTCGCGAACACGTCCGCCGTCCCGGGGTCGAGCCACGGGTCCGTCCCAAGCCATTCCGGATGAACGAAGTGGTGCAGCGTCACCACGGGCTCCAACCCGTACTCCTGGCACCGCGTCAGGAGCTTCGCATAATGATCGAGAGCGGCGTAGTCGAAGGGAGGTACGCCAGCGATATTTGCTGCGCCCGGTTGCACCCGGCTCCACTCGATTCCCATCCGAAAGGCGTTCAGCCCCAGGTCGCGGCAGCGTGCAAAGTCTTCCTCGTAGCGATTCCAGAAATCTGACGACACTCCCGTGACTGCGAAGTCTCCCTTCTCCTCCCCGGCTGCCCAGTTGGTGCGCGGCTGGCCGTCTCCATTGTACCCGCCCTCGGATTGGTACGCAGAGGTGGCCACGCCCCAGAGAAAATCGTCGCGATTCTCGAGCATCACGAAAGGTTCCGCCTTTTAGCTTTTCTCCAGCCCGGCGAGCTGGGTCATGGCATCTCGCTGCACTGCATTGAGCAGGAGCGGCTCGAGTGTCTCACCGAGGAGCGTCTCGACAACGGTCTGCGCCGCGTGCGGCCGTCCCATGGCGCGCGCCCGTTCGCGCATCGCAGCGAGGCGCTCGGGATCCTGGAGTAGGCGCTCTATCTTAAAGGGCAGGGTAGTCAGCTCGTTGCATTTGATTGCCACACCGTCCTCTAGCAGGTGATCACTATTTCGCTCTTCCTGTCCTGGAATGGGCGAGATGATCGCGAGTGGCAGTCCGCAGGCGAGCGCCTCCGATGTCGTGAGTCCACCTGGCTTCCCTATGAACAGATCACTAACCGCCATGAGTTCGTGCATCTTGTCGGTGTAACCATGCACGTGGAAGCGGGAGTCGGACTCTACGCTGGCGGTTACTTCGGTGCATAGCTCCGCGTCCTTGCCGCAGATTACAATTACGTCCACGTCAGTGCGCAGGTGCTCGCGGAGCCGCTCGACAACCAGGGCGGCTGGGCTTACCCCCAGCGCGCCCGCAGAGAGGAGTAGGGTGGGTATTCCCGGGCGCAGCCCGTACTTTGCGCGAAGAGTCTCCCGGTCGTCGTTCTCGGCAAAGACAGGGTCGATCGGAATGCCTGAGACGATGATCCGCTCTCCAGGAAGGCCGAGCGCCTCCAGATGTGCCTTCGCCTCATCGATCGCCACGAAGTATCGGTCGAAGAGCCTCGAGAGCCACATCGCGTGGCAATCCATATCCGTCACCACGATGGAAAGATGCGCCTTCAGCTCCTCCTTTTCGATCAGGTGCGAGATGATCCCAGCCGGCATGAAGTGCGTGCAGACCGTGATGTGTGGATCGTACTCCTGGATGAACTTCACCAACGGCCTCGTGTTCAGCCGGTCGAACTGCAGGCGCACCGTATCATTCTTCCACGGCTCGTCGCTGCTCCGGTAGAAGTACCCGAGCAGGGTCGGCGCGTTCTTCACCAGCTTGGTGTAAAGCGTCGAGTAGAAGTCGCGGAAGAGCTTGTTGGTGTACTTCAAGGCATCCTCATGCACCACCTCGCCCACTCGGGGATCTGCGCGGAATGCCTTCTCCAGAGCTTGCCCCGCGCGCACATGCCCGGTCCCGGCACTGGCGGAGATTATCAAGACACGCTTTTTGCTCATCACTGGGCAATCGTTCCAGAAGCGCCTCGCGATGGCACGCGGCAAACGCCGCTGAGCATTGCCTTCCGCCTCCGCGGCTCCTAGGTTCCCGCGATGCTCGATATCCGGCTCATTCGTGAGCACCCTGAGTTTGTAAAGGCGCGGCTCTCCACGCGAGGTGGGGATGCGCACGCCCGTATCGACGAGGTCCTAGCTTGCGATCGTGAGCGCCGCTCATTTGAAACCCGGCTCCAGCATCTTCAAGCAGATCGGAAGCGCCTCTCCAAGGAAATCGGAATGCGCCGCGCAAAAGGCGAAGATACCTCCGCGGTTGAGGCAGAAGTGCGTGGCGCGGGAGACGATATCGCGACCCTGGAGGAGCAGGCTGCCGCTTCCGAGGTAAGCCTCCGCGAGTTGCTTCTGCACTTGCCGAATCTCCCACACGACGACGCGCCTGTCGGGGACGATGCCTCGTCGAATCCCGAGCTGCGTACGTGGGGTGTAAAGCCAGCCTTCGACTTCCCGGCAAAGAGCCACATTGAGCTCGGTGAAGCGCTTGGACTCTTCGATTTTGAGCGGGCCTCCCGCGTGGCTGGGAGTGGTTTCACCTGCTTCACGGGGCGCGGCGCGAGGCTGGAGCGTTCGCTGATTAACCTGCTGCTAGACCTTCAAACGACCGAGCACGGCTACACCGAAGTTGCTCCTCCGCTGCTCGTCCGCCCCGAGTGCCTGGTCGGCACGACGCAGCTGCCGAAGTTCGAGGAGCAACTCTACCGCAGCGAGCGGGACGATTTCTACCTCCTGCCGACCGCTGAGGTGCCGGTGACGAATCTTCATCGCGAGGAGATCATGGCCCTCAAGGATCTCCCGCGGAAGTATGCCTCCTACACCCCGTGCTTTCGGCGTGAGGCCGGCTCGGCAGGGCTAGGAACGCGCGGTCTCATTCGCATGCACCAGTTTGACAAGATCGAGTTGGTGAAGATCTGCACGCCTGAGGTGGCTTTTGCAGAACTCGAGTCGCTGACCAAAGATGCGGAGGCCGTGCTGCAGCTTCTCGGACTGCACTACCGCACCATCGAGCTCTGCACTGGCGACGTCGGCTTCGGCGCGGTGAAGACCTATGACATCGAAGTGTGGGCACCGGGCCAGCAGGCCTATCTCGAGGTGTCGAGCTGCTCGAACTTTGGCGACTTCCAAGCGCGCCGGATGAACCTCCGATATCGCGATGCTGAGGGAAAGAGCCGCTTTTGCCATACCTTGAACGGCTCTGGCACCGCGCTTCCGCGCCTCTTCGTAGCCCTGGTCGAGACCTACCAGCAGGCTGACGGAAGCGTTCTCCTGCCAGAGCCGCTGCATCGCTACTTCGGCGCGGATCATATCGGATGATTCACCGCTCTCCTTGGCGGAATGCCTCTCTCTGACCGAGTCGCACGGGCTCTTGAGCAGCTTCGCCGCGAGATCGCGCCGCCGTATCTTGTGGGAGTTTCAGGCGGGCGGGATTCCGTCGCCTTGCTGCACGCGTTAACGCAAATCGCCCGTGGCGACTTCATCGTCTGCCATCTCAATCACGGCCTTCGTCCTGAGAGCGCAGCCGATGCCGCCTTTGTGAGCGGACTTACGACTCAAACAAACGCGCGCTTCTTCAGTAAACGTGCGGACGTGGCAGCGCTCGCAACACGGGATCATATTTCCCTGGAGACCGCTGCTCGCCAGGCCCGCTACAGCTTCTTCGCTGAAGCAGCGAGGGCATACGGAGCATCAGCGTTGTTTGTTGCGCACCACGCGGACGATCAGGTCGAGACGTTACTCTTTCGGCTCTGCCGGGGAGCAGGCGCGACCGGACTGGCGGCGATGCGTGAGAATACCACACGGGACATCGATGGCACGCCCCTCCGCATCTTGCGTCCGCTACTAGGAACCTGGCGAAGCGAGATCGACGCCTACCTACTCCAGCACGGACTGAACTGGCGTGATGATGCTTCCAACCTCGACCCACGTCACACGCGCAATCGCATTCGCGAGCAGCTGCTCCCTGCATTGGAAGCAGCCTATGGCCGAACCATGAGGGATGCCCTCTGGCGCGCTGCCGAGATCGCACGCGCAGACAACGAGTACATCGACGCTCACCCGCTTCTGCAGCGCCCGCCCACGCCTGAGTGCGACGTTGCGGAATTGCGCGAGCAGCCGATCGCGATCCAGCGACGACTTCTTCAGCGCTGGCTGATTGCGCAGGGAATCGCCCAGGTGAACTTCGCGGATGTTGAGAACGTCCGTGCCCTTCTGCATGAGGAGGTCCCCGCTAAGGTAAACCTCTCCGGTGGCTGCCATGCTCGCCGCCGTACCGGACGCCTCTTCCTTGAAAGGCCTGCATAGCTCACGGTTCGAGGAGAACGCGCTCACCTTGTTGGATGAGCAAGATCGGCTCGCCGGGTTAGCTACCTCAACCGTTAGCTCAGTGTGCTCGATGAATGATCTGAGCGTAATCGACTCCGAAGGTGACCTCGATCAACGTGCTGCTGATTGAACTCAGCTTGCGAGTGGATGACGATTAAAGCCCGAGCCGCTCGAGATGAGCGCGTGGTCCAAGCATCTTCAACCGACGGCTTGAGTGCGTTCCAGTAGTTGCGAAACCCCATCAAAACATATCCTTACCGCGCTCAGCTCAGCAGCTGACAACTCTCAGGTCTGGATCTCCCGCAACTCCCCTCTGAGTTGTTCTGCTTTAGATCTTCCCAAGCACGAGTGAAGCGTTGATCCCGCCGAACCCAAATGCGTTGTTCATGGCGTATCGCACGACGGCGTTGCGCCCCACGTTTGGTACCACGTCTAGGTCGCAATCTGGATCTGGCGTTTCGAAGTGCAGCGTTGGCGGCAGGAATTGATGCTCCAGTGCGAGTGCGCAGATAATTGTCTCCATCGCGCCAGTGGCCCCGAGTGGGTGGGCGGTGAAGGCTTTCGTGCCGGAGATTGCGAGCTTCGTGGCGTGGTCGCCAAAGACGGAGTGGATGCACGCGGTCTCATTCGCGTCGTTGGCCTGAGTGCCAGAGGCGTGCGCGTTGATGTAGTCGATCGCCGTGGGCTCAATCTTCGCATCGGCAAGCGCCTCCTGCATGCAGAGCTTTACCGAGTCGCCGCTGGGTAGCGGAGTAGTCATATGCCAGGCCTCATTGTTCAGGCTGTAGCCGAGCACTTCCGCGTAGATGTGCGCACCACGACGCAAGGCGTGCTCGAGTTCCTCCACAACCAACGTGGCTGCCCCTTCACCCATGACAAAGCCATCGCGCTCGGCGTCGAACGGGCGGCAGGCGCGCGACGCTGGTTCGCCCGCCCAGCGACTCATGGTTTTGATGAAGTCGAACGCGCCATATGTGAGCGGTGATAGCGGGGACTCCGCGCCGCCTGCCAGGACGACATCCGCCATCCCATCGCGAATGTAGCGCAGCGCCTCGCCCACGGAGATAACGCCGCTCGCGCAGGAGTTGGAGTTTGTCGTACCCACGCCACGGAAGCCGCATTCGATGGCAATGTTCGAATGTGCTGAGCCGCCGAAGACCTGTAGCGCGAGTGTCTGATTCACGCCGCGCGATCCTTTGCTCAGAAAGCTCTGGTGCTCCGACTCGGCATTGGCAATGCCGCCAAGGGCTGTTCCGAAACTGACGCCGACCCGGGCTTGAGGAGCTTCCTTGGACCAGGGAAGCTTCGCGTCGTCGAGCGCAAGGAGAGCGGACGCAACGGCAAACTGCGCGTAGCGGTCCAGCCGCTTCAGCCGATGTGGTGGAAAGAAGGCGGTCGCGTCCCAATCACGCACCTCTCCTCCGCAGTGCGCCTTGTACGCGCTGGTGTCAAAGCTCGTGATCCGCTCGATGCCGCTGCGCGCGGCGAGAATGCTGGCCCATAGCGCGTCCTTTCCAGTTCCTGCGCACGTAATTGGGCCCAAGCCGGTGATAACGGCGCGGCGTTTCGGCGCAGGGTGGGAGGAACCATTGTGGTCGGCCATTCAGAGGGATACGATCAGGACTCAGAGTCGGGCGTTTTCTGCGCCGTTTGCCGCTCCAGGAGTTCCTTGAAAGTATTCAGCGTCTTGTTAGCCACGTGCTCGATGAAGAATCCGCCAATGATCGGCTCGGCGAGCCACTGCAGGGCGGTAATGCGGAAATGCAGATCGTGAGTAATCTCCACACGGGTGCCATCGCGAGTCGGAGTAAGTGTCCAGATTACCCGCATGCCCTTGGTCCAGTTCTGCAAATGTTCGAAACGAAGCTCGAGCGCATTGCGATCGGCGTCGAACTCCGAGACCCAGGAGATCGGAATGCCGGAGCGGGTCGCCGCCATGCGCACAACCTCGCGCCCATTCTGTTTGGCCAGAAACTCGATCGACCGGTAGTGCGGTAGCAGTTCTGGCCAGCGGGCGAGATCGCTTACTACGGCAAAGATCTCCTCGCGCGGCGCAAGGATGTGAACGGAGGAGGCGGTGTGCACGAACCTTGAGAGTAGCGGTGTTCCAAGCGGCGTCCAGTGGAAGCAAGATAGGCGGAGACCTGAAAGACGGACCGATGAAGGTGCCTGCCGCGGACGTCCCGACCTCCATGGTGGCGGTAGAAAGCGGCGACTACCTAAGGACGCGATACCGCGCGAAGCACTCTCCTTCAATCATCTCGTGCTTCTCAAGTTGGCAACGCACCGATTCAGGCAGAAAAGACCCGGCGGGACCAGTCAGCGACGGGGCTTGCTCGCCTCCGAAGACTCGCGGGCAAAAGGTTACGTTGAGTTCATCAACCAGACCCGCAACAAGAAGCGAACGGAAGACCTGAGAGCCGCCTTCGCAGATTAGCCGCTCGACTGCAAAGTCTCGGCTCAACAGCTCCAGCATCCCGCGAAGACTGACCTTCTCGGCATCATCGAGGTGCAGCTCCGCAACTTTGCCGAGGGACTTTTGGTATTCCGCCGGCATTTGCCCGGTGGAGAAGATATGGATCGGCGAGAACGCGTGCTGAAAGATCGGAAGTGAGGAATCAACGCGGCCGGAGTTTGTGAGCAGCACGCGAAGTGGGTACTCATTTTGTCCGCGGGCGATGCGCGAGTCGCGAAGTTCCTGGACTGGTAGCCCCATGGTCATGCGATCTGCCGCAATGGTCGCAGCACCTGCAAGGACAGCGTCGCCGGTTGCGCGGATCTCCAGGAGGCGGCGCTTGTCATGGGGCGAGGAGAAGTCGGAAGGCGTGTGATTTCGCGTGGAGATGCGCCCATCCCAAGTCAGTGCAAAGTTGACCGCAACCTCGGGCCGATTGGCGCGAGATTGCTCAGGATCAGGCGCGGGGGTGCTCATTGCCATGTGCGGGCGGGACGAACTCCTCGGCCTCGAGCCGCTCCATCTCGACTTCACTCTCAGCCACCGCGTGCTCGAAGCTTCCTACCTCCTCGCGGATCTGGGCGAGGCGTGCGTGGTCGGTCGGTCGATAGAGTAGATAGACGAGTCCACCCACGATTCCCCAGAACGCCGTGAGCGCGAAGCCAGTCGACGAAATGATCACCGCAACTGCACCCGAGACGCCTGTGAGTCCACCGACGAAGACCTGGAACAATCCCTCTCGCACGCCAACACCGCCCACGCTGACGGGCATGGAAACGATCGTATTCACGACGGGCATGATCGCGAACATGTCGAGGAGGGATGGGAGCTTCATCCCCGGCTGCGCGAGCGCGCGAGCTGCACAGTAGAAGGTCGCGAAGTAGCCAAGATTACCGATCATCGACGCGAGGAACGCGGCTAGTGTGGTCTTCCAGGCCCGAGCGTAGAGGTTGTAGGCGAGTGCGAATTCAGCGAGTCGATCCCGACCAGGCATGCGGGCGGGCAGTCGGTGGACGAGTCCGAGTCCGCTGAGCAGGAACGAGGCGCCGATCATCGCCACGGCAACGGCGAGGATCGCGAGAGCAGTCCAGACAAACTGCTTTGTAGAGCGGGTAGAGGTGAGCCAATCCCAACGCAGCGTGATGAAGATACCCGCAAGGACGACCACAGAAAGCAGGCCCAGAATTCGATCCATGATTACCGAGAGCAGCGCGAGGGTGCGCTTCCCGGGGGTCTCTTTCATCAGGTAGAAAGTCTTTACGAGATCACCGCCGGTGCCACCGGGCGCGATGAAGTTGAAGAAAACTCCAATGATTGTGAGTGCAAGAATGCGCCACCAGGGGAGGCGGATCTCCTGGACGTAGAGCAGGTACTGCCAGCGCACACCGCCGATGAACTCCACTGCCCCACTGATCGCAATGCCAGCGAGCAGCCAGCGGAGATCAGCATGGCGCAGCGCATTCGCCATCTCCGCCCGTGTTTCCGGATTGCGGAAGAGCAGGAAGAGAATCCCTGCTGTGATGACCAACTGCAGGAGTGTGAGAAGGGTGCGCTTCATCGCTAGTGGGCAGCCGCGCCCTGGGAACTAGGCGCCGAAGCGCGCGATCCACTTCTCCTTACCTTCGAGGATCTCCTCGCGCGTACGGCGCGGGCTCATCTCGAAAACAAACAGTGTGTCCTTGGGAAGAAGAGGGATCAGCAGATCATACGGTACGTCGCCGCTGAATGGGGCCATGTGGTCCCGACCTGGCCACTGCGTATCATGAAGATGACAGCCGATCAGGCGCGGCGCGACCTCACGCATCCAGTCGACGTGATCCAGAAAGCCAAGATTGTGCTTCACCTGCACGTGCCCGAAGTCGTGCCAATAGCCCACTTGCGGCACGTCGAATTCGCTCAGGACGTGAATCATCTCGTCTTCGTTCGGAATCTCCTCAAAGGAGTGGCGGCTCTCCACTCCGAGGCGGATGCCCTGCTTGTCCGCGTGTTCCGCGATGCGGGTTAAACATTCCTTTGCTCGCTGCAGGTAGTAGCTGCCCTGCGACTCGCGCTTTCGGATCGCATCGAGCTTCAGCTTCACAAAGCCACGTGAATTGTGCATCCCGACTTCCGCCATACGGATGAGTTTGTCGGTGAAGTCATCAATCGGCACCCGTCCGAGGTGTAGCACCACGTAGGGTGCGCCAAGTCTCTTCGCAAAATCGATCGTCTGGAACGAGAACCGCACGGCTCGCTCCCGTTCGCGTTCATCTGCCGAGGAGAACTTGTAGCAATCCGGTGATGCCCGCGTGATCTCGACGGGCAGGGGGCAGAAGTTGTGCAGGGATGAGAACTGAACCTTCCCTTTATCGACCATCTTCTGCACGCCCTCCATGAGCGAAAGGCGGATGCCGTGCCCGAGCTCCACGCGATCAAAACCGAGATCGAGGATTTCCTGGAGCATGGCCTCACCATCGGTATGGCGGCCGGAGTTCCAGCAGGTTGAGCAACTAAGCATGAGGTGGGAGTCGAAGGTCGAAGCGGTCGAAGGTCGATATCGTTGAAGCTCAACGGCTTTCTGGCAGCTGGACCTTAGAGGTTGGAATCTTCAGAGAGCGATTGAGAGCGGCGATCTGCGCGGCTAGGCGCTGGGCTTCACCCAAATAGTCTTCGAGCGCCTCATCGGCAATGTATCGCTCGTCAAGTGCGGCAAATGCCTGCCCGGCAGCTTCCATCAGCGATCCGTAAGCCTGTTCCAGATAATGCGCAAAGTCCTTGTCGGAGTTCCGACCGGAGCCTTCGGCAATATTTGAGAGCACCGACAGAGCCGCACGCCGCATCTGCGAGGTGAGGCAAAACTGCTCACAAGGCGGAAAGGTGCGGGTCATTCGATTTGTCCTGGTCAGAAACGCACGCGCCCCGTGAAAGACATCGAGCTTCTCAAACCGAAAGCGAAGCCGCCTGCGCTCCGGCTCTGTCATTGCGCCAGGAGCTGCCCGTCCAGGCTGAAGCGGTCGGAGGCCGCACCCAGCACGTCTCCCCAGCCCTCGACCTTCGACTTTCGACTTTCGACTTTCGACTCTCACTTGGCCCACGTAATCAACCTCAACTCATGCGCCTGCGTGAGGTGTGGATGCGTGGGTATGACGCGAACGCTGAGACCGTAGGAACCGCTTTCGGTGGCGGCAATCGAGCCGCGGTAGAGGAATCGCCCAGCTTCGAGTTTTGTGGATTGCTCGAGGCCAGTCATTCTCGGGGCACAGATCTCGTTATTCTCCGCTTCGCCGTAGTACGCCTGCACGGTGACGAAGTTTGGATCGATAGGGCCGAGATGGACGGTAGCGGTGACTTCGAGGGAATCACCAACCGCAATGCTCCCGCCTGCGACGTTCTTGACCTCCACGCCATTGATCAGGATCTGCGACCAGGACTTGCGGATCGCATCTTTCCAGCGGGAAAGCTCCACGGCCTTCTTGCCATGATCTTCACTGAGTGTCGTGTGTGCGCGGGCGGATGGCTCGTAGAGCCGCTCGGCGTACTCCTTCACCATGCGATGCGTATTGAAGACGGGCGTCACTGAGCGGATCGATTCGCGCATCAGCTGGATCCACGCAAGCGGCAGCCGGCCATCCGGCTTGGCGTAGTAAAGGGGAACGATCTGCGCCTCTAGCAGATGGAAGAGGCTGGCCACGTCCACCTCGTCTTCAAAGTCCGGCTCGAGCGGAATCGTAGTCGTAGGGATTTCACCGCCGATCGCCCATCCGGCCTTTTGATTCTGCTCATAGGCCTCGAGCCACCAGCCATCCAGCACGCTCAAGTTCAGTCCACCATTGGGCGGAAGCTTCATGCCGCTCGTGCCGCTCGCCTCCAACGGACGCCGTGGATTGTTCAGCCAGAGATCGACCCCCTGGTACATCCGACGGCCCACGTAAGTGTCGTAGTCCTCCACAAAGACGATCCGGTTTTCGAACTCGGGCATCCGGGTGAATTGATAGACCTTCTGGATGAACTGCTTGCCGCCTTCGTCCTTGGGATGCGCCTTCCCTGCAAAGACAAACTGCACGGGCCGTTCGGCGTTGCCGAGTAGACGGTGTAGCCGCTCGGGATCCTCGAAGAGCAGCGTGGCGCGCTTGTAGGTCGCGAAGCGGCGCGCAAACCCGATGGTCAGCACTTCAGGATTGAGCAGACGACTCGCGGCACGAATCTTCTCCGGGCTCTCGCCCAGGCGAGTTCGCTGCACACCCACGCGCTCCCGCACGAAATCTACGAGCCGTGCCTTCAATTTCTGGTGGGTGCTCCAGATCGCCTCGTCTGGGATGTCGTACACTCCACGCCAGAAATCTGGCTCCATGAGGTGCTCTTCCCAATTAGGCAGGTACTTGTCGTAGAGCGCGGAAAATTCCGGCGCCATCCACGTCTTGGTGTGGACGCCGTTTGTGATGCTCGTAATCGGGACCTCATCGGTGGGTACGCCCGCCCAGACATCTTTCCACAGGTGCTGGCTGACCTTGCCATGGAGATAGCTCACGCCATTCGCGTGTCGGCTCGAGCGAAGCGCGAGGATAGTCATCGAGAAGGGCTCGTGCGGATCCTGGCGCGTCTGACCGAAGCTCGCGAACGTCTCGAAGTTGAGGCCAACCTGCTCCGGGTACTTCCCAAAGTACTTCCGCATGAGATCCAGCGGGAAGGCGTCATTACCCGCCGGCACGGGAGTGTGCGTGGTGAAGATGTTTCCCGCGGCCACGAGCTGCAAGGCGGAGTAGAAGTCGAGCCCGTGATCCTTGACCTGCCGTCGTACGAGTTCCAGTGAAAGGAAGGCGGAGTGCCCTTCGTTCATGTGGTAAACGGACGGCTGGATGTCGAGGGCGTGCAGCGTGTGGATGCCACCGACGCCGAGAACGATCTCCTGCTTGATCCGCATCTCGATGTCGCCCCCATAGAGTTGCGCGGTGATCAAGCGCTCCTCCTCGCTGTTATCTGCCAGATCCGTATCCAGTAGGTAGAGGGTAATCCGCCCGATCGCGAGCTGCCATACCTTCACCCGCACCTGGCGCCCGAGGATCTCCACGCTCACGAAGAGCGGCTTGCCGTCCTTATCAAGGACATCTTTCACCGGCAAATGCGTGAAATTCTGGTTGAGCTGCACGCTCTCCTGCCAACCTTCCTTATTTACCTGCTGGCGGAAATAGCCGTGCCGGTAAAGTAGAGTGAAGGCAATGAAGTTAAGGTCCAGATCACTTGCAGATTTGCAGTGATCACCTGAAAGAATTCCGAGACCTCCGGAATAGTTTGGGATGGATTCGTGAAAGCCGAACTCCGCCGAAAAGTACGCCACCGGCCGAGTAAGCGAAGTGTAGGCGCGCCGCAACTTGCCGTACGTATCCGTCCGGCTCAGATAAGCGCGGAGCCGCGTGTGTACGCCGTGCATCTCGCGGAGAAAATCGTCGTCCTCGGAGACTTCAGTCAGCCGGGCTTGCCGACAGAGCTGCAGCATCCTGAGCGGGTTGTGATTCGTCTTGTGCCATAATTCGGGGTCAAGGTGGCGAAAGAGCTTTCGAGCATCCGGCTGCCAGGTCCACCAGAGATTGTACACCATCTCGCGCAGTGGCTCGAGGGTCGCTGGTAGGTTTGGAACGACGTTGAACGTATGAATCGGCTGCATTTTCCCTTGGCTTGATCTCCCTTGTAAATGGACCGCGGAAGCTAGCGGGCGCGGGGGAGGGGCTGGCAAGCTCAGAATCCCCCACTAGCGCGGCTGCTGCCCATAGCCGTCCGCCACGGTGCGGAAGCTCTTGGCTACCGGCACCCTGAAGACTCCGCCTTTGCCTGCATCCACCGCCTGCCGCCACTGCCGGTACCCCTCCACGTCGGCCGTCACAGGCTCGTTTTCCCGGATTAGCTTGGTCACCGTCTCCCTCATGGCGGACTCTGAGAGTGGCATGTGCGGGACGATCCGGCTTCCGTTCGGGAGTTCCACTCCGGAGAGAGCGATATGGATTACTGTCCCGAGTCGCTCATGTGTGTCCACCTTTAGCACGGTAAGGCGGGCGTCTGGCTGATCCGGCGGAGTCACAATCGCCCAGACCTGCCCCGCCCGGTACTCGACGGGGATAGGCGTCGTCGGTGCCGCAGACCTCGCGCCCTCCCACTGCTGGAGCCCCAAGCCCACGATAGCAGCCACAATCAGGAGAGGCAGGGCCACCCAGAGGAGAGTTTTCAGAGTACTGGACACGCTGTGCGGAGAGTGTGGCTTTTCCGAAACGGTTTTCGCACAGATCCTGGATTCGTCACGTCATAGCGTAGCAGCGTCAGATGGTCTGAGGCGATTATCCGGGTTGTTTTTAGGGCTGTACGAAGGTGTCGGTCCGTTGACAAAGCGTGAAGGCGTTTCGATAATCGCTGAAACCATGAGTCTTGATTTGAACGATTTGCTGCGGGATTGGCCGCACGAGCCAGGGCAGCTAAGGGTTCGCAAGATTCTGGGCAGCGATGGCAAAGAGAAGCTTCAGCTGCGGATCGATTTGGGCCTCATTCAGATGGAGACGCATGGCCGCCCTGATGGCACGGAGCCGAATGGTTTCGAATCCCTGCTGGAGTTTCATCAGGATCGCAATCGCATCGCTGGAAAGAAGGGCGACAAGTTTCAGCTGACCCCAGAGGAGGTCGGCGATCTCCAGCAGGAGGGAATCCAGTACTACCACCGCTACATTTCGTTCTTCCAGCTGGAGGACTACCAGGCGGTGCTCCGTGATACGCAGCGGAATCTCGACATGTTCGAGTTCGTCGAGAAGCACACCGAGATCGCTGATTTGGCGGACGCCGTCGTGCAGTTTACTCCGTACGTCCTGATGATGAATACCCGGGCGCGTGCCTCAATCGATGTGGAGCGTGAGGAGTTCGCGACGGCAGCGCACATTATCGAACGGGGAATGGAGAAGATCCGCTCTTTTTACGAAGAGCACGGAAACGCGGAAGCGCAGGAGACCAGCCCGGAGCTGAGTTTTCTCGGCGAGTGGCTGGAGGAGGTGAAAGCGAAGCAGCCGCTCACCAAACTGGAGAAGATGCAGAGAGAAATGGATCGCGCAATCGCTTCGGAGTCTTACGAATTGGCTGCGAAACTACGCGACCAGATCCGTGACCATCAGCAGCGTCACCCAGGACGCTAAGTTGCAGCCTGCGAGAATGTAGCGCACGATCTCCCAGCTCTCTGAGCGGGAGGATGGAGGTTGAATTAAGCGTTTCGAAGCGGCCCCGGCGTCCCAAATTCACTCGAGAGGGAGTAAATTCGACTCTCGCGAGCGTTTTAAACCGCGTGCTCGAGTAAATTTCACTCGCTCTCCTCCCATTTTCAGAGTGCGTCCAACAAAGACGTGAGCCTCGAGAGTGAAATTTCTACGCTCGCCTCTCCATTTTGTGGGCCGCCTCTGATTTCCGGTCTCACCCGAGTAAATTTTACTCGCCCGACTAGTTCAGATTGACTCTTTCCACTAAGAATCACTCGTCGTTGCGAGCGGTCGTTGGCTTCAAGGCAAACGGCGCCACCCATCCGATGGATCAAGCACAAGTAAGCGACCTACCTTCTCCCATCTCCGCGTAGCGGGAAGCATCAAGCTTTCGACCCTCGACCCTCGACCCTCGACCTTCGACCTTCGACCTTCGACCTTCGACCTTCGACCTTCGACGCTTAGGGAGCAATCCCCAGCGACTGTTCCGGCGGGAACGAGGGAGACAGCAACGACCGCTTAATCACTGGCGGCTCAGTTGGGTTCAGATGAAGATCCAACTCACTCCCCTCACGGGCTACCCGGACATTGAGTGGATCCTCGGCAGTAATAAAGAAGGAAGCGTCCACGACGTCGTCCGGTGAGCGGATGTTGCGCCCGCCGATTTCGACGAAAATATCACCCTTCTTAACTCCGCCCTTAGCCGCTGGACCGTCGGCGAGGATGTCCTGCACTTCAGCAGTGGATCCAGCCGCCGCCTTTGTAGCCGGACCCACCGCGATTCCGACCCAGCCGGGGCGGACTTCGCCAAAGCGGACGTAATCCCGCCTGACTTTCTCCGCAGCCTCGATCGGGAGCACGAAGGACGCACTCCCCTGATCCAAGCTGCTGATCAGCATGCCGACCACAGCGCCATGCATATTGAGGAGAGGTGCACCGCCCTGGCCACGCTGCACCGCGACATTGGCGCGAATGTGCTTGGTAGCAAAATGGCGGCCGAGGTAGCGGAGATCGAATCCTCCGACCATGCCGAAGCTCGGCGTGAGTGGAAGGTCCATCGGGTAGCCAATGGTTAGAACGGGAGACGCTACAGTCAGGCTGCGGGATTCTCCGAGAGCGAGAAAAGGTGTTGCCGCGTCGATCTTGAGAATCGCAACTCCAGCCCGGAAATCTGCCACGAGACGACGTGCCGGGTACTTCGAATCGCCAAAGCAGACTACCAGGTCTCGCGACTCGTCCCCGCCGACCGTCCAGGAGGTATAAAGGGTACCCTGCGGATCGATGAAGAAGCCCGTCCCGGCGAGTTCGCCATGCTTGTCCCGCGCCTCCACCCGCACCACCGCGCCCCGGCACTCACCGAAAAGAGCGTTTACCTTTTCCTGAATGGTCTCAAAGACGGTCTTGGAATCCGCATCTCCCAAACCAGAGACGACCGCTGGCGCTGCGACCGCACCTTGAGCCAACGGAAGAAGCAGGGCCGCAGCGCATAGCGCTACATTCCCGGCTCTAGAAACTAAACGAGGGCTCATAACTGACAGGACGCGCATCGATGATATAGCGCGGCTGCTGTGTCGCCGGGGTCTTGTAGGCAGTCTGAGCAGTCGGGAAAGAAGGCGAGCGCTCGAAAAGAGGCCGATATGGAGCGGAACCCTGCTGAAGGGAGATCACTGAAGGATTGACGGATGCAGCAGGCGAGACCGCTGCCAATCCTGCAGTGCCTGTGCCCGGCCCACTGGCGCGTGGTGAGAAAAAGGTGATCGCGCCAACTCCCATGATGAGCACAGAGGCGAGCGCTCCAGCGTAGGAAGTATGCGAGATGCTATGCTCCCCAAAGAAGGTCTGCACACGCTCGAGCGCGATTTTCCAGAGAGGTTGGCGCAGGAGTTCAGTCCGCTGGTTCCGATGGATATCCCGCAGAAGCTGATCGTAGTAGCCCGCTGGGGGCTGTTCGTGGCGCTTGATGCGAAGCAGCGCGCTAAGTTGTTCTTCGGTCATATCGAAGTCTCGATTTAGTGAAACTCGGTCAAAAAGTTTTGTAGCTGCCGGTGTGCGTAAAATAGCCGGGATCGTACCGTCCCTTCGGAAACCCCGAGAATTTTTGAAATTTCAGCATGTGGCATCCCCTGGATGTCGAACATGGTGACTACTGCCCGATGATCGTGGGACAGCTTCTGCAAAGACTCGTTCAAGCGCTTCTGGAGTTCACTGAGATCCGCTTCGCGTACCGGGCTGCTCGTGGCCGTGAGCTCGATGAACTCCTTATCGTTCTGAATCCCGGAGTCGATATCATCCAGACTCATGTGGTGCCGGCGACCACGCTTCTTGAGAAAGTTGATCGTCATGTTCACTCCGATTGAGTGAATCCAAGTATAGAAGCTGGACTGCCCGCGGAAGCCGTTGATCGACCGGTATGACTTCGCCCACACGTCCTGTAGAAGGTCATTCGTGTCCTCGTGATTCGAGGTCATATTGTACACGAGGCCGTAAAGGCGCGGGCTGTACTTCACGATGAGCTCGTCGAAGGCCGTGGCGTCGCCCGCTTGGGTGCGGGCGATGAGCTCGTTATCTTGCTGACGGCTGGCATCTTCCTGCATCGCGATGCGCGGCTTCGTAGCAGGCTTCGCTGAGGATGGGAATGAACTTCGCGGACGCGCGACTTTCCCTGGGGCGGCTGCAACCCACGAGCGGATCGTACCGGCGACGGACGAGGAAAGACCTTGAGAGGCAGTACTCATGAGCGGCGTCGCAAGGACCGACGATGCGCGCGAGAGACAATGCGCAAAGGCTGAGGCGCAGGCCGGAGGGATAGGTGAACCAAAGCGGCCCCCAATACCGCGGCAGAAAGGGAGAGGATGAGAGTGGAAACCATGGGGGCGATGTTCCGTATGTGACAGTACCGTAGCACCTTCGTTCAATCTGGGGAACGCGTAGATCTACACCCCGGACCGGGGGGCGGGGTGGCTACTCGTTATTCAGCTTCCCGCCGCAGACGCACGGAGACATGTGCGGTATCGGGGAGAATGTATTTGCGCAACTCCACCTCGACCGCCCTCACGGCGAAGCTTTCAAGGACTAGTGCGGCTATCTCTTGTGCGAGAGTTTCAATGAGGGCTCGCGGCCGTTCACGAGCGAGCTCCTGAACCGCTTTTGCGAGCGTGTAGTAGTTCACCGTGTTCTCGATCGAATCGTTGAGATCATGGAAGCCCCGCCGCGGCTCCAGGTTCAAACTGACCGTGAGCCGTTGGGGCACAGCCCGCTCCTCCTCTGGCACACCGATGTGCGAGGAGAGTTCAAGGTCAGCAAGGTGGATGGTGTCGGCCATTTACCCGATGCGGAACTTCAGCTCCCGCACCGTGCGCGGGCCGAAGCGTGCCTTCAGCTTGTCGAGGAGCTGCCGCTTCCACACCCTGTCGAGCTCGTAGTGAATTGTTGGCTGCAGCACCCGGACCGTAAGCACGCCGTCTTTCAGCCGTTGAGGCGAGGAGTGCTTGGCGATGAACTCCCCTGCAATTTCCCCCCAGGCTTTCAGCACCTCCTCTTCCTTCAGCCGATCTTTCAGGCCGAAGCCGTGCATCACCTTTAGCAGGATGTCGCTTACATCACGCGCTGAGTGCGAGACGAACGGAGTCTCCGGGAGACCGCGCCATTCAGCGAGTGCACGGGCGCGGAGTTTCTCGGGACGCATAAGGCCGATTGAAGACCGGATCCCTGAAAAAGAAAAGGCCCTCACTCACGAGAGTGGGGCCCTATAGAATCTGGGTGCTGGATTGAGGCTCAGCCTTCCCCGCCGTCTTCGCCGATCGCCTCTACCGGGCAACCTTCCATGGCTTCCTTACAAAGCGCTTCCTCCTCAGGCGTCTCGGCTTGTTTATGAACAAAAGAGTGGCCGCCATCATCGTTGCGCGTGAAGTTGGCGGGCGCCGTTTCGCGGCACAGATCGCAGTCGATACATTGATCGTCCACGTAAAAGCGGCCGGCTACGTTCTCAGGATACTTGTTTTCTACGTCAGCCATGGATCGGAAATGGGAGCGAGAAGATAGGACCCGCGATTGCCATTGCAACGCTTAATTTGCCTGTATGACACCCTCCGCGCGGGTCTGGTTTGGACGAGCTTCGACCTTCCATAAACTCGTGCTTCGAAACTGGCGGATTCTAATCGGCTGACGTGCGCGTCGGCCGACGCTCTTTGCCTACGTCTTCCCGACTCGGAATACTTCTGGAACGAACTCGAGGTCTGTCGCCTCAGCCACGGCAATCCTGATCTGTGCTTCCATGATCTCCAGCGAGACTGGATTCTGATAGGCCGCCAAGGTTGCCCGGAGTACTTCCTGTACAGGCAAGCTCTTGGTCTGCACGGCGCGATAGATCTTCAAGACGAGCGCTTCGACCGCTCCCGGCGTCATCAGGATCGGCATGGTAATTTCGAGGGCTCCAGGATCTAGATCGTCTAGCTTTAATCCATATCGACCGGACATTGTCTTTAGCAGGGTCCAGCTCTCATCGGGGGTGGAAGTTGGAAAGATGGGGATCTTCACATCCACCCGGCCGGGGCGTTTGAGATCGACTTCGATGAGATCCGGCCGGCTTGAGGCCAGCACCCAGATCACGCGTCCGCGATTCTCGGGACGGCTCATCTCAGCAGCCATCATCGAGTAGATGCGACCGGAAAGGCCGGAATCGTTCCCTCCAGAGTCGCGTCTGCCTAGCGCCTGGTCGGCTTCGTCGATGAAGACGTAGCAACGGTTTAGCGCCCCGAGCAGGCGGAAGATTTTTTCGAGATTTCCTTCGGTACTCCCCACCCATTTGTCGCGGAAGTTCTTCAGCTTTACCACCGGCACCCCGGCCTCTCCAGCGAGGCACTCCACCATGTAGGTCTTTCCCGTTCCGACCGGGCCGCAGATGAGGTAGCCCATCGGCAGCGCACGGAGGTCGCCCTGCTTCCAGAGTGCAAGATCCTGCCGGAGCCATGCCTTGGTCTTCTCCTGTCCGTGCAGATCATCGAGCGATTTGCGTGATTCGATGAACTCGATGAGGCCCTGACATTCCTCCTCCACGAGCTGCTTCTTGAGCTTCACGAGGTCGCGCTCGACCAACGACTCGCGGCGATACTGCTTCAGCTTGAGGAGACTCTCGACTGCGTTGAGGGTGGCGCCTGTGAACTGCGCGGCGAGCGGACGGAGATCGGCAGCAAACTGTGAGAGCGCGATTTCAGTGCGCGGAAGCAGCGCTTTCAGTGACCTTTCGAGTTCGCCGGTTGTCGGGAGCGGTACCTTGATCTTCGCAGCCCTTGGGTTTGCGGAGAGGAGTGGATGGAGGTCGCTCAGATTTTCCGTCAAGAGGAAGGTAGCGAGTGAGTGTTCCGCCAGGAGTGCTTCGGTGCTCCACTCGCGCAGGAGCAGCGCGAGTGCGTTAAGGTCATAGTTCAGCGCGCCGGGAACTGCCGGAGCAACCAGGTTGGCTGCCTTAACAATGCACGCAACTTGAATCCGGCTCTTGCCGAGTCGTGCCAGATTTGCGCAGTAGCGCAAGTAGCACGTTAGCCATTCGACAGCCAGGCGCGGTGCCCGCGGCAAATCGGGATGCTCCTTGTAACCCTGCCACTCTGCGAGGATCTCACCACCTTTCTCGATGCGGATGCCATTACCGAGATCGTAGCTAAGTACGACGTCGAATCGGGGCAGGAGGACACGCCCCAGAAACTCCATGAGGCTGACGAGGCTCGGCTCCGTCCCCGCCGGTAGAATGAAGCGGTCCTGCAGATTCCCGTGCAGGATGAACTGACTAGCGGCGTCACTCTGGTAAAGCGTCGCAAGTTGCAAGGCCCAGTCAGGCAGTGGATCAAGAGATTCGGCACTCATTGCGTTCCTCCATACGTGCGCTCCAATGCGGCGACCGATGCTCCTGAATCACCAAAGACCGTATCGTCGAGAAGATGACTCACTAGGTCGATGTTGGCTGAGATCGTTTCTGGTTTCCCGCGCATCTCCGCCTGGTCGGCAGCGAGCTCAATCTGGGCTTCAATGCGGGTGAGATCGCTTTCAATCTCCAGAAGCGTCTGCTCGCGCCGTTCGAGGTTTTCGGCGCGCCGCTGCAGAATGAGAAGGGTGGCTTCTTTGCTCTCCTTCAAGGAGGGAGAGATCCTTTGGGACCGAAGATCATTTTCGATCGTGGAGATCTGACTTCGGATCGCGGCTTCAGTGGCCTTCGAATCTGTGGTCAGCAGATTCTGCCGCGCAATAAGCAGCTTGAGATGAAGCCAGGTGAGCTTCTGCAAAGCATCGCGATTCCCCTCTACGATGAAGTCGTCTGCCTGGGCATCGCGATGCAGTTGCAAAATGCGCTCGCAGCGAGATTCGAGCCGACGAAGATGCTCTTGGGAAGGAGGGATGAGCTTGGCCACCAGCGCCTGCCGTTCGTCCGCAACGGAGCGCTGCTCGACATGTTGATCCGTGGCGTCGACTAACCGCTGGAAGCGTTTATTCGTCGAAAGCGCGTACAAATAGGCCGCCTCGAGACCTGCACCTAGCAGCCAGAAGCCGGGGTGCCCGAAACCCAGCACCCCAAAACCGGTGAGGCCGATGACATTCATCGGGAGTCGGCCAAGAGCAGAGATCTCCGGAGCCGCCCAAAACGCACGTTTCAGATAGCGCAGCAAAACGGAGAGCGATTGCGGAGCAGAGCGTTAGGAGTAGCCGTCGCCCCTCTATTGCACGAGCGGGCCCATGGACTTTGTGGGCGCATCCTGGGTGGAGCTGGTTTCAGGGCTCACCTTGGCGTCCAGGGTGATGCCTTCTTTTGCCGCGAAGTCGGCGAGCGCCTGTTCGGCAATCGCGGTTTGTTCGGACTCCTTGAGGTTGATCTCGGAGGTATCGATTGAGTCACGGGCGACGCGGGCGCGGCCGGCTGCCACTTCGCGCTCCTCGTTCACCATCTGAGTAAGACGATCCAGTGTGTCACCCGCTCCGCCGATCGTGGAGATCATACCCGAAGCCATCTCGGAGAGTTCCGCGCTGGCTTTCTTCACCTTGAGATCATTCAGGCTAAAACGGAGCGACTCGATCTTGGTTTTCGCCGCTTTCACCGCCACGTCCCGGGCACGAATGAGCTCGCGATAGGTCTTCTCCGCGTGCTCCAGCTGCTTGCGATCCTCCTCCAGTTCGCGCTGCACTGTCTGGAGCTGCACGGCATACTGCCCCGCAGCTTCGCGATTTCCTGCTCGCAAGTGCGCAGTCGCCTTGGCGCGGAGATCACGCTCGTCGTTCTCGAGCTTCTTGACCTGCGAGATGAGCCGCTCACATAAGCCGGCATGGGACGCGAGGCCCTGATTGTACCTGGAGATTTGATCCCGCAAATTCTCCTTCTCGACCTCGAGCAGCGCTTCGGGATTTTGTCTTTCCAAGCCGCTGACGAAGAGACCGAGGAAACCGCGGACGAGATTAGAAATGCGTTTGAACATGGTGTGGGTTCGCTGGGGCGGTCGTTGCGATGAGCTAGCGGGATCCCTGCGTGCGCTGCCAAATGGCCAGCAAGTTGTTGATCACCTCGGCTTTGGGGGTTTCCACAATGCTCGGAAGATCCACCTGGAGTCCATGGCGCTGGTGGACGACGAACGGGCTGTCTGGGCTTTTGATAGGAACTGCTGGATTCCCTGGCCGAAAGCCGTGCTTCAGTGATTCTCGTTGCACGGGCTCAGTAAGCAGGAAGTCGAGGAACGTCCCGGCCGCACGGCGCTGTTCAGCGGAACTCCAAGGTGCATCGATGATGTAGTACGGATTGTCGTTCCAGAGATTCTGCGCCGGATAGGCGACCCGCAGTTCACCCCACCTTCCCTCTGCGTTTTTCAAGTAGTCGATCACTACGTTTTCGTAGACGAACAGTGCATCGAAGCTCGAAGGACCGCGAAGTACCATGTCACGCATCATGTTACCGGTGGAATTGCTCATGCCCGTGACGGCGCCTTCGATCCCGTTCATCCAGGTTTGAAACTCAGGACTTAAGACATCCTTCAGCACCAGGCTGCGGGATTTCTTATGGAAATCATTCGCCATAAGAACCAGCGTCATGAGCCCGCTGTTTGATTGGTTAGGGTGAGTGTGACCGAACTTGAAGACCCCCCACTGCGGCTTCTGCGCGATGGCGTCCCATCCCGAGGGTTCTTTCAAGGCTGCGCCGATTGTCTGGAAAGACATCTCTTTGTACTTCGCGATGAAGGCATCGTACCGCTCCGCCCACATCACAAAGACCATGGGACTGAGCGCGAGCGCCTCCTTGCGGATGAACGGAGGCTTGTTCTCCTTGATCTGCCAATCTTGCACGAAAACGTCCTCATAGAGAGCGCTGGCAGGACTCCAAACATGTACTCGCTGGTCCCCCCGGAGCAGGGCTTGAGCACCCTCCAGCGAGCCCATGGGGATCAGATTGACTGTGATGTTCCTGCCTTGCGGAGTGGTCTTGAACTGTTCCACCGCCCATTGCAGCCAGCGCTGTTTTTCCGTGCCGTAGGCGATCCCGACCAGCACAGCTGCGCCTTGGTCGGCGGGACTCGCCGACGGAATCACATCGGGCGAGACAGGCGTCGCCTGAATAGGATCGCTATTACGAGAGAGCGGATTTTGGGCGAAAAGGAGGTAGGCACCGATCGCGCATCCCCCAATGAAGAGGAAGACGAGGAGTTTGCCTAGAAAGGTGAGACGGGGTTCGTCGCTCATTCAAAGAAGGAGAATCGGGCAGTCGAAGCAAAGGCAAGGAGGCAAACCGCCCATCTAGAAGAACGTGGAAATATCTTTGAAGACATCACGGATATTCTCCGGCTTTCCCTCGTAGTACTTGGCCTGCGTGGCATCCGAGATCTGCTGCAGCACTTTTGCCTGACCTCCCGAGTCGTACCCGATGGTAAATATCCGGATGGAGCTGTTCTCCGAATTCGCGCGGATTAACTGTAGGAGAGCATCGAGGCGGATGCGGCTATGGGTATCAGCTCCATCGGAAAGCACCACGATTGCGCTGATTTTGTCTCTTGCCTGATTCGGTGCCGCAGCTTGTTGCTGATAGGCATACGCAACGGCGTCGTAAAGTGCGGTCCCGCCATTGGCAATTAGTGACCCGGCGGCATTCAATTCCCGGGACCGCGACTCCTTGAGGGCCGTAGCTGGCGGCGTCTGGAAAACTTCCTGGCTGAAAGGAACCAGTCGAAAGAAGTCGCCATCGTCGAGCATCTTGATCAGTTCCTGCGCGCCCAGCCGGGCATTCTGAATTCGTTGGTTTTCATTCATCGAGCCGGAAACATCCATAACGAGCGTCACGTTGGATCGTTTCTTGTTCTCCTTCCAGAGCTGCTGGATAGCTTCGATCGTCTCAGAAGTCGGTACCTCCAAGGTGGTTTGCGGCTCCTTCGGATTGACTCCGTGAGCAGAATCAAACGGCGCTCCAAGCGGAATCTCGGCTAGAGCCGGCCGGAATCCGAACTGCATTGCGCGCTCCTGCTGCGGGCGCTTTTGGAGAAAAGCGAGGTACTGCTTTGCCGCTTCGCGGTGCTCTTCGGTCACCCACTCGCGATCCACAATACCAGCCGGGTGATCACTCCAGAACGTCCCTTCTTTGGGATAGATCGCCACCACGGGAAACGATGTTGGCGGCTTCGCTGCGTACGATTCGATGACCATGTTCTCGTAGAGCACGGCGGCGCTTAGGTACTGTGGCCCACTGGCGAACATCTTCTTGCCAAAGAACCCGGTCGAGCTGCCGTAGTGAACGACGGCCCGTTCAATATCTGCAAGGTACGTGGCAGTCTCTGGCTTGGCTACGTCCGCGGTGCCGAGATTCGCGACTTTGCCGGTGGCAGCATACACTTCGGCCAGAAGAGAGATTAAGCCGGAATTTGAGAACTGTGGATGCGTATGTCCAAAGCGGAACATGCCCCACTGGGGATATCCTCTCGCCGACCACCCCTGCGGCTCGCGTGCCAGGGCAATGATATCAGCCCAGCCTACCGGCTTTCCAGGCCAGCCGAGCGCTTCCGCCATCGGTTTCCACATCGCCAGCACAACAGGCGAGAGCACCAGATTCTCGGTATGGGCAATAAGATCCTTGCCGGTCTTGGCTCGGGATTGCGCATTGCCGATCTTTATGAAAACGCCTGAGGCCGGGCTAGTGAGGTGAGGCTGCGCGGTTCCGTTGAGGATCTCGTCGATGCATTCACCCGAGCCTTTGGGTACTGCATTGATGCGGATCAGTTTGCCCGAGGTGATCTTTTTGCCCTGTTTGTGGAAGTCTGCCGTGACTGCCTTCAGCCACTCTTCTTTCTCGGAACCGAACGTGAAGAGCAGTTCTAAAGCTGGCACGCCGGGCGTTTCCTCGACGGTGACTGGACTGCTCTCAGTTGTTCTCGGCTTCTCGCATGAACCAAGTCCCATGGCGAGAAACAGCATCCCGAACAAACACAAGGGGCGTTGGGCCATGAGAGCAATCTGCGGAGGCCGACTGTGCGAGGGAAGCCTTTCGTTGTCACAAATCTGTAACAAAGGGTGAAGAAGCCGCCGCGAATTGGCTGCTCAGGCGAGATGGCGGCCAGAGATCGCACGCAGGTAAGCTTAGCGGTTGAATTTGACAAAATCGCTCCGTACGATCCGCGCCCACGATGACCAAGCCCTGTTTTATCCTGCTTCTGTTGTGCGCGTTTGTGAGCGGAGGAGGGTGCAAAAAAAGTGGAGGGGCAAATGAAAACGAGATTGCGATTGGAGAGTTCGCTGCGCTTACCGGTGGGACCGCGAGCTTTGGGCAGTCTTCCCACAACGGGACTAAACTTGCCGTAGATGAAATCAATGCCGCCGGTGGAGTTCTCGGAAAGCAGGTCCGCCTCTTTACGGAGGATGATCAGTCGAAGGCTGGCGAGGCAGCAACGGTGGTAAGGAAGATGATCTCGCGCGAGAAGATCGTGGCCCTGCTCGGTGAGGTTGCTTCATCCCGGTCGCTGGAAGCTGCGCCGATTGCGCAACAGGCGAAAATCCCGATGATCTCTCCGGCTTCGACAAATCCGAAGGTGACTGAGGTCGGCGACTACATCTTCCGGATCTGCTTTATCGACCCATTCCAAGGGACAGTCCTCTCAAAGTTCGCTCTGAAAAGAGAATGGAAGCGAGTGGCCGTTCTCACCGATGTGAAGCAGGACTATAGCGTTGGCCTTTCGCAGTACTTCATCGAGCATTTCAAAGCGAACGGTGGGACTATCGTGGGCGAGCAGAGTTACAGTTCAGGAGACAGCGACTTCAACGCGCAGCTGACTTCTTTAAAGTCCGCCTCACCTGAGGCCATTCTGGTCTCGGGCTACTACACCGAGGCGGGGCTGATTGCCCGGCAGGCACGCCAGCTTGGTGTGACTGTTCCACTGCTCGGAGGGGATGGGTGGGATTCGCCTTCGCTGGTTGAGGTTGCGGGAAAGGCCATGGAAGGCTGCTTCATGTCCAATCACTTCTCCAACGAGGATCCGGCCCCGAAGATCCAGGACTTCGTGAAGAAGTATCAAGCCAAGCACGGGCAGATTCCCGACGCCATGGCCGCTCTGGGGTATGACTCGGCAATGATCCTTGCGGATGCGATCAAGCGTGCGGGAACCACAGATGCACAGCCACTGCGCGACGCACTCGCAAAGACGGCAGACTTCGACGCCGTCACGGGAAAGATCACCCTTGATGAAAAGCGCAACGCGCAGAAGTCGGCGGTGATTCTGACCATTAAGGATTCCAAGTTTAGCTACGTAGAGACGGTTGCGCCCTGATCCATCGCCAATGGATCCCAGCGCGTATTTCTTTCAACAGCTCGCGAACGGGGTCTCTCTCGGGGTGATCTATGCCTTGATCGCCTTGGGATACACGATGGTCTATGGCGTGCTGCGATTCATAAACTTCGCGCACGGGGATGTATTCATGGTTGGGTCCTTCGCGGCCTTTTACTTCTCGCGCTGGTTAACGCCAGCGATGGGCGATGCTCACTATCTATTAAGAGGGACAGTTGTTCTGGTAGCGAGTATGGCGTGCTGCGCACTCCTGGGTGTGATCATTGAGTTTCTCGCCTATCGCCCGCTGCGGAGTAGACCACGGCTGGTGGTTCTAATAACGGCGATCGGGGTTTCACTGCTTCTGGAGTATACTGCGCAGCTACTCTTCGGAGCGACACCGCGCTCCTTCCCCGAGCTGATCCCTCACGAGAATTGGGTGAACTTCGGCGGCGTGGTGATCACAAATAAGCAGGTCATAGTCCTGGCGATTACCGTGCTGCTGCTGATTGGGCTTCGTCTCATAGTGATGAAGACGAAGGTTGGCCTGGCCATGCGCGCCCTATCATTAAACCCTACGGCGGCCGCGCTCATGGGCGTAAACAACAATGCGATCATCGCCTTGACTTTTGCGATTGGCTCCGGGCTGGCTGCTGCAGCAGGCGTGTTCTTCGGTATTCTTTACCCGAAGATAGACCCATTCATGGGTGTGATTCCTGGGATCAAGGCTTTTGTCGCGGCAGTCCTTGGCGGAATTGGGAACATACCCGGAGCGGCGCTGGGAGGAATCCTGATTGGAGTGGTGGAGACCTTGGTTGTTGGGTACAGTTCGGTGCTGGGATTCTCGGCCGGATATCGCGATGCGGTGGCTTTTGTGATCCTTATCCTGATATTGCTCTTTAGGCCGTCAGGTCTCCTCGGCAAAGTCGAACGAGAGAAAGTCTAACATGCGACGTTATCCCCAGATCGCGTTGGTGATTGGGCTGGTCGCAAGTGCCGTAGTGTCGTTCTTCTCTGACGCGATCGATGGATACGCGCTAAACATCCTCATCCTGGTGGGGATAAACATCATCCTTGCGGTCAGTCTAAACCTGGTCAACGGCCACACGGGTCAGTTTTCTCTGGGGCACGCAGGCTTTATGGCAGTGGGCGCGTACGTCTCCAGTTCCCTCTCACTCTTTGCGTCGGAACCGATATTGAAGCTACTCGGGGGAAGTGGGCCGGTTGCCAACAATGTCTTCTTTATCTTTCTCCTGATCGCCGGCGGAGTTGCCGCAGCCATTTGCGGTCTGCTGGTGGGCATACCGTCGCTACGATTGAAGGGTGATTACCTTGCCATTGTGACGCTTGGGTTTGGCGAAATTATCCGGGTCGTCTTTCAGAACACAGAGTCTGTGGGAGGAGCCCGTGGCTTAGGCGGCATTCCGCAATTCACAACGCTGTTTTGGACCTTCGCAATCGCGATTGTGACCATTTACGTGATCGGGTGCATGGTAAACTCAACCTACGGGCGAGGCTTTCTGGCCGTGAGGGACGATGAGTTGGCTGCAGAAGCCATGGGTATCAACACGCTCCGGTACAAGGTGGTCGCGTTCGTTCTGGGAGCGTTCTTCGCTGGCATCGCAGGCGGATTGTACGCGCATTATATCCAGTTCATTACTCCCGAAGGTTTCAACTTCCTTAAGTCCATCGATATCGTGGTGATGGTAATCCTTGGAGGAATGGGCAGTACTGTCGGGGTAACCGTTGCCGCGATTGGGCTAACCTATGCGAACGAACTGCTGCGCGACGCCGAGCAGTACCGGATGATCATCTTTGCATTGCTACTGATCGTGTTGATGATCCTTCGACCCCAGGGACTCATTGGTGATTTGAAGTGGCTGCGAAAGCGAAAGAAGAAGACCGCATGAGCGCACCATTGCTCGAGTTCGATGCCGTGACGGTGCAGTTCGGCGGCTTAAAGGCAGTCAGTGATTTGACGCTAGGGATCGCGGACCGGGAACTGGTAGGTCTAATCGGTCCAAATGGAGCGGGAAAGACGACCGTCTTCAATCTGATCAGCGGTGTTTACACCCCCACGGCTGGTTCCATGCGCTATCAAGGAAAGCCGCTCAAGGCCAGCCGTCCTTCCAAGATCGCCGGCTTCGGTATCGCCCGCACGTTCCAGAACATTCGGCTCTTCAAGTCGCTCAGTGTTTTCGATAACGTCCGCTGCGCTTGCAACCTGCACCTTCGGCACGGGATTTCGCATGCGCTCGTTCGCGGCGGCGCGTTTTGGAAGGAGGAGGGAGAGATCGAGCGCGAAGCAATGAAGCTCCTGGACATCTTCGAGCTCGGGGAGAAACGCGATGAGCCCTGCGGAAGTCTATCCTACGGAGATCAGCGCCGTCTTGAGATCGTGCGAGCGCTGGCCACAAGACCGAGGCTCCTGCTCTTGGACGAGCCCGCCGCAGGCATGAACCCTACGGAGAAGGCAAACCTCATGACCTTGATCCGATTTGTGCACGACGAGTTCCAGCTGGCGATCCTCCTCGTGGAGCACGACATGAAGGTCGTTATGGGGATTTGTCAGCGCATTGTGGTGCTCGACTATGGGCAAAAGATTGCTGAGGGCACACCGACGGAGGTTCGCGCAAATCCCAAGGTGATCGAAGCTTACCTCGGGAAGGAGGTCTCGTAGATGCTAAAGGTCGAAAACCTCGTAGTTGGCTATGACTCGATCACCGCGTTGCACGGGGTCTCGCTTTGCGTAGAAGCGGGAAAGATCGTCACCTTGGTCGGCGCAAACGGTGCGGGAAAGACAACGGCGCTGCACGCGATCTCAGGCGTGCTCAAGGCGCGCTCAGGAACCGTGACGTTCAATGGAGAAGAGATCACCAACCGGCCTCCGCACCAGATTGTTGCGCGGGGATTAGCCCACGTTCCCGAAGGGCGGATGATCTTTGCAAATCTCACTGTGCTGGAGAATCTGCGCATGGGAGCATACCTGCGAAAGGATACCGAGAACCTGCCCAAGGATCAGGAGTATGTCTTTGGGATCTTTCCGCGGCTGAAAGAACGGCTCAAGCAGATCGCAGGAACCTTGTCAGGCGGGGAGCAACAGATGCTCGCCATTGGCCGTGCGCTCATGAGTAAGCCAAAGTGCCTGATGCTCGACGAGCCCTCGCTGGGCATTGCGCCCATTCTAGTACGAGCAATCTTCGACAAGATCGCGGAGATCAATCGTGAGTTGGGTCTCACAATTCTCATCGTCGAACAAAACGCCAACCTTGCTCTGGAGGTTGCGCACGAAGGGTATGTGCTGGAGACCGGGCGGATTATTCTGCATGACCGCTGCGATTGCCTGCGGCAGAACGAGCAAGTCAAAGCCGCCTACCTTGGTGCCTGAGCGTTGCCGGGCCTGCGGGAACAATAGTTAAGAAACCGCTTGTCACACTTTGGGCGCTGTGGCAGCTTCGCCGTCCCTTTTCCAAAGGGATCTTTTCGCTTTATGGCTTACGCAATCTTCAAGACCGGCGGTAAACAGTACCGCGTGGCAGCGGGCGACACGATCGACGTTGAAAAACTCGACTTCGAAGTCGGTGGCACGACGTCCTTTTCTGACGTCCTTTTCTATGCTGACGGTGGCGACTTCAAGTCCATCGCCGATCTAAAGGGTGCCACAGTGGCCGCCGAGATCGTTGCTCAGCTCAAAGCTCCCAAGGTCCTCGCCTACAAGTACCGGCGCCGGAAGGGCTACCACCGGACGGTAGGCCATCGCCGCAAAATCACTCGCTTAAAGATCACGGGCATTAACCTGTAATCCCTACCCACCTCTCTCCTCATGGCTCATAAGAAAGGTCAAGGCTCAGTTAAGAACGGGCGCGACAGCGTCAGCAAGCGGCTTGGTGTTAAGAAGTTTGGCAGCGAGACCGTCGTCGCTGGAAACATCATTATCCGGCAGCGGGGAACCAAGTTCAAACCTGGCAAGAACGTTGGTCTCGGTCGCGATTACACAATCTTCGCGCTGACCGATGGCGTTGTCCGCTTCGACAAAGATAGCCGCCGTGTGAACGTGGATCCGGTGGCAGAGGTCGCCTCCGCGAACTAGCAACTCATCGTAACTTTCGAAAACGCCTCGACCCCGAAAAGGTCGGGGCGTTTTCATTTTCCGGAGCGCGCCCGGAAAGAGCGGAACAATTCCAGCGTCGCGTCCCGCGCCTGGCTATGATCGACGACTGGGCTGGGGTACCCAGCTGCGATGCTTGCACCTGGGCGGGGCGGTTTAGACAGGAGAGCTACCGGCACATCTGCTAGTTCAGGAACCCACCGGTGAATGTAGCTTCCCTCGGGATCGTGCCGAGCGGTTTGGGTCCAAGGATTTTGAATCCGAAAGTACGGCTGTGCATCCGTTCCAATGCTCGCGCACCACTGCCAGCCCCCATTGTTGCTCGCAATCTCCCCATCCACGAGGTGCCTGAGGAAGGTCTGCTCTCCGAGCCTCCAGGAACAATGGAGATCCTTGCAAAGGAACATCGCGACAATCATCCGCACCCGATTGTGCATGAATCCAGTGGCGCGAAGTTGGCGCATCCCAGCGTCGACGATCGGGAAGCCAGTTTCTCCTCTTGTCCATTGATGAAAGGCTTCACCAGGCTCTTCCCACGGAATTCCGCGGAACTGCGGAAGGAACTCACGATCGAGCACGTCGGGGTAGTGCCAGAGTACTTGCATGTAGAAGTCGCGCCAGGTGAGTTCGCTGATGAACCGGTCGATACTTTCCTTCACTGATCCACGAGCGCGCTGCGCCACGTTGGCACATGCGTGATACACCTCGCGAATCGAGAGCAGCCCCCAGCGAAGATCTTGTGAAAGCCTGGAAGAGCGCTCCGTCGCAGGCAAATCTCGGGAAGTTGCGTAATCGGACACCATGGCTTCGAGGAACCTGGTGAGGCGCTGGCGAGCGGCCGCCTCTCCCGATTGAATGATGGTCGCCGTCGACTTGAGCCCCCAAGTCGCGAGGCTGGGGAGAGGGAGGCTGGTTATTTGCGCGGGCGTATTCAGTCGTGTCAGGACCGGGCCGACTCCAGGCTTCTCATGTGTTACCCAGGCACGCGCGTAGGCGCCGAAAACTTTAAAGGCGGTGCCGGTGCGTGTGAGCACTTCGTCTCGCTCATGAAGTCCGACGTCCTTGCAGGCATGCACGGCAATCCCGCGTCGCTCAGCCATCTTCGCGATCCGCGTTTCCATGGCGCGACCGTACGGATCAGGATCCCGGTTATAGTATATGGCGCGAGCACCACTTTCCTGCACCAGTGCCTCCAGCACTGCGCATTGATCTCGTCCCTGGCGAATGATCAGCCTGCCACCTGCGCGCTCTAGATTCGTCGCAAGCTCACCGAGTGCGCCGCAAATAAACTCCTGGCGAGGCGCGCCCGTCCACGGATGTTCGTGCTGCCATTCGCTGAGGATGTACATTGGTATAACCTGATCGCCCGCAGCTGCAGCGGCATTCAGGGCTGTGTTGTCGGTCAGTCGGAAATCGCGGCGGAACCAGTGAATGACAACGGACATCTCAAATCAAACGAAGCTCCTCTGGACGCGGTTGCTTTCCGAGTCGTGCAGCTTTCGGAGTGCGTCCCGGCAGAGGATGGCTACACTCCGCGCATGGCCCGATTTGCCAGCTGGATTCGAGAATCAGATGACGCCGATTTCCAAGGCTTCTTCAGACGGCATCCTGAGATTCAGGTGTGCGATGCCCGCAGGTCGCCGGTTGACCTCGAGCAAATGGATGGCCTTCTCATCACTGGCGGTCCGGATATCTCCCTCGAGTTCCACCAGGTGCCCATTGCCACGCCTGAGCTGATTTTCGACGCGGAGCCTGAACGGGATGCGTGGGAGTTTTCAGCGTTGAAGCAGGCCATTGAGCGCGGCATCCCGATCCTGTGTGTGTGCAAAGGGCTACAGGTGCTGAACGTCGCACTCGGAGGCACGCTCCTCCTCGACATCCGCGGTCACGATCTCCCCGAGTTGAAGCGTCAGAATATCCAGCCCCTGCGCTATGCTGGTGGGGTCCGACACCGCTTTGATCTGGTGAATAGCTCGCATCATCAAGCAATCGATCGCCTGGCTCCGGGCTTGGAAGTCCAGGCTTGGAGCACGGCGGACGGCATCATCGAGCAGGTGCAGTTGGCGAATTATCCTTGGGCGTTGGGCGTCCAATATCATCCCGAACGCGATCCTTCCTACGCACCGCTCATCGAGGACTTCCTCCAGCGCGTGCAGGACCACGCTGCCGCTCATGCACTTCGCCACGCCTGAATCCGCTGCCACACTGGACCTCACCATTAGGTGCGGCTTTGAGTTGGCCTATGAGGCTTTTGCACCTACGCCCGCAGTGCTGCTTCTACAGCCGCGCTCCGGGCCGCTGCAACTCGTCGAACAGGAGCTCTTTAGTATTGAGCCGCGCATTCCGGTCCGCGAGATCGAGGACGGCTACGGGAACACTGCTCACATGCTTGTGCTCCCCGTCGGACGCACCACGATCATGAGCGACGCAATCATCGCTGTGCCGAGTGTCCCGGAGAATGCAGGTGCCTCCGATGGTGTGTGTCCGATCGACGAGCTGCCGCCGGGCCTGATGCGTTACACACTACCCAGCCGCTATTGCGATTCCGATAAGCTGCTCGATTTCGCATTTCAGCAGTTTGGCCAGGTGCCACGTGGCCTGGGTCAGGTTCAGGCGATCTGCGACTGGATCCACGAACACATTGAGTACCGCTGGGGAGCGGGCAGCCCCCACTTCGCGGCGTCCGATATTGTGGCGCAACGCTTCGGAGTGTGCCGTGATTTCGCGCATTTGGGTATCGCGCTTTGTCGCAGTCTCAACATGCCGGCCCGCTATGTAACTGGCTACGTCCCGGACATTGCTTTTCAGGATCCGGGGACTCCGATGGACTTCCACGCCTACTTCCAAGTGTTCGTCGGAGGCGACTGGCGCACCTTTGATGCCCGCTTCAACGTGCCGCGGATTGGTCGGATCCATATTGCTCGTGGCCTTGATGCCGTAGAGGGCGCTTTCTCCACAGTCTATGGAGCGGCCTCTCTCGTTGGTTTCAACGTTTGGGCGTACCAGGTGGATCCGCACGAGGTCCGCACCGGCGATCCCATAGATCTCGCGAAGCGCCTGGATGGCACCCCCGATCTGCGTCACCCACCACGTATCGGGGTGGAGACCCAAAGCTACGCTGCCTGAGCGGGCAGCAACTGGATTCGCTGATCCTCCACGAGGATTTCGTCGAGTGGGCTCCACCCGCCAGAATCGTCCAGCGCCTGGAAGGCGTGAAGATACACCGCGACCACGGATGGCGCGTGTTTCTCCAAGAGTTGATCCACCGCTTTCTGCAGCGTCGCCTTGTCTGGAGAAGGCGGGAGATTATCGATCGTGCCGTTCTCGTCGTGTGCGATCCCGAGTGCGTCGAGGAAGTCACAGAGGATGTCCTTGTGCGCTCCGACCAGCCAGATTTGCAAAAGATGAGCGGAGATCGCGGCGCCTGCCTTTTTACCCAGGGTGTCGCGCAACCAGAGGTAACGTTCGTCACGCGGTTTCCGTTCTACAAAGATTGGCCGGAGCTTCCGCTGCTTGGCCAGAGAGTCGATCGTCGCCTTGTAGAGCGGCTTCTCGCGTTCCTGGAGGAAGCTGAAAAGCTGGGCTGCAGTAGCCACGGGCATGCGGGCGAAGATTTCGTGCGAATTCAGCATACGGGAAAGGCGGGGAAGCCTAGGGGAGCGCGCCGAATTGCAAAGAGGGAAGTTGCCCGGTACCGGATGAACCTTGATCTCCCCGCGGCGCAGACGAGATTAGCGGGATGAGCCTTACGGCTGAGCCGCGCATTCCGATCAAATCCCTTCTGCTGGAAGAGTTGCAGGAGCGGTTTGCTGTCGCCGGACAGCCCAGCTATCGCGCCCGGCAGGTCGCACATTGGCTTTATGGAAAGCGCGTCAAGTCGTTCGCGGACATGAGTGATCTGCCCGCCGCCTTGAGGATGGAACTCCAGTCTTCGTTTCTCTTCGATGAGCTCGCCACGATTCGCGTGCTGGGTGCGGAGGACACCACCCGCAAGTATCTGTTCCGCTTGAGCGACGGCAATCTCATCGAGACGGTGCTCATCCCAGCGTCGCCTGCGCTCTATGGAGAGGCGTCGGATCGCCGTACGCTCTGCGTCTCTTCTCAGGTGGGTTGCGCCTACGGATGTAAGTTTTGCGCCAGCGGCCTCGATGGTTGGAGCCGCAATCTGCACACGGGAGAGATCGTCGATCAGGTCTTGCGGGTGGAGGAACTTTGTGGGGCGCGCATCAACAACATCGTCTTCATGGGAATGGGTGAGCCGCTGGCGAACTATGAAAACCTGATGAAGGCAATCGCCATTATCAATGCGCCCTGGGGCGTTGAGCTGGGGGCCCGCCACATCACTATTTCGACGAGCGGCCTTGCGCCGCAAATTCGCAAGCTTGCAGATCAGCCGCTGCAAGTCCGGTTGGCCATCTCGCTGCATGGAGCGACAGATGAGGTTCGCGACAAGATCATGCCTGTTAATCGCAAGTACCCTCTCCAGGTTTTGTTGGAGGCTTGCGAGTACTACACAGAGCGCAAGAAGCAGCGGATGACTTTCGAGTACATCCTGATTGAAGATGTGAACGACCGCCCCGACGACGCTCGCGCACTCGTGCGTGTCGCGAGGCAGGTGCAGGCAAAGGTGAATTGTATCCCGTACAATTCTGTCGAAGGTCTGGAATGGAATCGTCCGGACGAAGGACGGCAGGATGCCTTCATGGCAATCTTGAAACGCGGCGGAATCACGGCCACGTTGCGTCGGGAAAAGGGCCACGACATTGCTGCCGCCTGCGGGCAGCTCCGACGGCAGGTCATGCCCGCCACGGCTGTTGATTCGGCTTCGCCAGTGCCCTTGCTTCCTCCGGTGTGATTGCTTTTGCGAAGCGGCGGGAAGCGCGCGATTTTGCCCCGCCAGATTGGGCAGGCCGAACCCGCACGGCAGGCACGATTCTATCTTTGCAGAACCCGGTGTGCCGCGTTACCTAGAGCCATGCCCGACGAAGATCAGCCCGAAAAAGTCTGGGACGAGTACGACTGGGAGCGATTCCTTCAGCAGCAGGACCGCAAGACCGAGAAGTACATGGAATTGCTCGAGCGCTTCATCGACGATCCAAACCGCGACCAGATCATCGCTCGCGAAATGGGCTGGGAGCATCTGCTGGACAAGGAAGGCCAGGCTTGGGCGGACAGCGTGGATTCACAGTTCATGGAGGAGCTCGCCGCGCACGACGACGACCTCGATGATGATGAAGACGACGAAGATGACTCTGAGGAGGAACTGGAGGGCTTCGAGGTGCATCCGCTCTATCAGTGCGCTTTTGCGCTGACTACGTGGATCGACCATCTTTATGAGGAATGCGGCACGCAGGTATCCTCGCATCATGCCGCCGTCCGGCTCTCTGCTCATGCCTCTGTTGCGGGTTCGAAGTTGGCGGCAGCACTGAGCGATGACGACATTGATGAGATCGGCATGACTATCGCGTATCTCAAGCGTGCACTCCACGCAGTCAGCAGCGGTCTGGAGTGCGCGATGCAGCTCCGGGAAGAGCGGATCGTGAGCGCCGAGACCTTTGGTGGGTTGAACCAACGCCTGTTCCAAGTGCGCGATGGGATTATCCAGCTCATGGGCGAGTACCGCGCAGAATGGCGTCGGCGGTATCAGGCATAGACTTCGTGGCAGGACTCGCTCTCATGGGTTGTGGCTCTGTCGAGGCACCCTACCCACGCGCCCGCCAGAGTTCGGGTGAATGAAATCCCGCCCAGCTCGTCCATACCCATGCTCAAAGAGACTGCCGAAAGCGCCAGTCCCACGCCTCAGGACGAACTGGCTCTAGTAGCCCGTGCGCAGGCGGGGGATACGCAGGCGTTCAATGAGCTCGTGACCCGATACCGCACCCGAGCCTACGCGATGATCTACAACATGGTTCGCAACGAGCAGGACGCGTGGGATCTCGCCCAGGATGGATTCTTGAAGGCGTGGAAGTCGATTGGCCGTTTCCGCGGGCAATCCTCGTTCTTCACCTGGCTGTACCGCATCCTCATGAACGTGACCATCGACTGGGTGCGCAAGCGCCAGATCGAAGGTGGTACTGAGTTTGACGACACCCAGGCGCTGCAATCTGTAGAACCAGGAGCGCTCACCGCTCCTCGCCCGGAGCTCGAACCGGCCGCGCGTCTTTCCGATAAAGAAATTCGAGAAAGGATCGATGCCGGGATCCAGCGGCTCTCGCCTGAGCACCGTACCGCGATTGTCCTCCGAGAGATCGAAGGTCTGGAGTACCAAGAGATCGCCGAGGTTATGGATTGTTCCATCGGAACGGTGATGTCCCGCCTCTTTTATGCACGCAAGAAGCTTCAAACCATGCTGAAGGATGTCTATGAAACCCTTTGAGGAGCGCTATACCGCGTGGATCGATGGCAAGCTAAGCGGCGATGAGCTGCTTCGCTTCGAGGAGGAACTCGGGCAGCAACCTGGAGCGCTCGATGAGGGCGCCGAGGTTCGCAAGATGGGTGCGATGCTGCGCGATTTCGGGAGCATGCCGCCGCTCACGAATCCGGACTTTTTCAATCACCAGCTCCTTGCACGGATCGAGGCTGAGCAGAAACCTGTGCGCCGCGGAGAAGGCGAGCGCACCCATGCCGGTTGGTCGTTTGGCCGGTGGGCCGGGCTCGGGGTAACAGCATCCGTGGTGGCCATCGGATTGGTGCTTTCCGGCACACTCCTGCGGACGCAGTCAGATGCTCCGCTGATTGCAGCAGCATCCGCCCCCTACATGGTGGAGATCATGGGTGCCGAGGCTCCCGAGTCGGGAGTCTGGGTGACGCCGCTGCACTCGGACACCGATGATGTGACTGTGCTTTGGATTGATGGGTTGGACTACTTGCCGGCGAGTTACGAGCTCCAGTAGCTTCCTCTTACGTGGCCTTCCGCGCTCGCATCCCCGCTCGCTTGTTTCGTGTTCTCCTGTGCGGGACCACGATCCTTGCGTTGTGGGCGTGTCTTACCGCTAAGGCGGAGGCTGCGGACACCGACCGAATCTGGAGCGCGCTGGTGCTTGCCACGCATTCTGCAAATCCCCGTGAACCCGCTCCGGAGCTGCAGAAGTTCAGTGGGAAGATCAAAAAGTTCTTTGGCTACAATCAGGTCGAACTCGTCGGATCCGCGACAAAGACAGTCACCGCAGAATGCGAGCGCTGGCTGGTGCCGAGCCAAAACTTCTGGCTCAGCGTGAAGTCCACCCAGGCGATCAAGGACGGGTACCTGCTCGATCTCGTCGTCTTCCATGACAAGCGTCGCCTGGTCAGCGCCCAGGCAAAGCTTGCCCATGGAAGTCCGCTGATGATCCGCGGCCCCATGCACGCCCGCGGGCAGCTGATCATCGTGCTTCAGGTGCTCTGACAGGGATGGGTGGAAGTGAGGGATACCGCCGGTAGGATCAATGCAAGATGGAGGTGCCGGACAGTGCTAGTAGCTATCCATGCAACGGACGGCGGACGCGGTCGTCACGCTCCGCAATCATAAAGGCGAACAGCTGCGACCTTGCGCTGAGGTGGGTCTCCTGGTGATGGACTGGGGGATGGGATTTAACCGCAGATTACGCAGATTTCCGAGATTGGGAGATGAAGGGATTGAAGACCTCGCAATGGAACTTGGCCGCTATCATCGTCTTCATCTGCTCCGCCTTTGATCTGCGTGATCGGCGAAATCGGCGTGGTCTCCGTGGTCTCCGTGGTCTCCGTGGTCTCCGTGGTCTCCGTGGTCTCCGTGGTCTGCGGTTTCTGCTCTTCATCGCCCCATTGGAGGCGCAACTCGTCGTTAGGATTGGCGTCTCCCGACCCCGGAGGGGTCAAAGCGATTAGCCAGGGGTTGAGCTCCGCGACACCCCTGGAACCGAGGAAGTACGTCCGCATCCCAGCGGGATGCCAGCGCCTGCGCCATCCAGGTGAAAGTTAACTCAGCTCAACCGCATACAGGCAGCGCCCGCCAGCCGATTCCCGGACCGCAGATGCTGCGACCCCTCCCGGGGTCGGGGCGCTTCTCTCATAATACCTGGGGTGTCGCGGAGCTCAACCCCGGGCTAATGGCTGTGAGAAGTCCTGGGCTGAACCGCGAGGTGCCGATGCCTCCTCGATTTGGAAAGACAACGTGGAACTCACTCCACTCCGATGTCTTCGTTCCAGAGGTCCGGATGCTCGCGAATGAAACGCTCCATCATTTCGTAGCACTGCGGAAGATCGAGGTCGACCACTTCGATCCCGTGCTCGCGCATGAACTCGGACGCTCCCGGAAAGGTGCGGCTTTCGCCAACGATGACCTTTTTGATGCCAAACTGTACTGCCGCACCTGCACAGAAATAGCAGGGCATGAGCGTGGAGTAGAGAGTGCAGCCGCGATACGAGCCGAGGCGTCCGGCATTGCGCAGGCAGTCGGTCTCCGCGTGGGTCACTGGGTCGTTGTCCTGCACGCGCTTGTTATGCCCCACCGCGACGAGCTTACCTTTGCGGATTAATGCAGACCCGATTGGAATGCCGCCTTCCGCGAGACCCTTGAGCGCCTCATCCAGGGCGGCGCGCATGAAGCGGTCGCGGATCGCCGGCGGTCGCGGTGCCAATTTCTCCTTGGGCACGACCTTCTTCACAGGCGCTTTTGCGGTAATTGGCTCATCCGCCGGTGGAGCGGCCTGCGCAAGATGGCCGTAATCGATTCCCACCACCCTGCATCCAGAGAAGTCGCTCAATGACTTACCGAATTCGAAAAAAGTAATGCCCTGCCCTTTGACAAACCCGACTTCCCCGAAGTCTTTGCGGGTTCCGACGGCACTCTGGTGAACACTGAGGATGCGCTGCTCGCGCAAGGCTTTTTGGAAATGCCGGTCCGTCTGGGGATTCCCCCAGAGCGTCACGACTTCAGGTGCGCCACATTGCGACACGAGATCCCGGAAGCGGGCGGTTTTGACTTTCAGCAGCTCCATCACGATCTTCGCGTCCAGCCTACCCGCCGCGTTTCTCATGGACGAGCAGATTCACTATCAATGCCAGCGGTGCACAGCGTGCTGCCGTTGGCCTGGGTATGTGAAAGTGACGGAAGCGGAGATCGGTGAGATCGCGCGGCACGTCGGTGTAGAGGAAGACCGCTTCGTGCAAGAGTTCACGCGCCTCCGCCCGATGCGCGACGGCCTGGCGCTGATTGACAAGCTTAATGGGGAGTGCTTCTTCCTCGTGGATGGCGGCTGCTCGATCCAAGCCGTGAAGCCGGCACAATGCAGGGGCTTCCCGAATACCTGGAACTTCCCCGGATGGCGCGCCGTGTGCGAGGCGATCCCCTTGGTGATTAATGCAGGCGCCTAGGGCGCTGGCGACGGGAATACCCGGAAGAACAGGCGCGGGACGTCGATGCTCACCGGTTGCGTGAACTGACGCGTTTCGGTATCGGCACCCGTTGCGATTACGGTGTCCGCGATAGGCTGCCAAAACTCCAGATCCACAGATTTTTGCATTTGGTAACGGGTGCCGGGCCGATCCAAAGGCCGTTCGTAGGAGAAGGTCCACAGTCCGCCCGCGGTAAGGCCGAACTCTGGTGATGTCGCACCCTTGGGATCGAAGGCGAGCGGCATGGTTGCCCAGCTGTACTCTCCGAAATTAGTCACACCGTCTTCATCCGGATCATCATCTTCACCACTCTCCAGGCTTCCCGCTGGGAAGAAAAAGTTCTTCCATGTGAGATAACTGACTCCCGTGAAGCCCGGAGTCGGCACATCAGCCTTCCACCCGCTCGCGAGCCTGCCGAAGATCGACCCACGGCGGTTCAGCGAGAGACCGCCCGTCGCTAGGGCCCATTCGCCGTTGGAGGAGTAGCTCACTTCATCTTCCGTATCGCGCGGGACGAAACTGGACTCCTCCGGTGGTGAAGGGAGCGCACGATAGAGCGACACGCGACCGGTGGGACCGAGCAGATCGCCTGGCGACCAAGGTCCCACGAGCGGTACGCCAGGGCCTATGCCGTAGGCAGCACGGAAGGCGTTGGCTTGTGCTTCCTCACTCGGCGGAAATGGGACGAGAACGAGCAACCCGCCTGCGGCCAGGCTCTGCCCCGCAGCGAAGTCGTAGTCCACCGCGCCTCGTACGCGCCACTCAGTGAGCGTCTGGGAGGTAGATGTTGGATTGCGGATCTCGATGAACTCGAAAGCGCCCGATTGCGGATGTGAATGCTGGATCTCACTGATCAGCAAAGGCCCTACGCGAGGAGCGGCATTGAGCGCGCCGGACCCGGGCTGTGGATTGGTCGGCTGGCTTTCGTTGAAAAGGGTGCGTGCCAACATTGGCGCGAGGTTGCCGGTCCCGTTCGGGAAACGGCCAAGCGATTCATCGAGCCGTGTCGCTCCGAATGATTGGTAGTCCACTACCCGGTCTGGAGCGCCAGTGGCATCAGAAGCGATTAGCCAGACGTCATCGCCATGCGCGGCATCGAGCGCGAACTCGCCTGCACCACGTGGACCGGCGTTTGGATTCCACAGACCGTTTGGATTGAAGTCGGCCTCGGTGAAAACGCGGTAGGCGCCTGGCTGAAGCACGGTCTCGGCAGGGATCTGGTACTGCCGGAAACTGTCGATGGTCTCCGGCTGGCCCGCGTCGCTGAGCCACCAGCCGCTGAGATCCACCGCGTCGCCGCCGGTATTGAAAAGCTCAATCGCATCCACCCGCGGGGCCGGGCTATTCGCGAAGATCTCATTGATCACGATCCGCTCATCAAGGCCCGCGCCGGTCTCGCCCGGTGTGCCGTTAAGTTCGGAGGAAGAGCGCCAGTTTGTGGGTGTCTCCAGCGCCTTCTCATCAAGGAGAAACCCTTCGTACTCGAGTGTCGCGCCTTTCCCGTCAGCCCGCCCTGGCCAGTCGCCACTATCGCCATAGGTGAAAGCAAGCAGAACCGCGCCGTTGCGGGCGAGCAGTCGGATCTCCTCGCCGCCATCCGACAGCGAGCCTTCCTTCCACTCACCTACAATCCTGCTTGCCGGGACGCTGCCATAACGAACCGTGAAGGCTGCACGATTCCTCACCACGACCGCGGACGCCCCGGGGGCGAGCGAGAAAGGCTCCAGCTTCAGCGCGGCGAAAGGCATGCCCTCCGGGAAGGAACTCTCGAAAAGGTTTACCTTCTGCGTGCTGACATTGCGGATCTCGATAAACTCGAAGTCCTCGGCAGTGACGCCGGGCAGCAACGCGATCTCAGCCGGGGTGGGCGCGAGCGGATGGTAGTTGAGCTCGCTAAATGCGAGATCTCCGGGCGCAGCGAACGACTCGTTGACCAGGTACACCCGGCGCTCAGGCGCGCTCCACGTGGTGCTGATCGCACCAGGGAACACCTGGAGTGCTCCGAGCCGCCGTCGGACTGTGAGCACCGTGGTCTCGTTGATCGCAAATGGCGAAGTGTAGTTCGTGGAATTCGTAGAAGGCCCGCCGCCCAATGGTCGCGGATCGGCGCCGTTCAGCGTGTACCACATGGCGCTCGCGCCAGTGAGCGTGACGGTGCTCCCCGGTGCCACGACACCGCTCGCCAGAGAGACAGTAGGACGTGATGGCATCCGGCTATCGAGCCAGGTGAGACGGCGGGTGAGCCAGTTCTTCATCCCGGCGATCTCGTTGGAATACCGACCCCCCACAGCAGCATTCTCCGGCCAGCGCGCGGCATCTCGCGCCCCCGCGACATCACCGATCTGCGCGCCCATTTGGTCCGCAATCAAGGTGAGTGACGCGGTCTGTAGTGGCTGACCCGGTTCGCGAAGCTGCGTCCAGCGATCAATCCAGGCCTGCACGAACTCTGGATCCTGGAAGAGCCGCCCCCACCAGTCCCTGGTGAAGTAGTAGTCAAGATTAGCCCAGCTCTCCGGCGTGGAATCGCGGCCATCATCCGAACCGAGCGCGCGGTCGAAATCCCAGATTGGTCCCGCTTCTATCTTGCCGTTGCGGTCCTTGTGGAAAAAGGCGCTGAGCCGCAGAGCGTCGACATTGTAGGCCAGCGTGTTGAGGATGTGGTGATCGATCCACGCCGGTGTATCGATGTAGTTCCGATAGTTGCGAGTAGTAAAGCCGTTCGCGCGCTCGTTCAGCAACGTAGCGTCAAACGTATTCAAGTACCCCTTCAGGTAGTCGATCTGGCTTACTGTATCGAAGTCCGGATCAGGCTCGGCAAGCACCAGCCAGTCGTCTTGAGGCACTCCTGAGTTCGTCTTCCAAAACACTTCGCCACTGTCGGCGCGATCAATCTTGAAGATGTAGCCGCCGGTTACTGCCTCGCCGGTGTTGTCCGTGGGTTGAATACCTGTGATCTCCAACCGCCCGGCGTTGCTTTTGATCTTCTCGGTCAGGACGTAAACGCCCGAGTAATCGTTGTAGTCGAGCTTCCCGCCGTTCTGGTTGGTGAACATTTCGACGAAGCGCGTGCGCGGTGCCCAGCGCCCGATGCGGCGGCTGACCTCGAAGATGAAGGCATTGTGAATGAACGTGTCATCGAAGTTCCAAGGGCCATTCAGGATCCAGTCAGACTCGTCCGTGAAGCCCGCAATCGGCTGGTCAAGATCGAGGTTTTGCTCATCCCAGAATTCCAGGGCGAGGCTCTTCTTGGGAAAGCCTGCGGACGAGGATCCGCGCACCCGCACCCCTGCACGGCTGACCAACGCAGGTGGTGTGGTGAGGCGGGCTATGCCGTTCACCGGCTCGACGAGATGAAAAAGCGAGCTCGTGTAAGCGTTCGTACTGCTGTCCACTGGTGTCGCGCCGTGGGTGTCCACGACGACGATCGGGAGGTTCGAGCTGAAGTTTGAGGTATTCGCCACCACGCTGCTCTCGAGCAGTGCGTAGTGCGCAGTTTTGCTCGCGCCGCGGCGGCCGGTCTGCGGATCGAATATGGCCGCCCGGATGATCTGGCTCGTGCTCACGGTGATCGGTCCCGTGTATTGGGTGGAAGCTGCCGTGGGCTCCGGAAGCGTTGCGCCTGCAGAGGACGGATCCGACACGGTGTAGCGGATTTGCTGGCCAGCTGCCGCGCCGGTCAGGGTGACAGAGATAGGGGCAGTGAAGGAGCCAGACGCGCGCGAGAAGGATACGATCTGGGGAAGACGCAGGGTGTCGGTGCCGCCATTCGCCTCCCCAGGCGAGGCCGTAGCGAAATAGCCGACTCCTCCAGATCCACCGGTGCTCCGTTCCATGATGAGCTCCGGAAGGAGGAAAAGGTCGGAGCTGGTGAGGGTTTGATTCAGCCCATGGATCGCCAGCACGTGAGTCCCAGCGGTGAGCAGACCCGCGACTTGAGAGACGTCGTACTCTTCGACTATTCCAGAGTTGCGACTCGAGCCCGCGCGACTGTTGTACGCCAGGGTAGCCGGGGACGGCGCATTTGGCGACGAAGCCACGTGCGTGCCATCGATAAAGGCCGCAAAGCCATCGTCGTAGTCCACGAGCAGCTTCACGCGCTCCACCGCGCCTCCTGCGGGAACCGTGAAAGGCACTCGCGCATACGCCGTGGTATTCACGTTCTGCATTGCGACCTGCAAGCCGACCTCGCCGTTCCGGTTGGGATTCGCTGCCGAGGTGAAGTAACCCACGCCCAAGGTGCCCGCGCTCCAGCCGCTGTCGGTAAAGCTGCGAGCGCGCCACGCCGTATCGAGCGTCGCGTCGGTGGGCACGAGTGCACGGACTGGCGAGCCGCGGGTCAGGAGCGTAGTCGTCGTAATCGCGCGCGCCGTTCCGTAGGAGACATCTTCCACCTGCGCCGGGTACACGTTGAACTCGGTTGACGCCGTCAGCCCGCCAGGCCGGATCAACGCGAGGTACTCCCCGCCACCGCCAAGTGCAAAGTTCGTGTGCAGCTCCGCTCCCGCAATCGCTCGATCCTTGTTGGACGCGAAGACTACCAGAAACCCATTGGCCGGGATGGTAACAGCGGGAAATCGCCATTGGGTTTTGTTGGTAACGACGTCCGTGAGAAACCAACCATCCATGTTCATGGCGGTGGGATTTGGGTTGTGGATCTCTATCCAGTCGGAGGCGTCCCCATCCTGATCCTTGAGCGTGTCCCGGTTCAGCGCCATGAATTCGCTGATTACCGGGTCCGCAGCGTGGACGCAGACAGAGAGGAGCAGGAGCGCTGCAAGCGCCCGGGGAAGGGAGAGTTGAGTCATTGCGGAGGGGGGGCCTCTCCCGCGACTATCGACGCAGCTCCCGAGAAATTCACCTATTTAACGCACTGAGGGATGCGCATCATTGTGCGGATGCTGGAGATGCAAATGCCCATGGATATCCGTCCCCGCTTCGGCGATGATCCTGTCGATGTCCCGTCGCGACGGCTTTACTTTGTTGGAGATCTGCCTCGCCGTGTTCATCGGCCTGCTGCTCATTTCTCTGGTAGTGCCGAGTGTGGATGGGGCTTTAAAGGACCGGGATCTTGCGCAGAGCTTTGAGAACTTCGACCGCTTTGTGCGAAAGACGCAGCTTCGGAGCGTGCAAGAGATGCGTGGTTATCAGCTGGTCTGGGAGGAAGGCGCCATCGCCATGGTCCCCATCCAGCTTCGGCTGGACGATGATCCGGAAGCTGCTGAGCGCTTCGTGGTTGCTGAGGGCAGCGAGTACATCCTGGAGCGGCCTGCGGCCATGATGAAAGACCCGCCCGGCGAGTGGCCCTTTTGGAGGAGCGGCACATGTGAGCCGGTGCGCGTGAGCTACGCAGGCAAGGAAGGGAAGTGGACTGCGGAGTATGATGCTCTGACCACGCATGGGACGCTGGTCAGCGAGGAGCTGCCATGAGGACGCGTGGATTCATTCTCTTTGAGGTGATGCTCGCAGTAGCGATCTTCACGATCGGCGTGATTGTGCTCGGTGAGTGCGTGGAACGCTGCATCGAGGCGGAGCTGGACAAACAGAGCGATGTCCGGGTTCGCCGATTGCTGGAGAATCGGATGGCGGAGATTCAGGCCAACGCGATCCCTTTGAACGACTCTATCACCGAGGACCTGAAGGGAATGTTCGCCGGGATGACGCTGAAGACCACACGCGAGCCTTTGAAGCGAAAGAACGAAGACAATCAGGACTTGCCGAATCTCTTCCTGGTCAGGACCGAAGTCCTCTGGACGCGGACCGACGGGGAGAAGGACTCGCGTGCACTCGAATTCTATGTTTACCAAAGGCAACGCTGAGCTGCGCACTCGCGGCTTCACGCTGCTCGAGGTGATGCTCGCAGTAGTCGTGATGGCCATGCTGGTGATCACGCTTTACAGCTTCGTGGAGGCTAATCTCCGCGCGATTGCCTTCACCAAGGAACTGAACTCCGAGCGGCAGGCGCTCACCTCCTTTGTCGGCTACATCCAGGAGCAGCTCGGGGATTTGCCCCCACGAGGGCAGGGGGTGCTGCTTGGGAATGCTCACAAGTATCGCGACCTCGCCAGCGATGAGATCGAGTGGACCTGCAGTGCCGGCTCCGGTGTGCTCACTACCGCTGCGCCGGATCAGTACCGTGTGGTGCTCACGATCCAGCCTGTGGAGAAGAACTCCACCGAACTGGAGATCGGCCTTCGGCGCCGCCTCTCTGATGCCGATGAGGCTGCTTACAAGTGGGTCCCGCTGCTCAAGAATGTGGTCGCACTCGAGATCCGCTACCACGACCCGCGTCAGCCTAACCAATGGCTGGAACGGTGGCGCGATTCGAATGCGCGACCCTCGCTGGTGCGGGTGAAAATCTGGCGCACTGCACAGGACGAGCCCTTTGAGGCGGTGCTGAACGTTCCCTCCTCAAATGTGCAAGGCTGACCTCAGGCGGGGCAGTGCTCTGCTCATCGTCTTCTGGGCGCTCATCCTCCTCTCGGCTGCGATCATCGCCTGGGTGGACTTCATTCAGCACGATCTCTCGCTGCATGCGGAAGCAAACCGTCATGTGGAAGCTCGGGCCATGGCGCACTCTGGTGTCGCCGTGGCGTTGCACCCGCTGGTTACGAAGATGACGCCGATGCTTCGCGAGGAGATGGGATCGCAGCTCGGCTATGAGGTGAAGATGGTGAGTGAAGGTGGAAAGCTGAACCTGCGCTGGTGGATGGAAGGCGAGGACCCGCGCAAGACGACGATTCTGAAGCAGTGGATGGAGCGCCACGGCCTGAGCTTTCAAGAACGCGAGACCCTCATGGATTCACTGCTGGACTACGTGGATGCGGATGATCTGAACCGACTGAACGGCGTGGAGGAAGAGGGCGACTATCGCGCGGCCAATCGCCCGCTTGAGAGCGTGGACGAGCTCGCAAAAGTGTATGGAGCTGAGCCGCTCATCGACTCTCCCGGCTGGCGTGACCAGCTCACGCTTTACAGCCAGGGCCCGCTCGATCTGATGGCCGCACCTGCAGAGTTGCTTCGGCTCATTCCGGGCTTCGATGAGCCGCGCGTGAATGCACTCTTGAAGCTCCGACTCGGCAAGGACGGAGAAGAAGGAACCAAGGACGATCCGCAGCTCAAGAACGTCGATCAGCTCCTCGGCACGCTCGGTTTTTCTCAACCGCAGCAGCAGTCCATTCTTGGACTGGTTATGGTCAATGACAAGACGATGAACATCCGTAGCACCGGGCACTCGGGAAAAGTAATTCGACAAATCGAGGTGGTTGCCGTCAAAACCAGCGGCAATCCTGTGATCCGCTTCTGGAAAGAATGAAGAAACCTGGCGCCGCGGTGGCCCTGCTTACCCCCGATGCTCAAGGCTGGCGGCTCGTCCATGGAGGCAAGACGCACTCTTCGCCGACGCTCGATGGCGCGCTCGCAGGGCTGCCGGCAATGACGCCGATCCACTTTGCGCTTCCTGCTCCCATGGCTCTGCTGGAGCGGCTGACTCTGCCCGCCACGGATCGCGAGGAACTCGCCGGGATGGTGCAGCTACAGCTCGAGAAGACGCTGCCGTACCCCGTCGAGGAGGTCACCAGTGACTTCGAGGTTCTCCATGCTGAGGAGGCGGAATCCACCGTGCTCCTTACCGCAGTGCACATCCCAGGGCTGGAGCTGCTCTGCGCGCCGATGAAGACGCGGCAGCGTCTTCCTGAGAAGGTCTCGATCTACGCTCAGCATATCGCTGGCGCTTGCCCCACCGAGGAGACGGTGCTCGCAGTATGGGCGGAGCAGGAGCAACTCGCGGTGGCGATCTGCGAGAAGGCGAAGCTCAGCTGGGTGCAGACGCTTCCGGGTACGGATGCCGATACACTGCGGGACGATCTCTCCCGCGCTCTGCTCAGCGCGGAGATGGAAGGCGTGCCCGCCGACTTTACCCGCGTAATGCTAGGCGGAGACCGCGCTGATCTCGAGCCGACTCTTCGTGAAATGTACGAAGTTCCAGTGGAGCTGCTTCCGCTGGAGGGCGCGCTCCCGGAGCCACGAACAAATCTGGTCCCAGCCTCCTGGACCTCCGACATCCACCGGTTCGAGCGCACCGAGCGCGTCCGACAGCGACTCATCTGGGCCGCGATGGTGTACCTCGTCCTGGTTGCCCTGGCGTTCCTCTATCTCGCCTGGCTGAAACGTCAGGCCCAGCAAGTGGACCGCGCGATTGCGCAGATGCAGCCGCAAGTAGAAGCCGTTGCCGCGAGTCAGCAGCGCTGGCGAGTCCTTCGGCCTTCCATTGATAAGCAGCTCTTCGTTGTGGAGCTCCTGTACCTTGTGAAGAACAGCCTTCCATCCGAGGAAGTAGTGATGACGCTCTTCGACTACAGCCAGTCTTCCGACGGGAACTGGGCGTTTACCATCGAAGGCGAAGCTCCGACCGCCAAGCTTGCCGTGGAGTTCACCGATAAGCTGCAGAAGGCCCCGGAGCTTCAGGATTTCCGGATCGAGAAAGGCCGGGAAACCTTCCTGCCAGATGGTCGGGTGCAGTTTAGAATCAGAGGCGCACTGCAATGAGCCAACGCGAGAAAATCCTCTCCATGATTGTGGGCGGAGTTGTGCTCCTGCTGGTCAACCTCTTCCTCTTCAAGTTCTTCCTCACGAATCACGGCCGCCTCCGCGGAGATCTGGCTGCGAACAAGTTGAAGATGGAGCAGCTGGCACTCTTGCAAGCTGACCGCCCTCTCTGGGAACAGCGCGATGGGTGGGTTTCCGGCAATCTTCAGCGGTTGGAGAATCCCGATGCTGCTGGCGCGAAACTGCTCGAGGAAGTGAAGGATGTGGCGCGCAAGCACACCGTGCTGGTCACGCCGCAGCCGAATGCCATCGACCGGATCGTCCGCAAGCCGGAGTACGCCGCGATCCGCGTGAACGTGGAAGCGACCAGTACCTGGGGTGGTCTCATCGATTTCCTCGCCGAGATGCAGGGGCCGGGGAAGTTCGCCGTCTTTGAGAGCATCAATCTCAGGAAAGACTCCAACGATCTCACAAAGATGCACGCGACGCTCAAGATCGCGCGCTGGTATGCGCCCAAGTAAGCCGGGTTCGCGGAAGTAAGCGAACGCCGCGCTGGCAAGTATATGGGAGGTGAGTTATCTTCGGGCATGCGTTTAGCGTTCGTTACCACGTTCATGCTCTTCACTGCAGCGTCTGCTACGATGGGCCAGGATGTAGATGTAGCGGTTCCTGAGCCCTATCCTGCTGATCGCTACGCCAGCATGCGGGAGAAGTCGCCTTTTGCACTCGCCACTCCGCCGGTGGCCCCTGCCGCGGCTCCGGAAGCAGTTTTCACGGCAAACCTCATACTTGGTGGTCTTGAGCTAACTGAGGACTCCTCTGGGAAGGAAGTATATGGGGTCGCACTACGGCACAAGAACGGCCAGGATCGGTTCAACCTGGTGGGCGATGAACCAAACGCCGACGGCATCTCCATCGCAAGCGTAGACCGGTCGCCGATTACCGGGAAGACTAAGGTGATGCTGAAGAAGGGGACAGAATTCGGGTCTGTGGAGTTCGACGCGATGGCGCTTATATCCACCCCGTCGGAGCAGCCGCAGCCAAATGTTCCCAATGTTCGCCCCGGACAACGGCAGAATTCAATGAATCCGCTGGGCGCTCCCGCCGGTGGGGGACAGCCTCGGCCCGCCGGCAGCCGGATCCAGATCCCCAAGCCAAACGTCGTGCCGCAGATAAACCTGGCACCAGCACCCGGCGCACCACCGCCGCAGAGCCGCCGCGTCCGAATGATTCAGAGCACTCCGCAGCCGCCGAGATAGGAGGCTGCTATGCCGGCCCGGAGGTGCACGATGCACATTCGGCTGCACTACTGGTGCCATCACCAGCGGATTTGAGGCAAATAAGCAGCATGGTGCGGCTCTGAACTACTCCACAGAGGCTTTCTGGTACTCCGCCGCGTCACTGGACTCCTCCGCTGAGCTCAAAGGGGCTCCCATCGAGGTCGGAGCTGCGACGACGGAGCTGCTAAGCAGGATGTGCGCACGGCTGCCGGACCAGCGGAATTGTCTACTCCGACAGGCAGTCTTACCTGTCGCGCCAGTCTTTTTGACTGTCACGACAGGCACTTGGCACTGTTCGACCAGTCGATTTGGCTCTTACGACAGCCGCAAGCGCCTGCCGCGACAGCCGAAAAGACTGCTGGCACCGTCCGATCGCCTCTTGGAACAGCACAGAGAGACTGGCCGAGCAGCGAATTTGGCTCATCCGCCAGCGTGGCTTATGTATAGCAGCGGCGGATCTCCTCCAATGCAGCTCTGAGCTCAACTCTGCTCCAAAGACGACCAGCGGAGCAGTTTAAGCTCCAGTGGAGCAGCGCCCAACGTTCCACCTCGGAACTCCGACGGAGGAGCTCTGAGCGGCATCTCACGCACTCCACTGTCTCTTCCCGGGCGCATCGATTCGATATCCAAGTTCAGAACTGCGCCAGAAGGCATTCTATCTGATTTGGAACAGTTGGAGACCATTTCTGAGAGTCCGGGGATGAACCGCACCCAAGTTTTGAATGATCAGAAGTCACTCAGTCATAGGCGAAAGGACGGGTGAAGCAGGCGTCCTCTCGTAGAGCACTTTGCCGACCCGGCGGATATGGTCGATCAACTCGGGGTGGGTAAGTTGATCGAAGACAGAAAGATCGATGTGGTACGGCAGCAACAGGTCATCCAACTCGTTGTCGATAGAGGTCATCACACTGTGGTCGAGCTGCTCGCCAAACAACGTTAGATCGATGTCAGAGCCGTTTCGGTAGTTTCCTTTGGCCCGGGAGCCATAGAGCACGGCCTTTTGGACTTGGGCGAAAGCAGCAAACACTGAGCAGATCCTTTGTACCGTTTTCTCGCTGAGTCCGTGGTGCGCCTTCATCGTGATTCATGTTCGAGCGCAGTCAAGCGGCGCTCGAGTTTGTCGAACTCGACCGCATAACATTCGAGAATGCCAGAGGCGATCTCCGCCGCCGTTCCTTCATTGTAGGTATGCGTAGTTAGGTTTCGATCTTTGATCATTTCCATCCAGGCCTCACCATTCTCGAGAAGCTCGGCGGCAAACGCGGCGCGCGTTGCATCTCGCGAGCCGAAGATGTTGGTAGCTCCACCTTCCTCGAGAAGATCCTTTAAGGTTTTCCACGCTAGTTCATGCGTGAACTCGAAGGCTTTTATTAGCCCCTGTTGCTCCAGAGTCGAAAGGGTCCGCTCTTCAGCCAAAGTGACCGCCGCATTTAGCTGGATCAGGGCACGCCTGAAGTTTTCAAAGCGCTGCTTCCACCGAACGTCAGGATCTGGAGGCATGCCCGGGAATTCCTACCCCAGCAGTCGCTCGGGATTCAGCGACTGGAGCGCTTTCGGAACGAATACCCCATTCTCCCGGATGAGCTTTCCGTCGAAATGGATCGTGCCGCCGCCGTAGTCTTCGCGCTGAATGCAAACCATGTCCCAGTGAACCTGCGAGCGGTTGCCGTTCTCGGTCTGCTCATAGCACTGGCCGGGGGTGAAGTGAAACGAGCCACGGATCTTCTCGTCGAAGAGGATGTCGCGCATCGGGTGGAGAATGTGCGGATTGAAGGCGAGGGAGAATTCGCCGATGTACCGGGCACCGGGGTCGCTATCCAGGACCTTGTTGAGCTTCTCGGTGTTGTTCGCGGAGCTCTCGACGATCTTGCCGTCGCGGAACCCGAGGCGCACGGAGTCGAAGGCCGTGCCTTGGTAAATGGTCGGCGCGTTGAAGCTCACGTGGCCCTGTACGCTGTTCTTCACCGGAGCGGTGAAGACTTCGCCGTCGGGAATGTTGTGACTTCCCCCGCAGGTCACCGCGCCGATGTTCTTGATCGAGAAGCGCAGGTCGGTCCCGGGGCCCTTGATCTCCACCTTGTCGGTGCGATCCATCAGCTCCTTGAGCGCCTTCATGCCGGGAGTCATCTTCTGGTACTCGAGCGTGCAGACATCGAAGAAGAAGTCCTCGAAGGCCTCGGTGCTCATGCCTGCGAGCTGCGCCATGGAAGGGGTGGGCCAGCGGAGTACACACCAGCGCGTCTTCTTTACGCGCCAGTCGAGCACCGGCTTCATCTTGCGAGAGATGAGCTTCATTTGCTCCGGAGGTACGTCGCTCATCTCAGTGATGTTGTGACCGCCGCGGATGGCGATGTATGCCTCCATCTTCTTCATACGCGCGAGCTCCTGCGCAGCGCTGAACTCGAGCTGATCCTCCGTGGCGCCGAGCGCGAGCTCGCGCGAGATGCGGCTCTGATGGAGTTGAACGTAGGGAAGTGCGCCGCCATCCCGCGCGGCGCGGACCAGCGCAACGGTCATTTCAGGTGGGACGTCGAAGGCGTCGATGAGAACCTTCTCCCCCCTCTGAAGCTGGGTGGAGTGACTGGTGAGAAGGCGGGCCAGCTTGTCGTAGCGGGGATCGTGCATAGGGCGCAAGGGATGGTGTAGCTGACCTGGCACCGAATGTGCAACTGGCTGCTTCCTTGCTTCATTCGCGTAAGGGCCGCTAAGGTGCGCGGCTTTATGTCCATGAAGAAGCTCCTGACCCCTGCCGAACTCGCCCTAGTGCGCGATGCCATGGCCGGAGCGCGGGAGCGCCTGGTATTCACGAACGGCTGCTTTGATCTGCTGCACGTCGGCCACGTGCGATATCTTCAGGAGGCGAGGGCGTTGGGGGACGCCCTGGTGGTGGCAGTGAATGGCGACGCTTCCGTTCGGGCACTGAAAGGACCCAGCCGTCCAATCAATGCGGAGGAGGATCGTGCGGAGGTACTCGCAGGGCTGGAGTGCGTGGACTACGTGACTATTTTCCACGAGGAGCGGATCACTGATCTCGCGCGCACCGTGCGGCCGCATCTCTACGTGAAAGGTGGCGATTACACGATAGAAAGCCTGAACCCTGAAGAGGTTGCGGCACTGCGCGAGGTGGCGAGTGAAATCCAGATCCTCCCCCTCGTGCCGGGAAAATCCACCACCGCGACGCTCGCTCAATGGCAACGCTGAAGCTGGGTATTCTCGGTTCTGGCAAGGGGTCGAATTTTCGTGCCATTGCGGAGGCAATCGAGCGCGGCGAGATCGAAGCGGACGTCGCGATTGTGCTCTCGGATGTGGAGGACGCAGGAATCCTGGAGCTGGCGCGCGAGCGCGGATTTCGCGCGGAGTACGTGCCACCTGGGCGCTTTCGCACGAAGCTGGAGCCCGATGCGGAGGCGCGCGTCGTGGAGTTGCTCAAGGAGGCGGGTGCGGAGCTGATCGTGCTCGCCGGATATATGCGGATCATCAAGGAGCCGCTGCTCGGGGCCTTCCCGCACCGGATTGTAAATATCCATCCATCTTTGCTTCCGCGCTTTCCCGGTTTGGAGGCCTGGAAGCAGGCGCTCTCAGCCGGCGTACCCGAGACGGGGTGCACGGTGCACTGGGTGGATGAAGGCACGGACACCGGCCCGATCATCGCTCAGCGGAACGTTGCTGTGTTCCCTGGGGATACCGCTGAGACCTTGCACGCACGCATCCAGGTGGAGGAGCACGCACTCTACCCGCAGGTGATCGCGCAAGTCTCCCGGCAGCTTGCCGGCAAATAGCCGCGGTACGTCGGGGCTTCGCACATTTTCGAGGCGGAGCGTTGCGAATTCCACAGCGCGTGGTTTCCTCACCGCCGAATGTCCGGCCTTCGACTCTTCGATCTTAATCCCGAACAAGAGCAGGCTGTCCGAACGATTCACGGCTCCCTGCTCATCCTCGCCGGGGCGGGCACGGGAAAGACGCGGGTGATCATCATGCGCGTCGCCTATATGATCGCAAACGGCATTCATCCGGGGAGCATTCTGGCGGTGACATTCACCAACAAAGCAGCGAGCGAAATGCGTGAGCGCCTGCACGCGTTGGTGGAGAAGGAGCAGGCCAAGAAGGTTACGATGAGCACTTTTCACGCGCTCTGCGTGCGTGTGCTCCGGTCGGGGATTGATCGGCTGGGCTACAAGGCGAACTTCTCGATCTACGACGAGGGCGACCAGATGGGCCTGATCAAGAAGATCATTAGCCGAACTGCCGCCCGTGACGAAAAGTTGGAGGCGAGCCTGGCGAAGAACATGATCTCGAAGGCGAAGAACAACGGGTGGGCCGCACCGCAAGATGAACAGACGCTGATCGGCGCGGTCTTCGCGAAATATCAGGCGGAGCTGAAGACGCTGAACGCGGTCGACTTCGACGATCTGCTGGTCCTGACAGTGCAGCTGCTGCGCGAGCACGCGGATGTGCGCCAGCTCTGGCAGGACAAGTTCAACTACATCATGGTCGATGAGTTCCAGGACACAAACAAGCTGCAGCTCGAGCTGGTGAGCCTGCTCTCCAACGAGAACAAGAACGTCGCGGTGGTAGGCGACGACGATCAGTCGATCTATGGGTGGCGCGGTGCCGAGGTGTCGAACATCCTGGAGTTCGAGACGCACTTCCCCAACCCGAAGGTCGTGAAGCTCGAGCAGAATTATCGTTCTACGAACTTCATCCTGAACACGGCAAACAGCCTCATTAAGAACAACCCACGGCGGCGTCCCAAGCAGCTTTGGAGCGCACAAGAGGGCGGCGATAAGGTGCGGATCATCCAAATGCCGGATGATCGCCAGGAGGCGCAGTTTATCGCCGAAGAAATCCAGCGGCGGCAGATGATGGGCGAGGCGGAGTTCGAGCAGTGCGCGGTGCTCTTCCGCATGAATGCGCAGTCGCGGCTGATCGAGCAGAACCTGCGGCACCTCAAGATTCCGTATCGAATCATCGGCGGGAAGAGCTTCTTCGACCGGCGGGAGATTAAGGATCTGCTGGCCTACGCGAGCTGTATTCTAAACACGGATGACGACGTGAGTCTGCTGCGGATCATCAACACCCCGGCGCGTGGAATCAGTGCGAGCACTGTGGAGAAGGCGACGGAGCTAAGCGCGCGGCAGCAATGCAGCGTCTTTGATGTGCTGAAGTCCGACGCATATCGCGCAACGCTCACCCCACGTGCAGCCACCAGCGTCAATGGCTTCATGAACCTGCTCGATGGCTATGAAACGAAGCTCAACGAGCCGCTCTCAGACCAGGTGGAGATTCTCCGCGAGCTGATCAAGGAGACAGCCTACCTCGAAGACTTGCGGAAGAGCTGCAAGACGGAAGCGGAAGGGATGGGTCGCGAAAGCAACGTTGTGGAGATGATGAAGTCCTTCGAGGAGTATCAGGGACGCTCAACTGGCGGGCTCCGCGGCTTTCTCGATGAGATGATGCTGCGGCAGGAGCGTGAGGAGGACGATGATGGGACGGGGCAAGGGGTGACGCTGATTACGCTGCATGCGGCGAAGGGGCTGGAGTATCCGCACGTTTACCTGATCGGCCTGGAGGAGGGCTTCCTCCCGCACGATCGCTCGAAGCTGGAAGGCACGGTGGATGAGGAGCGGCGGTTACTTTACGTAGGAATCACTCGGGCCATGAAGACCCTCGCGATGACGTGGTGCCGGAACCGGATCAAGTACGGCAGCCCGCAGCCGTGTACCGCGAGCTCGTTCATCAAGGAACTCGACCCGGCGCTGCTCGATCAGCGTGATGTGACAGAGATCCTAAACGCGCCGGTGGCGGAGACTTCCGCAAAGGGGCGCTTCGATGCGATGAAGGCGTTCCTCGCCCAGGTCCCGGACTAAGCGCTTTCCGCTTGCCAAGGAGCGACGCTCAGGTGGACTACCGGATCGTCTGAAGCGGCGATAGCGACATGTCTGAAGAAGCGCGTGATTCTGAATCGCGAACCGGTGAACCCGAGGGCTCGCGGGACGGACACCGGGTGTTCCGCTGCTTCGTGTTCACAGACATTGAGGATTCCACCGGGTCTTGGGAACGGTATGGCGAAGCGCTCCGTCCAGCCTTGGATTTGCACAACACGACTGTCCGCGCCGTGCTGCACAAGCACGGTGGACGGGAACTCGTTGAGGCCGGGGACGGGTTTCTCCTGGTCTTCGAGCATTGTGATACTGCGGTGCAGTTTGCCGTGGCGCTACAGAAGCGGCTTGGCGCATGCGAGTGGCCTCCGGCGACCGGACCGCTGGCAGTGCGGGTGGGGATTCATGCAGGTGAAGTAGAGCCGCGCGAGAACGGGGAGTTTCGTGGGATCGTCCTGAATCGCGCGGCACGTATCCGGGACACGGCGCATGGAGGGCAGATCGTCTGCTCCGCACTCGCCGTCACCGATGGTGTGGCCGAGATGCGCGCGCTGGGGGCATATCGTTTGCGCGGGATGCCCACTCCAGTGCGCCTCTTTCAAGTATGCGTAGGCGAATGCGACTTCCCGCCGCTTCGCGCAGTTCCTGCCTGGCAGCACAATCTCCCTGGCAACCTTTCGCGTTTTGTCGGTCGTGAGCCGCAGATCGCGAAGCTTCGTTCCCTCTTAATGACCACGAAGCTGGTTACGCTGACCGGGCCCGGGGGCACCGGCAAGACGCGGCTTGCCATTGCCGCTGCGGAAACGTTCCTCACTGAGTACTCGCATGCAGTGTGGTTCGTGCCGCTCGCGGACATTGATGACCCGGCTCTGATTGCATCGACAGTGCGTGAGGCGCTGAGGATTGAGCCCAACCCCGCGAGAACGGCGCTCGAGCAAATCGTCGCGTTTATCGAGGAAGAGCCTGCGCTGCTCGTTTTGGATAACTTCGAGCAACTCGCAGCCGGCGGCGCGGGCGTCATTCAGCAACTGCTCGCTAGAATGCCGGGGGTACGATTGCTCGTAACCTCCAGGCACAGGCTGCACGATCCGTCGGAACGGGAGTTTGCGGTTCCATCAATGGAAATACCCGTGGAAGGACGGGACGTCGCGGAGGTGGAAAGCGTGGCGCTTTTTGCGGACCGCGCGCGTCAGGCGAATCCAGCCTTTGAGCTAACAGAAACGAACTCTGTCGCAGTGGCCGATCTGTGTCGTCAGCTCGAGGGCGTGCCGCTGGCTATCGAACTCGCCGCCGCCCGCGCCGCTGTGCGGACACCGCGTGAGATCGTCCGCGAGCTGGGGAGCCGTTTGGACGCGTTTGCTTCCGCCGATCCAGGGGCACCTGCACGTCATCAGAGTCTGCGCGCGGCAATCGATTGGAGTTTTGATTATCTCCCTGAGTCGCTGCGCGTCTTTCTCGCAAATCTTTCAGTCTTCCGCGGTGGGTGGAGTGCCGAGGCTGCGGAAGCCGTCGCTGCGTCCGAGCAGCTGCGCGAAGTGTCGTCGCACGTTCTTCGTTCACTCAGCGAGCTGCGCGCGCTCTCGCTCATCTCGGCGGAAGAGCGTCATGAGACAATGCGCTTTCGCATGCTGGAGACCATACGGCAATATGCGGCGGAGCGCGTCTCCATCGAATCTCGCGAGCAGCTTGGGCGAAGTCACCTTGCGTATTTTGAGGCTTTGGCAAAGGAGGCGGAGCGAGGCTGCAACGGCGCGGAACAGGCAGCGTGGCTGGACCGCCTCGAGATGGAGCACGACAATGTCCGCGCAGCGCTGCGCTTTCCAGGAGCCACGGATGCGCCTCTGCGTATTGCGTCTGATCTTGCGATCTTCTGGATGGTCCGCGGTCATGCCGCTGAGGCCCGTGCGGTGCTTGCACAGCTCACGTCGAATCATCCAGACGCCGATCCTCTCATCGTTGCATCAGCGGACAGCCTCGCAGGAAACCTCGCCCTCGCGGCTGGGGATGCCGCTGCAGCGAAAGCTCCCTTTGAGCGGGCGCTCTCTTATTTCCGATCGATCAATGATCGCAAGAACATCGCTGGTTTGCTGACCAACCTCGGCATCACCGCTTTGCATCTGGAGGATCTTCCCGGCGCGCGCTCCGCTCTCGAGTCGAGCATCCAGATCTCACGCGAGATCGGTCGTCCCCAGACGCTTGCGCCCGCTCTCGCGAATCTTGGTGCCGTGCTTTTGGAGATCGAGGACTACCCCGCTGCTCGCCTGGCTTTCGAGGAATGTCTGGAGCTTCAGCGTCTAAGTGGCGAGTCGCGGGCCATCGCCTATACCCTTCATAATCTGGCAGCATTGCATCGCTACCTCGGTGAGTTCGATCAGGCCCAGGCTGCCCTGGATGAGAGCCTTGAATTGCGCAAGCAACTGCGGGACCGCTCTGCCGTCCCTGCGATGTTCTCGCTCCGGTCTTTGCTTGCTGCTGATCGGAACCAGCCAGTTGAAGCCGCGCAGTTTGCGGCCGCCGCGCTGCACGCTTGTCGTGAGTCTGGTACTGGGCTCTCCACTTCAAAGCTGCAGGAATACGAAGAACGCTTGCTCGCGACTAAGGCGCATTTGTCTGCGGAGGCCGCCACCGAGATCGAGCGCTGCGGTTGGGTGCTCTTTCAGGAGTGGGTCCGAAAGTAGAACCAGGCCGTCGAAGCGTTGACTGGGCAGTCTCGCCGATGTTTAACGCGTGTGCACCAAACACTAGAGGTATGAATACACCCCATCTTCGCGTCGTATTTTGCGGATTGTTGTCGGCAGTTGTCTTGATCGCTGCGCAAGGATGCGTGAGCTCCCCTCATCATCGCTCTCATGACGGAAGACCGCGCCATCTCCGTCCTCATCATCGCGATGGCCTTAAGGAGGTAATTACCACTCCTGTCGTCATTCAGAAGCGCTCCACTCCTTCCGCGCAGCGGCGCCGGATGGCCCGAGGCATGTTGCTCGGCACGGAGACGTTGGACCTTCAGATTGCCTGGCCTACGGGACTAACCGGGACGGCGACCATGCCGGTGCAGTGCTATGAGGCATTCATCGACGAGGACTCCGGCACGTTTTACGTGGGCAGCGACTCAACGCCGTTGGCGGTTTTTGGTGGCACGACCTCCGCGAGCGTGACGTTCTCTAACAGCAACCCTCCGACCAGTCTGCGGGGCTCGGTTGATGTGAACCTGGATAGCCAAAGTGGAAACTTCTTCTTTATCGGGGCGGGAACTAGTGTTTCCTCGGGCGCGAATACCTACCTCTTCCGAGGTGGTACGATCCTGACCAAGCCCTGACCCATGCCCGCCCTCCTCCCGCTCCGCTTCTTCTCACAATTACTGTTCCGCTGCGTGGTTGCAGCAGTTGTCGCGGGAAGTGGCGCTAGCGAGGCGCGGGGGGAGCTGTGGGTTTACGAGGGTTTTCAGTACTTGGGCGGCACTGACCTTCAAGACAACACGCTGAACCCCGATGACCCCACTCTGGCCAAAGGGTTCAGTTCGGCGTGGACCAGCTCAGATGCCGGCGAACTCGACAAGATCCACAATACAGGCCTGCAGTACGGTGCACTTACAACACGTGGCCTGAGCCTTAGGAGCTACACACCGCCGAGCACCCATGAGTCCGGCTGGTCGTCACTGTCGGCTCAGAATAGACGAACGCTCCAGGCAACTTCGTTTCCCCCGTTCGCAAGTATTACAGAGATCTGGATCAGTTATCTCATCCGACGGGATAGCGCGATATGGAATGGTACCGTGGACGTTTTCACGGACTATGCGCTTCTCAACATTATCACAAGTGGAGGGAGTCCAACGGTCCCGGCTCTGCGAATTGGCGAGCTTGCGGGTGGCGATAAACTCGGATTCGCGATCCTCAATGGGGCAGAAGGCGCACCAGTGAACGGAGGTCCTCTTTCACTGAGCGTTGGAGATACCAAACTGGTGGTCTTCAAGATGACCATCAATGCGGGCGCAGCTGACTTCGGCGAGTTGTTTGTGAACCCGACCATTGGGCAGTCTACGCCCGGAGTAAACCCTGTTGCACTTGGGGATATAAATGTCCCTAGACTCTTCACCTCGCTGGATTTTAGGACCGGTAACTCCGGCACGGATTTCACCTTCGACGAACTCCGGATCGGCTCCACCTATGCGGATGTAACGCCTACTCCGGAGCCAACTGCTCTGCTCCTGCTGGCAACCGGTGCCGTTCTGGCCGGTGCGGGCCGTCGGCGCAGAGGCACAGAATAGGAGACCTGTAAGCTCACTTCACTGCTGAAACAACATCGAGACCACCGTCACGATCCCGGTGATCAGCAGGCCGACCGCCAGCACCACCGCCGCGACTAGCCCGTAAACAAAGGCCCGATCTCTCCACGTGGCCTGTTTGCCCGTATTCGCGTGCTTCTTCAGCAGATCGTAGTTCTTAGCGTTCGACTTGAAGTAGACGGAGAACAGATCTCCCAGCACTGGGATGGCACCAAAGGCCGTGTTCAGCAACACGTTCATGGCCATGCGCGCCAGGATCACATTGGGCACGCGATGTCGTGCACTCTGCAAGATGAGCATCACTGACACTACCGCCGACGCTGTGTCGCCGAGCCCAGGAATAAGTCCGAGAATCGGATCGATGCCGAAGCGGATCTTCGTTCCCGGGATCACGAAGGCCGAATCCATCAGCTTCGCGACGAGCGCGATGAAAGGATCGTCGTTCTTGGCCACACTCCGCCGCTCGCCCGCCCTCTCGCGGGGGAGCACTTCGACTTCGACTTCCTGGACGGGTTTCGGAGCGGGCATGACAGAGCTTTCGCAGCGCTACACAGGCATCGGCGCAGCGCTTTCCTGTGATCGTGCCGCCACTCTGCCCGCTCCGAGCTAGCCCGGGATCTCCCGCAGCATCTGGGTGTTCGTCGGGAACTTCTTCGCGAAGAAGAGCAACCGCTCGATCGCTTCGACCGGCTTATGACCCGCAAGGCCACGCCGAATGATCGCGATCTTGTGCAGATCGTCCGCAGGTACGAGCAGTTCTTCGCGGCGTGTGCCGGACTGGAAGATGTCCACCGCCGGGTAGATCCGCTGGTCGCTGATCTTACGGTCGAGCACCAGCTCCATGTTGCCGGTCCCCTTGAACTCCTGGAAGATCAAGTCGTCCATGCGGCTGCCCGTTTCCACGAGCGCCGTGCCGATGATCGTCAGCGAGCCCGCTTCTTCGGTGTTCCGCGCCGCAGCGAAGAGCTTCCTCGGGATCTCCAGTGCCCGCGAATCCATGCCGCCTGACATCGTCCGGCCGCCGCCACCCGTGGCATTGTTGAAAGCGCGGCCTACCCTGGTGATCGAGTCCAGCAGGATGAAGACGTCGCGCCCGGATTCGACCAGACGCTTTGCCCGCTCCACTGCAAGTTGCGCGATCCGCGTGTGACTCTTCACATCCATGTCGTTCGAGCTCGCCATGATCTCGCCCGTCGGGATGCTGCGCTTGATCTCAGTCACCTCCTCGGGCCGCTCGTCCACGAGCAGCATGATGAGGGTGATCTCCGGATGATTCTTCACCACCGCATCGGCGATGTGCTGCAGCAGCGTCGTCTTGCCGGTGCGTGGCGGCGCGACGATGAGTCCCCGCTGGCCTTTGCCGATCGGGCACATTAGGTCGATCACCCGTGTGGTGTATCGGTCCGGCACCGTTTCGAGGCGGATGCGCTCGAGCGGGTTCACCACCGTCAGCTCGTCAAAGGCGGGCAACGTGCGGGCCTTATCCGGGTGATCTCCATTGATTTCGTCAATTCGATCCAACTGCGAGCCACGTCCACCGCGGCGGGTCTCGCCTTTGATCCACTGACCGTCGCGCAGGTTGTATTTGCGGACGAACTCCGGGGTGACAAAGACATCCGCAGGATGCTGGGCAAAGCTGCGCTTGGGGTCGCGGAGGAAGCCGAACCCTTTGCCGGAGATCTCAACCAGGCCCTCTACAATTGCGACTTCATCCTCACGAGGCGGCTGATCCGGACGGCCTTCACGAGCAATCTCGGGACGGTCCGGACGATCGACACGCTCCGGGCGATCCGGACGGTCGCCGCGCTCTGGGCGATCCTGTCGCTCCTGCCGGGGCTGGCGCTCGTGGCGATCTGGCTGATCCCGACGATCCGGGCGGTCATGTCGAACATTCCGCTCTGGTCGATCGATCCGTTCCGGGCGGGGGTGATCCGCGCGATTCTGGACTGCCGCTTGGGCAGCGGCCAGGATTGACTCCTCAGTCTGCTCACCCTGCTCCAGCTGTCGGGCGAGGTGCCGTGGGATATAAACTGGGTACTTGCGGCCGGGAGGCGCAGGTAACGCTACTGGCGAGCCTGTCTCCGAGTAGGAGATCGCTTCACTCGAAACCGGCGGCGGCACCTCAGCTGGAGGCGGAGATTGCGTACGCGGTGCGGGCTCAGGCGCCTCGGCACTGGCAGGCTGGCTGCGCCGGTTGGAAGTGTTTTCACTCACCGGCGCCGGCACATTAGCAGGCACATCCTCGCTCGCAGCTTTCCTGCCGCGGGGCGTGGGCTTCTTGCGTGCGGGCTGCTCCTTTGTGCTGGGGGTTGATGGACTCCATTCCTCCGCTGTCGTGCCACTTGGGCTGTACGCTTCCAGCTTCAGCTTCTCGGCTTTGCGGGCCGCAGGTTTCGCTGGAGCTCGGACAGGAGCGTCCGTCGCCGGCGTTGCGACTTCAGGGGCGGAGATGGGCTGCTCAGCTTGGACTCTGGAGACCTCCGACTTTGCGGCCGCCTTGCGAGGTGCGGGTGCGGCGTCTTCCAAGGGGAGAGCCGCTTGAGCTACATCCTCGGGCTTCGCTCCGGCCTTCTTCGCAGGCTTGCGAGGAGCTTTTGCCGCTGCGGCTTTTGCCGGGGCAGTTGCGCGTGCCTTCACTGTTGAGGCAGCTGCGGCCTTGGGAGCGGCGCGGCGTTTGGTTGGAGGTTTTGGGGACGCGCCGTTCTGCTCTTCGAGCAGAGGCTGTTCGACTGATTCACTCATAGTAAAAGTACGGGGGGCGTGGGCCTCACTGGCGCGACGCATGGAAAACAAGGGAAAGGGATGAACTAACACTGCCGGGCGAGCCTCGCTGCGACTGCCAACGAGTAACCAAGATCAGCACCCACTGGTTGCGCGCCAAAATCTTCCGGGACGCGAATACCAGCGAATCACCGACTGCGACCCGCCAGTCATAGCTGACTGGCGTGTTCAATCGAAATCGCGCCCACTGTCATGACTGATTCGGGCGCCGGGGACGTACTAAGTTTGGGACCACAGAAGTGGTGACCCGCCATGGATCGAAAAGGATTTGGTTAAATCGCGCCCCGGCTCCTGCCGGAATGCGAGGAGGGTCGTCCGAAGAATGGAAGAACTCGCCGTGGACGCGACCTGACTGAAATCAAAGTCACAGAAGACGAACAGCCCGTCAACCAACTATTTTCTCAACACAGGAGTGAAGTTCGCAAAGTCCAACGGATGAATCACTTGCTCTGTTATAAGCTTCGTAGATTCACCGCTACGCTGTCGTTCGGGAAACAAGAATTCTCGGTGGAACGCTGTGTTTTGCGACGAGCGCGCTCGCGAAATCCGCGAGCACGCTCATCCAAACGACGAGCGCGCTTGTTAAAATACATAGCCCGCTCGTTGATTTCACGAGCGCGCTCATCAAAAAAGAGAGCCAGCTCGTTAGAAAATAGAGAGAGCTCGTTAAAGAACGGAGCCAGCTCGCGGAATTATAGAGCCGTCTCGTCAAGAAGATGAGCGATCTCGTCGCGCCGATGAGACGGCTCGCAGATCTGATGAGGTAGCTCTGTAATGCAGGAAGCAACTTCTCCCCCCAGCGTGTCCCCTCCGGCAGGATCCCGAGTAGTGATTGCCAGTGAAGAACAGTGGCCATCGACGAAACGGAGGAAAGTACTCTACTAGGAGAGCGAACTTGTACCGATAGTCACCGATCAAGTCCGGACTCAGAGGGGATTGTCCGCGAAATACGCGAAAGAGCGCGAAAGGGGAGAAGGCTTTAAGCACTCACATAACTGTTCACATGGCGCAGGCGACACCCCGTCGCCCGCCCTCTCCTCCCCTCCCTATTTTCGCGTTCTTTCGCGTATTTCGCGGAAATCTCCTCTCCTCGGTGATATCCGCCCCTCTTGTACGCTCACTCTCTTTTCGCTTTACGAAGAGGGCTTTGCGATGCAAAGTGAAAACATGTCGATGCGATCCGAGGCCGAAGAGCACTTGCGCGTGATCCGCTCATTGATGGAGCGAGCCACTATTTACCGCGCCATCTCTGCTCCGGCAGCGCTCATCGCAGGTCTGCTCGCCTGCGTTGCTGGGTTTGGCTTCGCAGGGGAGGTGAATTCGCTGCGAAGCGATCCTGCTTCTCTGGTCGCCGCAGACGAGTACTACACCCGGGACTTTACCTTCCAGCTAAAGTGGCTCGCAGTTCTGGCAGCTGCCTCGGCAGTGAACTTCTGGTTCCTGGCTCGCGATGCGCGGCGTCGAGGCGATCCCTTTGTCTCCCCGGCGATGCGGATGGCTCTGAAGGCGATGCTGCCGCCGCTTCTGTGCGGTGCGGTCTTCGCATGGATCCGGCCAGGAAGCGCAGTCGTGCCGTTCTGGCTGGTCTTCTACGGACTCGCGCTTCTTTCGACTGCGCACTTTGCTCCTCCATCACTCACCCGACTGGGTTGGCCCTTCTTGCTGACAGGATTCGCCGTACTGCTGCGCCATGCGTATGATTTCGGAGTACCCATACTAGCCGCGCCTTGGGACGACTACACCATGGCGGCGACCTTCGGCATCTTCCACATCATCTATGCCGCCTGCGTCTGGGCGAAGGAGAAGCCGGCGACCGAAGTGGTGCCCGCGACCTGATGTTCGACTTCGAGAAGCTCGACAAGACGATCCATGAGAAGGGGCGTCTCGGCATTATGACCCTGCTGGCCACCCGGCCGAGCTGGGCCTTTCAGGATTTGAAAGCTGAACTCAAGATGAGCGACGGCAATCTGGTTTCCCATCTTCGCACCCTTCATCAGGCTGGGTACGTAGCCGTAACCAAGGAGATCCTCGATCGCCCGCAGACCAGCTACTCGCTGACCGCCCGTGGCAAGACTTCCTTCCAGGAATACATCCTCGTGCTCGAGCAAATCATCCGCGCAGGGAAGCAATGAGCGGCGCTTTTTGCTCCAGAGCTTTGCAGTACAAAGCAACTATGAACCATCCACACTATGAAGATCCTGATCGCTGAACATTACGGTATGTGCTTCGGAGTCCGCGATGCGCTCGCCCAAGCCGAGCGCCTCGCCCAAAGCGCCCCGCTGACTGTGCTGGGAGAACTCGTCCACAATCCGGTAGTGCGAGAGCGGCTCGCCGCGCAGGGGGTAAGTGAGGGCGCGCTCGACGATCCCGCGTCCGCGACGAGTCCGCAGGTGATGATTACCGCACATGGCGCCTCGGATCGCGCGCGCTCCGAGTGGCGTCACCGTGGATATGGTGTAGCTGATGGCACCTGCCCGCTCGTGAGGCACGCTCACGAGCAGCTCCGCACCCTGATCGCCATGGGGTACTTTCCCTGCGTCATCGGGAAACGCGGACACGTCGAGGTGAATGGACTGACTGGAGACTTCCCGGACGTCGCCATTATAGAGACAGAGGCAGACATTTCCACGCTTCCAGACGCCGCTCGCTACGGCGTGATCTCGCAAACCACGCAGCCGTTGGAAAGAGTGCAGGCGCTGGTCGATGCGCTGCAAAAGGCCCGCCCGGCGAGCGAAGTGCGCTTTGTCGACACCATCTGCCAGCCCACCAAAAACCGTCAGAAAGCACTGCAGAAGCTGATCGGGCAAGTGGACACGCTCGTGGTAATCGGCGGGCGAAACAGCAACAACACCTTGCAGCTGGTGGCGGCAGGGACTGCTGCAGGTCGGAAGGTGATCCACATTGAGCGCGCTACAGAGCTCTGCGCGCGCTGGTTCCTGGAGGCGAAGGTGGTGGGAATCACGGCGGGTACTTCAACGCTGAAGGAGACGGTCGCGGAGGTCGTCGTGCGTCTGGAGGAGTTTGCTGCAATCGGGGTGCAGCCTGAGGAACTGGCTGCACGATGAACGCGATCCCTCTTCAACCAACCGGCACTGCGGCTCCGCGGGAGCAACTCCGTGGCATCATTCTGGAAGCAGGCCTGCTGGCCTGGCTGGGCGATTTGCTGCTGTGGGATGTCGAGCCCGGCCTCGCGCTCGCCATCTATGTGGCGGTGCTGGGTGCGTACACTCTCTGCCAGGAGCACGTGCGGAAATGGAGCAGGCGCACATGGCTCTTCGCGACCCTGTTCGCTATCGCCTGTGTGCAGGCAGCGGTGGAGATCAGCCCTTTGAACATCATAGTACTCGGCGGCCTGCTCTTACTGATCTTCAGCGCGCGCTACTTTGCGCAGATCGACTCCTGGTGGGGGCGTTGCGTCGAGGCGGCTCTGGCGATCGGCCGTGCGCCGGCGCGCTGGCCATGGCTGATGAAGGCGGTGGCGAACAGCCCGACCGTGCTCATGGGTCTGCCGCAGACTTACGGTGAGCGCGGCTTGCGCCTCATCCAGGCACTCGCGCCCGCCGTCCTGTTGAGCGTAATCTTCGCCGCGTTGCTGTCCGCCGGGAACGCGGTGCTTCGCCAGATGATCGCCACGGCATTTGATTGGCTGGGGACATCGCTCCTGGGCATAGACTTCTCGATCTCGCACGCCGTCTTCCTACTCGTGATCGGCACCTTGGCTCTGGCGTGGGTCCGGCCTGATCGTCGCGTGGTCGCTGAGCGGATCTGGAGTCGTACGATTCCGCGCTGGAGTCGGCCCGATGTGCGGCTCGCCTTTTGGCAAAGTGCCGCGGTGCTGCTGATGCTGAACGTGCTCTTCTTCGCCGCGAATACCACCGACGCAATCTACCTCTGGTTCAATGCGGTGCTGCCGCAGGGGATCGCCGCAAGTGCGTACGTGCACCACGGCGTGTACACGTTGATCTTCGCAGTCCTGCTCTCCGCCGCGGTGCTGGCCGGGATCTTCCAGCAGTCGACCGAAGTGACAAACCGCCGACTACTTCGGGTGCTCGCATACGCCTGGATCGCCCAAAACATCATCCTGATCGCCAGCGTCTTCCTCCGGCTGCGGCTCTATGTAGAGGCTTATCAGCTCACGGAACTCCGTGTGTACGTCGCGTGTTTCATTATTCTCGTGCTGGTGGGCTTTGCTCTTCTTACCTGGCACGTGGCGATGCGCACCTCCTTTAGCTGGCTCCTGGGGGCAAACGCCATTGCGACGTTCGCACTGTTCTTCCTGCTGCAGATCCCCGACACCCGCGCTGCCATTGCGCGCTTCAACGTCTCGCAATGGGAACGCCAGCCCTACCGTATCCTCGATCTCGCCTACATACAAAGGCTTGGCCCGACCGCGTGGCCGGAATTTGCGCGGATAGCCGCCGCGCCGCACAACGCGGCCTTCGCGGCAAGGGCGCGAGATTCTCTCAAGATTCTCGCAGCGCGCGAATCGCATCGGCTTGCCAGTCAAAACTGGCGCTCGATCCAGCTTCGCGGCGACAGCGCCTCGCGAAGGGTAATCCAACTCGCGGCCAAGATCGACTAAGGAACGCTCGTCCCTTCTTCCCACCCGAGAATGTCGCGCTTGGGCTCCGCCTTCTCATCGGGATTCCAGGTGAACGAGCATGCTTCGCAGTAGTAGTCTTTCTCGATCACCCCAGCCGCCGCGAGGGCCGCGGGGAAGGCGCTCATCAAGGTGCGGCGCGAGAATTGTGGGTACTCGATTCGCGAAGAGCTGCACTGCGGACACTTCACTGCTTCACTCATCGCGCTGTCCTGGCCGTCCCACTGCCGGAGCTGTTCCATGGCGCGTTCACCGTCATCCTTGTCCACCCGGACGCGCATGTGCGCCTTCGGGGAGATGTTCAGAAGGAGCCACTTCTGCGCGGCAGACTCGTCGAAGACGTCCGCATTAAAACCGGCTTCACGGAGGCGGTTGGCGATCCGGTCCGCAGGTTCGCGGTCGTTGAAAGTGGCGATGGTGAGGTATTGATCCATTTCGAAATGAGGTGGGCTATTTACTGAATACGATTCTGCCGTCCGCCGCGTCTGCATTGATTGTATCACCCTCGCGGAACTTACCCTCCAACAATTCCAGCGAGAGCGGATCGAGGATCTGCCGCTGTACGGCACGCTTTAGCGGGCGCGCGCCATACACGGGATCGTAGCCTTCGCGCGCCAGGTGCTCCCGCGCCTGATCGGTGAGCACAAGCTTTAGCTTCTGAGACTCCAGGCGCTTGACCAGTCGGGCGAGCTGAAGATCGACGATGCTTGTGAGGTCCTCTTCGTTCAAACGGTCGAAGATCACGACCTCATCGATGCGGTTCAGGAACTCCGGCCTAAAGTGCGAGCGGAGCGCATCCATGACCCGCGCCTCCCGTTGCTCGGCGTTGTTCTCGGTATCCAGGATGTACTGGGAGCCGAGGTTTGAGGTCATGATGATCACGCTGTTCTTGAAGTCCACGGTGCGGCCCTGGCCATCAGTGATGCGCCCATCATCGAGCACTTGCAGGAGGACGTTGAAGACATCGTGATGCGCCTTCTCGATCTCATCGAAGAGGATCACGGAGTACGGCTTTCGGCGCACCGTCTCAGTAAGCTGACCGCCTTCCTCGAAGCCGACATAGCCCGGAGGCGCGCCGATCAACCGCGCCACGGAGTACTTCTCCATGTACTCGCTCATGTCGATCCGCACCATTGCGTGCTCATCGTCGAAGAGGAATTCCGCCAGCGCGCGGGAGAGCTCCGTTTTACCTACGCCAGTTGGGCCGAGAAAGATGAACGAGCCAATCGGACGATTCTCATCCTGCAAGCCGGCACGAGCGCGGCGGACGGCATTAGAGACTGCGTGGATCGCGGGCCGCTGACCGATCACCCGCTTGCCCAGCCGCTGCTCCATTTGCACCAGCTTCTCTCGCTCGCCCTCGCGCAGATTCGTCACCGGAATACCTGTCCACGCCGAGACCACCTTTGCGATGTCCTCGTCAGTGACTTCCTCCTTCAGCATCTGCTGACCGCCGCCCTGTACTTGCGCGAGCTTGCTCGTCAGTTCCTGTAATTGTGCCGAGACCTGCGGGATTTGCCCGTACTGCAGCTCGCTCGCCTTGCCGAGTTCGCCCCGACGTTGTGCCTGCTCCAGCTCGATTCGCAGCTGCTCCAGCTGCTCACTCAGCGTGCGCTGCTGATCGATCACCGCCTTCTCACTTTGCCACTGCGCCTTCAGCTGATGGCTCTTTTCCTGGAGGTCCGCGGAATCTCGCTCGATACGCGCAAGCCGCTCCTTGCTCGCCGGATCCTTCTCCTTCTGCAAGGCCTGACGCTCCATCTCGAGTTGCATGATCTCCCGTTCCAGCTGGTCGATCTCCGTCGGCATCGAGTCCAACTCGATCTTCAAGCGCGATGCGGCTTCGTCGATCAAGTCCACCGCCTTATCCGGGAGGAAGCGGTCCGCGATGTAGCGGTGCGAGAGCGTGGCAGCGGCGATCAGGGCGCTGTCTTGAATGCGCACGCCGTGATGGACTTCGTACCGCTCCTTCAGCCCGCGCAGGATCGCGATACTGTCCTCCACACTTGGCTCCTTCACCATCACTGGTTGGAAGCGCCGCTCCAGCGCGGCGTCCTTCTCGATGTACTTCCGGTACTCGTTCAGCGTGGTCGCGCCCACGGTGCGCAGCTCCCCGCGCGCGAGCTGCGGTTTCAGCATGTTCGAGGCATCGACGGCTCCCTCGCTCGCGCCCGCGCCGACGATTGTGTGCAGCTCGTCGATGAAAAGGATGATCTGTCCCTGCGAGTCCGTGACCTCCTTCAGGAAGGCTTTCAGCCGGTCCTCGAATTCCCCGCGAAACTTCGCTCCGGCGATCATCGAGCCGATGTCCATGGAGACAACCTTCTTGTTCTTCAGCGACTCCGGGACGTCTCCGGAGACAATGCGCCGCGCCAGCCCCTCCACGATCGCCGTCTTCCCCGTACCAGGCTCGCCGATCAGCACCGGGTTGTTCTTTGTGCGCCTGGAGAGCACTTGCATGACGCGACGAATCTCCTCATCGCGGCCGATCACCGGGTCAATCTTTCCGCGCCGTGCGAGTTCTGTCAGATCGCGTCCGTACTTCTCGAGCGTTTGGTATTTGCCTTCAGGATTCTGGTCCGTCACGCGCTGCGAACCGCGAATCTGCTGCAGCGCCGTCATCAGCGCATCGCGCGTAACACCTGCCGACTTCAGCAAGCGACCCGCGGTGACGGTCGCCTCCGTGAGCGCCAGCAAGTAATGCTCGCCGCTGAGGTATTCGTCCTTCAGGCGCGCCATTTCCTGCTCGGCGGCATTCAGCACGGTCGTGATCTCCCGCCCCAGGCCGACCTGCATGTTCTGCCCCTGCACCGTGGCGCGTCGGCTGAGATCCGCCCGCAGCGCGTCCTCCAGATTTCCCGGCGTGACATTAATCTTCTCCAGCAGTGGCCGGGCGATGCCGTCGGTTTGCTCCAGAAGCGCGAGCAGATAATGCTCGTTGGACATTTCCGAGTGTCCGCCGCGCGAGGCGAGATCTTGCGCAGCTTGCAAGGCCTCCTGCATTTTCTGGGTAAATCGGTCGATTCTCATTCAGGCGAGGATGCCCTTTCCGCTAGCTATGATCGAGCCTGCACTTTGCCGCCGGCCAGGGTTCAGACAGCCCTTATCCGTACCCCGATCCCCAGCAAATCCTCGCCTTCTGGATGCGCGAAGATCTCCACGATCTCGGCACCCGACCCTTGCTCGTTCCGTTTGATCAACTCCCAAACCGCCGGCACGCCACCAAAGGGTAGTCCGCGGTATGGCTCATTGTTCACGTCGTGCAAGGCGCAGACCCGCGCTGCGCGCCCGCAGTTCTGGTAGTCCGCGTGCGCCCACTCAAAGGAGTGGTCGCCATCGATGAAGAGCGCATCGAACTCGCGCCCGCGAAAATCGTACGACGTTTTCCCCACCACATATTCCAGCGGCACGAGGTCCCGGATCTCCGAGTAGAAGACAAAGGCCGGGAAGATATCGATGGTTGTTGCGCGGAAATCCGGCTCGAAGCGCTGCAGGTACGCTGCCGCCAAGCAAGCTGACGCGCCATTGAAGCAGCCGATTTCCAGGTAAGTCCGTACGCGCTGCCCGGCGAGCAGCAGGAGCAGCCGCGCATATTCCTGCGGGATCTGGATGAGCCCCTGCTGCGAGCTGTTCAAGAACTCCGCCTCGCTCGCGTACGTGCGCCCGCTCTCGGGAATCGGCACCAGCCCGATTTCGCGGATGACCTCGACCAGCCACTCGTGCGAACGCAAGTTCTCAATTTGCGCTGCCTGCACCTTGCGAATGGCGCTGATCAGCCGCTCGAAGTCCGCGCGCTCCGCTTCGTAAGACTCCAGCAGGCCGGACATTTAGTAGCCCTGGCGTGGGCTAGCTCCGGAACTGCGTAAAGATGCGATTCGCCTCTTCAAGCGTCTCCTTGCTCCCCACATCGAACCACGTCCCCGGCACTTTCCAAGTCTGCACCGGCATCCGTTCGTAAAGCCACTGCACAAAGCGCCCCGGCTGATCCGGGTTGTTGCCTTCCTCGATGTAGGCGGTGAACTGCGAGACCGCCTCCTTCGGGTAGTAATAGAGCGCGATCCCGATGAGTGAAGTTTTCGGCTCGGCCGGCTTCTCCTCGAAGCTCGTGATCACGCCCGTCTCGTCCACGGCGATCACGCCATACTTCTTCGCCTCCTCGGTGCTACCGACATCGTATACGCCGAGCACTGGCTGCCGCTTCGCCTGGCAGAAGTGACCGAAGTCCGCCAGGCTCTCCGAGAATAGGTTATCGCCCGCGACCACAATCAGGTCGGAGTGGGTCAGTCCCGCTTTCCGCACTACCAGATTGATGTCACCGATAGCCCCTAGCTTGTCCGCGTCGCTAGTCGAACCATCGTTAATGATCTCAAAGGCGAGCTTGGCGTGCGTGGTGTTGTATTGATCTGCCCACGCTTGGAAATCTGCCGCGAACTTGTTGTTCGTCACCACGTAAACCTTCTCGACTCCCTCGATGGGGGCAAGATTGTCGATGACCCACTCCATCATCGGTTTACCCGAGACATCGAGGAGCGGTTTCGCGCGGTTCTCGGTAAGAGGACGAAGGCGCGTGGCGTAGCCCGCAGCAAGGATCAGGATGTTCATCGCGGGACGGGAGGCTCCCGAGTTGCTCCAAGACTGTCGAGTGCAAAGTCACCCCAAAGACGGAGTTGGTGCAGAGCCCTACCGACAATCCGGTTGCTTTACCGGGAACGATGACTCACCTGTGAAACCATGAGCCCTCCGTCCGCGCCGATGCTCTCACGTTACTGCCTCTTTGGCGTATTCGCCGCCGTGTTCCTGTTCGTCATCCCGCCGCGGGTGGCGGCGATCGGCCGAGATGTAGAGCAGCTCATCGTCAGTGTGTCGCCGGATTGGAACTCGAAGACAGGCAAGCTCCAGCTCTTCGAGAGGGCGGGTGGCGGATGGAAAGCGACCGGGGAGCCGTGGACTGTGCTCTATGGGCCGAGCGGCCTTGCGTGGGGCCGTGGTGTCCATGGCACCGATGAGCCGGGGCTCCGCAAAGTCGAACGAGACAAGCGCGCGCCCGCAGGAGTCTTTCGCATGGGAAAGATCTATACCTACGACCAGTCGCTGCCTGGAGGAGCGCGGTACCCTTTCCGCACCGTCGGGATGGGGGACGCATGGATCGACGACCCAGCGCACCCTGACTACAACAAGCACGTGGTGGTCGATCCCGAGAATCCACCTGCCTGGTTCGACAAGCAGAAGATGCGGCACAACGACTTCGCCTACCGCTGGCTGCTGGAGATCCGTCACAACTCCGATCCGCCAGTCGCCGGTGCTGGTAGCGCGATCTTCTTCCACATGCGCCGCGGCCCGACCCGCCCGAGTGCGGGGTGCACAGTCATGGCGGAACCCAATCTAGTTCAACTGATCCGCTGGCTGGATGCCGGCCGGAATCCCCATTACGCACTGCTGCCGCGAGCGGAGTACATGGCAAAGTGGAAGCCATGGGGTCTCCCCAATCCCGAGGAAGCTTCCGCCTTGCTGGGGAAGAACTGATTTCGAGGACCATCGGCCTTCATCGTCTCAGCTTCTAAGGTATTGTCCGGCCAGAGATTGCCCCGGTGAGCCCTCGTCCACGGGGGAATCTTACGTTGAATCTTCGCTGCTTCGATGATAACTGAAACTTACGCGCCTATGAACTCCCTCGCTCTTCTTCCCAATTTGGCGGGGCCGGATGGTCTAATCATCCTTCTCGTTCTCGTGTTCTTTTTCGGTGCCAAGAAGCTGCCGGAAGTCGCGCGCGGCCTTGGGTCAGCCATCCGTGAGTTCTCGAAGGCGAAGAACGAGGACGAAAAGCCTGCCCCTCCTGCTACACTCACTTAATCTCCGAGTATGAACTACGTCGCACTGCTCCCTAATCTTGCTGGTCCGGACGGCCTGATCATCTTTTTGGTGATTCTTCTGCTCTTCGGAGCGAAGAAGCTTCCGGAACTCGCGAAGGGTCTCGGACAAGCTGTAAAGGAGTTCTCCAAGGCCAAGGATGACATCGAGCGCGAGGTCACACGGCCAACCGTCGTTTCAGAACCGCGGCTCGAAGCTCCGCGCGATACGCAGCCTCATGTGGTGAATGTGCACGAGGTGGTTGAACCTCAGACCGAGCACGTTCCTCTTCGTACCGAGGAGCCGCGTACGACTTCGCATCACGCGTAAGGACTTCGCCTACAACTAACTTCCGAAAGGGCGGCAGCGATGCCGCCCTTTTTGCGTCCAGGAGGAGCGCCTCAGGACGCGGTCGACCGGAACTGCACGCTTGCTCCGCAATCTCCGCGTTCTATCGTGCGACGTTTATGCTTTTCGGGTTCCTCTCCCCTAAGCCCGATCCAGGCCCGCCGCCCATGATGCACATCACGCATGGTAAGGCTGGCTCCACCTGGATCGATCGGCTGCTGCGGGCGCTCTTTCGAAAACAGGTCGCGCCACGTTACTGGGAGATCCCGGCGCGTTTCGACCTCGCGAAGCATGCGGTGCACTCGGCAGTCTTCATGCGACGCGAGACCTTTCTGGACCACCCGGAACTCGCGGAGATTCGGCGCTTTGTGGTGATCCGTGATCTCCGTGATACGCTGATCTCGCAATACTTCAGCATGCGTGACACGCACGAGCTGGATCCAAATGGAATCGTGCAGCAACGGCGCGACATTCTGCGGAGTTGCAGCTTTGAAGAGGGGCTCCAGTGGCTGCTTACAAATGCGCTCGTGAAGCAGGCGGATATCCAACGTTCCTGGGCGGGCAGCGGCGAGATCATCCTGAAGTACGAGGATCTCCTCGCAGATGATCTGGCGATGTTTCGTGAACTGTTCTGCGACCGACTCGCCATTGCACTTTCAGCCGAACGTCTGGAGGAGGCAGTCCGGGAGAGTCGCTTTGAGACTGTCTATAAGCGCAAGCTCGGCGAAGAGGATGCGAAGTCCCATGGGCGTAAGGGAACGCCGGGCGATTGGAAGAATCACTTCACGCCGGACTTCGCGCGGCGATTCGACGCGGAGTACGGCGCCCTGCTGATCGCCACCGGCTACGAGCAGGATAACAGCTGGGTCGCGGCAGTCGCCTGAGCGACCGGCTCGTCTGCGCTTACCCCTGCCGACGCCTCCGCATTCCGAGCAGCCCGGCACCCAGGGCGAGCGCGAGTGCGCTGCCTGGCTCCGGAACGACCGTGAGTTGCAGCTCCGTTGGGGTCATGGCGAAGGTCGCAGTGAGCCCCGGGGCCAGGTCCACGAAGCTGAAGTCCGTCGCGGCGAAGGTGGTGCTCGCGAATTGCACGAGCGAATACGTCTGCCCGCCGAGGCCGCCGCCTTCGAAGTCGAACTGATACGCGCCCGCCGTGCCCTTGTCGAAGTCACCTGTGAGGGTCAGCCGGTCCGACGTGTTGTCCAAGCCGCTCAGCTCGAACTGCATCAGAGCCGTGCCTTGCAAAGTGAAGTCGTCGCCAGTGAGCGTCCCCAGTCCGGGCCCGGGAGCGAGCATTCCCGCAAGCACGATTCGTCCGTCCCAGTCACCCACGCCAAGGAGATCCTGCGCAGCGGGAATCGTGTAACCGTTGACGTGTGCAGTCACGTCGAGCTTGGTCGCCGCACCCAGTCTCACTTCGGAGCTGCTCGCCAATGAACCCGTTGCGCTCACCCTCAGCGTGCCACCCTGCACATCCGTGGGCCCGGTGTAATTGGCCGCCCCCGCTACCTCGATGAAGTAGGGATCGGTTGCCTTTAGAATCAATCCCGAGCCAGGGACAGTTTCGGAGATTGCACCGAGCCGGATGTTCGATCCTCCACGCGTGAGCACCGTCTGCGTTCCGAAGGCTGGATCGTACGCCCGAAATTCGGCGTTTCCACCCGTAAGCGTGACCGTTTGGAACGCCGCGGTACGCACCACCTGATCGTTCTTGTTTGCCGCGAAGATCTGGCCAGCACCAATCGTAAGGTTACCAAACTCCGCAACCACGTTAGCCGCTCCCAGCACGTTGAGGTTCACGTAACCCTGGTTTTCGACAGTAACGTCGTTCCCCAGCACGTATGTTTGATCCGCAGTGTTGATGCGAGCTTGGAACTGGGCGTAGCTGCCGTTCAGCCCTCCTGTGCTGGTTCCAGCGAGCAAACGAATTCTACCGTCACCGAACGGATTCGGCGATGCAGCGTCCGTCATCTGAATCTCCAGCTTGGCCTCCGGCCCGACCGTGACCGTCCCTGTGTAGGTCGACGGAGTCGTTCCACGGAAGCGCAGGCCCGCGCCGCCGTCAGCATTCGGCTGGTTGATCCCTGCGAGTAGTTCGATGTTTCCAGCGCCAGTCAGCGTCCCTGTGAAGACCAGCTCAGAGTTGGCATTGTTGTCCTGATTGTAGAGAAGGAAGGAGGTCGCTCCCGGCACATTCCATGTCCCTGTACCGATGCTGTTTCCGGTCTGTGAAGAAATCGTGGTGCCGGGCTCCAGCGTCACGTTGTTTGGGATCGTCGCGCCGAGTTGAAGCGAGGCACCCGTCCGTACCGAAACGGGAGCGCTCCCGGCTGCACCGTTCCCAGTGAGATTTACCCGACCGGCCTGAACGTCCAGTCCTCCTGCATAGGTGCTGTTTCCACCAAGGGTCTGCACCCCCGGACCAATTTTCGTCACGCCGCCGGCTCCATTGATCGGTCCAGTGAATGCAGCGGTAGTCGTCGGATTTAGTGTGAGGTTGCCAGCGCCCAGCAGCACGGTGCCCGCACCACTCAGCGAGGTGGCAGTATAGTTAAACCCGTTCAGGTCCGCCGTCGCACCCGCGGCGACGGTGAGTATCCCACTGGGGATTGCCTGCGCCACTCCCGCACGGAGGAGACCGCCTGTAATCGTCGTTCCGCCTGCGTAGGAGTTCACTGCTCCGAGCAGGGTTTCACCGAGCCCGGACTTCGTGAAGGTGCCGTTGCTCACTACGCCGGAAAGGGTCAGCGACGGTGAACTCTCACCCGCGACGTCGAAGACCCGGCTTGCCCCGCCTAGATCCACCGCTCCCGAGATGACCGCCGGTGAAGCGCCGGTTTTCGTCACATTACCCGCGAGCACGAGGTTTGTGCCAATCAGCGCGCCCCCGCTTAGTTCCACGCTGTCGACGGTCAGCGATCCGGCGGTCGTACTGCCGCCTACGACCAGAGCAGCGACGGTGTCAGTGCGCCCGTTTACATCCAGCGTGCCCCCTGCGGAGACTGTCACCTGGCCGAGGTCCGGCAGCACGTTATCCGTTCCCAGCCGCAGCGTGCCGGCGGCGATCGTCGTGCCATTCGCGTAGGTGTGGGTGCCACGAAGTTCCACCACGCCCGTGCCATTCTTGATCAGCGATCCATTTCCGGCGATGGCATTGCCAGCCGACCCGATGATTACATAGTCCTTCGTCGAGTTGTTAAAGGTGGTCAGCGCAGGTTCCAGTATCCCGCTCAGGGTCACAGTGGTGCTCCCAGCGGCAGTATCGTCGAAAACTGCTGCATTTCCGTTGGCAAAGGCAGAAGGGCCCTTCCAGTTCGCGTCGCCCGGATTAGCACTCCAGACCGCGCCCGGCGCCCCGTTCCAGGTGCGAATGATCACGGTGCCGAAAACCAGCCTGACCTGTCCTGCAACGTCGTAGTTTAGCGAGTAGCCTACGGGCAGATTCTGCCCCGCTCCGAATGAGCCAGTGCGCGCGCCGGTGTACGTCAATAGCGTGTAGCTGCTCGTTGCCAGTGTGCTCCCAGGTGCGAGCTGGAAGATGCTGGAGCTGCCCAGAGTCAGGTCGCCGGAGACGGAGAGAAGATCGCTGGAAGGAGTGTCGAGCGTGTTGGCAAGATAGGTTCCATCGAGCGTTAGATTGCCCACGGTGAGCGTCCCAATTCCACCGAGCCCTGGAGATACAAAGCCGTCCGGGCCGATGCGCAAGCCACCACCACCGATAACTGTCCCGTTTCCATGGAGAGTCCCGCCGTTTAGCGTGAAGAGCGCTGCTCCAGTGTCCAGCCGCGCGCCGGCATCTACGGCGAGATTATGACTCCAGGTCGTCTTCGCCGGGTCGAACTGGAGGTCCGTCCCGTTGGGGTTATGGTCCACCACCTTCAGGCCGACCGTAACTCCTGATGCCCATTCCGCATTCGGGAAGACATACGTCTCGTTTGCAGGCGCCGGAGTGAGGTACCCACCTGAACCCGTGACCGCAGCGATGCGTGCCGGAGTGAGCAGGTTGCTTAACTTTGCGGAGTTTGTGACTGGGTCGGGAGTGGCCCCGCTGAAAAGTGTATTCGCCCGCGCCAGGCCATTGACCCGGAGCCCGCCGAAGCCCGTTCCATTCACGACGAGATTCGACGACGCTTCGAAGTTCACTCCGCCGTACGGGAGGCTTCCTGCGGCTGGAGCGGCGCCGATCACATTGCCGACCGGGAGGTATAGGTCCACTACCGCGTCCTTCGCGGTTGTGCCCTGCCCACGCAGGTTTCCGCGGACGATGTGATTGCCTACGTTTGCAGTGGTGCTGAGGTTTGTCTGCCCTTCTGGAGAGGCGAGGGCCGAGGCATTCGAGAGCGACTGGTAGAAGCGCAGGGTCGCGCCAGATTCAATCACAGCCTGCGCATCCAGCAGGACGCCATGATTAGAACCGAGGTCGTACCTGAGGCGGCTGTCCAGCACGGCCACGCCACCGTCCTGAATGGTGAGTGTATCATTGCCTCCACGTCCGAGCCAAAGAACGTTCTGGCCCGCTGTATTGACGCCCGGTTCGTTCAGCGCTGGCCCCAGCGCGGTGCCGGTGGTGCGTCCGGAGAACGCGACAAAGCCAGGATTGCCGCTGGCCAACCCGGCGATCGTGATATTCCCATCGAGGGCGCGCGAGGAGCCCGCGCTATGCACCTGAAGTGCATTCTCCAGAACGAGCCCTGCCGTGTAGTTGAGAATGGAAAAGTTATCCAGCAGGTAGCGCCCCGTATCACGCGAGATGTTCACGTTCTTCTCGCCAGTCGGAGAGGTCGGATTACCGCCTAGCACCCCACGCAGAGTAAGGGGCGTCGCCAGGTTAACTGTTCCTGTGGCGCCGGTACCGCCGCGTAGAGTCGCGCCATTTGTCAGCTCCACGCGTAGCGGACTCGTTCCCGTCAGAGCGCGCAATCTCAGGGTGTTGTTTCCGGATGCCCAATCACCATTGAGTGGATTATTCGAAGAGAGCCCGTTCACACCGCCGTTGAACTTGATCACGGCCTCACCGGTCGCTCCTGCGGTGGTAGTTACGGCGAGATCTCCGGTGAGATTGCCGCCATTGGTATTCACCAAATCCAGGACCCCTCCGGACATCCCAAAGGCAATCGTTCGGTTCGTTCCAAAGGAAATGTTCCCCGTCCCCGCAGGGGTTAGCTTGAGCGAGCCGTTATTCAGGGTGATCGTCCCCGCGCTCCCGAAGCCGCTCGCCCCGCTGATCGCAGCGTTTACATTGCCAGCGGCGCTCGGCCGCACCTCGACTTTTGCGCCACCAGTGATCGTGGTGCCGCCACTCCAGGTATTGGTAGTGGCTCCGAAGCGCCATGAGCCATTGTCGATCACGATCGGATTTGCTCCCTCGATTGCACTCTCAAAGGTTACCAACCCGGTCGCCGCTCCGCCCACCATCCGGAGACTGCCGGCGCCCGAAATGTTCATCGAGATCGGGATGCTGATCACGAAAGCACCCACGCCTCCCTGCGTGATTTGCGGTGGTTCGAGCAGGGTGTTTTCCAGGAAGGTGAGCCCCGAACCAGGTGCACCCGTGATTGTATTCGCCACTGTCGCAGAGCTATTCAGCGTCAGGCGATGAATCGAATACGGGAAAACTTCGTTTAAGGTGGAAACATACGGCGGATCACCGCTCCCGCCGAAGAAGTACTGGGGATCAGTGTCGAATCCAGTTGGCGCTACTCCCTCGACCCAGTTCGTGGCAACTGTCCAGTCGCCTGTGATATTCTTCCAGGTGAAAGTCGCCGCTTCCAGCGAAGGACTCGGAAGGATGGATCCGGAAAGGATTGCTACAGCGAGACGGGTGACGTGAAGGCGCGGTGACGGCGAGGGGTGTTTCATATTCCGGGGGAGGAAGCGAGATCGGCCGGAACGCTGGAGAGCAGCGTCCCATTGCCAACCCTTATTCCTCTGGTACAGCCATATAAGCCTTGTGACAACTTGGAATCGTCACAGAACTGTCACTAATGGCGGACACAGCTGGGTCCGCGCGGAATCATCCTGGCCTCAGTCGAGAGAGAGCGAAACATGAGCGGGATGACAGCTCCAAGCTGCGGCCGCCTCCCTTTGAATCGGGCTGCCGGGCCAGGCCGAGCGGAGAAGTCGCCAGTACCGCGGACCGCACCTTGAAGCGCCACGTGTGGTGGTCCTGAGCACCACGGGGCGCACAAAATAGATTGGCGCTGAACGCTCATGAGCCCCGGGCGTGCGGCAGCGGGCGTCAGTCATTTGCACTCTGGGCCTCCAAAACTGGAGGCTGAGCCCAGGGCCAGGGGTGCCGAGCACCGTCCGTCCCTGGCGTTCGCCGGGCGAATCGTCGCTCGCGCAACTGCGCTTCGCCGTAATCCATGGCCCCGAGCAAACGTGATCAAAAGAGAGCCAGCCTTGCAGCCAAAGCAGAATTTTTGACATCGCACCTCTCTTGTAAGGGCATGTCTCAGCCAAATCACTGGCTCGGATCTGCCGCCATCTACATCAACCACCACACCTATTATGAACGGAAAAATTGACGTAACCCTCACTCCGCCAGAAAAGGCGCTAATAGCCGCCTCACTCGAAGGCGCAATCACCTCCATGCCCTTCCTCCGCGCGTGCACCCCCGAGGAGCGGCTCTCGCTTCACCGGCTCGGCCCGCGCCGGGAGAGCTTCTCCCGGCTCGCCTTGGAACTGGCGCGGCAAAACCTTCAGTTCATCCCACCCAGTGTGAACGTCCCGGAGTTGGAGCGGGACCTGGAGCTGCACGAGCTCCTCACCGCCGTCCGAACGCAATGTCAGCAATTCCTCCAGCAGGTGGAGGATACGCAGCAGGTTGCCGGGCGTGATCTCTACGCCGGAGCCCTGGAGATCTACCGCGCGCTCAAAGGACACGGCAGCGGAGCCGGCCTCGAGCAATCCCTCGCCGAACTAAAATCACGCTTCCGTACCGCCCCGCAGCGGGACCAACCCCAAACCCCGGAGCTCGCCGATGGAGGATAGCGGCTCCAGTGTCCGAATATTGCTCAACCTTGACCTACGTCACTATGGGTATAATCCACCCGCTTCGACGACGAGGCGACATGACGATGGTGTGCGACAACGCCGTCCCCTTGTTCCCATCAAGGAGAGCTTCTTGAGGAAGGGGGCCTTCCTCCGACGTGTAGATCACAATCAAGAATTGAAGGCGAACCTGTAGCGAGCACCCAGTTACGTTTTGGTGTGCCGGCGAGAGCATAATATCAAAAGGTGCAGACAAAAGGACGGTGGGTAAGTCATTCCACCGATCAGAACTGCCCTTGATAAGCACCACAGTTCGTCCATGTTGACACAATGAGGAAAATATATTGAAGGTGAGAGCACGCCCCCTGTTTAGAGGGAAAGGCGTGATGCAAATGGCCGTGCTCGGGCTGGCGACGATGAATGGCTATTCAGCGGTACTCGAGTGGGACGCAGACCTCAACACGCCAGGAGTACAGGGTGGAAGTGGCAGGGCAGCTGTCGTGCAATGTTGCGCGCAAGATCAGACCCGAATGGCACTAAGATAAGAGCGTTTTAGGACGTTTCGGCTCGTGCTTTGGAGCTGAATCGGCAGAAGAGATCATGCCGAGCAAGACGCCGTTTTTTCAGGCTTTTGGACCGCTGCTTTTTGGCCGCCCGGCGAGGAGTG
>JANMSW010000053.1:0-6205 GCA_031389825.1 Spartobacteria bacterium
CCCACCCGTTCCCATTCCGAACACGGAAGTGAAACGCTGCAGCCCCGATGATAGTGCATCTCTAGGGTGTGCGAAAGTAGGACGTCGCCAGTCTCCCGAGCCCGGTGGATCCAAAAGATCCCCGGGCTCGCTTTATGTCCAAAGGTGGAGCGGGGCGAGAGTATACACTCACGCACCTTGATGGGTTTCGGACCTTGGTAATGCGCCCAGCGACGGGCTCTCCACTTCTTCCGTGTCCGTAGGGCAGCGCACACCTTTGCCGGCGGACGCGGTGGGTGGGTAAGACAACCGTTGGGCGTCTGGTACGCTGGCCAAAGCGGTCCGTCAGCTATGGCTGCATCGCCGCAGCCCATGCTTCAGACGTCAATCACGGCACCTCGCTGCGTTCCGCTGGATAGGGCGGCAAGCCCCCCCGGCAGATAATCACAGGCGGAGTGCTCAAACGGTAGCAGGTTTCAATCACCGCCAGGATCGCCGCGATGTTGGCGCCAGCTTGTTTGCTGCCAAAGATCTCCCGCAGAATCGCTGCTGTTCCGTGTCGGAAGCACTCCCCAGCGGCCGGCAGCGCTGCAAGGACTGAACGGTTAATCAATGCTTCCAGCTTGGATTAACTCTGGCTATTTGGCTGCCTTGCTTCCGATGCACCAGAGATGCTTGTGCGTGCGGATGAAGATATCTCCGGCGGAAACCGCGACGGATGAATTTGTCAGCCCATCATCGAGCCCGTTGATCTCGATTTTTTCAAAAGTAGGCGACGCCTTGATGACCGACGTGTCGCTGCCTTGGTTGAGCACATAGATACGATCTCCCGCGAGCACCATGGATGACCAAGACTCAGAGCGGCCGCTCGGGCCAGTCAGTCGTTCCTCCCAAACAGGTTCCCCGGAAGTCAGGTTGATGCACTGCGCGGTTCCCGGCGTGTTTAAGATGTAGAGATGCCCACCCGTGATTACGCCCGTCCCGATGCGCTGCTTATCACGCGGCTTATGCCAGAGCCGATGCGTAGCAGTCACGTCGCCGGATCCACCTGGTTTCACTGCTAGTGAACTCCCGCCAAAGCCGCCAGTCGCGACGATCACGCCCTCGCCGTACATCACCGAGCTGTAGACCAACGGGTTCAACCCCTCACACCGCCAGAGTTCTTTGCCGGTCGCGGGATCTAGCGCCTGCACGCGATCAGGCAGCGCGTTGACCAATTCCGTCCGGCCATTTGCGTCGATAATCATCGGAGTGGACCAGGAACCGATCATTCCTTTCTTACCGGCAAAGCCGTCTGTGCGTTTCTCTGGATGAACCGGCGGCATGTCGACCTGCCAGACCTTCGCACCAGTTTTCTTGTTGAAAGCGATAGTGGCATTGTGTGTCCCGGGACCGAAGTGCAGGAAACACAGGTCGCCATGGAGAACCGGAGAGCTGCCATATCCCCACTCGTGATCCACCTTTGGCAGCGCGGCTGTCCATAGCTCCTGCCCAGTGAGATCGTAGCAGAAAAGGCCTGCGGACCCGAACCAGACTACTACGCGCTCGCCATCGGTGACGGGTGCGGACGATGCATACGGATTTGTCTCGTGCGTCGGTTCACTCGCGCTGCCAGTCGTGCCTTTTTTCCAGAGAAGACTGCCGTCCGTCCGGTTTAGGCAGTAGAGGAGGCGTTGGTCTCCCTCAGCCTGGGTTACGAAGACCTTGTCACCCCAGACAATCGGCGTCGCATTGCCCCTCTCTGGGAGCGCTACCTTCCAACGCACGTTCTCTGTAGGGCTCCATTTGATCGGAAGATCAGTTTCCGAAGTGACACCCATGGCACCCGGACCGCGCCATGCAGGCCAGTTCTGGGCCGCAGCGTTTTCTGTGACCAGTAGCAGCACCGCCGCGAGGCAGGGACGGATTGAGGAGAGTACCCTGGAGGAGAACATGCGCCAGAGAGTACCAGCAGGATCAGCGACCCGGGAATTCGAAATCGCTAAATCTCACGGATGTCTTCGGGATCTGCAAAGTACGTGTCGGCATGCGAGTAGGGCGGTGCGCAGCAGCATAGAAACCGGAGCGGCTCCGTAGCCGTGATCGTGTGCCAGGCTCCCGGAGGAATCAGGATCCCATCTCCCGGCACGACAGGACGGTGTGCACCGCCTATCTCCATCACGCCCTGCCCTTCGAGGATGAAGTATAGCTCCTCCGACTCCCTGTGATAGTGGCGCTGCGTAGAGCTGCCCGCAGGGAGGCGGGCTTCCGCGAGGCTTTGCTTCTCTACAGGCGCATTCGTGCTATCGAGAATACTTCGGATGGTAGATCCGTCCGCAGTCGTAAAGGGCGTCTGCTGCTCGAGGTTCACGATTGTCATGACACCTCCTTTTCGAAGTTTGCACTCCCTGTGTCCACCTCTCTCTGACAAACACTCTCGCCGCCCGCTGCGGGCACTTCAACCATGACTTCCTTCCACGGCTGCACGGCCCTCATTACTGGCGCATCATCAGGCATCGGCCGCGAACTCGCCCGTCAGCTCGCTCCGCATGCTGCCACGCTCATCCTCGTCGCGCGTCGGATGGACCGCCTTGAGGAGGTGCGCCAGGAACTCGCGCGCCCCGGCTTGGAGGTTCATTGCCATTCCGTGGATGTGGCAGACGCTGCTCAAATCGAAACGCTACTAGAACTGGTTGCAGGGAGCGGGATGTCCGTGGACTTCCTTATCAACAACGCCGGAGTTGGCGACCATGGATTGTTTGAGGAGAGCGACTGGGAGCGGGTCAAGGCGATGCTCGACGTGAATATCCAGGCGCTTACCCGGCTGACGCACGCATTTCTCCCCCAGCTGGTTCGATCAGGGCACGGAGCGATCCTGAACGTCTCGTCCATCGCCAGCTATTTGCCCCTTCCCAAAATGGCGGTGTACGCCGCGACCAAGGCGTATGTGACAAGCTTCTCCGAGGCGATCCGCGGGGAACTCCGCGGAACCGGCGTAAGCGTCACCGCACTTTGTCCAGGACCTGTGGAAACTGAGTTCTTCATCCTCGCCGAGCGTCCTGAAGCCAAGGAGCAGGGCCCCGCTCCGGAGATTTTCAAGGTCCCGGTCGAGCAGGTTGCACGCGAAGGGTTGGAAGCAGTTCTGCGTGATCGACCTCGGGTCATCCCGGGGTGGCTGGTCTGGGCAGTAATGACTTTCACGTCCCTGCTCCCGTTCTTCCTCGTGCGGCTCTTCATCGCGCAGCGTAGACGATAGGGAGAGCCAAGTGGTCAGTCAGCGCCTCTCTGCTGCAATCCCGGGCTCCGATCTCCAGTTGTCCCTCTCCGCACTTGCTCCGCTCACGCTTCTGCCTAAGGTCGCGGCCATGATCGACCTGACAAAGTATTACTATTTCCTTTTTGGAGTGCTCACGATTGTCGGCGGAGTCATGGGATACGTGAAGGCGGGAAGCATGGCCTCGATCATCGCCGGCGGAATCGCTGGCCTTTTGCTCATCGGCGCCGGCGTCCTCTTCGCCACGCACACCCAACCTGGCATCATCCTAGGACTCATCATCTCGATCGCTCTGGCTGGCCGGTTCATTCCTGCATTTCTCAAAGAGTATAGCGTCATGCCCGCCGGGATGATGAGCGTGCTCAGCGTGATCGGCGTGATTCTGGGCGTCCTCTCGCTGATCTTCTACAAGCGATAGTCTGGCATGCATGTTCCTAGCCGCGCGAACTGGGCCGCGGCCTCTGGTCTGCTGCTGCTTGCTCTTCTTCTGCTCACCGGATGTCCGCCGGTGCAGCGCTTAGAAGACGAGCCAGCTACGCCACGTTCCACACCGGTTGCAACTCCACCGCCGGAACCTCCGGCACCCTACGTGCCAAACAAGCGCGTGGAAACGGGGCGCATCTTCAATGGGTTACAGTTCAAGGCAGGTCTCGAAACGCTGGAAGGAACCACTGCGACTGCAGATCGGAACGACCCTGCCAGCTACGAGGTGGAGGTGATGGTCCGAACACGAATCCCCAAGGCGCACCGTGATCTTGCGGCCATCTCCCAGCTTAACCCCGAGCTGCCGCGGATCCTTCCGGGGCTGGCCACCATGCTCGAGATCGCTACAGTGTCGGCGAGCTTTGATAACCTCTACCGCCTCAAGGTGGAGAACCTCCGGCGCAATCTAAACCGCCTGGATGCGCTACTCTCCCGGCACAATTTCTATGATTGCGAGACGATCCTGGAAATGGAGCATCCGGTCTCGAAACGAAAGGTCATCCTCATGCAGTCGGAAATGGATGTCGATAGCGACGGCTCCGATGGGGACCGCGTGCCCACTATGGAAGGGCTTTCCACCACCTTCCAGCCCTTCACCAGCTATAAGTGGGACAAGGCAACGCAGCAGCCGAATCCTTTCCTAAGTGCCCACGAGACAAAGCTAAAAACGGTTGAGAAGGATCTTGCTGCAAATGATGTGAGCTCGGCTAAGAAGGCAGAGCTCCAAGCCGAACAGAAGCGGTTGAAATCTGCGATTTCTGATCTGAAGAAGTACAGCTTCCTGGTCGGAGCAGTTGATCCCTTTATAGTTCTCCCGGGTTCGATGTTCGGAAAGGGCAAGCCGATGGCGCCCATGGTCGGCGATTATGCCGTGGTGATCCACAACGACGTGCTCTATCCCGCAATCCTTGGTGATGTCGGCCCAAGCTTCAAAGCGGGCGAGGCTTCCACACGCCTCTGCCAGCAGCTCAATCCCAAGGCCAGCGTGAACAATCGTCCGGTGAATGACCTCAAGGTGACGTACCTCGTATTCCCGGGCACGGGGGAGCGCCCATGGTCCGCGCCCGATCTTGAGAAGTATCGCGCCCGTTGCGAGACACTGCTTGGTGAACTCGGCGGATTCGAGGGCCAGCTCTTTACCTGGGAGGATCTCACCAAGCCCAAGCCCAAGCCCCTTCCGGAGCCGCGAGCTCTGGAGCCTTCTGCGGTGCCTGCTCCTGATGCATCGCCGGCGCCGACCTCATCTCTATCTACTATATCGCCAGCTGCACCCCCCGCGGTTGAAGCTGCTCCACCGGCCACACCATAGATTGAGCGACTTGAAAGGGCGGCTAACCCGCATCAGACAAATCAGCTCAGCGCTGATTTCCTATTCGCAGTCAATCGATGATCTAACGCGCGCTCAAAACTGACGAGCCTCCGCAGGAGAGAGTTGTAAGCGCTGTAAGCATCCGCCGATTGTTCACAAAGAAGATCGTATAATTTGAGTTCGGCTTCTGGGATTGTGGTGTGGGTGCCGCCTAGAAGCTCTGCCTCGCGAAGCCGGGGACTTGCGATCGAGACTAGGCAGGCATTTGGGGTTATGCGCCCTGCCGCGGCGTCGACCAACCCCCCTGCGACGAGATCCGCGCCAGGCAGGTCAGCGATCAGGATTTGCTGCTCGGGAGTAAGGGTGTTCATCTCGGTTCAGCAGGCGACGTATGGATCAAGACTCGCTCCCGGAATGCAGCGGGATCGATCGCTGGGTAACGAAGAAGCTGTTCTTCAATCTCAAAGAAGAGTGCCTGAAGACGATCTCGCTGGACCAGACCGCCATTTAGCATGGCTCGAATATCGGTCAGATCACGGTCGTGTCCCCGCTCAATCTTGGATAAAGCCTGCGAGTAGAAATCGTAGTGGTAAAAGTCCAATGGACCCTCTCGCACGATCCACTCGCTTCGATCACGCCAGCCAGGCAGTTCAGGAATGAAATCATCAGGGGACGCAAGTTCGACATTTACGCTCTCGGATTCCTTTATGTGGGCGATTGCCTCGAAGAAGCCGGCCGGTTCCGGGCTAGCCTTCAGATCAATGTCGATAGTTATATCGCGCCAGCCATAGAGCACTGCAGTCGCACCACCGGTGAGATACACCCGTCCAGGGCTTCGCACCCGGGCTCCGAGCTTCTTCAAAACACGCCACAGTCTTGCTTGATCTGTTTTCTCGCGCAAAGTCGGTAAGTGTAGTCGGGCGGCGTTGATCGGCTTGTTCTCGGAACCCGTGGCGCAGCGTAGTGTGCGCGAAAACCTGTTAGCATGCGAGCGAGGAGAATCGCACACGCTTTGGTGCGATTCTGACCCACACAACCGGCAGTACTTCCCACGGAAAAGCCGCCGCCCGGCAGTTAAGCCAGACGGCGGCAGGTTTCATTGCTGGTTGCTCCTACGCTCCCGCCACGGGTGCTCCCGGGACTACCACGGGCACCTCCGGGGTGCGTGCAGGGCGGTCGAA
>JANMSW010000015.1:0-161660 GCA_031389825.1 Spartobacteria bacterium
TTCGTTTGGTTTTTTTGGTTTGTTGCGTGCCAGCGATTCATTCCTTGGGCTTCATGCCTCAGGAGCTATTTACTGTTCACAAGAACACTTATGGCGTAGGGCTCTCGTGAGCGCCATCTTTCCGGCGTAAACAATGTTTCCAGCCATGCGCCCATGAAGAAGTCCGAGAACATCGCCGTCCGTTTCTCTCCCCCGGTCAAGGAAGCCCTCTGCCGCATCGCCCAGCGCGAAGGGCGCAAGGATGTCTCCGCCGTCCTTCTGCAGGCTGTGCTGCTCCTACTTGCAGATCGTGGCGAAAGCCTGCCGCCGGACTGCCCAGAGAGCCCGCTCCTGGAATCCGCCACCGGCAGCGCCAATGCGCAGCTCGCCGTGCTGATTGCATCTGCCGTTCCCCGTGCTCGGGCGCGTTCCGCGGAATGGGCCAGCGAGTACGCCGCCGCGCGTTTCAATTGGCTTTGGCAGAAGCTGGAGGAACTCGATGAGCCCCGCCTGATGAACGATGCCTACGAGCTTTTCACTGATGGCAGGCGCACGCCCCGCGAGCAGATCCGCGCCATGGAGTTTCGGCTGGATACCTTCCTGCGGGCCCGGGAAGCCCAGCCGCAGGGTAGCCGCGGGCGGAAACGAAAACTGCGGGAGGACGGGAGTTCTTCAATACAAGAGGAGACTGCCGGAAAGGGACTGAGAAGATGAGGACGAAGCTTTAACCGCAGATTACGCAGATTAACGCAGATCTGGAGCAAGGACCGGGAGACTCTGAGGGGATGGAAACGCACTAGGTGACGCGGATGCACATTCGTGAACGCGCTCGGAGCTTGTGGCTCGGAATCTATGATGACTCGCAGTCCATGGCCGCTCACCTACCCGAAGGCGCTGAATGAGGCGGATCCAGCTTCTATCGTGTGTTCGGAGCTGAACCCGATCTGCGATGTTCATGGAGATTGGCCAGCGCTGGCAGGGCGCAGACGTGGCGAAAGTCACTTCCCGTCGCGTACCATCAGCGCCGCTTCCAGTTCGGCGATGCGCGCCTGGAGTGGCGCGATGAGTTCCTTAAGCTCGGCCTCGGAGTAACGCGGCGTGATATACTGCGGACAGTTCCAGTCGAAGCTCACCACATCGATTATAAAGAGGCGCTCGATCCGAGCGCGCAGCGGGGGTGAAGGGCTGAGCGCGTCGGCGATTGCAGCGTTCTCTCGAGCGTCCAGGACGCGAGCATGGCCGAGGATCTTCAGCCGCTCGCGGCGCGGATAATCCATCAGAAAGAGCGACACACGGTCATCGCCGGCGAGGTTGCCCGTGCTGAGCATCTGTCGGTTGCCTTTGAAGTCAGCAAAGCCGAGTTGATTCGGGCCGAGGACTTTCAGGAAACCCGCCGGACCGCCGCGGTGTTGCAGGTAGGGCCAGCCGTCACTGTTCGTCGTGGCCATGTAGAAGCTGTCCCGGTCTGCGATGAATGCAGCCTCCTCGTCCGTGAGGGCGTCGCGCTCGGGAGCGTTCAGGACCCGCTGGCGCTGACCGAAGTACTTCGCCTGCGCCGCGAGCACTGCTGGGGTCAGCATGATTTCACGATACTTTTCAGCCATAGGGTAGTGCTCCAGAGAGGGTCGTCGGTTTCTCCACAGGAGTCCATCGCCGGCTTCGCTGTCTGCCAGCATCTCGCTCCCGAGGCAGTTGGGACAGGCTGCTGCAGTGGTACGCTCGCCGGCGTTCACGAGGGAGATTGCAAACCGCTAATCGGGAACTCTGTGCACGCCATCGCGCCGCATCTGTGTAGGTGGTTTGTCGGTAGCAATCGTTATCCCATGCCGTGTAGAACCCCGCGAACGCCCCACCGAGTGAGTCCGTTCACGCAGGACCCGGCGGTTAATCCAGCGTCGCAATGGCGCTCTCAACGAAGAATGTTGTGGCCCTCTACGCCGTAGCCGTTGGATATGTTGCTGCACTTATGAGCTTCGTAGCGCTGATCTCACCAGCTCTCCCCACGTGACCAGCTACCTGGTGGTTGCAGTCGTAGTGCTGAGCCTGCTCTCGGCCCTTCTAGTGCTCTTCATCTGGTCGGCGAAGCGGCACCGCGATCCTACGCTGCACATTGAATGCGGCTCGCACATTTCCGAGCTGATGCCGTCGCTTGCCGGCCTCTCCTTGCACGTCCCGGTCAGCGGCAACACGATCGAAATCATCGAGAACGGCGCGTTCTTTGACGTGTTGATCGAGGCGATCGCCTCCGCCCGAAAGTCCGTCCACCTTGAAACCTTCCTTTGGACCGAAGGCACGCTGGGCGGCCGCGTGGCAAGCGCCCTTGCCGAGCGTGCGCGTGCAGGTCTGAAGGTGCGCGTGCTGGTCGATGCCGTCGGCTCAAAGGGAATGGGTAAGGCCTGCGAACGGGAGCTGCTTGCGGCCGGGTGCCAGCTCACTAAGTTCCACCCGCTCACCTTCGCGAATATCGGCGTCATCAACGAGCGCGACCACCGCAAGCTGGCAGTGATCGACGGGTCGACCGCTTTCGTTGGTGGACATTGCATCGTGGACACCTGGCTGGGGGATGCGCAGGACGCAGAGCACTTCGGCGATATCAGCATACGGCTTCGCGGACCGATTGTAGGGGCTGTCCAAGCCGCTTTCAGCGAGAACTGGGGCGGGGAGACCGGCGAGCTGTTTCTCGGCGACGACGTGTTCCCGCACCTGGAAGCGGTGGGCGACGTGACCGCGCATGTCAGCTTTCTTAAGCCGGAAAGTTCGGCTCCCGCGGTCAAGATCCTTCACCACACGGTGCTCTGCCTGGCACGGGAGCGAATCTGGATTCAAAACCCTTACTTCATCCCGGAGGTGGAGGCGATTGAAGCACTCGGCGAGGCGGTGCGCCGAGGCGTGGACGTCCGCGTCATGGTGCCTGCCATCGACGCCTCAGACAATGCGTTGGTTCAGCATGCCTCCCATTTCACGTTCGATCGGCTCCTGCAACGCGGCGTACGCCTGTTCGAGTTTCCGCGAACGCTGCTGCATCAGAAAGTGATGACGATCGATGGCGTGTGGTCGGCCATCGGCTCCAGCAACTTCGACGACCGCTCATTTGAGATCAACGACGAGCTATCGATCTCCATTCTCGACGCATCAACGGCGCAACAGCTCGAAGCGATCTTCACCCGATACCTGCCGGAATGCCGCGAGATTACGCTCGAACGCTGGAAGCAGCGCAGCCTGATCGACCGCGCAAAAGGCGCGCTCGCGTATGCAGTGAACGAAATCCTCTGAGGGTGCCTCTGGATCGATTGCCGGAACAGCGAGAACCAGCGGTGTCACACTAGAATCGAGGCCGCTCAGGCGACGTGCTCCACGGGCTACTGCTCTTCACTGGCGGAGGCGGAACCTGCGTGGGAGGGAAAGCTCTGGTTGCCGTGAAGGCCACATAAGCTTGCAGAGGGATCTGCACGGGGGAAGTGCAGAGCTTCCGGCTACCTAATTGGGGCTAATCAATAACGGGCGTTGGTGCTATAACAACTCCAAGCCACAACCTGTAGTGGTCACGACATCCGAAAGATGCGCGACACACACTTTAGCTGTTGTAAGCGCTGCTGTTACGAAGGGTGGTCAGCACCATGTCCTCCCAAAACGCCGTCAACTTGTAGGCGCGTACCCGTCGCGCCCCCTCCTTCTCTGGCGTAACGAGTTTGTCTTCTTTCCATCTTTCCAGCCAGTCCCGGGAGGTGTTTGCGGAGACTCCGTACCACTCGCTGATGTCGTTTGGCGTGAACTTCAGATTCTCGTTTCTCTCGGTGATGCACCGTCTGGGGGCAACGGCAGCAGGTCGATCACCGCCCTCGCGGATTCGATCGTGTTCAAGTTGCGAACCGCGGCATGGGAGTAAGTGAACCTGGGCGAAAACATCCGCACATGCGACCGTATCGGTAAATGCCAGTTGAAGTACAGATCTGTGGGGTTGGGTACCTCGCGCAGAGGTCTAGCTTGCAGCCAGGAGTCGTGCACCGACAACGAACGTCCAGGGAACCGTACCGTCCGCAGCCAGGCGGCCACCGAGGGCGAAGTGACAATCTGCGAGTCCCCTTCCGTCCAACGAGCCTCCCGCGAATCCTGAAATGATCGTTCACCTCATAGACGGGACTTACGAGCTCTTCCGGCATTTTTATGGACTGCGTCGGTTCAACAAGGGAGTAGACCGGCCATACGGCGCTGTCGTCGGCGCGCTGCAGACCGTGCTGCAGTTGCTCGAGGCCGGCGACACCTACGTCGGTGTCGCCACCGACCATGTGATCGAATCATTCCGAAACCGCCTGTGGGCGGGTTACAAGACCGGTGCCGGGATTGAGCCCGTGCTGCTGGCGCAGTTTCGCCCGCTCGAGGAGGCGCTCCAGGCGATGGGTGTAGTCGTGTGGCCGATGACAGACCTCGAAGCGGATGATGCGCTGGCTTCGGCTGCACATCTTGCGTCGGCAACCAAAGAGGTGGAGAAGGTCGCAATCTGGACGCCTGACAAAGACCTGGCTCAGTGCGTGCGGGATACGCGGGTGGTGCAGATCGACGGCCGACGCAAAATCATCCGCGACGCCGTCGGAGTTCGCGCAAAGTTCGGTGTCGATCCCCCGCTCATTCCCGATCTGCTCGCGCTGGTTGGCGATGCGGCCGATGGCTATCCCGGCATCCCAGGGATTGGCGCGAAGACCGCCGCTCGCGTCCTGAATCAATACGGCTCCATCGAACACCTCCCGTCACACATCCTCGGGGAACAACGCGATCTCGCATTGCTCTTCAAGAATCTGGCGACCCTGCGCACCGATGCAGCTCTCTTCGAAAGCGTCGAGTCACTTCGCTGGAGCGGCGCGACACCGACCTTTGCGGAATGGACAAAGCGGATGGAAGCGCCGCGGCTGCTCGAACGCTGCGAGAAAGCGCTCGCGGAAGCTCCCCCTCGCATTGCGATCTGATCTCCGGAAGAACTCCGCAGACCCGAGGAACGGCAGCGAACATGGTCGCCGAGCTCCACTCTCTCATTGGACCACAAGCTGCAAAACCTGCGAAGCTCTCGACTTCACCAAGGCCGATGCAGAGTACCAGCTTGTCGGTGAGAGTTCCCGCCAAGCTTTGGTGAAACTGGGCCAAGGCACCGCGTTCGCGGAGAAGCTCGCGCGAGAGAAACATCTCACCGGCGACGAGTGCCGTCGCGCGCAACACCATTCATCAGTCTTTAAGAAGGAGAATCCAAGCCGCACTGGCAATCGGTTTTGTTTTCCAGCCCACGATAAAATGTAACTTTTCGTGTGGATCTCGATGTACGGCGATGACTCCGGAGCGTGCCGAGCTGAAGCAAGTGATTACTTCTTATGAGGCGATGCCGCTCCGATTATGTCCTTCGCTTCAATCGCAAAGACCTGAGCAGCGGCTAGCAAGTGCCGATCGTGCGTATAGAATTCGGTCAAGCCGTGCTCCTTTGCACAGGCGAGATGAAGCGCGTCTCCCGCACGCAAGAATATCGTATTGAAAGCCGCGTCCACGCGCTGGCACGCCAGCTCGATCATTCCCGGCTGCACCGCGATCCAGTGCCAAACACCCGCCGCTTCATCCTCCTCCAGACGTTTAAAGGTGGCGCTCGCTTCCGCAGACGTGATCAGCTTTTCACGCACGTTGCGCTTCACTGCCGTCCAGAACTCCAGCCTCCCATGCAAACAGCAGCCAATCCCGTTTGCATTCTCCGCCAACTGCCGAACTTCAGCGCTCCCGGCTTCGTTCAGGTAACACTTGATGATGTAAGACGTGTCGAAGTAGATCACCGCCCATCCCGCTCTTCGGAGATGAACAACGTTGAATCGGCACGGGTCGTTGGCAGGGTCGATGCCTCGCGCCTCGGCAAAGGATTTCGTCGCACCTGCGGCTCGCGCACTGACCTTAGAATTGCCAGCGGTTCCCCTTCGCTCGTAATCACGAACCCATCCTCCTCCGCGACACGCTGAACGACCGCGTCGGTCTGCTCGTGCAGTTCCAGGACCGTGATGGACTTCATTCCTACTACCTGACACACGACCACTGCGTTGACAACTGTCATCCTCGCTGAAGCTCCCCGCCGTTAATCTCATGAAGCGATTCACGGTTTGCGGAGTGGATCGCGCGCCGGAGTGCTCACACCGGGAACTGTAGAATCGCGAACAGCGCGCCGAACCCCGCTTGGATCGACGCCGTCTTTGAGGCAACCGCTCTAAGATCCGGCGGCGGCAATCCGTGTACTGCTTATGGCGTTCCATCGCTACTTCTCACGGGGACTCGCAGTCCTGCTTTGCCTTTCTGGAGGTCAGGCGGGAGCGCTCATGACTTATCACGGACGTGAGACCTTGGGAGTTTCAGCGTGGACGGCAGGACTCACTGAGATCGTGAACGACAAGGCACGGTTCAGCGGTCGCATAGGTCCGTTCGGTCCGACTGCGGAGTTCCAGTATGGCGGCGGGGCGGAAGCTTTCCGGCGGGTGCTGGAGAAGTTCGCCCTTCTGAAGAATCACCCATCGCGGCTCTACCTGCATCCTGGGATCGGAGTACCTGATGCACAGCAGCGGACAACCGATCCGTATGACTTCGCATTGAGCATCGCTCTAACCGGCGAGGGCACCCTTCACGTCTTCATCGGCAGGGTTCCGTTGGAAGCTATGAGGATCCCGCCCAACGTCATCGTGGCTGAATCATGGACAGTCGGGCTGCTGCCCATATCCGCAGGAAAAGATGACGGAGTGGACGCCCGACGCATCGCCGCCTTTCTCAAAGAGCGTGAAGCCCAAGGCAAGCCACCTCAGTGACCTGCAACGTCTCTCGTCGGGCGGAGGGTGACCTCGCGGGTTCGTGCAGCCCTCGGAGCTGCGTGCGACGGGTTCTCATTAGCACGGCTTCGCTCCACTCGAGGAAAGAAAATGCGCCGAGTTGACTTGTTATTCGCGCTTCTACCGTCCTCAGCGCCTTATCGGTCCTTAGCTTAGCGCGTCGCACCTACTTGACGAGTCTTGAGGAGACCATCAACTAACATTGCAGGAACGCTGCTCGTAAACCTAGTCGAGATTGCATTGACATGGAAGCTAGCGGTCCTTACACCTTCAACATCTCGTGACGCGTCGGTGGTCAATGGTGGTTGCAAAAAACAAACTCAATGTTATGGCTTGTTTACGTCAGAAGTTCCTCCTCATCACGTTCTTAATCCTAGGACTGGTAGCGCTGCCCGGAGGGCAGGGTGTCGCTGCCCCACCGGCCCCCAGCCGGGCTACCATTCTTCCCGACAATCCCGGCTGGGATTTCACGACAAGTGGCATCAATAACAAGGGAGCAGTGATCGGGACGGGCTATCGGGTTGACGAGATGGAGAACCTGCTCGTCGAAGGGTTCGTTTACGAAAAAGGCGCCTACACCAACATCAGTCCTCCAGAACTAGGGTCACCGTGGGCAGATGTTCAACTTAGAGATATTAACGGCCGAGGAGATATCATTGGGGTCGCCTACGATAGTGAGTTTCTGAGCCACGCCTTTCTTTACACGAGAGGAGTTTATACGGCGATCGAAGTTCCCGGCTCAGCTCCCAACACCACTGAGATCAGCCGTCTCAACGACCGCGGAGAGATTGTTGGCAGCTTTAGTGATGCGGAATCCAGGCTTCATGCTTTCGTCTTCGATGCGGGAGTCTACACCACCATCGACCCGCCCGGCTCGGTCTTCGCCTATGCCAGCGATGTCAACAATCGTGGACAGATTGTCGGCCAGTACGTTGATGTGAACTCATCCGGTCAGATGAAATCACACGGCTTCATCTACCATAAAGGTACTTTCACCTCGCTGGATCATCCCGACGTGGTCCAAAGCAGGTTTACGAACGGCACTGGAGCGAATCTGATCACTGAACGAGGCCAGGTTGTAGGCAGCTTTTATGATCAGGCATTCAAACTACGCCCTTACGTGTATAACAAAGGCGTTTACACAACGATCCTGATTCCAAATGCAGACTACACATTTGTCGCTGGTACCAACGCGCGCGGGCAGGTCGTCGGAACCTATGGTGTCGACGGCATCAATCATGGTTTCCTCTATGAGAATAGCGCAATCAAGACGATCGATCAGCACGGGGATCAGGATGGCTCCGGGACGGTGCTAACTGGCATCAACGACGCCGGAAACATAATCGGATCGTTTCAGCTGTTTCCAGAGGACTTCTCCTATTTTTACCAGTATAATTTTGTTCTGAGTCGCTGAAGGCGATTGGTCACGATCCAGGCAGATGCTATAGCGCTTCCTCGTGGCTGCTGCGGGATCCGCGGCGGAGCGTCGCCTCAATGATGCGCCTTAGATGCGTGCGGCAATCGTCGAGCCGTACTGAGCGAACCCTAGTTTCTGCGCAACCTGCATCGATGGTGAGTTCGACAAGAGCGTACGGTACTGTGGCAAGAGTCCCGCCTGCAGCGCACGCGCGGCAAGGTGCGCCACCGCCGCTGTAGCATGACCGCAGCCGCGGAACGCAGGATGCGTCACCACGCAGATGTGCGCGATCGTTCCGCCCCAGATCTCATAACCGGCGAGTGCTGCGAGGGTCCCCTCGATGAACACTCCAGATGCGGGCTGTTCCGTCACATCGCAACGTCCGTGCTCCCATTCCTCAGGCCCGCAAGCGTTCTGCAGCGTGGCCACTGCAGAGATGTCGTTGTGCGATACCGCCCGCGCGGATGCGGTCAGGCTCGGAACTGTATCCGCGTACCCCAGATACGCCGGACCCAGGATCAGGCGCGAGAATGGCCGGAGCGCAGCGACTACTGCAGGCCATTCCGGATTGGCGGGAAACCCGCGCAATACCGGTCCCAACACTTCCATCCGGTCGGGGGGTAGAGAGAAGATGAAGGCGCCCGCCCGTGAAAGGGCGAGAACGCCTTCATAGGCGGCAAGTTCCCCGGTGTGGGTCACGATGCACTTCGGCTCGGCGAGGAATGCTTCCTCTGCGACTCCAAAGTGAGAGGCCCAGTACCGATCTGCGATCGCGAACGCATTCATCTCAGTAAGGGCGCATAGTGGGCGCTCTCCACTCCCTCCCGCGGTGCTCGAAGCCTATTCGCGGAAAGAAGTAATCGCGCTCCACCCCATCGAAAGCAGCCAGTCAGCATGCAGCAGCTCTTGAATCTCCTGGTGGAGCCGCAAGGGCACGGATCGTTGCGTCCGAGCTTCTCGAGCAGGTGCTTGTCCCCATGGACCACGCGCTCCCCGCGCTTCACCTGCATCTCGGATGGGAACCCTCTATGCCGCTTTGACGTCGGTTCGAAAGAAGGGAGTCTCCTGTTCTGAATGTTGTTTAGCCATAAGATGCTCCTTGTTGAGTGCGTGAGGAGAGGAACAAAGAGACCGCCTGCTTGTCAATCGTACGAAACCGCAGGCACGAGGCATTGTGAGGAGCTCCAGCTCAGACGATTGCTATGTGCTCGTATCCACCTCAGAGTAGACCTCGCTCCACCCAGTCAGCCAGTTGATCGCTTGATGCCTTTCCATCGCGGTGCTTTGGCAGGTTACGCATAATTTTCCAGCCACGCGAACTGGTCGGGCGTTGCGTTCATTCGCCATGCGATTCGCTCGGCCCAAGGTTCGGAGGGTCTTCCCGCGCAACGGTTGATTCGCTTACCTTCGACAGAGCCGATCCGCGGATGGCAAGCGCTCTCTCCCGCATGGCATCGAGCATCTGCAACTTCTCCGCCACCGGGCGCGCGGCGAGGCGCTGGCGCAGGGTGCGCTTGCTCTCGAGAATCCGCTGGAGATCGTAGCTCATACGTCGAGAAACTGTCGCTGAAATCTCTGCCAGTGATCAACCAAAGCATGGCGGACGATGATTCTCTGGAAGCGCTCCGCGTCGAGTGCGGCCTCTTCGATGAATTGCAATAGACGGGCCTTGTCCTTGGCTCGCCCCGTCTGCAGGGCAATCGCGGCAAGATGTTCAGCGGTGAAGACGCGGGTTCCAATCTCCTCCACATCGCGAGTGACCGCTTCAACCAATGCTTCCTCGACCAGCGGGCTGGTCGGCGGAAGGAATTGGACGGGCCAGCCACCTATGACGATGTATTCCCCCTCCATCTGGCAGCCAAACCCACGGAGGTAATCAAAGATCGGGCTCACGGAAACGAGAAGGCTGCCCGGTTCCGATTGAAAGGTGATGAACACGTCCACGTCGAGCGTATCCACCGGCTCCAGGTAGAAAGTTGCCCCGACGGCTCCGCCGATCGCAAAGCGATCAATGATGCCGTCCGCCTGCATCTGGTTCAGCGTGGTAAGTACATGCCGAATCTTCATGCAGCGCGGGTGAGGTTGAGTCCTTCCATGAGCGGCCAGTGGCGTTCGCAGAAGAAGCAGTAGATCGGGCCGAGGATTCCGTCGATCTCCAGATGGTCGCGATCAACGCTGCCGCTGGCGATGATGTAGTCGCGCAGCTTTTCCAGACATGCTCGACGCCGATGAAATGTTGGCGTCAGCGCTTCAGGTCTGCGGCGATCTCAGCGAATTGCGCGAGGGCGGCTTCGAGGTCTTCGACGATCTCCAGGGCGAGGACGTCGGGGTCGGGGAGGTTGGCGCTGTCTTCGAGCGACTCGTCTTTCAGCCAGGTGATGTCGAGGTTCACCTTATCGCGCTTGAGCAGTTCCTCGTAGGTGAAGGACTTCCAGCTTTCGCTCTCCTCCCGCTTGGTGCGGTCCTTGGCAGAGTAGCAGGCGACGAACTCGTCGAGGTTTGCCCGCTTGAGCGGGTTCTCCTTGAGCGTGAAGTGCTGGTTGGTCCGCAGGTCGTAGATCCATAGCTTGCTGGTCCATGCCTGTTTGTCGGCGGCCGGTTTGCGGTCGAAGAAGAGGACGTTCGCCTTCACCCCTTGCGCGTAGAAGATGCCGGTGGGCAGGCGCAGGAGGGTGTGGACGTCGGCCTGCTTGAGCAGTTCGCGGCGGATGGTTTCGCCGGCGCCGCCTTCGAAGAGCACGTTGTCCGGCACCACCACCGCAGCGCGACCGTGCTGCTTGAGGATGGTGAAGACGTGCTGCAGAAAGTTGAGCTGCTTGTTGCTCGTGCTCGCCCAGAAGTCGTCGCGATTGATGATCAGCGTCTCTTTGCTGCTCTCGCCCGCTTCGTTGACGATCGTCACGCTGCTCTTCTTGCCGAAGGGCGGATTGGTCAGCACCACCTCGTACTCGCCGTGCTTGGCAGCGAGCCCGTCCTTCACCTGCACGGGAATGGGCGCTTCCAGCCCATTCTCGGCCGTCGCGCCGATACCGTGGAGCAGGAGATTCATCGAGCAGAGCCGCGCAACGCTATCCACCAACTCCACGCCGCGGAGTGCTTCGGTGTTGAGGAAACGCAGTCTGGCCTTGTCCAGCTTGTGGTGCTTGCGGATGAAATCGTGCGCCGCAAGCAGGAAGCCGCCGGTGCCGCACGCCGGATCGCAAATGACCTCGCGTGGCTTGGGCTGCATCACCTCCACGATTGCCTGGATGAGCGAGCGCGGGGTGAAGTACTGGCCCGCGCCGCCCTTCACGTCCTCTGCGTTCTTTTGCAGGAGCCCTTCGTAGGCATCGCCCTTTACGTCGGTGTCGAGCGAGGACCACTCCTCCTTGTCGATCAGGTCCGCGATCAACCGTCGCAGTTTGGCCGGGTCCTGAATCTTGTTCTGAGCTTTGCGAAAGATGACGCCAATCAGCCCGGGTCGTTTCCCAAGTTCCTCGAGGGTGTGGCGGTAATGCGTCTCCAGATCGTCGCCATCAAGCTTCACCAACACGTCCCAACCAAAGCCTCTCGGGATCGGTGAGGCCCGGTTGAAAGGCGGTCGGCTCTGCTCATCCGCCATCTTGAGGAAGAGCAAAAACGTCAATTGCTCGACATAGTCACCATACGAAAGACCATCATCGCGAAGGATGCTGCAGTAGTTCCAGAGTTTCTGAACGAGTTGAGAGCTGCTCATTTGATTCGCACTAAGGAAGGCGCGTATTCCGCGAAAGTACCAGGAGTGGCCCTCTGCTTTTTTAGATGCGCCTAAACCTCAGTTTACCCGCATCAATGGCGAATCCGAACGGGCGGGCAGTGCCCTTCGCGACATGCATCATCTCCGGCCAAAGCCGCACCACCAGTTGGACGATCTGCCAGTAATTCCAACCAGCCCTCTTGGGAGGCTTGAGGAAAAAGATGCCGATCTTGTTCTGCTGGCAGAGCTGCCACTGTGCTTGTGCACGGTGGATGTTGATGTCCTGCGTGAGCGCCACACCATGTCGCTGGGCGACACCCGGAATCCAAACCTCGTCAGGAGCACCTCTCCCAAAATCTTCTGCAATCGACGAGACAGCAATTTCTTCGCTCTTCCGGCCATCTTGAAAGGACCGCATCCCTGCGACCAAGTGAGGCGAAAAATTCTCGTCGAAATAAACTCTCATGCAGCCATCCGGCTTTCGAAATGCCAGGCGTCTGCAACCTGTTCAGGCGAAAGTGAGAAATCCGCGGCGATGTCCTCGATCACGTCGCCTCCTCGCACAAGGGACGCAATCGCTTCCGTGGCTATGTTCGTTCCCATGATGATCGGACGGCCGAATCCATGTCGTGGATCGACAACGACAGCACTCTCCCGTCCCGCGGGATAGAAACGCGAGACCAATTGCGTGATTTCGTCAAACTCCAGGCACTGACAAAACTGCTCCAACACTTGCCGGAAGGCTGTTTGCCCGTTCTCACCCAGTTCCAGCAGCACGTCATCACCAAGATTATAGAGAAGCGAACGACCATCGGTGATCAGGCCATGAAGCGCGAACGGATGGGGCGTGTTGAAGCGCTCCTCCAACTCATCCCTCGCGTCTCGCAGCTTCTTCATGGAGATTCCCTGCTCCCGGAGGTGGCCGATTACGAACAACTCGATCAGGGTCAGAAAGCCAAAGTGCCGACCGCGGCCCTCGCCACGGTGCGAAAGCTTCCCCGCTGGAAGACGACGATTGTGGCCTGCGGCGTCCTCATCCGAGATCGCAGTGCCGCTCACCCAGGACCGAAGACGGCTCACTGGCAACTGCAGCAGGCGCGCAGCGTCGGGCAGCGTGTACACACCAGCGGAAAGAGATGGAACGGATACGGTCACACCAGGAACGTAAGGGTCAGGGAGTGCCGATTCAAGGTGGACCCTGCTCGAATTCATCTGTCCTCTGAAAGCTCTGAAGAGCACGGCCTGCCGGAGGCGGCTGGCGCGCTGGAGGTTGGCGGCGACCATGGCTTCTAGTTCCTCAATCACCGACAGGCGGCGCTCCACCTCGGCGACGATGCGGTGTTGTTCGGCGAGCGGTGGCACAGGGATGCAATCCTCTCGGAGATCCTCCAAATGAATGTGCTGTAGGCCTGAGCCTTTCGGCACCATCTGCACCTGTACCTGAGGCGAAGATAGGGCGTGGGTCAGGTAAGCGCTCGTTTCGCGCATCACAGGTTTAACGAGAGCAACAGAAACGAAGATACTGAACTGAATGTCGGTGTTAATCACACGAATCACACCAAGGGTGCCGTCCTTAGAAACAAGAATGTCGCCCGACTCTGGATTCGCTCGCTTAGTGAACTCAGCGTGCGCCTCCTCCGTTACGTAGTTGAGCTTCGCGAAGCTAATCCCTGGACCGGCGGTGAGATTTCGGACAGTAACGAAAGGGATTCCAGAGGGAACGTAGTTCGGCTTCTTGTGCACCCCGTCAACAACCTTGTTGGAGAGTTGCTCCACACTCGCCCACATCCAACCTTCTGGAAGCCGCGATAGGTGAGTTGTCTCAGGCCTTGCGGCTTCCTTGTATTTGCCGCGCCCGCTCCAACTCGATTGACGCTTCTCGAGAACGCGGCCAAGGAGGGTGGTGGCTGGTTCGTAGGAGCGGGATTCGCGGCGGGCGAGTTCCGCTTCGGTGGGAACGAGGCGGCCTTCGCAGGCGGCTTTGAGCACGCTGGCGCGGTAGCGTTTCAGGGCGGCCTGCACTCGCTTCAGCGACGCCACCCCCACCTCCAACCGCGTGAACTGCCTCTCAATCTCCGCCACAATCCGCTGTTGTTCGTCCGGTGGAGGAAGGCACAAATGAAGCGCCTTTACTTCAGGATAGTAGATCGTGGTGTGGGTAGTTCCTTTTCCAAAGGCGCGGAGTCCATCGCTGCCTTCAGCGATGAACGCATACATAAGGAATTCAGGAACCAACGCCTCGGAACAAACCCAGTTAACAAAATCTTGGCTGGTGGCCATCTCCTTCCCCATCACGAACGCGTAGCCGACGGACGCCGTGCGGGAAAGACAGACCGTCCGAGGAGGCAGCAGGCGTGCGGCTGAATTACTTAGTCCTTTCCGGCTAATCGTCTGCAACGTGCTGTGGATTGTCTTTCCGTGATGGAACCGCGCGTCCTTGATCCCAATCCATGGAATTCCTTCATCCCAATACTCAGGGTGTCTTCTGCTTGGGGTGTGCCCAGATTCCAAACAAGCGATGTCGGTAAGTTGCCGCCAAGTCCAACCTTGAGGGCTATCTGTCTTGGCCCTGCCCACCGACAGAATATAACGGCCAGGAATCAATCCGGTGCTTGCCGCGCGGCCGGCCGTGCGGCGAGGCATCTCACCTACACTTTGCCCACTGGTAGATATGTTGGGCGAGATGCTCGTCTTTTGAGGAACCTTTCTCACGCGGCAAGGGTGAGGTTAAGTTCTTCCATGAGCGGCCAGAGCCGTTCGCCGAAGGAGCGGTAGATTGGCCCGAGGATTCCATCGATCTCCAGATGGTCGCGCTCCACGCTACCGCTGGCGCTGATGTAATCGCGCATCTTCTCCAGCCAGGCGAGTTGCTCGGTCTCGAACGTGATCCCAGCGGCGCGCTTCTCTTCCAGCCAGGCAGCGAAGCGCTGCTTCACGTGCTCGTCGAAGGGCTCCAGGATTGGCTCCTGCTCGAGCGCGAAGCGCACGAGGGAGACGAGGTCCGTGAAGCGGCCCACGGGATTGCGGATGGCGGCTTTCGGATTTTGGATTTGGTAGGCGTTCCAGAGTCGGGGCACAGGGTCGGGGCCAAAGTGGGGGTCTTGTTTCAGCTTCGCTTCAAGTTCCTTCAAGCCTTCTTCGGTGAGACGTTGCTTAAAGGGGCGGCTGTAGAGGATCTGCAGCGCGCCGATCTCCGCGCGGTGCTGCTCGATGTAGTTGCGGAATTCACGGACGAGGCTTTCCGCCTTCTCCTTGGCGGCGGGGTCGAAGCCCTGATCGAGGATCTTGTCCACCGTGACGACGTCGATGATCTGATCGGCCTCCTTCCGGGCATCCGTGATGGCGGTGCGGAGCTGCGGTTCATCGAATGGTTTGCAGGCTTCGAGGGCGAGCTGGGCGCGCGTCTTCTCGAAGAGGGCGGGCTCCACTTCATCCGGGCTGGCGCCGGGAACGCCGGTGGCCTTCTCCGCGATGACATCGGGATCGACGGCACGCAGCAGCACGGCGGAGAGTTCCGCGAGGGTCTGGCCTCCTGCAAGCTGCGTGAGTTCCTTCCGGCGTGGCTCGGTGATCGCACGATCGAGGCGCGCGAGACGGCTGGCGAGGGAGGTGAGCGTGTCTTCACTGCGATCACCGAAGGCGACCTGCTGGAGCATCTTCTCCAGGGATACTTTGGGCAGGCGCTCCAGCGGGCGGGACTCGGTCTTGTCGCTCTCGCAGACGCCCACGGCATCGACGATCACGAAGTGGTCCTTGGTGCCCGCGTCTTCACCGGAGACCGCCTGCATCTCACTGGCGGTGAGCACGCGGGTGCCGCGGCCTTTCATCTGCTCGAAATAGACGCGGCTGCGCACATCGCGCAGGAAGAGGAGCACCTCCAGCGGCTTGATGTCGGTGCCGGTGGCGATCATGTCCACGGTGACGGCGATGCGGAGCTGCGGGGAGAGACGGAACTCCCGGATGAGTTCCTCGCAATTGGCAGACTGGCCGGTGACGGCGTGAACGGCGCGGTAAGTAATCTTCTTGGCGAAGTCATTCCCCCGCCCGAACACTTCGCGGACGAGGTGGACGATGTCTTCGGCATGGGAGTCGTCTTTGGCGAAGATGAGGGTCTTCGGCACGAGGGTGCGGCCGGGGAAGAGCTCAGTCTCCAGCGCTTCCTTGTAGGCCTGCAGCACGGTGCGGATCTGCGACGGGACGACGACCGAGCGGTCCAGCTCCGGCGCGGCGTAGGCGAGGTCTTGCTCGAGGAGCTGCTGGCGGCGGCTGCGCGTGGCGCGGCTGCGTTTATCGACGACGAAGCCTTTCTCCACCTTGCCACCCCGCGCGGTGACCTCTGTCTGGATGCGGTACACGTCGTAGCCGACATTCACGCCATCGGCGACGGCGCGTTCGTGGCCGTACTCCATCACGAGGTTCTGGTGGAAGAAGGCGACCGTCTGCAGCGCGGGTGTGGCGGTGAGGCCGACGAGGAAGGCATCGAAGTACTCCAGGACCTGCCGCCAGAGATTGTAGATCGAGCGGTGACATTCATCGGTGACGACGAAGTCAAAGAACTCGATGGGGATCTCGGGTTTGTACGCGACCTCCTTTGGCCGGCCGTCATTGAGTTTCTCCACGGAGACGTCATCGAGCCCCTCCGGCATCTCCGCATCACCGCGCAGCATGGAGTAGAGCCGCTGGATCGTGCAGATGGTGACGCGGCAGACGGGGTCGAACTTGTTGGAGGTGAGGTGCTGGACGTTGTAGAGCTCGGTGAACTTGCGGCCGCTATCCGGCGTTATGAACTTGTGAAACTCATCCCGCGCCTGGGTGCCGAGGCTGGAGCGATCGACCAGGAAGAGGACGCGACGCGCACCTGCGTGTTTAATCAGGCGGTAGGTGGCCGCGCAGGCAGTGAAGGTCTTGCCCGCGCCGGTGGCCATCTGGATAAGGGCGCGAGGCTTGGTCTCGGCGAAGGATTGCTCCAGCTTGGTGATCGCTTCGACCTGGCAATCGCGCATCCCCGCGGAGGGCAGCGGATGGGCGAACGGCATCTGTGCAAGGCGGGCGCGAAGCGTTGCCGGCTGGGCGAGCCAATCTGCGAGAGTCGCTGGTTGATGGAAGGCAAAGACCGGTCGCGAGCGGGGGTGCGGATCGCGCTCGTCCCGGAAGAGGGTCTCGATGCCGGTGGACTCGTAGAGGAAGCGGAGGCTGCCGGAGGTGAGCTTTGCAAGGAAGTCGGGAAGGTTCTCTGCGTAAAACCCGGACTGGTCGGCCACGGTGGAGAGGGTCGTGCCCTGTTTCTTCGCCTCGACGACGCCGATGGGGATGCGATCCACGAGCAGGAGGTAGTCGCAGCGGCCGCTGGTGAGCGGGACTTCACGGAGGGCGATCCCCTGCCCTATCGAGAGGTTCATCGCCTTCGCATCCTGGAGGACCCAACCCGCCGCAATGAGCATCGCGTCGATCTGCTGGCGGGCGAGTTGTTCCGGGGTCATCGTGTGCCGCGCCTACCACCCAAGCCACAAGCAGCCCGACGCTGGCGAGGGGAAGTAGCAGGGTCGTAGGGGCTTGGCGACATAAACCAGTGACGGTCGAGTGGGCACGAATGCAGCGCATTAATACCGAGGAGATTGTCCGCCGCTGAACCTCTCCCGGCACTTTCTCGGAATCGCTGTTGAATCGTCAGCACCTCCCGCGCCATACTCATGTTCAGGCGAACAGCGCACGTAAACCGACCCTTTTCGGCAGGATTTGCCTATCTGGAACTCGGAGCTCCGAGTTCCTGCTACCTAACGGAGCCTCTTTTCGAGGGGAGCTTCCCTCATTTTGTGGCAAAGCTGAGATGGGTGTCGGGATCCTTTCCACCAAAAAGGGGGAAAGGTGCCTCCCAGTGAGGGGAGCTACCTATGCGAGAGTGGGGAGCTCCGAGATAAAAGGGGCAAGATACCGCAAAATAACACGGAGCTTGAGTAGTTGGAACTCGGAGCTTCCCACTCCCGATACTGAAGCTTCCCCGAAATTGCTCGGAGCTTCCCTCAATTTGTCGCAAGCTTGCGACTCGGGAACTCGGAGGTTGGGTGAATTTCGGGATCGGTTGCCACTCGGGCATGGGTCCGTTCAGCAAATTTCAGGGACGGTTCCGTGAATTTCAGGGACTGGACCTATCCGCGAGTGGGCCGACAGGCTTACTCCCAACGTTCGATCGGGCCAGATGAGGAGTGGAAACCGCAGATTACGCAGATTTCCGCAGATTACAGACAATGCCCCGACTGCCAGGGTGCGCCTGTTTGTCTCATCTGGTGAAGCTGCGAGGTACGCAGTTAAGATCCCCTCTCCTGCTCTAAAGCGGAAACCGCGGAATACTCAGGTGTTCACCTGTCGAATACAGGAGGCCGATCGCTCGGCGTGGCTGCTCAGTCCCATCTGCGTAGATCTGCGTAATCTGCGGTTAAGATCCCCTCTCCCATCTGAGGCGGAAGCCGCGGAGTGCGCAGTCGATCGCACAGCAATCGCCGCATCCCATCGCTTGGTTGAGCCTGCTTGGTTCAATTAGCGCCGATCCGCGTAATCTGCAGTTAAACTCCCCTCCTCTGCGTTGTACGAAGTCTGCGGATTACGCAGATGACGGCAGATAGTGGGGGATCATGCGTGCGCTTGTGAAAAATTTCACAAATTGCGCTTGCGCGGTTTCCACGGGCAAACCTAACGTCCGAAGCACCTTTCTTCTGCCTCGCTCATGGCTCTCCGCACCCACGAAATCGAACAGCCGGACACGCTCGCCCGCACGCAGGCTGGTCTCGATGCCATGGGTGAAGGAACGCAGGATCTGCTCGGCGAGAAGCTGATCCTGAACATGGGGCCGTCGCACCCGGCGACGCACGGCGTGCTCCGCCTCATCCTGGAAATGGATGGTGAGATCATCACCAAGGCGACGCCGGATATCGGCTACCTGCATCGCGGCGACGAGAAGATCGCCGAGAACATGCACTACAACCAGTTCGTGCCGTACACGGACCGGCTGGATTATCTCGCGCCACTGGCCAACAACGTGGCTTACGCCCTGGCGGTGGAGAAGCTGATGGGCTGGACGCTCCCGCCACGTGGTCAGGCGATCCGGGTGATTTGCTGCGAACTCGCACGCATTTCCTCGCATCTACTCGGGCTCGGTGCCTTCGCTATGGACACTGGGGCGATGACCGTATTCCTCTACACCTTCACCGAGCGTGAGAAGATCTACAATCTGTGCGAGCAGATCAGCGGCGCCCGCTTCACCACCAGCTATACGCGGGTGGGCGGAATGATCCGCGACCTTCCTCCGGCGTTCTTCCCCATGGTACGGAAGTTCCTGGAAGAGTTCCCGCCATCGCTCCTCGAGGTGGACAATCTACTCTCACGCAATCGCATCTTCGTGGATCGCACAAAGGACGTGGGAACGATCTCGAAAGAGGACGCGATCGCCTACGGCATCACCGGGCCGAACCTACGCGGCTGCGGCATCGATCACGACTTGCGCAAGAAGCAGCCCTACCTGGGCTACGAGCAGTACGACTTTGACGTGCCGGTGGGTTCGGTTGGCGATTGCTACGACCGCTACCTCGTACGGCTGGAGGAGATGCGTCAGTCCGTGCGCATTCTCACCCAGGCTCTCGATCGCCTGCCTGATGGGCCGATCACGGTCACGGACCCGAAGAACTACCCGCCGCCGAAGACGACGGTGATGACGAAGATGGAGGAGCTGATCCACCACTTCATCCTGCACACCGAGGGGATCGATGCGCCCGCAGGCGAGATCTACTTCGGCGCGGAGAATCCCAAGGGCGAGCTGGGCTTCTATATCAACTCAAAGGGAGGCGGCACACCGCACCGGCTGAAGATTCGTGCTCCTTCGTTCGTGAACCTGAGCATTCTGCCCAAGCTGCTGCCCGGGCATATGATGAGCGACGTGGTAGCCATCCTCGGCTCTCTCGACTTCGTAATGGGCGAGTGCGATCGATGATTACGAGCACGGAGCCAAAGCAGCAGCGAACCACCCGCGGGGTAGTTCTTCGCGCCTATCTGGCCGGTGTTCTCTCCTGCGCCACACTGCTCTTCCTCGTAAGTTGCGAAGCTCGATTCACGAATAAGAACATCGAGGTAGTAAACCAGGAGTTTGCGGAGGGTGAAAACCCGGGCAAAGGCGGTGTGAGTCCAAAGGAAGTCGAGGCAATCCTCGGTCCGCCGAAACGCGTGGAGCCCTACCGTCTGGAACTGGAAACCCAGAAGAAGGTGCTCGATGGCGTTCGCTACTACTACGAGCAGGACGGTGAAATGCTGGAGATTCACTTCCTCGACAACAAACTGATTTCCCGCGTCCCAAAGCTCGGCATGCCGCCTCGCGAGGGCGAGAAAAAGGAAGACTAACGTCATGACGATTCCGCCTGAACTCGCGTCGAAGATCGACGAGGCCATCTCGCACTACCCGGTCTCGAAACGGAGTGCGTCGCTTCCCCTGCTCCACCTCTGGCAGGAGCACTACGGCTGGATCTCCAAGGATGCGGTCACCTGGATCGCTACGAAGCTGGAACTCCAGCCGATCAACATCCTCGAACTGGTCACCTTCTACCCGATGTTCCGCCAACAGCCGGCGGGGAAGAAGCACATCCGGGTCTGCCGCACCCTCTCCTGCCAAATGGCGGGAAGCTACGAGCTCCGCGAGGCGCTGGCCAAGGCAGCGGGCATCCACCTTGGTGGTGGCCACATGCCGCACGGGGACCAGGAGCACGACTCCGAACACGCGGTGCACAATCCGGAGCACGGCTCGCCGATCACGGTGAGTGCGGATGGCGAGTACTCGATCGAGTTTGTGGAATGCCTGGCGAGCTGTGGATCGGCGCCAGTCGCAATGGTGAACGATCGCTTCAAGGAGAACATCAAGGTGGAGGAGGCTGCGCAGCTGCTGAACCTGGCGCAATCTGACGCGACCACCCCGCGGGTGCAGCAGCCGCATCCGCGCGAGCACCGGCTGATCTTTAAGAACATCGACCGCGAAGGCTGGACGAACGACCTCGACTGCTACGTGCGCGATGGCGGGTACGAAGACCTGAAGAAGGCCTTCACCATGAAGCCCGAGGATCTCGTGGAGGCGGTGAAGAAGAGCGGCCTGCGCGGGCGCGGCGGTGCGGGTTTCCCGTGCGGCGTGAAGTGGAGCTTCATCAAGCGAGGGGGACCGAAGCCAACTTACCTGATCTGCAATGCGGATGAGTCGGAGCCGGGCACGTTTAAGGATCGGTACATCATTCACCAGGATCCGCATCAGCTGATCGAGGGGATGATCATCTCCTGCTTCGCGGTCGGTGCGAACCTCGCCTATCTGTATGTGCGCGGGGAGTTCCCCGAAGGCGCGCAGATCCTGGAGAAGGCGCTCGCGGAGGCACGCGAGAAGGGTTTCCTCGGGAAGAACATCCAAGGCTCCGGCTTCGATCTGGAGATCTACGTGCATCGTGGCGCAGGTGCCTACATTTGCGGTGAAGAGACCGGCCTGATTGAGTCGCTGGAAGGCAAGCGAGCCTATCCCCGGATCAAGCCGCCCTACTTCCCTGCGGTGCTCGGCCTGTACCAGTGCCCGACGATCGTAAACAACGTCGAGACGCTCTGCCACGTGAAGCACATCGTGCGCATGGGCGGCGAGGAGTACGCAAAGATCGGTCGGGCGAACAATACTGGGACGCGCATTCTCTGCGTGAGCGGTGATGTGCAGCGGCCCGGATACTACGAAGTGGAAGTCGGCTCGATCACCCTGGGCGAGCTGATCAACGAGGTCTGCGGCGGGATGAAGGAAGGGCGCTCACTGAAGGCGGTGATCCCGGGCGGGTCCTCGGCGAAGGTGCTGAAGGCGGGCGAGACCTACAAGATCAAGGACCAGGAGGTCCGGCTGGAAGATCTGCCGATGGACTTCGACACGCTCGCGGCAGCGGGATCAATGGCTGGCTCCGGTGGCGTGATCGTCATGGACGACACCCGCGACATGGTGGCGACGCTGAACAACCTCAACGATTTCTACGCTCACGAGTCCTGCGGGCAATGTACGCCCTGCCGTGAAGGCAGCCTCTGGATGAAGAAGATCACCACCCGCATGCTCGAAGGCGGCGGGACGGAGCAGGACACGGATACCCTGAAGAACGTGGCGGACAATATCGCCGGCAAGACGATCTGCGCCTTTGGCGAAGCGTGCTCGTGGCCCACGCAAAGCTTCGTGCTGAAGTTCCGCGAAGAGTTCATGGCCAAGTCGCAGAAAGCGCTGCCACCCCCAATGCCGCCCGAGTATACCCCAGGCGAGCTCGTGAAGAACGACGCGATCCCAGCCATCCCCGCGCCGCGTGGGAACGGTCGCGAGATCATGGGACCAGCCGCGACCCGCTAGCATTACCAAAGAATGAGCACCGAAACCGCCGCTCCTCCTCAGATGCTCAACGTCCAGATCAATGGCGTCTGGATGCAATTCCCGAAGGGCACTCGCGTGATCGAGGCCTGCGGACAGGCAGGCAGCTTCATCCCCCGGTACTGCTACCATCCGAAGCTCTCCTCACCCGGCAACTGCCGGATGTGCCTGATCGAGATGGGCATGCCTAAGATGGGACCGGACCGTAAGCCGGTAATCGGGGCAGATGGCAAAGCGGAGATTGGCTGGATCCCGCGCCCGCAGATCTCCTGTGCGCAGGACGTGGCCGAGGGCATGGGCATTCGGACAGATTCCGCCATGGTGCAGGAATGCCGCAAGGGCGTGATGGAGTTCCTGCTGATTAATCATCCGCTGGACTGCCCGATCTGCGACCAGGCGGGAGAGTGCCGGCTTCAGGAGTTTTCCATGGAGTATGGGAATGCGCAGTCGCGCTTCCTGGAGCGGAAGGTGAAGAAACCGAAGAATGTGGAACTCGGGCCGCGCGTGACGCTCGACGCAGAACGCTGCGTGCTCTGCTCGCGGTGCATCCGCTTCATGAGCGAAGTCGCGAAGGACGATGTGCTGGGCTTTGTGGACCGCGGCAGCTTCTCAACCATCGCCTGCCATCCAGATCGGACGCTGGACAGCAACTACTCGCTGAACACAGTAGATATCTGCCCGGTGGGCGCGCTTACTTCGAGCGACTTCCGGTTTAAGATGCGCGTCTGGTTCCTGAAGGAGACCAAGACGATCGATGTAAACGACGGACTCGGCGCGAATATTACGGTCGGTGCACGGGAGGGACAGATCTACCGGGTAACGCCACGCGAGAATAACGACGTGAATGGCGTGTGGATTCCGGATTCGCACCGGCTGAATTTCAAATATCTCGCGCGTGAGGATCGGCTCAAGGACCCAGTGGTCGCGGGTAAGGTCACGGAGTGGCAGCAGGCACTCGCGCTTGCAGGCGAACAGCTCAAGAAGCATAGCGGCGGCGCAATTGCGATGATCGCGAGTGCGCGGATGACCAACGAGGAGCTCTTCATGGCCAAGCGGCTCGCGAAGGCGTTGGGGATTACCCGCCTCGATGTGGTGCCAAGAGACGGCGAGCCAGATGGGATCATGATCGTCGCGGACCGGAACCCCAATACCACGGGTGCAAAGCTGCTCGGTGTGACTGGCAAGCAACCCGGCGCGCGTCTGGCGGAGATCGCACAAGGCGTGAAGAGTGGAGCGATCAAGGCGCTGATCTGCCTCGGCGAAGACGCCACGAAGTGCGGGCTGACCGTGGAGGACCTCCGGAAGCTGGAGGCCCTGGTTGTCACCGACATTCTCCCCAACCAGACGACGGCGCTGGCGACGGTGCTGCTCCCGGCCTCTGGCTGGGCAGAGAAGCGCGGATCGATGATCAACGTGAAGGGCCGCCTGCAAAGGCTGAATCGCGCGATCGAGCCGCCACGGAACGCACACGACGACTGGGAGATCCTGCGCGATCTGATCCAGGCGGTGAGCGGATCGAACGGGCTCTACCTGATTGAAGACGTCTTTAAGCAGATGGCCGGCGAGGTGAAGGAGTTCGCAGGATTGAGCCTCAGCAAGATCGGCGATCTTGGCGTGCCTCTGCTCGAGATTCAGCCGAAGGGCGCAGAGTAAGAAAGCGTTCTCATGGACTGGATTCTTATTCTCAGCTCAGTAGCGAAGACGCTCTTTCTGATCTTCGGCGTGGTGCTGCCGCTGGTCAGCTACACGGTCTATGCCGAGCGTCGCGTGAGTGCGCTCATTCAAGATCGCATGGGTCCAAACCGGACAAACTTCCCGATCTCGCTGCTGGGCTTCAAGAAGGACCTGCAGCTCCCACTCGGCGGCTTGGGTCAGCCGATTGCGGACGCGATGAAGTTCATGCTCAAGGAGGAGTTCACGCCTGGACACGTGAAGAAGTTCTACTTCTGGCTGGCGCCCTGCCTTGCCATGGTCCCTGCTCTGGCGACGCTCGCGGTAATTCCGTTCGGGAGCTTCCTCTTCGGCCAGAAGATGGTGGTGGCGGACGTGAACGTGGGGATTCTCTACGTCTTCGCGATCGCCTCGGTGGGCGTGTACGGGATCGTGCTCGCCGGCTGGGCCTCCAACTCGAAGTACCCATTCTTCGGGAGCATCCGGTCATCATCGCAGATGATCTCCTACGAGCTGGCGCTGGGCCTATCGGCAGTGCCAATCCTGATGATCTTCGGGAACCTGAATCTGTCGGATCAGATCATGCACCAGGCGCGCGAAGGGTGGCTGCTGCTGCCCTTCACGAACGTAGATATGGCGGTGCGGGGCGAGATTGCCTGGAGCCAGGTCCTGACCGGGACCGAGTTGCTCCTCTGGCTCCCGATCGTTCTCTCGTTCGTCGTATTCACCATCTCGATGTTTGCGGAGACGAACCGTCTGCCGTTCGATCTACCCGAATCCGAGACGGAGCTGGTCGCCGGCTATCACACGGAATACAGCGCCATGAAGTTTGCGCTCTTCTTCCTCGGCGAGTACGCGGCGATGATCACCGGCTGTTCGCTGATTGTCGTGCTTTTCCTCGGCGGCTGGCACCTTCCTTTTCTCCCGCTGAACTCCCTAGAAGGATCGACGGGCATCTGGGGCATCATCTTGGGACTGATCCACATCACGATCTTCTTTGCCAAAGTATCGCTGCTGCTCGGCTTCTTCATCTGGGTGCGGTGGACTTTGCCGCGGTTCCGCTACGATCAGCTGATGAAGCTCGGCTGGCTCTACCTCTTCGAAATCGCGCTGGTGAATATCTTCATCACGGCCGCCATCCTCGCCTTCATCTAGTAAACCGCCATGGCTTACACCGTCCGCCGTCCGAATCTGACCTTTGCGGAGAAGATCTACCTGCCCAGCATCGTTGCGGGGCTGGCGATTACCTTTAAGCATCTGAAGAACATGCTCGCGGGTAAGACCAAGGTGGTCATGCAGTACCCGGAGGAGAAGTGGGATGCGAGCATGCCCGAGCACTATCGCGGTGCGCCGACGCTCGTCCGCGACGAGCATGGGCGGGAGCGCTGTGTTGCCTGCCAGCTGTGCGAGTTCATCTGTCCGCCCCGAGCAATCCGGATCAAACCGGACGAACTGCCCGCTCAAAGCAAGTTCGCCAAGGTCGAGAAGTTCCCGCTGGAGTTCGACATCGACATGACCCGCTGCATCTATTGCGGCTTGTGTGAGGAGGTCTGTCCGGAACAAGCCATTTACCTCAAGAAGGATTATGCAATCACGGGGACGACACGAGCGGCACTGATGCACAATAAGCAGAAGCTTTATGAGCTGGGCGGCACGATGCCGGACCTCGTGCACAAGTGGAATCCGGAGAAGTAAGCGCGAGTAAACCGTTTCCAAGCTTTAGATGTCACCCCTTCTATTCTGGCTCTTCGCCACCTTGATGCTCGGCTTCGGGCTGGCGGTGGTGATTAACCGCAATCCAGTTGCAAGCGCGCTTAGCCTGGTTGTCTGTTTTCTCTGTCTGGCAGGCTTGTTCATCTCGCTGGACGCCTTCTTTATCGGGGTGATCCAGGTACTCGTGTACGCCGGCGCAGTGATGGTGTTGTTCCTCTTCATCATAATGCTGCTGGATCTCAAAGAGACCCGTCCTCGCAAGTTGAATACTTTAGGTGCGATGGTTGGCGCAGGCATCGCCTCGGCATTCATCCTTCAGCTCTGGTTCGTGCTCGACCGTTTCTCCGCAGGCAAGCGCCCCTTTCCCGCCTTTCCCGAAGGCACCACGGTGCGCCAGTTGGATGATGTGCGGCAAGTCGGCATGACGCTGTTCACTACTCACAACTTGCCCTTCCAGGTGATTGGCGCCCTCGTCCTCGTGGCGACAATTGGGGTGGTAATCCTCTCCAGACGCGAGCTGAAGTAACGAACACCTGCCTTCGCCCGAAGCATGAACACGGCTCTCACTCTCAACGACTACCTACTGGTCAGCGGGCTTCTTTTCGCGATTGGCTTCGCCGGAGTGCTCCTTAGACGCAACATCATCATCATCTTCATGTGCCTGGAGCTGATGCTGAGTGCCGCGAATCTCTCCCTCGTGGCCTTCTCCCGCTTCAATGTCGGCGTAACCGGCCTGCCAAATTACAACGGGCAGATGCTGGTCTTCTTCATCATTACCGTTGCTGCCGCAGAGGTCGCCGTTGGCCTGGCCATCATCGTTGCGCTCTATCGCGCCCGCCAGACCACGCACGTCGAGGACATCAACTCGCTGAAGTTTTAGTCCACGAAAGGCACGAAAGTCACTAAAAGCAGATGGCGGACATTATCCTTAAACAGGAAAGCTACTCGCTGCTCGGTGCGTGCTTCGAGGTGTACAAGGAGAAAGGCTGCGGCTTTCACGAGGCTGTGTACCAGGAATGTCTTGCCCTTGAACTTGGCATTCGCGGCATTCCTTACATTCAGAAGCCAAAGCTAACTCTCGCATACAAGGGTAAACCCCTGAAATGCGAGTACGAGCCCGACTTCGTCTGCTTCAGCAAGATCGTCGTTGAGTTGAAGGCGCTTCCCAATTTGTCTGAACAGCATTCCGCTCAAGTGATGAACTACCTGAAGGCGACGAGCTTCGCCCTCGGTTGGTTAGTTAATTTCGGACACCATCCGCTTCTTGAGCACACCCGCATTGCGCCACACGACAAGTGGCACCCCGAGGTTCCACCCAGGCTCTCTTAGTTCCCCTTTTTCGTGCCTTTCGTGTCTTTCGTGGACCTATAAAAATGGACAATAACATACCCTGGTTCATCCTGCTCTGCCCGCTGATCAGCGCTGTGCTGATCACGCTGTTCACGCGGCAGAGCCGCTCTTTGAGCGCGGTGATCTCCATCTTCGCGGTTTGTTGTTCGCTGCTCGGCAGCATCGTTCTTTTCCTCAGTCCGCAGAATGGCGCGGTGAGTGAGATCACATGGATCGATTTCGGGCCCTCGTTGCACATCACGATCGGCGTGCTGGTCGATGAACTAAGCAAGGTGATGCTGCTCGTGGTGACCCTGGTCGGAGCACTCGTGCATATCTACTCCCTCGTCTATATGAAGGACGACAGTGGGGAGTCCCGATACTTCGGCGCACTTTCGCTGTTCATGTTCTCGATGCTGGGCATCGTGCTCGCGACGAACTTCGTGATGATGTTCATCTTCTGGGAACTCGTGGGAGTTAGCTCGTACCTACTCATTGGGCATTGGTTTACTCGGGAATCTGCGAGCAAAGCTGCGAACAAGGCATTCCTCACGAACCGAATTGGTGATTTCGGGTTCATGATTGGGATCCTCATGGTCTGGAGTGTCACTGGCGCAATCGGCTTCGACGCGATCCGCGCAAGCCTGCCTGCACTCACTGCAGACCCGGCTTTCCTCACCGTTGCGGTGCTCTGCATCTTTGCGGGTGCAGTTGGAAAGTCTGCCCAGTTTCCACTCCACGTCTGGCTGCCGGACGCCATGGAGGGACCTACACCGGTCTCGGCGCTGATTCATGCCGCTACGATGGTGGCAGCGGGCGTGTACATGCTGGCCCGAATCTTCTTCCTCATCGAAGTCGCACCGAATGCCCAGGCAGTTATTGCCTGGATCGGGATCATTACTGCCGTGCTCGCTGCCCTCATGGCGACTCAGCAAAACGACATCAAACGCATCCTTGCCTACTCCACGCTTTCCCAACTCGGGTACATGGTGATGGCTATCGGTGTCACTGCGCCCGGAGCGGCGATGTTCCATCTCTTAACGCACGCATTCTTTAAGGCGCTGCTCTTTCTCGGTGCGGGGGCGGTCATTCAAGCATTGCATCATGAGCAGGACATCTGGCGCATGGGCGGCTTACGCGGGCGAATGAAGTGGACCTTTCTGACCTTCGCCATCGGCACCCTTGCTCTGATGGGTTGCCCGCCGCTCAGCGGCTTCTTCTCGAAGGACGCCATCCTCCTCGCCGCATGGACCAAGGAAGCTGCGTGGAATCCCGTGCAGATCATCTTCTGGCTGGGTCTGCTCACCGCAGGTCTCACGGCATTCTACATGGGACGACTGGTTGTCGTTGCCTTCCTCGGAAAGCCGCGGACGACGGCGGCAGATCACGGTCACGACGGCCCAATCGCCATGACTGGTCCCCTGCTCATCCTCGCGCTCCTAGCGGTCGTTGCGGGCTGGGGCACGGGTGGTCATTTCGAGGAGATCTTCGCTCATGGCGAAGCACATGCCGCTCACGGCTGGTTCGTCCCGATCATGGCCACACTCGCTTTCCTCGGCGGAGCAGTCGGCTCATGGGTGCTCTATAGCGGCAGGGCGGTCGACCCGATCTCCATACCAGTCTTCCGCAACAAGTTCTATATTGATGAAGTCTACGCTGCGCTCATCGCAGGCACTCAGGATCTGCTCGCGCACATCAGCGCCTGGTTCGACAAGTGGGTGCTCGATGGTCTGTTGGTCCGCGGTTCGAGCGGTGCAACCTGGGGTTTTGGATTCGGCCTGCGCTTCCTGCAGTTCGGCAATTTGCAGGGATACGCGCTCATTTTCGGGATAGGCGTTGTCGCCTTCATGTACTTCATGGTCTTCGCGCCTTGAGCATTGGCTGAACCCGCCCTGCAATCCGCTCCCGTGGCCTCGTAGAAAACGCCCCTTTCGTTGCACATGCTCCATCTGCTCGTCCTTACTCCCATCGTCTTGGCGATTGCGATTCTGCTCGGCGCCCCAGCCCGGAAGTCCGCGTTTGCGGCAGGCATTATTCAGTTCGCGGCGTCGCTCTTCGCGCTGCTTTCGTACGATCGAACCAAGAACGGTTTTCAGTTTGCGAGCCAGTGGACGCTCGTCCCGGAGTGGGATTTGAAGTACTTTCTCGCCGCTGATGGCCTCAGCCTGGTGATGCTGTTGCTCACTGGCATCGTCACGCTTGCCGCTGTCTGGGTCACACCGAAGATCGAGAAGCGCGAGAACCTGTTCTACGCCTGTCTGCTCCTCATCTCCGGCGGCGCAGCTGGTGCCTTCGCATCGCAGGATCTTTTCTTCTTCTACGCCTTTCACGAGCTGGCGCTCATCCCCACTTTCCTGCTCATCGGAATCTGGGGTTCAGGCGAAAGGCACGCTGCGGCCTGGAAGATCACCATCTATCTCGCGCTTGGGAGCTTTGTCCTGCTCCTCGGTCTCATTGATCTTTTCCAGGCGCTTCCCATTGCTCACCGCACCTTCGACATGGTGCGTCTCCAGGAGCTGGCTGCTGCCAATGTCATTCCGTCTGACGCGCAGGTTCGTCCGTTCTTCCTGCTGCTCATCGGCTTCGGCATCCTTGTTTCGCTCTTCCCGTTCCACTCCTGGGCCGCGCCTGCCTACGCCTCTGCTCCAGCTCCAGTCGCGATGCTGCATGCGGGCGTACTCAAGAAGTTCGGCCTCTACGGCCTAATCCGGCTCGCTGTCCCGCTGCTCCCGGAAGGCGCACTACATTGGATGCACCTCCTGCTCATCCTTCTCGTCGGGAACATCATCTACGTGGGGCTGGTCACCATCGCCCAGCGCAAGCTCGACCTCATGCTCGGCTTCTCCAGCGTCATGCACATGGGCTACATATTCCTGGGTATTGCTTCCATGAACGTGATCGGCCTCAGCGGAGCCGCACTTCTCATGTTTGCGCACGGCCTCTCCATCGCCGCGCTTTTCGCCATGGCCGGCCTCATTCGTCAGCGCCAACTCTCGCTGTCCTTTGACAGCCTCGGCGGGCTCGCCAGGCCGATGCCTTTCCTTGGTGTTACCTTTGGCTTTGCGGCGTTTGCGTCGCTGGGTCTCCCCGGCTTCGCCAACTTCGCCGGTGAGGTCGCGATCTTCTTCGGCGCCTTCAAGAACAGCGGCACTGGCCTGCATTTCTCCACCATGCAGATCGCCACCTTCTTCGCACTCTGGGGTGTGGTCATCTCTGCCGTGTACATGCTGCGCTCCTACCGCGCGGTGTTCCTTGGCGAACCCGGAAAGTCTCTCGCCAGCTGGAGCGACGTAACCGGCACCGCCCGCTGGCCAATTCTGCTGCTACTCGGGTTCCTCCTCTTAGCCGGGTTTGTTCCGTCGTACTTCCTGGCCTTCATCACTCCGACTATCGAAGCGCTGCTCCGCTGACCCATGTATCCTGTTGCGCCCATCACGCTCGAAATCATTGTCCTCGTCCTCGGGGTCATTCTGCTTCTTGCCGAGTCCTTCTCCAAGTCCGAGGACAAGAGCGGTCTTGCTCGGACCGGGATTTTCGTTCTCGTCTGGGTCTTCTTCCTGACCTTCTTCACGACGAGCGATCCCGGCGCCCTCGACCCCGCTGCGAGTATGGAGACGCGCAGCTTCTGGGGCTTCTACACCGCGGATGCCATCGCGATGTTCTTCAAGCGGATTGCGCTGCTCACCACCATCATCGTGCTCGTGATGTCGATCGAGTACCGGCACGTGCTCGCTCGCTTTATTCCCGGGGTCTCTCCAGGCGCGGGAACCGGTGAGTTCTACTGTCTGCCGATCTTCACCTGCGCTGGGCTCATGTTCATGGCTTCCGCCGTGGACTTCGTGATGATCTTCGTTTCGCTGGAGTTGGTCACCGTGTCCTTCTACGTGCTCGTCGCGTATATGCGCCGCCATACAGCTTCGCTCGAGGCGGGCGTGAAGTACCTTATCCTCGGCGCGCTCAGCACCGGCTTCCTCGTGTACGGCATCACCTGGATCTTCGGAATCACGGGCGAGACGAATCTCGCGCTGATCGGCGCAAAGCTCCCTCTGCTCACTGGCTCGACCACGCCGCTGCTCTTCGGTCTCATGCTCATCCTCGTGGGCTTGGGTTTCAAAGTAGCCGCCGCGCCATTTCAGATCTGGGTGCCCGATGTGTATCAAGGCGCTCCCACTCCGGTCACCGCGTTCCTCTCCGTGGGATCCAAAGCGGCTGGGTTTATTGTACTCATCCGCGTCCTCGAGCCCTTCCTCGGCGCTCCCCTCCTCGCGCCGAAGGTCGGTGCCGCCATCGGGATCCTCGCTGGTCTTAGCCTTGTTTACGGCAATCTTGCGGCAATGCCGCAGGACAACCTGAAGCGCCTCCTCGCCTATTCGAGCATCGGGCATGCAGGCTACCTTCTCATTGCGGTTGCGAGTGTTGGGAATGACCAGGGCTCCTTTGGCTCCGCGGGTGTCGCGGTGGCTTTCTACCTCGCGGCTTACCTCCTCATGACGCTGTTGTCGTTCCTTGTCATGATCGTGGTCGCCAACCACTCTCGTGGCGACGACATCCTCCACTTCAACGGCCTGGCCAAGCGGTCGCCGTTCCTCGCCTTCGGGATGCTCACCGCGATGCTCTCACTGGCCGGTGTCCCCTTCACCGCTGGCTTTATCGGCAAGTTCCTGGTCTTCGCCGCAGCGCTTAAGCAGAACCACTACATCCTCGTTGGACTGGGTGTCATCACGGTGGCTGCCGGCTTCTACTACTATCTCCGCGTGATCGGCGCGATGTACTGGCAGGAGCCAGTGGACGACACAAAGATTCGGATGAGCTTCCTCACGCGCCTGACCATCGGTGGTCTCACGTTGGCGATCTTCGTCTTTGGAGTCTTCCCACAGCCGGTTCTTGGAATGCTGGATGATCACCGGCCAGCAACGGCGATCACGCTACCAATCCCGCAGGTGCCCGTGCCGCCAGCTGCTCCGGTTTACTGAGTGGACCTCGTCAGTAGGCGCGACGAAGGCCCGCATCGTCCTTCGCGGCCACTTGCGTGCGAGGTTACTCGTTACGATACGCCACTCCGTGCTCCGTTGCAGCAACCATCAGGCGGAGATCCAGCGACCAGAGGTGCATTCCCGACAGCTGGCTGGCAACGAGCAGTTGAAGATCGTTCCAGCCGATTCCCCTTCCGAAGAGCGCATGCCGCTCGATAAAGTCTAAACACTCCTCGGTCGAGCCGATCTCTGATCATGGGAGACTCCGCAAAGCCGCGACGGTCTTTCTGCGTTCGCTCAGATTACCCGTCGCAAGCTCCCCGATCACAACGGGGTGAATCGAAAGTTGCCCGTCCCGCAAAGCTGCTGCGAATCGGGGCACACCAAATCGGAAGTGCTGCACCCAGACCGACGTATCTGCGAGGATCATTCCTCCTGAGCAGGCCTTGATTCCCGACGCGGAGGTACGGTCAGAGACGGCATGGATCCTCCCAACGCGGCAAGTCTCCGTGCTGCTTCCCGTTGGATGAGTGCTTCCAGCCCCATGCGGACAAGCGTCGTGTTTTCGTTCTCGCCGGTATACTCACCGGCCTGAGCCAGCAGCTCATCATCGATGTTCAGCGTCGTCCGCATACATACGGATGCGCTCTCCAGCTGACTCCGTCAACGCGAGACCAGCACCAGGGATAGCCACCGCTAGGAGTGATCCTTCCTATTCTCGACTCTGAAGGGAATCTGACGCGCGTTCAGATCATTAATCTTGGCATCAGCCAGTCACCCGCAGTCAGGAATTCTCTATATTCCCACTCTGGTCGCCGTTCCGCTTACTCCCCAAGCTCCACATTCCAATACGCCAGGTCGATAAAGTGGCGCCAGCTGTGATGCAGCTGGGTGTCGAACGTGATGTGTACGAAAGGCCGCCATTTGGGTCGTTCTGGTTTCCGAATCAGGCGCATGTTCACCTGGTGAGGAAGGCGGTTGCCCTTCTTGGTGTTACAGGGGATGCACGAGCACACGATGTTCTCCCAGTTCGTTAGCCCACCTTTGTCGCGTGGGGTCACGTGGTCCAGGTTCAGGTCGCGCCGGTCGAAAAGCTCCCCGCAGTATTGGCAGGTGTTCTTGTCGCGTTCGAAGATGTTATGCCGGGTGAACTTCACCTCTTTCCGCGGCATGCGATCGAAAAGCATCAGCACGATCACGCTGGGCACGCGGACCTTAAAGCTGATCGTGTGAACCATGTCCTGCTCCGGGTCACGGGTGGAGAAACTCCGCCAGCTTTCGAAGTCGTGCGTGAAGAAGTTGTTCGCCTCGTCGGCGTGAACGACCTGTGCGTGACCCGCGCAGAGTAGGGTGAACGCTCGCCGTACGGAGCAGACGTTAATGGCCTGCCAGAGACGGTTTAGGACGAGTACTTGACGTTCAAGCATAAGCCCCCCGGGAACTTTGGAGCCGGAAAGTAGCACCGCGCACTCCCGGCGTCAACGGATGCAGGGTGACATCTTTCGAACACATCGATGACGGTTTGTGCTTCGAATTATAAATGCCCTCGTAGCGTGGGTGCGTTGATAGCTCCACAGAAAAAGACCAACGCATGGGGCTCCCTCAGCTTGATGGGGGTCCGACTGATGGTGATCATCTGCTTGCCCGTGACCGTCTCCTCTCGCTCAAGACAGAACCTAGTGCCAGGAGCTCGAGCTTCTTGCGCGATTAAATCGCGCTTTGAGCTCTACCCACCGAGAAAATAGCTCGTTGGGCCGAGCTCATCATGCGACCCGGCCGCAATAAAGCGCGATCCAGTCGCAAGTTTGGTGTCATCCAATCGCAATTTTATACTCACGCTCCGCACAAAACTGCGACTGGATCGCGGATTTCGGCTCGCCGGCAGAGAAAATAGCTCTGAACGTCGAGCTCAAAGCGCGACTCAATCGCCGAATTTGGCTCAACCAACGCCTTGGGAGATGGATCGCCCGACCGTACCGCATGGTTGCCCGAGCACACACCGCAGGCGGCGAGGCATACCTTTCGGCCTAACTCCAAATCCAGCTGAGCGATCCCGAACTACACCGAACGCTAGGCCGCGATTGACGACTGACTTTAATGATCGTGCCCATGGCCTTCCGGTCCATGGGCGTGGCCGTGCTCCAGCTCTTCGTCGGTCGCGTCGCGAATCGTTCGCACCGTGACATCGAAATGCAACGTCTCGCCCGCCAAGGGGTGATTGGCGTCCAGTGTGATGGTGTCACCTTCCACGGAGATGACGGTGACCATGTCCGAGCCGTCCGGCCCCTCGGCTTCAAACTGCATCCCCGGCGTTACCTCGCCAACCTCGGCGAACTCTGAGAGCGGAGCCTTGCCGACCTTTGCCTCGTCACGCTCCCCATAGCCTTCCGCAGGCGGGATCACGACCTGGAGCGAGTCGCCTGCTGCCTTGCCCTCGAGTGCCTTCTCGAGGCCTGGAACGAGATTACCCATCCCGTGGAGATAAGCCAGCGGCTCATCCCCTTCCGTGGTGTCGATGATCTCCTGTCCGGCGTTTTTGAGCGTGTAGTCTATGGTGACGACCTTGTTTGTCTCGATCTTCATTGAAAATGCGGTTGGAGGAGAAATCGCGCAACCTAGACGTGCCACGCCCCTCGTCACGGAGAATCGCCGCAAGCTGCCGAGGAGTCAGGTGGACAGGCCGGTGTTTTACCTTTGCCTCCGAGAGCTGCTTCCAACGACGAGTTGGTGCGCGAACAACTGATCAAGGAGTAGACTGAGATAGACGTGGAACGTCGATAAACCTGTTGCACCGTGTGTTTGCACTCAGAGGAGATCGCCGGGAGTACGCTCGCAATGGTGGAGCTCGAACCCTATAACATATCTTCGATCCCGAAGTTTTCCACTCAAGCTTGTGCTCATCGACATCCTCTCCCTCTTTCCTGAGATTCCCTCCTCCATGCTCGCGGAGAGCATGATGAAGCGGGCGCAGGCAGCGGGGCTGGTGGAGATCCGGTCGCGCAACATTCGAGATTGGGCCAAGGACAAGCACCGCACGACCGACGACATGCCGTACGGCGGTGGTCAGGGTATGGTGCTCAGACCGGAACCCATCTTTGCAGCAGTGGAGGAGATTCGAACGCCAGTGTCGCGCGTGATTCTCATGTCGCCAGGTGGACGTCGGCTTGATCAGGCTCTTGCGCAGGAATACACAGCATGCCCGCACCTAGTTATCTTGTGCGGGCACTATGAAGGGGTCGACCAGCGGGTGATTGACCACCTCGTGCATGACGAGATCTCAATCGGTGACTACATCCTAACGAATGGGGCAATCGCTGCCGTGGTCTTCGTGGATGCCGTGGTACGGCTGATTCCAGGCGTGTTGGGCCACGACCTTTCCGCGGTCGAAGAGTCCTTCGTCTCTGGCCATTTGGAAGGTCCACACTACACCCGACCAGCCGATTTCCGAGGTTTGAAAGTGCCGGATGTTCTACTCTCGGGTAATCACGCGCTGATCGCAAAGTGGCGACATAAAGAAAGCCTGGCAAAGACACTGCGGGTCCGTCCAGATTTGCTCGAGCAATAGCCAGTACTTCAGCCGACTTATTACGCACGTGCGGCGACTACATCTAACGGAGCATTCCTAGCGGTGCGCGCTTCGCAGGCAGATGACTGCTCTGCACGAGGAGGGATGAAGCTACGCCGCCTTCACGTTGGAAAAGTGGCTGAGGAGTTCCGCTGGATCCATCTTTACGAGATCGGCAGTAACGTTCTCAACCACCTGATCTCGATAGGTCCCAGCGAGTTCCCGGAGGACGGCTCCATTGATCGCAGATGGAGCTGCGAAACACCACGACCCGGGCTGCTCGGCGTGCAGGATGTCGGTGATGTGACCTGCTAATTGCTTCACAATTCTCCGGTCGATCTCGATGTCGACGTGTTGCTCCGCGATCGCGCCTTGATGCATCCCCTGGCCCATTGATGATCCTACTGGAAAGCGCCCCGCGAGATCAGTGTTCCTCTCGCTGATCTTGGTGTGGGCATCCGTCAGCGAAAGCGATTGCAGAAGATGCAATCGGGGTGGCCGGTTGTTAGGAACGCTTTCCACGCGGAAGGCTTTGAGGTTTCCACGGTCGGCGACGATCAGGAATGAGCTTTTCATGTTTGTTATTAGCCGCAGCAAGTGCACGCGGCGGCCGCCTTCAGCGCGCCCCCGGGAGCTCTCGATGCGTTCCCTTGGATTCGACTCCCCAAAGGCGCACGGCTGCTTTTTCCATGCCCGCGAGGCTGACAGCGCGAGTATGCACAAGCGGCTTTGGGCGGACTTGCGCTGCGTCGATGCCGACCTTACAAGCATGCGGATGAAACGAGCGCTCGCTGTTGTTTGGGTCTTCCTAATCGCCTTCACCCTCCAAGGGCAGGAGCCGAGTACCTTTAAGGTCGGCGCGTTCGACTTCCAGCGACCCGCTGATTGGGAGTGGATTCCGGTTTCGTCCCCCATGCGCAAGGCGCAGCTCAAGGTACCCGGCAAGGATGGCGCGGCGGCCGGTGAGCTCACCTTCTTCCACTTCGGTTCAGGTCAGGGAGGCGACGTGCAATCGAACGCTCAGAGGTGGCTCGGGCAGTTCCAAAGTGACGAAGGCGCTTCGAAAGTGGAGACCAAAGAGATGGGTGGGACGAAGGTCACGATCGTGTCCACGAAGGGGACATTCCAGAGCGGTATGCCCGGCGGAGCGGCGACCCCGATGAAGCAATACCAGCTGCTGGGAGCAATCCTGGAGAACAAGGATGGTGCGGTATTCGCCAAGCTTACTGGCCCCCAGGCTACGGTAAGTGCGGCGGAGGCGAAGTTCCTCGAGTTCGTCGGCGCAGCCGCCGCTTCTGGGAAGTAAGGCACCGTACCGCGCTTCAGGGTGTCCATGAGCTACTACGTCACTTCGTTCATTTCGATCCTGCACTTCATTAGTGACGACCTGATCCAGTGCGATTCGACCACCCGGATTGCGGAGCTCTTTTGCGACGAATTTGACGATTTGGATTTTGAGCTGGCGCTCTGCTGCTTTGAGGCGAGCCACAAGGTGGCATTCCATGAGCGTCTATGGAAGGTCGAGGCGGAGGAGTATGAGGAATTAACCATCGAAGAGTTCATGGAGACGTATGCGGATTCTGAGGAGCAGCGGGATCCGCTTTTCGTCACCAAGCGCTTCCTGATGTTCCAGGAGTCGCTCACTAAAGCGCTCACTGAGGAGAATCAGGATCCCCCCGGCGAGTACTCGTAGCCGGGGCGCGGTTGGACCACGGCGGTCTCCACCGCTTGTTTTGCGAGGCCGAAAACGCGTACCGGATGCTCCACTCCGCGAACGTCCTGCAGCGGCATTATTTGTAGATCACCTATCGCTTCGAGATGGTGACGCGTTTCCTCGGTAATCAGCAGGGCAGTCCCGAGCGACTTGGTCAGGCTCTCGATGCGAGAGGCGAGATTCACTGTGCTACCGATGGCGGTGAACTCCATACGCTGCGGTGACCCGATGCTTCCTACAACAGCGGGACCGGTATGGATCCCTATCCCGATCGCGATTGGCTCGCGGCCAGAGTTGGTGAGTGACGTATTCAGTTCATCCAACGCTACGAGCATAGCGCGGCCGGCGCTTACTGCGGTGGCCGCGTGATTATCCTCACCCGCGCCTACTCCGAAGAGCGCGATGAAGCCATCGCCGAGGAACTTGTTGACCATTCCTCCATGCTGCTCCTCTACCACGCGCACCATCACACCTAGAAAATCGTTCAACAGTTGAACCGTTTCCGCAGCGCTGCTGGCGGCAGCCCGCTGGGTAAAGGAACGGATATCCACGAAGACGACGGTGATCTCCTGCTCCACTCCGCCCAGGCCGGGATCGCGCGTAAGGATGTGCTCAGCAGCTCGATGACCCACATGGAGGCCAAAGGTCTGGCGAAGGCGCTCCTTGTCGCGGAGGGCGCGGATCATCTGGTTAAACTCCTCAATGAGCAGCCCGAATTCGTCGGCGCGACGCAGAGGGATCTCATGGTCGAAGCGGCCTTCTGAGACCGCCTTTGAGGCGAGGCGCAGATGATCAATGGGCTGGGCGAGCAGCCCCGTGATCATTGCGGCGGTACAAAGCCCGAAGACGATCCCCACTGTTCCTACAAACACGGCAAACCAACGCGGATCGCTGCCGCCTGCGGGAGGCGCGAAGAAGAGCAGCAGGAGAGATCCAATGGGACAGATGCCCGCGGACACGGCCCAGACCAGTCCGCGCGCCCGAATGGAAAGCGCAAAAACCCCTGGAGTCTGATCGGCACGAGCATCCCGGAAGAAGACAGGATAAAGAGCCCAGTGGCTCGCCATCTCGACAAGGAAGAAGCTGTGCGTGATTGAAATAAAGCCTGCGACTCCGAAGGAAATCGGCAGGTGCCAGAGCATGCGTCCATCGAGCCCGTGGCCAACTTGCCAGAGTGCTAAGAGGAACACTGGGATACCCAGTAACCAGCCAGCGGCCGAAATAAGCGCTCCCCACCACGGCAGCTGAATCATCCGGCGCCGCATGAGGCTCAATTCTGCGGCAGCAACCGGTTGCTGCGCCCGGAGGAGAAGATACGCTGGGCCGAGCGAGTAAACGCAGCGTAGCCAGACGTACGTCGCAACGGGATAGGCGATCAGATTGAAGCCACCGCAGATTTCGACAAACCGGCGCTTCAGCTCAGGCGTCGCGAGCAGCGGATCGACTACTGAAACATTGTACCAGATGTTGAAGGCACTGCCGAGTAGCTGAGGGATGATCGGGGTGAGCGCGATCACGAGCAGCGCGTGCTTTCGGAGATTCCACCGGTCTAGCGCAGCGTCCATGGCTGGAAGTAAGGTAGGACAATCGAATGCCGGGCAAAGGAGCGGGCCACTCGCTCTACACCGCGTGGATCGGTGAGCGGCCCGTAGGAATACCCCGCCTCGAGAGGACGGAAGAAGTTGTCCTGGTGACTGGCGAGAAAGTAGCGCGGGCGGAGGCGTCGCAGGAATTCTGGAAGCCGCGCACGCGCATCCGGCATCGCGACGCCCAGGATCGCAAGATCCACCGCCCCAATGCGCGGCGCCGGTCCATCTGGTGTGCCGCCGGAGTCCACGTAGATCCGCTGGCCTTTCACGGTGATCAGGAAAGCGATCGGCTCGCCGCAGATCCAGTCCGAGGCGACTCGCGGTGGAAGGTGGCGCGGCCGGTCTCCCGGAAAAGGGACACGACCAAGAACGCGGTCATGGCTGGCAGCAAGAACCACCACGCGCGATGAACCGATCTGCACGCTTTCCCCCCAGCGTACGTGTTGGAGCTGAGTCAGCGGAGTTCCCATTGCGTGGGCGAGTTCCACGCTCGATCTGGAGGCGATCACTCGTGCGCCCGTTTGGCGCGCAATAGGCGGGACATCCAGGAGGTGATCAATATGCCCGTGCGTGACCAGGATGGCATCGACGTGCCGGGGTACGCCGCCCTGGCGCAAACCCCACGCCACCCGCTGTGGGTCGCTCTGCACCGTGAGATCGAATCCGGCGCGATAAAGCGGGAGCCGGGTGAAGTACGGGTCGATGAGCAGCGTACAACCAGGAGCCTCGAGCAGGTAGCCATTCGTGCCGAGGTAGGTAATCTGCACCGCGCCCCGCGAAACTGGACCAAGGAACACTAGAAGAAACAGAACGAAAGCGGACCTCATGGCGTGCATGCCTTGCTCAAAGCATTCCAAAGCGAACAGAACCGGGGAAGGAAATTGCACGCAGCGCTTGGTTGACGGGAGCTAAAGGTCCGGCACCCTGTCCTCAGCTCATGAAAGCCGTTCCCCTACTGGCCGCATTCGCGTTTCTCCTACCGTGCGCTCGCGCCGACGATTTGCCTCCTGCTGTGGCCGGCCAGTTTGGCCATTCGGTTCACGGTGAGGCCTTCAACGAAGGTCCACGCCAGAGTGCGGTCCTGATGCCAGGCACAGGTCTTGTCCACTTTCCGATCACCAGCCAGGTGTCCGACGCGCAGGCCTATTTCAATCAGGGCGTAGGCCAGCTGCACGGGTTCTGGTACTTCGAGGCAGAGCGCTCGTTCCGCCAGGTGGCGGCACTCGATCCGGAATGCGCAATGGCCTACTGGGGGATGGCGATGGCCAACCTGAGCAATAAGAAGCGGGCGGCAGAGTTCATCAAGAAAGCCGTCGAGCGGCGGGACAAGGCTGGTCGTTTCGAACAGCTGTGGATCGACGCGACGTCGGACTATTTTGCTGAAGGCAAGAAGGAGCCGAAGGCTCGGCGACAGGAACTCCTCAAGGCGTTGGAGAAGATCTCGTTCGATTTCCCAGAGGATCTGGAAGCGAAGGCCTTCCTTGTGTACTGGTTGTGGGAGAGCAAGGACAAGGGACTGCCCATTGCGAGTTCCCAAGCGGTGGATGCCTTGGCTCAGCAAGTCCTCGCGAAGGCACCGATGCACCCGGTGCATCATTACCGCATCCATCTCTGGAACTCCGAAGATGACCGCCGTGCTCTGGACTCGGCGGCACGCTGCGGGCAGGCCGCTCCCGGAGTGGCGCACATGTGGCACATGCCCGGCCACACTTTCACCAAGCTCAAGCGATATGGCGACGCAGCGTGGCAACAGGAAGCATCTGCCCGTGTAGACCACGCGCACATTGCAGAGACCCGCATCCTCCCGGAGCAAATCCACAACTATGCGCACAACAACGACTGGCTGGTGGAGAACCTGCAGTACGTCGGGCGAGTACGTGAAGCGGTGGAGCTTTCGAAGAATATGATCGAACTCCCACGCCTTGGGTCACGGACTCCGCTGGTTGGGAAAGGGAGCGGGTACGATGGCGAGAAGAGTGGACATGCGATGGGGCGCAATCGGCTGATCGAAGTAGCCCTTCGTTACGAACTCTGGGCAGAACTCACCGCCTTGGATGGATCGCCATACCTTTCCGTGTCCGCTGATCCCCTCGATGAAGCGCGCCGGCTGCGGGCACTCGCGGTGGCCTACTACTCCCGCCAAGACAAGGCGGCCGGTGACGTCAAGTTGACAGAACTCGAAGTGGCCTTGAAGGCTGCAAAAGAAGCGCGCGTGGCCTCCGCGGACGATGCCGAGAAGGCGGCAAAGGAAGCGAAGAAAACTCCCGAGGAAGTGAGCAAGGCAATGACGCAGGCGCTGCAGAACTTTAGCCGCAGAGTGGAAACGACGGAGTCGCTGCTCGCGGAGGCGAGGCTCTACCAGGCCCTTGCAGCCAACCGGCCCAAGGAGGTGAAAGACCACTTTGCGGTAGCGAAAGAGCTATCGTCCGAGCGGAAGTCGCGCGTGCTCTTCCAGATCGGCGACAAGGTGGCAGCCGAAGCCATGGCTCGCGAGGCCGTAGCCAAGGGCGAGGGACAGGTCCAGCCACTCGCAAATCTCGCGGATCTCCTCTGGCGGCTCGATAAGGAGCCGGAGGCGCTGGAGACCTTCGAGAGCCTTCGCAAATTGAGCGCTCATCTGGATCTCGCAACGCCAACCTTCTCTCGATTGGCACCGCTGGCCCGGGAGGCGAATCTACCGCCGGATTGGCGGGTCAAAGTACCGACGTCTTCCGACTCCGGCACGCGTCCTACTCTGGCCAGCCTTGGACCCTTTCGCTGGAGCCCGTACAAAGCCCCGGACTGGAGTCTCGCCGATCAAAGCGGCAAGCAGCACTCGCTCGCGGAGCACCACGGCAAGCCCGTGCTGGTGATGTTCTACCTCGGCAGCGGCTGTACGCATTGCATCGAGCAGCTGAACATCTTCGCGCCTGCCGTGCAGAAGTACACGGAAGCGGGGATCACGGTGATGGCGATCAGCACGGACTCCGCCGATGCACTTCACAAGACATTTGCCAAGGCCAAGGAGAACTCTGGTTTCAACTTTCCGATACTGGCCGATCCGACGCTCGAAACGTTCAAAGCCTACCGCGCACACGACGACTTCGAGAAACTCGCCCTCCACGGCACCTTCCTGATCGACGGCTCCGGACATGTCCGGTGGCAGGACATCTCGTACGAGCCGTTCCGGGATCCCGACTGGCTGCTGAAGGAATCGAAACGGCTGCTTGCACTCCCGGTCTCCTACACGGGAGCCACTGCCGGATTGCCGTAGCCGCTAGAAGTCGAACTGATCGATGTTGTCCTTCGTAAAGACGAAGGGCTTGCCCAGGACGATGTCGCTGCCATCAATCTTTAATTCGCCGAGTCGGCCCGCGGAGAATGCCGTGTCGCCCTGCTTCAGGCTACCCTTGGAGACTGCGACGGCAGCTTGAATCGTGAGATAGCCGAGGTCGCCCACGTTCCAGAGGATCACCGAAGGCGTGACGCCTTCTTTCACGTAGCGGCGGTTCTCATTCGGTAAACCCAGCCCCACGACCTTCACAGACTCCGTCTTCCCGGCCTGCTTCACAGCTTCCGCTGATCCGGGAACGGCTGGCGAGCAGATTGCCATGATCAGCTTTAAATTGGAATTCGCATTCACCAATGCGGTCGCTTCCGCGAAGGCCTTATCCTTTAGGTCGTCACAAGGTCGCAGGGCAATCTGCTTCATCTCGGGGAAGCGTTGCGCATTCGTTTCGGCGATGTGCTTCTGCCACTCGTTCATGTTGGAAGCAGTGAGCGAAGCAGTGATGATCGCGTACTCGCCTTGGCCACCGACGGCTTTCGCAGACTCCTCCATGAGCGCTTGCGCGATACCCTGCGGCGTCGCTTGATTGCAGAAGAAGTCGCGCGCATCGGGCAGGGTGTCGGCGTCGTAAGTCACGACCTTGATCCCCTTCTCGCGTGCCTTGCGCAATGCAGTGGCGATGCCCTCCTTGTTCTCGCAGGCCGCGGCGATCACATCCACACCCCGCTGAATCCACTGCTCGACGATCTCGTTCTGCCGGGCTGGGTCAGGCTCGGTCGGACCTTCGTAGAGCAGCTTGATCCCCAGTTCCTTGGCGGCTTCATCCGCGCCCTTCTTACAGGCGACGAAGTAGGCGTTACCCTTACTCTTCGGCAGAAAGGCGACGGTGAGCATCTCTCCTCCCCCGCCCGCCACGGCGTTCTCCTGTTTCTTGCAACCAGTAGCGCTGGCTGCGGCGGCGGCGAGGAGAGTGGCAAGGGCGCGGCGTCTATTCATGGGAGAGCGGAGGAACGGGGGCAGACCTGCGTGCCCGCAGAGCGGAGAGCTTTTCCACCGCCACTCCGCCCGCAAGGATAAAAAGCAGCAACGCTCCCGTCAGGATGTTCGCCAGCTCGGAAGGCTGGTCAGACATGAAGAGGCCATTGCGCAAGACCGCGAGCACTCCCAGGCCGAGCACCGTGCCCTGCACGGTGCCTACTCCACCGAAGATGCTCGTCCCACCAAGCACCACCGCCGTGACGGCGAGCAACTCGAAGCCGCTCCCGGCATCGGCCTTCGCCTGCCCAACGTGCGCAACGTAGATGAGTGCCGCCACCGCCGCCATCACGCCGCTCAGGAGGTAGACTGATGCGATGCGCGACTCGACAGGAAGCCCGGCGAAGCGCGCACCTTCAGGCGAGAAGCCGATGGCGCGATACGAGCGGCCAAAAACCGTGCAATGCACGAGCAGCCAGATCGCGATTGCTGCTGCGAGGAAGATCGGCACCTGCGCTGGGATCACTCCGAAGAGATACCCTTGCCCAAGGAAGAGGAAGCTCGCGGGAAATCCCGTGAAGTTGTCCACACCGCGAGTGAGCGCCTCTGCAAGGCCGCGAAACAGTGAGTACGACCCGAGAGTAACGATCAGCGGCGGGAGGCGGAGCCGCGTAATCAGCGCGGCATTCAACCCGCCTGCGAGGGCACCGATCACCAGGGTGCAGACGGCCGCCAGGAGCGGAGGGAGGCCGAAATCTCGCCAGAGTTTGCCGAAGCAGACTGCGCAGAGACCCAGTAGAGAGCCCACTGAGAGATCGATACCACCGGTCAGAATCACCGGCGTCATGGCGAGCGCGAGCAGGCCGATCGTCACCGAGAGCCGCGCGATCTCGAAGAGATTGCTGGTGCTGGTGAAGTTGTTTCCGGTTTGCGCGAAGATCACGAACTCGGCAACGAACACTGCCAGGAGCAGCGTCTCGGGCCGCCAGACGATCTGCTTCCAGGCTATTTTCATCGCGGCTCCTTTCTCTTGCGCCAGCCGTCCGCGGCCACGGCGGTTAGGATGATCCCACCCTGGATCGCGCGTTCCCACTGCGGAGGCGCGCCCCAGAAAACCAGGGCCGGCGCGATGATCGCGAGCAGCAATGCCCCAGCAAGCACACCCCAGAGATTCCCCCGTCCTCCCGTGATTGCCACGCCTCCCACCACTGCTGCGGCAATGGCCCGCAACTCGTGCCCAGTGCCAGCCTTGGGATCAACATCTGGAAAGCGAACTGCGCTGACCAGCGCCGCCAATCCGGCGAGAGCTCCCATCAGGACGAACACGCCAAAAGTAATCCACCGCGGATTGATTCCAGCGAGCCGGGCTGCTTCTGCATCGGACCCGACGGCGTAGATGTAGCGCCCACCGGCAAGATGCCGGAGCGCGACCGCCAGCCCAAGAAATATGCAGACGGCGATGGCGAGCAGCGTCCCCTGCCCCAGCTCTTGCGAGAGACCAAACCATTGAAATCCAGTGGGGAGGTCGCGCACATATTCGCCCTCGCGCCACCAGCGAAGCGCTTCCCGCCAAGTCACCATCGTAGCGAGGGTGACGACGATCGAGGGAAGCCCCAGTCCCGCTACAAGCATTCCATTGAAGGCGCCAAACGCCGCGCCCGACAGCACGCTCACCACCGCTACTACTGGCATCGGGGTACCCTGCTGAGCCATCAGTCCTGCCGCCACCCCACAGACTGCGAACTGCGAGCCCACCGAGATATCGATCTGACGGCAGAGGATCACGAGTGACATCCCGCAGGCCAGCAGCAGGATCGGCGCGGTCTCGGTGAGCATGGCCGCGAGCTGCCGGGGCTGGTAGAAGTCGGGCGCAGACACGGCCAGGGCAGCAAGCACCAACCCGAGTACCGCAGCAACGGACCACTCGCGAAAGTGCCGGCCTTTCACGCGGCAGCCTCTCCCGTCGTTCCCAGTGCGGCGGTCATCACCGCATCAGCGTCGGCGCTTGCACCATTGAGCGTCGCCACAATCCGACCACCGCGCATCACCGCGATCCGATCACTCATTCCGAGCACCTCTGGCAGGTCTGAGGAAATGAGAATGATCGCCATCCCTTCTGCCGCAAGCGTGCGCAGGATGCGGTGAATCTCCGCTTTCGCGCCGATGTCCACCCCCTGCGTCGGTTCGTCGAGAATTAGCACCTTGGGATTGGTCGCCAACCAGCGCGCAAGCGCCACCTTCTGCTGATTCCCTCCCGAGAGCGTCCCTGCAGGAGAGTCCACCGAGGCCGTCTTAATCCCCAGCTCGCGGACGAAATCTCGCGCGAGGGCTTCCTCCTTTACCCTACGCAGCCAGCCTCGAGGAAAGAGCCGCCGGTGAATCGCCATCGTTGCATTTGCCGCCACAGGCATTTCCAGAATGACTCCATGCCGCCGCCGGTCTTCCGGCACATAGGCAATGCCATGCGCCACGGCATCGCGCGGATTGCGCACGACGATCGGACGACCTCGCAAGCGGATCACGCCTGCAGCCGGTGGCTCGATTCCAAAGAGCACGCGCGCCAGCTCCGTCCGCCCTGCACCGACCAGCCCGGCGAAGCCGAGGATCTCGCCCGCCCGCACGCTGAAGCTCACCTCGTGCACACCAGCCTTTGGCGCATCCAGCCGCTCCACTTCGAGCATCGTCACACCAGGCTCATAGCCTGCAGGCGGATAGATAGCCTCCACATCGCGCCCTACCATCAACCGAATGAGTTGCGCAGAATTCACATCGCTCAAAGCCCGCGTGCCGAGGCTCTCACCGTCGCGCAGCACCGTTACGCGGTCCGCCACCTCGAAGATCTCCTCCAGCCGGTGCGAGATGTAGATGATCCCAACGCCCTCGATGCGAAGCTTGCGCACCACGCCGAGCAGCAGGCGCACCTCCTTTTGGGTAAGCGAAGCCGTCGGCTCATCCATAATCAAGATGCGCGCCCCTGACCCGAGCGCCTTGGCGATCTCCACCAGCTGCTGCTCGGGCATGGAGAGCGCCCGCACCTCAGTCTCCTCGCTGAACTCCGCACCCACCCGGGCCAGCAGTTCCTGAGCTCGCTTCCGTCGTGTCTTCCAGCACACCCGGCGGAATGGATTTAGCGGCTCGAGCGCGAGCGCAATATTCTCCGCCACCGTCAGATCCGGGAACAGGGCTGGCTGCTGGTAAATCGCGGCAATCCCAAGCGCGTGCGCATCTGCTGGGCGGAGTGCGTGCACGGTTTTCCCGTGCACGTACATCGCGCCATCATCCGGCGGATGGGCGCCGGTGATCACCTTAATCAGCGTGGTCTTTCCCGCGCCATTCTCGCCCAGGAGCGCGTGGACTTCGCCCGCTCGTAGCTCGAAGGAAACGCCACGCAAGGCACGGACCGCTCCGAAGGACTTTCGGATTCGCTCGAGCTGAAGCAGCGGTGTCTCTGGCATGCGGGTGGCGACACTTGCGCATCCGCGGCTCAATGATCAAGCCGCGCCCAGTTGCCCGCGGTTGATTCTTAATAGCCTGGGGTGTGTGCAAACCACCCGTGCCCTCGATAGAACGACGTCATGACGCAAGCAGCTGGGCCAGCTACCCTGTAGCCCCACGCAACCCCTGCTCCCATGCACTACTCCTGCATCCTCCTCTTGTTCGTGCTTTCCGCAGCGCATCCGCTCACGAGCCGGGCAACCGATCACACCAGCCGACCGAACATCGTCGTATTTCTCACCGACGACCACAGTCTGCTGGATTCCAGTGTCTATGGTTCACGAGATGTCCGGACGCCCAACATGCAGCGGCTCGCGGAACGCGGCATGACCTTCACGCAGGCATTCGTCGCCTCGCCCACTTGCGCGCCAAGCCGCGCGGCGCTTCTCACTGGCCTGATGCCTGCACGGAACGGCTGCGTCCCTAACCACAGCAGGGCACGCCCGGAAATAAAGAAGCTACCAGGGTACTTTCGCGAACTCGGCTACGACATTGCCGCTTTCGGGAAAGTCGCACATTACGGCCATGGAAAGCACTACGGCTTCGAAAACATTCATCATGAGGGGTTCCACGATTACCGTGGTATCCCGGCCGCGGTAGACTTCCTCGCGAAGCGTGGCCGGACCAAGCCGCTGTGCCTGTTCGTCGGGACCAATTGGCCTCACCGGCCCTGGCCGGCGGATGCCGGCGGCTACGTCCCCGAGGCGCTCTCCGTCCCCGCGAGCCACGTCGATACTGCGGTGACCCGCGCGTTTCGCGCCCGCTACTATCACGCAGTCATGAGGGCGGACGAGGATCTCGGCGCCATCCATGAAGCCGCCATGGCGCACCTCGGCGAGAACACGCTCTTCCTGCTCTCGAGCGATCACGGCGCGCAGTGGCCCTTCGGAAAATGGACCTGCTACGACGCAGGCATTCGTGTCCCGCTGATCGCCGCATGGCCCGGTCGAGTGAAAGCCGGGACGAGAACGGATGCGATGGTTTCATGGGTGGACATCCTCCCCACGCTGCTCGCCGCGGCGGGCGGCGATCCGCCCGTGACAGGCTACGGGTCGGGAGAACTGGATGGTCGATCGTTTCTCCCCGTGCTGCTTGGCAAGGAGACCAGCCACCGCGACCGGGTCTTCGCAACGCACTCGGGGGATGGCGCAATGAATGTCTATCCCATGCGGTCGGTGCGCACCGCTTCCTGGAAGTACGTTGCCAATCTTCATCCGGAGTTCCAGTTCACCTCACATATTGACCGGGCAGCCGAAGCGGATGAAACGGACTACTGGAAATCCTGGGTAGAGAAGGCTACCACCGATGCTCGCGCCGCGGAGATCGTCACCCGCTACCGGCAGCGGCCTGCCGAGGAATTGTACGACCTCCAGACGGATCCATTCGAACTGAACAACCTTGCGTTGGAACCGCGGCATTCCGCTCGCGCCGCGGCAATGAGCGCGGACTTGCGGGAATGGATGCGCAAGCAGGGAGACCAGGGAGGAGTGTTCAACAAGCCCGTGCTGTTGGTCCCAAGTGACGACTTCCCTGGCGCGGGCGGATCGCCTTGAACTGGACCTCTGCCTGCCGCTCCACCCAGTACCCGAGCACTTCCTTCTTTTCCTTCCGGCGTACCTCCATAAGCAATGTGTCGGCCTTGTTCTCCACCGTTCCTGCGTCCCGGATCGTCACCCTCAGCCGCACCGCCAAAAGGCTCAGCAAGCCGCGCGCCATGGCGCGCGATCACCGTCCGAGCCGCATAGATCCTATATTCTGAGACTCGCGCGCGAGTAGTTGGGGCTCGGCACGCCGAGTTCGGTCATGTGGGCCGCGAGTCTCACATGCCTCGTTCCGAGTTCCCGATACTCGCGCGCGAGTATCGGGAACTCGGCGCCCGAGTAGGAAAAGGGCGGGCGGCGAGTATCCCGTACTCCGCTCGCGAGTATGCAAGTGCGGCACGCCGGTAGTTTCGCGCGGGCCGCCGGGTTGCGGAGTCTCGAGCGCCGAGCTACGACATCTCGCCCGCGAGTAGGGCGGACTCGGGCGCAAGCTCTAGCCTCCCGGCAGACCGAGCATCCGGCGTCGCTCCTGGAGCACATTCTCGTGGACCGATCATCGTGCCGAACGGATAGCCTCGTTGCGCTAAAAGGGCTGAAATGTCTCGCTCGATCAGCGGTCTGACATTGCATGATCACGCCACTCTGGCGACCTTCGCCAGTCATTGTATGTCCGCCACTCTCCGGCTCCTACTCGTCATCTGCACTCTCCACTCTGTGCTCTCCCCTGCCCTTATCGCCGAGGTCCGGCTCATCAAGGAGTCTAGCGGCTGGAAGCTGCTGCGCAACGGAGAGCCGTACTTTGTAAAGGGCGCCGGAGGGAACCGCGTGCTGGAGACTCTTGCGGAGTCGGGTGGAAACTCGCTCCGCCTTTGGAGTGACGACGATCTCGGGGCTCAACTGGATGCGGCACAGAAGAAGGGGCTCACCGTGGCCGCTGGCATCTGGCTCGGTCAGGTGCGACAGGGCTTCGACTGGTCGGATGCTGCCGGCCTCTTGAAGCAGCGCGCGCAGGTCCGCGCCACCGTCGAGAAGTACCGCCAACATCCCGCCCTCCTCATGTGGGTGCTGGGCAACGAGATGGAGGATCCTGAGGGAAAGAACGGGGCGGTCTGGACGGCGATCAATGGGCTCGCCCGCATGGTGAAGGAGATTGATCCCGCGCACCCCACGATGACGGTCATCGCAGAGATCGGCGGCGACAAGGTGAAGAACTTCCATGCGCTCTGCCCCGACGTGGACATCCTCGGGCTCAACTCGTACGGGGGCGTGGTGTCGCTCGGCGAACGCTATAAGAAGCTCGGCGGGACCAAACCTTACATGGTGACGGAGTTTGGCCCGGCGGGGATCTGGGAGATCCAGAAGAACGAGATCGGTGCCTACCCCGAGCCAACGAGCACGGCAAAGGCAGCGACGTACCGCAAAGCCTATGAGAGCGCGGTGCTCGCCCACCCAGACCTCTGCCTGGGCTCGTATGCCTTTCTCTGGGGGCACAAGCAGGAGGTCACAAGCACGTGGTTTTCCATGTTCACGGAAGACGGTGCGCGTCTGGGCTCGGCCGAAGTGCTGACGGAACTCTGGACGGGGAAGCCGCCGGTTCAGCCCGTTCCGCGCATCGAGTCCCTGGAATGGAAGGGCACTGCGACCGGCCAACCAGGGGCCACGCTGGAGGCGGCACTGAAGGTCGCTGGACAACAATCCGATTCAACCAAGGTGACATGGATCCTGCAGCGAGATCCCGGTGAGTACGGTACGGGTGGCGATCGCGAAGACACCCCACCCGCTGTGGCAGACGCGATCCTGAAATCGGGCCCGACGGGCGCTCAGGTTCGCCTACCAGCCGAGGGCGGGCTTTACCGACTCTTCGCGTATGCACGCGACGGCAAAGGCGGTGCCGCGGTTGCGAATCTGCCGCTACGCGTGGACGCGCCGGAAACCATGCCTGTGGCGAGGAAGGGTGCGCTTCCGCTGGCGATCTACAGCGAGGCGTCCGATTCAGAGAATTACGTCCCTGCAGGCTGGATGGGCGAGACGAAGGCCATCCGCGTTGATCCCGCGAGTGCGGATAACCCACGGGCGGGCAAAACCTCCATCCGCATGGAATACCAGGGTAGCCAAGGCTGGGGCGGCGTCGTCTGGCAGAGCCCCGCCGGCGATTGGGGCGACCGGCCCGGTGGCTACGATCTCACTGGCGCGAAGCGGTTGTCCTTTTGGGCGCGTGGCGACACTGGCGGCGAAGTTGTGACTTTCCAGTTCGGGATTATCCCAGCTGACAAGAAGTTCTCCGATACCGCAAAGGGAGAACTTAAAGTAACACTCGGCAAGGAGTGGAAGCAGTACGATATCCCCGTCACGGGCAAGGATCTCTCCCGGATCAAGACGGGCTTTGTCTGGACCGCGGCGGCGGCAGGGAAGCCGTTCGCCTTCCATCTGGATGACATCCGCTGGGAGTGAGGAATCCGGACGTCAGGTGACCGCCGGAAGAAGGATCAGGAACTCCACACCGTCCGCGACCTGGCGCGCGGTGAGGGTTCCTCCTTGTCGCTGAATGAGCTCCTGAGCTCTGAAGAGTTGATTCATCGTCCCGCCACATCCTGCAGTATAGGCTTGGAAGCAGCGACCATCTGCCAGGTCGGGCATTGCACCAGAATCGTCCTTGTAGAGGACTGCGACACCGGCCGGGATCGTCAGCAACGAGGGTCCGAAGACGTTTAGGTCGAGTTCGTCCGCTGAAGTGGCACTCACTGAGACCCGAGCTCGCCCATCCACCACCGCTCTCCTCGTGTGCAGGGCAAGCTGGAGCAATGCTTCCCGGAACTCCTCCGAACTCACCTGGACATACAGCGGCGTCGAGGGACGGGTAAACTCGGCTGTCGCGCCCTTTGGAAGAACCAACTCCAGTAGTTCCCAATGCTCCTGGATGATCGCCCCAATCTCGAAGTACTCCTTGTCGCCGTCCGGGGGCAAGTTGACGTCGGCAGTGCGTCGCACCAGAGTCTGCGCCTTCTGAATGGTGTCCGTGACCGCGCGTAAGGCGCTACTCGCCGGGTGGGCGGCGTCGAGCACCTCCTCGACTGACTCCAGGTTGAGGTACACCCCGGTCATCAGGTTATTCAACTTGTGCAGGAGACCTAGCGTCAGCTCACTGGCAAGCGAGTGGTGGCCCTCGCTGCGCAGGAGCAGCTCGGCGCGTTCCAGCCGCTCGCGCAGCTCGGGATCTGGATGGAGCGTACCAGGGGGACTGTCACTCGACATCCTACCGAGATGCACCCGCGAGATGCCCCTTGGCGAGCATCTGTTCCGCGATCTCACGAATCATCTCTGACGTCGGGTAACTCCGATTACGGGCACACAGCAGTCCGCGAAGCACAAACTCAGGCCGCACTCTGCAGCCCGGAGTGCCGCGACAGGTTGCTGCTATGTGATCTGCACCTGCGCGACGTTCGACACTTGTTGGCTTGAGGAGAACGTTGAACCGAGGATGATTAATCATGCGAGTACCGGGCAAATTCTGCCCTCTCCTTTCGAAATCGGCAGTTCCTGCCGGAGCTTGAGGAAGAACGTAGGAAATGTGATTCCCGTATTCCTCGCAGCATCCCTCTTACGCAAAAGCCTGCGCTTCCATCGCTTCTGCGATGGTAAAATGCAAAACGGCTCGCTAATCTCATCAGATGCTTTGCCATCGTAGGCGTCCGGCTGCGGCTATCCTGTTATCGGATCCCGAGTCGGATTGCGCGAATTCCCTGTCCCGAAAACCTGAACAACTCGGCATTGCCCCGCAGCCACGGCATTAACCCCGATCTTTTTGTATGGGTTTGGAGCGTATCCTGATCGTTGACGACGAATTCGTCATTCGGAAGACGCTGGAAGAGCGGCTTCGACACAAGCGTTATGCGGTGGCGAGCGCTTCAAGCATCGCGGAAGCCGAAAAATACCTCGCAAAAGACGCCTTCGATCTCGTCCTCATGGACGTCCAACTGCCCGACGGAAGCGGGAGTGATCTGTTGGCGCGGATCTCGGGGCAGGAGCGGAGTCCGCTGGTGGTGATGATCACTGGGCATGGGAGCATTGAATCCGCCGTGTCGTGCATGCGTGCGGGGGCGTTCGACTACGTGATCAAGCCGTTCTCTTTAGCCCAAATCGAAATCATCCTGAAGAAGGCCGAAGACTTCGACCGCGTGGTAAAAGTGAGCGCGTTCCTGAATCGAGAGCAGGTTCAGAGTCGCGAGTTGCTCGGCGAAAGCGCCGCCACGACCAACCTTAAGCATCTGATTGCAAAGGTCGCGCGGACCGATGCCTCGGTGCTCATTCAAGGTGAGAATGGCACCGGAAAGGAACTCGTCGCTAACGAGATCTTCATGGGCAGCCAGCGGAACAATGCCCCCTTCATCAAGGTCAACTGTGCCGCGATCTCGGAGACGCTCATTGAGAGCGAGTTTTTCGGGCACGAGAAGGGCTCGTTCACCGGAGCCACCGAGCGCCGGGAGGGAAGATTCGAACTCGCGCATGGGGGCACGATCCTCCTGGACGAAATCAGCGAGATCCCACCGAATCTCCAAGCGAAGCTGCTCCGAGTTCTGCAGGAGAAGGAGTTCGAAAGAGTGGGCGGCAATAAGACAATCAAGGTGGACGTCCGCGTTGTCGCGACGACCAACCGCAACCTCCTCAAAGAGGTGGAGCAAGGAAACTTTAGGGAGGATCTCTACTACCGCCTCAACGTGTTCCCGCTGCAAGTTCCTCCGCTCCGTGAGCGCAAAGAGGACGTGCCGCTTCTCGCAAACCGTTTCCTCCAGAGAATTGCGCGGCAGCATGGCTTGAAAGTGCCAGGCTTCAGCAAGGAAGCGATGGATCAACTTCTCGGCCACCAATGGCCGGGCAATGTGCGTGAACTTCAGAACGTCATTGAGCGCGCAGCGATCCTTGCCGAGGACAATCAGCCGATCCCGGCCTCTGGGCTTGGGTTACCACCTTCGAATGGTCGACCTGCGACCCCGCTGAGTGTTGCTCCGCCGTCTTTGACCCCGCTCACTGCGACCGATCCCACATCGAGTTCAGAGCCGCTCGCCCTCGCTACCGCAGGGGAAATACTGCCGCTGGAGGAAGTCGAGAGGCTCTGCATTCTGGATGCAATGAAACGGACGAGTGGGAACCGCACGCAAGCGGCTTCCATGCTTAAGATCAGCATCCGAACTCTGCGCAATAAGCTGACGCAGTACAAGATCGACTCCGGTACGGACAACGCGATGGATCCGGAGACGCTGAACGCGTAGCGAGCTGCGAGTCAGCTCAGTTGGCCAGCGCGGATGAGAGAGTAACCCGCAGGCTCGCCACGGCCTTGGTGTGGATCTGGCAAATCCGGGACTCGGTTACTCCGAAGACCACTGCAATCTCGGCAAGACGCAGCTCTTCGAAATAGTACATGGCCAGGACCTTTTGCTGCATCACCGGCAATGGTTTGATGCACCCGGCGAGCAGCTCAACGAGTTCTTTCCGCTGAAGCCGGTCCAGCGCACTTTCTCCGCGATCGTCTGGTATCAAGTCGTGCAGTGCGGGCGTGTCCTCTTCCTCTGACAACCCCGCATCGAGCTCTACGAACACGATGGGGCGAACTCTTTCGAGCAACTCCGCGTAATCTTGCGCGGATAACCCCAGTGCTCCTGCAGCTTCGGCGGTGCTCGGGGCTCTTCCGAGCCGCTGCTCGAGGGTTCCGATCGCCTCGGTTAGTTGCCTGGCTTTCGAACGATCCCCGCGAGAGAGCCAATCCATTCGGCGCAGCTCATCAAGAATAGCCCCGCGTATGCGGACCGCCGCATAGCTGGCAAAGCTGCTCTCCTGGGCGGGATCATACTTCGCAACCGCTAAGCTCAATCCGACGATCCCAACGCTATGAAGATCATCCGCCTCGAGGTGGCTGGGCAGAGTGGTACGCATACGCTCGACGACACTGCGGACCAGCGGTAAATGCGCCAGGAGCAAGGATTGCCGGCTCCCCTCTGTTGACGGAATTGGCTGATCAACGCCATGCGGCGCAACCCCGTTGGGTACCGTCAGGCCTAACATAGGACAGCGCTGCTACCCGACCGCACCCTTTTGCCTCCAGCCCGTCGTAACGCGGTAGCTGGGCTCTCATGTCGGAGCTCCGATCTCAGCCGGGCCCGGTGCAGGGGTTGAGTCAATGGTTGGGGTGTGTGCATGTGGCGCGGGAACAATGCGTGCGTCTAGCAGCGCGCGCGCCAACCTTACGGGAACGACTGTGTACCTCGCTTCCTGCTTGGACCAGTCGATGAACGTCATCTCCGCTCGCGGACACCGCCATCCTCATTTTCAGAGCCCCTCGAAGACGCCAAATCATTACGAAACTCGTCCCTGCCGATGACACGCTAAGTCGGATTGTTGCAAATACTTAACATCCGCATGCGATAAACAGTTGCCGTTCACGCGAAAACCTCGCACAAATCCAGAAGTAACCCTGATACGTCCATCGCCCAGTACGGGTGCGACTTATCTGAGAGCGCGAGTTCCATTCGTGCCGTAGCCGCAAGGGTTTCAGACGCAGCCCCCATGCTTCTTCTTATTATCCTCGTAGTTTCGATCCACGTGATTGCTTCGGTCCTCTTACTGGTTGCCTGGTTGCGGGCTCCCGAAGGATACGAAGACTCGACGACCTTCCACTTCGGAGCGGAGGGCGAAGAAGCGACGCCGCCTTGTAACTACAATCAGCGGGAGTCAGCTTTGCCCGCGCCGAGGTCTGAGTCCCAAGACTTCGGGATGGCGCAAGCGTTTCGAGGTCTCCGATAATCGCGAGCGAGATCCCGCTCCTAAGACTGACATGCGGTGGGGTAAGGAAACGTGCGGCAAACGTAGGTAGGCGCCACCTACGGATCTCAGCACCTATGAGAGGCTCGGTTTGACCTTGGACGGTTCGTGTCCATGGTGGAGGCCGACACTCCTGTGAATACCTCGGTAACGACTGCCCCGACTAAACCGCGCCCCGTTTTGCCCGGGATAACCGGCGGAGAAAGGCCCCACGCGCAGCGCTCCCGCTTGCATGTGAGGAAGCTTACTCCTTGGCTTTTGGGTGCGCTGCTGGGTGTGGCGCTTTACCTAGGGTTGCGTACGAAGCCAGTTGAGGTGGAGTTAGCCTCGGTGACGCGTGGGCCCATGGCGCTCTCGGTTTTAGAGGAAGGAAAGACGCGCATCCGCAATCGCTACCTGGTGACTCCTCCGGTCAGCGGCTTCCTAGAGCGTGTGGCACTGCGGGCCGGGGCGGCGATCACCCAAGGGGAGACCATACTGGCGCGGATTCATCCGGAGCCGGCTGCACTGCTGAATCCTCGCGCGAAATCCGAGGCTGAGGCGCGGGTAAGCGGGGCGCAGGCCCTCATCCAGCAGCGGGAGGCGGATTTAGACCGGGCGCGGAGTTCGGCTAAGCTTGCAGTGAGGGAGCAGGAACGCGCGGGAAAGTTACGCACGAGCGGCGCAGTCTCGGAGCGCGAGTGGGAGACCGCTGAGCTGGAAGCAACCGTGCGTGGGCGTGAACTGCGGAGTGCCGAGTTCGCATTGAAAATCGCTGAATTCGAGCATGAACAAGCGCAGGCGGCGCTAATGCAGGCGCAAGGTACAAACGCTCCGACAGGCCAAGCCATCGAGATCAAGGCTCCCGTTAGTGGATTCGTGTTGAACGTCTTTGAGGAAAACTCCCGAGTCATCACGGTCGGCACGCAGATCATGGAAGTCGGCGATCCAAATGACCTTGAGGCCGAGATCGAGCTGCTCTCGACGGACGCCGCTACAGTGCAGCCAGGAGCGGAGGTAGCGATTGAGCGTTGGGGCGGCGAGCAGCCGCTGCGAGCCACGGTGAGCCTCGTCGAGCCCGCAGCTTTCACCAAGGTCTCCGCCCTTGGCGTAGAAGAGCAGCGGGTAAAGGTGCGTGTGGACTTCATGGATCCCCTGCCGCGCGAACGCCTCCTAGGAGATCGCTACCGGGTGGAAGCGCGAATCCTAACCTGGCGGGCAACGGACGTGTTGCGAGTCCCAACAGGCGCGCTATTTCGTCGTGGCAACGAGTGGATGTGCTTTACGGAGGATGCTGGAAAGGCGCGCCAGCAGCGAGTTCAGATTGGTCACAATAACGGCCTTGAAGCCGAGGTCCTGAGCGGTCTCGAGGCGGGGCAGCAGGTCATTTTGCATCCGCCGGACCTCATCACCTCGGACGCTCGCGTGGAAAAACGGGAGGATTAGCGCGGCACCGCAGGTCCGTAGAGCGGCCAGAAAAGAGGCAAAAGGATCAACACAGCCACGGCGAGTACGACCGTTAGACCAACCCCAACCTTCAGGAAATCGAGGAAACGGTACTTGCCGGGTCCGTACACAAGGATACACGACGGCTCGAATGGGGTAATAAATGAGACAGAAGCGGCAAGCATGATCCCTATGGCAAAGGTCCGCTCGTTCGCTCCGAGTTGCTGGGCGGCCTTGATCGCCACCGGCAAAACAACGAGGGCCGCTGCTGCGTTGCTCATCGGCTGGGTGAGAAGGATCGTGAGTACGAAAAAGCCAGACAGAATCGCCATCACGCCAAACGGTTGGAGATTGTTCACGATGACGGAGGCGAGGAACTCAGCCGCACCGGTTTTTTCCATAGCGATGCCAAAGGCCGTCATTCCGCCGATTAGCACAAGGAGACGCCACTCAATGAACTCGTAAGCTTTTTCCACATTGATGCACCTCAGGAGGATTGTCATCACGGCGGCGGAAAGAAACGCGATCGAGAGCGGGAGCCAACCAAACCCGCCGACTACTACCGCGACGAGGAAGAGTCCGACCGTGAGCAGGCCCTTGCGCGGGTGGTAGAGAGGCTGGCTGACTTCTTCCAAAATCGAGATGCCGGGATGAGCGCGAACGGCGTCGATGCGGGTGGCAGGCCCTTGCACAAGAAGCAGGTCGCCGGTGCGGAGAATGGTATCGCGCACCTCCTCACGTAGTGACTGGCCGTGACGGTAGATGGCCAAGACGGTGAGGCCGTAGTATTGACGGAAGTTTGCTTCCTTAAGCGTTTGTCCGATCAATTCGCTCTGCGGCGTGAGCAGCACCTCGGCAATGCCGAACTCGGAGCTCTGGAGATCAAGATCCCCGAGCTTCGCCTCGGCTTTGATCTCGATCCCCTCGATCTTCTTCACCTTCATCAGGTTCTCCACGCGGCCCTCTACGAGCAGCGTATCGCCTTCCTCGATGAAGACTCGGGAGCTGGGAAGGAACTGCTCTGCGCCGCGGATGATCTTCAGGATGCGAAACTCCAGGATTGAGAGATCACTCTCATAGCTCTTTTGCCCAATGAGCGGGGATGCTGGCAGCACCATGATCTCGCTCAAGTACTGACGAATGCCATAGTTCGCAGTGAGGCTGTTTATTTTGTGATCCGGCAGGAGCCACCGTCCTACGAACATCATGTACGCAATTCCAATACCGGTGATAACCAGCCCAATGGGCGTGAATTCAAATAGCCCAAGCTCACGCATCCCGACGCTTTTGATGTAGCCACTGACCGCAACGTTAGTAGACGTGCCGATGAGCGTACAGGTGCCACCGAGAATGGACGCAAATGCGAGCGGCATGAGCAGCTTCGAAGGACTGATACATGCGCGGCGTGCAATGCCGATGACCGGCGGCTGCAGCATCGCAGTCACGGTGGTGTTGTTCATGAACGCCGAGACGCCACTAGCAACACTCATGACCAGAAGCGAGATGCGCGTCTCGCCGGTCGCGCCGAGCTTGAGCAGGTGACTGCCCAAGAGGTCGAGGACACCCGTTTCCTGGAGCGCTCCGCTGATTACGAAGATCGACCCGATAATGATGATAATGTCGCTGCTGAAACCTTCGAATGCCTCATCGGGCGTGAGAATACCGCTCGTGACGAGCGCGATGAGCAGTAGAAACGTAATGATGTCGACCGAGAGCTTTTCCGTGGCGAAGAGCGCTATTGCCACCACCAGCAGCAGCAGCACAAATGCAATCGGGATGGTCATGGGTCAGGCGGCGGCGATTCCAAGAAAGAGTAGTGGATAGGTAGAACTGACTACGAATGACGGGCGTGCTGCAGCAGCGCTTCGCGCATGATTTCCAAGGGTGCCGCACGATTAAACCAGATTTCGAAAGCCAGAGCACCCTGGTGCAGGAGCATGGAACAGCCATTGGCGGAACGCGCGCCTGCTTCGTCCGCAGCGAGCATGAGCTTTGTGCGGGCCGCAGTGTAGATGGTGTCGTAGATCATGAGGTGCGGCGCAAGCAGCGCACTGGCAATCGGGGATGCATCGGTGCGCTTCATGCCCACGGAGGTGCAATTGATCACGAGATCAGTATTCGCCAGCTGAAAGCGGAGTGCTTCTTCTTCCCAAGGGATCACCTCCAGCCGCGCCACGGGCGCCGAGACCCGCACGTCCTCAAAGTAGGGGTGGAGTTCCGCGGCGATGATCCGTGCCTTTTCAATTGTTCGATTTACCAGGACCAAACGTTCGCAGCGTTCCATTCCGCACTGCATGGCGATGGCGCGCCCGGCCCCTCCGCCGGCGCCGAGGATAAGCACTCGGAGATCCCGCAGATCCACGCTGAACTCCGCTCGCAGTGCCCGAACAAGTCCCGGCCCATCCGTGTTGAAGCCGACCAGCCTTCCATCCTCCACCACGACGGTATTCACCACGCCGATCCGGCGCGCATGATCATCCACCTCATCCATCAGCTCTAAAGCTGCAGCCTTGTGCGGGATGGTAAGATTCACTCCTAGGAAACCTTGCGGCACAAGTAGGCCAAGCGCTTCGCGTAGCTCCTCCGGCCGAATGTGCAGGCGGGTGTAGCCGGCAGCAATACCGGTATGCGCCAGTGCGGCATTGTGCATCGGGGGCGAGGCGGAGTGCGCCACGGGATCGCCAATCACTGCGAGGCGGAGTGGCGGGTCCGACTCTGCCGTTGCGGCGCGCCAGTCCTGCAGATCGGGGAGTGCGAAGACCTCTTTGGGCATGTGTCGGGCGATTACTCACCAAGCCAGCCGTACCTGCAAGCTGCGAAGCAGGCACAGGGCCGCAGTTGAACATCGCAGTAACCGTCTGTTACTTACTCCAAGCTGATGACCACACCGATCGAACTCGCGCCCGCGCCTTCCGACTTCATCCGCGACATTGTGGCTGCGGACCTCCAATCGGGGAAGTACGCGCGGAGCCACACCCGTTTCCCACCGGAGCCGAATGGCTACCTGCACATCGGGCACGCGAAATCGATCTGCCTAAACTTCGGGATCGCGCGAGAGTTCGGTGGAGTCTGCAACCTCCGGATGGATGACACCAATCCTGCCAAGGAGGACGTGGAGTATGTGGATTCGATCCTGCACGACGTGAAGTGGCTCACGGCCGGGTGGGCAGATGGCGCGCTTGGTCTAAAGCCGCGCGGCAGTACGCCAGAGGTGAATGGTTTGGACTGTCATATGCCAGCAATCGTGGACGGCGAAACGACGGTGGTGGAGCCGTTCTACGCCTCCGACTATTTTCCCCAGATTCATGCCTACGCGGTCAAGCTGATCGAGAACGGGAATGCATATGTTGACGACCTTTCTCCAGAAGATACCGACACCTTTCGCCAGGAGGGGAAGAACAGCCCCTTCCGCGATCGTTCGGTTACGGAGAATCTCGACCTCTTCGCTCGGATGAAGGCAGGCGAGTATCCGGACGGCTCGCGTACCCTGCGAGCGAAGATCGACATGCAGGCACCGAACATTTGGCTGCGCGATCCCCTGCTCTACCGCATCCGCCACGTGCAGCATCATCACACCGGCAACGCATGGTGCATCTACCCTCTCTACGACTTCGCGCACTGCCTCAGCGACTACATAGAGGGAATCACACACTCGATCTGTACGCTGGAGTTCGAAGTCCACCGTCCGCTTTACGACTGGGTCCTCCAGAGCCTGGAGCTCGCGCGTCCGCTACCCCATCAGTACGAATTCGCCAAGCTGCACCTCACCTACACCGTGATGAGCAAGCGCAAGCTCATCCAAATGGTGGACGAGAAGCTCGTGACCGGCTGGGATGACCCTCGGATGCCGACGATCTCAGGGATCCGCCGGCGCGGCGTGACCGCGAGCGCACTGCGGGCCTTCGCCTACAACATTGGAATTACCAAGTACGATGGGCTCACCGACCTGGCCGTGCTGGAGCACGTGATTCGCGAGGAGTTGAATCGTGTGGGGCTTCGCCGACTTGCGGTGCTGCGCCCGGTGAAGGTTGTGATTACTAATATCCCCGAAGGACAAGAGGAAGAGTGCGCGGCAGTGAACAACCCTAGCAATCCAGAGAGCGGCACCCGACCCGTTCCATTTGCTCGCGAGCTGTACATCGAGCAAGAGGACTTCATGGAAGTCCCGCCGCCGAAGTATTTCCGGCTGCGTCCTGGTGGCGAGGTGCGGCTGAAGTACGCGTTCATCATCAAGTGTGATGAGGTGATTAAGGACGACGCCGGGAACGTCGCGGAGCTGCGCTGCACCGCCGATCTCGAGAGCAAAAGCGGCGGCCCTAACGCGAATCGCAAGGTGAAGGGCACGATCCATTGGGTGAGCGCCGCGCACGCGGTCGATGCCGAAGTGCGTCTTTACGAACGGCTCTTCACCGAGGCGGAGCCCGAGGCCAGCGGTGACTTCCGGAATTGCCTGAACCCACAGTCCCTCGAAGTCGTAACGGCCAAGTGCGAGCCGAGCCTCCGCGATACACGGCCCGAGTTGCGGTACCAATTCGAACGGCTCGGGTACTTCACTGTGGACCAGGATAGTACGCCCGAGCGGCTAGTGCTCAACCGGACGATCACGCTGAAGGACGCGTGGGCGAAAGAGGGGAAGAAGGGCTGAAAAAACGTAAGCCAGCGTTTCGGGCTCAGCGAGTCCGGGGCGGCATGGGGTACCCGACGAAATTATTCTATGTAACCTCGGGCCGTTTTCACCGAAGCAGTGAGCATGAGCAACGATCCCTCCGTGCCAGCTCACCCGGGCGCGTTTGCCGCGACGCGGTGGACGCTGGTATTGCGCGCGCGAGGCGGATCGTACGAGTCACGTGCTGCATTGAGCGATCTATGCGCGGCCTACTACGCTCCTGTCCTCACCTTTCTTCGTCGGAGTGGTCACTTAGAAGACGACGCACGGGAGATGGCCCATGAGTTTTTCGCACGGTTGCTGGCTCGTGGAGGCCTTGCCGGTCCAGACCCGGCGCGCGGACGGTTTCGGAGCTACCTCCTTGCCTCTGTAAAGTATTTCCTCTGCGACCATCACACTCACTTTGCATGCAAGAAGCGCGGTGGTGGCGTCGTGATTGAGTCTCTTGACGACTCATCCGCGCTTCAGCCAGTTGATTCCTCTGCCGCGCCGGACTCTGCGGCCTTCGACCGTGAATGGGCGCTCGCCGTGATGAACCGCGCCGTGATGACTCTGGAGGCACAGCACGAAGGCAATCGCGGCGAGCAGTTTGCAGCGCTGCGTCCGTGGCTCATGGGCGAAGGCATAGCCTCTCACGCAGAGACAGCCGCCCGGCTCGGGATCAGCGTGGGCGCAGTGAAAACGGCGGTCCATAGGTTGCGGCAACGATTCCGCGAACTGCTTAAAGCGGAGATCACACAGACCTTGGCCGATCCCGCCGAATTGAACGATGAGCTGCGCCATCTTTGTGCCGCATTGTCCGGCGACATGTAACTTCACTTCTCAGATGTCGAAGGAAGAGATCATGAACCAGGATGCATCCTCTCCTACCCGATGTCCCAAATGCGGTGCCGCAGTACCCAAGAACGCTGCGCACGGGCTCTGCCCACGCTGCGTTTTTGCAAAAGCGGTGGCGGTGACGGGAGGACCGGCAATCGACCCGCCAGACGTGGCGTCCGTCCGCGCGGCATTTCCCCACCTCGAGGTTCTCTCCTTGATTGGCGCAGGGGGCATGGGCGCAGTCTTCAAGGCGCGTCAGCCGCAGCTCGACCGCGTCGTAGCTTTGAAACTCCTTGTCTCTGAGCAGACCGACGAGGACCGCTTCGCCGAACGCTTTCAGCGGGAAGCGCAAGCACTCGCGCGCTTGAGCCACCCACACATCGTCACGATCCACGATTTCGGGAAAGCAGGCGGCTTCTACTACCTGCTCATGGAGTATGTGGACGGCGTGAATCTGCGCCAAGCGACTGCCGCCGGGCGGCTTGCTCCCGAGCAGGCGCTCGCCGTCGTGCCACCCATCTGCGAGGCGCTGCAATACGCGCATGAGCGCGGGATCGTTCACCGTGACATCAAGCCCGAGAACCTGCTGCTCGACCGTCGGGGTGTGCTGAAGATCGCGGATTTCGGAATTGCCCGCATTTTAGGAGCGATCGATTCGGCTCCGGATAGTTCAGCAACGTCTGGCAACCTGACGCACGTAGACACGCTTGGCACTCCCTCCTACATGGCACCCGAGCAGCGCACGGCCCCAGCGACCGTGGATCACCGCGCGGACATCTATTCGCTTGGTGTGGTGCTTTACGAGTTGCTAACGGGAGAGCTTCCGAAACACAACATCGAGCCGCCCTCTGGAAAGGTACAGATTGATGTGAGGCTGGATGAGATCGTGCTTCGTGCATTGAGCGAAACACCTGAACGCCGCTACAACACCGCGCTTGAGTTCAAGACTCAGTTGGCGGCCGTCACGAGCCAAGTGCCGGATGCCGAACAGCTTTCCCCTGCTCCTCTTCAAAACGATCAGCTCAAAGACGAGCAGCAGGCCATGGCCCGGAAGACATGGAGGGCGAGCCGCCCGTTTCTCGGGGCTTCTGCCGCATTGCTCATGCTAGCTGCAATATGCGTCGCTCCTTGGCTGCTCCTGCCTCCCGAGTATTTTGCCAAGGTGACGCTGGAGACTGAACAGCAGCAAGTCGGCTACCCCTCCGCCGGTCGTTATAAGCCCGCGCAATACGACCCGGCTTTCTATGAGATGGAAATGCAGCGGATGCGGAAAACCGCCGTCCTTGGCCCGGTAATTCGGCAACTGGGACTGGTCATGATGTACTCGCAGAATGACCGTGAGCTGCAATTAGAGGAGGTCTATCAGCTTCTAGGTCGCGACATTGACACGAAGCATATTAGAAACACCGGCTTGATCGAAGTCGGAGTCTACAACACCGACCCGCAACTAGCGGAAAGAACGGCAAACGCAATCGCAGTGTCGTATCGACGCCAGCAAATAGAGGACGTGCAGAGGTTACTCGAGTTCGGCAACTATCAAGCAAAGGAGTTTCTGTCGCAGGTACGGAAGACCGCGAACAACGACATGATGAACATGGCGCAACTTCGTGAACAGACTGGTCTCGTAGATAGTGATCCTGAGAGCGTCGTAGTCGCTGGGCAAATGGCGGATGGAGCAAACTCTTCAGCAGACGTGGAGGAGTATGCTAACATGAAAGGCCGGTACATCAGCGCCAAGAAGCTTCTCGAAGCGGCGGAACTCGAGTTCGCTCAGGCAAGGATCAATCAAGAAATCGGTTCTGAACCAGTCAGGATTTGGCAGAGTGCCGAGATCCCTTCCTCCCCGATCCCGTTCTCACCGAAGCGCCTTATCGTTCGAGTGAAGCGGTGGTTCGCAGAGCTCCGGGGATAAAGAAACGCACCGGCCCGGGAGAAACAATCGAGTTGCCTCGGTGCCATCGAACCGTCTCAACCGGCTTCACGTATTTGTCTCATCAACTCCCAGCCAACATCATCCCCACAAACCGCGCAGCGTCTCTTTCTCGGGGATGACCAACGGGAACTTCTTGCTCATTGCGTGGTCGGCGATTCCGGCGAACTCCCGCAGCGCAATATGTAGGTGTTCGGGACGTACCCGGATGCCGCGCTCGCTGTCACTAGCGAGCGTGCCAGGATGGATAGGCACGGTGAACTGGCCCTCGTCAGTCGCGCCCACAACGCGGTTCCCGCGAATCCCCTGCCCCATGAACATGATCGAACCGATCGACCAGTGATCCTTCCCGTTCCCTTTGTTGTAGTTCGGGGTGCGGCCCATCTCGCTTTGGATCACCACAACCAGCTTGTCTCGGATCTTTAGCTCCTCCGCTCGCCGGACTAGATATGCGATGCCGGCGAGAAACTCCGGAATCAACTTCATCTGGTCGACGTCGTTGTTCGCGTGGCTGTCGAACTGCCCAATCGTGAGATTCGCCGAGACGCAGACGCCCGCCTTGAACGACGCGAGCGCGATCTCCGCCTGCTGCGAAAGGCGCTCCTTGGGGATCGTCGTTGGAATGTAGGGCGTCACGCGAGCGAGCGCCTTGGAGTTCAGTTGGGCTGCGTAAAGCATGCTCTCGGCGTGCTCTATCCTCGGGAGCACGGCCTTCGAAAGGGCGGCGTCGGTCTGCTCCTTGAGCGCGCGTTCCACGCGATCGATTACAAAGTCGTCGTGGTAAGGCCGCTCGAGTCGCCCCTCGATGTTATCCGCATTTGCGACCTTCTGAAGCGAGGGCAGATAAGGAATACGCGACATGGCCACCAGGTTCCCGGTGTTCGAGTAGTTCCCAAAGGTCAGATACGAGAGCGGGCACTGAGGCCCGCGACATGCGGCGACCAGCGCGGCAAATGTAGGATAGGCGAGGCTGTCCAGTTTCCCGGTCGCCATATAGCGCGCGCCAGGAGAATGATTGTTCACCGAGTAGTCCACGCCGTTCATGACCAGCAACTCGCTGCCGAACTCACGAAAGAACTCTTCATTACTCATGCCCCCCTGCATGTGCGCAGCAGTCGGCGCAAACTTGTGATTCCCGTGGGTAAGAACGTCTCCGTTCTTATAGAGTCGGTTGGTTTCGCCAACTCCCTTCGGGTCCATCAAATACGTAGTATCCCAGCCACCCGAGGCGTTGAAGACCACATAGTACGGCCCTTCATACGGCGGGGCATTTGGGGGCTCCGCCTGGCTCACCCCGGGCAAGGCGAATGGCGCCGCAACACCCAGTCCCGCCATTCCGCAGAGCTTCAGAAAGTATCGGCGCGACTGATAGTGGCTCATCTTACTCATATAGAAAGTCGCGCTGACGCAGCAGATAGGTAACGACTGCACGCCAAGCCCGCAGGGTGTACTGCGGGTCATCCACCCGCTGCTCGCCGCTGACCCGACAGGAGTAGTTCTCCTGCCGCTCCAACCCCTCGCGTGCTTTCGCATCGCCAACAATGCCTGTGAAGAGCGTAAACGTGCGGTCCACCTCCGCGGCATCCACAGCGTCATCGCGTCCTAGAACCACCTGGTGGAGATGAGCGACTGCCTGGCGGATCTGCTGATCGGCCTCTGGCGAAACGCCAGGCAAGACGTCTGGCTCAATCTCTGGGAAGAGCCGGCGCTTCTCTGGCGGGGCGGCAAAGTCCAGCGGCACATTCCTGCAGGCGACATCATTCGCCATGGTCCGCTGGATCGCGCCCATTGCACCGCTCGGATCCGCCGCTCGCTCAGTGACCTCCTCCGAATCGATGCCGCCATAAAGAATCGCGTATTGCGAATCATTCAAGCGACCCCAGGGCTTGCCGAAGATCGCGGCGACCTTCCGCTCGAGTTGCTCCGGGCCGAGCATGCGCGCGAGCCCCACGTCGGCCAGCTCCTCGCGTCGCTCCGAGTTCAGCTCCGCAGTAGCCGAGCCATCGGCACGGTAGAACGGCGAGAGCGCCCACTCCTGAAACACCGTTTTAAGATTGAACTTCTCTTGCGCAAACTGGACCGCGATCCGCTCCACCTCCCGCCGCTGCGCCAGATAGGCACGCCGTCGCGCTGCATACTGTGGATCGTCGATCCCCTTCGGCGCGAGCAGCACCTTACGCCCGGTGAGGATATAGTACACGTGCTCCACCATCGTCGTGGCAAACCGTGGGTCCTGCACCGTCCGCTCACCCAACCATTGTAGCGCGCGCCACCGCTGTTCAGCGGGAAGATCTTCGCCTTCGAAGCCCGCGCCAAACATGTCCGTGAACCAGCCGTCCTTCCGTGGTCCGTAGACCCCCTCCAGGCTGTAGTAGTTCTGAAAGATCCCAGCCACCGGATCGAGCGTCCGGTGACAGACCACGCACTCCGCAGCCTGCATGGTGGGCACTTCGTACTTCGCGGTTGCCGCCGCCGCGTCCGAGACCCGCGCCGCGAGTTCCAGGACATCGATTCCCAGGAAGTGCTGGTAGTACATCCGCGAGCGCAGACGGTTTCGGTTCGTCTCAGTCGTGGGATAGCGGCGGAGGTACTGGAAGGTACTCATCATTCCGGCATGCGGGTAGAAGCCGCTCTCCGATTGCTGATGCTTTCCATCCCGATGCTTCAAAGCCGCGAGCCGCACCGGGACATACTCAAAGGGATCGGCAACATTGAGAAACCGGTCGCGCAACTCCTCGAAGACACCATATCCCCGCGAGGTGTAAGGCGAGACCATGATGTAGTCCGCCGTGATGATCTCCGTGAACGGGCGCTCATTGCGCACGATGTGCTTGATCAGCTCGAGCGGTTCCCGCAGCAGCGCCTCCCGGTAGTCGTCGGCCAGCTTATAGCGCGCCTTCTGCTGCGCCTTCTCGTCGCCCACCGCAGTCAGATCATGCTTCTGCGTCCAGTGCCGCGTCTCACTGAAGTGGTCATATGAAAGCGCGCTCTCCGCACCATCTATATAGCCGCGAGTAAGGAAGATGTCGTTGAACGCTTCCCCCAGCCGTTGATAGAAAGCCTCTTCCTTCATGACGGTGCCGAGCACCTCGCGGACTGCAGCCAGGCCGCCCAATTTCACCGCCGAACGCTCCTCGTCAGTAGGGAGCCGTGCGGCCAGTGAAAGCACAATCCGACGGAGCAACCGCTGATCGTCGAGCATGGCTACACCTTCGAAGAAGTCCCGGGGATCGCGCTCCTCTGTGACGGTCCTCGCGTCTGGTGGACCCTCCAGGCGGCGTACGTACGCGGCGAGGATTCGATACTCGGCCGAATCATCAGCCAGCACATCTTCCCCGCCATGGTCCAGGCCGCCCGTGACTTTCCGCAGGAGCCGCGACTTGTCGTCCTTTCGGATCGCTGCCATGCGCGCAAAAGCCGAGCTGTTCTGCCGCATCGCCTCGTCTCGCTCCTCATCGCGGGCTCGCGCAGGATCGGTGAGCACGAGCTTACTGTCCTCGGCATCTCCGCCCGCCTTGTGACACTCCAGACAAGACTGTGCTGCGACCTTCGGCCATACCTCTTCGAGAAAGAAATCTCCCTCTGCCACACAGGGAGTCCCTTCACGCGCGCCACCGTCCTGCGGCTGGGCAGGTACCTGTATGCCGTCACCTTCTGCGCCGCAGAGCGACAGCGAAAGCAGCAGCACTACAGCCAGTGATCTCAGAAGCACGGTAGGGATGGGGGGCGTTGAGGGGAAAGCAGCCGGCCAGCGGCCAGAGTGACGCTTACTCGTTATCCACCGGAGACGCAAATCCTTGGGCAGGTTCGCATCACGCACCGGCATCGTCGCCCACCGCGGCAGTTCGCTTGAAGCGTTTCCCGAGCTGCGCCAGCGTAGCGTCCACGCCCTCGGTTCCTCCGTAGCGCTGGAGCGACTGATAGATGCTGAGACAGCCCGAGTACAGATCGCGGCCCGCGAGCCGGCGGGTGTCCTGCACCTTCTGCAGCATCGTGGCGAAGAGCATCTCGAAGGGTGCAAGCTCGTCGCGGAGCGTGAGGTCGCGTTCCAGCGCCTCCACATCCAGGAGCACCGGGAGTGTATCCGGGTGCTGCCGCGCGGCCTCCAGCGCGGTGCGCACAAAGCCCTCCGTGCGCTCGCCCATCTTGAGCATCTTCATGCGTTCATCGGGATCCATCGCCACGAGGAAAGGGAGCGCATTGCTCAGGGAAGCCGCGGCTGTGTGGGCGGCGGCGAGTTGTTCAGCAGTCGTAGTGATGTCGATTCGGTTGTTCATATACGTGTTTGGAAAAGGCGGGCGCACATCGCGCCTATACCCAAGGGGTCCATGTCAAAAATCCGGTGAGGCCATTCCGCGAGAAGGCTGCAACCGCCTCACGGAGAGTTCCTCTCAAGCCCCTCACGCACGAAACGGACAGCGCCACGAGCGATGTCGGCAAGCCTCGAAGCCCCGACGGCAAGCCTCCGAGGCACGGAGATGACCCTCTCCAGGCCCGACCGCCTACCTCAGAGCCTCTCCGGCGAACCTCCCCGGGCCCGAGGTCCAGCCCCCGAGGACCGACGCCGGGCCTACCCAGGCTCGACCTCGTGCCTCCAAGGCTCACCGCCTAGCCTCCCCAAGCTCGACCGCGAGCCCCCGAGCCTCTCCTTCGGGGCTGTGTAGGCTCGGGATTTGATTTACTCCGCCCCTTCGCCCTCCCTCGGAGTTGGGAACAAGAGCCCCTTTGGCCACCGATCTGCGAGTCACATTCCTGAGATGATGCTAATCAGGCCTTGATAAAAACCATAAGGCGACTACCTGCCTCGTACGAATGAACGAGACCACGGCGGGTGCGGCGGCGCGAAGACGCAACTTCCTGAACCTATGGTCCAAGGCAATTCTCGCGGGGTCGATCGCAAGTATCGTCCCCTGCCCTGCGGCGGGGCAGGATGTATGGGTCGGGGACGCATCAAGCCTCTGGAGCAATCCCGCCAACTGGGCATCCGGAGTCGCGCCCATCCAGGGAGGCAGCGCGACTGGCGAACTCCTCTTTGCACCGAAGGGAGCGGCTACGCTGACCGCCACGAACGATCTCGGTTCCTTCAGGCTCAATCAGCTGACATTCTCAAGACCCGCCTCGACGGGCCTGCTCACCACCACGTGGCAGCAAGGCGGGCAACTCCACTTCAGTGGAACATCTGCCGCAATCCGGCTCGATGGAACTGGGAGAGCGATACTCGCGTCACCCCTGCTCCTTGGAACGATGGACGGCGTTTTAGCACTCCGTGGAGGTCTGAATGGCGGCCTTACCGTCACGGGCCCGATTACTGAAGAAACCGGGGGTCCTCCGCAATCGCTCCTCATTGCCATGGAGCAGCCGCCTGGCGGTACCTATTCCCTCCGGCTCAGCGGGACCAACACGTTTTCAGGTGGAGTCGTGCTTCAATCTGGCACTCTCGAGATAGGTGGATTCGGCGCCACCCTGGGGACTGGGCCGCTCACGATCAAAGGAGGAAAGCTGCAGATCATCGCCGGCTTCTCGAACTTGGTGCTTCTCGAGAAGGAACTCAATATCACGCGAGCAGATTCCGGCTCGGGCGTGGGTGCGGTGATCTCCAGCGCAATCAGCGGAACTGGCCTCACCTTCCGACCCCAGGACTTCACGATCGCGCAGCGCCTGCATCTCACCGCGCTGTCGACCTACGACGGGCCGACAATCGTGGACTGGGCACCCAGCGGGCTGGCACCTGCGGGGAGCCCAGAGCTGCGTCTCTCAGGGAGTGGATCGATTCGGAACTCGTCGGCAATTCATGTGCGGGCCGGCGCCATGCTTAGCCTGCACGGCGGCGTTGGAGCGACTAATCAGATCGGTGATGCGACTACGGTGAACCTCCGGTCGGGCGAGCTATTTCTTGCAAGTGGCGTCGCTCTTCAGACAGAGAAGATTGACGCGCTCGTCTCTGCGGGGCATTCGACAATCACGATGGTCTCTGGGAACTACGGGGTGCGGCTTACTGCCTCATCACTCGTCCGTGAAGACAGAGGCACGCTCCTCTTCCGGAATTTCAAACTGGGAGGGAACACCCAGGACTCAACAAACATCCTTTTTACCACGGCTCCCTCCGGGCTCATTGGAGGCAATGGAACAGGGGCGAATGTCAGCATCCTGCCGTACGCGATCGGCACGCCCTACAGCACTTTACCGCAGGCCACCAGCGGCACGAGTTTCGTCACGTACGATCCAGCCTCTGGCATCCGCCTCCTGAACCTCGCCACGGAGTACGCCACCCTGCTCGAGGCAGGCGCAACTGCCAACGTTCGGCCCGCGTCCGACACGACGAACAATGCAACTGCGACTGTAAATGCTCTCCTCCTGGAGCCCGGCCGCGACATTTTTGGCACCGGCAGCATCACGCTCGGCAGTGGAGCCCTGCTCGCGCGCGGCGGAAATGTCATCGAGAACGATCTCACTTATGGAGACGTCGAGGCAAAGATCTTCACTGTGGGTAGCTTGGCAATCCAGGGAAACGTGAGCGGCTCGAACGGGCTCACGAAGTCGGGGAGCAATACTATCCTTACCCTGAGTGGGACGAACACCATTGCTGGACCTCTGACGATCAATGGAGGAGTCATCGAATACTCACGGCTCTCAAATCTCGGCGCGCCGACAGGGATCATGATGAACGGGAAGGATGCGGGCCTCACCTACACCGGGAGCGGCGACATCACGCTCGCCACACCGATCGAGATCAAAACGGGGCTGGGGACCATCAGTGCAGGCAGATTCGCGCAAGGACCCGCCTCACTCACCGTAACTGGCGGAATCAGCGGCGCGGGTGGGGTGGTTCACTCTTCTGGAAAGGATCGGCCACTTTATCTCAGCGGCACCAACACGTACACAGGCCCAACGGTGCTCACCGGCGGAGGTGATATCGTGGTGGCTAGCGACAGCGCACTCGGCAATGGCGGGGACCTGATTCTCCAATTTACAGCACTGAAGGCGGCCGCGAGCTGGAGCACGTCGCGCCTTGTCCGGATCAACGATATCGCCGTGATCAATACGAACGGGCACAACCTGACCTTTGGCGGGAGCATGCTCGGGAGTGCGGAGTCGTTCAAATTAGGGGATGGCGTCCTCGGCCTCACTGGGGCCAGCCAGTATTCAGGCGCTATCACGGTACGCGAAGGGGCACTCACCCTAGGTGAAGAAGGGTTACTTCGGACCGGATCCTTTTCTGTGGAGTCGAAGGGACAGCTTCGTCTGAACAACAGCACGACCGCTCACTCCGACCGACTTCTTGACGCAGCGACGGTGACGCTCACCGGCGGGAGACTGCACTTGGGGGGCAATGGGGATACCAGTGTGACCGAGAAGGTCGCCGCGATCATCGTCCCGGCTCTCTCGGGCGGAAGCACGATCTCGCTCGAAGGTTCCACGCTACGGCTCACCCAGCTTACCACCGACCGGTTGGAGATCGAGAACAGCCACCTCGTGATCAGTGCAGGCCAGCTCGGCGCGGCGGAGCGCTTCGTTATGAACGGTGCGGTGCAGGAGCGCGCCGGGATCTTGCCAAGCGTCTTCGTCGCATCACCCAACGGTGGCGTCCATGGGTTTGCGGTCTACAACCGGAGCAGCGATGCGCGCGGCGTCGTGGGCTTTCAAGCATTCGGAGGGTACGAGACGGGCAACGTCATTCCTGCCACGCCAGGCACTGCTGGGCCCCGGCACTTCCTGCTCGAGACGGTGACAAGCGCAGAAGGTACGCTCACCGAAGTCGCAAGCCTCAACTTGGGCGGTACTCAGGCGAGTCTTTCGCTTGCACCGGAGCAGCGCCTCTACGTTTCGACTGGTAGCATTCTCGTCCAGCAACAGATGATCGGAACGATCGCGGGGGGAACCCTTGAGTTCGGCGGCAATCGAGGCCTGCTCTATGCAGGGCGGGACTCCCTTATTAACAGTACGATCGCAGGCCAGAAGGGCTGGATGAAGACTGGTCCCGGTGCGCTTACCTTCGCAGGAACTGCCGCGTGGGAAGGCGAGCTGACGGTCGCGCAAGGCAACCTCATCCCCGGGGCGAATAGTCCGCTGTCCACGAGCAGGTTTCGCCTGGGCCTGAATGGCGTACTTGATGTGCAGATGGGCTCCACAACGGTGGGCAACCTTGTAGGAAACGGGCGCACCTTACTCGGCAGCAGCACGCTCACGATAGGCGCAAGTGGGATTGGCTCCGCAGCGCTTGGCGCTATCTCCGGCACTGGCGGGCTCAGCTTCGTGGGCGGCGGCAATGCTGAGGCAATCCACACACTCGGCACGAGCAATATTTTCACTGGCGGCGTGCAGGTTTACTCGGGGCGCCTGGGCAGCCTTACTGCGGGCTCGCTCGGCACCGGCGTTCTGCTGATGAAAGGCGGATCGCTTTACACCGGGGCGACGCAGACTCTTACGAACCGGCTCGAACTGCTTGCGGATGCCCGCATCGAGGGGAACTCCCTGCTTACCTTGGATGCAGAGTACTTAGACGGTCCTGGCGGAATGGTCGTACAAGGAAGGGGTGGCGTGAAGGTCACGTCGATTGCGCGATATCACGGGGAAACCCGCATCGCATTCGGGAAGGGGGAACACCCGTCTACGGCCGCTGGTGCGATCACCCTAGCTGGAGCAACTGGCAAACTTGAGCGTACATCTGCCGTGCGCATTGGCCCAGGCGGGGCGCTCATCCTCGATAACACAGTTACCGATACGGGCCTTTCCCTTGGCCGTTTGCCCTTCAGTACCCCGTTGCATCTAAGCAGCAGCACCCTCCGGGTGATCGGGAACGCAGCGAAGCTCATCGAAGAGATGACCGGGGTGATCTCTGGAGCAGGCTACAGCACCTTGGATTTCGTCCCTGCGAAAGCGATTCGGTTCAGCGCCAGCGACTTGGTCCGGGAGCGGGGCGGTACCTTTTTCGTCCGGGGTGTGAGCCTGCAGGGCCCACTCGACGAGCCCACCCCAACTTCGTTGAGCCTTGGGCAGCGGCTCTATGACGACTTGGTTGGAGGCGGCGGGACCGGTGCAGCGGTGAGTATATTGCCATACGCGATCGGAGGGCTCCCCGGAGCGTCCACTGGGACAGGATTAGTAACGTACGATTTCGGTCTGCGTCTCCTCGACCCTGTCACCGGGTACGTCACTCAGATTGGCTCAGCGGCCCCCAACGAGAACGTGCGAATCACCGCTTCGGAAACGCTCACCGGCCCGAGCACCGTGAATGCGCTCGTGATTGCCGCGGACGGCGTGACGCTAGGCGGGCCTGGCGTGCTCACTGTGGCCAGTGGTACGATCCTCAGTGCATCCGGGTCGGCGACCATCTCCGCCGGCATCGACTTCGGCGCGCGCGAAGGGCACTTTTTCACTGCGCCGGTTCTAAACGTTGGCGGGAACATCAACGGTTCGGGAGGTATCACTAAGTCCGGAAGCGGCGTCCTCGTCTTGCGGGGGCAGAACAGCTTCTCCGGCCGCCTGCTCATCAATGCTGGCGACGTGAACTTCACCTCCATGAGCAATCTTGGGGCAGGCACCTCGCCGATCCAGATCAACGCAAACGTTACGGGTGCGGGTCTGGACTACGAGGGCTCGGTCCCGCTTACTTTCGACCGCGCCATAGAGGTTCTCGACGGCTACGGCGTCCTGCGGTCGCTGAACAATGGTGGCGAGCTGAACGTGACCGGCACGATCACGGGCACGGGTGGCCTCGTCATCAGAGGAGCTCCCTTCATCCGTCTCAGCGCGGCGAACAGTTACAAAGGCGCAACCATCGTTGAGGGGCACCTCACCATCGCGTCCGATGCGGCCCTCGGCGATGGCGGTGCGGTGGAGTTGAGAACGGGTAGCTTGGGCATGCGCTTGGACGGCATCTGGAATACGCAACGCCGCGTGGTAGTGACATCACCCTCTACGCTCCAGTTGCAAGGGTTCGATGCCACCTTGAATGGACCGCTAGAGGGAAACATGAGGCTCACGGTGCTCGGCACCGGTTCGCTGAGTCTCACCGCCAAATCAACCTTCTCGGGCCCGCTAACCGCCCCCGCACTCCGTCTCGTAGGCACTGGCTCGATCCGCTCGGAGGACATTTCGGTTGGGTCCTTGACGATCGATTACAGCGCCGCGCTAGTATCCGATCGGGTCTCGGACACTGGCGCTCTGCGAAGCCAATCCTTCAATATGGTGGGAAACGCCAACGCGGTTACGGTCGAGCGCGCAGGCCTTTTGGGGATCGGCTCTCCCGGCCAGTCTCGGCCTACGATCCGGATCACCTCCCTGGGCGGCTTCCCGACCATTCTGGAGGTCGATACGTACGGAGGTGTGCCCGACACCGAGATCCACGCACAAAACCTCGGCGCACCAGGATCGAACTCGAACCGGCTGCGCCTGAGCAGGGCGCCCGCACTATCCGGCGGGCTCCTGAATGGACTTCTGGTCGTCTCGCAGGAAACCGGCGAACCCGACTCCTTTGCCTACTATGATGCGCGTGAGGATCGGTATGGCGCTTTCGGAGTGCGCGCCCTGCTCCCCTCGGAGTACGTGACGCCTGCTGTAATTGCCAATTTGCCGAACGGCGGGGAGACCGCGATGGACGCCAATCTTCTGGCTCAGGGCAGCATCACGGCCGCAGGTGCAAGCAATACCGTGAACAGCATCACCGTTGCAGGTAACTCCGTCATCTCGCTGGGTGACGCCCAGACACTCACGCTTGCGAAGCCTGCCCTGCTCACCCGGAAGAACTCACAAGTCACGTTTGAGGGAGGCACCCTCGCCTTCACCGGCGCGGCAGTGCTCCTGGGAGAGGGCAATGTCACGCTCCGAAGCAGAATAACCGCTGGGGGGCTCTCGAAGTACGGCACCGGCCACCTCAGTCTGCGGGCGGATAGCTATGGCGGCGAACTCCAGATCCTGAACGGCACCGCCTCGTTGCAGTCCGGCATGGCTCCCGCCTCTCTCAGCGCACTCGAAGTGAGCCCCAGCGCATCTCTAGATCTGAAGGGGATTGGCACCACCATATCCTCCCTGACACTTGGCGGGAGCATGGCGCTCAGCGACGGCGCGCTCCTCACCTTGTCTTCGAATAGCGGGATCACCGGAACCCTGAGCGGAACGGGCGGCATAACCATGCGCGGCACCGTCGCCATGGGAGGTGCTTCCACCTATTCCGGCCCCACCCGGATTGAGGGTGGATCCCTCAGCCTGCGCGGAAATGGGTCTGCGCTCCAGAGCAGCAGCATCCATCTCACCGCAGGCGGACGGCTCGAACTTGATAGCGGGTACATGATCAGAACCGCGGGGATCTCAAGGATCGGAGTAGTGCCCGTGCGGATGAGCGGGAGCCACTTCGAACTAATCGGGAGCGCATCTACGTCCACGAGGCAGGAGGTTGCATCCATCACCGGCAGTGGCTTCAACCGGATCACGCTTAGCAACTACGGCACGTTCCCACCCCTAAAGGACACCGCTCTAGTACTGGGGCAGCTCGTGCGCGACGATCGCGGCACCTTCCTCGTGGAGAACATCACAGGCGGAAGCTCTACAACCCCGAAGCGCAGCTTGGTCGTGAACGACCAACTCGCCAATCAGCTCGTTGGCACGGGTGCGAGCCCGTTCACCCGCCCGATCCTTCCTCATGCGGTACATGTTACAACCGGTGGGTTCGGTGGATTGGTGCCATCGCTGCTCACCTACGACGCAGCGGCCGGATTACGCCCGCTCGACCTGACTACTGAGTACTCTTCTGCCCTCACGACTGGCCAGAACGTGCGCCTGACCACGAGTATCGCAAATACCACCAATGCCTCAGTGAATGCGCTCGTGCTCCACGAAGCGTCAATCACCGGCGGCGGAACACTTTCCATCGCCAGTGGGTCGATCGCTAGCCGTGGCAACCAATCGATCGGCAACGCCGTCGCCTTCGGCACGCGCGAAGGAGCGTTGTTTGTGGCCGAAGACACGCTGCGCATCACCGGAAACATCTCGGGAACAGCCGGGCTTACCTTCACCGGACTTAATCTCGGGTCGAATGCAATCCGAAGCGCGATGCTGAGTGGCATGAATAGCTTCACGGGCCCGATTACGGTGAACTCCGGCGTATTGGGCTTTGTCGGACCGGCGAGCTTCGGTCCAGGCAATGAAGAGATTGCGCTCCACGAAGGCACCCTCGCCTACTATCCGCCTAGTGGTGCCCCCGGCACAGCCGGCGTCCTAAATCGCCCGATCCGTCTGAGCGGATCAGTCGGAACACTGGAGAGCCAGGCTTCGGCCTTCGAAATGCACGGCCTCATCTCAGGCAGCGGATCCTTGCGGCTGAAGGGAGACCTGCGCCTCGCGGGAGTGAACACTTACTCGGGCGAGACGCTGATCGACGCCAGGGTGCGCTTCGGCTCGGACGCAGTATTCGGAGCCGGGCAAGTCGTTCGAGTCACTACTGGCGACGACGCGAACCTCGCGCTGGAAGGAGACTGGAAGACAAACCGCGACCTCCAGATCAGCGGCACGCTTCGGTTGGACACCGCTGGACATCATGCGGAACTGCGCGGCCGGCTTTCGGGTGGAACGGGCTTGTTCGCAAAAGCCGGTGTAGGAACAGCGCTGGTGGCAGACTCCTCCACTTTCACGGGAGCCATGCACGCGGAAGCGGGAACGCTCCAGTTGGCGGGCGTGCTCGGCGTATCATCAGCAATACGCGTAGAAAGCCCAGCCACCCTTTCCGGGAACTTCGCGACCGCGCGGGACCTTGAGCTTCGCGGCACTCTCCAGCCTGGCGATGCCGGGATAGGCTCCGTGCGGTTGGGGAATCTCGACTTCTACCACGAGAGCACGCTCACCTTGGAGATCGCCTCCGCTTCTGACTTCGACAGCGTCACCACCACTGGCGGGGTCACGCTGCACAGCCGGGTGAATCTGGAATTATCCGTTCTGGGCCGGATTCAGAGCAACGTGGACTCCTTCATTCTGGTTGCGAATGGAGGTTCAACGCCTACTCAGTTCAATTCTGGCGGACGACTCCACGTTGATGGAGCCGCGATCGACGAGGGCGGTCTCTTCAATGTAGGCACGCAGGAGTTCCGCCTCAGTTACGCAGGCGGCGATGGCAACGATCTTGCCGTCTATGCCGTTCCGGAGCCGACCACCGCAGCCCTCATGGGATCAGCACTTGCGCTGGTGGGGCTCAGGCGGCGGGGAAAACGCCGGACGTAGGAGCCGCCCTCCGCCTCACTCCCGAATCCGCCGGTATCGTAAAGGCTTAAAGCCGGCGCTCTTCAGATCCGCGATCTGGTACTCGCGCGCCACCACTTTGGAAAATGGCGCGGCTTCGTAGAAGAAAGCGGTGGTCCGCGCCTTGTCTCGCCACTCGGCGAATAGAATAACGTGCGCATTGGCTGTGTTCAGGATGTCGCCCGCGCGTAGTTCGTCCATGGAGGTCAGCGGCTTCGAGACTTTACCGAGCGTGGCCGTGCCGTATTTGCGAGGGAGCTTCCAACAGCGAGAGATGAATCCCGAGCAGTCGATGCCCACAGCGTCGGCGCTCACGGCTCCGTTCCCTTTCCGACGCTTCTCCAGCGTGTAGAGATCGCCCGCCGCTTTCCCCGCTCGGACCCCCGCAGCAAAGCTCTCCAGTGAGTCAAAGCCGCCCCACTTATAGGGGACCCCAGTGTTCTCCTTGCCGGAGGCCCAGTGATCGGAATTGCGATTGGCATCCCCCGCGCGGCGAGTCGGCGTCCGCACCGCTATGCCACCGCGATCGAGCCCGTCCCGGGCATTTGCCTCCGATGCGGTCCAGCGGTACTCGGCAAACGAGCGGGCGATTGCCAGCACTTCGGCGCGAGTTGGTGTCGCTGTGCCCGCGCGGGAGGCTGGCGTCAGAATGACGAGCACGAGCGTGGCAACTATTCTGAGTGAGAGTATCATCGCTAATCAGGTTATCCTAGCTCGGGCTCGTCGACTCGGCGCGGCAGGTCTTGCTTCGATCGCACCGCGACCTTCAATTCTCACTCGCATGCTCAAGCCTTTGATGCGCCTTCCAGAAAACAGTGGGCGTAATCCGCGTAACTGAATTCAACCCCGAGATCATTCCGTTAGCTGCCGCTTCCACTCCTCATCCGTTAGCTGCCGCTTCCACTCCTCAGAGAGACCAGCGTCATCCATTGCTTTGTCTATTACCCGTTCCCTCTCCTCGGGGGAACCTCGAACGGTTTCGAACATCCTCTGGAAGATATCGTTCCGCAAAACCGGGTCGGAGATGTTGACGAGATGTTCGAGAGAGCCGGCGGAGTGTGGCGCAGACTCGAAATGACCGCTCCACCATGCGTCCCGGTCCCTGGTATTGGTTGGCTTTGCTGCCTGCCCACTTGCACCGAGACCTGCCATGGCCTGGAACCGCACAGGCCCATCCGGAAGCGTTTCGATCCATTTGCTGGCAATCTCTGGCGTTCCTGCAAAACGCTGAGCCAATCCGTACGCTGCGCGCTCTCGCGCTTCGGGACCGAGGGTGGAAAATAGATCGAGTGCCAGATGATGATCGCGGGCTGCGAAAGCCGCGAGTTCGTACATCCGCTCGCGCTCGGTCCCGGTGGGCAAGGCGCGCAGCCAGGTGAGCGTCGCATCGGGCTGCGATTCGATTGCAGTCGCAAGTGGCGAACTGATGAAGTGCTGAATGATGCTAAAGGTGAGCCGCCCGCCAGAATGCTCCACCTGCGACCACATTTTCTCCACCCGCCGTCCCAAACTGAATCCACGCTCCATCGCCCACGAGAGAGCCGCTGCCGGATCATGTTTTGCCAATTCACTCACGACTTTCGGACTACAGCGGGAAAGATCCTCGGAACTCATCGTCGCAAGAGCAGCAATGGCGTAGCGAGGATCGGTCCGGGCAAGATTCTCCAGGACCGCCGAGAGCACCGCTATGTCCTTCATGCCTCCGGATTGATAGGCTGCAAAAGCTGCCGCGGCGTCCGTTTCCGCCCAAGTGCGTACGACGGCGGCCGTGCCTCTATCTCGCTCTCCCTCTGCCACGACGGCTTGCGCTGACGCGAAGGCCGCGTTTGGGTCCTGCTTGGCCCAATCGAGAAATAACGTCTCGAATGCTCCGGCGCGCGCGCGGCCTGCGGGAAATCCCAGGAGTGCAGCCAACCTCGCGGAACCCTCGCGCTCGGGCCATGCTCGGATGGCGGCGGATAGGAGTTCCCCTCCGAGTCCCGAGCGGGGGTAGTCTCGCGCCACCTCAAATGCCTCTTCCGGAGCCGCTGCCGCCCATGTACGGAATATCTTTCCCCAGCGACTGTTTTCAGGATGTGGCTCCGCCGGCCCGTCCTGCGCCAACGCGACGAGCCGCGGCGTGATCCAGGCAGTCGCCGCGCTCTTGTTGTGCGTCAGCAGCCACGAGAAAAGCCACTCGCTGCGCGCGCTCGGCGAATCGGAATCGAACGGGTGCAAACGGTCCAGCAATTCCTTCACCTGCTCTGTGCGAAGCAAGGGCAGCACGTCGCCGAGTCGAGCGAGTCCAGCCAGGTCCGGATTATCCAGCAACGCGCCAAGCGCGGCACCGACGAGTTCACCCGAGGCTGCCTGCGAGCGAGCGGGCGAGATGCTCAGGGTGGAAATCGCACCACCTGCCGGATGCGTCATCGCTCGCTCGCTCCGCTGCAGCGATGGCGAAATCACCCCCGTTGCAAAACCCACTGCGGTGATGGCGACAAGCGCGAGTGAATGCCTGCTCATCGCATCATCCTCACAAAACGTGCATGCCACTCTGAGTCCACGCCATCCAGCGCGCGCATCCACGAGTTGGCGGCCGCCGGATCCGACTCGCGCCATCTTTCGTACACGGCGAGCGCCGCATCCTGACGAAGCGTCGGATCATCCACCGTGCGCACCCACTCCGCGGCACCGTCGGGACTTCGCAGTGCCGCTTGCCCGATGAACGCAACTGCAACCTCGTCCCGGCGACAGCCTGCAGGGAACTCCTCGACCCAGCGTGCCGCCGCAGTCGGATCGCCGCGATGCAGAGCTTCGACCACTAAACGCGCCGCGATCTTCGATTCCGCTTCCGGAGGCAGCGCCCGCAACCAATCTGCCGCCTCGAGGGGGTCCCGCTCAGCGAGGAGCTGCCCCATTCGTCCGATCGTGCCTTCTTCGGCTTTGCTCGCGCCCGGCTGCATGATCTCCAGCGCGAGGTCGAGATCTCCTCCCTCCGCGACGTACGTGCTGGCTGAGGCACCAAGCGCATTGCGTAGAGGCGAAGCGGGAAGCGCACGCCACCAGGAAAGGGCGCTCTCGGGGGCGTTCTTCACCCAGCGCCGGAAAGCCTGATCGACCGCTCGGTTCTCCGGGTGCTCGCGGTCCTCCGGGCGAGCATGCGTGAGAGCCGACTCGGCGGCCTTTTCCGGCTCGGTGCGCGCCCAGCCGGAAGCCATGGCTGCACCGGCATCGGCGCGCAATGCTTCAGGAAGCTTCTCGTAGCTGGCCAGAAACCGCTCGCGATCTTCGGGGGTCGTTTGATTTGCCAGGGCTTTCAGCGTCACGTCGTGGATCTTCGCCTCACGCGCGCCCGGAAGCTCTGCGATCGCCTCGGGTTCCTTCAGGAGCAGCCACGAAAGATACGATCCAGTGTCGTAGTCACTCCCGATAGACGCAATCACCTGACGCAGCATGCCAGGTCCGATGTCCTGCGCCGATTGCAGCGCGACCCAGTATAGGGACTGGTGCTTAAGCTTCTTCGCAGCCGCTACGGCAGCGAGGGGATCGACCCGCGCCAGCCGCTGCTCGATGATGATCTCCGCGGAGCGGCGGACGGCTGCATCGGAAATCTGCTGGAGATACCTGCGTGCCGCCGGGGCATCTCGCGCGGCCAATGCCTCAAACGCGACTTCCATCGGTTTCGAGAGTTGAGTGATCGCCTCCCCGTTGAGTTGCGACTCGAGAACCAGCTCCGGGCGCACGCGGGCGACGGTCGCCAGAAGTTGGCCCGTATCGGTCCGGTTTGCTTTGCGCCATGCGTCATCTAGGCGAAGGACGGCAGCGAGTGCAGCATCGGAGTCTATCCGGAACCAGCGGTCGAACAAAGCGTCGTGGAGCGCTCGGCGGCACTCCTGCTTGAAGCCTGCCCGAAATTCCGGAAGCGGGAAGGCTTCCGGGTCTGCCGCGAGCTGCCGGAAGTCTTCGATCGTTGCCGCTTCGATCCACGCAAGAGCCTGCGCGGCGCTGGCGAGCGGGTCTTCTATCGCCAGGGCGTCCGCGAGCCGGGGCGGTGTGGCAGCAGGGTCTCGCTGCAGCGATGGCTGAGCCGTCGCCAGCCTCGACGCGGAGATGGTCAGCAATGGCAGAGCAGGTGCCCGGGCGGCGGCGTTAATTTCCGACGGCGTGCCAGCCCACCTCCCCGCTGCGAAGCTGACGAGGAAACCGATCCCGAGGAGAACCGCCAAACGCATGGCGGGACGCTACCACTGAGCTGAGTGATAGGGGAATATCAATTACGGCGATGACCGAGGGAGCAAGATGATCCTCAGGCTCATCAGCAGGACCGACACTCGTAGAGTGACGCTACTGAAGAGCGCGCCGGCCTCGCTGCAGCGGCTCGCTTCGAGACTGCGAGATCGTCGGCGTTTTGACGGGCCGCAGGTCGTGATCTCTCGCGCAGACCGCTTTTCGTCAGAACCCTTCGACCGCTAGCGCTGTATCGATCCGCTCGAGCACCTTCACTTTTCCGAGCACTTCCAAGAGGTGATAGAGGCTGGGTCCGACGTTCTCGCCGGTGACTGCGAGCCGCGTGGGATGCACGAGCAGGCCCACCTTCCCTCCGAGTTGGGCGGCGGTGGCTTTGAGCGCGGCTTCGATAGCCGCGGCATCGAAGGTCTCCAGACCGGCGAATGCCGCGCGGACGGCTGTGAGGCGTGGGTGGCTCTCGGGCGTAAAGTGCTTTGCAGCACCCTCCGGATTGATGGCGATGCTGTCCGAGAAGTAAAAGCCAGCGTACGCAGGAAGTTCACTGAGCACGCGCACCTTCCCGACGCAGGTCTCCAGCGCACCGCTCACGTACTCAGACGGGTAGCGTGAGAGATCGACCCCGGCGCGCTCCAGCGCGGCGCGGCCCATCGTCTGAAAGCGCTCACCCGTCACCTCCTTCATGTACTCGCTATTCAGCCAGGTGAGCTTGTCGAGGTCGAAGGCAGCATTGCTGCGATTCACATTCGACAGCTCGAAACGCTGCACGACTTCGTCGATCTCCAGCTTCTCACGGTCGTCCTTGGGCGACCAGCCGAGCAGGCAAAGGTAGTTGCGGACCGCCTCCGGTACGAAGCCCCCTTCGATATAGGACGCCACGCTCGCGCCCTGATCCCGCTTGCTCATCTTCGATCCGTCTTTGTTTAGGATAAGCGGGATGTGGCCGTAACGCGGCGTCGTCGCACGGAGAGCGCGAAAGAGCTGGAGATGTTTCGGGGTATTCGAGAGGTGATCCTCGCCTCTGAGCACGTGCGTAATTCGCATCTCGATGTCGTCCACCACATTCACGAAGTGGAAGATCCAGCCACCGTCCGGACGCCGGATGGTGATATCCGGATGGGTCTCGGGATTTGACATATCGATCTCCACTCGCCCGCAGATCTCATCCTCCATCACGACCGGCTCGCGAAAGGACCTGAAGCGCCATGCACCCTGGTCATCGTACAAGAAACCATCCGACTTCAGCTGCTCAAAGTAACGAAGGTAGATCTCCTCGCGCTCGCTCTGGAAGTACGGGCCGCAATCGCCGCCTTTGAGCGGACCTTCGTCCCAATCGAGCCCCAGCCAGTGCAGCCCATCGTAGATCACCTGCACCGCCTCCGTGGAGTTCCGGGCCTTGTCAGTGTCCTCGATCCGAAGCACGAGAGTGCCGCCGGTATGGCGTGCGTAGAGCCAGTTAAAGAGCGCTGTGCGTGCTCCGCCGACGTGCAGGTATCCTGTTGGCGAGGGCGCAAATCGGACGCGAACGGGTGAGCTCATGAGCCGGAGAAAGTGACCTGACCATGCGGAGATTGCGAAGCCTAAACTCCATCAGCGCTCGCGGAGCAGCCAGGAGGATACGCCGTGGCGCATCTCACGGGGAGCACGTAGGCTAGTGAAGAGAGGTTATGATCCGCGTTACTCCACAGCAGCCCGGGGGAGCGGTGGCCGCCTACCGGGGTGAGGTGGTGTATCTGTACGCGTTTGATGTTGCCTACGAGATGGTGCGACGCCCAGTAACGCACCTCCTTGGCCAGGCCGTCGCGGAGTTCTCGGTAAACTCCAGCAAGCGCCAGCCGCGGCAGCTCTTCTTCTACCGTCCGCAGATGGTGCGCCTCCCGGCACTGGAGCGGATCGGCCCGCGCGGCCCGGTTCGGGTGGAGCTCACGGTTAAGATTCTACCTGTTGGCGCGATCAGCATTGCCTGCAGTGTCCCATTCGAGGTCAGCGATGCGCGGGAGCTCGTGGACTATCACGATCTCGCCTTTGCCGGGGGTTCCCTCCAGGACGACGTGCGCGCTCTCGCAGACGAGATCCGCCATGAGCTCGAGCCTTATTTCATTCGACCGCACGAGAGCCTTGCCGACGAGGAAGCATACACCGTGTTCTGCCTCGAAGCGCCTTTGCGCAATGCGGAGGGCGGCACGGCCAGCGCCGAGGAATGGCTGGCCATGCATCGGCGGGAGATCGCGGCGTTGCTTACCCAAGAGCCTGAGGCGGGTTTGCTTTCCAACCAGGAGACGGAGGAGTCGACTGCCCGCTATCTGAGCTACTACGGGGAAGATCTCGTGGTGATCGACTGGGACGCCGCGCTGCTCATTGATAAGCGTGAGAACTTCGCCGAGTCGCTCCACCTCATGGAGTTGGCGAATCTACAGCTGGCAGAACTGGAGGCCTACGACCGACTGCTCGACGACTCACTGGACCGGGCGTACCGCGACTTGCGCTCACGGAGTCTGCAAAGCCGGGCTGCCGTGCTGCGCGAACTCCGAGAGCTGCGGATCGATCTGGCGCGGTTCAGCGATGAGCTTTCGAACATCACGAAGTTCTTTGGCGATTGGCACCTCGCCCGCATTTACCAGACGCTGGCGGGACGCTTTCACCTCAGCGACTGGCACGGCTCGATCGACAAGAAGCTCGATACCCTCGACGACCTGTACGGGATGCTCGCGCAAGACCGTACCAACCGGCTCATGATCATCCTCGAGGTGACCATCGTGCTGCTCTTTATCGTGGATCTCGTGATGCTCTTCACGCAGGTGAAATGACGGGCACATAGTCAGCGGTCCCCAGCTGCACAGCCGAAAGCCTTGTGATCCTGCCCGGCGAGAGCCTCCGTCGTTACAGCTTCCCCTGCCTCAAACCCTCTGCCTCCCAATCTGCAGAACTCTGCGAGATCTGCGGTTTCTTTGATCAGAAAGGAGTAGAAGACTCATCTTCGGTTTACAGGGATGATCGCAGGTTGCAGCTACGATTTTGCCAGTCCTTCGATACTGCTGGCTCACGTACCGAGCGCTGTCCGCTGAGTCTTTTTGGCTGTCGCGACAGGCTCTCTGGACTGTCGCTACAGGCGGTTTGGACTCTCGCGACAGTGATTTTGCGACCGACAACAGCCCAAACGGACTGTCGTTACAGGCACCAGCGACTGTCCGGCCAGTCCGATTGCCTGGAGCGACAGGACGCCGCGCGTGTCGCTTCAGTCCATCAGACCTGAAAGAACACTTTAATCGACTGGAGCAGAAGGGTCCGCTTCCTCGCGAACCCCGCTTTGTTTGTACAAGGCGACCCGGTAAACCGGGTCTCATTCCCGCTACTTGCCGAAGGCAGGATCCTTGGGGTTGCCCGCGGACTGAATGTACGCGAGGAGGTCGAGCAACTCGTCCTTGTTCAGCGGATTGATCAGGCCCGGTGGCATCATGGAGACGGGATACACCTTGCGCGACTGCACGTCGGCAGCATTGACCGCCAGCTGATCGTCCGGTGCGAGTGGGTTGGTCATGACGAAGAGTTTCTCATTCTCCTCCACGACGACTCGACCGATCACCAGGCTGCCATCCTTCTTCTGGATCTGCTCGCTGCCGTACTGGTCGCTGATCACCTTCGACGGTTCGAGGATGTTCTCCATCAGGTCACGGAGCGTGTAGCGGCTGCCGGAGCCGGTGAGATCGGGGCCGACATTGCCACCTTCACCGTTGAAGTGATGACACGCGAGACAGAGCGTCGATGAGAACATCGCCTTGCCCTGCTCGAAGTTGCGCCCCTTCAGCCCGGCCTGTGCGAGGGCAAGGACGTCATCCACGCTGTAGGCCTTTCCCGGACCTTTCGGCATCACGAAGTTTGCGACGATATTCACCGGCGCCTTCTTCGACGATTCGTCCAGGGCTCCGCGCGCTGCAGCATCAGGCACCGCATTGACCAGAGCCTCGGTACGAATGTTGTCGATGAACTTGGTGAAGCTGTTGCCGCCCTTCCACTCGTGCGTCCGGGGGAACCAGGCGAAGAACGTCTTCCGCAGCTCTGGGGTCCATCCCACCGTGGCATTGCGTAGGGTCAAGGCATACGCGATCTGCTGGCGGTTTGGCCGGCTGTTCAGGGCCGCCTCGACGGCGCGCCCGTAGCCATCGTGACGGCTGAGGAGGTTGCCGATCGCAACCTCCGTTTCATCATCGCGTGCGGTGTTCATCGCTGCGAGCGTCTTGGCGACTACGGTCGGCGAGTCGAGATAGACGAGCAGCGCAGCGAGTTCGCGGTTGGCCTTGTAGTCTTGGTGGGGATAGATCGCGTCAAGTTGAGCGATGATCTTGTTCGCAACGGCAGGGGCTGGTTTCCCCATGCGGAGAAAGGCGAGCTGCCAGGCGCGCAGTAATCCGAGGCGGAGTTCCGGGGTTGCCGTCGCAAGATCGATGCGCCCGAGCGCTTCGAGCATTTGTGGCTGCAGAGATTTGTCACCGACCCGGGAAAGGGCGATGAGCGCCTCGACGGCTGCGATGGGGTTCTTTTCAGCGAGCGCACGGGCGCTCCACTCAGTGGCAGGGCGATGCTCAAGGGCAACATGGGCCGCGTAGCGCACGAAGCGATCTGGGTGACTGAGGTGCGGCCATGCAAGGTCAACGGCCTTCGCCCCGGCGTCGCGATTGTGCAGCGTCTCGAGCTGATGCCGGAGCCGTGCTTCGGCCGTCGGGGCCACAGCTGGGGCCGGTGTTGTCGGCTCCGTGCCGATGTAGGTCATCCGGTAGAGCGCACTCTGCGTCTTGCGCCCGCCGATTGCGAAGTACATCGCGCCATCCTGTGGATGGATGAGCATGTCCGAGAGGGGCAGCGGCTTACCCGCGATAAACTCCTCTTTCTCCGCGCGGAAGCTCGCTCCCTGCGGGGTCAAGTGGATCGCGTACATGGTGCCGTAGGTCCAGTCCGCAGCGAAGAAGGCGCGCTGGTACTTGGTTGGGAACTTGGCTCCGGTGCCGAAGACTGTCCCCGTCGGCGAGCCCGGACCTACATCCAGCACGGGTGGGAGTGAATCCGGATAGTACGTCGGCCACGTGCCAGTGCCGGAGCGCCAGCCGAGATCGCTGCCGCTCGTGGCGTGCGCGATCCGTGTGGGCCGGTACCATGGAGTCCCCAAGTCCCACTCCATGTCGGAGTCGAAGGTGAAGATCTCACCATTCGCATCAAAGTCGAAGTCGTACTGATTGCGATAACCGAGGGAGATGAGCTCAATCTCTTTTCCGTCCGGGTCCATCTTGCAGATGATTCCGCCGGGGGCGAGGATGCCCTTCGCGTGGCCATTCGCATCCCACATGCGAGGGAGGATGTGGTCTTCCTGCCAGCCCGTTGAGCGGGATTTCTCCAGCGGCTCTGGTGGCTTGGTGTGGTTGCCAGTGGCGAAGTACAGCGACTTCTTGTCCGGCGAGAGCATCAGGGCGTGAGGCCCGTGCTCACCGCCTCCGTCGAGCTTCCGCAGATGCTCAGCCTTGTCGAATTGATCGTCGCCATTCGTGTCGTGCAGGCGCCAGAGACCCTTCGCCTCCTTCTCATTGACCATCACATAGAGGCTGTCGAAGGCGTAGAGCAGCCCGTGCGCGCCGCCGACGTCAGTCTTGAGCGGCTCCACCTTTGTACCCGTCGAGGTGCCAATCGGAGGCACGGTCACGCGGTAGAGTCCGCCGTACTGATCGGCCATAATCAGGCGGCCTTTCGGATCCACGGTCATGGCGACCCACGAGCCTTGTTCCTCCTTCGGCACGGTGTAAAGCAGCTCCGCCTTGAAACCCGGGGGCACTTGCAAGGACGCGGCGTCCACGACTTTGACTGGCTTGCCGGCGTCGCCACCCTGAGCCGGAGCACCTGCGAAGATCGCTCCCCAAGGCGCGTCCCCATAAGCCGCAATCACGACCGCCGGTTGAAATAACGAACCGCCGCGAGCCTGGACCTCCCACTTGCCGCTCGACTCGATGACCTGCTTCTTGCCGTCGGCAGTCTCGATGGTCAGAACCGCCACCAGCGCTGCAGTGCCGTCCTCGTTTCGCCCTTCGATGCGCAGCTCGTTCTGACCACTGCGGAGGAGCTTGGTGACATCCGCGGTGGCGGGGCGTTGCCAGTCTTTGCTCTCGGCAACTGCGCTGCCATTCAGCGTCGCCGTCCCGGAGTTGTCGCAGGTGAAAGTGAGCTTGGCCGACTTGACGTTGGCTGGCGTCGCAAAGGTCGTTCGAAAGAGCGCCTTCTCGTTAGGCTGCGCCTGCTTGGCCGCCCAGATCCATTGCGGTTCAGCCGAGGCGAGCGGTGGGAGAAAGACGAAGGCGGCGGCGCAGGGGAGAAGTGCAGAGCACAGGAGACGCTTCATGAATGTAAGAAGAACTAAGGAGGGAGGAATACCTTAGGGATAGTACATCGCCCCGCCCACCATCTCTGGGCAATGAGAAAGATGGCGCCCTTCGCCTTACGGTAAGCGGCCCGCGGTCGGCGCGACTCCGCTAATCGTTACCGAAGTGGCGATCCAAACAGGCCAGGACCTCCGCTTTCGAGCTCGGCTTCGGCAGAAATGGGTAGCCGCTCACCGTCCGCACCCCGCCCGCCGTGGCCTCCTGCCGACTGATTAGCGACGACAGGAATACAATCGGCACGCGGCGCTGAAACTCCTTGGTGATGCTCGCTGCGAGTTCGCCGCCGTCGATATGCGGCATGTCGATGTCAGAGAAGATGAGGTCCGGTTTAAAGTCGCGCACGACTGCGAGCGCAGCACGGGAGTCGTTCTCCTCACGGACATCGTAGCGGCCCTCACGATCGAGAAGAATCTTCAGCCAACGGGTCACCTGCGGTTCGTCGTCCACGACGAGGATGCGTTTCTTGATCATGTAGTGCTCTGGGTTACGCAGGTACGTTAAGCAGCGCCCGTACCTGAGCCGCGAGAGTCTTCGGAACGAATGGTTTCTGGATGAACGCCACCCGATGCCCGGTGGTGATCGGATCGACTACGTGGGTGGGATAGCCGGAGGTGAAGAGGATGCTGGTGCTCGGGAAATCAGCGCCGAAATGTAATGCGAGGTCCCGCCCGCCCATGCGCGGCATCACCATGTCGGTAATGAGAAGATGAAACGGCGGCGCACTGCGTTGCCGGGCAATCGCGAGTGCCTCCTCGCCATTCTCTGCCTCGACGACCATGTATCCGAGCTTCTTGAGTACCGCGGCGGAGAGCTTGCGAACGGTTGCGTCGTCCTCCACCAGCAGGATCGTCTCCGAGCCGCCCTCCTGCGCGCGTGCAATCTCTTTCGGGGAACGCACTTCGGTCTCGTACACTCGCGGAAGATAGATCCGAAAGGTGGTCCCCTGCCCCACGGCGCTCTCGACCGCGATCTGCCCGCCAATCTGATTCACAATCCCGTAGCACGTCGCGAGACCGAGACCTGTGCCCTTGCCCGGTCCCTTCGTGGTGAAGAACGGCTCGAAGACCTGCGTCATGATCTCCTTGCTCATCCCAACCCCGGAGTCGCTGACCGTGAGCAGTACATACTCGCCAGGCGGGAGTTCCGGAGTGCAAACCTCGCTATCTACCTCCAGGCGCACGTCTCCGGTGGTGATCGTGAGGGTGCCCCCGTTGGGCATCGCGTCGCGGGCATTAACGGCAAGGTTGATCAGTACTTGCTCGAGCTGGCCGAGGTCGCCTTTGACGAAGCCGAGCACTTGCGCCGGCTGAAGCTGGAGTTTGATGTGCTCGCCGATCAATCGACGGAGCATCCTGCCGACATCCACCAGGACGTCGTTCAGATTCAGCACGCAGAGCTTCAGGACCTGCTGACGGCTGAAAGCCAGGAGCTGGGCAGTCAGCGATGAGGCCCGGGTCGCGGCTTTCTCAATCTCAATGACCAAAGGGGTACGCGGATCGTCCTCATCCGTGTCCTCCCTCATCAGCTCGGTATAACCGCTGATCACCGTCAGGAGATTGTTGAAGTCGTGCGCCACTCCGCCGGCGAGCCGACCGAAGGCCTCCATCTTCTGGGAGTGCCGGAGACGATCCTCCAGCGCTCGCTGTTCGGAGATGTCGGTGATCACTGCCGCCACGCGCACGATGCGCCCGTCGCCGTCAAAGAAGAGCCGCCCACGATCCCGGACTACCAGGTAGCTGCCGCTGTGGGTACGCAGCCGGTACTCGAGTTCGAAGTGGCTGCGCTTTGCGAGCATCGTCTCGAACTCCTGGAAGAAAGACTCGCGGTCATCGGGATGGATGAGTTCCGCCCAGCCCTCGATCCCACCTCTTAGCTGCGCCACCGGTCCGCCGAGCACTGCTTCGATGTTTCCGGCGCATGTCACCTCGTCAGTCTCCGACAGCCAGTCGCGGAGGATCATGCCGGAGACTTCGATCGCCGCTTCGTACCGCTGCTTCCACTCCAGCAGGGTGGCCGCGGCACTTCTCTCGGCAGATAGGTCACGGGTGACCGTCGCGAAACCCAGCGGCTGCCCAGCGAAGTCGCGAATCACCGCAAACTCTACATACACCGGGAAAACCGCGCCACACTGACGGAGGAGCGTCGTCTCGAAGCGCTGGGCCTCGCCACTGCGCAGTGCGGCCTCGAGCCTGGAGAGGAAGGTCACCAAGGCGTCAGCCGGCATCAGATCTTCTACGCTGCGGCCGAGGATCTCTTCCGCCTCCAACCCGAAGAGCTCCTGTGCCGCGGGATTCCAGCTGAGCACTGTGCGATCCAGGCCGAGCCGCACGATCGCCGACGACGATCCACCGGCGATCGCGGCGAGTTCGCGCTCATCTAGATTGCAGGTCCGCGTGGGGCTGAAAGTGTCTGGCAAGTTCGCCATTCCGTAAGGATCGGTCGTTCCGTCCCCGCCTTGAGCCATAACTTTCACTTCCTCAGGAGCCTTCGAATCCTTCAGAGGAAGGGTGCAGCCCCCCGGAGCCGAGTGGCTCTGGAGGACTGCTTGTTCCCCCCGGAACGCTGTGAACTTATGGGCACTGGGTGACTGCCAGCAAGATAAACTTATCATTTCTAGAAGGCGGGCCAGAGAAGCCGCTTTCCTCTTTGCTCCCACGTCGGCTGTGCTAGCACCGGGGCATGCCCCCAAGGATCGCCGGAGCGGAACCCATCCTACCCGCCAGCAACAAACGGCTCATCCTCACGCTGCTCGCCGCGTTCCTCGGCTGGATGTTCGATGGTATGGAGATGGGCATCTTCCCCATCGTGGCTCGCCCGGCGCTTGCGGAAATGGCACCTCATCTTTCCGGGCAGGCGCTGGACACCTTCATTGGTTTCTGGATGGGCTGGGCCACCGCCCTCTTCCTGTGGGGTGCCGCGTTGGGTGGCGTGGCCTTTGGCTGGCTGGGAGACCGGGTCGGCCGGGTTCGCGCGATGAGCCTGAGCATCCTCTGTTACTCACTCTTCACAGGCCTGTCCTACTTTGCAGTTGAGCCCTGGCACCTCCCGGCTTTCCGCTTCATCGCGGCCCTCGGGATGGGTGGCGAATGGGCGCTCGGAGTCGCGCTAATCATGGAAGTCTGGCCCAAGGAGAAGCGCCCACTCATGGCGGCGCTGATCGGTGCCGCGGCGAACATCGGCTTCGCCTTCATTGCCAGCATCGAGGTGCTTTTCCCAGCGGTCCGCGACTCCTGGAGGATCATCCTGCTCATTGGGGCGGCTCCGGCACTGCTTACTTTCTTCATCCGGATCTTTGTTCCGGAATCGGAGCGCTGGCAGGAAGCCGCGAGCCATGGCCCTTTGAATCCCCTTCGCGAGATCTTCCGTCCCCCACTGCTCGGGCGCACCGCCATTGCCGTGGTGCTCGCCTCCGTAGCGCTGATCTCTACCTGGGGGGCGATCCAGTGGATGGCTCTCTGGGCCCCGCAGCTCGCTGGTCCCGGCGTGCCCTTTGCCAAGAACTACGTGCAGATCGTTTCCGCAGCGGGCGCGGTGCTGGGAGGGTTCGTCGGCGCCTTTCTTGCCATGCGTGTCGGTCGCCGGTGGTCGTACTTCCTGCTCTGCCTCGCGTCGCTGGTCACCTGCAGCGTGCTCTTCCGTGGCGACATGAAGTACGACGCTTTCTTCTTCGTCCTGGTCTTTCTCGCAGGCTGCTTCACCGCTTCCTTCTACGGCTGGATGCCACTCTACTTCCCGGAGCTCTTCCCCACGAGGGTCCGTGCCACTGCGCAAGGGCTGGCCTTCAACTTCGGGCGAATCCTCGCCGGCTTTGGGGCACTTTACATGGGCGACCTCATCCGCCAGTTCAACGGCAGCTTCGCCCAAGCCAGCGCGACCATTGTACTCGTCTATGTGATCGGACTGGTCGCGATCTGGGCTGCACCGGAGACGAAGGGCCAGCCGCTTCCGGATTGAACCGAAGGCCTGCTTTCCTCTCCCCGCTTCAGATCGGCTAGATTTCGACCTGCGTGCCCAGCTCCACTACGCGGTTGGGCGGCAGAGTGAAGAACGAGGTGGCGTCGCGGGCGTTCTGAGACATCCAGGCGAACAGAATTTCCCGCCAACGCGCCATTCCCTTCTGGTGGGTGGCCAGGATGCGCTCGCGCCCGAGGAAGAAGCTCACCCGCTGCGGGTTGAAAGGGAAACTCTCGCGGCACTGCTCTGCCAGCGCGGCAGGCACGTTCGGGTCGTCCATGAACCCGAAGCGCAGGGTCATCCTCCAGAAGCCGAGATCGATTGGCTCCATGGTGAGCCGCTCGGCTGGCGGCACGTGCGGGATCTCTTCGGTGCGCACATTCAGGATCACCACGCGCTCATGCAGCACCTGGTTGTGCTTGAGATTGTGCAGCAGCGCAGCCGGCGTGCCGACCGGATTCCCCGAGAGGAAGAGCGCTGTCCCCGGGACCCGATGCGGCGATTCACGCCGGATGTCGTCCAGGAGCATGTCCAGCGGTAACACTCCGGCACCGAGCTTTTCCGCGAGGATCGTGCGCCCACGGCGCCAGGTGGTCATGAGGGTGAAGACCCCTGCGGCCACGAGCAGAGGCAGCCAGCCACCGTGGAAGATCTTCGCAAAATTTGCGACGAAGAAGGCCAAATCGATCGTCAGAAAGACTGCCGCGACCGCCATCGCCACCCAGGGAGTCCATTTCCAGCGCCAGCGCGCGATCACATAGAAGAGCACCGTGGTAATTAGCATGGTGCTGGTGATCGAGACGCCGTAGGCGCCGGCCAGATTGCTCGACGTTCCAAAGCCAAGCACCAGCGCAATGCACGAGAACATCAGTGCCCAGTTAACCAGCGGCACATAGATCTGCCCCATGGTGCTCGCCGAGGTGTGGCAGATCGTGACTCGCGGGATGTAGCCGAGCTGGACCGCTTGCATGGTCAGAGAGAACGCGCCGGTGATCAGCGCCTGCGAGGCGATCACCGCGGCGGCGGCAGCGAGAATCACGAGCGGGTAAAGTGCCCAGGTCGGAGCGAGTGCGAAGAAAGGATTGGCCACCGCTGCCGGATCCCGCAGGAGCAGGGCACCCTGCCCCAGATAATTCAGTACGAGAGCAGGCAGCACGAGGACAAACCAGACCAGCCTGATCGGACGGATACCGAAGTGACCGATGTCGGCATAAAGAGCCTCACCACCAGTCACCACCAGGAAGACAGCCCCGAGGATAACGAAGCCGTGCCAACCATTGACGCCGAAAAATTGGACGGCGTAGTACGGGTTCAGCGCGTGAATCACCGCCGGATGCTGCACGATCTGCGAGACGCCGAGGACCGCAAGGACCGCGAACCAAAGGAAGGTGATTGGCCCGAAAAGGGCTCCGATCTTTGCCGTGCCTCTACTCTGGGCAAGGAAGACGAAGAGCAGAATGACCACGGTGATCGGCACCACAAAGGGCTTCAACTTGGGAGCCGCGAGTTCCAGACCTTCCACGGCGCCCAGGACAGTAATCGCCGGCGTGATCATCCCATCCGAGTAGAGCAGCGCTGCGCCGAAGAGGCCGATTACCGTGAGGAAGTGGCTGGGCTTCACATGGGAAACCAGAACTGAGAGCGCCAGGATCCCACCTTCTCCCCGATGATCCGCGCGCAGAATAAAAACCAGGTACTTCAGTGAGATGACGATGATCAGCGCCCAGAAGATGAGTGAGAGGACTCCCAGCACATTGGTCGGAGTCGCGGCAATCCCGTGTGCGCCATGAAAGCACTCCCGCATGGCGTAAAGCGGACTGGTGCCGATATCGCCAAAGACAACACCAAGCGCCGCCAGGGAGAGCGTGAGCAGTCGCTGACGGTGGGGATCGGTCGCAGCAGGCGGGGTCGGCGCGCCTACCGGGCAGGCTGAAGGGGTGGCGCTCACCTGCGGCGGGATTGCTCGGCTGCGGGAGCGCAAAAAGCGAGCGGCTGTTGCGTGCTAACGGTGGCCAGTGCTCCCGGAGCATTGGATCGCAGGAGTGGCGCGGAGACCGGGCCAGGTAGAGTCTTCAAATGATGAGTCGGAATGGATATCCTCCGCTGCCTGGAAAGCTAGCGGTAGCCGGAATGGCGTCAAGACTGTGAGTGGCACCTCACCGGTAGGCCCAGGGGCATCGCGGTTGGACTTCGCACTCGGGCATTCGGCTGGTTGCCACCGGCACCCCGAGCGGGGCGCTCGGAATTCCGGCTGACCCGGTTCGCAGGCGAATCCTGTTCCTGCAAATGCTCACCTTGGAACCTCGCACGCGAACTCTTCAGGTCCGAATTCGAACCTTTTAGGTTCGTTTTCGAACCAGAGAACCCGAAGCGCCAACCTCCAGGATTGAAGCGCCGAGCCAACAATCCCGCTCTCGATGCAGAATGCTCGATGCCCGAGAGGATACACCCGCCACGCTGCGATCAGCTCTGAAATAGCCGCAAAAAGTTTTCCCGAGGGACCGCCGTTGTCCCTCTGCCCCGCTATGGTCGCGCCATGAAGCTCAATCATCACCACATCGACATCGTCCTCGCGGCCTCGCAGCTCACCGGGATGGCGTCCGCCGTCCAGACGCTGGATACTTCCTGCACCTTTCTGGAGGGCTCGACCCCCAAGGATCGCATCCGCCTCAAGCGGGTGGGGCCGAAGACTCTCGGCTTTGCACTGCAGGCCCTCGACCTTGGCAAACAGAACGGTGGACTCCTCCCGCGCGATTTCGATTTGCCCGCAGCGGAACGGGATCTAGCCGCACGCGAGCAGCTCCAGCCCATCGTGGAGCGCCTTCGCCGCATCGTGCAGCTTTTCGACGAGACCCTGCACCTGATCGACGCCGACCTTTTCACCCAGAGCTGTCTCATCTACCGCTGCCTCAGCGAGCACGGAGAGGGCGCCGGCCTCGAGCCCGCACTGGAAGAACTTTCCCAGCGCTTCACCCGCAAGCGGCGCAAGCCGGTGGCAGGCGAAAGCAGTGCAATCCCGGCGGTCACCAGCCCGGGCCTCGACACTGGGGTCTGATCGTCGATGACCGTCTCCGCGAGGACTACGACGAATCCTTTGAGGATCCTTGTCGGCGCTTCGGAAGCGGGTTAAGAGTAGCGAGCCTGTACGTGATGCGCATAAATCAAACCGTTCGCATCTTGCTTATCGTGCTGATGCTCTTCGGGTGGTTCGCGCTCTCACAGCGTTGCGCACTTGGGCAGGTGTTCCGCGGTTCGGAGCGTGCGGCTTTGCACCAAGAATGCTGTGGAATGATGTCACAGCTTCCGGAGCAAACCCCCGCGAACGGATCTCCCAGCGCGGACTGCTGCCGGGAGCTGAGCGTTCTCCTGCCTCACGTTCCGCAACTCTCAGGTGCGGCCCTGGCGGATCGAGTTCCGCTCCCGTTCACGTGGCTACTCGGTTGGCGGTCACTGGACGAGGTGCGGGATTGGCTGCTCCTGGAGCCCGGCCCGCCGCCAGATCATCGCGGCTTTGTGGAGATGGTCCTGCACAGGAGCCTGCGTTCGCACGCTCCGCCGATCCTCGCGTAAGGACGCGTCCTCCGCCTTTGTCGGACGCTTGCGGCCATCCGTGCCGCAACTCCTTCTGAAAGGCAGCCCTGCGCCGATCACTACCGCTGCGCGGACTATGTAACTCTCCAAACTTCTCCCTTCTCCTTGATCGTCACGACACCACGTTCCACATGACGCCGCCTTCGCAGGAATCCACTTCTATCAGTGCGCTCTCCGCGACGCGCATCTATCAAGATTACGCGCAGGCATTCACCCGCGGCACTGGATTGCCGCTGCGGTTGCACGCGCCCGAGCAGCTGGCGGTCGTCGATCTTGCGCGCAATCATGAACACCCGTTCTGCGCGTTGATGGCTGAGACGAACGTAACCTGCGCCGCCTGTCACGGGCTCCAGCAGCAACTCGAAAGCGAAGCGCAGCTTGCGCCCAAGACCCTCAAATGCTTTGCGGGTCTTTGCGAGACGGCAGTTCCAGTCCGGGTCGGCGGCGAACTCATCGCATTCTTACAGACTGGGCAGATCCTCCTGCACCGCCCGAACCGCAGTGAGTTCAACCGGCTCACGCGAACCCTGCTTTCCTTTGGCGCGGAGATCGACCTTAAACGTCTGGAGGAGACGTACTTCAACACTCGTGTGCTCACCCTGGAGCAATACGAGTCGCTGATCCGCCTGCTCGTCATCTTCGCCGAGCATCTCGGTGAATGCAGCCAGGCGCTCGCCTTGAACAGCCAACCGGAAGAACTTCCGGCGGTCGCACGCGCACGGGTCATCATCGCAGAGCAGTCCCACGACAAGATGTCGCTCTCGGCCGTGGCGAAGGCGGTGAACATGAGTGCGAGCTACTTCAGTGAGAAGTTCCGGGAGATCACTGGCCTGAACTTCGTCACCTATGTGATGCGTACCCGGATCGAAAAGGCGCGCAGCCTTCTGCATGATCCAAAGCTGAGGATCACGGAGATCGCTTTCGAGGTCGGCTTCCAGTCACTCTCGCAGTTCAATCGCGCGTTCAAGGTGGTGACCGGCAAGGCACCAAGTGCCTACCGACAGTCACTCGTGAAGTAGGACAGTTTCGGAGAATGACCGAGGAAAGGTCGCTCCACGGTTCGTTGGAAATCCGAAGAAACGCGGAGCTTTTCCGGCCAGATGCGGAGCCCTACGGGGGGCTATGGGCGATGCTTTGTATCCGAGCGGGACTACTCGCTCGCAACTAAACAAAGGATCCAAGTACCAATATGAAATCACTGAAACTCAGTCTTCTGCTCAGCGCTGCGGTCGCAGCCATGAACCTCACAGCGCTCGCCGGCCCCGGACCACAGCAGGTCTACAAGCCGCTGAACTCGCAAGCGGAAGTTAGCGCGCTGAAGGCGGGCACCTCGGTCGCACACGAGTGCCCGCACTGCGGGACGATGACCGTCTCCAAGGTGGGCGACGACAAGGCGCACGCAGAAAGCCACACCTGCCCGGTGTGCAAGATGAAGGTCAAGTACAAGGACGCTGGCGGTGGGAAGGCTGCGAAGCTGGGCTTCATCGCCTGCGTGGATGAAAAGACCGGCAAGGAGATGACCGCGCGCGTCTGTGCCGCTCACGAGTAGGGCGAATACCTCGGGAAAATAAACTTCGGGCGGAGTGGCCTGGCGCGGTCTGCGCCAGGCAACTCCTCCGCTTCCCCCTGCCGATGTTCCACGACCTCGAGACTCTCCAAGTTAAACTGAGTACTCCGCGCGGCAGTGTCTTCTCAGGACAGGCCGGAAGTGTGGAGCTGCGGACGATGGATGGCGTGATTGCAATCAGCCCGCAGGAGGAAAGCTATCTCAACCTGACCCAGACCACCCAAATCACGCTGCGGATCGGCGCGGACTTCCTAGGCTTTGTGCTGAAGAATGCAGCCGCGAGCCTGCGCAACGGCCTGCTCACAGTCATTGCGGAAGACATCCAGCCGATGTCTGTATTGCCGGTTCCCGCTGCACCCGGCGATGGAGGCTCCACGGGATGAGAGGGAGCCTTTTCACTCGCATCGCCATCGGCGTCGTCCTAATCGCAACGCTGGCTGGGATCGCCGGAGTATATCTCGTCAACTCGTCACCCGGCATAGCTGACGCTCCCCTTGCCGGAGCTGAAGTGTGGAGCTGCTCGATGCATCCGCAAGTGCGGCTGCCCAAGGCGGGCAAATGCCCGATCTGTTCGATGCCGCTCGTGCTTGCTACAAAGCCGAAGAAGAGCGCGGGCGCCGATGCGGGCAACGAACCCATGCTGGAACTCTCCGCGCATGCCCGCGCCATGGCCGGTGTCGAGACCGTAGCCATCGAGCGTCGCAAGCTCCACCGGGAGGTCCGCGCCGTCGGCAAGGTGCAATACAACGAGGCGGCGCTCTCGACGATCACCACTCGCGTCGATGGCTACATCGAGCGCCTGTTCATCGACTACACTGGCGTCGAGGTGAAGGCCGGAGATCACCTCGTGGAGATCTACAGTCCCGATCTGGTGATCGCGCAGCAGGAGCTGCTGATGAACTTTTCGCAGAGCAACATAATAGAAGCGGTGAAGGCGAAACTCCGTCGCTGGGAGCTCACCGACGCGCAGATCGACGAGGTCATCCGGACACGCAAGCCACAGGATCGCGTGACGCTTTCCTCACCTGTGAACGGCACCGTAACGGAGAAGTTGGTCGTGCAGAAGAGCGCGGTCAAAGCGGGCGATGTGCTCTACAGGCTAGCGAACCTCGATTCCGTCTGGGTCTATCTCGACATCTACGAATACGAACTGTCCTCAATCCGCTACGGACAGACGGCGGAGATCACCACAGAGGCGTATCCCGGCGATACCTTCACGGGCCGCGTCTGGTTCATCAACGCGGTGCTCACCGACGAATCGCGCACCGTCAAAGTACTGGTCAACATCGGGAACAAAGACCGGCGGCTGAAGCCCGGAATGTTCGTCAGCGCCACGATCCGGGCCGGGCTCCTGGCTAACGGGCAGCTCGCTCCGACTGGCGTTGAGGGCAAGTGGACATGCCTCATGCATCCGCAGGTTCTGGAAAGCGACGGCGGACCTTGCCCGATCTGCAAGATGGCGCTCGCGCAGATTCCGGTTGCCGATCCTGCAGCACCCGAGGACGAACTGGTATTGGGCGTGCCCGTGACTGCTGTGCTCGACGGCGGCGTGCGTAAGATCGCCTACGTCGAACGCACGCCGGGAGAGTTCGTTCCCGCCGCTCTCAAACTCGGCTCACGGGCCGGTGAATTCTATCCGGTACTCGAAGGCTTAAAGGAGGGCGACCGAGTGGCGGTACGGGGTAACTTCCTTCTCGATTCGCAATTCCAAATCAGCGGCCTGCCGAGTCTCTTCTATGAGCACGGGCAGGCACCGGCGGCTGGACATCAGCACGGCGCGTCCGCTGACAAGTCCGCCTCCCCACCCAAACCGGCAGGACATGAAGGCCACGCCCCGTCCATCCCTGGGGAGCCTAAGCCGTGATGATGTCAGGCAGACCCTTTGGAGACTTTGTCTCTCAAACTGAGAACTGGAGATAGCTATGAACACGACCGAGAACAAACCGATCCTCTGCGGAACCGACTTCTCTGAGGACGCCCGGCAGGCCGCCAACGTTGCCGCGGCACTAGCCAAGCGGCTCGGCGCGCCGCTTGTGCTCGTCCACGCGAAAGGGCTGCTCATCGACGCAGCCAATCCCTACGTCGATCGGGCGTTCCTCGCATCCCTGGATGAATCACTGCATACGGAAGCGGAGCGGCTGCGCGGCCTCGGCGCGACCGTCGAGGAGAGCCTTGCCGACGGAGCACCGGAGGACGCGCTGGTTAACCTCGCGCAAATGCGTAGCGCGCGCTTGCTGGTGGTCTCCTCGCTCGGGCTCCGGGCATCCACCCGCTGGCTGATCGGCAGTGTGGCGGAGCGTGTGGCAGAGTCTTCATCCGTGCCGACGCTGGTGGTGCGCGAGGCCGCACGCTTTGAGGCGTGGGCGCGGGGCGAGCAGCCGCTGAAGATCTTTGTCGGTACGGATTTCGGAGCCAGCTCCGACGCGGCGCTGGCGTGGGTGGCCGGTCTGCGGAAGATCGGCCAGTGCGAAGTGATTGCTGGCTTTGTCGCCTGGCCGCCAGAGGAGGGGTCGCGGTTGGGCGTCTCCGCTCGAGTGGGTCTGGGCGGCAATCTCACAGGGATGCAAAGCATGTTGGAGCGGGACCTGCGGGAGAAAGTCACGCGGGTGCTCGGCGAGGAGAATGTGAGCGTCTGGGTGCGCGGTAATTGGGGACGCGCGGATCACCCGCTCCTTGAAATTGCCATGGAATCGCAAGCCGATCTGATCGTTGTCGGCACGCATCAATGGCATGGACTCAGTCGACTCCAGCATGGTTCTGTCTCGCGCGGCATTCTCCGCCACGCACCGATGAGTGTGGCCTGCGTGCCAACGCCGGACGCCTCCCGCATCACGGGACCGCGCATCCGTACCTGCCAACGGGTGCTGGTGGCGGTCGACCTGAATGAACCTCATGGCTTCGCCGCACCCTATGGCTACTCGATCGTCAACCCAGGCGGTACCGTGCGCCTGCTGCACAACATGGTGCCGACCCTTATGCGGAACAGGGATGAAGACCAGCAACCGGCGCAACTCGTGGCGGAAGCCGAGGCAAGACTGCGGGCTCTCGCGCCGGAGGAAATCGATGCACCCGGAATCACAACGGAGGTGGAAGTCACCCAAAGCCGGGAAACCGCCGAGACGATCTGCGCGGCGGCGGAGCGGTTTGGTGCGGACATCGTCTGCGTCGGCAGCCACACGCGCCCGGGCTTCACGGCCAAGGTACTCGGCTCCGTCGCGCTAGCCGTGCTGCAAACCAGTCGGCGCCCGGTGCTCACCGTGTGGCCGCCTATGGAATGAGAAGCAAACCCGTAACGAACTGGCCCGACATCATAGCCACCCGTCTCTTCACCTTAGCGGCGGACGTGGTGGATGGGTGGCTGCGCTTCCGCGGGCTGCTGGTGTCTAAAACGCCATGATCGACGGGCTGATCCACTGGTGTCTACGAAACACCTTCCTCGTAGTCATCGCAGTCGCGGGCATCGTGTTCGGCGGCTACTTTGCGATCAAGAATACGTCGGTGGATGCCATCCCCGACATCGGCGAGAAGCAGGTCATTGTCTTTGCCGACTGGCCGGGCCGCTCCCCGCAGGACGTGGACAATCAGGTCACGTATCCGCTGACCACGAGCCTCACCGGCACGCCCGGGGTGAAGACCATCCGCAGCATGTCCGGCTTCGGCTTTGCGATGGTCTTCGTCATCTTCAAAGACGACGTGGATTACTACTGGGCGAGGTCGCGGGTGCTCGAACGCATCAATGTCGCCCAGCAGCGCCTGCCCGCCGGCGTGACCCCGGTGCTCGGCCCCGACGCCACCGCGCTCGGGCAGGTCTTCTGGTATACGGTCGAGGGCGAAGGCTTTGACCTGGCGGAGCTGCGCAGTATTCAGGACTGGTATCTGCGCTACCAGATCAACGCCGTCGAAGGCGTGAGCGAAGTCGCGAGCATCGGCGGTTTCGTAAAGCAGTATCAGATCGACGTCCACCCGGACAAACTGCGCGCGCATCGAGTCTCGCTCTTTGATGTCTATGAGGCCGTGCGCAAGTCGAATATCGACGTCGGCGCAAAGGTGCTGGAGAAGAACGGCGTCGAGTTCTTCATCCGAGGCGTCGGCTTCATCAAGACCGTGGAGGACCTCGAGAAGGTCGTCATCCGGCAGGAGAAGGGAACTCCCATCCAGGTGCGCAATGTCGCCACGGTGACCCTCGGTCCAGACTTCCGCCGCGGCGCACTGGACAAGGCGGGCGTCGAAGCCGTGGGCGGCGTGACGCTCATGCGCTACGGCGAGAACCCGCTGCGGGTCGTCGAGCGGGTAAAGGCAAAGATCAAGCAACTCGAAGCCGGCCTCCCGCAAAAGACGCTGCCGGACGGCCGGATCTCCAAGGTCCGCATCGTGCCGTTCTACGATCGCACCGACATCGTCCACGACACCATCGACACGCTGAAGGAAGCACTCAGCGAGGAAGCCCTCATGGCGGCTGCTGTAGTCTTCATCTTCCTACTTCACCTGCGCAGCACGGTCTCTGTCATGACGACGCTACCGCTCTCTGTTGGGCTCTGCTTCATCCTGATGTTCGCCTTTGGCGTCGATGCCAACATCATGTCGCTTGCGGGGCTCGCCATTGCGATCGGCGACGTAGGCGACATGGGAATCATCATGACGGAGAACATCTACCGTCACGTCGCGGCAAATGATCCAAAGAAGTCTCACTTTGAGCGCGTATTTACGGGCGCGCGGGAAGTCGGCGGCGCAATCGTCACGGCAGTCGCGAACACCCTCATCTCGTTCATCCCGGTCTTCTTCCTCGCCGACCAGGAGGGAAAGCTCTTCCGCCCGCTGGCCTTCACCAAGACCTTCGCCATCGGAGCTGCCGTCATCCTCGCGCTCACCGTCGTGCCGGTTGTTTGCTACTATCTTTTCCGACCGGTGAAGTGGTCGCGCCGCACGGTCTGGATCATGGCTGGTACGCTCGCTGTGGCCGCGACCTTCGCGACGCATGCCATCTTCATGCTGGCACTCACCGGCACGCATTACAGCGGCTGGCCGATGTCCATCGTTGTCGGCGTGATCGTGGCCATGGCTTTTGTTCGAATGACGCGAGAACGCTTTCTCCCCATGGAGGCAAACCCTGTCTCTCGGGGCATCGCGTCCGTTTACACTCCCGCCCTGCGCTGGGTTCTCGATCACAAGGGAACGTTCTTCATCGCTCCTCTTGCGATCCTCTTCTTTGGCCTGACGATCTGGCTCGGCATTGGCACCACGCTCAAACCGGTCGAGTGGATGGCGAACCTTGGCGCGCCTACAGATTACCCCCGCGTCGAGCTCGATGAGCTGCGATGGCAGACCGTGCGCAGCCCAGATGGATCGATACATCGCCGGCTGCTAGCACACAAGCAGACCGACGGCGCGGAGATCATCGCGGAGACGCGCATTCTTGCCGGTATCGGGCGCGAATTCATCCCGTCGCTCGATGAAGGCTCGTTCCTTTACATGCCGTCGCTGCTCCCGCAGGGCGGCCTTTCGCAGGCTCTCGAGGTAAGCTCGAAGCAGGACCTCGCCATCGCCAGCGTGCCAGAGGTGGAAAGCGTGGTGGGGAAGCTGGGCCGCGCCGAAACAGCGCTCGACCCGGCGCCCGTCGGCATGATGGAAAGCATCGTCATCCTCAAACCCGAGGCGGAGTGGCGACACGTCCCGGTGAAGCGCTGGTTCTCCAATTGGCCGGGCTGGCTCAAGAAGCCGCTCGCCTTCTTCGCGCCCGAGCACCGACAGATTACCAAGGGCGAGATCCTCACCGAGATGCAGGAACGGACCGCGATTCCCGGTGTCCTGCCGACCTTTCTCCAGCCTATTCAGACGCGCCTCGTCATGCTTCAGACCGGCTTCCGCGCGATGATGGGTGTGAAGATTTACGGCAGCGACCTTAAGGAGATCGAGCGCATCGGCTTGCAGATCGAAGCGCTGCTCAAGGAAGTACCGGGAGCCACAGACATCATCGCAGACCGCATCGTCGGGAAGCCGTATCTCGAGTTCGAGATCGATCGCGACCGCATCGCGCGCTACGGCGTCAGCATCCGCGACGTGCAGGACGTCATCGAGATCGCGATTGGCGGCATGAATATCATGGAGTCGGTTGAAGGGCGCGAGCGTTACCCGATCCGCGTGCGCTACCTGCGCGACTTCCGCGAGGACCTTCCCGAGCTCGAGAGGATCCTCGTGCCGACGAGCACTGGCGCGCAGGTACCGCTCGCGCAAGTGCTCACCATCAAAAGCGTTCTCGGACCGCAAGAGATTAAGGGCGAGCGCGGCCTGTTGGTCGGCTACGTCACCATGAACACGCGCGACCGTGACGAAGTAAGCGTCGTCGAGGATGCGGAGCGCCTGCTGCAAACCGCGCTCCTGGACGGGCGGCTCAAGCTTCCCGCCGGCTACTTTTGGGAGTGGAGCGGGCAGTTCGAGAATCAGGTCCGCGCCACGAAGCGTATGCAAATCCTCGTGCCGGTTTGCATCGCCCTGATGTTCATCTCGCTCTACCTCAGCTTCCGACGGAAATGGATCGCGCCAATCATCTTCCTCGATGTCGCTGTCTCGCTCTCCGCAGGGTTTCTGCTCCTGCCCATCTGGGGCGTGAATCTCTCGGTAGCCGTGTGGGTGGGTTTCCTCGTCCTCCTGGGAGTCGTCGATGACGACAGTGTGGTGCTTTCGACTTACCTCGAGGACATCTTCGACCACAGCAAACCGGGAAGCATCGCCGAGATTCGCGAGGCTGTGGTTCAAGCTGGTCTGAAACGCATCCGGGCGAATCTCATGACCATCTGCACGACGGTCTTTGGATTGCTCCCCGTCTTCTGGGCCACGGGGCGCGGTGCTGATGTGATGAAACCGATCGCGCTGCCCTCACTCGGCGGCATGGCCGTGAGCGTGATCACCATGTTCATCGTCCCGTGTCTCTTCTCTGCCATCGAGGAGTGGAAATGGAAGCGGGCTCAACGCGCCAGCGGTGGGCCCTCTGAATTCCCTCTCGAACCAGCGGCCATAGCATGACCCGACATGAAGGTACCGATCTTCGATAAGCTGCTTCAGTCGACCGTGACGCCGAGCTGCGGCGGAGCAACATCCACCGAGCAAGATCAAATGCCTTTCCGTGTCATTGCTCTGGGCGTAACCCTTGAACCCACCAATGAGCGGAGAACGAGTCCTGATCTCCCGCCATTCGGCTTTCAACAAGATCGTGGTGACCGAGGACGAAGAGGGTTTTCGCATCCTCCGCTTCGGTGAAGTAGGTGCGCGGCAAAGCATGGTGAAACTGGGCGAGCCCGGCCACCTGGAACTCGAATACGCTCGCCTGATCCCGGCGTGCCTCGCCTTTGTCGAAGCACCGCGCCACATCTTGCTGGTTGGCTTGGGAGGAGGTTCGCTCCCAGCATTTTTCCACCTCCACTTTCCGGAGATGATGGTGGATGTAGTGGAGATCGACGAGGTGGTGGTGGACGTCGCGAGGACGCATTGCGGCTTTCACACCGATGGACGACTCCACGTATTCGTGGAGGACGGACGCGACTACATCGAGCGGTGTCGCAACCGCTACGATCTAATCATCCTCGACAGCTTTGGCATCGAGAGCATCCCGGAGCACCTGGCGACGCTCGAATTCCTGCAAGCGGCGCGCGCGGCGCTGACGACAACCGGAATAGTAGTGGCGAACGTGTGGGGTCGCGCCATGAACGGGCTCTACGACAGGATGCTCCACACTTACCGCGCGGCCTTTGAGGATGTGTATGTGCTGGATGTACCAGATCCTGGAACCAAGATCTTTGTCGCCCTCCCCACCCGACGCACCATCGACCGGACTGATTTCGTTACCCGGGCCGAAGCGATCGCGGTGGAGGGCTCCTTCGGCTACAACGTCACCAGCTGCATCAAAGGATTTCGGCATTCAGACGCGGAACCCTTAAGGAGCAGCGCTGTGCTGATGGACGCACTCTAAGGTTGCGGGATTCCCGGCTACCGATAGATTCCGCTCCGCCGCACTCCTCAAAGGGTCGGCGCGGAGCTCGTCTCCGAAGTCGGTTCAGAGAAGCCGGGGTGGCGAAATTGGCAGACGCGCCAGACTTAGGATCTGGTGGAGCAATCCTTAGGGGTTCGAGTCCCCTCCCCGGCACTTTGTCCGCCGGCCTCACTTCCCGTGAAGGTGGAGTTCACTTCGCCGGTGAGCTTGTAGCTATCGAAGTAGCGCGGACCAGCTTTGGGGGTGATTGCAACGCCGGAGTAAACAGGTGAGAGCGGGTCTGCAAGGTTCAACGGGCTTCTTTTGGCGTACTGGTTAAAGAAGCCGGGTGCTCGAACTTCTTTGGAGGCGGCAGGTACTGCTCGGGCTGCGCAAACAGCCCCGGCACCTGAGCAAAGAGCCTCACTGTCGGAGCAAAGTGCTCCGACACCGGAGCAAAGAGCCTCACCGTCGGAGCAAAGCGCTCCGACACCGGAGCAGAGAGCCTCACCGTCGGAGCAAAGTGCTCCGGCACCGGAGCAAAGAGCCTCACCGTCGGAGCAAAGTGCTCCGGCACCAGAGCAAAGAGCCTCACCGTCGGAGCAAAGTGCTCCGACACCGGAGCAAAGAGCCTCACCGTCGGAGCAAAGTGCTCAGGCACCGGAGCAAAGAGCCTCACCGTCGGAGCAAAGTGCTCAGGCACCGGAGCAAAGAGCCTCACCGTTGGAGCAAAGTGCTCCAGCACCGAAGCGGGTCGCCCCTTGCAAGGACGTCTGGAGCAAGCGGGAGAGGACTTTACGGCGCTACAGAAATCAGGATCCGAGCCCCGAATCACTTCGACTTAAGGGGCTACCTGAGCGGGTCGCCATTTCGCCATACTCACAGCCTCGCTTGCGACCGATGGCGGTCGTTGTGCTTGGTACGGCGGCGTGCTCGTGCTGATGGTATATCCAATCTTCGCCATGACCCTCATCCTGCTGCCGCCCTACCGGCTAACCCTGCTATGAATACCATGGAGGCAGTCGTCTTCGATACAAAGCCGTACGACCGCGACCCGCTGCAAAAAGCGTCCGCTGACACAGGCATCAAGTGGCGCTTCATGGACTGTCGCCTTTCCGCTGAAACCGCGATGGCAGCGAGCGGGGCGCGAGCTGTTTGCACCTTCGTCAATGACCGGGCCGATCGCCCGTGTCTAGTAGCGCTCGCAGCGCTCGGCGTGAAGCACATCGCCCTGCGTTGCGCGGGATTCAATAGCGTCGATCTCGTCGCTGCGAAGGAGCTCGGCTTCTCGGTCACCAGGGTACCTGCGTACTCGCCGTACGCCGTCGCCGAGCACGCCGTCGCGCTGCTCCTTGCGCTCAATCGCAAAATACCCCGTGCAAACAACCGCGTTCACGACCTCAACTTTTCGCTTCATGGCCTCGTTGGCTTCGATCTTCATGGCAAGACAGCCGGCATCTTCGGAACGGGAAAGATCGGTCGCATTGCAGCACAGATCCTCCGCGGCTTTGGCATGCACGTGCTCGCATATGACCCATACCCCTCCGTCGAATGGGCGCAGCAGCACGGCGTGAAGTATACAGATGCAGAGACACTCGTACACGCATCCGACGTCATCTCCCTGCACACACCGCTAAATCCCGAGACGCATCACATCATTGATACACGGACGCTTGCGCTAATGAAACCTGGCGCTGTGCTCGTCAACGTCAGCAGGGGCGCGCTCATCGACACCAAGGCGCTCATCGAGGCCCTCAAATCCGGCCATCTCGGCGGTGTCGCCCTCGACGTATACGAGGAAGAGGAAGGCGTCTTTTTCGAGGATCTCTCCGGCCAGATCCTGCATGACGACGAGCTCGCCCGGCTCCTCACCTTCCCGAACGTCCTGATTACCGCACACCAAGCCTTCCTCACCCATGAAGCTCTCGCGGAGATCGCGCACGTGACCACCCAAAACCTTGCTGCCTTTGCAAATGGGCAACCGTTCCTGCCAGAGACAGCACTCACCTGAGCGGCTGCCCCCGGTTTAAGAAAGGCGCGGAGTCATGACACTTGGAGAGGCCGGATTTCTTCGAATTGCCTGTCTTGGCGACAAGGCACAGACTTACATGGCCTAGGCAGAGAACACCGCAACCGAGGTGGTCCTCCGACTTCCATCCCCCGCCGACTGCAATCCGCTTTCTATCATGAACAAGCAAACATACCTGACAATAGCCGCCACTTTGCTCTGCGCCCTGGTGCTGCTCTCCGCCTGCTCGACTTCTGGCGTGCAGGATTCCCGAGCCGCCAGGCTCGAGAGTCGACAGGACCGCATGGACTCCCGAACGGCGGGCCGGCAAGCCCGCTGGCAGGAACGCGGCGAGCGTGAGGATGCTCGCGCAAGTGCCCGCTTCAACTCATGGTAGAGACCTGATCGGCCAGGCGAGATTTATATCAGCCGGTCCTCTCCGGCACTTTCATCATAGCCTGGCTGCAGCCGGAATAGTTGCGCCTCCACGAAAGTCCCGAGGGGTCGCACCAAAGGCTTTCTTGAAACGACGATCGAGGTAGCTCTGGTCCGCAAAACCCACTCGGCTGGCAATCTCCGAGATCGTCAACGTGCCCCCTTTGAGTAGCCGCGCGGCTTCGGCTACTCGAATGTGGGTGAGGTAGGCCACGAACGTCATTCCAGCGGCTCGCTTGAATAGTCGGGTAAACTGAGCCGGGCTCATGCCGGCAAGACGTGCGGCTGCCGAGACAGAGATCGGCTCACCGAAATCGCGGTGAAGGTGCTTGAAAAGTCGTTCGAAGCGCTCGGCTAGCTGTCGCTGGCGCAGGAACTCACCGCGCTGCACTTCGGCATCGTGGAAGCGTTCAGCCAACTCGTACAAGAGCACTAGGAGCCACGCTTTACATGCTACCTCCCGATAATGGCGCTCCGGATCGGGAAAGTAGCTCTGGAGCAACCGCGACACAGCTGAATAGATGGCTTCAGAGCAAGGCTCATCGCGGCGCACTACCTGCGGGCGGCCTTCCGATTTGCTGTAGAACGGCAGAAGGAATGCGTAGTCATGCGATGGTGAGCCCAGGCTGTAGGCGAACTCCGGGAGGAAGCTGATCACTACTACCCGGGCGTCGAACCCGGGTCGATCCACCACGTGATGTGGCGTCATGTTATCGACAACGAGCAGATCGCCCCCGCCGAGTTGCACAGTGGTTTCGCCCATGCGCAGGTCCACCCTTCCATCGAGCGGTAGGAAAACCTCGAGCCGCTCGTGCCACGTGGGTCCACGTGTAAAGTGGCGCGAGTCATAGCGAAAGAGCCGGATATGGAAGGGAAACTCAGCAGCCAATTCCACGTCGTAGCGGCCCGTCGGGTCGAGCTGTGCTCGGATGTTGTGCCATTCGAAGTGCAGGCCCGCGGCAACGGAGAGGAGCTCGCGCCATGACTTCCCACGCCTGATGCGGACTGGTTTCACCTCGAATAATCCGCCTGCCCGGAGAATACCGCACTGGGCCATACTAAATCTCGAGGGGCGGCGATACCCGCCAAGATCAACTCGTCATTGTCGGTCATGTTGGTCATACGCGCCAGCCCAAGCGATCCGCCCGGGAGAACGGCGACAAACGCGCAAGATGGTTGCGCATCATGCGCACCTAGTTCGCTGCTGTACGGACTCCGGGAGCGGGAAAACCCTTTGCCGCATCGTCGAGCACGAGCACCCAGTCGAGCGACTCACCGGGGGTGGGAGTTTGGAATTCGCGCTCGCCGGTATTGGCAAACTCTCCGACTACGGTCGCTGAGCCGTCGCGCGGATTGAACCACCAGGCTTTAACCTTTGGCCCGGTGATCATGCTCATACGCACTTTAAAGGAGCGACCGACTGGCGCGTAGACCATTGCATAGCTGCCGGATTTATCGCGCGTTGCGCAAAAATGTCGCGAACCGGCACCTGGCATTGCAGTCGGGATGCTGGTCTCCACGATCACCGAGTCATCCGGCACTCGGGTAAGAAAAGGCCGGGATTCCATGAGGCGCCGCCCGTACTGCATTTGCGCAGCCCCGGGTTGGTCAATCGCTTCTGACCACGGCATGAGCGGATTGTTGATAGGCGCCTTTCCCGACTTCCACATCTGCCATACGGAATGGTGGCCATAGGTGTGGCCAAAGGCACCGGCGAAAAGATTCCAGTAAAGTGGCCGCCGCACGTCTGCCGCAATCGAGTGTCCGAGTTCCTTCGCTTTGAACGACACCGGGTGATCCTCGTAGATAGGCTCGCCGTCGAGCACGGGCTTAACAGGCCTGCGGTCGTAGTCTTTTCGAGTCTCATCGTACCGACCCGTGAACTCCACGACATGACCGTTCTGTCGCATATTGAAATCAAGCCACTGGTCATCGTGAAACCACTTGGAAGAGCCGCTACCGCCCGGCGGGTGGAAGGTGATCAGATGCGCGCCGCCATCGCCGGCCCGCAGCCCCCGCGCCATCGCCCGGATGATCTCCTTTTGCGCATCGTTCTCCACCGTACGATCGCCTCCCACGATCCAGACGAGCCCGCTGTCTTTGTAGCGTCGACCGAGCCACTCTCCGTAGATTGCTGCATTCTCTGGTGTGAAGAGCGGCTTGCGATTATCGTTTGTGTCATGCCAGAAGCGTCCCCACGTCGGCAGGAACCCGATCGTGATGCCGAGCGCGTTTGCTTTCTTCACAACGAAGTCAACGTGATCCCAGTAGTCGTTCTCCGGGCCGTCCTGCACTGCTGGCCGCGTCGGATCGAGCTCGGTTAACGGAAGGAAACCATACGAATTCGGATCGTTATGACCTTCGAGTTCAGCAATTGCCACCGCTTGAACAATGTTGAAGCCAAGCTTCGCGCGGTTCTCCAGATAAAGGGTTGCCTCCTCTCGATTCAGCCGATGAAACAACTCCCAGGCAGTGTCGCCGAGCCAGAAGAACGGCTCGTTTGTTTCTGTTACGAGGAAGCGTTGGTTCTCACTGACCTTGAGTCGTGGTGTTGATGCAAAGCTGTGGTTGAGAAAGCACGGCAGCAGCAGACTAGCCAACGCTAGGGGGAGCAAGCGATCAGAGGAGAACATGGCTCCGAATGTGTCGGATCAAGGATGCGGCGGCTAGAACCCTTCGCTCAAGGTTTTGGACAAATCTCACTTGGTTTCCTCGATTCGGATCTTTCGTCGCCCGATGCGCGCAAGCACCCGGTTGCGGGTGCTGTCGAGGAGAACAGCGGCAAAGATGATTGCACTGGTAACCAGCGGGTACAGATAAGGATCGGCATTGAGGATCACCAGGCCGTTCTCGACGCTCTGGATGAGCAGTGCGCCGATCACTGTTCCAGGTAAAACATGCCCGCGTCCGCCAAATAAACTCGTCCCGCCGAGTACCGCTGCCGCAATGGCAGTGAATTCACGGTACTCGCCAAACTTCGGCGAGACAGCGCCAATCTGCGCGAGCGAGATGATCCCTCCAAGAGCCGCGCAAACGCCGCAGATAAGATAAACGCCGAAGAGAATCCGACGGGTATCGAGGCCCGCTTTGCGCGCCGCCTCAAGATCCGCACCAACAGCGTAGACCTGTCGACCGAACGGTGTTCGAGTGAGCGTAACGTGCGCGAGCACCAGCACAGCGACGAAAAGCGCGATGGGAAGTGGAATTCCGGCAAGCTTCAGCGAGCCAAGTTGGAGGAAAGACTCAGGCAGATTCATGGCCCGCGTCTGTGTAATCCAAAGCGCTAGACCGCGGCCCATGTAGAGTGTTGCAAGGGTGACGACAAATGGCATCACACCAACCCGAGTGATGAGCAGCGCATTGAGTGCCCCAAACATCGCGCCCACTCCAATCATCGCGGCGAGCGCAAGCGGAAGCGGTTGGCCGGCAAGCACCATCTTACCGACCACGGCCGCGCCGACGAACATGCTCGCTCCCACCGACAGATCGATGCCTGCCGTCAGCAGCACAAAGGTCATGCCGATTGCGACGATTGCGGTCGAAGACGCCTGCACGCCAATATTGGTGAGGTTCTGCCCGGTGAAGAACTGCGGCGCGAGTAGACCGAAAGCGGCGAGCACAAGTGCGAACAACACAGTTGGTGCATTGTTCAAGGCGATCAGGAGTAACCGGGGATGCGCCGAACTCATGGCTTGTTCAGGGCAGCGCGCAGAATGCGCTCTCGGTCGAAATCGGGCCGGTCGACCTCGTCGCGCAGCTCACCACGACTCATCACGAGAATACGGTCACAGATACCGATGAGCTCCTCGATCTCAGAGGAGATGACAAGCACCGCCACCCCGCGTGCGACGAGTTCGTTAATGAGTGTATAGATCTCAGACTTTGCGCCGACATCGATGCCGCGCGTCGGTTCGTCGAGAATGAACACCGTTGGTTCAGCAAGCAACCACTTGCCGAGCACCACCTTCTGCTGATTTCCACCACTTAGACTCTTCGCAGGCTGCGAAGCACGAGCTGATCTATTCAACCGAACAGCCATGCAAATAGCGGCAGTGCTTGCGAACAGCTTGCCGAGGTCTAACCAGCCGAGGCGCGCGAGCGACGGAAGCGTAACGAGCGCGAGATTGTCGGTTATCGAGGCTTCCACGCAGAGACCCTCGCTACGCCGGTCTTCGGTAAGAAAAGCGACACGCTGCCGGATGCTCTCGCGCGCAGAGTGAGAACGCAACGAACGGCCTTGCACTCGCACCTCTCCATGCTCGCATTCATCAAGGCCAAACAGAATGCGGGCGAGCTCTGTGCGGCCCGATCCCATGAGTCCTGCCAGGCCGAGTACTTCACCGCGTTGCAGCGTGAACGAAACATTGTGAACCACTCCCGCGTGGGAGAGGCCGATCGCTTCGAGCGCAGGATCAGCGGAAGGTCGAGTCACGCGCGGAGGGAAATACTGCTGAATGGCGCGACCGACCATCAGTGTAACCAATCGCTCTTTCGTAAATTCCTCGCGTGGTCCGCTAGCCACAAGTTTTCCGTCCCGGAGAACCACGATGCGATCACAGATCCGCAGCACGTCGTCGAGCGAATGAGATATGTAGATAATCGCGATTCCGCGCCCGCGCAAACGTGCCATCAACGCGAAAAGTCGCTCCGTCTCACGCGCCGTAAGCGAAGTAGTCGGCTCATCAAGAATGATCAGTCGAGCTTCTATACTGAGCGCTTTTGTAATCTCTACGAGTTGCCGTTCGCCTGCCGTCAGGTGCTCCACGAGGGTATCTGGCGGCATATCCAATTCAACCTCGGCCAGCAACGCCGCCGCGCGTTTGCGCATTGTCTTGCGATCGATGAGCGGCATCCCGCCGCGGCGCGGAAAGGATGTTAGAAACAGATTCTCCGCGATGCTGAGATTGGGAAACAGATTGAGCTCCTGGTGAATAAACGCGATGCGGGCCATGGCTGCGTCGCGCGGCCCACGCGGCTCGAAGGATACGCCATCGAGCATCAGCGTTCCCGCGTCTGGCTGATGGTTTCCGCCCATAATGTTCATCAGGGTGGATTTGCCCGCGCCATTTTCTCCAACCAAACCTACGGTGCTCCCGGATTCGATACTGAAGCTTACGTCCGATAGAACTGGCACACCAAAGAAGCCTTTGCTGATGCCTCGGAACTCAAACATCGGCAAGCTTTCCAGCGAGTTTGTGGCGCACAGTATCGAGCACCGCCGCAAGTAGGATAACCGCTCCTTTCACTATCATGATTGTGAAGTGCGAGAGGTTTTGGAGGTTCAGCGTATTGTCGATGAGCGTAAGGAATAGTACACCAAAGACAGTCCAGAGCACCTTACCCTTGCCGCCGTAAAGGCTCGTACCGCCGATCACCGTCGCCCCGATCACATCCAGCAAGATGCGCTGTCCCATTGTCGCCGATCCGGTCTCCAGTCGGCCGGTGTAAAGAACAGCCGCAATTGCTCCGCACAGTCCGCAAACTACATAAGCGCTGAGGATGACGCGATCGACTGGCACTCCGGAGATATGCGCAGCCCGTTCGTTATGCCCTACGGCGTAGAGCCAGCGACCGAAGACTGTACGGCTCAACGAGAGATGTGCGGCCACGGCAACGGCTAGCGTCACCGCAACACCCGGCAAGATGTACGCGCCGACAACATTGAAAGCAGCAGGAAGGCCGTAGATGTTGCGCGATTTGGTAAGCCAGATCGCCAATCCACTAACAAACATCATGGTGGTGAGCGTCACTATGAACGCTGGCATTCTTAGGCGCGCGATCGCGAGTCCGTTGATTGCACCAAGCAGCGTGCCAACGCTGAGCATTACTGCCACACCCGCCGATACGACGAGTCCACTGTCTCGGAACCAGCCACTTTCCCCATTCATCGCCAACGCACCAACTACGCTCGCCAGACCGATGGTGGAGGTGACCGACAGATCGATCCCACGCGAGATGAGAACGAAGGTTTGCCCAATCGCCACGATGAGCAGCGGTAGCATCGCAGACAGGATATTCTTAAGATTCTCGGGCGCGGCCAGCCCCGGAGTGAAAGGCCACATCGCAACGAAATACCCCACGCTTAGGACCAGCACGAGATTCTCGGAGAGCAGCAACCGCTGGGCGGGAACCAAAAGCCGTTGAAAAGAGGCTGGTGACGCAAGACTCATTTTATCAGACACCAAGGCGGGCGAGCATCACTCTCAGCGTCTTTTCGAAATTCGGTAACGGAGTACCAGCCAGCCCCCGAGGGTTCAGAACCGCTCTCGATATTTCGAGGAAGTTTCAGGGGAGTTCACCACCTTGCGCAATTTGTTTACGGGTTGACGCTTCCGCCGACCTTTGCTCCCCACATGCGTGGTGCCATTTCCGAAAGGTTGCCCTGGTGAATCACAAAGCCGGGGTCGAGGATCAGGTCGGGAACCGGCCTTCCGGCACGAAGATCCACTAACGCCTGCACTGCGGTCTTTGCTTCGAAGTAGACATCCTGCACACCGGTAGCGTCGAGATAGCCGTCCTTGAGCATCGCATAAGCGGTCGCGTCCCCGTCGAACCCGCCAAGAATGACGTGGCTCTCCTCGCCGACCTTTTTATATTTCCCAGCGCTCTTCAGCGCCGAGACGATGGACGGAAAGAGGAAGTCCGAAGATGTGAAGATGAAGCTGATGTCCGGGTTTGCTTGGAGCGCATTCACTACCCCTGCCTGTGCTTTCTCCTGGTTCCACTCGGACGGCACGCGCGCTACCACCTCGACCACGTCTTCATGCCCTTTTACAGCGGCTTCAAAACCGTCCCGCCGACCGATCGCATTGATGTCGCCAAGGTCACCAAGAACCACTAGCGCCTTGTGTTTCTTCCCGCTCTTACGCGCTTGCTCTACCATGAAGGAAACGGTCTCCTGCGTTAGTTTCGGATTGTCTGCGACGACCGCGACCGACTTTGCGTCACTCCGATCTGCGGGCCGGTTGAAAAGAACAATAGGAATACCCGCTTCGTTCGCCGCCTTGATCATCGGGATACAAGTCTTCGCGTCTTTGGGAACGAGGATGATCCCGTCGACTTTGCGCGCGATGAAGTTCTTAACCTGCTGGAGCTGACGATTGGCGTCCTGGTCGGCCACAGCCTCCAGCACCTGCATATCGCGTTTCGCTAGCTCGGCTTTGATCGCCTCAAATCCAGCAACCCAGTACTCGGTCTGAAGAGTCTCAAAGGCAACGCCAACAGTCAGCTTTCCGTTAGTGTTGGACGATTCACTGCATCCGGAAAAAGAGAAAGCCAGCAGAGGCAGAAGCAAGCAGAAGCGAGGGATCATGGAGTTCAGGATTGGGAAAAGAATGGGCGTAGATAATCCAGGCTCTCAACGGCCCACGCAGACTCCTTGCTGATGGTGTCGGCGAGTTGAGGTTCAGGCGGTGTCCAAAGTTCAAGGACCGCAGACTTGCAGCGATTGAAAGGCGCAAGTTCATGCAGCAGCGAGGGTAAATCCATCATACCACGACCAGCGGGGCAGCCCGTAATCTGAAAGCCCATGAGATATGGCACCCTAGCGATCTGAAAATCTTTTATGTGTAGGTTCAACACTAAAGGAGCAAGTATGGGAATCACGGTTGCGAGCCCCTCGCCGGCACCTAGCGAGTTTGCGGTATCAAGGCAGACGCCGATACGCTCGCTACCCGCACCTTCGATCATCCCTCGCAGCACGGCGGCGGGAAAGCGATCGTGGTTCTCGATGCAAAGTGTGATGCCATCGAGGAATGGAATGGCCATGCGGAGAGTTGCCACAACTTCGTCTACTGAAGGAAAGAACTCGGCATCGTCGATGACAAAGCGCACGAGCGTCGCGCCAATGCGGCGGGCGATTGCAGCATATTCTGAGACACGCTCGATGGTAAGTCGCCGTGCGCCAATTTCGAGTTGCACACCATTCTCGGCGGCACGCTTCGCAAGACGATCGAGCCGCGCCGAGTCAAAGGTGTGTAGCGGAAGGTTATCACCGATCTGCAGCAGCCTAATGCCGTGGTAGCGTGCGTGGGCCAGCAAGCCATTCTCGTCCAGCCGGTGGGCGGGTTCATGGCCCTGCACGCCAACTGCCCAGCCGTAAGTGTAGCTGCTCAGCCCAAGCTTCACGCGTCAGACCTTTGTGGAGGCGGTGATATCACGCACCTGCTCGCGAATGTCATCCATCTCGAAAATCTTCTGCCAGCCCTCGCGGAAAATGATCGGGCGCGCGCGTGCACTGATCTTATAGGCCGCATCAGAAAACGTCCCATTTACCTCACCGAAGAGCACCGCGATTTGGATGCGCAAATGTCCTAGCACAAAGTCGCGAGCCGCCGCGGCAGGCACTCCTTTGTCCACAATGCAATTGTAGCCTTCCTTCACCACTTCAATGCAGCTTTGGGCCAAGGTCTCGACAAGCGCAGGCTCCAACATAGCCATCTGCTCCAGCGTAACACGATGGATAGTGCTCACAGGTGCGTAGATGGCTCGAGTCACTTCAACCCCCGTCTGGTAGTAGCTCTCGTCGCTGTTCATCAAGGCGCAGACCGCAGCCTGCTTCGCGGAGATGCCGCCGTAGAAGTCACGGAATGCTTCTTCGCTGGGTTCCCAGTTGAACACGGAGGGGTGACAGGGATGGGCAATGAAGTAGCCGAGATCGTCGCGTCGCGCGACTTTGCCGTCGAGAGGCGCAGCGGGATCGAGCAACACGACGAGCGCGCTAGTTTTGAGCTGCGGGATGACTTCGCGCGACACCGCTTCAATCGCAACATCCGGCACAGCAAGGATGATTACGTCTGCATTTGCCAAAGCTTCTGCCTGATTGGCGATAGTTACTCCCCGCTCGTGGAGCCGTTCGATTCCTGCGGGGCTGACTTCAAGATAATACACCAGATCCGGGCCGCGCTTAATGTTGTCGGTGATACGGCAACCCATCTTTCCTCCGGCGCCGACGAGAGCTATAGTTCTCATGTAAGTTTGGTTGGTCGTGGAAAAGTTACGACGCGCCGCTCCCTAGACGACTCGTATGCCGCGAAGACGAGGTCAAGCGTGCGCAGATTGTCTGCCGCGTGCGTCTCGGGAAGACCGCCGGTCCGCAGTGCGCGGAGCAGATCAGTGTGGCATGCAACGATACTGGAATGCACCAGAGCATAACGTGGATCGGCCCACGCAAAATACGGAGGAGGCACCCTTTGCGCATTCGTGCCATGTGCGGTAGTCACACGCAGCCAATGGTCGGGCGCGAGTTCCACGGAACCAGCGGTACCTTCGACAAATACAAAGGTCTCAGGAAAGCGATCGTGCTCAACCCGGCTCGCATAGCTCATGTTGCAAGTTACGGTTGCGCCATCCATTTCCATCATCACCGTCGCAACATCCTCACCTCGGATGTCACTATGCACTTTGCTAGTCTGGCAATAGAGGCGCGACGCTTCGCCGAAGAGATACCGCGCTGTGTCCAAGATGTGGCTACCGATATCTGTGAGGATAAATTGATCCAGCTCTCGGAGGAACGGCTGATTGTCGAAAACTGGAAAGCTGTTCGAGAAGTCTACATGGGCACGGAAGACTTGGCCGATCACGCCTGAATCGAGTACCCGCTTCAGCTCACGAAAGGGCCGTTGCCAACGCCAGCTCTCGTGGATGAAGAGCGGCACGCCCGCACGCTTGCAGACCGACGCCATCTCCTGGCCCACCGCAAGACTTGGTGCCATCGGCTTCTGACAAATGACGGGAACGCCATGTGCCGCCGCGAGCTGCACAAAGCCTGCGTGCGTATCCACGTCTGTGATGACATCCACAAAATCCGGTCGGACATCTCGTAGCAGAGTCTCGGCATCATCGAAAACCGGCACCCCGCCGAACTCGCGAGACAGTGCTTCAGCCTTTGCCCGGGTCCGGTTGTAGAGTGCGACGCACTTCGCGCCTGGCACTTCGCCCCAGGCCGCCAGCTGGTAGCGTGACCAGAAGCCGGTGCCAAGAATGGCGAATCGCAGTTCGTTCATGAAGGGTCCCTGCACACTAGCCGCTGCGTCGCTCCGCCGGATAGGACGCCTCGCTCAAATTCTTGGACGATGCGAGCAGCGCATTAAGCATCTATTTGCGCGATGCCATACGGTTCGAGCCGGATCTCGAGAAGGCCGTTCACCGTCGAGGATGGTCCCCGGTCGGAAAAGCCGTTGGCGCTGATCTCTTCCAGCAGTGACAAGGTTACCGTCGCCGCTCCGGTGTGCACACTCATGCTCTGCGCAAAGGGAGTGAGATTTGCGATGATCCACCGGCAACGACCATCTCTCGCAATCAAGCAGAATCCATCGAGTTGTAGCGGATGGGTGCTGTGCACCGGCTGGATGTCCTCGTAACCGACAACTGCAGCAAAGATGTGGAAGAGTGGAAAGATCTCGCCAGGTTTCGATGGGAAAAGAACTGGCGCCGGCGACCCGCCCTCGCTTTCCATAACCCCTCGCCATCCTGTGGTTTCGTAATACGTCAGGCTATGCACGCCACTCAGAGTTGCCAGTCGAGCGAGGCTGCCAACCGTCCAGGCCGCACCGAGCAGCGTTCTCTGCCGGGGATCGACCTGAGGCGGCAAGCCAGCCACCTTTGAGTCCTCTTGCGAAACTGCAATCGCGTTGAAGCGCGGGCGCAGGGTGATCGGGGAGATCACTACCAGACGAGGGGCAAACCACTGGGCGCTCTCTACCGTTGCCGCTTGCGCTCCAAGGTTCTCCATCAATGAGGCATCATCAGAGGCATGGACCTGCGGATTGATTGAGAAGCATGGCAGCGCAGTTTCGTCTTTATCAGGTCGCGCGCGGTTGAGTTCCGCAAAGTTTGCGTTAGTGCCTGCAGCGACCGTCGCAACATGAGGAAGTGTTGCTTGCGCTACGCGCAACCAGCGCGCTTCGGTTGATTGCGCGTAGCGACTGAAGATGATCCACAGCGAAACCGGAAAAGGCCGCGAAGAGTACTCTGCGGCCAGTGCGTTCAATTCACGTTCCGCATCCTCTGAGACGAAGAGCGCCACGTGTAGTGCTGAACCAAGAACTGCCGCGGCCTTTCCAGCTTCTTGCCAGCGCTTCTGCCAGTCACGTTCTCCCAAGTGCAGATCCACTCGCAGGTGAGCAGGCTGCAACCGTCGCAGCAATGCTGCTTCTTTCGCATTAAGTGCAATCCCGTGACTCGCCATGCTGAAGCCGATTGGCGGAAGCACCCGCGCAGTTCCCGACGCTCTGAGTTCCATGCCCGCTGATTGCAAGCTAGCTATGGGAGGATGTCGCGTTCTCCCAACGAGGCACACCCTGACCGTCTGCTCCACCCGCATGCCGCGCTCTATCCACACTGGGAATGGCTGCTCAAGTGGGGTGCTGTAGGTTTTAAAAGATGCGTCAGTCCAGTTCCGCTGATCTTCTGTCTCGAAGATCTCGCCCTCGAAACGAACCTCGACGCTCAGGCCTGGCGAAGCTTCGCAGGTGATTGCGCGCACCCTTTTAAACGGCTGATCTGGCGCGATGAACATCGGGAACATCTCTTCGTAAATGTTGCCGTCAACCGTCTCGATCCGGCACTTCTCTCCCGCAAAGCCATCGATGGGGTGCAAAACACAAAGCCCAATGCGGTTCTTCCAAAAGCCGACCAGGGCATCTCCGATAAATTTGAAAGTCAGCACCCCCGTAGCCTCCCCAACGATCTCGCCCCGCCAGCGGAACGCGATCCCCGGCGCTCTACACTCGGCTTCAAACGACACCTGAAATCCGCCTCCGGCTTGGTCGATGCGTAGACCGTGTAGATGAGTCGGCACCGTCTCCCAGTTCCGATCCCTGATCGCGCCATAAACTGCACGTACTACCTCACGGCCTCCAACCTCCACACAGCGTAGCCAGCCGTTTGCAGGGTCGAAGTGGGCCTGGAGAGATCCACAACGCAAGACTACCGCGCCTGGAAAAAGCTCAGAGGATTCCACTCGGGTGTTCTTAATCGTCATCCAATTGAAGATTACGAGAAAGGTACGTAGACGAAAGAACCTGAAGTGACGAGTGCACCAACGTGGTCCCGCTTTGATTGGCACCGCCAAGCTGCCTTTTCACCGCGAAGAGGAGGGTGATGAAAAGCACGCCGCTTTATCGAGCTGGGTTTACGCTCGGGGTAGGACTCGGAGGGTTTGCGGATGGCATTATTCTTCATCAACTCCTCCAGTGGCACCACATGGTCTGCACCACCGCGACTTGTGAGGTCCACACGCTTGCCGACTTCAAGAGGCAGACATTCCAGGACGGTCTGTTCCATCTTGCGATGTGGCTGGCCGTCATTGCGGGCGTAACGATGCTCTTCCGAGCGATGGCGCATTCGCCCTTTCCACCGAGCGGGAAGAATCTTCTTGGCTCGATGTTGGTCGGCTGGGGTTGCTTCAACCTTGTCGAGGGGATCATCAATCATCATATCCTCGGCATTCACCACGTCATCTCAGGCAGCCCGTATCAACTCACCGCCGACGTGGTGTTTCTCCTCGTGTCGCTCATTCTGGTTATTGTTGGTCTCGCATTGAGCGTCAACGGGCGGAGGCGCGGCCTACCCTAAGATCAACCTTTGGGAGCACATGCATACCGGTGGGGCTCTCTCACTGTTGAACGAGACGTTTCCAAACGGAATGATCACGGTTACGTTCCCCGGTCCGTCTCCATGCACATTAAGACCGCCACCTTCCAGATCAGCGCTCCTGACTTGCGATCATGCCCTGTCGCAGTCGCCCCAGAGATCGCAGTTATAGGTCGGTCAAATGTCGGGAAGTCCTCACTGCTCAACATGCTGGCAGGCCAGAAAGCCCTGGCAAGGGTATCGCCGAAGCCTGGGCACACGCGTCTGATCAACTTTTTTTCAATTAACGGTGCCTGGACGCTGGTTGATTTACCAGGCTACGGGTACGCGAAGACGTCCCACGCGGAGCGCGCACAGTTTCAGCAGATGATTGCGGAGTACCTGAGCGGTCGGACAGTGCTGGCCAGTGTGCTTGTACTCATCGACGCCCGGCACACACCGCAGCTCATTGATCTTGAATTTGTACAGTGGCTGACGGAAGGCTCAGTCCCAATGGTGCTGGTCTTCACGAAGGCCGACATGCTGAAGGAAAGTCAGGTCCGAGCGCATATCGAACTCTTCGAGGAGAAGATTGCACAATGGTGTCCGGAGCCACTGCGGATTTTCACCACCTCCTCCAAGACCAAGGCGGGACGGGTCGAGTTGCTGGCGTATATTCAGGAGACTCTGGCGGAATGACGCTCATCGCGCGAGTGGCAGTCTTGTACTTCAATCATTCTCCATGGCACAGGTGATGACCCTGGAGGACCTGGGGTGGAATGCCCGGTTCGCGAGCGAATTCTCGCCTTACCGGCAAGAGGGTTGGCAGCCGGCCCGGCTCATTCGCGATAACAAGATCACGTACGGAGCGCTCCTCGAAGGTGGCTTGGAACTGGAGGTCTGCATGAGCGGGAAGGTGTACCATTCCGCAGAGACGGATGCGGAGTTGCCTGCAGTGGGCGACTGGGTGGCTCTCGAAGTTGGCTCAGCTGACGACGAGACGATGATCCGAGCGCGTCTTCCTAGGCAAACGTGTCTCTCACGGAAAATGTCCGGGCGGAGTACGGAGGAGCAGGTGATCGCAGCAAACGTGGACGTCGTTGCAGTAGTCACCGACGCCGGCTCCGATTTCAGCCTACGGCGGATGGAGCGATACTTCGCAATCATCGGTCGAAGCGGAGCGAAGGCGGTGGTGCTGGTGAATAAATCGGATCTGTTCTCCGATGCGACGAATCAGGCGGCAGCAGCGGAGATCCGTGCTCTCGATCCAAAGGCAGACGTGCACGTAACCACGGCCGAGAATCGAAGCAGCCTGAACGTCTTGAAGCAGTACCTGAAGCCGGGCATCTCGTTGACCCTGATCGGCTCCAGCGGAGTGGGGAAATCGTCGGTGGTAAACCAGCTCCTGGGAGAGGAGTACCAGTGGACCGACGAAGTGAATGAGACCACCGGAAAAGGGCGGCACAGCACGACGGCGCGAGAACTCATAGTCTTACCCCGCGGAGGCATCCTGATCGACAATCCGGGCATTCGTGAGGTCCATATGTGGACCGACGAGGCAACCCTGCGCGAACGCTTTGCGGATATCGAGGAGCTCGCTGGAGAATGCCGCTTCGACGATTGCAAGCACGGCACTGACGCTGGATGCGCGATACGTGCCTCGATGGCGGCCGGTGGACTGAGCACTGCGCGCTTCGAAGGTTTCCTCAAGCTCGAGGATGAGCTGGAGAAGCTTCGGCAAAGCCGGAAGAAGCGGCAGATGACGGTCGATCGAAGGGCGCGTCGTGACCAGCGAACTTCGGCCCTCGATTCCGCGGAACGCGAGGAAGAGCCTGTTCGAAGGCGTGGTTAGCTCTGGCGAGCGAGCGAGGTCTGCCAGGCGGGGGCGTACCTTCCTTCGAAGAACAGATGCGGCCAGCTACGCTGCGATTTCCGTTATCGCTAGCAAGGTTCTCTTGCTACAGAACTCGCGGTTGTTCCGATAGCACCTCATGGCGAAAATTGTAATTGTAGATGACGAGCCGACATTCCGCCGAGTGTTGTGCGCAAAACTCAGGTCGGTTGGGCATACGGTCCTGGAGGCCGGAGACGGCAAGCAGGGCGAGAAAATCATCCTCGAGGAGCACCCTGATCTCATCCTCCTCGACGTGTGGATGCCAGAGCAGGATGGCATCGCGACGATCGTAAACATCCGTAAACACGCACCCAAGGTGAAGATCATCGTCATGTCGGGCGCTCCGACCGCAGCCGGTTTGCGGCTTTTCGAGATCGCCGGCACGCTCGGGGCGTCGGCGACCCTGGAGAAGCCGTTTTCACCAGATGCTTTGCTTGCGGCCGTAGACTCCGCACTCGCGAGCTGATTCTACGGCGCAGCGTACTCAACGCCGCGCCGCAGCTTCTACGGATCAGCTCTGACGACGGCGAAACCTGCGCAGTCCAGCGAGGGATCCTACGCCGCCGAGCAGGAGGAGAGTCGAACTCGGCTCCGGCACTGCGGTTAGCAGGATGTCGTTTCCAGTTCCGCCTGCGTAGCTGATCCGGAACTCGAAGCCGTTCACCAGGAAGCTCTCACCTTCGCTAAGCTGGTTTCCCGCTGCGAAGAAGTTCTGCGCAATCGTGCTCGCACCGGTATTCTGAAGCACCAGCCAGCTGGTGTTCGCGGCAGGCGCAAATCCCGGGGCCAACGCGAGCGTGAGGTTCACCGGTGAATCGAGCGTAATCCCGGGTGCGATCAGCTGGTCAAAGGAACTCGCGCTCGCGATATCGAGCGCAAAGGTCGGGTTGCCATTGAAGGTCAACGGGCTGTCGAAGGTCAGCGTGCCTACAGTAGCCCCTGGAGCGACTGTCCCAGCGAGAACTACCGTCCCGCGCACGGTGCCCGCGCCCCTGAGTGTTTGCGACGCACCTAGCACATAGCCGCCGCCTACTCCTGCAACATCGAAGGCAGCTCCCGATTCCACGGTGATGGACTGTGAACCGCTGATGCTGCCCACAAGTGCCAGCGTACCTTCCGAAACCACGGTGGGTCCGGTGTAAGTGTTCGACCCGGTGAGCGTGAGCGTTCCGGATCCATCCTTCGTCAATCCGCCGGTGCCTGTATTCGCCGCAACCGTCGGCGCACCGAGTACCGCATCGGTGGTCGCGCCGCCTCCGAGTAAGGAAATCGTCGGAGCCGTGGTGTAGTTAATGCCGGGGTTCGTGATCGTGACACTCGTCACCTCACCGGCTCCATTGAGATTGGCTACAGCCGTCGCGCCGACCCCGTCGCCAGTAATCGAGACCAGCGGTTGCCCGAGGTAACCGGAACCCCCGTTGGTTACCGGAATCGTACTCACCCCGCTGCCGGTAGCGCGGGCGATCCCCTGCCCTACCGTGACATTGAAGGCACCGGTGTCGAATTTCGCGTTGCCGGGTCCTGCGACGACATTGTCGAGCCCCTGCATGAAAGTCTCGTTGTCACTGGTCGCCAGCAGGGTCCCTCCGTTCAGGTAGACAAAGCTCGTTCCGTCGGCGTTCGTTTCAGCAATCCCGCTCGCGGCGATGAGTCCGCCATTGAGGTTCAGAACGCCTGATCCCGTGGGAGTATGGCCCAGCCGGATGCCACCCGTTCCTCCGCCAGTGCCCGGGCCGCCCGGAGCGCCAGAGGCTTGGACGGAGCCGTTCGCACCGCTCACGTTGAGAACGCCAAATCCCTGTTCACCGATGATCAGGAGGTTGCCGGTTCCAGTCGCGCTAAAGGTGCCGCCATCCACATTGAGCAATCCCACGCTCCCCGGGAAGCGCCCTACTACCGGGAATGATCCCGAGGTCACCTGAGCTCCATTACTGATTTCGAGAACGCCGCGCCCATTTGCACCGATCTGGAAGTTCGTATTCCCAGTTCCCATGGCGCTCGTCGCTCCGGAGATCTTGTAGCTACCGTATGCCAAGGTATCTGCGCCGTTCTCTCCGCCGATCCGCCAATCGCCCCCTCCTCCAGCCTGTTGCACGATGCCGCCGGTCTGGTTAACCACACCCACGCCTGTATTCCCGGCGACGTTGTTGCCGAAGCCGACGCCCAACACACCTACGCTAACGGAACCGCCCGTAACGTTCAGAATCCCTTTTCCGCCGAACCCAATCTGCGCTCCTCCGCCCACGGTCACTGCCGCCGAATCCGAGACATTCATGGTCGCGACTGAGCCGACGCTTTCGCCCAGGCGCAGTCGGTTCGAGACGGTCACCGTGGCGTCGTTCTTCACATCAATCACGGGCTTTACATTGTATCCAACAACATCGCCGCCAAAGCCGCTGAAGAGTTCCGGAGTGTTGAAAGTGCCGCCGTTCACGACCAGGCGGGAAGTCGCGCCGCTAGTCCCGTTGCGCTGCCCGACGCTCGTGAACGTCCCCACAGTCAGATTTCCGGATTGCAGCGTCAGCGTCGCAGCGTTCCCTGAGATATCCCCGATCCCAAGTTCGCCATTGGCAACCGTGTAGACTGACGTCGGGCCGCCGTTGAGGACCAACCCACCTTCGCGCACCACAAAGCCAGTCCCCGCCACATTAGACAACACGTTGTTCGCGTCGGGGTTGGTGAGAGTCAGCGTGCCGCCGCCAGTTTTCACGTGGCTGCCGCTGGCTACCGCGATCCCACTCGAGATAGTCGCGTTCGATCCCGTTGGGATATCGGTGACGAAGTTCGACGGTGCATTCACCGTCGCGTCGATCCCCACTACCGGGGAGCCGGCCAGCTCGTAGCTGAGCGGCTTGCTAATACTCGCGGCCGCACCGCGGACCCGCAGATTGCTCCCGCTATTTGCCACGATGCCTCCGGAACCTATCGATCCATCTCCAGAGGTCTCCAGCGTGCCGGCAGTCACCCGGGTTGTGCCGGTGAAGCTATTCGCGCCGTTGAGGACCAATGTGCCCGAGCCGAACTTCGTGAGTTCGGTCGTGCCGGTCAGCGGACCGGAGATGGTCAAGGTGTTGCCGGCACCAGCCACCGTGATCTGCGTTCCCGCACTCACGGCGTTCAAGGCCACCGAGATCGTGTGATTCCCGTTGGTGTTCGTGATTTCCGAACTGGTTGGTGACCCGTTGTTGAGGGTGAGCGTGCTGCCACCTGCGATCGTGTAGGACTGGGCGCTGTTGAAGCCGATCGAGCCCACGGTGTGCGGCGCGTCTACCGTCACCGTGCGCGGTGCGGTGATCGTCGTTCCTCCACCGCCGAAGTTCGCGATGGCGCCGGGCGAGTTCGGTGGACTGTTCAGAGTCCAGTTGGAACCCACGCTCCAGTTCCCATTGGCGTCCACGTTCCAGAAGTTCGGGGTTCCTCCCACTGGCGCGATGGTGAGCGTGACAAAGCCTGCATTCGTGCCGAACGCATAGCTCTTCCCGGCGCTCTCATTGAGAACATCGAGCGCCGAGACACCTGTTCCTCCGATAGTTCCGGAGTAGCCGATCAGGTTGTATACGCCATTCGCACTGAAGCTCGTTACACCGCCTGGATTGAAGAGCGTGAAGCTACCACCGTTGATGGTTAGCCCATTCGTCCCGGTAACCACGAGTTGATCGAGCTGTGTGACATCGGAGACCTCATAATCGAGCAACGAGTTCGCGCTCAGCACCAAGCTGCCCACCGTGAGTTTCCCGATACCTTCGCCTGGCGAGACCTTCGCGCCTGGAGCGATGGTCGCTGCTCCGGTGTGCGTGCCGCTGCCCGCCAGAGTTCCTCCGGCGGCTACTTGCAGCGCTCCAGTCGTTGCTCCCGTTCCACCGAGCGTGCCACCATTGTTAATCGCCACCGCCCCGGTGCCAGTCCCGGAGCCCGTGGTGTTGGTCACTCGAAGGATGCCGCCGCTGATCGTTGTTCCGCCGCCATAGGTGCTCGGCTGGGTTAGCGTCAGGGTGCCTGCGCCGATCTTGGTCAGCGCGCCGGTGTTCACATTCGGAGCAAGCGTGGCTGCGCCAAAGGTCGCCGGTATTGTTGCGCCTCCGCCTACCAGTGTGATCGTGGGTGGCACGGTATATCCGGTACCAGGGCTGGTCACAGTGATTCCGGTGAGGACACCCGTGGCTTCGTTGAAGTTCGCCACCGCAGTGGCCCCGATCCCGTCTCCGCCTGTGATCTTCACCACCGGTCGGCCTAGGTAGCCCGCGCCTCCTTCGGTGATTGGCACACTGGTCAGTCCTGTCTGGGTCGGTCCGCGCAGGCCAGTCACCACGGTCGTGTTGAAGCCTTTCGTGTTCACGGTCAGGCCGCCGTCGTAGATCACCACGCCATCGATGTTCGTGCCGAAATCGCCGGCATTTCTCTCGGTGACCAAGGTTCCCCCGTCGAAGTTCACGGTAGCCACGCCGGCGCCTTGCCCGGCAAAGATGCGGCCTGTCTCGATGGTGCCGCCGCTGTGGACGGTCAGGTTCGTCACGTTCGTGGCGCGCCCGGGATTCATCATGTTGATGTCACTGTTCCCTTCGCCGTCGAGGAGGCTGTTCGCACCGATGTCGATGTGTGCGTACTGATCCGCGCCGCCATTCTGGCCTAGATAGAAGCGGCCGCCAATATTGGGCGGTTGGAAGGTGCCGCCTGAGAGCAACAGCATCGACGCCGTGACATTTGCCCCGTCAGTTCGATTCATTGTCATCCAGTTGGATGAGGAAACGATGCCGCTGCGTACTTCCATGACGCCATTGCCTCCTCCCGCGCCGCCGACTCCGGCTTCCTGCAGGGCCAGCGGCGAAGGCGTGTCGTGCAGGTAGTACCCGTAGGCATTCGGCGCGCTACCGAGGGAGAAGTTCTCGACGCTCGCGCCGCCCGTGACGTTGAGGATGCCGCGGTTCCAGATCGCCCCGACTCCATTCCCTCCAGAGCCGAAGAGGACTCGGGAAAACTCGGCCGTCGCGGTAGGACTTTGAATGTTCAACAACGCACGGCCGCCGACGCCGATCTGAGAGATGCTTGGCCCAGCGTTGTGCCGGAGTAGAGAAGAGTCCTTGAGGGTAACGTTAATCGAAGACCCTGCTGATTCTCCGACGAGGAAGGCGTTGCCGGCATTCGTCACAATCAGGCTTGAAGTGCCATTCAACGTAATTGAACCCCGGGGAGCGCTGGTTGCAACGTTAGCGAAGTACCCCGCGCTAAAGTTCAGAGCAGTGATGTTTGAGGATCCATTCAGCACGAGATCGGAACTCACTTCGCCAGCACCATTCCCGCGAGCCAGGGCCAGCCAGCTGCTGATGTTCACCGATCCCGAGTTCACTGTCGTAACCGTATTCTGGTTCGCGGTCGCGCCGAACCACGCCTCACCGCCAATGTTGTAAACGGCATTGGCACCCCCATCGAAAAGAACTGAGCCGTCATTCTGCGTGAAGGCGCCACCACCGCCCTCCACAATCTCCACCGTCCCGGAGTTCGTGTACTTCAGCGTACCGGAGCCGTTCTTCGTCAACGTGGTGCCGCCCTCTGCAGTGATCGGTCCTGCGAAGGTGATCGTACCCGCGCCCGTATTCACCGCAATCGGAGCAATAACGTTCACGTTCGCGAAGTTAATTGTCTGCTCGAGAGCTGTGCTGTTCACGACCTCGCCGGACAGCGCAATCGCTGATCCGGTGAGGATGAAAGGCCCAGCACTTGGACCAAAGGTCAGGCCGGTCGCCACGAAGTCCACGAGATCATTCACCGGGGTCAGCCGGACTGTTCCGTCGAAGATCAACGGCTCCAGAGATGTCGGGGTCACATCCTCCGCCCAGTTCAGCGGTGTGCTCCAGAGCGAATTCGCTCCGCCGCCATCCCAAGTCGCCGCCTGCGAGGCGAGATTGAGCGCCAGCAGCGTTACGATACCACGGGAGAGGATGCGAGTGCGGTGAGGAGTGGAAGAGATGGCCATAATGAAGGGGTGATTGCGAAAGGAAGGGCGATGGGAATGCCCGGTGTGCCACTTTGGGAAACGCTACCTGACAGCTCCCGCGGCACAGCCGTGCGGAAGTACTGCACGAGCTGAAACCAAACAGCGGCCGACGAGCATAAGGGAGAGAGGGATGGAGAGCCGGAGAGGAACTCGCTGAGGAAGCTAACCTAAGTGAGCCCACCCCCGCAACGAACGGCCTCCCACCACCACCTATTGAGAATACACCCGCGTCGAAGTGCGTTACGCAGGGATGACATCGCAGGCCTGCTCTTCCATCCAACACGTTCGGCATCGGAAGCATGGCACAATTGAACGACCTCTTCGAAGGTGAACCTCCCAAGGATCAAGCTTGGGCCTCCCTAGGATCGGCGTTGATCCTTCCAGGCCCAAAGTTTACCCTATCAATGCCGGACGACGACCCCTCCAGGGATCAACGTCGCCCCTTCGAGGCACATCGCCGACCCTTCAAGGCTCCACGTTGGTCCTCCCAAGGCCCGATTACGACCCTATGGAGGGTCAAAGTTGATCCTTGGAAGGGTGGCCGTCGTGCCTCGAAGGCTCACCTTCCGCCGGGTTGGCGAGAAACTTGGAATTCCGGTGCGCGGAGTCGCCTGGCGCGAGTGCAAAGCCAAGCATCTCTCCGCAAGCGATTCGTCCGTAGCCATGAAAATGTACGAAATCGCCACATGAAGTGGAACGGAAAGCGGCGACTTCCTATCGGGGCCGAGGTAGCACCGGATGGCGTGCATTTCCGGGTGTGGGCACCAAACTCGAAAACAGTGTCGATTGTGGTAAGCGGGTCCTCTGACGTTTATCCACTAGTCGCCGAGGCCGATGGCTACTATTCAGCACAGGTAGCGTCACTCGGCGCCGGGGCTGATTACAAGATCAGGCTCAGCACGGGCGACTTTCCAGATCCCGCCTCTCGCTATCAACCAGAAGGGCCGCACGGTCCGTCTCGCGTCATTGAGCCTGCGAAGTTCCCCTGGACTGATGCAGACTGGCAAGGCTGCGGGCGCGACGGGCAGGTGCTATACGAGATGCACATCGGGACATTTACGCCGGAGGGCACCTGGCGGAGTGCAATACCTGAGCTGGCAAAGCTTGCCCGGATCGGAATTACCGTCCTGGAAGTGATGCCCGTGGCGGAATTCCCAGGGCGCTTCGGCTGGGGATATGACGGCGTGGCGCTCTACGCTCCTACCCATCTTTACGGGGAGCCGGATGATTTCCGCGCGTTCGTGGATCGCGCACACTCGCTCGGGCTCGGCGTCATTCTCGACGTGTTTTACAATCACATCGGCCCGGACGGAAACTACCTTAGCCAGTTCTCGAGCGACTACGTGAGCCCGCGCTACAAAAACGACTGGGGTGAAGCGCTTAACTTCGATGGCGAGAACAGCGCGCCCGTTCGCGAGTACTTCATCGAGAATGCGGCCTACTGGGTGTCGGAATTCCACCTCGACGGGCTCCGGCTGGATGCAACGCAGGTGATCTTTGATCAATCGCCCGAGCACGTTGTTGCTGCCGTCACCCGCCGGGTCCGGGAGGCCGCAGGCGGACGCGCTACGCTGGTGGTCGGTGAGAACGAGCCGCAGAATGCGCAGCTCGTGCGCTCAGTCGAAGAGGGCGGGATGGGCCTGGATGCGCTCTGGAACGATGACTTCCACCATTCTGCCGTCGTGGCGCTCACTGGGAACAACGAAGCCTACTATATGGACTACCAGGGGCGAGCGCAGGAGTTCGTGGCGGCTGCCAAGTACGGGTTCCTCTACCAAGGACAGCACTACCGCTGGCAGAAAAAACGGAGGGGCACAGCGGGCCTGGACCTGCATCCTGCGAGCTTCGTCACCTTTATCCAGAACCATGACCAAATCGCGAACTCCCTTTGGGGCGATCGGATTCACTCCCTCGCCGGTGGTGGTTCCTTTCGTGCGATCACTGCGCTGCTGCTGCTTGGACCAGGGACGCCGATGCTCTTTCAGGGGCAGGAGTTTGGCGCTTCCACGCCTTTCCTCTACTTCGCGGATCACACTCCTGAACTCGCCAAACTCGTGTCGAAGGGTCGCCAAGAGTCTCTCCGGCAATTCCCCAGCATCGCGAGCTTGCAGGGTGACGTGGATCAGTACATCGCGAGTCCAGAACTCGAGACGACCTTCCAGCGCTGTAAGTTGAAGCTCGAGGAGCGTGAAACACACAGGGCGATCTACCAGCTACATTGCGACCTGCTGCGCCTGCGACGTGAGGACCCCGTCTTCCACCAGCCGAAGCAGCGCGGTGTGGACGGCACTTCGCTCAACAATTCCACGGTGCTGCTGCGCTTTTTCGGCGGCGCAGGGAATGATCGGCTGCTCATTGTGAACCTCGGGGTTAACCTTCACTACGATCCATCGCCCGAACCGCTCCTTGCGCCACCCGCGGGCTGCCTCTGGGAGCTGCTCTGGTCCAGCGAAGATCCCCGGTACGGTGGTGTAGGCACGCCCGTCGTAGATGCTGATGACAACTGGCACATCCCTGGACAGTCCGCTGTGGTGCTAGCTCCTCGCCGTGACCCCCAGACGCTACCAACCGATGAAACCGAAAAAGCTCGTCCGTAAGATTGATCTCGGTGGAGAGGTGGGGAGCGATACGCCCGAACTGCTTCGCCGTGAATGGCTGATCACGAACGGGCTCGGCGGTTATGCCTCAGGAACAATTTCGGGGAGCGTGTCACGGCGCTATCACGGCCTGCTCATCGCCGCTCTTCCAGCGCCGCTCGGCCGGGTGGTGATGTTCAACCACCTGGCTGAGTACCTGCGGCTTCCAGATGGCCGTCGCATTCAGATCGGTGGTGAAGAGCCCAGTGCTCCGCAAGCGGCGGGGAAGCTGGAGGCCCACTATGTACGCGAGTTCCGGCTTGAGGATCAGCTTCCAGTCTGGCGCTACGAGGTGGATGGATTGGTCCTCGAAAAGCGGGTGCTGCTCGTCTATGGGCAGAACACCGTCCATGTCTCCTTCGAGCTCCTCTCCGGACCGGAGGATCTCGTCCTCGAACTGCGGCCGTCGCTGAACTTTCGCGGACACGAGGACAACGTCGGCGAGACCGTTCGCGAGGATTTCAAGGTCACGATCCAAGGGCGGCACTATGAGATCACCAGCGGAAAGACGCACCCGCCGCTGCGCCTGATGATGGATGGAGACGAGGCCAGCTTCACCCACGAGGGCGGCGACTTGCGGGAGATCGCTTATCAGATTGAAGCGGAGCGCGGGTATCACTCGCGTGGGCAGTTCTGGAGTCCGGGATACTTTGCCGTGGCTTTCCGCAAACGGCAGGTCGCCACCCTGATCGCGTCGACTGAGGATTGGCCGACGATCCTGGCTCTCGACCCGAACGCAGCAGTAAAGTCGGACGCCGAGCGCCGCCGCAGGCTGCGGGTGATCGCGCACCCCAAGGCTCAGGAAGGGACAGCAGCCGAGCTGGTCTTGGCAGCGGACCAGTTCATCATCACGCCGGCAGGCCGGGTCGAAGATGCAGCGCGGGCGCGAGCCACAGGAGACGAGGTGCGCTCGATCATTGCGGGGTATCATTGGTTCACCGACTGGGGCCGGGACACCATGATCTCGCTCGAGGGCCTCACGCTGACCACCGGGCGGCACGCCGAAGCGGGGTGGGTGCTGCGCACCTTCGCGCACTATGTGAAGGACGGACTCCTTCCGAACTACTTCCCCGATGGCCAGAACGAAGGCGTCTACCATACCGCGGACGCGACGCTTTGGTTCTTCCATGCGGTAGACCGTTACCAGGAGGCGACCAATGACCTCGCGACGCTGGAGGTGATCCTTCCCACGCTCCGCGAGATCGTGAAGAAGCATATTGAGGGGACGCGCTTCGGGATCGGAGTAGATCCGACCGACGGCCTACTGCGGCAGGGTGAGGAGGGTTATCAACTCACCTGGATGGATGCGAAGGTGGACGGCTGGGTGGTGACGCCGCGCCGCGGCAAAGCGGTGGAGATCAACGCTCTCTGGTACAACGCCCTGAAGCTCATGGAGACGTGGCTGGAGAACTCGGGCGACCCAGCGGGCTCACACGAGATGGCGGCGCGCGCAAAGCAGACCCGTGATTCCTTCAATCAGCGCTTCTGGTGGGCAGAAGGGCGGCACCTCTATGATGTCGTCGACGGCGAGGCAGGCGACGATCATGCCTGCCGGCCTAACCAGATCTTCAGCCTATCGCTCCACCACCAGGTGCTCGACCAGGCGCACTGGAGCGACGTTCTCGAAACTGTCCGGAAGCGGCTAGTCACGCCCGTTGGGCTGCGCTCACTCGCGGCGGAACATCCCGACTACAAGGCGCGCTATTTCGGAGACCTCCGCGCACGGGACGCGGCCTACCATCAGGGAACGGTCTGGGGCTGGCTCATCGGACCGTTCGTCGATGCCTGGCTGCGGGTGCATCCTGAGGATCGGGTAGGCGCGCGGCGCTGGGTGGAGGCGATGATGCCGCACCTTGATCATGCCTGCGTGGGTTCGATCAGCGAGATCTTCGATGCCGAGGAACCGTTCACGCCACGAGGCTGCATCGCCCAAGCATGGAGTGTCGCCGAGGCGCTCCGCTGCTGGGTGAAGACTGCGGAATAATCGGCTTTGGACTCGCCTTTCCTCATCAGCTCCTTCACTCACCAAACGCAAATGTTTACCGACAATATACCTGAACGCATCGCTTTTGTCGGTGATTACATGCCACGTAAGTGCGGGATCGCGACCTTTACTCAGGATCTGTGCGAGTCGTTCGCGGCGGAACATCCCTCGACTCACTGTTTCGTCGGTGCGGTCAATGATCGCAAGGAAGGGTACAACTACCCGGATCGAGTACGCTTTGAGTTTCAGGAGAAGGATATCGACTCCTATCGCCGCGCTGCCGACTTCCTGAACATCAACAACGTCGATCTGGTCTGTGTTCAGCACGAGTTCGGCATCTACGGCGGTCCGGCGGGCAGTCATCTCCTGGCCCTCCTGCGCGAGGCCCGCATGCCCGTGGTGACCACACTCCACACGGTTCTGCGTGAACCGAGTGACGTGCAGCGCGAAGTGATGTCCCACCTGAACGAAGTCTCTGACCGCTTCGTCGTCATGGCACAGCGCGGTCGAGCTTACCTGACCGAGATCTACGGTGTCTCCGAGGACAAGATCGACGTGATCCCGCACGGCATCCCAGACGTGCCCTTCACCGATCCTAGCTTCTACAAGGATGTCTTCGGAGTTGAGGGAAAGACAGTCCTGCTAACCTTTGGCCTGCTTTCTCCCAGCAAGGGGATCGAGTACGTGATCAAGTCACTCCCCCGGATCCTGGAGCACTACCCGGATGTCGTATACATCGTGCTCGGAGCCACGCACCCGAATCTCGTTGCACGCGAAGGAGAGACCTATCGCCTCCAACTCGGGCGACTCGCAGAAGCGCTCGGAGTGAAGGACCACGTGATCTTCTACGACCGTTTCGTGACGCTCGATGAGCTCAAGGAGTTCATCGGCGCGGCTGACATCTATATTACGCCGTATTTGAACGAAGCGCAGATCACCTCGGGCACGCTCGCGTACTCGTTCGGCGCGGGAAAGGCGGTGATCTCCACTCCGTATTGGCATGCCCAGGAGCTTCTCGCAGATGACCGGGGAACGCTGGTGCCCTTCCGCGACTCCGACGCGGTCTCAGCCGCCGTGATGGATTACCTTTCCAGTCCGACGAAGCTGAGTTCAACCCGCAAGACGGCCTATCTCGCCGGTCGCGAGATGATCTGGTCCGAGGTCGCGCGGCGCTACATGGCGAGTTTCCGACAGGCGCGATCAGGACGGACTCAGCCCTCGCGACGAGCGTTCGGCCGACAGACCCTGGCAAAGCGCGCGTACAATCTTCCACCAATCAAACTCGAACACGTCGTGCGTATGACTGACGGCACCGGGATGCTGCAGCACGCCATCTTCAATGTGCCGAACTACTTTGAGGGATACTGCACGGACGACAATGCGCGCGCCTTCATTCTGACCGTCCTCCTTGAGGAGGCTAGTTCGAATGAGACGACTCATGAGCTCAACCGGCTTGCCAGTACCTACCTCGCCTTTCTCTGGTACGCCTTTGATCCTCGCACTCACCGCTTCAAGAACTTCATGGGTCATGGTCGCCAGTGGCTGGAGGAAAGCGGAAGCGAGGACAGCCATGGCCGAGCTCTTTGGGCCGCAGCTACCGCGCTCGGTCGCTCGCGGAATGAAGGTCACAGCAAACTGTGCAGCCAGCTCTTTGATCAAGGGCTGGCCGTGGTCGAGAACTTCACCTCGCCGCGGGCATGGGCCTTTGCGCTGCTCGCCATTCATGAGTATCTCCGCCGTTTCTCGGGAGACCGAGTTGCTGCCGCTGCACGCGATTCACTTACTCGCAAGCTCCTCGGCCAGTATGAAAAGGCGAGCAGCGCCAGCTGGCCGTGGTTCGAGACGACTGCGACTTACGATAATCCCCGCCTCTCCCACGCCCTGATTCTCAGTGGCTACTGGATGCCGAATGCCCGCGCGATGGAGGTTGGCCTGGAGTCGCTGCGCTGGCTGGCCAAGGTGCAAACCTCGCCCGAAGGTCACTTCCAACCGATTGGCTGCAATGGCTTCTACTCCAAAGGCGGAACTTGCGCGCGCTTCGACCAACAGCCGCTCGAGGCCTACGCGATGGTCTCAGCGTCGCTGGAAGCATGGCGCTTCACCCGCGACGAATTCTGGCTCAAGGAAGCCCGCCGTGCCTTCGAGTGGTTCCTTGGCCGGAATCATCTCGGGCAGCCGATCTACGACTCCACGACAGGTGGATGTCATGACGCCATCCACCAGGACCGTATTAATGACAATCAGGGTGCAGAGTCCACCCTCGCCTTTCAGTTGGCGCTCGCTGAGATGATCCTCGCCCAAAACATCGTGGACAGCCGCGCGCCCCAAGCTCCGGCTGCCACGGCCATGGAATCCGCATCTGCCCACACTCTATGAACGCCCCAACCATTCGGCGCCATCCGGTGAAGTTTGAGCCGGACAGCGCTCGTGTCCTGATTCGCCCGTTCATCCCTGCCGAGACTCATCGGATCGTCGCTATTCTCGCTCGTGCGCTGAGTTTGAGCGAGGAGGAGACGGAGCGTGAGTTGGAGATCGTGCTCCACGAGTTCGGCCCGCGCCACACTGACATGAAGCAGGTGCTACTCGCGCACTTCAGTCGAGTGAAGCAGCACCTCCCGTTGAACCGGACCCTCTCGCGCAAACGCCAGCTCTATATCGGCTCTCTCTTTACTGGAGAGTACGCGCTTGAGTCCGCCGCGCTATTCAATCCCTCGATTGTCCCCCACCCGGACCAGAGCGGCCTCCCGGAGGGATCGCTGCGCTTCGTCATTAGTTTGCGGGCAACGGGGGAAGGGCACATCTCTTCGATCGAGTTCCGCACCGGTACGATCTCTCGTGATCACGTCATTGAGGTTGATCCCGTCTCCCGCTTCGTCACTGCGCCGGAGCTCCTGCCGAATCCAACCTACTTCAAGGCCGCCTTCACTTATAAGCTGCACGAGATGGGAGTGGAGGGCGACTGCGCGGAGAGCCTCCTGTCCCAGCTGGAGGAGACCTTTACTTTCTCCGACATCAAGCGCGCGGTCAGCGCCTTCCGCCGGTCCGCCAAGCGCGTTACGCTCGAAGAGCAGCGCACCATGGATCGAGTCCGCTGGCTGGCGGAGTCTAACTATCAGATTCGCTTTGATCCGAAGCTCGCCCTGTCAGAGCGTATCATCTTCCCGGTTTCAGCGAACGAGAGCAACGGGATCGAGGACGCGCGGTTCGTGCGCTTTGTGGATGACGAGGCCAGCCAGGCGACGTACTACGCGACCTACACTGCGTATAACGGTCGGGTAATTCTCCCGCAGCTCATTGAGACGAACGACTTCGAGAACTTCCGCGTGCTTACGCTAAATGGTTCGGCTGTGCAGAACAAGGGGATGGCCCTTTTCCCGCGCAAGGTCGGTGGGCGCTACGTGATGATTTCGCGCCAGGATGACGAGAACATCTTCATCATGTACTCGGACAATATCCACTTCTGGGATCAGCCCGAGAAGCTGCTTCGACCGTGGCAGCCGTGGGAGTTTGCGAAGATTGGCAACTGTGGCTCGCCGATAGAGACCAGAGAGGGTTGGCTCCTTATCACCCATGGAGTGGGCTCGATCCGTAAGTACTGCATCGGTGCCGTGCTGCTTGACCTTCAGAACCCATCGCTGGTTCTAAAGCGTCTGAAGGAGCCACTCCTCAAGCCGGAAGGCAACGAGCGGGAAGGCTACGTACCGAACGTTGTCTACACATGCGGAGCTCTCCTCCACGGCGACCAGATTGTGCTTCCGTATGCCATGAGCGACAAGGCTTCAACTGTCGCGACGATCCCTCTCCAGGAGATCCTTGATGCAATGATAGCGGTCGATCACTGAGCCTTTACTAGGGGCCAGGCGGGATACAGCCGTGAGCTGGTGTACGTGCGTTACACCAGCGATGGAAACTACCCAACACCAGGAGTGGCGCTCCCGGCAAAAGATCGATGTCAGCGCGGTACTTAAGGCCGCTTTCGGCTCCGGGCTGATCTTCTTTCTGCTGAGCGGTGGATCCCCCTGGAGCACGGCGGGAACGATGAACGCAATCATGGGGCGCGATCTTCCCTTTGGGATGTTCACTCTTATCGCGCTGCACTTCCTGCTCGCGATCGTCTATACGTTCATCATCGCGGCGGCTATCTACCGATTCCGAACTCCATTTGCGGTGCCCGCAGGTGTTGGTGTTGGTCTGGCGCTCTATGCGGTGAACTTCGTGGTCTATCGCGCCTCGGGTCTCCTTCAGAAAAGCCCGGAGTTCCGACCCGTGATGGTCCACCTCATGTTCGCACTCTTCGCGTCGCTCCTTTACAAGGCAATGTCCGTCCCCAAGCCGCTCAAGGACTAGCTCACGGCGCTTCAGCCCCGCTGGTCGAACCCTCTCCCACATAGATTATGAAGAAGAAGCTTAAGCCCATTTCCAAGCAAGTGATGGTCATCGTCGGTGCCTCAAGCGGCATGGGACGCGCGACTGCACTCGAGGCAGCAAACCGCGGAGCACGTGTTGTCGTGGCGGCTCGCAGCGCGGAAGGACTCGCATCGCTAGTCAAGGAAATCGAGAATAACGGCGGCGAAGCAGAGGCCGTCGTAGCCGACGTCTCGGACTACGCGCAGGTGGAAAACATCGGTGAGCGGGCTCGCGAACGTTTCGGCGGATTCGATACGTGGGCGCATTTCTCAGCAACCGCCGTCTACTCGGCCTTCAGTGACATGAAGCCCGATGAATTTAAAAGGGTCATCGATGTTAATCTGACCGGGCAAGCTTACGGGGCCATGGTGGCGCTCCGGCATATGCGCCATAGAGGCCGTGGTGCTGTGATCTTCATCTCTTCTGTCGAAGGTGAGGTCTCTCTCCCGTTTCACAGTGCCTACGCTGCATCAAAGCATGGGGTGAACGGGCTCTTTGACTCGATCCGTCTCGAACTCGCACACGCCGAATCTTCCGTGAGCGTGACTGTGGTCAAACCGACCGGCGTGAACACGCCTTTCTTTAACAACGCACGTACGAAGATCGGCGTGAAGCCAAAGCCGCCTCAGCCCATCTATCAACCGGAGCACGTCGCGGAAGCAGTGCTCTTTGCTGCGGAGAATCCCGTTCGTGAGCTCTTTGTAGGCGGTGCTGCGAAGATGATGGTCATGGGCCAACGCTTCTTTCCGCGGCTCATCGATATGTATCTCCTCAAGGCTGGCTTCTCCGGCCAACGCAGCAGGCAGCCCAAAGCCATTGACGCACCGGCAGGATTGTTCTCACCCGAAACCGGGGACCAAAGAATTCACGGCGACTATAGCGAGCAGACAAAGTCCTATAGCTGCTATACCTGGCTACAAACTCATCCTACAGCGGCAGCGCTCGTGAAGGCATTCGTCCTTCTCATTAGTATCGGGTGGGCCTCGGAGCGTATGGACCTGTGGGATCGCTCTAAAGCTGAAGCTAAGACGAAGCGCACACTCCGCAGAGCTAAGTCCCGGTGGAGCTGACTTGAAAAGGCCGGCGATAGGATCTGCTGCGATTCAGTAATATGACATCACTCGAACTCAAAGGCCGCTGGAACGAAGTTAAGGGGAAGCTGAAGCAGAAGTACGCACAGCTGACCGATGACGATCTGACATTCGTTGATGGTAAAGAGGATGAAATGTATGGCCGCATGCAACAACGCCTTGGCAAGACTAAGGAAGAGATCCGCTCTGAAGTGGAATCGATGTAAAGGATCGGGTCAGTAGTTTCTTCAGAACGCCGCAGCCGAAAAGCTGCGGCGTTTTTTTTGCCTACGTCGCACGTGGGATCAGCAAAGCTCGCGCCTTTTCTGCTGCGTGACTGGGAACCGAGGCGATCACTGCTAATCGGTCCGCTCACGAACAGCCAATTGCCTCAGATACTCGCCCGCTGATGGGTATCGGAATCCGCAATTCGCTCAAGGGCTTCGATTTGTGACATCCGCTGAGTAGAAAAAAGGTGAGAGAGGTAGAAGAAAACTCTAGCGAGGGAGGTTTGAAGCTTACGGCGATAAGTTCGAAACATCTCGGGATAGGAAAATTGTCTAGACCGTCAAATTCGCAGGGAAGCGGAATAACGAATAAGGCTACCGGGGTAGCCGATAAGCCTGCCGTGAGAGGTTTAAAGCCAAGCGGGAGAGGCTTGGAACCTAGCGCGCTAGGAAAAAAGTCTCTCTCGAGGGCTTCGCAGTTGCGCATGAGTAGCAATATTGCCGCTCGGCCGGTGCCGTGCGGCGTACCGGAAACGATACCTTCTCTGGTCGTAAGTTTAATCCGCATCGCCCGTATTCCCGGGCGAGTCCGATCGGCGCAAAACCCATAGCGCGCATGCCGGGGGAAGTCTGCATTCCGTGAAAGGTGATGACTGCGCGGGTACACTTAACCAAGTTCCGTAATCTGATGACGGCGCGGGACGCTCACGACGTCCTTGGCTTGCGAAGACAAGGCGTTGTTCTTCTACATAGCAATGCTCACCGCCGCCGCACCCGACGTACTCACCACCAGCCCCATCTCCCTTATGCGAGCGGCTACGGTGGTCGCCCCCGGCAGAGTTGAGGTCCAGGAAATCGCCGTCCCCGAGCCTGCTCCCTCCCAGGTGCGAGTACGTGTTCAGGGTTGTGGCGTATGCGCCTCGAACCTTCCCGCATGGGAAGGGCGTCCGTGGTTCTCCTACCCTTTAGCGCCCGGTGAAATGGGGCACGAGGGCTTCGGGATCATTGAGGCTCTTGGCTCGGAAGTCACTGGCTTGAGCGTCGGGCAGCGAGTGGGCTTCCTTTCGAATCGGTCCTACGCAGAGTACGACGTGCCCGAGGCCAGCGCTGTCACTCCCCTCCCCGGGTCCAAGGATGCGGAGCCCTTCCCGGCAGAGCCGCTGGGCTGTGCAATGAACATCTTCTCGCGAAGTGGAATCCAGCAAGGACACACGGTTGCGATCGTCGGAATAGGCTTCCTGGGCGCGCTGCTCACGCAACTTGCAGTGGCCGCAGGCGCGAAGGTGATCGCGGTGGCGAGGCGCCCCTACTCTCTTGAGATTGCCAGGGGCTTCGGAGCGCATGAGTGCCTGGTCATGGATGATCACAATGCAATCATCTCAGCGGTCAGCAGACTCACGGGAGGTAGATTCTGCGAGGTGGTGATCGAGGCAACGGGGAAGCAGTGGCCGCTGGATCTCGCTGGCGAACTCACCGGTGAACGGGGCCGCTTGGTTGTCGCGGGCTATCATCAGGACGGGACACGCCAGGTGAACATGCAGCTCTGGAACTGGCGCGGGTTCGACGTGATCAATGCACATGAGCGGGATCCGGCGGCGTACCTGGCGGGCATGAACGCAGCGGCCACTGCAGTGGCGACGGGTCAGCTTCGTCCGCAGTCTCTTTACACGCACACTTTCCCACTGGAGAAACTCGGGGACGCTCTGCAGATCACTGCTGAGCGCCCGGAGGGATTTATTAAGGCAATCGTAACGCTATGAGCGATCAACACCTTGCGATGTCCCACGGGGAGACACGCCGTCGACCGCGCGTGGGCTTCCTTGGTGTCGGCTGGATCGGGTACAAGCGGCTGGAAGCGATGTCGCGTTCGGGTTTGGTCGAGATCGCCGCCATTGCCGATCCATCTTCCGAAAACGTGGAGAAATCGGGTGTGCTCGCTCCCGAAGCGGCACGGATGAGGACCTTGGAGGATTTGTTGGGTGCAGACCTCGATGCCGTCTCCATCGCTACGCCGAGTGCCCAGCACGCCGAGCAATCAATCGCAGCGCTGGAGCGAGGACTCGCAGTGTTCTGCCAGAAGCCGCTGGGCCGGGACGTCACGGAAGTGCGTCTCACCATCGAAGCAGCGAAGCGGCAGAATCGCCTCCTGGGAGTCGATCTATCATACCGATACACGGACGCGATGCAGAAGATCCGGCCACTCGTTCGGTCCGGTGAACTCGGGCACATCTTCGCCGTGGATCTCGTTTTCCACAATGCCTACGGACCCCAGCAGCCGTGGTTCTACAATCCGAAGGAGTCTGGTGGCGGATGTGTGGTCGATCTGGGGATCCATATGGTTGACGCCGCGTTCTGGGTACTGGATGCGCCACTCGTTGGAGTGAGTTCGCGCCTCTACCAGGGAGGACAGAGGATCAAGGGACGCGCCGAGGTGTGTGAGGACTATGCGACGGCCCGGCTGGATCTCGATGGCGGGACGGCGATCAATCTGAGCTGCTCATGGAATCTGCACGCGGGACGTGACGCGGTAATCGAGGCCACCTTTTACGGAACGAAAGGCGGAGCCGCGCTGCGCAACGTGAACGGATCGTTTCACGACTTCACGGCCGAGCATTTCACCCGGACTGCCCACCAGCTGCTCTCTCAGCCCCCGGATGTCTGGGGTGGAGGTGCTGCAGTGGACTGGGCGGGGAAGCTCGCCGCGGGCTGCGGCTACGATCCAGCAGTCGAGCGGCAGATCGATGTGACTGCTGCACTGGACGCCATCTATGATCGCGCGGGAGATGAGTAGCCTCAGGCCCGAAAGGATCCTGATGACCACCGACACAGTCGGTGGTGTGTGGAACTACTCCCTGGAATTATCGCGGGGCATGGCCTCGCGGGGTGTCGAGGTGTTGCTCGCCACCATGGGACAGCCACTTTCGGAGACGCAACGCGCGGAGACAGCGGAGATCGGCAGGCTCGAAGTCGTTGAGAGCGATTATCGTCTCGAGTGGATGGAGGATCCGTGGCGAGACGTGCAGCGTGCCGGTCGCTGGCTGCGAGCGCTGGAGCTGGAGCATGCGCCTGACGTCATTCACCTGAATGGATATGCCCTCGGGAGCTTTGATTTTCACGCCCCGCGCCTCGTGGTGGCCCACTCCTGTGTGCTCTCGTGGTGGGAAGCGGTGAAAGGAGAAGCGGCACCCCGCGAGTGGGAGCGATACCGCCGGCATGTGCGAAAGGGCCTGCATGCCGCTGACGCTGTGGTCGCGCCGACGGGCTCGATGCTAGGCGCGGTGAAGCGGCACTACGGCGCGCCGGAGCATGGGCGGGTGATTCCAAATGGTCGTGATCCCGAACTATTCCGGCCCGCGTCGAAACAGAAGTTCATCTTCGCCGCGGGTCGACTGGGAGACGAGGCGAAGAACATCCAGATGCTTGGTGTCGCCGCGTGCGGACTGGAATGGCCAGTGCAGGTGGCCGGGGCCGAGTGCGATGCCTCGGGTCAGGTGCCACTGCCGGGCAACGTGCAGCATTGCGGCCGCCTCTCTGCCGCTGCGGTCGCAGAACGAATGGCCCGCGCGCCGATCTACTGTCTACCAGCGCGATACGAGCCGTTTGGGCTTTCTATTCTGGAAGCAGCGCTGGCCGGATGCGCTCTCGTTCTTGGGGATATTCCCAGCCTGCGGGAAACATGGGACGGAGCGGCGCTCTTCGTTCATCCAGACGATCCCGCCGCTCTCCACCGGCTCCTGCGCTTGCTAATCAGCGAGCCCGAACTGAGACAGGCCTACGGGCGTTCGGCACGCGAGAGGGCGCAACGGTTTACCGCCGAGCGCATGGTACAGGGTTACCTCGCGGTCTATCGCGAGATGCTCGGCGCTGGCGTTGCGGCTCCTGCTTTTGCCACTTCATGAAGATCGTTCTCTTCTACCATTCGCTGATCTCGGACTGGAATCACGGCAACGCGCACTTCCTCCGAGGAATCGTGTCGGAGCTGCTTGCCCGGAATCACGAGGTGCATGTCCATGAACCAGCTGACAGCTGGAGCGTGCAGAACCTAGTCGACGAACATGGTGAAGGAGCGATCGATGCGTTTCATCGCGCTTACCCAGCCCTGCAGAGTCACCGGGACGGAGACAATCTGGATCTGGATGAAGCCTTGGATGGCGCCGACCTGGTGATTGTTCACGAGTGGAACGCTCATTCGTTGGTCCAGCGGATCGGCGAGCATCGCGCGAACTCCCGAACGTATCGCCTCCTTTTCCACGATACCCATCATCGCGCGATCACCGCACGCGAGGAGATGACTGCCTACGACCTCTCGCACTATGATGGGGTGCTCGCTTACGGCGACGTGCTGCGACGGATGTATATGGAGGAGGCGTGGACGCAGCGTGCATGGACATGGCACGAAGCAGCGGACACCCGTGTCTTTCATCCGCATCCAGAGATCCCGAGAACGCGTGATCTAGTCTGGGTGGGGAACTGGGGTGACGACGAGCGCAGCGCAGAGTTGCACGAGTTTCTCATTGGGCCCACTCGAGCGCTGGGTCTGGATGCGACGGTCTACGGTGTGAGATACCCGAAGGAGGGCCTCGCGGCACTGGAAGCGGCCGGGATGGAGTATGGGGGCTGGCTGCCGAACTTTCGCGCTCCGCAGGTTTTTGCGGCTTACCGCATGACTGTTCACGTCCCGCGACGTCCTTACGTTCAAGCGCTCCGCGGAATTCCAACGATTAGACCGTTCGAAGCACTCGCGTGCGGCATCCCACTCATTTCGGCACCTTGGGAAGACGTCGAAGGACTCTTCGAACCCGGACGAGACTTCCTGGTTGCGCGGAATCAGGCTGAGATGCAGCGCACCATGCAGGCGCTGCTCATGGACAAAGCGATGGCCCGAGAGATCGCGGAGCATGGGTTGGCGACTATTCGAGCGAAGCACACCTGCGCACATCGCGTGGATCAGCTGCTGGTGATTTGCGAGGAACTCCGCGCGCCGTAGATCTAGATGTTCCGCGTGGAATACCGCGCGATTCGGGTGACGGCGGAAATTCGAATGGTGCTAAGCTTCCTTAGCTGGAAAACTATCTACTCGGTAGAAGCTCGCCAGTTCCTCAAGAAGCTTCCTGAGCCCCCCACTCTTCGACTCGGCAGTGATTCTCTTCACGGCACCTACCTGCTTCACTCTTCTGCTCCTCGGGTTTGCGTTTCCCTTGCCTGCCCAGGCGCAGCAGCAGACTCACGAGGAGACTGTAGCGTTTAGCTCGCAGATTCTACCGCTCGTCACAGAGTACTGTGGGTCGTGTCATTCCACGGAGAAGCAAAAGGGTGATCTCGATCTGGAGCGCTTCGCGTCGCTGGAAGCGGTACGTCGGCATCCGAAGATCTGGCAGAGTGTCGCTGCGCAGCTGAAGGACAATGAGATGCCGCCGAAGGATAAGCCGCAGCTTTCGCCCAGCGATAAAGCGCGCCTTTCCGAATGGGTGACGAGCCTGCTCGACGGCCTGGCTCGGGAGCGTGCGGGTGATCCAGGGCCTGTTGTCTTGCGGAGACTCTCGAACGCAGAGTATACGGCGACGATTCAGGACCTTACGGGTGTCTCTTCGCTTGATCCGGCACGCGAGTTCCCCATCGACGGCGCGGCGGGAGAAGGCTTCATGAACACCGGTCAAGCGCTCGTGATGTCTCCTGCGCTAGTCACCAAGTACCTCGACGCAGGGAAGGCAATTGCCAGCCATGCCGTGTTGCTGCCGGATGGGATACGCTTCTCAGCAGGAACGACCCGGCGCGATTGGACGGACGAGATTCTTTTACAGATCCGCGCGATATACCGGGAATTCGCCGATCCGCTCCAAGGAGAGAAAGTCAATCTACAGGGTCTGATCTTCAGTCACGATGAAGGTGGAAGCCTTCCGCTCGAGCGATACTTTGTGGCGACACTAGCGGACCGAGGAGCGCTACATACGGAAGTCAAAGACGCGAAGGCCCTCGCCCATGAACACGGTCTGAACGAGAAGTACCTCTCCACCTTGATGGCGATGCTCAGGAGTGAGCAGTCATCACCACTGCTTCAGGAAATGCACACCCGCTGGCACTTGGCTGAGACTGGTGACGCGGCTGAGATTACCCGAGAGATTGCACGCTGGCAGAAGGTACTCTGGAAGTTCAACCGCGTGGGACAGCTCGGGAAATTGGGCGGACCTTACTCATGGATGGAACCGCTCGTCCCACTCGCCGCCCGCCAGGAGTTGGAATTGAAGATTCCCGCCGTACCCGCCGGTCAGGACGCTACTCTCTACCTGGTGGCCTCCAACGGTGGCGACGGGAACGAGAATGATCTCGCCGTTTGGGAGCGCCCCCGTCTGGTCGTTGATGGTAAGCCAGATATAATGTTGAGAGACGTGGTAGTAAGGAGCCAGTTGCCTGAAGCTGGCTCAATCCCACTGGTCTTTGGTTCTACCTCTGAGGGTGTTCCGATCGCTCCTGAGAGTATTGCGATACACGCGCCGTCCGTTCTCGCGATCCGCGTGCCTGCGGAGATCGCTGCAGGACGAAAGCTGGTCGTCACGGGCATGCTTCAGTCAGGCCCTAGCCAGGAGGGGAGCGTCCAGTTTCAGCTGCTAACGACACCGCCGGACGGCCGCGCTCTGAAGGGCCTTTCCCCAACTGGCCCGGTTATCGTACATGACGGCACCACTGCACGTGGCCGCTTTGAGAAGACATTCGACGAGTTCCGTCAGCTTTTCCCGGCTGCACTTTGCTACACAAAAATCGTACCGGTGGACGAGGTCGTCACCCTCACCCTCTTCCACCGTGAAGACGATCACTTCACACGTCTGATGCTCGACGACACGCAGAAGGGTAAACTCGATCGGCTCTGGGATGAGCTACGCTACGTAAGCCAGGATGCCCTCGCCCGCGTCGACGCCTATGCGCAACTCATGGAGTACGCTACCCAAGACGCGGACCCGAAAGTTTTCGAGCCACTGCGCGAGCCGATACGGACACGGGCGGCAGCTTTCCGAGAGCAACTGGTTGCGACCGAAAGTAGCCACCTTAAAGGAGTGCTTGAGTTTGCCGGGCGCGCGTATCGCCGACCGCTGCAGGAAGCAGAAGCCAAGGAGCTGCACGTCCTTTACCAGCGCCTGCGTGAGCAGGAGCTGTCGCATGAGGATTCGATTCGGCTCTTGCTGGCGCGGATCTTTGTATCGCCTGCGTTTCTCTATCGTGCAGAGATCCCTGGACCCGGCGAAAAGCAGGCACCAATCAACGATTGGGAACTCGCAAGCCGATTGAGCTACTTCCTCTGGTCCTCCAGTCCCGACGTCCGCCTCCGTGAAGCGGCTGCTGCAGGTACACTTCACTTGCCCGACACTCTCAATGCGGAGATGCGCCGCATGCTTGCAGATCCTCGCGCCCGCCGTCTTGCTGTTGAATTCGCCTGCCAGTGGCTGCACATCCGCGACTTCGACGCGCTCGATGAAAAGAGCGAGCGGCACTTCCCGGATTTTGCAGCGCTCCGCGGCGATATGTACGAAGAGGCGATCCGCTTCTTCACGGATCTCTTTCAACGCGATGGATCTATCTTTGAAATTCTCGACGCAGATCACGCATTCGTGAATGGAGCGTTGGCAAAGCACTATGGCATTCCCGCTCAAGGCGAGGAGTGGCGGCGCGTGGACGGGTTGAGGCAGTTCTCGCGTGGTGGTGTGCTCGGCCAGGCAGCACTGCTCGCCAAACAATCCGGCGCATCACGCAGCAGCCCGATCCTACGTGGCAACTGGGTGGCCGAGGTGCTGCTTGGCGATAAACTACCCCGTCCCCCAAAAGACGTGCCTCCCCTCCCGGAAGAGGAAGGCACGGAGAACCTCACGGTTCGCCAACTCACGGAGAAGCACAGTTCCGATCCAAGATGCGCCGGGTGCCATATGCGCATCGATGCCTTCGGCTTCGCGCTAGAGAACTTTGACGCAATTGGGCGCCGCCGTGAACGGGACAACGGCGGTCGCCTCATCAATAACCGCTCCACTCACATGGACGGAACGGAACTCGAAGATATTGGCGGGCTTCGCGAATACCTGCTGACGAAGCGGCGTGACGACTTCCTGCGGCAGTTTTGTCGAAAGCTGCTCGGCTATGCGCTTGGACGCGGCGTACAGCTGTCAGATGAACCACTGCTTTCGCAGATGCAGACCGATCTGCGCGCGAAGGAGTACCGCGTAGGCGCTGCTATCGAGGCAATTGTGCAGAGCAGGCAGTTCCTGGACATCCGAGGGAAGCAATTAGCTTACGAAGCCTCCTCTAGCGAATAAACCAGCCATGAATAACCACCGATTCTCCCGTCGCACCTTCCTCCGTGGACTCGGCGTCACGATGGCGTTGCCCTGGCTGGAGTCACTGAACGTCTGGGGAGACGAAGCGCGTGGAAGTGAACCTTCCAGCGAAGCGCCGGTCCGGCTAGCAGTCCTCTTCGCCGGCAACGGCTTCCACAGTAAGGAATGGTGGGCGCGCGGTGAGGGGCGGCAGATGGAACTAGGCAGGGTTCTCGCGCCGCTTAATGACTTCCGGGAGAAGATGGTCTTCGTCCGTGGACTGTACAATGAGCAGGCGCTCAAGGGTAACATTCACAGCTCCCAGACGGGGAATCTCCTATCGGGCGCAGCGCTCGCCTCAGGTGGCGAGATCCGGTCCGGCACGAGCATCGACCAGCTCCTTGCACAGCAATACGGCACCTCCACGAAGGTGCCTAGCTTGGTTCTCGGTTGCGAGAAATCGAACCCTGCCGTTCACAAGAACTATTCGATGCTCTACAGCTCCCACATCTCGTGGAGTTCGCCGACCACCCCGACCCCGCTGGAAATCTACCCCGCCCTGGCGTTTGATCGACTTTTCAAAGACGAGGTGCAGCGTGGCGATCGGAGCGTTCTCGATGCGGTACTCGGAGATGCGCAGGATCTCCGCCGCCGGATCAGCTCGGCGGATCAGCAGAAGCTCGACGAGTATCTCCACTCGGTTCGTGAGGTAGAGCAGCGCATCGTTCGCGCTGGACAGAAAGGTGAGCTCCAGGGGTGGCGGCCTACTCTGGCGCTACCAAACATCCCTCGTCCTCCCGACGGTATTCCGCAGGACATTGGCGAACACATGCGGCTGATGAGCGACATCCTAGTGCTCGGTTTCCAAACCGACACTACGCGCATCACAACGCTCAAGCTCAACAACGACCACTCGTCGCTCCGCTTCCCTAATCTCGGTGTGGACTACATGATCCATCATCTGCTCTCGCATTCCGACAGTGACGACTGGTTGAAGGTGAACCAGTTCTTTATGGAGCAGGTCGCTTATATCGCACGTAAGATGGACGCAATCCAGGAAGGCTCACGTACGCTGCTCGACAACTCTATGCTCCTCTTCTGCTCCAGCATGATGACTGGAAATCACAATGCAGATCAGCTTCCGGTCCTCCTGCTCGGTGGTGGCGGCGGACGCATCCAAGGCGGACGGGTGCTGGACTACTCTGGGAAGCCAGACCGGCAAATGTGCCGCCTTTACCTCTCGATGATGGATAAGATGAACGTCCGTCCTGGAAAGTTCGGTGACGCTACTTCAGCACTAGCGTTGGTATGAGCGCAACGGATTAAAGTCTCCGTTCTGCTCAAGGCTCTGCAGCCGCGGGTTTAGATCAACCCAAGCTGCATCTTGCCAACCTCGCTGATCATTGCCTGATTCCATGGTGGATCCCAGACGAGTTCCACCACGGCTTCGGCTACTCCTGGCACGCAGACGACTTTGTCCTCCGCCTCTTTAGCAATAACAGGCCCCATTCCACAGCCCGGTGCGGTGAGTGTCATCTTAATGTCCACCTTAGCTCCCTCCCCTGCGCGCGGAGCCACGATGCAATCGTACACCAGCCCGAGGTCGACGATGTTCACCGGAATCTCCGGATCAAAGCACGTCCGGAGCTGATCCCAAACAGCCTTTTCATTTACGGGAACATCGATGTCACCGGTGACCGCGGTCGCGACTTCCTCGGGCTCAGCTTCGAGTCCAAGCGCATCTGCATTCTGGCGCGAAACACGGGCTAGGCCTTGATCGGTGGTGACGGTGTAGCTTCCTCCAAGAGCCTGCGTAATGTACACCGTAGTTCCGGCCGTGATGATGAACTCGTCGCCGCTTGGGATGCGAACCGCTGCGCAATCACGCAGGAGGATTTTCTCTGTTTGCTCGTACATGAAAGTAGATGCCCTTTACTGCTGGGCCGATGGCTTTAGCACAACCTTTACCTTCTTCTCTGAAGCAGTGGGTGCCGCAAAGTTTTGCAGGAGGGTAGTCGCGCCCGGCGCGGGTGCCGCAACTGCGGCTGCAGAGCCAGGACCTTCGATCTCCTGAGCACGCTGCTCTACCTTGTTCGCAACCGCGGGCGTAAGAGCTGATCGGAGCGCACCTTCAACGAGCTGCGCGCAATGGATCTTCATCGGTGGCAACGCACCAAGCGGCGCAGAAAGATCGCTACCCGACATGGAAAGCGCCTCTTCAACCGTCTTCCCTGCGATCAGCTCAGTCGCGACACTGGCCACTGCGATGGCAGTCTCGCAGCCGAAGGTCTGAAACGTCGCGCGATCAATGACCTTCCGACCAGTACTGTCCTCACGGAATTTCACCCACATGCGCAACATGTCGCCGCAATCAGGGCTGCCAACCGTTCCTACTGAATCCGCGTCCGGCAGCTCACCGATGTTCTTGGGGTTCTGAATCGCCTGCTGGATGCGCTGTTGAAGATCGTTGCTCATAAATAACTATTCGAGATCGTAACGAGGCAGGCTCGGATCGACCTCAGTAGCCCAAGCATCAATTCCTCCCCGCAGGCAGCGCACGTTCTCGAACCCATGCCCTGCGAAATACGCTGCAGCATCGGCAGTGCGGGTTCCTTGGTGATCCACAAAAACGACCAGACTCGTGCGATCCCAGCTTCCCAGTATCTCCTGCATGAGTTCCTGCGAGAAGAAAGTCGCACCCTCGATATGGACAGCGTCGAACTCCTCACGCGTCCGTATATCCACAATCTTCAGGGTGCCTCCCGCCCGCCGAGCCTCAGCCAGGTCCTCGGGTGAGATCTGGAGGCTCAAATCCGCTTCGTGGCTGGCAATGATGTGCTCGATCACTTCAGGCACGGGCAGGTTCTCGTTTCGCGCGCAGACCTCCGCCAGGGTTTCGTCGTCACGAAAGCCGCAGCTCGAGCAGCCACCAATGTGGTACCGGCGGAAAAGCGCCCGCTGTGCGCCGGGGAAGCTCTTCAACAGTTCACTCATGGTGAGTTGTGGATCGATCACTGTCGTCATTGCGCGAACGTTAATCCCACCCTTCGGCCCTGACAATCGGTGTCTTGAGTGCAGGTTTCGATTCTCAGGACATCGCGACGGCTGCACTTGACGCTCCGCGCCGCGCGCCGAGTATGTCCCCACATGCGATTTCAGACATTGTTCGAAGGCCGCTGGATATTCGCGGCACTCTGCTTCCTCGCCGTCGTGGGCGGGGCGCTCACGTGGTGGTGGCTCCTCATCCCGGCGCTCCTGCTTATCGTCTTTTGCATCAATTTCTTCCGCGATCCGGAACGAGTTGCGCCGGCTGACCCGAATGCCATCCTCGCTGCGGCCGACGGTACTGTGGCGGATATCACGGAGATGGAAGAAGGCGAAGTAGTAAAGCAGCAGATGAAGAGGGTCGGGATCTTTCTTTCGGTATTCGATGTGCATACAAATCGCGCACCGATTGACGGAAAGGTTAGCTACATCCAGCACTACCCCGGCACGTACCACGACGCGCGCCATGCCAAGGCCTCAACGGAAAACGAGGCGCAAACGTGGGCCTTCGAGGGCGACCGGTCCACGCTCGTTGTCCGGCAGATTACCGGAGCCATCGCACGCCGCATTGTCGCATGGTCCAAGCTCGGCGACACCGTGCGCAAAGGTGAACGTTTCGGGATGATTCGCTTCGGCTCACGGACGGAGATCTTCTGTCCGATCAGCTGTGAGATCACAGTGAAGATCGGCGACAAGGTGAAGGGTGGGGAAACCGTGATCGCCCGCTATCCCGCAGCCTGATTGTTCACACGAGCAAACGAGCAACCTCGCAGATCAGAAGTCATCCAAACCCGACATGAGCGACGCCGAACCCAAGATCTACCTGCTGCCGAACCTCATGACGGCAGGGAATCTCTTCTGCGGCTTTGCGGCGTCGCTGAAGATCGTGGAAGGTGCCCTCCTCGTGGCTGCCGCGCAGCCAGAGGCCCTGCTGATCGCTCAGGCTGCGGCGACAGAGAAGTTCCACATAGCGATTTGGCTGATCCTCGCGTCCTGCATCTTCGATCTACTGGATGGCCGACTCGCGCGACTTGGCGGCAGTGACAGCGCTTTCGGTCGGGAATTTGATTCTCTTGCGGACATCGTTTCCTTCGGTGTCGCGCCCGCGCTCATGGTTTATCGGATAGTACTCCACGAGTTTGATAAGATCGGCTGGGTAATCGCATCTGTTTACCTCCTTTGCGGGGCACTTCGGCTTGCTAGATTTAACTGCCTTGCAGCGACGAATAGCGCCACTGCCAACAAGGAGTTTACCGGGTTTCCCATTCCTGCGGCCGCCGGACTGATTGCGTCGCTCACCCTTTTTCTCCTTTGGCTTAGCGAAAAGCAGCACGCAATCGGCGTTGGCAAGTGGGTCCTCCCGCCCTTGATGCTCTTTCTGGCTTGGATGATGTTCAGCAAGTTCAAGTACCCTAGCTTCAAAGGTATCGGCTGGAGAACTAAGCGGTCGCTCCCGCGGTTCATCCTGATCATTGCAGTCATTGGCTTCACCGCAATGAACTACGAGTGGATGCCATTTGTTATCTTCGTTGCTTACTTGCTCTACGGATTTTTTCGTCCCTTCCTTTCCCGCAAGCTGCAGGAGGAGATCGAGGAAGAGTTTGATGAGGACGACGAAGAGACCGTCAGCCCATAGCAGTCTGGCATCCGCATGAGCGACTTCGCGCAAACGGGGTTGATCTGCACGCTGCAACAGCTCGCTCCGAACCCCGCTCCTCATCTCGAGGCCGAACTCTTGGAGTTGGCGCTCCATCGCCCAATTGGGCTGGTTCTCCCCTGCCACGCGGCAGAGCTTGATCAGCCCGCGCTTCTGCACATCCGAGAGGAGCTACGTGCCGCCAACTGGCTGCACGATATTGTGGTAAGCTTCAATGGGCTTGATTCCGGCGGATGGCAGCACGCGCAGAGGTTCTTTGGCGGAATGCCGCAGCGGTTGCACCTCCTATGGAATGATGGCCCTCAACTCGGACCGCTACTCACCCAGGTTCAGGGCAGCGCCGCGCATGGCAAGGGGCTCAACCTTTGGGCGGGCATCGGTGCCGTACTTTCGATGCATCCCAACGCTATCCTCCTCACGCAGGACTGCGACGTCCTCTCCTTCCGCCGCGAGAATCTCGCGCGCCTGGCGTACGCAGCAGCGCACCCGGAGCTTGGGTTCTCCTTCGCGAAGATGTATTACTCCCGGGCAACGGACCGCCTTTACGGTCGGGTTACGCGCCTCTTTCTCGCTCCCCTGCTCCAGGCTGTAGTGCGAGTCGCTGGACATCATCCGCTGCTCGATTTCCTCCGGAGCTTCCGCTATCTGCTGGCTGGCGAGATTGCGATCGGGAGTGACCTTGCTGCCGCTCTTCCGATTGATTCCTCGTGGGGAGTGGAGATCGGGATGCTTGCCCGGGTTTTCCGTCAGGTGGATCCTCGCACCGTTGCGCAGGTAGATGGCGGTAGCGGGTACGAGCATCGCCACCACCCAGCCGAAGAAGGTGGTTCATTGGCCCGAATGGCGAGAGAGATCAGCCAGACACTGCTAGCCGCGCTTCAGCGGGAAGGATGCGGGGGAACTGACTTTACCTGGGAAGCAGTGGGAGAAGCCTATCTGAAGGAGGGGCATCAAGCGGTGCAACGATCCTCCGCGCTCGCACGAATTAATGGTCTACCGCACGACGCCGATGCAGAGATCCGTCTGGTGGAACTCTTCGCCACTGAGTTGCTGGGTAGTGCGGTTCCGTATTCTGCCCCGCTACCAAGCTGGGACGCACTTCGTGTGCAGAATCCCGACTGGGTAGCTGCATTCGCCAGGGAGCTGACTTTACTGACCAACGTCTAGCAGCCTCCAAGCCACAGGTCGCGATGGGCGTCCGCACCGCATATTTCCTATATCCGCAGTGTTGCGGGGGAGAAGCGCCAATCTCGCGCGCGAGGATCGGGAACCTTGCTGGCGAGACTTGGACTACTCACGCGAGGCACCACAGTCTCTCGGTCGAGTAGAGCGAGCACCGCCCGCGAAATCCAGAGTACCGGGCGTGACGCTCTCCTGTCACGCTACCCGGAGTGTAGCATCTCACGGGAGAGGAGTTTCTTTCGGCGCGCGAGGCTCCGCCTACTCAGCGGTGGAGTATTTCTACCTCGGCGTTGAGTAGTTCCCTACTCAATTGTACCGCTTCAATTCTGGTGGGAGAGCTTACGATGCTCTCCGGCGGATGGAGGGGTGCCGCTTGCGCTGCTTGCGGAATGGGCTGGCGGAATCCGCGTCTGCGTTTTCAGATGCCGCCATGTCCAAGCCCGTAGTTCTAATTATTCGTGACGGCTGGGGAATCAATCCCGGCGGACGCGAACAGGCAGAAGTGAATAGTGACGCCACGCTCCTCGCCCGTACCCCGTTCCACGATTACCTTTATGCCACTTACCCGCTCAGTGCGTTGAGCGCGAGCGGGATGGATGTTGGCCTTCCGCCCGGCCAGATGGGCAACTCGGAAGTGGGCCATCTCAACCTCGGCGCGGGCCGCATCGTCTACCAGGATCTCACCCGGATCAACAAGGCCATCATGGACGGCGACCTCGCGCGGAACACCATCCTGCAAGACGCTTTTGCCAAAGCCCGCGGTGGACGCCTCCACCTGCTGGGCCTGATTTCGGACGGGGGTGTGCATAGCCACCAGGCACATGTCGTGGCTCTGGCGAATGCCGCTGCTGCAGCCGGTGTTGGCGAAATCCTTGTGCATGCGATTACGGATGGCCGCGACACTTCCCCTACCGGAGGGGCGGATTATCTGACCACCCTTTCCGCGCAGCTCTTCGAAAGCGGGGCTGTAATCGCCACAGTTATTGGCCGGTACTTTGCCATGGACCGCGACTGGCGTTGGGAACGCAACAAACTCGCTTGGGATGCAATTGTTCTTGGACGTGGAGAGCAGGTCCATGGAGCGCCTGCCGCAGCCATCAGCACAAAGTACATCACTGGAGGGACGGATGAGTTCATGCAGCCGCTCATCTTCTCCCATGGGAACGAGCAGCGCATCCGCGATGGCGATGTCGTCCTGTTCTTTAACTTTCGCGCAGACCGCGCACGTCAACTCAGCCTCGCCTTTCTTCACGATGACTTCGCGGGCTTCGAACGCGAGGTCCAGCCCCGCGTACATTACGTGACACTCACTGAGTACGATAAAACCTATGGATGCCCGGCGGTCTTTCCGCCGCAGAATCTCAGCAACATCCTCGGCGAAGTAGTGAGCAATGCCGGTCTTAAGCAGCTACGCATTGCTGAAACGGAGAAGTACCCACACGTGACCTACTTCTTCAATGGCGGCGTCGAAAAGCCGTTCGCGGGTGAGGACGTGGTGAGCATCCAATCACCACAGGATGTTCCCACGTATGATCACAAGCCGGAGATGAGTGCTGCGGAACTCACCGCTCGCGTGCTCGAGCTTCTACCGCAGTTCGACCTAGTGATCCTGAACTTCGCGAATCCCGACATGGTCGGCCATACTGGCCGTCTTGAACCAGCGATTAAAGCGGTGGAGACCATTGACGACTGCGTGCGGCAAGTCGTTGAACGCACGCTGGCGCTTGGCGGACGGCTGCTCATTACGGCGGATCACGGTAACTGTGAACAGATGCGCAACCCGGACGGGTCTCCGAACACCGCGCACACGACTAACCTCGTACATTTCCTCTACGTAGGCAGCGATGCAGCGGGCTTTCGTTGCGAGGACGGCATCCTCGCGGACGTAGCGCCAACATTACTCGCGCTCCTTGGAGTTCCCCAGCCGGTCGAGATGACAGGACATTCTCTGGTCCTCCCCGTGCTTCCCTAAGCCATTCCGTGGTGGTTCCCCCGCAAGGATTTGAACCTCGACCAGATGAGTCAAAGTCATCTGTGCTGCCATTACACCACGGGGGATTTTGAAGGCGGACAACATGGTCAGCGTATGCTGGCCTGTCAACAGGCGAGCCCGGAAATCCGGCAGTGGATCGGCATCGGTGATTGCTCATCTTTGCCGAGCATGCAGGCTGGAGCGGCATCTTGAACAAGACACTCCTCCTCCAGCAGATCATCGCTACGCTCACCTCCGAAGTCGAAGGATACGCGAAGTCGGCTCGCGCTGCTCATTCCGAGTCGACAGATGAGCAGAGCAAGGCAGAGAACAAGTACGACACTCGTGGATTGGAGGCATCGTACATCGCGAGAGGCCAGTCGAGACAAGCGCTGGAAGTAATTGAGGCGATCCAGCACTTCGGTGCTATGGGGGTGCGGGACTTTGCACCAGGAGCGGCAGCGGACCTCGGCGCGTTGGTGGAATTGAAGTCCGACAGCGAACAGGTCTTCTACTTCATTGGTCCGAGGTCTGGCGGTATGGAGATCCTGCACGAAGGCGACACCGTCCTCGTGATCACCCCGCAATCGCCGCTCGGTCGGCATCTCGTGGGAAAGAAAGCTGGCGAGCGGCTACAGATGCCCGGCAACGGCGAGAGCTGCCAGATCGCTGCGATCCGCTAGACCGGAAGCTTTTCGCCGGACGAGGAGCGAGGGTTGGGGTTGAGCGCCTGCGAGGCAATCCAAAGCGCCTGCTGCAGTCGAACGAGATTGTCGGCACCCTTCACTTTCCGGCCCTCTGGGTCTGTGACGTAGAAGCTATCGATAGCCGCACCCTTCTCAGTAGTGATGCGCGAAAGGGCGATCTGAATGTCTATCGTGCCCAACGCGCGCAGGAGATTATAGAGCAGACCAAGCCGATCTGGCGTGCCCACGTCGACCAGCGTGTAGATGGGGTGCGCATCGTTATCGACGACAATTCGAGTCGGGAAATCGATCTCTTGCGATAAGTGGAAGCCCCGCCGTTTCATGGCCTTCTCAAGCAGCGGGGTGAAGTCGAAATGCTCCTGGTCGAGCGATTGGCGGAGGCGTTTCTCGACGAGGGCGATGTCCTTCTCGTCCGTGACTGCCTCAAAGCGCGTGTTGCAAACGCGGAAGATATCCAGCACGAGATTGTCACTGCGTGTGAACGCGTCGGCGCTGAGGATGTTCAGCTGCGCCACGGACAGCGACCCGGCGATCTTCGCAAGCAACTCCTTGCGATCGAATCCGCAGAACCAGAACTCGGTGTGTCCCTTGTTCTGGTGTGGCACCCAACGCACTGCGGGAGCGAGCGGACCTCGCTCGCGATCCTGATAGCTCTGGAGGAACTGCCGGAAGAGCCTGATGTGCTCGATGATTTCGTCGACCGTGTAGGTCTGGAAGTACCGATCGGGCATGTTTTCGAAATGCGCGTCCACTTCCTCGTTGAAGCCCTCGGGCACCTTGTCGAAGACCGCCTTCCGCGAGAGCTCGCGCTCCGCCCGACGTTGCCGATGGTATGCCTCGCCATCGGCAAGATAGAGAGAGGTGTTGCGATACAGCGTCCAGACGAGGTTCTCCTTCCAGTCGGACCAGTTCTCGTCGCCAGTTCCCCGACCGTCAGCGAGGGTCAGCAACATCAGCGCGTCGAGATTCTCCTGGCTCTTCACGAGCGCCGCGAACTCCGCAATCGTCGCCGCGTCCTCGAGGTTCCGTCGCTGTGCGATGCTGGAGAGGGTGATGTGGTGATCAACAAGGAAGATCAGCGCCTTCCTCCGTTCGGGAGCGAGTTGGAGGCGGGAGGCGACCTTCTGTGCGAAGAGCGCGCTGGCCTCAGCATGCAGCCGGGCGTTTGAAGCCTTCCCGGTGTCGTGCAAAAGCAGCGCTAGATAGAGGACAAAGGGGTCCTCCAGCTTCTGGAAGAGCAGCTTATACTCTTTGAACTTCTCCTCGGCCGTATCGATGAGTTCGTCCAGCTTCTCGATACACACGAGCGTGTGCTCGTCCGCAGTGTAGCGGTGGAAGAACTCGTGCTGAACCAGGCAAGTCAGCTGGCCAAACTCTGGCGTATAGCGGCCCAGGAAGTCGACTTCGTGCATCGCGCGCAGAATCTTCCCGACCTCACCCTTTCGGGAGAGAATGGCCGTGAAGGTCTCCCGAGCGCCTTTGGTGTACTGGAAGGTACGATCTACAAGATGAATGCGTCGGAGGATCAGCTGCCGCAGTTCGGGACTAAGCCGCAGGTTGCGCTGCTGCATGTGCTGGAAGAGGCGCATCATCCGGACTGGATCCTGGTTGAAGATCTCCTTCGTCTCAGGATACAGCCGCCCCTCACGGCTGATGAATCCGTCGAACTTCTCCACCTCTGCTGGTTTCGTCCGACGAAGGAAACCGAATAGCCGGGACGTCTTCACCGGCTCGGCCCGAACCACAGACATGCGCTCCGAGAGAAGCTCTGTCATGTTGTAAATCGTCCGCGCCTCCTGGTAGTAGTCGCGCATGAAGGCCTCGGTGCGACGAAGGATGTTCTTCTGTGGATACTCCAGCTTATCCGCCAGCTGGAGCTGCTGATTCAGTAGAATGACGTCGGCTGCGCGCTTGTTCAGGTAGTGCAGCTCCGTGCGAATTCGCAGAAGGAAATCGTAAGCACGATCGAGCTGCCGACGCTCACTCTCATTGAGGAGCTTCTTCTCGACGAGGCCAGCCGTGGATTGAACGCGATGCTTGAAGAACGAGATCCAGAGTAGGTTCTGGTAGTCGCGCAGCCCGCCGCAGCCGTTCTTCACGTTCGGCTCCTGCATGTAGACGGTCCGCCCGAACTTCAGATGCCGCTCCGTCTGGTTCTGCACGCGGTCGGCAATGTAGGCTTCCTCGTGTCCGTCCACGCAGCGGTTCACGTACTGTTTGCGAAATTCAGCATACAGCTCTTCACTGCCCGCGACCAGGCGTGCCTCCAGCAGTGACGTCTTGGAAAGCATGTCCTCATTCGCCTGCTTGATCGCCTGGGAGATCGAGCGGGTGGAGTGCCCTACTTTGAAGCCTACATCCCAGAGCATGTAGAGGATCTGCTCCACGATGTCGGTGAAGCGCTTCGACACCTGCTTCATGGAGTCAGGATGCAGGAACATGATGTCGATGTCGCTGAACGGATTCAGCTCCCCACGCCCGTAGCCACCAATCGCCACCAGCGCTAATGGAGGAGGCGGTCCGGCCGAAGAATCCTGGCCAAAGGCATTCTCCAGCAGATGTCGTAGGACAATATCCACGAGGCTGGCGCGCTGCGCACAAACGTCGCGACCCCCGCCCCCGCTGTGATGCTTCAGCCGGATCCGATGGTTCTCGATCTTTAAGAACTTCTTATACAGGGCCAGCAGCTCGGCCGACTTCGGTTCGCCATGCGCAAGCAGCTGTTGTTCAGCGTGAGCGAGGACCTTTTCGCGATGGCGCAACATTGATGAGATCGAGACTAACGGATCCGCACTCCCGGACGGACTAAAGCTGGATCTCGTAGCGCTTCAGCTTGCTGTAAAGGGTCGGCCGGTGAATTCCCAGTATTTCAGCAGCCTTCTTCTTGTTCCCATGAGCCTGCGCGAGTGCCTTCAGGATCGTCTCCTTCTCCTGGTCATCGAGATTCAGCGTAGTCGCAATCCCGTTTGTCTTCGCCGCCATGTTCTGTAACACGGGCGGCAGCTGGATCTCCTTGGGCAGCTGCTTCTCATTGATGACGTCTTTGTCCGCGAGGATCACGCTGTACTCGACCGCGTTCTGCAGCTCCCGGATGTTGCCCGGCCACCCGTAGTTTAGGAGCATGTCGAACGCCTCCTGGGAGATCTTTGGCTCCGGCTTGCCTAGTTGATCGGAGAAGCGCTTCACGAATGTCGTGACCAGCGCCGGAACGTCCTCTTTGCGCTCACGGAGCGGCGGGATCTCAATCTGGAAGGTATTCAGCCGGTAGTACAGGTCCTGCCGAAGCTGGCCGACCCGCACCGCATCCGCTACGGGCCGGTTTGTGGCCGCGATCAGCCGAAAGTTCGAAGCAATTGTCTTGGTGCTGCCGAGCGGCCGATACTCCCGCTCCTGGAGCACGCGGAGGAAACGCGTCTGCAACTCCGGCGGCATCTCCGCCACCTCGTCGAGGAAGAGTGTGCCGCCGCTCGCTTCCTGGATCATTCCCGGAAAGTCGGTAACAGCGCCGGTGAATGCCCCCTTTGCGTAGCCGAAGAGTTCGGCTTCGATCATATTGGCCGGAAAGGCGGCGCAGTTCAGCTTCACCAATGGCCCCGTTGCGCGAAGACTCGCCCGGTGGATCTGATTGGCCATCACTTCCTTGCCCACCCCGCTCTCGCCGAGAAGCAGCACATTCGCATCAGTGGGCGCGACCCTTCCGACGAGTTCTAGCACATCCTGCATGGACCGGCTTTTTACCACGGGCGCGAGTTGCCGCTCCGCTTTCTCGAGCCTTTTGGAAAGCTGCTTGGTCTCCTGACGAAGGCTCGCAGCTTCATTCACCAGCCGCCGCTGCTCTATCGCCAGACCGATCAGCGCCAGGAGTTCCTCCGGCGCGTAGGGCTTCGCGATGAAATGGAAGGCGCCCAGTTTGATTGAGTCGATCGCGTTGGAAAGCGAATCGTGAGCGGTCAGGATTATTACCTGGAGCGCTGGAAACTCGGCCCGCATTTCGCGGAGCACATCCAGTCCATCCGCATCCGGCAGGCCGAGATCCAAGAGCACGAGATCCGGGTTCTCCTTGCGTACCAACGACATCCCACCACCCGCCGTATTCGCGAGCAACGGCGCGTATCCATGGCGCTTCAGCAGCGCCTCCAGAGTCATCAGGATCGGTCGCTCGTCATCAATTACGATTACCTTGTGGGGAGGAGAAAGGTTCATTCGTCCGCTGCGAACGGCAGTGCGATCCTGCTGATCAGCAGGCTTTGCCCTGAAGGGCAGGAGAAATGAAGGTCACCGTCGTGCGCCGCGAGAATTCTCCGGACGCGGAATAGGCCGAGCCCATAGGCGCCGCGACGAGATGTGACAAAAGGATCCTGCCCCCATTGGTTGGGATTGTCAGGGATGTCGGTCTTGGGCTCGCTGATTTCGATAATGAATCTACCATCTTCAGCAACTGCGCGCGCCTCGATCGGGTCGCTCCCCTGTCTGAAATGGAAGGTGTTTTTGAAGACTTCCGCGATTGCCGTGAAGATCATTTCGAGATCGAGCGCCACCATCTGATCTCCCAGCTCTACCGTCCATTTCACCTGGGGTGCATGTTCTGGGTGCATCTTGGCGAGACGGTCTTGGAGGTCTTCGACGAAGATCGCCGCCGAATAAGTCACTAAATTTGGTGGAGCCACCCAGAAATTTCCCGAGAGCGCCTGGAGCTGCTTCGCCGCCTGCTGAATGTGCGTTCGAATCCGCCGGACTTCTTCGAGCGCCTCAACGTCGGTGACCAGTTCGGCAACATAGGCCGCCTGCAGATCCATGGCGTTGAGATTGTTCCGCACGTCGTGGGTAATCTGCCTGATGAAAGTGGCGACCCGCCCATAGGGAACCTGCAGCTGGTCCGTTGATGTGGAATCCGTGGCGTTCATGAAACGAGCGAAAAGCGGTGCTGGCCGGGTCCACCTGAGAGATCGGCACTAATTGCGCGATCGTTAGCGGCAAGATGGCGAAGCCCATGGTACACGCTTTCGGGATCCTGTTGGAGAGAATCTGCAAGTTGACCAGCGGTGCGCGGCTGGCCGCTCTCCGCCAGCGCCTTTCGGAGGTCAAGCTGAAGCTGTAGCACCACGGTCGCCGCCTTTTTACCTGCCTCCACCCCGGGCTGATGATAGGCATTGATCCCAACGAGAGTGGCGTAGAAGCCAACCGCCCGCTCGTATAGGGCGATCAGCGCACCCACCGTCGCAGCGCTCGTATCTGGCACGCTCAGGGTGATTGATTCGCGTCCGCTCTCGTACAGCGCGGTCCGGGTTCCGCGTAGAAATCCTTGCAGATAATCACCCGTGAAAACGCCGGGCTCTACCTCCATGCCGCGCTCGGCCCGTGCCTGGCGCACCTCGATGAAGGTGACGAAGAAGTTGTGCACCCCATCACGCAGTTGCTGCACATACGCGTGCTGGTCGGTGCTGCCCTTGTTGCCATACACCGCGATTCCTTGGTTGACCTGCTCCCCCTTTAGGTTGAGCTCCTTGCCGAGCGACTCCATGACGAGTTGCTGGAGGTACTTGGAGAAAAGCACGAGACGGTCTTTGTACGGGAGAACGACCATGTCCTTCTCGCCGCGCCCATTCCCTGCGTGGTGCCACATGAGCGCGAGCAGCATCGCCGGGTTTTCCAGTGTCTGGGATGTGCGAGTCCACTCGTCCATCTCTGCGGCGCCACGAAGGAATTCGCGCATGTTCAGACCCAGCAAAGAAAGCGGGACCAGTCCGACTGCACTCATTACTGAGGTCCGGCCGCCCACCCAGTCCCACATGGGGAAGCGTGCGAGCCAGCCGTCCTTTTCTGCAACCTTGTCCAGTTCACTCCCTGCTCCTGTCACTGCGACGGCGTGCTTCGCAAAGGGTAGCCCCGCCTTCTCATAGAAAGCCGCCGTCTCGACCATCCCGTTGCGCGTCTCTTTGGTCCCGCCAGATTTGGAAATGACCACGGCGAGCGTGTGCTCCAGTCGGTTTGCCAGCTGCTCAAAGATTCGGTCGAAGCCGTCCGGGTCAGTATTGTCCAGGAAGTGAAGACGCATAGCGTCGTTCTCGGTACCAAGCGCGTCTGCAACAAACTGCGGACCAAGGGCAGATCCGCCGATCCCGATCAGCAGCACATCCGTGAAGCGCCCCTGCTGTCGCACCTGCGCAACGAACTCCTCAATCGACGTCACAGTCTCCGTGATCTCATCGCGCAGCTCTGGCTGAGGCGCTCGATCTGGCGAACGAAGCCAGTAGTGGCCCACCATTCGGTTTTCGTCCGGGTTTGCAATTGCGCCGTTCTCCAGTTCCGTCATCGCGGCAAATGCACCTTGGGCGAGCGGCTCCATGCGCGCGAGGAAAGCGTCATCAAATCGCATACGCGAGATATCCAGCGAGAACCCGAGCGTCTCGTACCGGCAATAGTATTTCTGATAGCGTTCCCAGAGCGTATTCATCAGTCGAGTAATCGAAACCCCGGTCGTGCCAGGTGTCGAGAGTGGATTGCCCCAGAGCGGAAAGACGCGGCGAGGCAATAAGCCACTGCGGGTGCGTGCGCAGTCACTCTCATCCATTGCCGAAAGCGGCTCGCCGCCCTTTTTGCTCGGCACGCCGAGCTATTTGCTCGGCGTGCCGAGCTTTTGACACCCCCAGCCGAGCTATTTGCTCGGCGTGCCGAGCTTTTGACACCCCCAGCCGAGCTATTTTGCTCGGCGTGCCGAGCTATTGACACCCCCAGCCGAGCTATTTGCTCGGCGTGCCGAGCTATTGACACCCTCAGCCGAGCTATTTGCTCGG
>JANMSW010000055.1:0-99349 GCA_031389825.1 Spartobacteria bacterium
CGCACGAAGCGCGAATTCTATTCTCTGGTTCATGACTGCTTGGGTCTGCCATGGCATGCCCACATCCTCTCCAGATGTTGCACCATGTGTTACCCATGTCTTGAACCACCGGCGTTACCTATGTCCTGAACCTGCACCGGATGCTTGCGTGCAAGCGCGTGAAGTCCTGTAGCAGCGCGTACCGCGACTACGGGGCCACCGTGACTTGGCTTCCTCAGCACGGCGGACGGCGAACGCGGATGCAAAAGTGGAGCTCACATACCCCTAGGGGCAGCTCGTGATCAGGGCCTGGGCGCACGAAGTTTAGAATGTCCCCGCGCGCCCCGTTGACACCATTGCGCGAAGCGCCAAACTTTCAGGCTCGCCTTTCGACCTTCGGCTTTCGACTCCCCAATGCCTCCACGGAAACGTCCCGCATTCCACACAAAGCAGCCAGCGCGCACGCGTCGCGAGTGGACGCTGGTGATAATCGATAACGAGCCGCTGCGGCAGGCGGCGTTGGAGCAGTATCTGGCGGCTGAGGAGCAACTCGGGACGGTCCGGGAGGAGCTGGAGACTTTTCAGACCGGGGATGTGCCTGCTTATGAGCGGTGGGAGGCGACTGTTTTTGGTTCGCTCCTTACACAGTTGCGGGAGACGAATCTCGCGCTGCAGGAGAAGCAGCGCCTAGCCAGCGAGGTCGAGGAGGAGATGTTCTTCAGCGGGCGCAGCGAGGTCACCGCTTATAAGCGGGTGATGGAGGCGCGGGCGAATCCGGATGCGGCCCGGGCGGCTCGCGAGCGTCAGAAGGTGCCACCGGAGGACGATGGAGACGGGCCGGGCGGATTCGAGGATTCACAGACGTTCAGCCTACCACCGGACTTCGACATTGATGAGTTCGATGCGGCTCCCAAGGCGGTGCAGCGGGAGTTCCGTCAGGCCATGGAGGCGATGGCAGAAGTCTTCGCGGCGATGACCGGGAGTCCTGCGCCGAGGTTTGATCGGCTCCTGGCGGATGCGCGTGCAAAGAAGCACGGTGCCAAAAGCTGGGATGCGTTCTGGGAGGAAGCGGCGCGTCACTTCCCGCCACAAGCGGCGGCAGCTCCCGATTCCCGGCTAAAGGATCTCTACCGCCGCCTCGTACGACTTCTTCATCCCGACTCGACGGGGACGGACACGCCGCGGGCGCGGGAGCTCTGGCACGAGCTGCAGGAGGCGTATCGCACGCACGATCTGGACCGAATGGAAGCGGTGGCTGGGCGTGCGGATCTGGGCATGCATGGGACTGCGGCCACCCTTTCCGTAGGGCTGCTTCGGCGGATGATCCGCGATCTGCACGAAGCGGTGAACGGGATGCGGGCGCAGGTGGCGAGAGCTCGGAAGCACCCTGCTTGGAACTTTCGTCAGCGTGGGAAGGTCCTGCCGAAGATGGAAGCCGCCCGGCGCAAGACGTTGCAGCGAGGATTGAAACAGGCGATCTGGGATCTGGAGGAGATCACCGCGTTTTTCGATAACCTGGCGAAGCGCGCCGCGCGGGGAAAGAAGCCATCAGGCAGGCAGCAGCGGCAGAAGCGCCATGAGATGCCAGAGCCGCACTGGGAGCGAGCGGTCCAGGGCGAGTTCTTCTAATTTCGAGCGGCTCCTTGCGAGTTCGTGCACCTTTCCGCTTCAAAAAAGCGGTCGCGTGCGTTTACTTGCCCGCCACAACATGCGCGCAATCCTTGCCCTGGAAGATGGACGTCATTTCGTCGGTGAAGCTTTCGGAGCCACCGGGAAGTCCGCCGTGGGCGAAGTCTGCTTCAATACTTCGATGACCGGATACCAGGAGGTGCTCACGGATCCCTCGTACCGTGGGCAGATCGTGGCCATGACGTACCCGGAGATTGGGAATTACGGCGTCAATGAACTGGACCAGGAGAGCGACGAACCGCACGTGCGCGGCTTTGTGATCGAGGAGCTGAGTGCAATCCCGAGCAGCTGGCGCTCGGAGGGGACGCTCGAAGACTACCTGGTGAAGTGGGGTGTCCCGGGAGTGCAGGGGATCGACACTCGTGCGCTCACCCGGCACTTGCGAGACAAGGGCGCAATGAAAGGCTGCGTGGCCACGGGGGACGTGAGCGTGGAAGATGCAGTGGCGCTGGCGAAGGCCGGCGATGGTGTTATCGGCATGGATTACGTAAAGGAAGTGACGCCCAAGCAGGGCTACGTGTGGGACCCGGAAGGGCGGCTGAGCCGGCGGTGGACGATCGTGAAGGGTGACACCGAGAAAGCAGAGGTGGACGACCAGGGGCAGATGTTCGAAAAGCTCGCGCCCGTGACGCACGAGATCGTGGCATACGACCTGGGGATGAAGCGGAACATCCTGCGTCGGCTGCGGCAAGAGGGCTTCAAGGTGCATGTGGTCCCGGCGGATACCCCGGCGAGCGAAGTGCTCGCGATGAAAACCGACGGCGTATTCCTTTCCAATGGTCCCGGCGATCCATCGGCGCTCGGCTACGTGCACGAGAATCTGCGCAATCTCATCGGGAAGACGCCGATCTTCGGGATCTGTCTCGGGCACCAGATGCTCGGTTACGCTTTTGGTGGGACGACGTTTAAGCTGAAGTTTGGGCACCGTGGCGGGAATCAGCCGGTGAAGGATCTGGCAACGGGAAGGGTCACGATCACCTCGCAGAATCATGGCTTTGCGGTCGACCCGGAGTCGCTACCCGGCGACGTGGAGGTCACCCATGTGAACCTGAACGACAACACCGTCGAGGGCCTGCGGCACAAGGAACTCCCGATCTTTAGCGTGCAGTATCATCCTGAGGCAGCGCCCGGACCAAACGACGCTGGATACTTTTTCCGGGAGTTCGCCAAACTCATTGATGAATCGCGCTGAGCCCTGCTAACCTCACGTCTCTCTACATGTCAAAGCTGCTCGTTTCCCTCCCAGACGGCTCCAATGTCACCCACGAACTAACCGATGATGCGATCACGGTTGGGAGGGTGTCGGACAACTCCATTCAGATCGACGACGCGTCCGTGTCGAGCCATCACGCTGAACTCACGCTCCGTGATACGGACTACATCCTGCGCGATCTCGGCTCGACCAATGGGACACGTCTGAACGGCAACAAGATCGAGGCCGAGGAGGAGCACCAGCTTCAGCCCGGCGACCGGATTCGCTTTGGCAGCATCGAGGTGCGCTATGGGACGGATCTCGAGACGGGCGAGACGCAGCAACCGTTGCCGATGGAGAGCGAGCCTACGGTGCTCGTCCCGGCGGAATCGAGTGTGCGCCCTGCGGATTTCGCGAATGCCTCGCCCTTTCAGAACAAGAGCAAGAAGAAGGATCCGATCGGTGCTGCGATGATCGGTCTTGGCGTGCTGGCCCTACTAATCTTCGGGGCGGCGACTGCGATGGTGCTGCAGATGCAGCCACCGCAGTAAGCTGGCAAAAGCCTTGGGAATGACGTCCGCGCTGCCGGTGCTCAGGTGCCGTCAGCGGGCCTTCGCGGACCTCGCCGCTGATCCCGCGAGTTCCATTTGGCGGGGCTGCGAAGTAGGGGAGTTGCGCGATGTGATTTCTAGCGCGGTACCGCTGCAGGGAACGAAAGTCCGCTCAGGGTGGAGCGGAGAGGAGGTGCGGTTCCTTTTTGAGTGTGTGGACGCGGACCCGCGAGCGACCTTCACGGAGCGCGATGCGCCGCTTTATCAGGAGGACGTAGTCGAGGTGCTGCTCGATCCAGTGGGCGACCTCTTGTCGTATTACGAGTTCGAGGTGAATCCGCTGAACACCGTGATGGATCTGGTGCTGCGCCGCAGCCGCAGCGGGTACTTGAAGGATTTCCGCTGGGAGTGTAGCGGCCTGCGCAGCTGCACCCGTCTAGTCCCGGGAGGATGGACGGTGGAACTTGCGCTGCCTTTTGCGGAGATTACACCGGAGCTGCCGAGTCCGGGCACCCAGTGGCGGGTGAACCTCTGCCGGATCGATCGCCCACAGGGCCTACCCCGAGAGCTCACCGCCTGGTCGCCTACGGGGTTGGCGCAGTTCCATGTACCGCTGCGATTCGGATTTCTCGAGTTCGTGGGGGAGTAGAGTCAGGCGCCGGAGCCTCGCCGATCTGCGTAAGGGCGAGTGTTAAGCGAAGAGGTCGAGGCCAGTGACTTGGAAGTCTGGGAAGACGGTGCCGAGATTGCCCGGAGCCATGCCGTGCCAGAGCAGTACGGGGGCAAGGACATTGCGGTAGTTATTCAGGACCGGCAGATCACCGGGACCTTCCAACGAGCTGTCGCCGAGGCCCGGCCAGGGGCCGATCACGCGTCCCCCACGCACTCCGCCGCCCGCCACGAACATGACACTGCCGCGCCCGTGATCGGTGCCGAACGCAGAGTTCTCGCGAACGCGGCGGCCGAACTCGGTCATCACGACTACGACTGTGCGATCCATGGCCCGACCGAGATCGCGACGAAAGGCGGCAAGGCCTTTGCCGAGACGGGTGAGCAGGGGATTGAGGAGAGTCTCCTGAGTAAAGTGCGAGTCCCAGCCGTCGAGATCGATCGAAGCGGCCTCCAATCCCACGCCTGCCTTGATCAACCGAGCGATCTGACGAAGCCCCTGGCCGAATCCGTCATCAGCATACTCGGCCCCATGCTCCGCGCGATAAGGCGTGGCGCGCATGGTCTCGATTCGGCCGAGTGCTTCGAAGGTGTCGTGCGCGGCCGACTTTAGTGAGTCGCCCTCCTGCGCATAGAGGGCACGGAGTTGTTCACGAACGCCCATCGCGCTCTCGCCAAGCGAGAAGTCGTCGAGCGATTGCATGACTGTCGCCCCCGGTGCCCCGAGTAGGCTCTCGGGCAGGGCGCGGCCCAGCGCGATACAAGACAACGCCCCGCTTGGTCCATGCGAACGGGCGCGCAGATACCGACCGAGCCAGCCGCCCCCCGCGAGCCCGCCGTGCTCCATGAGATCCTGCGCCTCGAAGTGGGACCGGGTCTGATCCTCTGAACCGGCGCCGTGAATGATTGCGAGTTCCCCGTCTTTCCACATGGGCTCGAGGTCGCTCAGCTGTGGCGCAAGGCCGAAGAAGCCGTCGAGAGCAACTGACGTCGCCGCCTTGAGGCCGAGCCGTGGCCGGGCCTTGTGATACTGATCGTCGCCGAGGGGCGCGACGAGGCTGAGGCCATCGGCGCCGCCGCGGAGAAAGACCACGACGAGCGTGGGCGTGGGGCCGGTGCCGGTGATGAAGGTCTGCGTTTCCATGGTCAGCAGCGTTGAAAGGCGGGTGAGGCGAGGAGAAGGGCAAGACCGTCCCCAGAAGCGTGAAAGGCGCGCTGCTCGCTGGCGTTTGGCTGGCGACCGTAGCAGGTGGCCATGAGTCCGTCGTCGCCCAGCCGGTCGCGTAGCTCCTTGAGGACGATGCGCGTACCCTGCAACTTTCCGGCACTCAGACCTACGGCAAAGTTCCAGCGCCAGAGAAGCGTGCTCGTCCAGTGCGTAGCCGCTTCGGGATAGCCGTCCGGAGTTGGATAGCGGAAGGGCGCGTGGCCCATGCGGAGGAGCGATTCGATGACCGGCTGTGCGCCATCCGTCTCGGCATTCGTGGCGCGCAAGGCAGAGACGACGAAGTGTAGCGGGCGCTTGAGCTTGCCGCCCTGCGAACTCTGGAAGGCCTCTGTGGCGAAGACCGAGCGAAGCGTCGCGCGGATGTCGCCGGTGCTGCGGGTGAAAGTTTGCGCAACGTGATCAACGGCCGCGGCTGGCGGCTCGTCGGCGATGAAGCGCTGGCAGAGCTTCGTGGCGAGATGGCGCGCGGTCGAGGGGTGACGAACAACGAGGTCGAGCACGCGATCCAGATCCGCCGCGCCCAGTCCCGCGGGGATCGGCTCGCCGAGCACGACCTTCGCGCCGTCATCATGTCGCTTCGGCTCAAAGGACACCCGCCCTTTGCGCAGCTCCTTGCGATCGCGAACGGTCCACCCGGTGAGGCAGCGCGCAACTTCCATCACGTCCTGCTGCGTATAGCCGCCATGAACGCCGAGCGTATGGAGTTCCATGAGCTCGCGAGCGTAATTTTCGTTTGGGCGATCGGTATCGCGGTCGCGGCGGTTCACGCGCCCATCCAGGTACCAGAGCATCGCCGGACTCAGCGCGGAAGCGCGGAGGAGGTCGGAAAACTTCCCGAGTGCATGGCGTCGAACAACTTCGCGATCGTCGGCTGCTTTCAGCCAGCGGCAATCCCCCTTTGAAGGATCGATGTTGAAGTGGTCGGTCCAGAAATCGACCATCACCTCGTGAAGCTGCCGGCGGCTGGCAACCGCGCGGAGGATGGTGCCGCGGGTCATCTGCTCGAGCACGTACTTCTCCTTGTACTCGTACAATTCTCCGGGCGGCAGGTGCAGCACTTCCAGCCGACGAATCATGCGGTCGCAGGCGTGATCATCGAGTTTCTCGGGCGCAAGCTGCTCATCGATAAAGGCACCGGCGCCCATGCTTCGGACCCGCGCCCATTCACCCGGGCGTGGTCCGAAGGTGAGGCGGTTCAGGAGATGCGAGGTTTCATCGAGCAGCGGGCTGCCTGGAGGCGTGAGATCCTCTGGAAGCGGCCCAGCCGTCGAGCCCCGCCAGCGAGTTCCCAGCGAACGCATCTCCCCACAACCGGAGGTGAGGACCACCGCAGCCGCACTCGCGCCGGTAGCAAGGAAGTTCCGGCGGGAGTAGTTCATGGCGCGGCTGGAACCGGCGTGTCGATCGATGTCTTCACCCGGCGGGGCCAGGCCAGCAGCAGCGCACCGCAGCCGCTCGCGAGGGTAAGCGGGAAGACGAAGAACCAGCCAATAAGCGGGAGCAGAAACGTGAATGCGAGGACCAGTCCTCCGCGCCATACTTTGCGCCAGGGCTCCACTTCATCACGCACTGCAGGCAGCCCGCTGCCCACGCGCCGCGCGAGGCCGGCGGAGCCGAAAAGCCCGCCCAGCACTGGCAGCAGCGCGAGCACCAGGGCGATCAGTTTCACTCCCGGCAGCGAAGCCTGGCCCAGCGCGGTGCTGAGGATGAGCAACGGTACCACGACCAGAGCGCCTGCCAGCACGGTGCGCACAGGACGTTCCGTATACCGGCTCTCGCAGCGTTCTACGAGCCGGGGAAAGAGCGCGGTGGCGAGCAGCCAGTAGCTGATGATAACGAGGTAGCTGCCTAGGATAACCAGCAGCCAGAGGAGGACGTCTGCCATGATCATGGCCGGACCTCCTGACCAAGTGCGGTAGATAAGAAGAGGGGTTTCATCCTCCTCCTAGACGCACCACGTCGCCACGTGGTTACGCCAGATGGAACTGCGCCTTCAGCATCAGCGTGAGCGCCTTGGTCGTGAGCTCGGGAAAGAGGAAAGGTTTGCCCACGAACTCGTTGCCGCCGCTCATCGTCGATTGGAGCCGGTTCTCGGTGGTGTTGTAGCCAGTGAGGAAGATCACAGGCGTGCTGGAATTCACCGATAGGCTGCGGATCTGCGCGCAGAGCTCGAAGCCGTTGATGCCCGGCATGTTCACATCGAGAAAGATGAGATCGTACTGTTGGCTGGCGAGTTCCGTGAGCGCCTTTGCGGGATCCTGCGCATGGCCGGTCTGCATGGTGAGCGACTCCATGACACGGCGGACGACTTCGCAGCAGCCGGGCTCGTCATCTACGGTGAAGACGCGGGCGGAGGCGGGATCCTTTGCTGTGGCAAGGTCGCGCGTTGTGGCAAGGGTTGCGAGAAACTCGACAGTCTGCTGGATCGTGCGGAGGATATCTGGAGAGATCCGGTCCGGGTACTCGAAGAGCTCCGAGGCGAGCTCGCTGAAGGAGCGCCCGAGCCGCTCGACCGCCACGATGCGGCTGGCCCCTGCCAATTTGGCGTACGCGGCCGCGTGGCCGGCGATCTCGTTGAGGAAACTCACGTTCTCCGGATCCCGGAGAAGCCCCTGGCAAGCCTGTCGCATGGCGCTCACGGACTCCCCGCTATCAAAGACCGGCGCCGGAAGCGGAGCCGGAGCCTCATTCACCGGTGCCGGGGTCGGTACGGGTGTGCTCGACTTCGCTGAAAGACGCGTCTGCAGTCGGGCCTCTGCTAGGTTTGCGCTCATCTGCCGGATTTGATCGTGAGCAGTCTGCAGTTGAGCAGCAAGATCCACCGTTTCCTCGCGCTGCTTTTCCAGCCGATGCGCGAGCTCGCGACGCTCTTCATCGATGCAGGAGAGACGCCGGGCCAGCGCGCGGACTTCGCTGGTATGCTGAGCAGCTTCCGGGTTCGTGGATTCGAAAATGGCGAGCTGCGCGCGCAACGCCTCGAGCTGCGTCTCTTGGGCGAGAACGCTTTCGGTATTCTGGTGGCGCAGTGCGTCCCGGTCGCGGATGAGACGCTCGATCTTCTGCTGTGCGGCCTTCAGCGAGGTAATTGTCTCTTCCCGAGCAGCGAGTGCCACGGCCCGTTCCTGGCAGAGTTCGGTGAAATGGTTCTCCGCCTCCACCATGCGGCGGGTTGCTTCATCCAGGATCTTCTGTGCTTCAGCCTGCCCGGCGAAAACGGCAGCGGCTCGCTCGCGTTCTGCAACCAACTCGCGGGCTGCTTCCCCGGCCGTCTGCTGCGCCGCTTCATGCGCAGCGCGCAACGCGGTAAGCTCGGTGCCCAGTCGTTCCGCTTCGGCGCGCGCCTGGTCGCGCTCTGCGCAGACGGCTTTCCAAAGCTCCTCGCCGATCGCCCCTTTCGATGAGACGCGCAGGAGTTCCAACTCGTCGCGTAAGGTGACGATCTCTTCCTGCTGCGCAGCGATACGAGCGCCCTGTTCGCCGGTGCGGGCTTGGGCGGCGTCGCGGGCTTCCCGGATCGAGACGAGCTGCTTCTGCACCTCGGCCAGACGCCAGCTCGCATCCTTGCCGCTGATCGTCGCGATCTCCAGCTGACGATTCAGCTCATCGCGCTGCTGGACGAGCAGCGCTTGCTGCGCCATGCCGTCGTTGCGCTGTGTCAGGAGTTCCTTGCGCTGCTGAAGAGCTTCGTCGCGCTGGCGGTTCGCCTCAGCGATCTCCCGCGAGGAGCCGCTTTGCCGGACCTGGTGATCCGTGAGAGTCCGCGACATTCGCTCCACCTCTTCCAGCGCCGCATCGCGCTCGCGGATGATTGACGTGATCTCGATAAACCGCGCGCGCAGCTCTTCATTTTGCTGACGGAAGTGATTTGCCTGCGCCGCCATGTCGTCCCGCTCGGCCTCGGCCGTGCGGATCTGGTTCCTCGCATCCCGCGCGGATTGTTGCAGCTGGTCGACCAGAGAGCGAATCTCTCGCGTCGGATCGGAAGTGTCGCTCGAGGCATTCACCGGCATAGTAGCAATCGGCGCAGGGGTGCGGCGCTCCCGTGACGAACCCGGGTAGCCTGGGTCCGAGTAATGAGGTTGAGAGTGAGCCATGATCGAGACGAGTGGCGTGTGGATTAGGCCCACGCCAGCATCGTCAGATGAGCACGGGATATGCCCCGGCCTGTATTCCGCCCGTCCTCCCGTCGAAATATGCTCGAAATTAGGGTAAATCGGAGCTGGACGGCGTTTCGTAGGAACGCTCCTCCTCAAACCTGAGGGTTCACCCTCGCAGAAATGGGGAACCTCCCCGTGGCTTATTTCACTCCGGCAACTTGGAAGCCGCGCACTTCCAGATGCGTGCGGATTTTGCCGGGCTGATCGCCTTGGATCTCGATCGCGCGCTCTTTCACCGTTCCCCCGCAGCCACAGATTCCCCGTAGTTCACGCGCGAGCTCCTCGATCAGCTCGTCGGATACCGATTTGCCGAAGTCGTGCACCACGATAACCACGCGCCCGCCCCGATGCGCGGTTTCCTTACGAAGCACGACACGCCCGAGCTTCTGAGGCGGCGTGACGGTAGGCGGCGCTTCCGTCGGTCCGCTGGGAAGATCCGGCAGGTCGAGCCCGGCAAAGGCGGGGTTCAGGCCGCCTTGCGCAGGATTGGTCGGAATGCGCTCCTTCTTGGCCATTTACATCAAGTTTGCCGCCACCTCAGCCATCTCGCTGCGTTCGCCCTTGAAGAGGTTCACGTGCGCGCTAAAGGCCTGACCCTGTAGACGCGAGCGGGTGTAAACGAGCCCATTGGTGTGCGCATCCACGTACGGGTTGTCGATCTGCCCGAGGTCGCCGATCATGATGATCTTGCTCCCGCGCCCCATCCGGGTGACCAGCGTCTTGGCCTCGTGCGGCGTGAGCTGCTGCGCTTCGTCGACGATGAAGATCGCGCGCGGCAGGGAACGTCCGCGAATATGCGTGATCGCCTCGATCTCGAGAACGCCACTCTGCAGGAGCTGCTCGTACGGGCGCGTTGTCGGCTTGGGGCCGGTGGGAGCGGCCGGGCGCGCTGGGCCGGGTGGCGCCTTGCGCGCGCTCTGCTTCTTGTTGTCGAACTGCTCCGGCTTGCGCGGCTTCGTAAGCAGCTGCTCCAGCGCATCATAGGCCGGCTGCACCCACGGCTGCATCTTCTCCTCCACGCGTCCCGGCAGGAAGCCAATGTCCCGCCCGGTCGGCATGATCACACGGGTAATCAGCATCTTCTCGTACTCGCCCATCTGCACCTGCTCCAACGCGGCACCCACGGAGAGCAGAGTCTTTCCGGTGCCGGCCTTTCCATAGACCGTGAGCAGCGTGATCTCTGGATCGTAGAGCGCATCGAGAAAGAAGCGCTGCCCGAGGTTCAACGCCTGGAGGTTGCGCCCGCCCCGGATCGAGATGTGATCCCGCCGTAGCCGCCGGAACTCCCCGCCCCGGATGTGCCGCGCAGGCACGCCGTGAGCCGGTTCACTGGCATTTCGAAGAAGTGCGTACTGATTAGGCAGGATCTCCGGTGGCAAGTTCTCGATCACCATGTGCTCCTGGCTGGCGAAAGCCTGAAGCGCATAGCCATCGACATCCAGCGACTCGTACTCCTCCTGGCTGCCCTCGCCCTGGGTGCGTGGGATGTCGTGGTCATCCACGCGATCCGTCCGATAGTCCTCCGCCTCAATCCCGAGTGCCCGCGCCTTCAGCTGAAGGTTCAGATCCTTGGTCACCAGGATCGTCTGCTCCGGGTGAGTGTCCGCCAGATAGGCAGCGCTCGCGAGGATGCGGTGATCGATCAGCGTGAGATCGGGAAAGAGCGCCCGCACGGCCTGGAAGCGAGCCGTCTCGCTGAGCAGCTGCCAGCTGTCCTGCTTGAATTTCACCGCGGGGTTCACACTTACGTGCAGCCGCCCGCCATTCTCCAGCGGCACGCCCATGCTCATCTCCTCCCGGCTCGGGAAGCGTTCATTCAGCTTGCGATGCACCTCACGGGCGTTCGCACCGCGCGTCGTCGCTTCGCCTTTGAAGCGGTCCAGCTCCTCGAGGACTTCCACGGGAATCCAGACCACGTTGTCCTTGAAGCGGAACATCGACTGCGGGTCGTGCAGCAGGACGTTCGTATCGAGGACGTAGTGCTTCACGGGAGGAGACTCGGTCTTTTTAGGTGCCATGATTGTGCAAAGTTGTGGGAGCTGGTTGCTGACCCAGCCAGCGAGCGGCGAGAATGGTGAGATCGTCGGATTGCTCGTGCTCCGCGCAGAAACGCCGCACGTCGTGCGCGACGGCGTTGGTAATCTGCTGGGCCGAGCGCCCGGAGAAGCTGCCCGCGAGATCTTCCAGTCGGCGTATCGAATAGAACTGTTCCTGCGGGTTCAGCGCCTCCGTGACGCCATCGGTAAAGAAGAGCAGCGTGTCGCCGGGCTCCAGCTGATGCACCTGTGCCGCGTACCTCAAGTGACGCCACGCCCCGAGCGCCACGCCCGATTGGCCGTCCAGCGAGCGCCGCCTTCCCGCCGCTGAAATCAGAAACGGCGCAGGATGACCGGCATTGCAGAAGCGCAGCTCGCCGGTCCTGACGTTTAGCACCGCGAAGAGCAGCGAGACGAACATGCCAGTCTTCTCGTCGTTCAGCTCTTCGTTGACCCGGGTGAGCATCTCCGCCGGATCCATCGCGTGCACGGAGTTCGCCTTCAGCAGGGTCTTCGTCACTGCCATGAAGAGCGCAGCCGCGACTCCCTTTCCCGCCACATCGGCGATGACCAGGCACATGGTGTCTGCGTCGATGAAGTAGTAGTCGTAGAAGTCGCCGCCCACTGCCCGCGCCGGCTGCACGATCGCGTGCAGGTCGATCTCGGTTCGCTCGGGGAACGCGGGAAAGTGCTTCGGCAGGAGGCTCATCTGGATGCTCCGGGCCGCCGACAGCTCGCCCTCCATGCGCTGCTGGACCGTGGTGGTGTACTCCAGCTCCTGCATCCGCATCTTCAGGTCCCGCGTCATCTTGCGGAAGGCATTGGCGAGATTCCGCACCTCTTCCGTTCCTGCGCGGATATCCAGACGCTGGTTGAGATTCCCGGCTGCGACCTCCTGAGCCGCCAGGGAAAGCTGCGCGATCGGTCGCGAGATCGAGCGCGCGACTATGAAGATCGCCCCGAAGAGCGCGAGCAGCCCCACACCGCCGAGTACGAACATCTCGCTCTGCAGCCGGACGGCCGGCAGCAGCACCTCCTCGCGCGGGTACACGAGGGCGAGCGCGAGGCTGCCATTCTGGATCGGCGCAAAGGCCACCCAGGCCTCTTCGTTGCGGAGCGGGTCGCGCGTCCGCATCACGCCCTTCTCCGTCGTGAGGAGATGCCGCGCGAGCTCCGGATTGATGTCCTGGATCCGTCCCTGCATGGCCAGCTTTGCGTCGGGATAGACGATGAACCGGCCCGTTCGGTTCACGAGGAAGGCGTAGCCGGTCTGCCCGACCCGGATCCGCGCCAGCTCCTCAGCAAATTGGCTGAGCGCAATGTCGATCGTCGCCATGCCCCAGAACTCGGCGCCCCGCCGGAACGGGACCGAGTAGGTGATCATGAGCGCATTTCCGCCGCCCTCGTCGAAGTAGGGCTCGCTCCAGAGCGCCTCCCCGTTGCCCTTCGGCGTCTTGTACCAATCCTTCTCAAAGTAGTTGTACTCGGGCGTACCGAGCTGCTCGAACTGCACTTTCCCCTCCTTCCAGTAGAAGTAGGGAGCGTAAAGCCGCTCGCCAGGCAGGAAGCTCTCAGGCTCGAAGGCTACGCATGATCCGTAGAACTCCGGGCTCTTCTCGACCATCTGCCCGAGCAGCGTCTCGAGCTGCTGCTGCTCCCGCACCGTCCCGCTCTCCAGGGCACCCGCGAGCAGTTCAGCGATCTTGCTCGCGCGGTAGAGCGAGCCATCCAGACGCGCGGCGTGTGTCTCCACCATCGCGCGGATGAGCTGCTCCGTCTGATCCCGCACCCGGTCGAAGCTGCGTACCGAGACCAGCCAGATGACTCCACCGAAGAGCAGCATGCCCGGCACGCCCACCCAGATCAGCAGCCGTCTGGAGAGATTCGCAGTCACGGAGAGTAGGACGAGGCGAGCCACCCAGCGGCGCGTCCTCGAGGAAGCAGCGGTGGCGGCAGGCGCGTGCTCAAGTGCGCTATGCGGCGGCAGGTTCCGCGAGGCGCCGCAGGGCCTCCTCGCGGGTGGGCACGATCGCGATGATCTGCGTGAAGCCGATCATGTCGAAGATGGCGCGGACATTCTCAGACATCCCGCAAAGCACCAGCCGCCCGTCCCGCGCATCCAGCTCCTTTGCCGCGACGAGGAAGCCCTTCAGCCCTGCGCTATTCACGTAGGCCATGGCCGAGCAGTCGATACAGATCCGGTGCGAACCCTCGGCGATAAGCTCAACGAGACGCGCCTCAAACTGCCCCGCGGACATGGTGTCGACGTTCCCCTGAACTGCCACAATCAGTACACCGTCCTCTTTCGCTTCGTGTATTTGCATCGGAATAGCCCCTACGAGTTCAGTTTAGCGGATTCCTTTCCGGACCGTGAGAGTAAATTTTTACTTCCCTCGCGTCGATAGGTCACTTCTTCCATCAGGCTACGCACGAGGTGGATCCCGAGCCCACCGAGTTCCCGGCGATTAAGCGGCACGCTGAGGTCCGGGGCCGAGACCGAGAGAGGGTCGAATACTCTCCCTTCGTCTTCGATCGTCCCTGTGAGCGATCCCGCGGAAGCCTCGAGGCTCACGACGATCTTCTGCTCCACGGGATTCTCGTACCCATAGAGGATGACGTTCGTCACGAGCTCGTCCAGCGCGAGGTTCATGGAGTAGAGGGCGCGCCCGGGGATCTCGTGGAGTTCGCCGAAGTGACGAAGTAGCCGGTTCAGCCGCTCCACTTCGGGCAGCTGCGCGTCCAGGCGGATCTTAATGCTGCCCTCGTGCATGACGCGCCCTTTTCGCATTCAGACGAGTCGCTGGCAAGGGTCTTCGCGGGCGGGATCGCATTGGACGAACACAGCATACTTCAGTCTCCCAAATTGGGCCCCGCAGGACGAAACGCCGAGCCTCCCTGACCTAAACTCCGAGCCTTTTTGATGAAACGCCGAGCCTCCCTCACCTAAACCCCGAGCCTATTTGATAGAACGGCGAGCCTATTTGATAGAACGGCGAGCCTATTTGATAGAACGGCGAGCCTCTCGGACGAAACGGCGAGCTTCCGAAGCTCAGCGTCGAGCCTCCAAAACACAACCGCAAGTCTCGGAAGCTCAACGCCGAGCCTCAATGAGGCAAAGATCAGCCTCCGCGGCTCACAGTTCGTCGCCCAAGGGTCAGCTCATCCACGAGCGGATACAAAGTTCGTTTCACGCGAAGCGGCGAAGCCGCGAAGGGGGATTGGGAGCACCAGGCTCGGCATCTCCCATCCGAACTTCGCGCCTTCGCGCCTTCGCGTGAGCCTGATCATCTGCGGCGCGTATACAAAGGTGGGTTCACGCGAAGACGCGAAGCCGCGAAGGGAGATCGGGAGCACTGGGTTCGTCATCTCCCATCTGAACTTCGCGCCTTCGCGTCTTCGCGTGAACCCATCAGGGAAAGGATGAATAACCACTTAGTAGTAGATTTTATCAGACAAGAGCGAAAAGCTGCGTACCTTATCGGTCCCTCCTCTCGCCAAGACGTAGTTTCCCTCATTCGTCCCATGTGTGCTGCCGCCCGTTTCTTCTCTGGATTGCTCACTGCAGTCCTCTGCCTGGCCTCCGCTCCTGTCTCTGCGCAGGACGGTGAATTTCCCACCAACTTTCCGCCCGAAATCAGCTTCACCGAGAGCTACACCGACGAGGTGAAGTCGCTGACGACGGACGGTTTCACCGAGTATTTCGCGCGTCCGAACAAGGACAGCAAGTTCAAGGCGGTCGTCAAAGTCTCAGCGCAAGGGATCGATCTGAGTGCGCTCAACGGTGACTCGGAGTTCACGTTTATCCTCGGAGGCTTCGAGCTGAGCGGCACCCTGAGCGATGACCCCAGGTACACTCCCGGCGCAACCTCGATCCGCGTCCCGCTGCGCGCCTACGATGAGGATCGCGACCGCGATGTCCTGGTGGGAGCGGTGGTGATCTCCTGGACGCCTGCGGCGATCACGGTGACCGCGGAGGCCGCTGCACCCGAGACGTACTTCGTCGCGTCGCAGAACTATTTGCTGGTGGAGGACGCTATCAAAGACGTCACTCCGCTCTACTTCCAATTCGCTGGGAGCGTGCTCGAGCGGGACGTGTACTTCACCGGGACGGCGACGACCATGACGAAGGAAGTCGGCGTGGGAGACGAGGCGACGGAGCTGGAGCTGAGCACGGTTAAGCTGAACGGAGCGAACGATACGGCGGCCCCTGAGGTGGCGATCACGAGTCCTGCAGCGGGAGCGATTACTGATACAGACCTTGTGACGGTGAGCGGCACGGTCGCAGACACCGTGGGCGTGGCTGCGGTGCTGGTGCAAGTGAACGGTGGAGACTACGCTCCGGCAGTCGTGGTCGCCGGCGGATGGTCGCTCGCCGACGTACCTTTGAACCTGGGGGCAAACGTCATTCGCGCAAAGGCGCAGGACCTGGACGGAAACGAGGCCTTCGCGGAGGTGGTGGTGCTGCGCTGGACGCCGCTCCTGGTCGAAGTGGTCGGCTCGGGCACGGTGACGAATGGCTTTCTGGGATCAACTCTCCGCGAACCCGGTGCCTCGGTAACGATCAAGGCAAAGGCGGACCCAGGGTTTATCTTTACAGGCTGGACCGGCGCCGTGGTGTCCGATCAGACGTCAATTACCTTCGTGGTCACGCCCGGCATGAGCGTGACGGCCAATTTCACGCCGCTACCCTTTGGAACACTGGAGGGCCGGTACTCGGGGCTGATCCTCGCGCCGACCGGAGAACCAGCCGGCCCAGTGAAGATTCAACTCAGCGGTGCAGGAACATTCACCGCCAAGGTTTCGCTCGGGAAACGGAAGGTGAAGATCAAGGGAGCTTTCGATTCCGTGGGTCGCTACACCGGGACGATCTTACGAAAGGGGCTGCCCTATGTGGTAGACCTTACACTCGATATGGCAAACGGGAGTGAAACGATTTCGGGGACGGTCAGCGATGGATCGACGACTTATGCGCTGAACAGTGATCACGCGATCTACGGCCCCGAGAATCCAAGTCCGCAGGCCGGAGTATACAGCACGCTCTTCCTCGTACCGGAAGTCACGGAGCCCCGTGTCCCGACGAGTGCCGGGTTGGTTAACGTGAAGGTGCTACGGAACGGCAAAGTAAAGCTGACGGGCAAGCTAGGTGACGGCACGCCCTTCGCGACCACGAGTACGGTTCTGAAAAACGGTAGGGTACCCGTGTACTTCCGTTCAAAGAAGGCACGCACAGTGGTCGGCGGCACGCTGCGCTTTAATGAAGGAGGCGCGGCAGGGGAGGATCTCCAAGGCGTGCTCACCTGGATCAAAGGTGCCGTCGCCGGGACCGCCTTCCCGGAAGGCTTCCGCACGGAGCTGACGGTGCGGGGTTCGCAGGCGGACTTCACCCGGGAGCAGTAAGCCCCCGACCGGCGGCGCTTCCCGAAGCAGCCGTGCCCTAGCGCGTGGGCTGAACCCTGCGCGCAGTAATCCCCGCCACGATCCCGGCAGCTCGCTCGGGCGAGCAGTATTCATAGAAGCGCTTTCCATGAAGCACGTTCGGACCGCGCTTGCAGTTATCCAGGCAACCAACCGCCTTCACCTCGATCTCACCGGCCAGCCCCGCGTCCTCTAGTTCCCCCTGGATCACTGCGAACACTTCCTTCCCGCCGTTCTTCCAACAGTTCTTCTTCGCACACACCCGGATCGGACATTCCACACAAACCGGCTCTAATCCCCCCGGAAGCGAGATCACCTGAGCCTCGAGCACCGTCCGCTTCAGCTCCTTGGAGAACGGAATCCGCTCCTCAGTCCCGCTCAGAGCCAGCCGCATCCCAGGCTCCAAGCTCCCGCGCAGCTCCTTCCTGAGCTCCTTCACCACCTTCAACCGAAGGACTTCCCCCGAGTCTATCCGAACCACCATCCGCCACTTGCCGGAGAGTGTGACGATGAACTCGATGAAGTCGGCTTCGAGGTGGAAATCCATTGAGGAAGTGTAAGCGGGAGACCAGCGCTGAGGAATTTCAAACCTTGTGAGTGGCAAATCCAAAGAATTCGCTCCGCCGGCAAGTCCGCCTTCACTTTTGCGCACGATTTGCGTTATCGCCGGAGATCTTTACAGTTTCGCAGGTTTGAGGGTTGAAGCGATTTGTTGCACACATCTTCAACGTCCTGATGGCTAGTGGATTAGATAGACATGATGAAAGGTGGCCCAGTTGGTGCTTACAAGGTAGTTGCAGTGAGAGTCCTCCACTGAAGCGGCAACCAAACACACCTATCGAGATGAAAGTCATAATGAATCTTCTGGCCGCTGCACTTTGCAGCCTGCCATTTACCACGCAAGGGGTCACGATCAGCCTTGGGACTGTTCCCGGTCGGGTTGCGACACTCTCAGACGCGACTACAGGAGCTACAGGCTTGGGTAACGGGACGGATGCAGCAGTTAACGCAAACCCGACCTTTTCTCCGCTACCTGATTTCACTGAGCGCGCTGAGCGCACAAGTGCGGGGACGACAGGGATCTTCTCCGTAGCAGTTACTAGCGGGAGCTTTGGGAGTTCGCCGGTTGCGGGAACATGGACGATCAATGACCCGAACTTTTGGACTACATACGGCTTTGGTGTGATTTCGATGCATGTTGGTAATGGTGGCGGAAATCCTGATCACTTCATCTGGCTGCTAGAACCAAATAAGCTGAGTGGCACTTGGAGCTACACTGCGGGCAACACAAACGGGGGGGGGCTCTCGAATCTAAAGCTCATGAGCAGTGGGCAGGGTACCACTCGGGTCCCAGACGCTGGATCGACGCTCCTATTGCTTGGCTTTGCCTTGAGCGGGATCGGTGCAGCTCGCCGCGCGTTGAGCGTTTAACAGTCGTAAATCTTGGAAAGGCGGCTCTCGTTCTGAGGGTCGCCTTTTTTTGTGGGTACATCGATAGCTGCCGCCCTAAGTACAGCTGGCGGGTGGAGCAGGATTGATTTCACAAATGCGTACAAGGATGGTGTCGCAGCATGATCAATAGAAGTCAGTTTCTCAGTGCCGTTGCGCCTCGTTACAAAACTAGCGCTTCAGCTCTAAGCCTCGGCGGAGCCGTGTATCAGGGTGAGGCTTTGGCTGAGTTGCCGATCCTTCTTCCGTTGAGGACACTCAACCGTCACGGACTAATCGCTGGAGCCACAGGTACGGGGAAGACGAAGACGTTGCAGTTGCTCGCGGAGGGGCTTTCGGAGGCAGGGGTGCCGGTATTGTTGATGGATATCAAGGGGGATCTAAGTGGGTTGGCGATGCCAGGGGAGGAGAGCGCGGGAGTGCGCGAGCGCGCCACCAAGGTAGGGGTGGAGTGGTCGCCGAGCGGGTTCCCAGTGGAGCTGCTTTCCCTTTCGGCGGAGAAGGGAGCGCGGCTGCGAGCGACAATAGCGGAGTTTGGGCCGGTGCTCTTCTCGAAGTTGCTCGACCTGAATGCAACTCAGTCAAGCCTTGTAGCACTGGTGTTTAAGTTCTGCGACGACAAGCAGCTTCCGCTGCTTGATCTACGGGACTTCCGGCAGGTGTTGGGGTACATCACCGGCGAGGCCAAGGCGAACGTAACTGCAGAGTACGGGCTGGTGCCGGCGCAATCGGCCGCGCTCATCCTGCGGAAGCTGATCGAGCTCGAGCAGCAGGGTGCCGAGCTGTTCTTCGGCGAGCCATCGTTCGAAGTCGCGGACCTGATGCGGACTGACAACGACTTCGGAGTCATCTCCATCGTGCGGGTGACGGATCTCCAGGATCGTCCAAAGCTATTCTCGTCCTTTATGCTCCAGCTGTTGGCCGAACTTTACGCCACCCTTCCGGAAGCGGGTGATCTCGAGAGGCCCAAGCTGGTCCTGTTCATCGATGAGGCCCACCTGATCTTCGACAACGCGGAGGACGCGCTTATTGACCAGATCGAAAGCATCATCCGGCTGATCCGCTCGAAGGGAGTTGGCATCTTCTTTTGCACACAGGCGCCGCGCGACATTCCAGAAGCGGTGCTCGGGCAGCTCGGACTCAAGATTCAACACGCCCTGCGCGCCTTTACTGCGAAGGATCGAAAGGAGATCAAGACCAGTGCGGAGAACTTCCCTGAAACGGAGTTCTATGATGTCGCGGAGCAGCTGACCACGCTGGGGATCGGGGAGGCCTTCGTAACCGCACTGGATGAGAAGGGTTCGCCCACGCCGCTGGCTATGACGATGATCGCGCCACCCCGCTCGCGGATGGCTCCGTTGACGCCCGAAGAGCTGGACGCGCTGGTGGAGCGCTCGGCGCTGGCAAAGAAGTACGCCACGACCTTGGATTCACGTAGCGCGCACGAGATTCTCGGTGGCAAGCTGGCCGAGGCGGCCACGCCAGAGCACGCCGCACGAACCGGGGCCAAGGCGCGGCGCACTTACTCCCCGAGCACGGCTCCCGCAAAAGACGCGGAGCTGAACGAGGCACTGGGGAGCAACGCGCCCGCTGCATCGGAGGTTCCGTATCCGCGCCCGCAGCCAGCTCCCGCAGAAGAGTCCAACGTATTCAGCGAGATCATGGAGAACAAGGTAGCGCAACAAGTTATGCGCCAGGCGGGACGGACCTTTGCATCAACCATCACCGGAGCCGTGACACGCTCGCTCCTCGGCGTGATCGGGCTGGGCGGTCGCCGGCGTCGCTGACTAGAGCAGCATCATCGCCGGGCTTTCCACGAGCTTGCGGAGTTCGGCGAGATACTGCGCACCGACCGCGCCATCCACCACGCGGTGATCCGCGCTGAGACTGATTGCCATGCGCTGACCAACCACGATCTGATCATTTGGACCGACGACCGGCTTCTTCACGATCGCTCCGATGGCAAGGATCAGCGCCTGCGGCGGATTCACAATCGCGCTGAAGCTCTCAATCCCATAGCTGCCAAGGTTCGATACCGTGATGGTACCGCCCTGGTACTCGTCCGGCTTGAGCTTCTTGCCACGTGCGCGGACGGCAAGATCCTTCACGCCTTCGCTGATCTCCCGGAGCGACTTCTTCTGCGCGTCCCGGATCACCGGTGTCACCAGGCCCTCGTCGACCGCCACGGCGACTGAAAGGTTCACACTGCCGTACTGAATGATCGCATCACCCGCAAAGCTTGCGTTAACCGCTGGCACACGAACGGCAGCCGCGATCACCGCTTTGAGAATGAAGTCGTTGACGGTGAGCTTCGGCCCGCCTGCTGATTCACTGGCAGCGTTCAGGTCGCTACGGAGCTTCATCAGCGGCCCGGCATCGACCTCGATGTTCAGGTAGAAGTGCGGGATCTGCGTCTTGCTCGCGAGCAAACGCTCGGCGATCACACGGCGCATTCCAGAAAGTGGAATACGTGTGTCGTTCGGACCTGCGGGAGTCGAAGGAACAACCGGCGCACTCGTCGCAGCGGAACCTTGCGCCACTGGAGTAGCCGAGCTCTTTGCACCCTGCACGTCCTTGGCAATGATCCGCCCCCCGGGACCTGTGCCCTGAAGCTTTGCGATATCTACGCCAGCTTCCTTTGCGACCTTCCGCGCGAGCGGCGATATCTTCACACGCTCACCTGTTGCTACGGGTGCTTCAGTCGAAGTGGTTGCTGCAACTGGTGGCTTACCGCCTTCAGCTGGTGCTGCATTCTGCTCTGGTGCAGGCGCTTTCTCGGCTTTCGGCGCAGGCTCACTACCTTCCGCGGGCGCCGTTTCGCCTTTCTTCAAGAGCAGCGCAATGCGCGAACCGATCGGCACCTTTTGGCCTTCGGTCACGAGCAGCTTGTGCAGGATGCCGTCATCGAATGCCTCCATCTCCATGGTCGCCTTGTCGGTCTCCACCTCTGCCACAACATCGCCAGCAGTTACCTTGTCGCCTTCTTTCTTCCGCCACTTGATCAGAGTCCCCTCCGTCATGGTGTCGGCAAGCTTGGGCATTTCGATGTAAGTGGCCATGGAGAGAAGCGAAGTGCGAAAGTGAGGGGACAGTTAAGGGGAGTCGAGGGACCAGTGTCGAGAGTCGAGGAGGGGAACGCCGCGCCTTACGGGAGCTCCTTGCTCCCGTGCTTCCACTCCATTCTTTCTACTGCGAGGCAGCTCAGCAGATCTTTAGCACCTTCGCGACCACGTCTGTCGGACGGGGCAGCTGCAACACTTCGAGCTTCGGGCTGTAGATCGCGGGCGAATCCTTTGCGCTGAGGCGCAGCACCGGCGCATCGAGATCATCAAAGCAATGCTCCATAATCATTGCGGCAATCTGCGCGTCTACGCCGCAGAAGGGCTTGTTCTCCTCAATGAGCACGGCCCGGTGCGTCTTGCGTACTGAGTTGAAGATCGTCTGTTCATCCAATGGACGGATCGAGCGCAAGTCGATCACTTCGGCGTCGATGTCATGCTCCGCAGCGAGCAGCTCGGCCGCCTTTAATGCCGTCAGGACGGCTCGACCATGAGCGATCAGGGAGACATGCTTCCCTTCGCGCTTCACGTCAGCAACTCCGAGGGGGATGAGGTACTCCTCATCCGGGACCTCTCCCATTTCTCCGTAGAGCAGTGTGTTCTCCATGAACATCACAGGATCGTTGTCACGAATGGCCGTCTTCAACAACCCTTTCGCATCATAGGGAGTCGCTGGGCATACAACCTTTAAGCCTGGGATGTTCGCCAGCATGTTCTCAAAGGTGTGGCTGTGCGTCGCACCTACATTCGTGCCGCCATTGGCGGGGCCGCGAATCACGATTGGGCAGTTGATCAACCCACCGCTCATATAGCGTACGAATCCTGCGTTGTTCACAATCTGGTCCCAAGCCACAGAGGCGAAGCTCCAGAACATCAGCTCCATCACCGGGCGGAGACCAAGCATCGAAGCACCGACACCCATCCCGATGAACGCCGCCTCGGAGATCGGCGTGTCGACAAGCCGCTTGTCGCCATATTTCTTCCAGAGTCCCTCGGTCACCTTGTAGGCCCCGTCGTACTCGGCGACTTCCTCACCCATGATTACGACATTCTCGTCGCGGGCGATCTCTTCATCCAGCGCGGCGCGGATTGCACGGCGGTACTGTATCTCAGGCATTATTTTGAAAAGCGTTGGAGCTCAAGGAGCTAGGGCGCAACAAGGTCACGCGCTAACACCAGCGACCTCTAGTCGTTAAAAAAGTGGCGGCCCGTTCGGCCTGCTTCGGTGCCGCGGTCCACTTCAAAGTACACGTCCTCCATGATCGACTCCTCCGCAGGGAATGGGCTCTCCTCAGCGAACTTCACACAGTTCAGAACCTCTTCGCGCACGCTATCGTTCATCTCCTCGTACTTTTCCTCGGTAATCAGGCCTTCCTGAATGAGCCTATTTTTAAAGAGATTCACCGGGTCGTGATTCTCTTTGTAGCGGGCGATTTCCTCCGTTGCCCGATACCCACCCGACGCCTTCGAGTCCGAAACTGAATGCCCATAGTGCCGGTAGGTGCTAATCTCAACGACTGACGGTCTCGACTGCCGGTGCGCCCTCTCGATCGCCACTTGGATCTCCGCGCGAACCTGGTACAGGTCCTCGCCATTGCAAGCAGACCAATCTACCGCAAAGCCTTCTGCTCGTTCGGCGAGGCAGCTCCGGAAAGCACTCGACCGCTCGAGGCTTGTGCCCATCGAATAGCCGTTGTTTTCGATGATGTAAATCGCTGGCAGGTCGAAGAGCGACGCCATGTTGAGCGACTCGTAGAAAACGCCTTGGTTCACCGCGCCGTCGCCGAGGAAGCACATCGCTGAACCGGTCAGCCCCTTGTACTTCACACCATAGGCCAGCCCGAGTCCGAGCGGTGTCTGCCCACCGACAATGCCGTGTCCACCCCAATAGTTCTTGTCCGGTGCGAAGAAGTGCATTGAGCCACCTTTTCCCTTCGAGCACCCCGTGACCTTTCCATAAAGTTCTGCCATGCACTCGTTCATGCTCATCCCGACCGCGAGAGCGTGCCCGTGATTGCGGTACGCAGTGATGACATGATCGTTAGGTCCCATGAGCGAGCATGCACCAACCGCCACGCTCTCCTGTCCAATATAGACGTGAAGGAAGCCTCCCATGTTCTTCCCGCCGCCTGCTTGATACTGCTTAAGTGCCTCCTGCTCAAATCTCCGAATCCGCAGCATCTCGCGAAGGAGTCGCGTCTTATCCTCCGGCTTGAGAGCCTGGTTGATAGGAGCAGATGCAAAATCGCGAGTTTCTACGGCGGTTTCCATAGTGAGACGGCTGGGACCGGAAAGATGTAAACGGCGCGGGCTTACCGCGCAACAGAGAACACCAAACAGCGGGAAACTTTCCATTCTCGCGCCCAATCTGTCGGTTTCCCGCCATCCAGGCCTACTCACTCTCTAATTCCGGGCAGAATCCCACCTTCGCCTGCGCGGCGCTTCGACTCCGATCGGACTACAAAGACTCGTCTTCCATCGGAGCGAAGCGGTTCCGCTCTTCTGGCGCTTCCAGGAGGACTTTCATTCTCCCAAGATCCTCGGTCAGCTGCTGATCTGGCTGATCTCCCAAGATGGCCGCTGCTGCCACGCCCATGGCCATCGTTGGCTGCAGGTACTCCAGGGTTACCCGGACGATCGTGCCACCTTCTGGGCCGGAGGCAAAGCGCACCGAACCGGCGTTCGGGAGATCCGCACCAGGCATGCTCTGCCACGCGATCATCTCATCCGGATGATCGTTGATGATCTCCATGTACCACTCGGCGGTTGCCGCGCCGCCGGGTGTGCGGACGATCCAGTGTGAGTGCCGATCATCAATCTGGTGGATCGACTCCACATGATCCATGAAATGCGGCAGGTTCTGGAGATCCTTCCAGAATCGGTACACGTCCTCGCGAGGCCGATCGACGGTGATCGACCGCACCAGCTTCACGCCTTCTTGATCCGCTACCCCGCCCCCGCGCGTCCGCTGGTGGGCCAGCGTTTGATCTTCGCGCATCACTCCGCGCGCCTTGCGAACGGGTGAACGGCTCGGGCTGGTCGACTTCTTAAGTGGCTGCACCTTTCGACCGGTCAGCGTCGTGAAGAGGAGTGCCGCTCCCCCGAGCGTGAAGCCCAGCTTCACGATGCTCGACCGGCCCATGCCGCCGAGGAGAATCAAGCCTGCGCCCGCCGCCAGCTTTCCCAGTTTGTTGGAATCCTGCAGATCCAAGTTGGAGAAATCGAGTGGTGAACGTTCGGCGCTCAGCCGAGATGCGGGAGTAGGGTATTCAGCCATGGCGTGTTGCGGTGGTGGTTCTACAAAGGGTTCGGGCGCATGAGGGGACCCGGTTGGGCCGTCGGCCAAAGTCAGACCCTACACCGCCGCCGCGGATCGGTCGGTGAGGCGTCCCCATGCGCGGTACGCCAGCGCGATTGCAGCGATGGCCAGCCCCCCAGCGAGCCCGATCCACATGCCGTCCGCTCCCCAGCCCACTTTGAAGGCCAGCAGCGCGCCCAACGGAATCGCCAGCCCCCAGTAGGCCGCCAGCGCGATCCACGCTGGCACCTTCACGTCCGCGATCCCGCGCAGCGCACCCGCTGAGACCACCTGCAGTCCATCGAAGAGCTGGAAAACACCCGCGATCACGAGCAACCCGGCCGCGATTTCAACGACCGCGCTATCGTGGACAAATTGCGCCGCGATCCATCGTCCCCAGATGAGGAATACGATCATCGTCACGCTCATAAAAAGGACTGCATAGGCCCAACCGCCGAGCAGCACCCGGTGCATGCGCGGCCATTCGCCTGCGCCAGCGACTTCGCCGACGCGTACGGTCATGGCCATGGCGAACCCGAGCGGCACCATGAAGGTCGTCGCTGCGCAGGTGATCGCCACCTGGTGTCCAGCAAGTGGCACCGAGCCGAGGGTGCCAATAAGCAGGGCCGCGGCGGCGAAGGCAGCAACTTCCGTGAGTAGTTGCAGGCTCGAGGGGATCCCAAGCGTGAGCAGCAGGACAAAGCTTGACCGCCGACACCGTTCGAACCAGCGCCGTGGTGTCCAGGCGCGCACTGCAGGCGCATACATCAGCCAGGCTATCAGGCCGATGGCGGTGGCAACGCGCGAGACCAGTGTAGCCCAGGCCGCGCCCGCCACACCCATTGCGGGGAAGCCGAGCTTCCCGTAGATCCACAACCAGTTCAGCACCACGTTGAGTAAGATCCCGCCGAACATGATCCAAAATGCCGGCCATGGGTGGTTCAGGGCGTCCGCGTGGTTCTTCCACACTACCGTGAGCAGCGCGGGAACGAGCGAAGCCGCCACGATCAGCAGATAATCTGGAGCGAGTGCGGTGACGTCCGCGGATTGGCGAAAGACATCGAGAAAGGGCACTGCTGCAAACATCAGTCCAGCGACCAGCAGCCCGAGCACCAGTGCGAGCCAGGTGCCATGCCGCAGCGCGTCGTGCGCCTCTTCCGGTCGCTCGGCACCGCGCGCCTGGGAGACTCGCACGGAGACGGAGGAAAGCAGTCCGATCCCGAAGACATACGGCACCGACATGAGTGTGTTGCCAAAGGTGACCGCGCCCAATTCCGCCACGCCGAGCCTGGCGACCATGACGGTGTCTGCGATGCCCATGAGCATGTGCCCGAGTTGTCCGGCGATCAGCGGGATGGCCAGAGCGAGTGTTTCACGGCTCTCCTGGGCGAAGGAGGGCCAGTCGCGCGCGGAGGTACCGCGGGGCGGGAGGTGATGAGTGGCTGGTGGTGCCGGGAGCATGGGTGCAGGGAGTCTTCGGAGCTGCTGCGCCCGGGAGTCGGTGGGGAAGACGTACCCACCACCCGGGAGATCCGGTCGGTGGGTTTCAGGAAGGACGTTACGTCAGAACGTGCAATCAAGGCCCACCGAGACCGCCGGCTTCAGAGCCGGGACGGAACCGTTTCGGATGGAGGCCTTGAATGACATCAGCCTCCTGCCTCGCATTTTCGGCGTGCCGTGTCAACTCGGCGGATCGCCTAAGCGCCAGCTCTTCCCGGACCGGCCAGCTTAGCTACCTGCTCCCGGGCGAGTTCGTCGCAGCGCTCGTTCTCCTTGTGCCCCGCGTGGCCTTTTAGCCAATGCCAATGAACCGTGTGCCCCGCAACGCGTTCGTCGAGCAGCCGCCAGAGGTCCTCGTTCTTCACCGGCTCCTTCTTTGTGGTCATCCAGCCGTTCCGCTTCCATCCCTTCACCCACTTGGTGATCCCGTTCTTCACGTACTCGGAGTCGGTGAAGAACTCGACCGTGCAAGGCCGCTTCAAGACTCCGAAGGCCTCGATCGCGCCCTGCAGCTCCATCCGGTTGTTTGTGGTCTCGGGACTGCCGCCACTAAGCTCTTTGCGCAAGGTACCCGCCGTGAGCACAGCGCCCCATCCACCCGGGCCAGGATTGCCCCGGCAAGCTCCATCGGAGTGGATTGTGACGGAAGTGAGCATGGCGGTGGACGGGGTAGGGAATGAGGCGTGGCTTGTCGAATGCAATGCGGGCGCTGGGAGTGTTTCACGCGAAGACGCGAAGCCGCGAAGGGCAAAAAGAGGTAGCGGGGAGGAACTCACGCAAGGCGCGAAGCCCGCGAAGGGGGGAGACGTGAAGGCGGGGAGTGTTTCACGCGAAGACGCGAAGGCGCGAAGGGGAGGGAAGCGATGGCGTATAAGAAAACAAGAATGCACGACTCAGCCTCGCTCAGTATTTCTACCCCTTCGCGGCTTCGCGTCTTCGCGTGAAACCTTTGCTCAGCTCACAGAGATGCTCAGGTCTCTCACTTTGGTCCTTGGCTCGGCAAATCTCACGGGAGTGTCCGCTCTTACAATGGATCAAAGCGTCGCTCAGATGGGTTCGCGTGCTGTTCTCGTGGACGTACCCGTCATATTTACGCGAGCGTGAGTCATGTTTGCGGGATGGTCCGCGGTTTTGGTGCGTCGGTGCGTCGTTTCGGCCGACGGTTTGGTCAGAATGGCGCATCTCTCGGCCGGATCGACGCGCGCTAGTGCGACATTATGTCACTACTTTCAGTGTGGTTATCAGAGTAGGGTGCTTGCACGCGGAAGTTCGGCCTGAAAACTGGAGTTTGGAATCGTCAGTTTTTCGTCACGCCCACTTGCTCCCTCGCCGGACCCGCCCTTAACTCAGTTGCTCTATGGAAAAGCTCATCATCGTCGGGACTGGCTGCGCGGGGCTCACCGCCGCGATCTATGCCGCCCGGTCCAATCTGGCACCGCTTGTTTTGGAGGGGCACGAACCCGGCGGACAGCTGAGCACGACGACTCTGGTGGAGAACTTTCCCGGATTTCCGCAGGGCATTGATGGGCCGGATTTGATCATCAACATGAAGACTCAGGCCGAGCGCTTCGGAGCTCGGTTCTCGTTTGCGCACGTTGAAGAGTTCGAGCAGGGGACGACGGTTCACCGAGTGAAAGTGGACGGTGAATGGATCGAGACCCATTCGCTCATCGTGGCCTCGGGGGCTTCGGCGCGCTGGCTGGGACTCCCCGGGGAGAAGGAGCGGATCGGGCACGGGCTGACTTCCTGCGCGACTTGCGACGGAGCCTTTTACCGCAATGTGCCGGTGGCGGTGGTCGGCGGCGGAGATTCGGCGGCGGAGGAGGCGACGTTTCTTACCCGTTTCGCCAGCAAGGTTTACTTGATCCATCGTCGAGGATCGCTGCGCGCCTCGAAGATCATGGCCGAGCGCGCCATGGCCAACCCCAAGATTGAGCCGATCTGGAATACCGCAGTCTCCGAGTACCTGGCCGATGCAGACGGCGAGACGCGCGGAATTAAGATCCGCGACGTGAACACGCTGGAGGAGCGAGAGCTCGAGGTGAAGTGCGTCTTTGTGGCGATCGGCCATACGCCGAATACCGTGCCCTTCCGCGGCAAGCTCGCGATGGATGCAGACGGCTACTTGCTCCAGACGGTCGGGACGCATACGAACATCCCGGGTGTCTTTGCAGCGGGCGACGTGGCAGATCGCACCTACCGGCAGGCGATTACGGCCGCCGGCCAAGGGTGCGCGGCGGCCCTCGATGCGGAGCGGTATCTCACGACGATCGAGGAGTAACGCGCGGCTCTTAGTTCAGCCAAATACCGGGTGAAGATCTGCGATCTCACGCAGTTCTACAGCCCCGTGAGTGGCGGGGTGAAGCGGTACGTCTCGGAAAAGGTGCGTTTCATCGAGCGGCAGCCCGAGGGAGACGAGCACATCCTGATCATCCCCGGTGAACGGGACGGGGTGGAGCACGGGGAGCGCTCGCGCGTTTTCACCATTCGCTCCCCGCTCATCTCGCGCACCTCGCGCTACCGGATGTTGCTGCGGCTGGACGCGATCGAGCGCATTCTGGAGCGTGAGAAGCCGTCGATTATCGAGTCTGGCGACCCGTACCAGGTCGCGTGGAAGGCAGTGCACTCCGGGCGCGCGCTGGGTATTCCGGTGATAGGCTTTTACCACTCGCACTTCCCCGAGGCCTACCTGCGGAGCGCGGAGAAGTATCTCGGGAAGACGCTTACCGAAGGCGTGATGGATCTTTCGCAACGCTACATTCGCAGTCTTTACAACCGACTTGAGCGGACCGTGGTTCCCTCGCCGGCGCTGGGGCAGGTGCTCGCGGATTGGGGGGTGCGCAACGTGGCGAACAGCGACTTGGGTGTGGATGTGGAGATCTTCAAGCCCGGCCCTGGCTGCCGCGAGGAACTCGGGATTCCTGCGGATCGCACGCTGCTGCTCTATGTGGGACGGCTGGCCCACGAGAAGAATACCGAGACGCTCTTTGAAGCCTTCCGGCTGCTGCACCGGGAGGCGCCTGGGCGTTTCCACCTGCTGGTTGTGGGCGATGGCTTGCAGCGCGAGGAACTGGAGGCGTTGCGGGCGGAGACTGGCGCGGCGCTGACCTGGCTGCCATATTGCGCGGATTCCCACCGCCTTGCGGAGATCTACCGTGCGGCGGATCTTTTCGTCCACCCGGGGGTACAGGAGACCTTCGGCCTGGTGGCGCTGGAAGCGCAGGCCTGCGGGACGCCGGTGATCGGCATTCGCGGCAGCTACATGGACCGCATCATTCTGCACGATCAAGCCTTCTGGGCAGACGCGAACTCGGCAGAGGCACTGGCAGCCGCAGTGCAAGAGATGTGTACGCTCGACCTCATCGCGATCGGACAGGAGGTAAGTCGCCGGGTGCGGGCACGTTACTCTTGGGATGCGGTCTTCGTGCGGCTGTTTGACCTGTATCGTAAGGTGATTGAGGAGTACCCTCGTCTCTGAACGCCCCCATGAGCAAAGACCGTCACTTTGAGATCCGCCCCTACGAAAAAGCCGACCGCGCGCAGGTGCGCGAACTTTGCTGCGACACGGGTTTCCTGGGCAACCCGATCGACCCGGTCTTCGAAGATCGTGAGCTCTTCGCCGACTACCTGACCGCGTATTACACCGACTGGGAACCGAAGAGCTCCTTCGTGCTGCTGGTGAACGGCGTGATCCGCGGCTACCTGCTCGGCTCGCGGCATCCCTGGCGACAGCAACTTTATAACGCGTACAACAATCTGGCGCTCGGGGCGCGGGGGATCTTTCGGTACGCGGGCTACAGTGCGGCTTCGAAGAAGTTCGTGCGTTGGATCATGCAACAGGCCTGGCGCGAAGTCCCGGCCCGCCCGCGCTGCAATGCGCACTTTCATCTGAACATGCTGCCCGACGCCCGGCAGGTCGCGACAACCCGGGCGTTGATGGACCGTTATCTTGCCTACCTCCACAAAGCTGGAGAGAAAGCGGTGTACGGGCAGATGGTCGTCTTCCAAGACCGCCGCGGGGAGAAGGTCTTCTCACGATACGGCTTCCGCGTGGTGAACAAGGCGGAGATCACGAAGTACCGTGAGCACCATCCGGAGCCGGTGTATCTCTGCACGTTGATGAAGGATCTCACCGCGAACAGCCAGATGTACGCGAAGCCGTAGGCGGGGCTGGCTCCCCGAAGAGGGACTCAGGGATTGCGCAGGAAGTCAGCAGGAAGACCGGGCACGATTCATCGGCAGAATCGCCATGAACACGTTCTTCGCTCTACGTCTTGCCTCGCTCTCCACGCTCGGCCTCGCGCTCGCGGCCCCAGCCGGGTTACTCGCCGCAGATCAGCCCAAGCCGATCCTGGAGGAAGTGGCGGCTTTCCCTAACCAGCAGGTGACTGGGGTGGCGGTGTCGCAGGAAGGCCGGGTCTTCGTGAACTTCCCCTTTTGGTCCGACAAGCACTCGATCTCGGTCGCGGAAGTGAGCAAGGATGGAAAGCCCAAGGCATTCCCCAATGAAAGCTGGAACCGGAAGGATGGCCCGCCAGACAAGCGCTGGGTCTGTGTGCAGAGCGTCTTTGTGGATGATGCGAACACACTTTGGGTGCTCGATCCCGCTTCGCCGAAGATGGAAGGCGTCGTGAAAGGCGGGCCGAAGCTGGTGAAGATCAACCTTGGCGACAACTCCGTGACTGACGTGATCTCCTTTGACGAGAGCATCGCGCCGAAGGACTCGTACCTCAATGACGTGCGGATCGACACGAAGAGCGGCCATGCCTTCATCACCGACAGCGGTGCGAAGGCGCTCGTCGTGGTGGATCTGAAGACTAGAAAGTCCCGCCGCCTTCTCGAGAACCAACCTTCCACGACCGCGGAGAAGGTTGAGCTGGTGGTGGATGGGATCAAGCTGATCGATCCCAAGACGAAGAAGACGCCGGAGATCCACGCGGACGGCATCGCGCTGGATCTGGAGAAAGGCACGCTCTACTTCCGGCCAATGACGGGCCACTCGGTGTACAAGGTCTCTACTGCGGACCTCAAGAACCCGGACTTCTCGAGCGAGGCCTTGGCGGCAAAGGTGACGAAGCTGCTGGAGACGCCTGCATCGGACGGGATGCTTGAAGGCCCGGAGGGTTGGATCTACAACGCGGCCTTTGAAAAGAATGCGATCGTGCGCTTTGACCCGGAAGGGAAGATGCAGACGGTTATTCAGGACGCGGCGTTGCAGTGGCCGGACAGCCTGAGCTGGGGTCCCGATGGCGAGCTGTACATCACGACTTCGCAGATCCATCGGATGCCGAAGTTCAATCAAGGCGAGGACAAGCAGAAGGGGCCGTTCATGGTCTATCGCCTGCGAGGACTGTAGCGCAGCGAGCAAGGAGTCACTCGACGGGGGCAGAAAGTGCGCTAGTAAAGGGATTCCTTGAATCCGTCCCGACTGAACTTCCACCTCGACGCCCAGGCCACTGGCTCACGGGCCCGCGCCGCGACCTTCCACACCCTGCACAACGAGGTGCAGACACCGCTTTTCATGCCGGTGGGTACGCAGGCAACGGTGAAGTCGCAGATGACGCAGTCGCTGGAGGATTCCGGCTCGCAGATCCTCTTGGCGAATACTTACCACCTCCTCCTGCGGCCCGGGCCAGAAGTGTTTCGCCGAGTGGGCGGCATCCACGGCTTCATGAGCTGGAAGCGCTCGGTGCTCACGGACTCCGGCGGCTTTCAGATCTTCTCATTGCCCCACTCGCGCTCGATGTCTGAGGAAGGTGCGGTCTTCCAGAGCTACATCGATGGGCAGACGATCATGCTCAGCCCCGAGGTGAGCATCGAGACTCAGAAGGCGATCGGCACCGACATCATGATGGTGCTGGACCAGTGCATCCCATCGACCGCAGACAAATCAGCGGCCCGTGAAGCACTGGGGATTACCCATCGCTGGGCCGTGCGCAGCCTGGCCACTCGTGGCGAGTCGCCGCAATCCATGTTCGGTATCGTGCAGGGAGCGCTCTTTCCTGATCTGCGGAAACGAAGTGCTGAGGGCTTGGGCGCGATGGGGTTCGACGGCATGGCGATTGGCGGGCTTGCGGTAGGGGAGGAGAAGAGCGAGCGCGAGGACGTTTGCGCCCTCACTGCCGAGCTGCTTCCGCAAGACAGACCGCGCTACCTCATGGGCGTGGGTACGCCGCTCGACATCCTCGAGGCCGTCCACCGCGGCGTGGACATGTTCGACTGCATCATCCCCACGCAGGTCGCGCAACGTGGCGGCGCATTTACGTCGCGGGGCTTTCTCCAGCTCCGGCGCGGGATCTACAAATTTGCAGACGAGCCGCTCGACCCGGCCTGCGCCTGCCTGGCTTGCGCGCGGTACTCGCGGGCGTATTTGCATCATCTCACGAAGGCGAAGGAGAACCTGGGCTGGCAGCTCATCGGGCTGCACAACATCCACTTCTACCACCAGCTCATGCGCGAGATCCGGCAGAGCATTATGGCGGATCGCTTCATGGAATTGTACGAAGCAAAGCGCGTCATCCTCCATGAGGAAGACTTGGATAATCCCGTCCACCACCAGAAGCGCCGCAAGAAGAAAGGCCATCCGCCGGTGCTCGGCGCGTACTCCATCCACATCGCCTTTGAAGGTTTCGCGAGCATCGTTCACACCGCATCCGGCGAGATCATGCACTCACGCACGCCTCCGATGGAGGAGGCGCAACGCCTCTACATTGACCAGTCGCATCTCGCGCAGCGGCTGACTGAAGGCACGGGAGAACTCGTGATCTGGGATGTGGGCCTCGGCGCGGCTGCGAACGCCATGGCGGCCATCCGCTGCTACGAGGCTGCCGCGGCACTTGGGCCAGTGCGCCCGCTTAAGATCATCAGCTTCGAGAACGATCTGGACTCACTCCGGCTTGGTCGGCTGCATCCAGATAAGTTTACCTACCTGCACCACGCAGGACCGGCAGGAATCCTGAGCGAAGGACGTTGGGGATCGAAGCAGTACCCCGGCCTCACCTGGGAGCTGGTTGAAGGCGACTTCCTGCTTACGATGCGTACCGCTTCCGCGCCTCCTGACCTGATCTTCTACGACATGTTTTCGTTGAAGACCTGCGCGGACCAGTGGACTTGCGTGGCATTTCGGGATCTTTTCGCCGCCTGTGCCGGGCGCGCTGTGGAGCTCTTTACTTATACCTGCTCCACCTCCGTGCGGGCGACGCTGCTCGCGGCGGGCTTCTATGTCGGTCGCGGGCGCAGCACAGGGCAGAAGTCCGAAACCACTGTTGCTCTTACTCCGGAGGCCTGCCACCCGGCTGAACTCCGCCACGAGCTGCTCTCCAGTGAATGGCTCAGCCGTTGGCATCGCTCTGGCGCAAAGTACCCAACGGAGATGCACGCCGATGATCACCCGTCCTTCGAGCGGGTGATCCTCGCTCACGAGCAGTTCGCCCGCCCGTAGTCAGGCGAGGCCTTTTCCGCAGCAGTTCTTAAACTTCAGCCCACTGATGCACGGGCAGGGATCGTTGCGGCCGACTTTTGTCGGCGCCTTCCTCTGGAGTCCAGAACCCGCCTGCAGCCGGTTGTACTGCGCTGCGCACCAGTGGTAGAAGGCCATCGTATCCTGGAAGAGCCGGTACGCGGTTTCGACCATGAGCTTCACCTCTGTGCCCGCTACTTCCATATCCGCGGCCTTCGCTGGATGTAGAACGCGATTCCGCACCAGCAGCGCATCGTGCAGCTCGCGCCAACGCTCGTCGGAGACCTTGGTCAGTGGTGACCCAGGAAGGAACTCCTCCACTAGCCGGTAGCTGGTCAGCATACGCTGATAGGTTGAGATGGACCGCTCGTGAACTTTCTCCTGCAGGAAGGGGTTCAACTTTGAGCCCCACATCTCGCAGATATTACACGCAATCTCCCGCATGCTGGTGGCCGTCCCGTCCGCCATGGAGCCGAAGCATCGCACCAAGGCGCGCCGCTTATACTGATCGTCCTCGGTCTCGATTTCCTTCCAGGCGCGCCAGAAATCCTCGCGCAGAATTTTCTGCAGGGCGACCGCCGCCTGATTCCGCGCCACGATCTCGTCATAGCGATCCAGATCCACCAATGGGACTCCAGTGGTGGTGTGAAGCGAAGGGCGGGTTGTCATCGTGAGTTCGGCTTCCTAGAATAGGCTGAAATCGTGTGGAGGAAAGCCGCTGCTTCTTAGGCGGGAGCTGGCATCCTTCGGATCGCAATCAGCCGTTTCCAAGTCTATTCCATGGACCTTTCTCTCGAACGAAGGATAGCCGGAGTCCTCGTACCTATTTTCGCGATTCGCGGGCGGGGCGATCTCGGGATCGGCGATGCGCATTCGCTCATGGAGTTCATTGATTGGGCGCGCGAGGCAGGCTTTGGCTTGGTGAAGATCCTTCCGATCAACGAAACGGGCGGGGACCACAGCCCCTACAACGCGCTCAGCGCGCGTGCGCTTGATCCTACAACTATCCGGACGACGCCGGAGGCTCTCCCCGATCTAAAGCGCACCGACTACGACGCAGTGTTGGCTGGCCTTGATCTCACGCAACTTGGTGAAGGCAGCGTGCAGTACTCTGTGGTGAAGCCGCTCAAACATCGGCTGCTCAATGCTGCGTTTCAGCGCTTCTCCCGCAATCATCTTGCACGTTCCACTCACCGGGCCGCCGAGTACCGGGCCTTCCTCGAAGCTGAGGCTGAGTGGCTCCAGGATTACACGCTCTTTCGTCTCTTCTTTGAGGAGCACGGGGGAGAACGCTGGGACCGCTGGCCGGACGAGCACCGCACCCCCTCCGCCGGCCGCCAGTGGATTGCCAGCTTGCCAAAGCGCAAGTCTGCCGCACTGGAGAAGCGCCTCGCCTATTTTGCCTACGTACAATGGATCGCCTTTACGCAGTGGCGGGAGGCCAAGGTGCATGCGGAGCGGGCGGGCGTTGCGCTCATGGGCGACATTCCATTCGGTGTTTCCTTCCACAGCGCGGACGTCTGGGCCGCCCCGCACTTTTTCCGCTCTGGTTGGTCTGGTGGAACGCCTCCGGATCGCGTTTTCAAGCATGATGCCTTCGTGCAGAAGTGGGGACAGAACTGGGGGATCCCCCTTTACGACTGGGACGCAATGCGCGCCGATAATTTCCACTGGTGGCGACGCCGCGTACATGGCGTCCGCGAGTTCTTCCATCTATTCCGCATCGACCATGTCCTCGGTTTTTACCGCATCTATGGGTTCCCCTGGCGGCCGGAGGAAAACGGCGAATACCTGTCGCTTGACGTCGACACTGCACGCGCAAGGGCAAACGGCCAGAGCCCAGGGTTCCAGCCGCGCCCGGACGACAATGAAGGGAACAAGGAGCGTAATCGCATCGAAGGCGAGGAATACCTACGCGCAATTGTACACGAAGCTGGCGTAGGTCGCGTGATTGGGGAGGATCTAGGTGAGGTTCCCGACTATGTGCGACCGAACCTCGCGCTTTTGGGCATCGCTGGGTACAAAATTCCAGCTTGGGAGAAGCGTAATGACGGCGAACTCATTCCCGGCGCAGAGTACGAACGTCTCTCGCTCGCAACGTACGGCACCCACGATCACGCGCCCCTTCGTGCGATGTGGGAACATTACGCCGCCGAGGCTGCCCAGTCCGGGGGTGACTCTGCACGTCATGAACTCCACCTCCTTGCCCGCTATGCTGGTTTAGCCCAAGGACATCCGCTTGAGCAATTCACCCCCGAAATCCACGGGGCGCTTCTAGCCGCGCTCTTTCGCTCAAACTCGTGGATTGCCATTGCGATGATCACTGACGTCTTCGGACGACAGGAGCGCTTCAATCAACCAGGCGTCTTCGGGGACGAAAACTGGACCCAGCGAATGCACGTGCCGGTCGTGGCGTTGTTCGATGATCCAGGAACGGATCATGTTCGTCAGATCCTCCGCGAGAGTGGCCGATTCCTGCCTTAGGATACGGCGCTGGGAATAAGGCTCATTCGCGTGAGCTCTGAATATTAGGATATATTCAGAGACTCTTGTTATATTCCTAGGCCCTGCTAACCTCAGCCGGCGTTTCCCGCCTATCTGACCATGCGCTTCTGGATTCCTCTTGCCGCGATCGGCTCCGCGGTAGTCTCTTTGATGAGTCCTTCCTCTGTTCAGGCACAGGCGGCTGGGCTCACGCAGCGCCCTAATGTGGCTCCATACCTCAATGGAGTGATGCCGCCTCAGCCTCCCACCCTTGGTTCCGACTGGTCCACGGTGGTGGCATTTCCAAACCTCACCTTCGTCAATCTGACGGGCGTCACGCAAATGCCAGGTCAGCCAAAGATGGTTGCGTGGGAGCGTGAGGGGAAGGTGTATTCCTTCGACAAGAATCCGGCAGCGGCAACGAAGACGCTGATCCTGGACGTGAGTGCAAACTGCCAGGGCTGGGACGACTCCGGTCTGCTCGGGCTCGCCTTTCACCCAAAGTTCAGCCTTGGCGGCGAGCCTGGGACAAATCGCTACGTCTTTATCTGGTACACCTGGGCAGCGACCGTGCAGGGCAGTCCGACAACCAGGCCACCGACCAGCAAGCCCGTTCGCGATCGGCTGATGCGCTTCACTCTAAATGCGAACGGCGTGGCGGATCCCGCTTCGGGCGTCATCTTCATCGACCAAAACGGGAGCAACGTTTGGCACAACGGTGGAGGGATGTTTTTTCATCCAGACAACGGTTTTCTCTACATCACCAATGGCGATGATCAGAACGCAGGTGGAAATAGCCAGACCATCACTGGCGGGCTCTTCTCTGGAGTGCTGCGGATCGATGTTGACCGCCTAGGGGGCGCAATCAGCCACCCTGCTCCCAGAGCAGCAACGGGTGCAGGCGTGCCGAGCACGAACTACTTCATTCCAAACGACAACCCTTTCGTGGGGGTGCCAAACGCGAACGAGGAGTTTTTCGCCCTCGGACTGCGCAGTCCGCACCGGATGACCATCGATCCGCTCACCAAGCGGATCTTTATTGGAGATGTTGGAGCAGGCGCGCGAGAAGAGATTACCGTCATAGAGCCGAACGATCCTCCGGGGCTGAACTTGCAATGGAGCCGAATCGAGGGGCTAAACGGTGATCTCGTGCCGCCGTATGTCGGCGTTAACAAGCGACCGATCATCGACTATGGTCGGAGCGAAGGAGTTGCGGTAGTCGGCGGGTACGTTTACCGGGGACAGGAGTTCGCTGCCGAGCTGGGCGGACGGTACATTTTTGGGGACAATGTGAGCGGGACCGTCTGGGTACTCGACGAGTCCGTTACTCCTCCGACCAAGGTGGTGCTTACCGCGCTGCCAGACGGATCGGGGCCGAACTCGGGATCGGATTATACGGGGCTGTCTTCATTTGGCCTGGACTCACAAGGAGAGCTCTACCTGTGCCAGATGAGCAGTCTTGGCGGGCGGATCTACAAGCTCCAGCGCGGTGGCACGCCCAGCCAGCCCTTACCTGCAACGCTCACTGCTACTGGCGTTTTCAGCGACGTGCTGAGCCTGACGCCGAGCGATAAGTTGATCCCGTACGGTCTTAATGAGCCATTTTGGTCTGACGGAGCGGTGAAGTCACGGTGGGCGGTCGTACCCTCGGCGGCAAAGATCGGCTTCCAGGCGAAGGGCGAGTGGGCCTGGCCGGAGGGGAGTGTACTGGTGAAGCACTTCGAGCTGCCCGTAGACGATTCCAACCCGCAGGTCCGCAAACGTCTGGAAACGCGGCTACTCGTCCAGACTGCGACTGCTACCTACGGGGCCACGTACAAATGGCGCGCGGACAACACCGAGGCTGACCTCATGGACAGCGCGATCACCGAGAACGTCGCAATCACCACTGCGCCCGTTGGGAATCTCGTCGGGGCGGACATCGGATCCCCCGGCCAGGCGGGCTCGACGACGCGCGCAGGCGACGTCGTAACGGTGAACGGTGGCGGCGGCGACATTTGGGGGAATGCAGACCAGTTCCACTTTGCCCATCAGCAACGCACAGGCGATTTCGACATCTCTGTTCGCATGGAGTCGCTTGAGCAGACTGACCTGTATGCAAAAGCGGGGTTGATGGCTCGCGAGTCTTTGGCAGCGGGCAGCCGCCACGTGCTCGCAATGGCATTTCCTAGCAATGCAGCGAGAAACAACAATGACGGCGGCTTCGAGTTCCAATACCGAACTGCGGCAAACGGCACGTCGCTGGCCATCTACCCTGCACAGCCACAGCCGCGGGTTACCTACCCGAACACCTGGTTGCGCCTTCGCCGCGAGGGGAACCTCTTCATCGGCTACTCCAGCGTGGACGGCGTATGGTGGGGAGAGTTTGCGCGTCACACCCTTGCGCTGCCGCAAACCGTTTACTTTGGAATCGCGATAACAGCCCATAACAACGCCCAACTCGCGACCGGCAAGTTTCACCTGGCGAACAGGCGGTACCAGCCCTGGTATTACCCAAGTAGGAACGATTGTACCACTTGCCACACCTCTGCCGCCGGAGGCGTGCTTGGTCCCAAGACGCGGCAGCTCAACGGAAACTACCATTATCCCAACGGCGTCATCGACAATCAGATCCGCGCTTGGGCTGGCGTGGGGCTTTTTAACAATCCACCGCAGCCAGCGCAGATTCCCTCGCTCGATAAGCTCGTCGCTCATGATGATCCACAGGCTTCGTCAGAACTGAAGGCGCGCTCTTATCTTGATGCGAACTGCGCGAGTTGCCATCGCCCCGGTGGAGTCCAAGCGTTCTGGGATGCACGTTTCGACACGCCACTTAACCAGCAAGGGCTGCTGTACGGGCAGGTCTCGAACACGCTCGGTGATCCAACTGCGCGAGTGATCACGCCTCAGGATCTGATGCGCTCAATCCTGCATCGCCGCGTGAATACTGTGGGAGCAAATCAAATGCCGCCGATTGCGCGCAATATGATCGATCAGAGCGGCGTTGAGGCCCTCGCGGAGTGGATTGGCTCGCTCCAGCCGAACGCCCCGCCAGTGGTGACGCTGCATTCGCCAGCTAACAACTCGACCTACCTTACGGCTGATCCTATTCTGCTTTCCGCGACTGCGGCGGATAGCGACGGGATACTCAAAGTGGAGTTCTATGCGGGCGAGTTCAAGATCGGCGAGGACGCCACCGCACCTTACCAGGCGCAGTGGATCGGCGCTGGGGCTGGGATTCATCAGGTGCGTGCCGTTGCAGTAGATACGATCGGCAACAGCGGGGCTTCGGCCATTGCGCGAGTAAGCGTGCAAGCGACTCCGCTTCCCGCTCCATGGATCCACCAGGACGTCGGCAGCGTAGCCATGTCGGGTGACGCCACCTATGCCTCGGGCACTTTTACAGTCACAGGGTCGGGCGCGGATATCTGGGGAACTGCGGACGGTTTCCACTTCATGTATCGTCCGCTCACGGGTGATGGCGAGATCACTGCGCGTGTCCTCACTCAGGATTTCACGGATGGCTGGGCGAAGGCGGGCGTGATGATCCGAGAGACTCTGGACGCCGGTTCGCGCTCTGCCTTAGTCGCAGTGACGCCGGGAAACGGCGTCGCCTTTCAACGGCGTGCTACTCCGAATGGTGACTCCTTGCATACGGCTGGTCCGGGAGGGACCGCCCCTCGCTGGCTTCGTCTCGTGCGGTCAGGAAACAATCTAGTCGCCTCTGCTTCAATGGACGGAGCTGCCTGGACGGTCATTGGGTCCCAGCAGATCACCATGGCTGCGACGGTCCATGTGGGCCTTGCGATCACCTCACATAACGACGCTACCTTAGGGGAGAGCACCTTCGACAATGTGTCTGTCACCAATGGATCTCCGACTTATCTGACGAAGATCAATTTCCAGCCAGCCGCTGCTTCCATTCCGGCAGGGTATATGGCCGATTCCGGGGCGCTTTTTGCCCCGCGCGCAGGCGGTCTGAAGTACGGCTGGAATCGGGACAACAGCGTGGATGCCTTCGATCGGAATCATCCAGCGTCTCCAGATCAGCTGTACGATACTTTGGTGCAGCTGCAGACGTTGCGTGCGGGAATCGCTACCAGCAAGTGGGAGATGGAGGTGCCGAACGCACGATACCGGGTCCGCGTAGTCGCAGGCGATCCCTCGAACTTCGGCGACACGCATCATCTGACCGCAGAAAATGTATCCGTTGTGAATGCGACATCGAGTGCGGCCGCTCCGTTCGTCGATGCGCAGGCGACAGTTACAGTTACCGATGGGCGACTGACGATTCAGCCAGGCGCCTCGGCCGTAAACTCCAAGATCTGCTTTGTTGAGATCACTAGCTTTGACGTCGTCGCAAACGTGGCGCCGACTATTTCGCTAGTGACCCCGTCGGCCAATCAGGTGTACCGGAACCCAGCGTCAATCACCTTTGCAGCTAAAGCCTCGGATGTCGAAAATGCGCTAGCACGGGTCGAGTTTATGGTCGATGGGACGAAGGTTGGCGAGGACTTCGACGCGCCTTACTCTATTCAGTGGACGGCTCCGACGTATGGGACTCATTCGGTTACCGCGCGAGCAGTCGATTCGGCAAGCGGCATGGCAGCCGCAAGCAATAGTATGACGGTACAGATCGAAGGCACCGCCGGTTTCCGCGGCGAGTACTTCGATGATGCAAACCTCAGCCAGCCTGTCCTGGTACGTGCGGACGGTAGTATCAACTTCACTTGGGGTGGCGGCAGCCCCGATCCTCGGATCGCCGTGGATACGTTCTCGGTCCGCTGGACTGGGCAGGTTCGCCCGCGATTCACGCAGCGGCACACCTTTACGACGGACTCGGATGATGGTGTCCGCCTTTGGGTGAATGGTACGCTGCTCATCGATAAGTGGCTGACGCAGGGTCAAACGCGGCATACGGGAGTGATCGATCTCCAGGCAGACGTGTCCTACGAGGTCGTTCTTGAGTACTTCGAGAACGCCGGCAGCGCAGCAGCCAAGCTGCTCTGGTCCAGTGACAGCATGGGTGAGGAGCCGATCCCGAGCAGCCGCACAACGGTGCCAGTTCCGCCAAACCTTCCTCCTGCGGTGGAACTTACCGCCCCGTTCGCGAGCGGTGACTACCTCTTGATAGGGACGATTCAACTTACGGCAGAAGCTGCCGACCCTGATGGCACTATTACTCGAGTGGAGTTCTGGGTAGACGGAGCAAAGATTGGCGAGGATCTCACAACGCCGTTCGCTGGAGTGTGGGCCGGCCCGCGTGCTGAAGGCGCGCATACCCTGCACGCTGTCGCGTACGATGACGCTGGGTTGAGTGTGCAGTCACAGGCGATCACAATCACCGCCAGTCAAGTCAGCTTGACCGTCCTTCAGGTGCAGCGTTTGGCAAATCCGGTCCGCTCTGTTGCCCGCTTGCAGGTGAAAGTTCCTGCGGGCCGTGGCTATGCGATTGATTGGACGACTGATGTGACTGCCTGGCAGCAACTTCAAACCGGCACGGGAGCTGCCACCCCAGTTGAGATCATTGATTCCGCAGAGAACTCAGACCGTCGCTTCTATCGCTTGCGGCTGACGAACTAGACGCCGACACACCGGCAGCTACGATCTCGCATCCCGGTATCCGGCGGCGTATGCATCGAATACGAGCTTGATCTCGTCTCTCACACGTCGGAATACGGCGAGCACTTCCTCTTCCGTCCCCGTAGCGTGTGCGGGATCGGCGAACCCCCAGTGGTAGCGGTTCACTTGCCCGGGGAACGCTGGACAAGCTTGATCTGCATTGCCGCAAACGGTGATCACCGTTGTGACCGTGCGAGTCAGGAAATCTTTCATGTGTTTCGAGGTATGGTTGGAGAGGTCGATCCCAATCTCCGCCATCGCTGTAATCGCTTTGGGGTGCACGTACCCCGCGGGTTTCGAGCCAGCGCTAGCAACTTCAAGTAAGTCGCCGGCAGCAGCGCGCAGGATTCCCTCGGCTATGTGACTCCGACATGAGTTCCCCGTGCAGAGCACGAGGACGAGAGGCTTCGCCATAACAACTCAGCAGCAGCCGCTTCCCGGAGCGCAGCTATTCGGCGAAGGGAGACAAAGCTCCTTCGCAAGACAATCGGTGTGCTTGGTCGTGAGCAGAAAGGTGAGGGAACCATCGGTGGATTCAGCTCCATCCACGGGATACTGAGAGAGCACGCAGTCCTCGAACTCGATCTCCACAGGCAGTTCATCGCTCTCGAGGATCTTCGCCGCGTGGTCAATTACGTCCGCCAGTTTGCCTGCAGGGAAGCGATGCTCCACATCGTCGGCAACCCACGTCTGGAGCACGCAAGCGGAGAGTTTGCGTACCGTTCCGCCGCAATCGACGAACGTCTTGTCCACACGCCCCACTTCGGTGATGTGAGCGTGGGGGGGGATTAGATCGCCGTCGGGCAGCTGAAAACGAAGTTCAGCAGTTGGATGAAGACGTAAGTGATTTTGAAACTCAGCGATGTTCATAGTTGTTCAAGTTTTGAGAGGAGCTGATGAGCGGAAGTCTTCGCCGCGTGACGCCCAGCATGCAGGGATGGCAAGAGTCGCCCCGACTAGAGGAGCCGCCAGATAGATCCAGAGACTATCCAGCTTGCCGCTTACGAGAGCCGGCCCAAGCGATCGGGCAGGATTCATCGATGCGCCGCAGATTGGCCCGGCAAACATCGCCTCCAGCGCGATCACCGCACCGATTGCAATCCCTGCGGTAATGCCCTTTTCCTTCGAGCCTGTTGAGACACTCAGGATCACCAGCATGAGGAGGAAAGTAAGAATGCCTTCCAGGACAAAGCTTTGGCTCAGAGGGCCGCTTGGGATCGTGGCTCCCAGCGTGCCGTGCGTCGGAAAGAGCCCGTGCAGAGTTCCGCTCGCAACCAGTGCCCCCAGGAACTGAGCGCCCGTGTAGCTGGGGACTTCACGCCAGGGCAGTCGGCGCGCTGTCGCGAAGGCTATTGTCACTGCGGGGTTGAAGTGTGCTCCGCTTACATCCCCGAAGGTGTAGATCATCGCGAGCACCATTAACCCAAAGGTGAGCGCAATCCCGGGATGCCCGATTGTGCCGCCGCTCAAGTCATTGATCACAATTGCGCCAGTCCCCGCGAAGACGACCGCAAACGTACCGAGAAATTCTGCGAAGGGCTTCCTCATTTCGCGGCTGCGAGCGTTCGTGCCGGTGCCCTGCTTGGAAAGCCCACGCAACAGGCGTCAGCAGCTCGCAAGGCCAACCTCTTGGCTAGTTTTCGGGCGTCACGGCGAAGCTGAGGATCGGCGTCGATCTCCACTTTGTGCAGCTTTACCAGTGCCTTCGCCACGCGGGAAAACTCACGGGTGAGCGCATAGTAGACCCATTTTCCGTCATTGCGGGTCACCACCAGACCAGTCTGACGGAGGTACTGAAGATGGGTGGAGAGAGTCGACTGGACTACCCCGAGGGCATCGCAGATCTCACAGACGCAAAGCTCGTGCTGACGAAGCGCGAGGATGACTCGGACTCGAGTTGGATCGGAGAAGGCCTTTGTGGCGGCGAGAAGCGTTCGCATCGTCGTATCGAGCTATCACGATACGAGAGTCCTGCTGTCTGGCGAGAGGATTCGGCGTCCTAGTCTTCGACAGGGAGCCACTTGCCGTCCACGCACGCGAACGACGCAGGCTCTAGAGAGTCGACGCAGACGGCCCAATCTTTGCCGAATTCGTCTCTGACGATCGCGACAAATGTGTCGATTCGCACCACCTCTACCTCTGTATCCGGAGGCAGCCCTGCCGGTAGCCGAAAGCGCTCGCGGCTGCGCGTCCGCACCCGGAGTCCTGGGCGAAGTCTGGGTTGGCAGCGCGAAATAGACATCTCAGCAAGAATTACGAGGGATCTCCTGTTGCTGGTCGCATCCTCCCTTCTTCTTCCTTGTAAGCCCCTCACTACAAGCTGTCTGGAAAGAAGCGCCGGTAGCTCTCGAGGTTCGCCTCATAGGAGTTTCGAAGACCAGCATCGGAGTCTTCGAATGGGGATGCTGCAGCAGCAGCGACACAGAGCTGGGTTATCGACATGACATCTGCCTGCGACACGTACTCGGAGGCTATTTGCTGACCAGGGCCGCAGTTGTGATAGTTCCCCAAGGCGACGCACAAACCGGCCGCTCGGTAGCCGTAGAGTTGATACGCAGTGGCCTCGCAGGTGCCACCGCTCATTAGGAGCCGCTGCACGGGGATCTTTTCCTCGGCTGCCAGATGGCAGAGCCCGGCCGTGGTACGTGGACAGAAAATTCCGGTTCGATCTCCCACTCGGACAATCACTCCCGCACCCATACGCGCTGGCCCACCACGCTCTGAACTCGTCTCCAGCGAGATCACTGTCACATCCCGGCTGAGCTCACCGGATTTCGCCAGGTGAATCGCTCCGATGAATCCGACCTCTTCCGCGCGCGTGAAGAGCCCAATAGTGGTGCACTCCACCGCGTGCTCCTCCAGTTCGTGTATCATCGCCACGATCGCGGCACAGCCGATCAGATCGTCGCAAGCCCTGGAGACAATCCGGTCTTCTTGCAGCTCGAAGGCCGGTAGATCCCACATCGCAAAAGCCCCGAAGTCCCGCGTCGCTCCATTTCGTCGAAACTCCTCCGGCACCCCGCCCAGGAACTCCTCGCCTACATACGCCGGGTGATCCATGTGCGCTGCAAAGGCAAACTGCGCTGGCTGTTCGCCGCGCTGATATCGGGCAATCACATTGCCGAAGGCGTCCTGGTGCAGCTTAACGTGCGGCAGCTGCGCGAGCTGGAGATGGATCTCCGCGCGCACGGCATCTTCGTGAAATGGTGCGGTGGGCTGCGCGAGAATGGAACGGGTGATGTCGAGCAGGCGCGGCAAATTCATCTTGTGAGTAGACCCTCGCGAGCGCCAGGGCTCAAGCACACTGGACATTCTCGCTCTCGCTACGGACGCTGCCACCTTCCTCATGTCCCGCTGGAAACAGTTCCGCTACTACCTGGAAGAACTAGGCTGCCGCCTGCTCGCGGTCATGATCCCGAAGCTCTCGCGGCCTGCCTGCCTGCGACTGAGCGCCGCTTTGGGCGCGTTGACATTCCGCTTCGACTCTCGGGGCCGCGCGGTGGCGCTCGCAAATCTAGATTGTGTCTTCGGGGCTCGCTTCTCTGCGGCCGAGCGGGAGCGGATCGTGCGTACCTCTTACCGTAACTTCGTCCTCACGATGCTCGACATTTTCTGGGCGCAGGGTCTCACGGCTGAGACCCATGCCCGTTGGGTAAAGATTGAGGGATTTCCGCGCATCATGCAGCGCATGCAGGAGGAGAAGCGCGGAGCCGTCTTCCTTTGTACGCATCAGGGAAACTGGGAGATCGGCAGCGTAGCGACGGGGTTCATGGGGCTGCGCAACGTAACGGTCGTGGAGAACTTCAAGAACCCTCGCCTCACGGAGATCTTTAAGCGAATGCGCGAGCACTCAGGGCACACCATCATCCCACAGGAGAGCTCCCTCCTGCGAATGCTCAAGGCCGTGAAGCGTGGCGGCTCCACGGCCATGCTCATTGATCTTAACCTCCGCCCCTCTCAGGCCGCCACGGTGGTTCAGGCTTTCGATGGTTTAGAGATGTGCGTCCCGCTGCTGCACGCCGTCCTCGCGCAGCGGGGGAATGCCATGCTCGTCCCCGCGGAGACCCGCCCACAGCCGGATGGCACCGTCTTATGCATTGCGCATGACCCGCTTGAGGTGCCGCCCGGTGCATCAATCCAGGAAATCGCGCAGCTCTGCTGGGATGCGTATGAGCCGATCTTCCGTGCGCGTCCCGAGGAGTGGCTCTGGCCCTATAAGCACTTCCGCTATCGGCCACGCGGAGCGACGCGTCCGTACCCCTTTTACGCCAATGAGTCTTCGAAATATGAAAAGCTGCGCAATGCGGCAAAGGCGATCCATTGACAAATCGCGCGGCATAAGCTCTTCCATACCGCGCTGACTTCATCCATGAAACACCTCTTCGTCACTCTCAGCGCCCTCGCGGGCCTCGCCTTCCTCTCTGGTTGCGCCACTGGTAGTCGCCCTGCAGCGCGCGGTGCCTACAAGGTCACCGCTTACAAACCGGAAAACCCAAAGAACGTGCGGGTGAAAGTTTCCACCTCCACCCAGCATGTGTACGTCATGGAAGGTGACCGCGCCCTCATGGCGGTGCAGGGCACTGTTGGCACCGCGGGCAAGACGCCGATGGGCAACTACACCATCTACAACAAGATCAAGAAGAAGCGTCGGATCAGTCAGCCCGATGCCGGCTATCCCATGGCGTACTGGTGCGAGTTCAAGTCCGGGTACGGCTTCCACGAGGGCTTTGTGCACCGCCACCCTCGCACTCACGGCTGCATCCGCCTGCACAAGGAAGCAGCAGCCCGTCTTTTCGCACTCGTTCAGCCAGGGACTCCTGTGAACATCTCTACGACACAGCCTGAGGATGCGACGATCGGTCGCACGGTTCAGCCGCTTGATCAGAGCGCCGATCCCAATCCTCCCCGTGCCTTCCTGATGTCTCCGGGCTGGTTCCAGGATCCTGCGGAGCCGCTCCTCGTCTCGCGGTAAGCAGCCCAGCCAGCCAGTTACCGTCGTTGGGCGCTGGAAAGTTGCGCTCGGCGGGCGCATATTGCAGACCTGCCATGAGTACTCCCTCCGCACCGCCCGAGAAGCAAGCCCGCGTAAATCTACGCACGCCAGACGTCATGGCGGCGGTGCAGGCGCAGGTTGAGTCCCACTATCGGAGCGAGATCGTGGAGAAGCTCCGTGCCCAAGGCGGCACGCTGACCTGCGAGGGGCTCACCGTGCGGCTCGCGAAGCAGTTCGGCTTTTGTTATGGCGTGGAGCGCGCGATCGATCTCGCCTACGCCGCACGCCGCGTTTTCCAGAACCGGCGCGTCTTCATCCTCGGCGAGATTATTCACAATCCGGAGGTAAACCGGCAGATCGCCGAAATGGGGATTAAGAACCTCGTCGAACCGCGCAAAGAGGCAGAGATCGAGGATCTACAGCCGGAGGACGTGGTTATTGTCCCGGCTTTTGGCACCGACGTCACCACGCTCAATCGAATCAAGGATCTCGGCTGTCAGGTTGTGGATACCACCTGCGGCGATGTAATGAGCGTGTATAAGCGCGTCCGGCAGAATGCGAACGACGAGATGACGTCGATCATTCACGGAAAGGCGTCTCACGAGGAGACGAAAGCCACCGCGAGCCGCGCGATCGTAAATGGCAAGGGTCACTACTTGGTGGTCCTTACGCTCGCTGAGACCGACTACGTGTGCGACTACATCCGCCGTGGAGGCGATCGTGAGGAATTCCTGCAGAAGTTCGCCGGTGCCTTCAGTGAAGGGTTCAACCCGGACCTCCACCTGCGCCGCATCGGCGTGGCGAATCAGACCACCATGCTTCGCGGCGAGACCGAAGAGGTGCAGCGCCGCATTTCTGCGGCCGTTCACGACCGCGACGGAGCAGGGGAGGCCACGAAGAACTTCCGCTTTTTTGACACAATCTGCGGTGCCACCCAGGAGCGACAGGATGCACTGCGTCACATGCTCGATGAGCAGATGCACCTCCTCCTCGTGGTCGGAGGCTACAATTCATCCAATACGTCGCATCTGGCAGAGATGGGTCAGGAGAAACTCCCGACGTACTTCATCCGCAACGCGACTCGCATGGAGAGCGCCGAAAAGATCGTCCATTACGACCAGCACGCCAAAGGCGAGGTCGTGACGGAGCACTGGCTCCCGCAACGCCCGTTGGTTGTCGGCATTACCGCTGGCGCCAGCTGTCCCAATAACCTCATTGAGGAGACAATTCTCCGCCTGTTTGAGCTTCACGGGATCTCCTCGGATCAGCTTCGGGCGGCTTAACGGACCGGAATCGAGGATCGGGAGGGCAGTACGAAGGAACCCCAAGGCGCGGGGTCCATCTGCGACCGGTATACACTCAGCAGCGGTCTGTCCGGTTCGGCGATGCTAGTCAAAAGGTACTCGCCGGGTCGAAACGGTTCGGAGATGACTGAAATTCAGTCATCTCCCGAGCTTTCTGACCCGGAAGGAAGTGTTTCTCCCTTAGCCGCGAACCGCACGGACGGCCGCTAAAGGATTCTATACCGAGCGCGAGCTACCGATCTGCAGCCTGCAACGCGCTTGCGCACCCCTGGCGTTGTTTACGCGAGGTTTGGCGCAGCTTTCGGGGGCTCGGCGAAAGGGGACGCCAGTGCGCCCCGCACTTGCTCCGCTCGCTTTAGCCAGCGATGTCTGACCGCGCTGGGAGCAGCAGCTCGAAGCAGGTACGATCGCTCGCTGTGCAGTGGCGGAGGCGACCGCCGATCTGCTCCACGAAACCGGCGGCGACATTCAGGCCGAGACCGGCTGCGCTGGCCTTTGGCTTGGTCGAGAAGAAGGGCTGGTAAATCTTGTCTTCTACGTCGCGAGGGATCCCTGGCCCGTCATCTGTCACGCGTACCACGACCCATTTCATCGCCTGTTGCGCCGAGGTAGGCTGAGCTTCCATGGTACCCGACGTTGCTTCTGCCCGCAGATCGATTGTCACTGTGCCCCCAGCGGCTGCTGTGGCCTCACAAGCATTTCGAACCAGCTCCAGGATAGCGTTTTTCACCCGTCCCATGTCGCCGAGTACCAGCGGCAGTTCGTCGGGTGCCTCGATCTTGATCGTGGTCTTCTCGCCCTTGAACGTATCGAAGCTATGACGGAGCAGGTGTACTAGGTCGCGGACGTTGATCTCGCGCCAAACTAGTGTGGATGGCCGGATGAGCGCCTGGGTACGGTTCATCAAGTCCGAGGCTGCACTCGCACCGTCTTTGATCCGCGCCAGATTGTCCCGGGTGGATTGGTCCAGCTTCTGATCGTCCATCATGATCCCGAGGTAGCCGTGGAACAACGTGAGAATGTTGTTCATCCGATGGGTCAGACCACGAACAAGCTGATCCTGAGACTGCGACGGTTGAATATGCATGATGACGCCTCCCTTCAAGCACGTCCCATTCCTTATCCTTAGCGACATCCACCCCGCGCAGGAAGTCGCTCAGATCTAACGACTTACTCGCGATAAACTTTTCTAGGGCAAGCACCGTTTCGCGTTGCTGAGAACCACAAATGCGAGACCGCACTGTTTGACTCAGACAAATAGAAGTTCCCACTCCGGAGCAACCCCTCGTTGCAGGGTGAGCCAGGCGAAGCTGGCAGGCGCCCCACGGTTCGGCCGGGTGATACAGCCGGGATTATAGAAGCGGGTCTTACCGACGAGTTCATTGCGAGGAACGTGGGTGTGCCCATGAAACAAGAGACTCACACCTGCCGGTGCGCGTTTCGGAGGGACGTGGATGAGCAGCACCGAGCAGCCTTCGACTTCGAAAGAGTCCGTTTCCGGCCAGTCGTCGCAGGTGTCACAGTTTCCGCGGACGATTCGAACCGGCGGTCCCAGCTCCTGGATCCGACGGAGGATCGCCGGAGTCGTAACGTCGCCAAGGTGCCAGATCGCATCCGCCCCGCGGATCGCCTCGGAGACGTGATTAGGTAGCCGGTCGTGAGTGTCGGCGATTACCGCGATCCGCATGAAGATGCCGCTATCGAGGAGTCTCGCGCCGGGCTTCTGCCTGGACTGCAAAGGAGTTCTGGATCACGTCCCGGATCCGCTGCGCCGTGAGCACCTTTGGCGTCTGGTAATCAATGTTCCCGTCCTTACCGATGATCGCGATGCAGAAGTCCTCGTTCACGCCATAAGCAGACGCGACGGCAGGCCCGTTGTTGAGCATGGCAAAGGGGACGTCGGATTCAACCGGCTCCGAGTTGCCATTTTTGAATGCGGCGGCGAAGACAACGTTGCGGCTGGCAAATTGCGCGTAAATCTCCCGCAGGTATTTCAGCTGTTTGCGAAAAGCCCCGGAACGCGGCGAGTCCGCGATGAGCAACACGACCGGTTGTCCGCGTAGGCTGCGTAGAGATTTGGACTGATTACCTGCGGAGAGGAAGCTGAACTCCGGGGCGGGCTTGACGATAACCGTGCGGACTGGGGCCGCGAGAGCGGCGGTACCCATCGAGAGCACCACCAGGGCGGAGAGAAATGCGCGTTTCATAGGATCAAACCTTCATGATGTCCGCTTCCTTTGCTTCCAGCGCCTCATCGATGCGCCTCACGAAAGCGTCCGTGAACTTCTGGATTTCCTTCTCATATCCTCCCAGGTCGTCCTCTGAGATCTTCCCCTCCTTCTGCAGTTTCTTGATCGCATCCATCCCGTCCCGCCGGCCTGAGCGCATCCGTACTCTCGCCTCTTCGGACATCTGCTTAATTCCTTTGACCAGATCACGGCGGCGCTCCTCGGTGAGCGGCGGGATGGGAAGGCGGATCAACTTCCCATCGACGATCGGATTAATCCCGATCTTCGACTCCTTGATTGCGCGTTCGATGTCCTTGGTGGTGCTTCCGTCAAAGGGCTGGATGAGGAGCATGCGCGGCTCCGGTGTCGAGATGACTGCGACCTGTTTCATCTTCATCTGCGTGCCGTAGGCCATGACGTCGATGTTTTCGACCAGCGCGGGGGAGGCTTTGCCGGTTCGGACGGAGGCAAATTCGTGAGTCATGTACTCGAAGGCTTTCTCCATAGTGGCCTCCGTCTCGAGGAGGATATCGTCAGGTTCCATAAAAGGTCGGTAAGGTAAGTAATGGGGCCGCCGGCGCGCATGAAGGGCCGCGGGTTCGTGCCCAGGCTAGATGTCGCAAACCAACGTCCCTACAGGTTCGCCCATGACAACGCGCCGGATGTTGTCCTCTGCCATGAGGTCGAACACGACGATTGGCACCTTGTTATCCATACAGAGGCTGAAGGCGGTCGAATCCATGACCTGCAAGCGCTTCGTAAGGGCCTCGTTGTAGGAGATCCGATCGTACTTGGTGGCGGTGGGATCTTTGAACGGGTCGGCCGTGTAGATGCCATCGACCTTTGTCGCCTTGAGGATGACTTCCGCCCCAATCTCGCTGGCGCGCAGGGCGGCGGTCGTGTCGGTGGAAAAGAACGGGCTCCCGGTTCCAGCGACGAAGATAACGATGCGCCCGAGTTCCAAATGCCGCATCGCCCGACGCCGGATGAAGGGTTCCGCGACGCTCTGGATCGGAATGGCTGTCTGCACCCGCACCGCGAGGCCATGCGTCTCCAGTTGGCTTTGCAGAGCCAATCCATTAATGACCGTCGCGAGCATGCCCATGTAATCGGCGGTCGTTCGCTCCATCCCGCGATGACTTGCGGTGAGCCCGCGCCAGATATTGCCGCCTCCGACTACGATGGCAATTTCGACGCCCATCGCGTGTACCTCTTTGATCTGGAGCGCGATTTTATTGACGATCTGTGGGGCGATCGCGTCCTTGCTGCTGCCCTCGCGCAGGGCTTCGCCGCTCAGCTTCAGGACGATGCGCTTATAGCGCGCAGTGGCGCTGGGGCGGGGGAAAGGTTCGGCGACGGACTGAGATTCGGGCATCGCAAGCGGAGTGAACACGCCACTTCATGAACTTGCAATGGAGAAAGGCCGCGCGATCCGTGCTGCGAGCTACGAACCAGCGACTGCCGGCTCTGGTTCGGTGTACACTGCCGCGAAGTCCGCAACGCACATTGCGCCAAAGCCCGTATGCGCGCCATGTGCAACTCCGGCCAATGTGAGGGCCGGGCTGAAGATGTTCAGGCGGTGCTGTCGACTGGCGACGCCTTCATCCACGATCCAGGCGCAGACGATCCCGCGCGCGTCGCCGCTGCCGTAATAGATGTTCTCGGCGGCGCTTCCGGACCATTGGCCATGCCGGCTAATCCTCTGGAAAGGAGTGCTTCCGTCTTTGCCATGGTGGCCCCGTCCACCGCGCGGCCCGAGATCCTGGACATGCTCCAGAGCAGCTTTGGTCATCCCTGGAGAGCCGACAAGGGGCGGTAGCGGAGCGGCTGTCTCGAGAAAGCGGATCGCTTCCAGAACCGCCGCAGTTTTCGTCTGGCCTACACGCGTGGTCGCGAGAGTCTTGGCGTAGACACTCGGTTGAGTGCGCGCCAGGTTCATCTCGGCGAGTACCTCGGCGGCGAGGTCAGCGGCTGGGCTCAGGTGCGCAACAAGGAGAAAGAGAAAGGCGGTGAGAACTCGGGCAATCACGTGCTTCTGAGAAGCAACGGCAGTGCCCAAGCGGCGTGCTTTCATCTTGCGGTGCACAATCCACGTGTAAGTGATTTTTCCTATTGCCATATCGGGGAAATTATCTGATCTTCCGTTGTTCCCCCTCCCAAACAGAAAGCGCCTCTCCCGTGAAGACTGGAGAGGCGTTTTCATTTCGGCACGGAAGTACTGCGAAGGCGGGGGTTCTCTCTTGAGGGCCGGGAACGCGCCTGCCATCTTCGGCCAGTGAAGTTCCTCCCGCCGTTCCTGATTGCCGTACTCGCGTCTTCCTTGCTCTCCGCGTGCGGAACTTATTCGCAGCGGCTTTCGTCGCAGCAGCTCGAGTATCGCCAGGTGAGGGTCACCAATCTCCGCGGAGAACTGGTCGCGGATTGGGTGGCGGAAGGCTCAGTCAAAAGAACTGATCGTGGATACCGTATGCGGGCGGTCCAGCGGACGAGCGGGCCGCCTCTCATGACGGTGACGCGTTATCCCTACGGCCGGAAAGTTGAGGTGACTGGCGCGAACATCGTCGTAACTCCCGCGGGCAAGCCGTACTGGCTCTTCGCAATGGACGGGAGGTAGAGGCGTCGTGTTTAGCGCCATGGAGAGCTGAGCGCATCCATGAGGAGCGTTGCCAGGAGAAGCAGCGCACCACCATAGGTCAGCCAGACGGCACGGTGGGCTGCGTTCAGGTAGGCATCCGGCAGTTCCATCGCGTCTAGTTCGCGGAGGTAGGCGATTGCGTAGACGATGGCCGCTCCCATCGCCGCAACCGCAAACGTCGGCATGAAGATCTCATTGTGGTCCAAGAGCCACGAGAAGAGCGCTCCGCAGCCGATCAGCACGAGCATGGTCAGCAGCGGCCAGACTCCCTGACGCGCCCAGGCGATCCGCACCTCGTTCTTCTGATCTGGTGTCAGTGCCCGCACGGCCCTTGCGTGAATGAACTGGCTCGCTGCGAAACACGCGCAGAAGACGATGAATGAAATGCTCACCGGGGGGAAACCAGCAGTGCCGTGGGGGCGCAAACAATGTGCACCGACGATCGCGGAAATAACGCGCCGACGGAGTCTTTCATGAAGTACGAACGGGGAGGGAAGGAGCCGCAGCCGGACGAAGGTGTGCGGACTCGCGAATACGAATCCTGCGCGGGCTGCCTCTTGTAAAGCGTCAAGTCGCTCTCTCGTTAGGCGAAATGCCTGAGGTCCTGCAGACCGTGCTGCGCCGCCAGCTCGAGCGCCCGTTCATTGATGACCGCAGGAGCCTGTGGGCGCCGCGTTCCACTTGCTGGGAAGAGCGCAGTCAGGAGCCCGGTGCGGCAGCCGCCGGTCCGCGGATCGGGATCGATCCCTTGAGCTCGGGCAAGCGCCATGCTCCCTTCGCCGAGCTTACCGCGCGGGCCGATGTCCGCATAGATCGCCCCGCAAACTGCGCCGGTCTCGAGATTCATCACCACAGCAAGATCACCCAGACGCGCCCCGCCCGGCATACCCCGTGGCAGCACGATGTACGGCACGGTTGAGGCATCCACGTACCGGCGACAGGAGTGGATCGGGAAGCGTGGGTCCACCAGCGCAGTCGTGGACACATAGAAGCCAGGCGCCGGATCGCCCGCGTCTTGTATGAAGGGCACCCCGCTTGGATCGCAGGCGATTCCCCACCAGTGACCGGGCGCGCCGGCATTGGCGAGCGCGTCCAAGCCACGGCGGCTTTCTGGATGGTACGCCTCAGGGGCACCATCCGCGTCCACGGCCATGCCACTTCGCCAGAGTAGACATGAGCCGTGCGCGCGTACTTCTGTGTTCCCGATCGTGGCGACCAGTGCGCCCTTCCGGTTTTGCTCCGCGAGAGGGCTCATGGTTTACGCCCTTCTTTGGTGCCGATCCAGCCACGGACGTCTCGTACAAGGCGGTGCGGTTTCTCCCGATAACGCGCCGCCTGCTTGAGCAGTAGATAGGCAATGTCACGGGAGAGAAAAGCCGCCCCGGCCACCAGCGCACTCCTCCATGCCTCGCTGCACACTCCGTCTTGCAGCGCATGCCCCACGAGAGTCCCCATGGCGATCCCGCCCACCATTGTAGTCGCAGCGCGCCAGAAGCCCATTCCATCCGGGTCGAGCGCGACTCGGGCGATTGTCGCAAGGCCGGAGACCGCGATCGATGGGATCATCGTCGCGATGAGCCCGACCACATCCTCGCGGACGTTCACGACGCTACCTCCTTTCTGCTGGTGAAGATAAGAGAACGGCTCGCCGCGCGTCTGCGGGACAAGAGGATTGGTGGCTGGGAGTGCTGCGGTTTCATGACATGCGAGTTGGTTTGGTTGCTGAAAGCCCGCGCCGTCCGAATGCTCCACCGCTCCGAGAGCGGCTGGCGGTGACGTGGGCCTATACCTGGATGTGCCATGTCAAAAATCCGCCTCCCCATCCGAGCGCGCCGCGAGTGCGGGCGCGCCTCTCTCGCTACTGTCCCCGCTCCGCAGGCTCCAACCGCGAGTTCCGCAGTTTGCGCCGGAGCTGCCCCTGCCGGCAGCGCAGCCGGGTTGCTTCGCCCCGCTGCCACGTCGCGCGTCCGCTACTACCCATGCCTTCGAGCAAGCCATTCATCAGCTGCCGCACGCGCCAGCTTTGCACGGCACGAGTCTCACCTCCGAAGATCTTTCCGAGATCGCCCAGCGACATCTCCAGCACCAGCTCCGGCCTCAGCCACTTGGCGAAGGCATAGACGCGGCGCAGCAGACGGCCCGGAGTGATCCCTTTGCGAAACAAGTACGCGAAGACCCGCTGCAGCGCCTCCTCGCCGGGCGGACTCCAGAGTGCCGTGCAGGGGAAATCCTCCAGCCGCTCCACGGCGTGCGGCGGCTCCCATCGAGACCGGCGCCGGGCCTGCGCCAGCGCCGGAGCGAGTACCCGCCGGATCCGCCAATCCACCTCCTCCGCATCGCAGCCTGGGAAGACGAGCTGCAGCCGATGACGCCCGCCCGCCAGTCCCTGCTCCCAGAAGAGCCGCTCGCCGAGTGGCGCGTACTCCAACGTCTGTGGGCAGTGCAGCGCCTGCGCCAGACGCCAGAAGCGCCAGAGCACCTGCGCCGGATGCGCCCCGCCGCAGAAGCACCAGTCCAGCCCTTCGTTCACGCCTGCGAATGCGTCATCCCACCAGGCTGTGCCCCGCTCCTCTCTGAGCTGCGCGCCTCTCTCAGACGCGCTTTCTTCTTCCGCCATCAGAGCGTCTCGCGGCGTCCAGAAAGTGGCGTGTTCATGCTCCGGTAGGAGACTTATCGTATATGCATCCATACAGTTCTTGCGTGTGGTTTGATTGCGGAAAGGTGGGAACCGCCCGGGCGGAAGTGCGCGGGAGGGATGCGAGAGGCGCGGCCGAGCAGCGGCGTCCTTTCGGCCCGAAAGTGAAGATTTAACGAGCGGCGGCAGCTCCGGCTCCGCAAGCTCCCAGCCTGTCAGTGCAGAGAGCCTGGCCCGATCACGTCTCGGACCGCTGATCGTCCCGGCCCGGCAGCACAAACGGCCTGCCTGCCGCCCAGGCTTGGCGCCGGGCTTGCCAACGCTCCGTCTCCGCCCGGTTGTTCCTCCAGCGCGCGAAGAGGATGCCGAAGGTGAATCCCAGCCCGGCTTGGAGGAAGGAGACGCCGATCAGGGTGAGGCTGCAGATCATGAGGAAGTCAGTGGAGAACGTCATGGCGATACGTGGTTGGTTGCTATTGGTCGAGTTTGCTGCGGGAAAGGGTGCGCACCGGCAAACGAAGGCCGGAGTGCGTTAACGAGAAGCGGGGCCGCCTGCCGGGCGGGAGAGAGAGCTCACTTTGTTCTCCACCCCGGCCGTGATCCATGCCACGGTCGTGTCCGAGATCGACCCGGACTCGCGGGATCAGCCCCTCGATCGTACGTGGGGCGAGCGCGCAAGCGCCGCGAGTTCCAGCCTCGGAGTGGCAGTGCGACCGAGGGGAGCGGAGCTGGTGCTTTGTGTTCATGTGAACAGTTATTTCATATCTCTTTCCTCTCGACAAGCGTTTGCAGGATTCCTCCGGACCCGAGTTATTCACAATCACCCCGTCTTCTTCATGCCCGACCCTCTCCTGAAACGCATCAAGCGCACCGTGACTACCCCGGGAGAGGCCGAGGCCATCCTCCACCAGCGCCTTCAGGCACTCGGCATGACCTTCCAGCAATATGTCGCCTCCCTCATTGCCTACGATTGCTGGGCCGAGAAGGCGCACGCTCTCACCGGCCAGGCGTGTACCGCAGGCCGCTCCGATGAGCAGCTCCTCTGGCTGGAAGTCATCCGCGACTTCGGCAAGCCCAACAAAACCGGCGGGTTCTTCGAGCACCGCCTCGAGGAACTCCTCCACGAGCGCCTCGCCCAGGCGGGCAAAGTTGGCTCTACGGTCGCAGCGCCGACCAGTTCCGCGCAGCCTTAGTCTCTCCGACGCGTCAGCCTACACCCGCGAGAGCACCCAGCGGGGCAGTACCACGCAGGCTGCGAGCGCGATAACCAGCAACGGGAGGCTTCCACCACTGTCCGGAACTGCTTGGATTGCGGAGCTGGAGAGCGCGAACCGGCCGGTCCCACTCGCGGTCACAGGATTGGAAAAGGAGCCCGCCATTCCAGTCCAGGAGAGAAGCCCTCCGCCGAGATCGGCGAAGTCGATATTGTACCATCCACCTCCAAACCCGGGATAGAGACTTGGCTGGATGAGATTGCCCAGCAACACCATGTAGCTGCGGTCGGCGGACAGAGTGTAGTTCGGCCCCTTGTAGTCGCCGTAGAAGCCGGGCAGCGCGGGCGTGGAGAACGCGAAAGTGTGGTCGAGCATATCCATGGCCATGGTGCCAGCCGCGAATGAGAGCTCTGGCACCCGGACCGAACCCGATGCCGAGTCACCGCTCAGGGCGACGAACTGATAGATATGGTACGAAACCGCCGAAGCCGAAGGTGCGCAGACACTCAGCGCACAGGCAGCCCAGACGGAAAGCCATGAAAATACCTTCATCCAGCTAAGTAGAGCACCGGGTGTGCCCCATGCCAGTGGGAACGGCGGAAATCAGAGCCTCCCGAGGTGAATCACCAAACTGAACCCGGCGAAACTGCGATCTGGTTCCTCACGGCACTGCAACAAAGTGCCTCGAAAAAGCCTAGCGAGGTAGGTTTAAAGTCTAGCGTGGTAGGTAATAAACCTCCCGCGGGAGGAATCAAAACGAGCCGGGTAGCAGTGATTCCTAGTGCGGTAGGAAAAAAGTCGGGTGCGTCAAACGTTGAACCTAGCGAGGCAGCAGAAAAGCCTTGGAAGGTAGCAAAAAGCTCTAGCTGAATGGGTTTGGAACCTAGCTGGCTCGTCTTCTTTCCTAACACAATTCCCAGCTGCTCGACCGCGAGCCTGGGAAATTTTCATTAACGAGCACCTGCCCCTCCGCTCGTCTCCGGACTCGTCTGGCGTCGCAGTGCCTGCGCTTTCTTAAGGTTCGCACTTTCGCGAAGGGCGCGGCTGCGCGAGGATAGCGGAACGATGCTGGAGTCCGATCCGCTGCTGCACCAGTCCCCCCTCGCAGGCCCGCTCCGCAAGGCGCTGCACTGCCCCCATTGCGGCCGCGTCCTCTACTCGCGGAAACAGGCGCATTGCGGATATTGCGAGGGCGTGCTGCCGCGCGGCGTGCGCTTTAATGAAGAGCAGATCGAGGCGATTCAGGCGGAAATTGCTTCCATCGAGCGCGACCGCCAGCTCCGCCGTGAAGAGGAAGAGCGCGAAAAGAAGCGGAAGGACGGCATCGTTGGGCTCGAAGTGTGATCGCAGCGAACTAGCCTGCGCGATTTGCTAGGGCGCAGCGAGGGGTTCTGCTACTGCTGGCCACTCCCCTACCTGAATGAAGCTCGTACTTGCGTCCCTGATCGCCCTCGTCGTGCTGCTTTGCAGCGCGCGCGCCGTTGAGTTCACCACCGCGAAAGCGGGCGGGAAAGCGCTGACGATCTGCCGGGTGGATCTCAGAAAAGAGCGTCTGGAGTTGTTTCTAAAGGACGAAGCTGGACAGACGCTCAAGCGATTCGACCGGCTCGCGGCATTTCTCCAGAGCCAGGGAAGGCGGCTGACCTTCGCGATGAATGCCGGGATGTATCACGCCGACTTTTCGCCGGTTGGCCTCTTTATCGCAGACGGCAAGCAGCTCGCGCCGTTGAACACCTCCAACGCAGACGGGAACTTCTTCTTGAAACCCAATGGCGTGTTTCTCATTACCGAAAGTGGCGCCCGTGTGGTGGAGACTTCCCAGTACGCGCAGATCCGCGAGAAAGTAATTCTGGCTACGCAATCTGGGCCAATGCTTGTCCACAAAGGCAAAATCCACCCGGCATTTGGCATAAAGTCAGACTCGCTGCTCTATCGGAATGGAGTCTGCGCACCCACGCCTCACGAGGTTATCTTCGTGAATAGCGAAGACCCGATCAACTTCCATACTTTCGCGACCTACTTCCGCGACGTGCTCGGCAGCTCGGAGGCGCTGTTTCTCGATGGGACGATCAACAGCCTGTATTCCACCGAGCTGAAACGTAACGACGCCCGCATGGACTTGGGACCCTTGATCGGGGTCGCGGAGTAACGGCGCTACCCACGTAGGGAAACGAAGAGCTGCGGTTCGACCTAAGACCAGGACACTGGGCTGCTCCTCCACATGAACCCTCATCTTAGACTTCCGCCCACCGACCTCTTATGAAGCTCCACGCTTTGCTCTCCGTTGCGATCGCTGCCTCGCTTGCCTTTGGGGCTCCGGCCGAGGAGGGATGGCGTGAGCTTTCCAACGGCAAGGATCTCACAGGCTGGAAACCTAATTTCTACCCGGATTCGTGGTCTGTGATGGATGGAGTGATCCGGGCGCAGGCCACCAAGGCCAGTTCGCACCTGTTCTATGTAGGGGACAAGTCAGAGGGGTTCGAGAAGTTCGACGACTTCGAACTCGAGCTGGAGGCGCGCAGTGAACCGGGCTCGAATGCAGGGATCTTCATTCACACCGGATTAGAGGTTTCCGGGGGCGACGCGCACCTCTCCAAGGGCTACGAGATCCAGCTCAACAGCTCCGCGGTGGAGAAGCGGAAAACTGGCAGCCTCTACGCCGTGGTCGATTTGAGCAAATCGCCCGTCGATGAGAGTCAATGGTTCAAGGTGCGCGTGACCGTGCGCGGGCAGAAGATCAGCATCCATCTGAATGGCGTGCAGGTCGTGGACTACACCGAACCGCCGAACGTCGAACGACCAAGAGAGCGGGCTGGCCGCAAACTGAACCCGGAGGGGGGTGCAATTGCGCTTCAAGCCCACGATCCGAAGAGCGTCTTCTACTTCCGCAATGTTCGGGTTCGCACGTTGCCGGAGCAGTAGGCCGCACCGACGCCCACGCCATCCTGCTTGCCGCAAATGAACCGCCGCTCATTCCTGCTCTATACGGCGACGGTCGCCGGAACTTCGCTGGTGGCCAGGCGAGCTCTCTCGGCTGCGCCCGCCGGCGCGGCGCGGCACCTGGCTGGACGTGTGGTCTCGGCTCCAGCCATTCCACTGCCTGCGGGAAGGCGCGAGACCTTTGGGTGGAAGTCGGCGGCAATCAGCGCGGAGCCGCTGGTGCTGGCCTGGCCAGAGCTGACGGAGGACATTACGGCGATCGCCCTCCGGATTACCGTTGGATTCGATATTCGCGATGAGAAACTCATCGAGGCGTATCTGCCGATGTCCGGACGGGTGGTAGGGACGTTCGATGTGCGCTTCGGGTGCCTTTTCCAGGTCTTCGAGATCCCGCTCGCGGCAGGTGATACGGCGGAGATCGCGCGGGAGGGGATCGGACTGCGTCTGACGAAAGGGACAGACCTGCGCGTCTTCACCGAGGGCGAGGCGATTCCGGCCGAACTCCAACCGCATCTGCTCGTGCCCGGGACGGCGGATCGAATGACGGAATACTTCGCGCGGATGAGCACGCTGTCGTGCGTGCAGGCTTTTAGCTGGCAGGAGGGCTGTGTGCTCGACGGCCTGCTCGATCTCGCCGCTCTCCCTGCGCATGCCGCAATGAAGGAGGCCGCGCAGCACCACCTGGCGCGCTTCGTGATCGGCGGGAAGTTGATCTACGAGGACACCTTCAGCAAGCCGCGCGATGGCATCGCATACGGGATTGAGGGCACGCTGCCTTTTGCCGCGCTAGCTAAGCTCGAGCCGCAGAGCCCGCTGCTCGAGATCGCGCTGGATGCGTGGGCGACCCGCCAGGATGCGGAGGGGGCGATCCTCGACAAGGATCACACTTCGAGTGAAGGCGCGTACACCGTCGGCTATCCGCTCGCAGTAATCGCCCGTCTTCGCAAGGACGAGGCGCTGGAGCAGCTCGCGCTCGCGCAGCTGCGAGTGCGGCAGGCCCGGCTCTTCGACGGGAAGATGTTCTGGCGCACCAGCGATCCGGTCGAGGGCGGCGGGGTGAAGAAGGGGAACCGTGCGTGGGCGAGGGGAATCGCGTGGCAACTGCTGGGCTTCGCGCGCACTTTGCGCGAACTGAAGGGCCGGAGCGACCTCGCGGAGCCGATCGCGTCCTTCCAGCAACTCGCTGCGTGGACACTTCCTTATCAACGGCCCGATGGGCTCTGGAGTGTCTTCGTTGATCAGCCGGAGCTCACGCCCGACTCCTCCGGGAGCGCTGGGATCGCGGCTGCACTGGCCATTGGCGCGCAGCAAGGCTGGCTCGATGAGACGTCCCGGGCCGCTGCCAGGAAGACGCTGGACGGTCTCCAGCCGCACCTCACTGCGGACGGATTCCTCGGCGGAGTCTCGCAGGCCAACAAGGGAGGGGATGGTCTGCAGCGTGGCAGCTACCGTGTAATCTACCAGATGGGCATGGGGCTGATGGCGCAACTGATCGCGGCGCTGGAGGTCCGGACGCCCGCTGCTTAGAGTCATCCATCAATGAGCGCGCCCGCTGAGAATAGTCCTGAGGCCGAGCCAATCCTGGCTCGCAATTACGCCGTCCGGATCGGACTGCTGCTGCTGGTAGGATTCGCTGCGGTGATCGCCGGGGTCGGGTACGATGAAGGCCAGATGCGCGTACTCGAGACCTTCGAGGAAACCACTGCGGTCGGAGATCGCGCTTACTTCCAGATGCCGACGGACGCAGTCAAGCCACCGCCCGCAGCTGTGAGCTTCCGAGGGCAGCCGCTTTTTCCTGTAAGCTACGCGAAGGTGGAACTACGGGACACGAGGATGACGCGTGCGGGGATGGCGGATGACGCAGCGATCCAGGTGTACACTTCGCGCGATCCTGTTCCTCCGCAGGAAGGCGAGTCGGAGAAACACGGCACGCAGTTTTACTTCCTGAAGGTCGAACGCGACGAGTACATCAAGGTACGCGCAGGCTCGCCCGGCATGTAGCCGCTGCTACGCGGGCAGCATCTTCCGGTGGATCCAGACGCTGTTCACCAAGCCGAGAGCGAACATGATCATGACCAGGAAAGTGCCGCCGTACGAGATCAGCGGCAGCGGCAGGCCGGTGATGGGCATGAGCGCGATGGTCATGCCGATGTTCTGATAAACGTGAAAGAAGATCTGCGCGGTAAAGCCGGTAACGATGATCAGCCCGAACTCGTCCGGTGACTGGTGCGCGGTGAAGAGGCAGACCAGCAGGAGCACGCCAAAGAGTGAGAGCAGAACGACGCTGCCGATGAAGCCCCACTGCTCGCCGATCGCCGTAAAGATGTAATCCGTATGCACGGTGGTGCCCGGGATGAAGCCCTGCTCGACCTGAGTGCCAGTTGCGCGAAAGCCCTTTCCCGCAAAGCCGCCGGAGCCAATGGCGATCAGTGATTGGTTAATCGCCCAGCCCGCGCCAAGTGGATCGATCTCCGGATCCACGAAAGCGATGATGCGCTGCCGCTGATACGGCTTGAGCACGAAGTTGATCAGCACGGGAAGCACCGCGACGCCGACGAGCGAGACTGCGATGAGATAGCGCTTCGGCACTCCGCCGACGAAGAGCATGGCCATGACCACCGGCACCCAGACCATGGTCATGCCGAAGTCGGGCTGCTTCAGGATGAGCAGCATCGGTCCCCCGACAATCGCCCCCGTGAAAACCATCTTCAGGAACGGGTGCAGCTTGCGGAATTGTGTGAGGAACAACCCGAGCGTGAGGATGCCCGCGATGACGGCGAGCTGAGAAGGCTGCATCGTTCCAATTCCGGGGACACGCAGCCAGCATTTCGCGCCGCCGTGTTCCTCGCCGAGACTCGTGTAGGTGAGAATGACCAGGACGATGCTCACCAGGTACATCGGGAGCGCGGCCCACTTCGCCCACTGGTAGTTGATCAGGCTGGTAACGAGAAACACTCCGACGCCGATCACCACCCAGGTGATCTGCTTGTGCCAGTAGTCGTCCGTACGGAAGTGAGTGGCGCTGTTCACCGCGACCACTCCCAGGATGCAGAGGACAATGGCGATGCCGAAGAGCAGCCAGTTCATCCCGAGAAGTTTTCGGAGGAAGGGTGTCATGGAAAGTAGAGCAAGCGCTGGATGAAGGCCTCAGACGAAAACCGGTAGCGCGCGGCGGGTATTCTGCAAGTCCCGGCCTTCACGCGAACTTCGGCACCGCGGCGAGTAGCTTCTTCGTGTACTCGTGCTGCGGGCTCTCGTAGATCGCTTCGGCGGTCGCGCTCTCCACGATCTTTCCGCGGTACATGACCAACACGTGATCGCTGATGTGCTCCACCACCGCGAGGTCGTGCGCAATGAAGAGGTAGGTGAGCCCCAGCTCCTCCTGCAGATCCTGAAGGAGATTCACGATCTGCGCCTGCACGCTGACATCGAGCGCGCTCACCGGTTCGTCGCAGACGATGAACTTCGGCTTCACTGCAAGCGCCCGGGCAATGCCGATCCGCTGCCGCTGCCCACCTGAGAACTCGTGCGGATACCGCTCCATCATCTCCGGCTTCAGGCCGACCTGCTGCAGCAACTCTGTCACGCGGCCCTTCCGGTCAGCTCGGTTCATTTCTTGGAAGTGGATCTCCAGCGCTTCACCGACGATCTGGTGAATGGTATGTCGCGGGTTTAGCGAGCCAAAGGGATCCTGGAAGATCATCTGCATCTCGCGCCGCAGCGGGCGGAAGTCGCTTTCGTGCATCGGCAGGATGTCCTTTCCGTCGAACTTCACCGACCCCGCAGTTGCTGGCGTGAGCTTCAGGATCGTCTTCCCGATCGTGCTCTTGCCGCTGCCACTCTCGCCGACCAGCCCGACGGTGGTCCCTGGTTCGATGGTGAAGCTCACGCCATCGACCGCCTTGATGTCGTCCGTATGGCGCTTAAAGATGCCGGTGCGAACGGGGAAGTAAGTCTTGAGGTCGCGGACTTCGAGGAGCGGCATGGTACTAGTTCGGTGCGAGGAAACGAAGGGCGGCGATTATTCGGTTGCAGCGAGGAAGGCGGTGAGCGGACTCGTGGGGATAGCATGCTCGAGGCGACTCGCCAATCCGATCTCGAAGGCCTCGCGTCCGCATTCCACAGCCTTGCGGAAAGCGGCAGCCATCCGGGCCGGGTCCGAGGCGACGGCGATTGCAGTATTCACGAGCACAGCGGCGGCACCCATCTCCAGCGCCTCCGCGGCCTGGCTGGGCGCGCCGATCCCGGCATCCACCACCACCGGGACGCTGCACTGCTCTAGAATGATCTCGATCATGGCCCGCGTCTCGATCCCGCGATTGCTGCCAATCGGGGAGCCCAACGGCATCACCGCGGCCGTCCCCACATCCTCCAAGCGCCGGGCCAAGACCGGGTCCGCGTTGATGTAAGGCAGGACAATGAAGCCCTCCTTCACGAGGATCTCCGCCGCTTTCAAGGTCTCTACCGAATCCGGTAACAGGTAACGCGGGTCAGGGTGGATCTCCAGCTTCACCCAGTCCGAGATCCCTGCCGCTCGCGCCAACCGCGCCAACCGCACGGCCTCCTCCGCGTTCATCGCGCCCGAGGTATTCGGCAGCAGCAGGTACTTCTTGGGATCAATGAACTCGAGGATGTTCGCAAAGGGATCGCCCTTCCCCGAGAGATCCGCCCGGCGCAGCGCCACCGTCACGATCTCCGTCCCGCTCGCCTCCAGCGCGGTCGCCATTGCCTCATTGGAAGAGAACTTCCCAGTGCCGAGCAGCAGCCGGGAGCGGAACTCGCGGCCTGCGATTACGAGCGGTTCGGTCGGGACGGACATGTGCAGCCACAGCCTAGGTAGGAAGGCGCGGCTGTCGAGGGGCTATGCGTCCGGGATGAGCACGAGCGTGTTGCCGCCCTGATCTTCAACGCGCATCCCTGCCGCCCTGGCAGCAGCTTCCAGTGCGGAGACGAGGCTAGTGGCTTTGAGATCAAGCGTCACGCGGCGCGGTTCGGTGGGTGGTTTCCCGAGGATGAGGTTTAAGCCGCGTCTCTCCGGATCCAGCACGCGGCTCTGCGCGGTGAAGTACGCAACCCATTGCTCAATCGGTGCATCGTTCAGGCGCCAGTCACGACGCTGGAAGAGTTCGTTGGCGATCATTTGGCGGGGCGCGTCGGCGGCTCGAAGATCAAGGAGCTTCGCGTTGACCACCCAGAGCACCGTCTTCCGGTGCAGCTTTACGTCGCTGGCTTTCTGGTCGCCCGGCTCGTCCTGCGGCTTGCCTTCCGGCAGATCCATCTCGCCCGAAAGCAGGAGGTACTGATCACCGAATATACTAACTGTGGTCGTGACCTTGCGGTGCGAGAATATCGGACGCTGCACTGCGGTGCCCCTCGGTGTTTTGGCATCCTCCCAACCGAGGAAATAGACGAGCTGCGGAACGAGGTGCAGATCAATGACGTGTCTCTGCATGTCAGGTTGGTGAAGTTCCACCGCCGGTTCCACCTCCAAAGTGACGCCCAAGTTGCGGGTCTCGAAGTTCTTCGGCATTGGTGCGGCGGTTCCCTCCGGCTCGCTCCACTCGGTCGGGTACCGGAACTCGCGAATCATTTCGAACACTGCCCGCTGCTTGTTCTTCACAGTGACGTGGGGAGCCGCCAGCCGTTCAACACCGTCAAGTTGCGTGAGCTTTTCGAGGAACTCCCGCCCCTCGTCCGCTGTGAGCACTCCCGCCGCGGTGAAAGCTGATGCTTCGCGCGGTGCTCCCGACGCTGGCGGGAACGTCATTGCCCCCACCGTGATGCTTCCGGCCGCAGGGTCGATCTGGAACAAGTGCGCCTCGATCTCGATCTGCTGGCCACCGCTCAGCCGCTGAAGGAGCCGGGTCTCCAGATTCGCGGGAGCAGCGGCTGTGGGTGCGGACGCGGCCGTCTGTCCCTCCAGTTCCACCCCGAGGCAGAGTAGCCAGCCCACGGCGAGTGCCGCCGCGCCCACACCCCAGCCCACCCCGCCTGCACGATACTCCGCGATCCGCCGAATGCGTTCCCGCAGGCTGCCCGCGCCTTCCAAGATGCCCACGAAAGCCGGGCTCCGATGCGCGCCGGAGAGCATTGTGTGCAGCTTCAGCAGAGTGTGACCGTAAGCGGATCGTTCATCCCTCTCAAAGAGAGCGAGCACCGTGGCGTCGCAGGCATTCTCCCGATCCACGCGCAGCCGCGCCGCTGCGAACCACAGCAGCGGATTGAACCAGTGCAGCGCGAGCATTGCCGTTACTAGCCAGTTGAGAATCACATCGCCGCGGCGCAGATGTGCCAGTTCGTGCAGCAGGACAAAGCGCAACTCCGACTCGGAGAAGCGCTCGTGGGCATCCGCTGGAAGGAGCAGCGTCCCGGGCCACCAACCGGTCACAGCCGGCGACTCGATTGCGGAGGCTTGCAAAATGCGAGGAAGCCGACGCAAACCTACCACCCGCCCGCACGCCTTTACTTGCGCAAGGATTTGCTCATCCGTCTCCTGCGCACTCCGTTCCACACGGCGCATCAGGAGTTGATGCGAAGCGAGCCAGATGCCGGCCAGGATGATTGCGCCTGCTACCCAGACGAGTGCAGCGATCTCCCAACCCGTCAGGCCTCTTGGAGAGAACGCATCGACACTGGCTCCGCTCGCTGCCGGGAGACTTGCCGGCGCTGCTGCAATCTCGGCTGGGAAGACGTAGCGGAGCACGGCCGTCTCTCTATATGGAGCGACATCGATCGACTGTCTCGACAGCGGCGGCAGGATGAGCGCGGCCAGCACCGCCAGCCAGAGGCCATAGCGCCAGCGGGCGGGCAGTCGTTGTCCCAGCGCAGCCTGCAAGGCCAGCACACCGGCGGCCATCAGCGCACCGCGGCCCGAGGCCCGCAGCAGGATCTCGAAGGATTCAGCAAGCGGAGCGAGAAAGGAGAACGTGTTCATAGTCGGGGGAGCGGGGGATTACTTCTTCTGAGAGCGATCGAGCATGCGTTTGAGTTCCCGCACCTCTTCCGGCGTGAGCTTGGCTATACTTGCGAAGTGAATGAGCAATGGTTTGGCTGCTCCTTGAAAGACCCGCTGGAGAAAGGAGTCGCTCTCCGCCCGCACACAGACCTCTCGCGCAACGGCGGGTGAGAATTGCCGTGGCCCCGGGCCGTCCATGACTTGCACCGCGCTTTTCTCCAACAGGCGCGCGAGCAGGGTGCGAACGGTGTTCTCCGCCCAGCCCGTGTTCTTGCGCAATCTCCGAGCTACCTCGCTCGCCGTCTGTGGTGCACGTTCCCAAAGCACTTCCATGACGGTCCATTCCGCTTCCGTGATCGCTGGTGAATCCATGTCGCAGAGGAATACCACAGGCGTGGTGGACGCTTCAACCACAATCGTGGTGGACGCCATTTCCGCTGCATCTTGCGGAGCAGACGCGACTGCCAGCCGCTCTCGTTACGGGCTCAGACGGTACCCGACTCCGTGGACCGTGAGCAGGTGCCGTGGGGCGCCGTGTTCACCCAGCTTCTTGCGGAGTTGCACGATCGTTTGATCCAGGGTCCGGGTGGTTCCGTAGTATTCGTAGCCCCACACTTCGGTCAGCAGACGCTCGCGCGACAGGACCTCCCCCGGCTTCGCGTGGAAGATCTGCAGGAGCTTCAGTTCACGGGCGGTCAGCGGGTCCGTCACCGCTCCACGCCGGATCGTGAAGGTTTTCGGATCAATCACCGCCTCCCCGATCGAGAACTCCACCTGCACCTCGCCGACCTCCATGCCGCCACTCCGCCGGAGCAGCGCGTGAATCCGCGCGAGCAGCTCCCGTACGCCAAAGGGCTTAGTCACGTAGTCATCCGCCCCCAGCTCCAGCCCCACTACTTTGTCGAGTTCCTGACCCTTTGCGGTGAGCATCAGGATCGGCACCGCCAGACCGCGTGCCCGGACCTGCTTGCACACCTCGTAGCCGCTCATCCCCGGCAGCATCACGTCGAGCAGGATCATCGCAGGTAGCCGCTCCACGAGCAGCGCCTTCACTTCATCTCCGCGACTGCACGTTTCCACGTGGAAGCCGTCGCTTTCCAGCACCTCGCGGAGGCCGAGCAGGATGTGTGGATCGTCTTCCACCACGAGGATTGTCGCCTTCATTTCAGGTGCAGGGTAAAGCACGAGCCTCCGCCGTCGCGGGCATTGTAAGTGAGGTCGCCGCCGTGGGCGCGGGCGATCTGGCGCGCCAGAGTCAGCCCGAGACCAGAACCTTGCACGCCACTATCCAGTGAGTCATGCCCGCGGTAGAACTGCTCGAAGATCCGCTTCTCGCAACCCGTCGGCACTCCTGATCCCCGATCAAGGACGCGGAGTTCTACCGCTCCTTGCAGTGCTTCCAGCTCCACCCGGATATCCTTTCGATCCATCGAGTACTTCTCCGCGTTCGAGAGAACATTCAGCAGCACCTGGGCAATGGCATCCCGGTCGGCGTTCACCATTACCGGGGCAGGTGGAAGGGCGTGCTCGATCTGAAACCCTGCTCCTTCCAGTTGCGGCTGGAGCGTGTCCAGCGTCTCCCTCACGAGCTCCGCGAGATCGAAGCTTTCGTAGCGGTACTTCCGCTCCCCGCGATCCATTCGGGCGAAGTCCAGCACGCCATTAATCAGCCGGGTTAGCCGCGCCGTCTCCGTAGAGATGATCTGCAGATAGGCGCGCCGCTTCCCATCATCGGTGATGCGGCCGTCCGCGAGCAGCTCGGAGAACATCCGGATTGAGGTCAGGGGTGTCTTCAATTCGTGCGAGACGTTGCTCACGAAGTCGGTCTTCTGCTGAGCGACCCGGAGCTGCCGACGCATATCGGCAAAGATCAACCAGCTGCCCGTGGCGATCGCCACGACCAGGATCGCGATGAGCAGCCCGAGAGTCAGCTTCAGCGTCTCCGCCGCCCGCACCGAGGCGGCGGGGTCCAGCAGGTACACGCCTACCTCCCAGTGCGGCAGCACATCACCGATCTCCGTGGCCACGAAAGGGCGCTTCCAATCCGCGTTCAGCGCGGCGGGCCAGCGGGCATCCGGCTTCCCGCTCTCATTGAGCAGCGCCAGACCCCAGCCGGGTTGCGCCCCGGCCTGATCCTCGACCAGTGGGCGCAATTCCTCGAGCAGCCGGGCCGGGTGCACCTGCGCTCCGAAGACAAGATTCGGATCGCGCGCCGAACGGTACCAGAAGAGCAGGTGCAGCCGGTCCTGCAGAAACCGCGCAACGCTGCCTTCCTGCGCATCGCCGACCACGTGCCGGAACTCTGCTTCCGTTGCGACCGCCTTGGAGATCTGTTGCTCGTTCGAGCCGGGTGGATCGATGACCAGCGCCTGCGTAGCGAACTCCTGCTGCTGTGGGAGCACGTTGCGCAGCTGGTTTTTCGTCTGCGACTTCCCTGGGAGGGCCGGTTGCTCGAAGGCGCCGGCCAGGGCCTTGCCGCGATTGAGCTGGCTGAGGTTCACCACTCCTTTGGGGCTGTTCCAGTACACCTCCACGCTCTCGCGGTTGCTCAGGAACTTGTCGTTCTCCAGCCGAAATTGTCGCGCCTCCTTTGATCCGACCAGTGAAGGCGCGAGGACCTCACCCTTCAGCGAGACGGCGAAGCCGACCTGCGCGAGAGGCCACGCCCGCACGATCTCCTGGTCGAAGACCGGCGCGACTGCCTCGGGTGCGCGCGATCCCAGCAGGGCCTCCACGCGGCTGCCGAATTCTCCCTGCAGCTCCGCGAGCCTGGCGGCGATCTTCCCTGCGGTGGCATCGGCGAGGCCCTGGCTCAACATGAATTGCTGGCGCTCCAGGACCAGCTGCTGGTCGCGCAGGGAGCGCGCGGCCAGCCAGGCCAGAGCGAGGCTGGGCAGGAGGACCGCGAGGAGGAAGACGAGCGCGACTTTTCTCATTCGCACTGTCGATCATTCCCTGCGCGCCCCGCCCCGTCGAGCGTCACGGCTGCGCGACGGTTCCATGCCGGCCATCGTCCCTCAGCGCAGAGTAGGCACCCGCGGGAGCCAGCCCGAGCCAAGGATCGCTCAGCGGGGCGAGGAAAAGCTCCGAGTACACGCGCTCGTTCAGCTGCCCGAGCGAGGCGGACGCGTTGCCGCCGGCCAGCCAGGCATGCAGCTGCGTGTGCAGCAGGTATTCGTTCCGAATGGTGTCATGCGCCACCATCGACTGCACCTCGCGGATCGCTCGCAGGAGCGGGTTCTCGACGAAGCTCTTGCACACTGCACGGTGCGCCGCGGCCTCGGCAGTCGGCGCCGGCTGTTGTGCGGCGATCAACGTTTGCGAGGCCTTATCGAGTTGCGCTTCGCCCGAGTGCGTCGCTGCGAGGCGGATCCAGGTTTGCTCGGTGGTCGCATCCTCCAGCTTTGCTCGCTGCGCAATGAGTGCGCTGAGTTCATCCCCAGTCGGCATCTCTCCATTGATGGCCGGCACCCCAGCCGACCCGAGATCGCCAGCCCACCGCTTTAAGGTTTGGGCGAGCTGCTCCGTGTGAAAACGTCCGATCGCTGCCGTCCTTGCCGCATCTCTGAGCGGGCGTATTTCCGACTCTACCGCCTGCGCAGTTTGGATCCCCTTCACGAATGCCGCCGGGCCATAAAGGCCGGGGAGGGCATCGATCACCCGCCCTTCGGCATTTAGGAGATAGTGAATGCTATTCCCGGTGAGCGTTCGCTCCAGGGTGCGACCATCCCCGAAGTCGATCCGCACCTTCGGCACAGGCCGGACGGATTCCCAGTGCAGGACAAACTGCTCCCGAAGCAGCTTTGAGACTTCCTCGTTCGCGTAAAGAATCGTGCGGAAGAAGCGGCTGTTTGCGCAGCTGAATTCGTCGGTCAGATTGCCGAGTAGTCGGAGGGAGAGGATCGGCTTGCCTGCCACCCGCGCTGTCTCTTTAGCCCGCTCGAGATCCGTGTACCAGTAGAGCTGCGAGCTGGCACCGTCATATTGCTGGCTCACTGCATCGATCGCTGCACTGAGCCGTTGCTGCTCTGGGGTGAGTGGCTGTCGCAGACTCCGTGCCTTTTGAAGAGCTGTGACCTGGTCGGCGTGGACGGCAAGAAGCGCGTCCAGACCTTGCTGTCCGCCGTTGCGAAGCATGGTGATTGACTGCTTTGCCAGAGAGTCATCTTCCGCGACGGTCCCGCGGGCGACTTCTCCCCACCTGCAGAGCAGCCCACCTCCGGCGCTGACCGGCGAGTCGACAAGGGAGAACAGGCAGCCCGCCACGAGGAGGCTGCGGGTCGTGTTGATGGTGTTCGAGAGGATATGTGGTTTCATCGAAGCCATCCTCGCCCATCTTCCATGCGGGGTTGTCAGACGGGCGCAAAGAGATTGTCAGAAGATTGTCAGAGGCCCGTTCCGGCGGCTTGAGAGGGCAATTCACCTTACCTGTTGGCTACCCTTCCGCCGCCGCACTCCGCGCTCGTTCGTCGGTGATCAGACCCAATCGTCTCGGACGCAGGTGTTTATTACTTACGTGGGGATCCTTTTCCGCAGCACGCCGGTCTTCATATTGTTCCCGCCGCCCTTTTTGCTCGGCACGCCGCCCTATTTGCTCGGCGACCCGAGGCAAAAGCTCGGCGTGCCGAGCTTTAAGGTCGGCGTGCCGAGCAAATAGCTCGGCTGAGGGTGTCGAAAGCTCGGCGCGCCGAGCAAATAGGGCGGCGCGCCGAGCAAATACCTCGGCTGGGGGTGTCAAAAGCTCGGCACGCCGAGCAAATAGGGCGGCGTGCCGAGCAAAAAGGGCGGAACGCCGAAATCCTAGGTAAACTACGCAAACGTGCCGTCTCCTAACCTGCTCGATCCACCCGGACAGTGGGGAACACCGATCATTTGACGCAACAATCCTGGTAAACCGGCAGTGACGCAGCGTGCGAACTTTCGTTGCCGAGGGCTTCGCAACGTGCGTTATTGTTACGGTCGCGTGACGTTGCGGCTCCCCCCGAATGCTCCGAGTCTTGTACTTCATGCTGGCCTTGGCCAGCGTAGCCTCTGCTGCGCCCGTCGTGCAGACGGTGTCGCCGACTCCGGGCAGCGCGACGTCCAGCCTCACGCAGATCAGCGTGACGTTCAGTGAGGCTGTTACCGGCGTCGATCCTGAGGACTTTTTGATCAACGGCGATCCCGCGGGCGGGGTGAGCGGCGCGGGCGCGGGGCCGTATGTCTTCACCTTTACAGAGCCGCCTGCGGGTATCGTCTCAGCGAGCTTCGAGTTCAGCGCAGAGATCACGGACCTTTCCGGCGGGATTTTCGTCCCCGGCAATGGCTGGACTTACTCGCTCGCCGATACCATCGCACCCGCCCTTGCCAGCACGGTCCCTGCAAGTGGAGCCACCGTGGCAGCGCTCACTCAAGTCGAGGTGCTCTTTAATGAGCCAGTCACTGGGGTCAACGCTGCCGACCTCCGGGTCAATGGGGTGGCTACCCAGGCCATTACGGGCTCCGGAGCCGGCCCTTACGTTTTCACTTTCGCTCAGCCTGCGATCGGAGCGGTCTCTTTCACCTGGGTAGGGGGACACGGGATCAAGGACACTTCTCCGGCTGCAAACGCCTTCCCGGGCACTGGCTGGAGCGTCACGCGGGCTGCCACGATTGGCTCTCTGGTGATCTCCGAGTTCCTCTCCGCGAATGGTATCGGCCTGCTGGATGAGGATGGCGACGCGGAGGATTGGATCGAGATTCAGAATACCGGCCCGTCCACGGTGAATCTCGCGGGTTGGTCGCTGACCGAGGATCTGGATGATCCGCGGAAGTGGACCTTCCCCGCCCGTACCCTGGGTGCCGGGCAGTACCTGGTAGTCTTCGCCTCTGGGAAAAATCGCCGCCCTGTAGCGGGAACGCTCCATACGAACTTCAAACTGAACGAGACCGGGGGCTACCTGGCACTGACCGGTCCGCAGTCTCCCTCGGTCGCGGTCTCCACCTTTGTAGACTATCCTCCGCAACGCTACGACCACTCGTTTGGCCGATCCGGTGCCAGCGTGGTGTACTTCCAGCCGCCTACTCCGGGCGCTGCCACCGGGGCTTCCACGATCTTCACTGGCGTGACCCCGGTTCCCGTCTTCAGCGTCGTGAGGGGCGTCTTCACATCTCCCTTTCAGCTCGCGCTCTCTTGCACGAACTCCGCTGCTTCGATCCGTTACACGACCGACGGTTCCGAACCGACGGCAACAACCGGTCTCCTCTATGGAGGGCCGCTCACGGTCTCGAGTACTGCGGTGATTCGCGCAGCCGCATTCGCCAGCGGGACGATCCCATCGGTGACGGTCACCCATAGCTACGTCTCGCTGGAAAGCGTGCTGGCTCAGAGGAACACGCCGGCGGGTCATCCCGCAACTTGGGGAACTGGAGACATGATCTTCAGTCCGGCCAGGGCGGATACCCAGGTACCTGCTGACTACGAGATGGATCCCGAGGTCGTCAACGATCCCACAGTGCGAGATGGGATGACGAATGCGCAGCGGATCCGCGCCAGCTTCAACGAGCTCCCGGTGATGTCTGTGGTGATGAAGATCGACGACATGTTCGGCCCAAATGGCCTCTATCCGAAAAGCGCTCAGAAGCAGCCAGTCGTCGAGAAGCCCTGCTCGGTGGAGATGATCCTGCCGGGAGGAGCGACGGCCTTTGCGACAACCTGCGGCATCCGCATGCATGGGAATGCCAGTCGGATCCCTTCGAACAATCCCAAGCACGGCTTCAAGCTGAACTTCAAGGGTGACTACGGCGCTGCCTCTTTGGATTACCGGCTTTTTCCGACTTCGCCGGTTACGCGGTTCGACGATCTTATCTTACGCGCCGATTATAACTCCAGCTGGCGCCATTGGTCCGACTATCAGCGGCAGCGCGGGGCGAGGGTCCGCGATGCGTGGAGCAAGGATACCGCCCGCGAGATGGGCGTCCTTGCCGGGCACAACCGCTATGTGCATCTCTTCATCAACGGGATCTATTGGGGCACCTTCGATCCCACGGATCAGCCTACGGAGGGATTCGGAGCGGAGTATCTGGGTGGCGAGAAGGACGACTTTGATGTGTACGATCAAGGCGCGCTGAAGTCCGGAACTGCCACCGCCTACCAGGCGATGACATCCATCCCGAGCCCGATCGACACCTCGCGCTACGAGCAGATGAAGCAGTACCTCGATGTGCCGGAGTTCATCGACTACATGCTCCACCACTTCTTCATCGGGCATGAGGATTGGGGTGGCGACCCGAACAAGAACTGGTACGCGATCCGCAATCGTGCGCAGGGCGGCACCTTCAAGTACGTGCCGTGGGATCAGGAAAACATCCTCTTCGAACCGGGAGTGAATCGCGTGACGGCATCCGCGCCGCCGTCCGGCTTGCATCCGCTCCTGGTGACGAATCCGCAGTACCGCCTCGACTTCGCAGACCGGGTCCACCGTCACCTCGTCGCCCCCGGCGGCGCGCTGCAGCCGGCTGCGAACATCGCGCGATGGGAGGCGCGTCGACTGGAGATGGATAACGCCATGGTCGCGGAAAGCGCCCGCTGGGGAGACTACCGGCGCGACGTGCATCGGCGAGGTTCGCCCTACGTGCTCTTCACGCGCGAGCAGCACGCGGCGGCGGAAAACAATCGCCTGATGCAGACCTACTTCCCGGTCCGTACAAATACTGTCTTGTCGCAGCTTCAGAACGCAGGGCTCTACCCGACGATCGCTGCACCGCTCTATCGCAAGGGAAGCCCCGGTGGAGAGGTGCTGGGGACCGGGCATCTTGCGCCGGGCACTCAGGTGGTGCTGACCAACCCGGCGGGCGCGGGGACGATTCTTTATACCACGGACGGCACAGACCCGCGCGTCTACACCTCGGGTGCGACCAGCACGACGGCGCTGGTCTATGGTGGACCGATCACCGTGGGGGCCAGCGTAACCCTCAAGTCACGCGTGCTGAATGGAGGTACCTGGAGCGCGCTCAATGAAGCGGTCTTTACCGTTGGGTCGGTGGCCTCGCCGATCCGCATCACGGAGATCATGTACAATCCGATCGGCGGCACGGAGTACGAGTTTCTCGAGTTGCAGAACACGGACACGCAGCCGGTGGATGTGAGCGGGTGGTACTTCGGCGGGATCGACTACATGCTGCCGATCGGCACGGTGCTCGCACCCGGGAGACGGATCGTGCTGGCTTCGAACGATGATCCAGCGGCCTGGGCAGTTCGCTACCCAGGGGTGTCAGTGTTCGGCTACTACCGGGGTTCGCTGGACAATACCGGCGAGCGCCTCTCGTTGCGAAATGCACGCGGCCGAATGATGACCAGCGTGAACTACACCGACCTCGCGCCCTGGCCGGTCCAGGCCGATGGAAAAGGATTTTCGCTCGAGCTGATCTCCGCACTGGCCGATCCGGATTCACCGTGGAGCTGGCGCGCGGTGACGAGTGGCGGCACCCCGGGCCTCGGAAATACCGCGCCCGCAGTGCCGTCGGTAGTGATCAATGAGGTGCTCGCGAAGAACGCCGGCGCAGTCAGCAATGGCGCAACCAACCCCGACTACGTAGAGCTGCGCAACCCCGGAAACGCGGCAGTAAACCTAAGCGGCTGGAAGCTGGTCACGACCAATGAGCTGATCCTCCCGCAGGGGACGAGCATTGCGGCCGGCGGCTTTCTCGTCGTCTGGTGCGATGCGGTTTTCGGTGCGCCCGGCCTGCATACCGGCGGACCCGCGCTGTCGCGCGAGAAGGGCGATGTGGCGCTCTTCGCGCCGGGTTCAGGCACGCCGATGGACGCGGTCCGCTACGGTGCGCAGATTGAGAACCTCTCGATCGGTCGCGTGGCCAACGAGTGGAAGCTCGTTACCCCAAGCCCAGGAGCAGTGAACGCAGCAGTCACACTCGGCCCGCCAAGCGCGCTCCGTCTGAACGAATGGCTGGCCAGCAGCGAAGCTCCGGCGGACGACTTCGTGGAGGTTTTCAACACCCATGCGACCCTGCCCGTTGCGCTCCAAGGCCTGCAGTTCCGCGCGGGTGAGGAACTGCACCGGATCGAGGTGCTCGCCTTCGCTGCGCCCCGTGGTTTCGTGGACTTCCTAGCGGACGAGAACCCCGGTGCAAACCACGTGAACTTCAAGTTGCCAGCGGGTGGATCCACCCTGGCACTGCTGGATGCGAATAGCGGGGTGATCGACGGAATCACTTATGGCGCGCAGCTCAGCATGATCTCGCAGGGACGCATTCTGGATGGCGCAGGCACGATCTTCGGAGGGCTCAGGCCATCTCGCGGTGCGGCGAATATCCTACCGCCCGCTCCTGCATTCACCCAGGAACCCACGAGCAGAACTGTGGCGCAAGGGGGCAGCACCACCTTCGTCGTCGCGGCTACGGGTTCGGCGCCGCTGACCTATCAGTGGCAGCGTGACGGCGTGGATCTCCCCGGCCAGACTGGCTCTTCGCTGACGCTCAACAGCATCACCCTCGCCCAGGAGGGCCGGTACACCTGCGTGGTGCGGAATACCGCAGGCGTCGCGACAAGCACTCCCGCGCGGCTGTCGGTACAGTCCACCTTCGATCAATGGCGGGCGGTGCGCTTCACCGCGGCAGAGTTGAATGAGCAAGGAATCAGCGGCCTCACTGCCGATCCCGATCGCGACGGGTTGACGAATCTCGAGGAGTTCTTCCACGGGCTGGATCCTCGGCAGCATGACGGCTCGGCCACCGCGATCCGCCCCGCGCTCGGAGTGCTGGCAGGCCCCCCGCGCACAGTCACATTGACCTTCCGCCGGAGCGGTGCCGCCTTCCTCTCCACTGTCTCACTGGAAGCCGCAACTTCGCTGACCGGTTCATGGACCGTCGTGCCTAGCTCCTCCTTCACGGAAGAGGCGCTGGTTGATCCAGTCAGCGGAGATTCGCAGGTCCGCTGGATCCTGCCGCTGGATCCCAACGAGCCGCGCAAGTTCCTGCGCCTGCGCCTCCAGCCGTAAGCGCGCTTTCCCGTTGCGTCGCGAGCGCTTCTCGCATGACGTGTCAGCGCCCATGAACTCCGGCTTTCTCGACAAGCTCATCGAACGCATCGGCCGTGTGCGCCCCGAGGACGTGCAGAGCTACCTGCTCCGCCTCGCTGATGAGAAGGGCTTCCTCGAGACCATCTTCAACGCGATCCACGAGGGAGTGATCGTCACTGACGTAAAGGGCAAGGTCAGCTATCTGAACACCAGCGCCTGCGAACTCTTCGGCCTGGAGCGCGAGCAGTGCATGGGCAAGGCGATCGGTGAGCGGCTGCGTGGCTTTGAGTGGGACAAGCTGTTGGAGACGGAGAAGGTGCTCTCCCGCGACATGGAGGTGTTCTATCCGCAGCACCGCTTCGTGAACTTCTACGTCGTGCCGCTCTACCTCGATCGGCCTAATGCGCGGCGCACTGCCGCCGTCGAGCGCGACATGGTCGGCTACGCAATCATCCTGCGCGACATCACAGAGACGCGGCGCTCCACGGAGGAGACGATCCAGAGCGAGCGGCTCTCCGCGCTCACCATGCTCGCGGCCGGCGTGGCTCACGAGATCGGGAATCCGCTGAATTCCCTCCACATCCACCTGCAGCTCATGGATCGCAAGCTGCGCAAAGTTCCCGAGCCGCTCCGCGACGAGTTGCAGCGTTCACTGGAGGTCGCCCGCGAGGAGATCCAGCGGCTTGACAACATCGTCCAGCAGTTCCTTGGCGCGATCCGGCCCGCGCGGTTGAGCACCACGATGGAAAGCATCAACGTGATCGTTCAGGAATCGGTGACTTTCCTCGCCCCGGAGATTCAGGACCGAAACATCCTCGTCGAACAGGAGCTTCGTTCGGATCTCCCGCTGCTAGAGGTGGATCGCACCCAGCTCAAGCAGGCCTTCTACAACGTCATCAAGAATGCCTTCCAGGCAATGAAGAGCGGCGGGATCCTGCGCGTGCGAACCGACCTGGAGGACCACTATCTCACGGTTACCTTCACGGATACCGGCGGAGGGATCTCACCGGAGAACATGAGCAAGATCTTCGAGCCGTACTTTACCACCAAGGCCAGCGGCACGGGTCTCGGTCTGCTCATTGTCCGGCGAATTGTCCGTGAGCATGGCGGTGAAATCGACCTCGTCTCGCGTGAAGGGCAGGGGCTGGAGCTGAAACTCCGGCTACCCCTGCACGATCAGCGCGCCCGCATGTTGCCGCACAGCGGAGAGCCAAGCGGCGACTGAACCCTACTGCGCGGGAACCGGTGTTTCGACCGCCGGAGTCGGTTCAGGCGCCGGAGCGTTGGGAGCTGGAAGCCTCGGGACTTGACTGCTCCGGGGCAAGGCAGGTCGAGGAATCGCTGCAGGCGCGTTCGCTCCTGCCGCCGCACTTGCGCCACCCTTGAGCGGGCGCAAGAGTTCGTTGTCCGTGGTCAGCACCAGCGTGGTCCCTTCGGTGAAGGCCGTCTGGTACACCTCCATGGTTCGCTGAAAGCTGTAGAACTCACGGGTTTCCGGGCTCGCGTTGAAGGCCTCTGCATAGATCTCGGTCGCTTGGGCGTCCGCCTTGCCTCGGATGACCTGCACCTTTTGGAACGCCTCGGATTCGATTCGCTTCAGCTCGCGCTCCTTGCTGCCGATGATCTTCGCCGCTTCACCCGCGCCCTGTGACCGAAATCGCTCGGCGATCTGGCGCCGCTCGCTGATCATCCGCTCGAAGATTTTGGTGCTCACCGAAGGGTTGTAGTTGATCCGCTTGAAGCGGAAATCCAGCAGCTCGAGGCCGAACTCCTCCAGCTTCACCCGTGCTTCCTTGGCGATCTCCGCTTCGAGCGCCAGTCGCCCGCCACCGATCTCGGGCAGATTGGTATCCGGCGTGGTCGCACCAGTCGCTGCATCCTGCTGGGCAGGCTTGCGATCCTTGGTCGTGCGGATCAACTCCACGAGCTCGTGGCGTGCAATGGTATTGCGCATCTCGCTGCCGAGGGTGTCTTCGATCCGGGAGAGCGCCGTCCGCTCGTCACGGAGCCGCAGAAAGAAGCGCAGCGGATCCTTGATCCTCCACCGTCCGAATGAATCGACGACGATGTAGAGCTTGTCCTTGGTCGGCATCTCCGCGTTCTCGCCGTCCCACTCGAGGACGCGCTTCTCGAAGCGATGGACCGTTTGCGTGAAGGGCACTTTGAGATGCAAACCCGCGTCGGTGATCGGCTTCCCCACGGGTTCTCCGAATTGTGTGACGATCGCCTGATGCGTCTCAGGGACAACGAAGAAGCCGCCTGAAAGCGTGAAGAGCACGAGCAGGACAACAGCCAGAGCGGCAATGGATAAAGAGCGTTTCATCGGGCGAGAGGAGCAGGGGTAAGAGCGCGGGTGGGTGCGCCCGGATCGAGCGGCAGAAGTGGCAATACGCTGGCGGCCTTTTCGTCCAGGATGACCTTGCGGGAGAGCTGAGGGAAAACCGTCGCGATGGTCTCGAGATAGAGGCGCTGCCGGGTTACCTCCGGAGCTTTGCGATAAGCATTAAACTCGGCGGTAAATCGCTCCGCGTTACCACGCGCTTCGTTAACGCGCTGGAGAGCGTAGCCCTCAGCCTCGGTGAGCTTTTGATCGGCCTCACCGCTCGCACGTGGAACGACCTTGTTGTACTCGCCATTCGCGACGTTGATCAGTTGTTCGCGCTCTTGTTGCGCCTGGTTGACCTCATTAAACGAGGCCTGCACCGCCCGGGGCGGGTTCACATTCTTCAGCTGCACCTGCATGATGCTGACACCCAGTCCGTAGCGGTCGGAAAGTTCGCGGAGCCGGTTGAGCGACTCTACTTCCACCTCCTGCCGGCCTACCGTGAGCACCTCGTCGACCGTGCGATCTCCGATGATCTCGCGAACCGCGGATTCACTGGCATCCCGCAGCGTGGAAGCCGGATCGTGAACATTGAACAGGTAGTCGCGTGCATTCACGATGCGGTACTGAACCGACCACTCCACGAGCACCATATTCAAGTCGCCAGTCACCATGGATTTCTCCTCCTCGGGGTCTTCCGAGATCTGGTCTGGATTAGTGGCTCCGGGTGTTGAGAAGCCAAACTCGAGCTTCTGTTGCCGTTGCGTGGGTAGCACTTCCAGCCGATCGATCCCCAGGGGTAGCTTCAGGTGCAAGCCGGGCTTCAAGATCGAGTTGAACTTCCCGAGCCGGATTAGCACCCCCTCCGAGTCGGCCGGGATCGTTGCGAAGCACGAGAGCAGCGCAGCGGTGCCCAGGACCACAGCGGCACCGAGTGCGATCCAACGGAGATTCAGCGCAGACTTTGCCATCCACTCGGGTGGTGGCCCAGCATTTCGATAGGGACTTGCCATAGATTATTCGGGATCGGATCGGTATTCGAGAAGACGTGAGAGACTCCTTCCCCCGATTGCGTTCAGTCGAATACTAAAATCGCTTAATCAGCTCGCCGAAAACTCGGACCAAAAGGTTTGAAAGCGGCAGCCGGAGATGACTGATGCAGCGGGCGCCTCCGCACTCTAAAGACAGCAAAGCGTGGGGATATCCAGTTGTCCTGCCCGGCAGATCAGGGCCGACCTTTCATGATCCCATCTTCTCTCCTACTACCTGCCCATTGGACTGCGCTCTATCATCAGGAGTCCTGCTCGCTCTTCTGCTCGTGAGACATTTCCGCTGGCAGCATACTCCGCCCAGAATGCATCAGCGACCGCCTTCCCTTTGTCCCCGGCGAGGCCTACGATCGTAGCATTCACACTGATCACGGCATTTGAGTATCGGCTCCCGTTATATAGCACTTTCGTACCCGGAACACGGTCCAGATGACTTAGAACGTCCCATTTTTTCACTGTTAGTTCTCTACCCACTCCGGCCAGTGAGCGGGTCCTGGTCACGTTCAAGGGATACGGGGGAAGTTCAACTCTTGCCACCCTCCAAGGTCCGTAGTGGACGGTTACCCCGAAATCTCCGGTACGGTCCGCCACGTGAAGTCGGACGGAAATCAAGGCGCAGCCGATGAGTAGCCCCGCACACAGCCATGCTGCTTTCTCCAACACAGACAACACCCTGCGGGAACGATTGGATTTCATGGTCGATATCGAAGGTCGGGGAGTGACTCCTCCCTGATCTTGCTGCAACGGCTCCCAAATAGCTGTCTCATTTGCGTTCCTCAGGATCTCTGGTCCCGACGAGAGTCAAAGACTTGAGTTGAAGTATGAGGAGCTGAGCCGCGAGCTGCTCTCGTAGAGCTCTATTCTCCGCTGGAGCAGCACGGGATGGCTTCCGAGGAGGGAAAAGTGCCCGGGTAGGAGCGACGAGCCGCAGTGTCGGAGCAAAGAGCCCCGGCGGCGGAGCAAAGAGCTCCGGTGTCGGAGCAAAGTGCCCCGGTGTCGGAGCAAATAGCCCCGGTGGCGGAGCAAATAGCCCCGGTGGCGGAGCAAAGAGCTCCGGTGTCGGAGCAAAGAGCCCCGGTGTCGGAGCAAAGAGCCCCGGTGTCGGAGCAAAGTGCTCCGGTGGCGGAGCAAAGTGCTCCGGTGGCGGAGCAATAAGCCCCGATGGAGGAGCAAAGAACTCCAACCGAGGCGCTCTGGGAGAACGTGGTTGCTCCTCGGCGGCGAAACACCGAAGGGTGAGAGTCGGTTTTCCGCCCACGACCCATGCAGCCCACTCTTCTAATCGTCGATGACGAAAAGCACACCCGCGAGGGGCTGCGGGCCTCCCTGGAAGATACGTTCGACGTGTACATCGCGGCGGACATCACGGGAGCGGTGAACGTGCTCGAGGCGGAGAGCGTCGATCTTGTTCTCACCGATCTCCGTCTGGGTGGGGAGGATGGGATGCAGCTCATCGACAAGATCCTTGCGATGCCAAAGAGCCCCATCGTGATCATGATGACCGCGTACGGCTCCGTGGATGCGGCGGTCGAGGCCATGAAGCGAGGCGCTTACGACTTTGTCACGAAGCCGATCAACATCGACAAGCTGGAGATCCTGATTGCCCGCGCCCTACGCAGCCGCCGGACGGAAGAGGAGGTGGTGGAGCTGAAGAAGCAGGTCGATACGCACTATGGGCTCGAACGGCTGATCGGCAGCTCAGGGGTGATGCAGGAGGTCTTCGATACGATCAAGCAGGTGGCACCCACCCGGGCGACTGTGCTCATTCAAGGAGAAAGCGGCACAGGCAAGGAGCTCGTCGCGCAGGCCCTCCACGCCTTGAGCGGGCGGCCCAAGCCGAAGTTTGTCGCGGTGCATTGCGCCGCGCTTTCCCCGCAACTGCTGGAGAGCGAGCTTTTCGGCCACGAGAAGGGGGCCTTCACGGGCGCATCGGAGCGACGTATCGGGCGTTTCGAGCAGGCAAATGGGGGAACGATCTTCCTGGATGAGATTGGTGAGATCGACCCAACTACCCAGGTGAAGCTGCTCCGGGTGCTCTCCGAAGAGCGCGCTTTTGAACGCGTGGGTGGGAATGCACCCATGAAGGTGGATGTCCGCCTAATCGCTGCGACGAACAAAGATCTCGCGGCGATGGTTGCTGAAGGTACCTTCCGCGACGATCTCTTCTTCCGGCTGAGCGTGGTGCCGGTGCAGATGCCGCCCCTTCGTGCGAGGAAGGAGGACATTCCGCTGCTCGTGCAAGCCTTTCTCAAGCAGTTTGCCAAGGAGAACGGGAAGCCTGTGCAGGAGATTACATCCGACGCCATGCAGGCCATTCTTCGCCACGACTGGCCGGGCAACGTGCGAGAGCTGCGGACCGCTATCGAGCACGGGGTCGTCATGGCGACGGGCCCGAAGATAACGCTCCGTGATCTCCCAGCGCCGGTCAGAACAGGCCAGGCGCTCACCCCAGCGCCGATTAAACCAGTTCCACCCGTAAGAATGCCGACGGGCAAGGGTGAGCATTTCAATTTGCAAGCCACCGAGGTGCGACTCATCTTGCAGGCCCTCGACGAAGCAGGGGGGAATATCACGCGCGCTGCTGCCAAGCTAGGCATCAGCCGCAGGACGCTTCATCGTAAACTCATCCAGCTCCGCAAACAGCAAGAAGAGCAAAATAATCAGAATGGCGACGGAAACGAAGATCCAGGAGTTCGTACATAAACTGGAGCAAGGCGGGTGGGCTAAGTGGATCAAGTTGGCAGTGCTGCTCGCGTGCATCGCGTATGTGCTGAATCTCTGGTTCTTCCGGGATAACGGGTTCAAGGGCCTTTCGGTGCCCAAGGCCATGGAGCAGGCGCAGATCGGGCGGGAGATTGCTCGAGGCAATGGCTTCTCCACGAAGATGATTCGTCCTGCTTCGGTGTGGCAGTTCGAGAAGAACAAGGGCTCAATCCCACTTGATCACACCCCGGACACCTATCATGCGCCACTGAATCCGTTGATCGAAGGCGCGGTCTTCAAGGCCATGTTCACCCTGAACAGCGGGCTTAAGAATCTCTCCGGGAGGGGAATGCAGTTCTTCGAGAGGTTCACCTTTGAGCCGGAGATGAACAAGGACTTGGTCGTCTACTCGCTGGATAAGATGGTCGCGGCGATCCAGGTCTTCTTCTTCCTGCTCGGCGTCCTGGTCACGTATTTCACGGTTCGCCGCCTCTTCGATCATCGGCTAGCCATGTTCACCATTGGCCTGCTCCTGCTCTGCGATCTGCTCTGGCAATACTCCATGACGGGCTTGCCGCAGATGCTGATGTTCTTCCTCCTGAGTGGGGCAGTGCATTGCATGGTACGGGCGGTGGATCGGCACGTGCACCCCTTGCACCAGGCTCCGGCCGCCGCTGCGGAAGAAGGCAGCACCCCCGTAGTCGCAGGATCTGTTCGTGGGCGCTTTGCCCGGATAGGTGCCAGCCCGCTGGTCTGGCTGGTTGGCGCGGCTGCATGCTTCGGCATGCTGGCGCTCGCGCACGCGCTTACGATCTGGATTTTCCTCGGCGCGCTCACTTTCTGCGGAATTTATTTCCGGCCTCGCTTCGTCGTGCTGGCTGCGATGATTGCGACTTTCCTGCTCCTCTACACTCCATGGCTGGTGCGCACCTACCACGTCTCGGGCAGCATCGCAGGGATGGCGGCTTATTCAGGTGTCTTCCAGATCCGCGGATCGGAATCATCGATCATGCGTTCCATGGATCCGCCGCTTTCCGGGGTCACTCCGCTGCTCTTCAGGAACAAGGTGCAGGCCCAGATCATCGGACAGTTTGATCGGATCGTTGGCCGCTTTGGGGCGATCATCGTCGCACCGGTATTCTTCCTCGCGCTCATGCACCCCTTCCGCCGACGGGAAACCGCCGCCTTTAAATGGTGTGTGCTCCTGATGTGGCTCTTCGCGGTATTCGGAATGGCGGTCTTTGGATTGGAGGGCCTTGTCATCGACGCCAACGACCTGCACGTGCTCTTCATCCCGCTGATGACCTGCTACGGAATGGCCTTCACCCTGGTGCTGTGGACGAGACTGAACATCCACGTAAATCTGGTCCGCTCAGCCTTCATCTTCCTCATCTTCATCGTCTCATCGCTGTCGTTCCTCTCGAACTTCATTGAACTGCACAGCCAGCGGACCGGGCCTCCCGTGCAGTGGCCACCGTATGTCCCACCTTATATCGCGTTGCTCAACCAATGGATTGAGCCGCAGGAGATGATCGTCTCGGACATGCCCTGGGCAGTCGCGTGGTACGCAGATCGGAAGTCGCTCTGGCTGCCTATGACCGTGAAGGAGTTCACGAATCTCAACGATTACAACCTCCTCCAGAGCCGGATCGTTGCCATGTACCTGACGCCCATTAGTGGCAACGAGCCGTTCGTCTCGACGATCATGAAAGGGGAGTACAAGGAGTGGTCACCGTGGATCAGGAGGGAGCCAAACATTCGGAACTTTCCGCTTCGTGCACTAACTGCTCTACCGATCAACAACGAGAGCGTTATTTATGCGGACCGGGACCGTTGGTCGACGCGGGACGATTAACCCATGAGAGTTGAGTGTTGAGGGCAGACCGTTGCCCCGCGTAGGATTCTCGGTTCCCCGTCCATGGCCAGCAAGCAACCCGTCGTCCCCGAAACTGAACGCAGCTTCGAAACCGCCATTGAGCGGCTCGAAACGATCGTGGAGGAGATGGAATCCGACAAGCTCCCGCTGGAGCAACTTCTGACCCGCTACGAAGAGGGCACTAAGTTGGTTAAAGTCTGCCAGGAGAAGCTCGAGAGTGCCGAGAAACGGATCGAGATCATCACCCGCAATGCTGCTGGAAAGCCTCAGCTAAAGGATTTTGAGGTGACACCACCGCCCGCAGCCCCTCGCAGAGCCGAAGCCGAACCTCCCACAAAGGATTCCACTCCGCTCCCGGACGAAGTCAGCCTTTTCTAAATCATGCCTCAGACCATCCTCTCGACGATCAACTCCCCGGCGGACGTGAAGGCCGTGCCCGAGCGCGACCTGCCGCAACTTGCCCAGGAAGTGCGGGACGAGCTGGTCCGCGTCCTCTCGGACCACAACCCCAAGAGCGTCGGCGGTCATCTCGGCCCAAATCTTGGAGTGACCGAGCTAACGATTGCGCTGCACCGGGTTTTCGAGACGCCGAAGGACAAGTTCGTGTTCGATGTCTCGCATCAGGGGTATGTCCACAAGCTCTTCACCGGGCGGCGTGAACGCTTCGATACGATGCGGCAATACGAGGGGCTGAACGGCTTCCTTCTGCGGACTGAGAGCGAGCACGACTGCTATGGCGCAGGCCACGCGGGCACGGCGCTGGGAGCGGCGCTCGGTATGGCGGTAGGCCGGGATCTACGAGGCTCCGACGAGCACGTGGTGGTGGTGGCGGGCGATGCGGCCCTGACCTGCGGGGTGAGCTACGAGGCGCTCAACAACGTCGCGGAGCAGACCAGGCGAATGATCATCGTGCTGAACGACAACGAGTGGTCGATCGCCAAGAACGTCGGGGCAATCGCGAACTACCTGAACAAGATTGCCACCCATCCGACCTATGCGCACTTGCACGACAAGGCTGCGCAATTCGTCAAGATGATCGGTGGTCAGCACGCCCTTAATTTTGCCCACCGCGTAGAGGCCGGCGTAAAGAATCTGCTCCTCCCAAGCGTAATCTTCGAAGAGCTCGGGGTCCGGTATTATGGGCCGATCGATGGGCACAACATCGAGCTGCTAATCCGCACTTTCGAGTTCCTGAAAACCCAGGAGGAGCCGGTAATTCTGCACATTCTCACCCAGAAAGGGCGCGGCTACGCACCTGCTCTGGAGCGCCCGGACAAGTTTCATGGGCTCGGGAAGTTCGAGCCGAAAACGGGCGACGTGAAATCCACGGCGACCCCTACCTACTCCGAGATCCTGGGCAAGACGCTCGCGAACTTTGCGGATCAGAACAACAAGCTGGTCGCGATCACCGGCGCAATGCCGAGTGGCACTGGCCTAGCGCACTTCGCGGCGCGCCATCCGAGCCGGTACTTCGACGTCGGGATCGCTGAGGAGCATGCCGCGCTGTTCGCTTGCGGGCTGGCGGTGCAGGGCTTCAAGCCCTTCCTGGCGATTTACTCCACCTTCATGCAGCGGGCCTACGACATGATCATTCACGACATGGCGCTGCAGAATTTGCCGGTCGCGCTATGCATGGATCGGGGTGGGCTCTCTGGTGATGATGGCCCGACGCACCACGGACTCTTCGATATCGGCTACCTGCGCCATGTTCCGAACATCGTTCACATGCAGCCCAAGGATGAAGACGAGTTCGTCGATATGCTCTGGACGATGGCACACTACAGCGCCGGGCCGATTGCGATCCGGTACAATCGCGGTGTCGGCACGGGGGTGAAACCCAAGGATCAGCCCCGCCTCCTCGAGATCGGCAAGGCAGAGGTCGTAAAACACGCGAGTTCACAGCCGGTCCGGGTGGCAATCTTCGGTCTTGGGAACATGTGCGCAGTCGGCGAGGAAGTGGCTGCGCTGTTGGAAGCGCAGGGCATCTCCGCCGCAGTTATCAACCCGCGATGGATCAAACCGCTCGATACCGGAACCATCGAGTTCTTCGCGCGGTCCGTGGAGGTCATCTGCACGCTGGAGGATCACGTGCTGCACAACGGTTTCGGCTGTGGCGTCGTCGAGCACCTCAATGACGCTGGAATACACATTCCCGTGGTGCGGATTGGCTGGCCCGACCAATTCATCGAACACGGTGCAATCGAGATCCTCCGCAAGAAGCACGGGCTCACTGCTGAACACGCCACTGAGCGTGTGCTGGAAGTCCTGCGCGCAGGGAAGTCTGCGGGCGCCCAGCCGATGAGCGCGGCCTAGGTTGACTGGTCGGCGCTTACCAGAAGCCCCACTGGCCGGTCCGCATCACATAGATCCCGAGGAGAAGATTGGTGATCGCGTGTGCCACAACGCACGCGGAAAGGCTGCGCGTCCAATACGCCACGCCGTTGTAGAGCGCACCTGCCAGCAGCGCGGCTGGCCAGTCGGAGAAGCTGTGCTCTAGACAGAAGCCGATAGTGACGACGGCAAAGGACCGCCACTCAAACGTTCCGAATGGCACGTTCTCAAAGTCCTGCCGGATGACGTAGCGAAGGAGAAACCCGCGCCAGAAGATCTCTTCTACCAGGGGAACAATGATCACCAACCGGATGAAGCGGAAGCCGACGTTGGCGAGATAAGCAGGACCTTCGCCGCCGAAAAACTCCGGCTCGAATCCATCGGTTCGTGGAGCGAAGCCGAATACTTCCTGCGGTGCAATCCAGACGCAAAGCACCAGGACCCCAATCCCTGCGGTGATCAAATTCTTCCGAGGAAGAGCTAATTCGTAGTACTTCCAGCCGCGCACCAGCAGGAATCCGCAGACAAGAGTCTGCAGAGGGTAGATCCAGTAGCGTCCTGCGGAGAACGCCCAGAAGGCGTGTCCCTCCCAGAGCTTCCCAACAAACTCGCCGAGGAGAAGCGCGCCAAGAAAGGCGAGGAACGGCCCAATATAAGCTTTCTCTCGAGGGGTAAATCCAAACATCCACGTACGTTTTTACGAGCTATGAAAGAAACGGAAACTTCCGCTCCTACACCAGAACAACTCTTGAGTTTTCTCACCGCAGAGGTGGAGATGAACCGCGCACGTCGCGCACGCTCCCGAAAAGGCCGGGGGATGATCCTCGTTGTGGGAATCACCTTTATTCTCATCGGTGCCTGCGTTGCTCTGTTTGTTCTCTCATCCATGGTGACCGATCTTCCACGATCCGCCTCCGAGGGAGACGTTGCACAGACGGTTGCTGTGCAACACTGAGAATTTGCGGGCATATCCCACCCCTCGGCACGGGCGCTGCTTATAGAACTCGGAATGGCTAAAGTTCCCAATTCCGTCATCGGGGTGGATATTGGGCGCTATGCGCTCAAGTCCGTGCTCCTGCAAAGACGCGGACCCGATCGCCTGGCGCTCACTCACTTCGGTTCACATACTCCGGTCACTCCCGCGACCGATGCGGAGAGCCTTGCTCTCCAGCTGAAGACTCTTTTCAAAAGCATGGGCGGCTCGGCCAAGACCTGCGCGGTCAGCATCTCCAGCCCGGATTCGCTCCTTCGCATCATCGAGCAGCCAGACACGCCGGTCGAGGTGCTGCGCGATGCTCTCCGCCTGAACGGCATGGCGCTCCTGAATCAGGATTGCCGCTCCTTTGTACTCGACTGTGACCGCGTCTCGCGAAGCGGCGCCGAGCCCGGTACGGAGACGCAGTCGCCCCGCTACAACTATCTTGTGGGCGGCTTGCCCCGTGCTGAGGTGGAGCAGGTGAGCGCTGCTTTCTCGGCAGTGAGTCAGACCGTTCACGGCATGCAGCTCGCGCCGATCGCCGTCTTCAATGCCTTTGAACTTGCAGAGCCGGATGTCTTCAAGGGTTCTGCCTTCTTCCTCCTGGATATCGGACACTCCGCCTCGACCGTCATCGTCGGAGCACGCGGGGAACTAATGCTCATCCGCACCGTGGACTTCGGCGGGAAGTCGCTGCTCGAGGCCCTCGGCGGACTGAGCGGTGAGTCACGCGAGTCCATCATCCAGGCGCTGGATCAAGAGGACGAGATGATGGTCGAGTATTCACGCGTGGCCACAGGGAGCCTGAGCCGCGAGATTCAGAACTCGATTGGCTTCTTCGAGCACAATCACGACCAGGCGATTCGCGACATTTACATCTCAGGGGGCCCGGCGAAATCGCGCACCTTCCTGAAGCTAATGGCCGAAGAACTCGGCATGCCGTGTCACGCTTGGAAGGCTATCGAGCGCTGCGAAATTACGGTCCCGGCATCTCGCCGCGGCCAGCTCGACAACGAAGCCCTCGACCTCAATGTCGCTTGCGGCACGGCGGCAGCGATCTTGAACGGAAACTGATCTACCATGGCCCTGCATCTCAATCTTTACCACGAGGTCCAGAAGCAAAAGGCGCTTCGACGACGGGATCCTCTCAAGCTCGGCGGCTACGGGTTGGGAGCAATCGCGCTCTGCCTGGCCGGCTTCTACTTCCTTCAGCTCGGTAGGCAGTCGGCGCTCACATCCGAGAACAAGCGCGTTCAGACGGAGCACGATCAGCTGGCTCCAAAGGCGCTGGAAGCGCAGAAGCGCGCGGACGAGATCTCGGCCATGCTCGAGAGTTCGAAGAAGCTCGTGAGCCGGATTGAAGAGCGTCTTCTCTGGGCTCCGATTCTCGAGATCCTCACTCAGGCCGTCCCTGCGGAGATTCAGCTGGTCCGCCTGGCGGGGGACGTCTCCGGAGAATCAGCAAGACGGTGCACCATCACTGTGGATGGCATCGCCGCCGGCGAGGAAGCTCGTCAGGTCGCGGAAGATTTCCGGCGCGTGCTCGGGGAGCGATTTGGAGAGAAATTCAAGGGAGCCACCTCCACATTCAAGACGCTCGAAGATAGCCCGGATACCGTGAAGCTGGGCGGGAAAACCGTTCCGACGGCATCCTTCTCAATCAATCTCCAAGTGCAGGGCGGGCTCGACGGCAAGTCCGCTGCGCTCCAAGCCGCACAGCCCGCAGCCCAAAAGACGGAAGCCTAACTTCATGAAACTCGGGAAAGACGAAATCCAGAAAATCGCGCTGGCAGGGCTGCTCTTGATCGGCCTGATCTACTGCTACTTTACCATGTTGCTCGGGCCACTGAGTGCAAGCAAGGTTGTGACCACGGCAAGTACGGACGCACTGCAGAAGAAGATCGGAGAACACAAAGCCAAGATCCGACTTGGACAGAAGATGGACAGCGAAGCGCCCACCGCCGTGAATACAATACGACAGGTAAATGCCATGGTGCCGGAAGGCTCCCCAGTGGCGTGGTTCCCCACCCAAATGGCGGATCACTTTAAAAAGCACGGGATCGAGAAAGTCTCGACTCGGCTAAACAGCGAAATGGCCGACAAGGAGCTCCCGGGCTTCCGTCGCATCACTTGGGGGATTGATTTTCCTAAGGTTGATTTCGTGCCTTTCGCCCAGGCACTCGCGAGTCTTGAGAACGAGCATCCGCTCGTGGAAATCTCCGGGTTGCAAGTCGAGACGGGCGCTGACGATCCCGAGAACCAGCGCGTCATGCTCACGGTTCGCAACCTCGTAAAGCAATGAGTCGCCTAAAAATTCTGCAAATTGCCTTACTGGCGCCAGCGTTTCTGGTGAACGCCCTGGCGGCCGATGATGCCCTGGATCTTACTGCACCTCCGCTGGGAAAGTACGAAGTGAAGGCTCAATCCAGCTTCCGTGTGGAGGATTCAACGCGGCCTCCATTTTGGCCAATCGGGTGGGTAAAGCGATCCACGACGGCTGTGCAACCGGAAGCAGCGCCGGTTGTGCGTGCGACTCTCTCTGCCGATTCATTCTCCGTAACCAGCGTACTGCTTGGGAATCCATCGCTCGCGGTCATCAACGGTCGCGCGTACGGCGAGGGAGAGACGGTCCGCATGCCAAAGGCCGCCGCCACGGGCAAAGGTACGCCTACAAAATCCGGTTTGCGGGTGCAGGTTGCCCGGATCCTGGATGGCCGCGTGCTTCTCAAAAGTGCTGACGGGCAAAGCCTCGAGATCGGCTTGCGCCGGGGCCAGCTTACCGAGAAGAAGGCTGAAGCAGAGCTGCTCAGCGAGGACGAGGAGCAATAGCCCTTACACCCGTTCTTCCCGAGGCTGTCTCTGCCAAGAGGCGCGCCTTTTGTAGGTGTAGGGCGAGTCGATTTCAGACCCGCCTCACACCGGGCCAGAGTCGAGCGTCCAAAATTCATTCTCGTGAGCTGTTTAAAACGCTCGGCCGAGTGGATTTCACTCGGATCGGAGTGATTCTGCGACGGCGTCAAAGTTTTTAGACGCGACGCCCACTGATTTTTACTGGGACGAGCGTCTATTCTGCCTCGGGCGTGTGAATTTCAGAGGCTGGCCAGTCAATTAGGGAGGGGAGCGACGAGAGATTGCTCGTCGTTTGGCTGCACCCACGCAGGCGGAACATCTTTCTTTAGACGTTCCGGTGACCCTTACGGTCGGTTCAACATCGCGAGCACTTCAGGGTCACGGACATCCGCCCAGTCGCCCTGGAGTTCATAGGCTTGAACGAGATGCCCGCTCTGGGCCAACTCGCGGATCGCATCCGTTAGTTCGTACTCACCGCGCGGGCTTTTTTCCAGCCGCGCGGTGAAGTCGAAGATGCTCGGGCGGAAGGTGTATACGCCCGCGTTGTACCATGGGCTTGTGGGTTCACCTGGCTGAGGTTTCTCCCGGAGATCAGTCATCTCCATACGTTCGTTGACAAAGACTGCCCCGCCCATGGCGACCTCGCTGGGGTTGTGCTTCATCGTAATGAGCGCCTCCGCTGCGCCGAGATCGACCAGCCGTCGGTAGTTCTCCGGGCTGATCAGGATGTCACCATACGAAAGGATGAACGGGTCGGTTCCGGCAAAGTTTCGCGCTAGCTCGACCACACGCCCGGTTCCGTCTTGGACCACTTGATGCACATAGGTGATAGCCACGCCGTGCTTCTCGCCCATCCCGAAAAAGTCCTGCACAACGTCCGCACGGTAGCCGACCACAATCTGCACGTGCGACACGCCGGCTTTGCTCAGCCCTTCGATGATGTGCTGCAGGATGGGCTTCCCTCGCACCTCGATCATCGGCTTGGGTAGCTCGTTTGTGAGTTCCCTCATCCGTGTTCCGCGGCCGGCGGCGAGCAGCACGGCCTTTTTGACTAGATCACTCATGGAAGCGTCTGCTGGATGGTGCGCTCGAGGCCGTTCTTCGCGCGAGCCTCGTCCACGAAGTCAGCGACACGTTCCATCGCAGTCTTGATCTGCTCGAGGCTGGTCGCATAGCAGCAGCGCACAAAGCCCTCTCCGCTTGGCCCAAATGCCGGGCCAGGTACGCAGGCAACCTTCTTTTGCTCGAGTAGGCCCAGCGAGAACTCCCGGCTGGTCAGCCCCGTGCTGGTGATGCGAGGAAAGATATAGAACGCCCCGACTGGCTGGAAGCAATCCAGTCCGAGTTCGTTGAACGAGCGCACGATGTAGTTCCGCCGATGCTCGTACTCGCGGCGCATAGCTTCGACATCTTTGGTCCCGTGCTCCAGCGCCTCGATCGCTGCGTCCTGTGAAGTCGTATTAGCGCACAGTATTGCGTATTGGTGAACCTTCATCATCGCGTCCGTCAGTTCGGCTGGCGCGCAGGCATAGCCGATTCGGAATCCAGTCATCGCAAAAGCTTTCGAAAAGCCGTGGAGAAAGATCGTGCGCTCACGCATGCCCGGGAGAGATGCAATCGACACGTGCTCGACGCCCTCATATGTGAGCTCGCTATAGATCTCATCCGTAAGCACGATCAAATCGTGCTGGATGCAAAGTTTGGCAATCTTCTCCAACTCCTCGCGGGTCTGTGTCGCCCCTGTCGGATTACACGGAAAGTTAAGCATCAACACCTTTGAGCGGGGCGTGATCTTTTCCTGCAAAGCGGCGGCGGTAAGCCGGAAATTATCCTCCTCGCGAGTTGCTACTGCGACGGCGCGACCATGCGCCATAATTACACTTGGCGAGTAGCTGACATAACACGGCTCGTGATAGAGCACTTCATCCCCAGGATTGAGCATCGCGCGGAGAGCGAGATCAATGGCCTCGCTGACGCCGACGGTGATGATCACCTCAGTACGCGGATCGTAGCTCACGCCAAAGTGCCGGTTCACATACCTGCAAATCGACGCGCGCAATTCCGGCAGGCCCAGGTTCGAAGTGTAATGGGTGCGCCCTTGCTCCAGTGAATAGATTGCGGCCTCGCGAATGTGCCAGGGCGTATCGAAATCGGGTTCGCCCACGCCCAGCGAGATGACTTCCTTTTGCTGCGCCACGATGTCGAAGAACTCGCGAATCCCGGATTTCGGGATATCGCGGACATGGTCGGCAATGTGTTTCTGAAGATTCATGGAAAAGCTTTCTGAAAAGAGCTAAATGTTCAGGGTGCAACGGCGAGTCGCTGTGATTGCGCCTCGCGATGCATGGCGACCCCGTTCTCCTTGTAGGCTTTCAGCCGGAAATGCGTGGCTGTCGAGACGACTCCTTTGATCGTGCTGAGCTTCTCCGAGATGAAGGAGGCGATCTCCTGGAGGGTCTCGCCGCGCACCACGACCAGCAGGTCGTACGAGCCGGACATGAGATAGCACGTTGTCACGTTCTCAAATCGTGCGATGCGAGCTGCAAGGCGGTCAAAGCCGCCGCCGCGCTCCGGGGTCAGGCGCACCTCGACCACAGCCTCCACGCCGCCTGCCGAAAGGAGCTGTGGATTGACGATCGCCTGGTAGCCGAGCACCACCCCGTCACGCTCAAGTGCGGAAATCTCGTCGGTTACGCGCTCCTCCGTCACGTTAAGCTCTCGCGCCAGGTCCTCAGTAGAGGCGCGGGCGTTTTGACGCAGGAGCGAGATCAGGTCGTCGGTATTCATGGTGACTGTGAAGGATAGGAGATCTATCGGCTACGGGCGCCAGCGTCTCGGAAAAACGCCATGAACCCCGCAGCTTGACGATCGAGCTGACTCTTCTCTAATCGCCGAAAGAGATCCCCATGGCTCTCGCTGTTTCCACCATCTGACTATCCGGATGCACGAGCCTCAGCCGGTGGACAGCACGGGCAATCGGTACAGAAAGGACCTGGTAGTTCTGATAACTGACCATGTGGCCGAACTGCCCATCGGCAATCAGATCCACTGCTTTCACCCCGAAGCGTGTACCCAGGATGCGATCCTGTGTAGTCGGTGCGCCGCCCCGTTGCAGATGCCCGAGCACGCAGGTCCGCGTCTCCTTGCCAGTGCGTTCCGCTACTTCGCGACCGACTGTCTCGCCGATTCCGCCCAGCTTATACTCCCCGGCAGCCGTCGCGCGCACCTGCTCCGAGCCGTCGCGCGGCTTTGCGCCTTCGGCTACTACGATCATCGTGCTCAGACAGCCGATTGCTTCGCGCTTCCTCACTGCCTCGGCTACTTTTTCGAAGTCGAACGGGATCTCGGGAATCAGAATGATGTCGCCGCCGCCTGCGAGGCCACCATACAGCGCAATCCAGCCGGCGTGTCGTCCCATCACTTCCAGGACCATGACGCGCTTGTGGCTGGTGGCTGTCGTATGGAGCCGGTCGAGCGACTCCGCGACGCAGGCGACCGCCGAGTCAAAGCCGAACGTTGTGGCGGTGGCCTCGAGGTCATTGTCGATCGTCTTGGGCACACCGATCACGTCAATCCCGGCTTCAAAAAGCTGCTGAGCCGTACTCAGCGAGCCATCGCCGCCGATCGTGATCAGCACATCGATCTCCAGCGCGGCGAGGGTGCGCTTCGCTTCCTCCATGATGTGCGGAGGCACCATCATCTTCGAGCCCTCGCCGACCTTTGCGACGAAATGCCCCTTGTTCGTTGTGCCAAGGATTGTCCCGCCGAGGTGCATGATCCCCGCCGTCCGCTTCGGCGTGAGCACCTCATAACGCGCGGGCTCGAGCAGCCCTTCGAAGCCGTCGTGAAAACCGACGACCTCCCAATTCCGATTCGCCGCGGCGCGGACGACACCTCGGAGCACCGCATTCAGCCCGGGGCAATCGCCACCGCTTGTTAGGACACCAATGCGCTTGATCATGGAGATGCAGGAAAATCAAACAGGCTAACGTCGGCGCTTCTTGGGCCGCTCGGGCTCCAGCGGTCGTCCAGCTGCGGCCCATGTATCGTAGCGCTGCCAGCCGCGGGCCATCAGCTCACGCGTAACCTCGAACCGGTTGGGCGATCCCAGCACTACCACATTGATCCGCCGCGGAGTGATGATGTGCTTCTCGCCCTCCTGCCGGCTTTCTGGAGTGCGGGCGACCGAGACCATTAGGCAAGGCCCGGCACGGCGGGTCTGCCCCGTCTTCACCCCGTCGATATCATCCACGCCGACCAGTTCGTTGGTATTGCGCAGCAAGTAGCTGGAAGGCTCGCCGGTCGCAGTGGTGAAGGTAATCTTCCGCTCCTTTTGCGAGACATAAAAGCGAAACGCCGAATTGTTCATCGCGTAACTGGCCAGGCGAACGAGATCGCCTGCAGTGGAGTAGGGGAGCTTCTTCTCGAGTGAATCCAGCCCGTGCGGATTCAGGAAGAGCGTCGTAGTCATCCCTTGCCGACGCGCCAGCGCATTCATCTGCGTGACGAAGATCGTGCCCGGTGCCGTCTTCATCTCCGGACGTCGTAGTGCCTGCCCCACGTGATCCGCCAGCGTCTGCGCTGCCGTGTTGTCCGACTGCAGCAGCGCGGCGTAAAGTAGATCGCGCAGACTGCATTGATCGCCCGCCGCAAAGCCGACTCCACCGCCCGCATTTAGGGCTGCGGCCGCAGGACTGATCGTCGCCATCTGACTTAGCTCCTGTCCGCTGCTTTCCGCCCAATCCAGGACCACCATCGCCGTGGCGACCTTCGTAAGGCTGCCAACCTGAAGCTTCTTCTGGGCATTCGCCGAGTCGAGCAGGTACCCCGTAGTACTGTCTGCTACAGCGTAGGCAGCGGCATTGGCTTGCGCGTGCACGGTGAATACAGGCAGCGGCAACAGCGCAGCGAGCGCCAGAGTGAAACGTGAGAACAAAGTAAGTTTACCCATGGCAAAAATAAAGACCGGCGACATTACCCATGCGCTCGTAAATGGCAACCGCTGCGACCGGCGTCTTTGTAGTTGATCAACGCGGAGGGTTCTCCAGCTTCACCACTCGGAAGCGCTTCTCCTTCACCACCCGCACTTTCATTTTGCGGCGAGGCTTCGATTCACCCAGCGCTTTCTGGGTAAACTCCAGCTGGCTGTGCTTTGGTTTGGTATCCTTGCGAGTAGCGGGACGATGGTAGCTGCCATCCGAAGCGAGCACCGAGCTCTTTACATTGTCGGCCACCTGTAGCGCGAGAATTTGCTCGATTAAGCGAGTCCGCAGCACCGGATCCAGCACGGGGGCCGCTACCTCGATCCGCCGGAAAAAGTTCCTCGGCATCCAGTCCGCACTGCCCAGGTACACCTTCGGCTCGCCCGCATTCTCAAAGTACACGACGCGGCTGTGCTCCAGAAATCGTCCTACGATCGACCGCACTGTGATGTTTTCGCTCACGCCTTCCATGCCGGGTCGGAGGCAGCAAATCCCGCGGACGATCAGGTCGATCTTCACCCCTGCTTGAGAGGCCAGATAAAGCGCCTCGATAATCTCCCGATCCACGAGCGCATTCATCTTCGCGATGATCCGAGCAGGTCGTCCCGCTTTGGCATGTTCAGCCTCCTGCTGGATGAGCCGCATCACCGTCTCGTGCAGTGTGAATGGCGCGATGAGTAGCTTCCGCGCACCTTGGAATTGGCAGATCCCGGTGAGCAGATTGAAGAGGTTCGTCACGTCCTCGGCGAAGTCTGGGTCGCAGGTAAAAAGCGAAAGGTCCGTATAGAGCCGTGCCGTGGACGGATTGTAGTTTCCCGTTCCCAGATGCAGGTACCGGCGCAATCCGTCATCGTCGCGGCGCACTACCAGCGTCGCCTTGCAGTGTACCTTGTGGTGCACGATCCCGTACACCACATGCACGCCAGCCTCCTCCAGGCGACGCGCCCAGAGGATGTTGTTCGCCTCATCGAAACGCGCCTTCAGCTCCGTGACCGCCGTCACTTGCTTGCCGTTTCGCACTGCATCCATCAGCGCACCCACGATCCGCGGATCACCTCCCGTGCGGTAAAGCGTCTGCTTGATCGCCAGCACATTCGGATCGCGCGCCGCCTGCTCGAGGAATTCCACTACGCTGCCAAAGGTCTCGTAAGGATGATGGAGCAGCACGTCGCGCTGGCGGATCACCGGGAAGAAGTCGCCCGCATCGCGGAAAGCCGCCCCGATTGGAGCGACAAAGGATTTGTCCCGCAGCTCCGGAGAGTGATCGCCCTGATAGATAGCCATCAGCCGCGTAGGGTTGAGCGGCCCATGGACGATGTAGAGATCGTCCTCTGTCAAATCCAGCGTCTCCAGGAGATACTGGTAAATCTCCACTGGGCAATCGTGGTCCACCTCCAGCCGCACCGCTGCGCCCTTCCGTCGATTGTGCAGCTCCTGCTCCACTGCGCTCAGCAGATTCGCCGCATCGTCCTCATCTATATAGAGCTCACTGTTGCGAGTCACCCGGAAGTGCCAATAGCCGAGCAGCCGCGTACCAGGGAAAAGGTCCGCCAGATAGTGCCCGATCAGATGCCCCATATAAACATAGGATCGGTCGTCCGAATCCGTCCCTCGCGGCAGCTTGACCAGCCGGGGCAGCACGCGCGGCACCTGTACCACGGCAAAGCGGCGCTGCATCTCTTCATTCCGCTCGATCTCCAGCTGCACTACGATGTTCAGCGACTTATTGAGCAGCTGAGGAAAGGGGTGGGCTGGATCAATACCCAGTGGTGTCAGCACCGGGCGCACCTGGGTCCGGTAATAGTTCTCCAGCCAGTCCCGATCGACTGCAGTCAGCTCCTCCGGCTGGAGAAACTGGATACCATGCTTCGCCAGGGCCGGCACTAGATCCTCCCGCCAGCAGCGGAACTGCTGCGCGACCATCACCAGCACCTTCTTGCGGATGGCTCGAAACGTCTCCGTGGATGTCCTGCCGTCTGCACTGCGTTCCACGATCTCGCTTTCGATCTGTTGTTTGATCCCAGCTACCCTCACCTCGAAGAACTCGTCCAGATTCGAGCTCGTGATCGTAAAGAACTTCACCCGCTCGAGCAGGGGATTCGTGGTGTCCAGCGCCTCGTTCAGCACCCGTTGATTGAACTCCAACCAGCTGAGCTCGCGACTGAGAAAATGGGCGGCGGAGAAAGTCTTCATCAAGGTCGATCAAAGGGCAATTCGCCAATCCTAGCGCGTGCCAGTAGTGCGATGCGAGCCATCATCGTACGGCACCCGGCAAAGGAGCGTGAAAACTCGACCGTTTACTCGGGGGACCACATGGATCCACGTCATCGTTGCAGCTCTCGATCTCTCCCGTGAGACCAAATTACCGCCTCCGAGACACGAGCGAGCATCTCCACATACCCCACCGAGCAATTCCGAAGCAGCTACTTAGGTATCCCGAGAGTGAACTCAGCTCCTACGGATACCGGTAGAGCTCCTTCGGATACCGAAACGAGCTGCTGCCGAGAGTGAAAAAGCTGCTCCTGAGAGTAGAATGAGCTCCTGACGAGAGCAAAACGAGCTGCTCCGGAGAGACTCAAAGCACTCTCCGAGACCAAACTGAGCTGTAAGGGATACCAAACCGAGCTGTTCCTTATACCCGAACGAGCTGCTCCTTATACTCGAATGAGTGTCTCCGAACACTGGGCCTCTGACTGGGAGCCCGGGCATTCCTGCCCGGTGTTTCTTAAACGAGCATCGCTGAATCCACCCGCCACGCCCAGAGTCCGTGCCACCTCCTCGATGAAGAGCTCAACCCATCCCCAGAAAAAAGCCTCCACGAAAGAGTTGACCACGCACCCAGGCGCGCTAGTTTGTCCTTCCCGCACCACAGGGTGCGCAGCGCCCGGCTTCGGCTGGGTGTGGGTTTTCTGGACTTCTGGCCGGTGTTAGATCACCGGGTCTCGTCCAACCGTGAAGCGGCCGGGCTTTCCAACACTCTTTGCAGTGCTGGGTTGAGCCCTCATCAGTCCGCTTCCACCTTGGGCCGCTTTGGCGGACCAGCAGGTGGTTCAACTGTTCCTCTTCCGCTGCTCCCTGAATGCAATATTTCAGGAAAAGTGGGAAGAAGCTGTTGACTCACCGGTTGCGTTCACTAAAGTGTCCATCCGCCACGCAACGGGCGGCGAGGAAAGTCCGTTGGAAGCATTTGCTTCCGAGTGGGTTTCTCCGAGCAATCCGTGGAGTGTGGTTCGTCCAGTTCATTTGAAGCTGGGCTTGATCTTTGACAGCCTGGTTCTGGAATTTCTTCAGCAAGAAGATTCAGAATGGTCGATTCAAACGGAAGCCTTTTGGGCTTTCTCCGGTTTTCTCCGTCATGGAGAGGATAGAGAAGGCAGGGAGGCGTCCGTTTGGATAAACAGTTAGACGAAAAGCGAAAAAGCGTAAAAGCAAAGGACAGCGAAGTAAGTAAGTAAGTAGTTAAGAAAGCGAAAATTGAATTGTGCGTTGCACGTCAAATCTTTGAACAAACAAGATAGTATAGACTGAACAAACCCTGGTTGGGGTGACCTCCAGTGATGGAGGAGCTTTGATCAGGCAGATGAACAGTCAGAT
>JANMSW010000001.1:0-497145 GCA_031389825.1 Spartobacteria bacterium
CAGGCATGTTCTGGTTCTCCGAACCCATCCCGTACAGCACCCACGAGCCTACTGATGGTTTTGGGAGCTGAAGTGAACCCGTGTTCATGAAGCGTTGCGCGACGTCATGTGCAGGGATGTCCGTCCACATCGACCGGATGATCGCCATGTCGTCCACGCATTCACCGATTTGAGGGAAGACGTCGCTGACCTCGATCCCCGACTTTCCCTTTTTCGTGAACTTGAAGGTCGACGGAAAGGCCAGCCCCTCCATGCCCGGTAAGGCCGTGTCTGCGTACTTCTCGAGCAGGGGCTTCGGATCCCATGTGTCGACCTGCGATGGACCGCCTTCGGCAAAGATGTGGATAACCGCTTTCGCCTTTGCAGGGAAGTGCGGTGCCTGGGCAGTCAAAGGAGAGAGCGCCGTGGCTCCCTCGGCACGAGAGCCGTTGAAAAGCTCCGCCCCAAAGATGCTCGCAAGGCTCAGCGCCCCCATGCCCATGCCGGATCGTTCGAGGAAGCTGCGGCGTGAACAGCAGAGATCCTCCAATTTAGGGAGGTGCTCCTCTGGCTTGTAGTTAGGCGTGCGATTCATTCGGTGTGCGGCTTGCCTCCACAAACTTCACCTGCACGCCGAAGTAGCGCCACCTACACCATTGGGTAGGCCAGCTCACTGACAACAAACCCGAACTGGTGCGCGGTACAGGGTTCGAACCTGTGACTTCTTGCGTGTGAAGCAAGCGCTCTACCACTGAGCTAACCGCGCGTCCGCCGTTTGCGGATCGAGACCATAACGGAGGCTCTGAGGCATTCCAGAAAAACTTTTGGACGGTCGGGCCGAGAAATCGCTCGTTTCCATCGCGGATAAAGCGTGCTTAACTTGCAGTTCTGTCTCCCCTTAACACCTACCGTTTCATGAAACGTCGCGCCCTCCGGACTGCTTCCGCGTTTACTCTGATCGAACTGCTGGTGGTGATCTCGATCATCGCCATCCTCGCAAGCATTCTCATCCCAGTGATGGGCAAAGCGCGCGATCAGAGTGATTCCACCAAGTGTCTGCACAATCTGCGGCAGATCGGAGCTGCGATCGCCAGCTACAGCGGTGAGCATGATGATCGTCTCCCTGGTCCCTTGGTGAGGAACCAGTTTGCGTTCGTGACTGAAAAGCGTGAGGGGCAGCTCGCAAAGCTTCTTGGGCCTTATCTTGGATTGACTGAGGTGCCGGCCGGCAGCACGCCTTCACCGAACTCCAAGAATCCCTTCCTCTGCCCAGCCTTCTCCAGGCTGCACGGCAAGATGTCAGATACGATGCCCGTCTACGGGATGAACATGAAGGAGATGGACGACTACAACCAGCCACCGTGGGGCGTGCAGGGGAATGAGGAAAAGGAGCCGCTGAAGCGTTCAGTACTGACAACCTGGAGAGAGGATCGGAAGGAAGATAAGGATATGCCCGTGAACCTTTCCACGCTTCCTGCGATGAAGGACACGGATCAGCTCGACACAGACGGGGAAAAAGCGCCGAAGCCTGACGTCTCCGAAGCATCTCCCAAACCTGTCCATAACGATCATCGTAACACGCTCTTCTACGACTTCCACGCGGCCCGCGCAGACTTGGACATCAAGACAGGTAAGGCCAAGCAGGAGCTTTAATAGCTCACGCCACTAGCATGGCCTGAGCTGTGGCATACTGCTGCGTATGGCTCATGGTAAGCAGCAGGCCGGTACCGCCGAGAGCGGCCATCGTAGCCGCACCAGCGCCCGAGAGGATTGCTGTCGGCTTACCGGAATTCTCGCGCTGGATATCGATTTCCAGCCAGCCGAGTTGAGCTCCGATCCCGGTCCCAAGCGCCTTGGAGATCGCCTCTTTCGCCGCAAAGCGCGCGGCGAAGAACGGCGCTGGATCACTCATCCGCGCGCAATACTCACGCTCACCTTCCGTAAAGACCCGCCTGATGAAGTGCTCACCATGGCGCTCCAGCATCCTTCGGATGCGCTCTACCTCGACCAGATCAATCCCGATTCCGAGAATCTCCATGCTGCCGCGAGTCAGGCGGGTTCGTGCATCAGGTGAATCATTTCTTCTACGGCTTGCTCGAGCCCGACGAAGAGAGCGCGCGCCACGATGGAATGCCCGATGTTGAGATCAACTAAATGCGGCAGCGTGCGGATTAGCGCAATGTTTGAGTAGTTGATCCCATGCCCCGCGTTTACTTGCAGCCCCAGCTCCTGGGCGTGGATTGCAGCGACTCGTAGCCGCTCGAGTTCCTGTTCCTGAGCACGGCCTTCCGCGTTAGCAAAGGCCCCGGTGTGCAACTCGACAATCTCGGCACCGATCGCCCGCGCGGCGTTGATTTGCTCCTCCGACGGCTCAATGAAGAGGCTCACGCGAATTCCCATGTTCTGCAGCCGCGCAACCGTCGGCTTCAGATGCTCGTGCTGTCCGGCGGCGTCCAGGCCACCTTCGGTGGTGATCTCCAGCCGGTTCTCCGGCACTAGGCAAACCTCCTCAGGGAGCAGCTGTAGAGCGACATCGATAATCTCCGGCGTGTTGCCCATCTCGAAATTCAGCCGCGTGATGATGCTCTCCCGCAGTCGGAAGACGTCCCGTTCCTGAATGTGCCGCCGGTCGCCCCGCAGATGCACGGTAATCCCCGTCGCGCCGGCTCGCTCGCAGGCCGAAGCCGCCGCCAGGACATCGGGTTCTGCGTTATGCACCTCGGTCATCCCGGCATACCGCGCCTGTCGCAGCGTGGCCACGTGATCGATGTTCACCCCGAGGTTCATCTCAGTGTTTAAAGTGACGAAACCCTGTGCAGATCATCGCCATCTTCCGCTCATCGGCAGCCGCGATTACTTCAGGATCCTTCACTGATCCCCCAGGCTGAATTGCGCAGGATGCACCTGCTTCCGCGGCGGCAATAAGCCCGTCGGGGAAAGGGAAGAATGCGTCGCTGCCGATCGCGCTTCCGGCTAGAGAAAGCCCTGCATCCTTTGCCTTCCAAATGGCGATCCTAGAGGCGTCAATTCTCGACATTTGTCCGGCCCCAATCCCGAGCGTACGGTCCTTGGCTGCGTACACGATGGCATTGCTCTTCACGTGCTTCACCACCCGCCAGGCGAAGAGCATCGCGGCCATTTCGTCTTCCGTTGGTTGCCGCTGCGACACCACCTTGGTCATCAGATCGATTGAAGATTCCGGGGAGTCATCGCGGCTTTGGACGAGCACTCCACCGGTCACAGAACGCATCAGTGCCCCTTTATCCCTTGGCTCTCTACCCGCTGTGGGAAGCCGACGCATCAGCCGCAGGTTCTTCTTCTTCTGGAGGATCGCCCGCGCCTCCGCATCGAACTCCGGCGCAATGATCACCTCACTGAAGATCTCGCTGATCGCCCGGGCCAGAGACTCTGTCAGCGGACGGTTGCAGACGATGATTCCTCCGAATGGCGCCTGCTTGTCGGTCGCGAAGGCCTTGTTCCATGCTTCCCTCAAGTCCGCGTCTGAGCCTACGCCGCACGGGTTCGTATGCTTTAGAATCGCCACAGTCGGCTCGCTAAACTCCTCGATCAGGTCGACCGCCGCGCTGATATCCAGGATGTTGTTGTAGGAGAGTTCCTTGCCGTGGAGCTTCTGAAAGTACTCATCCCAGTCGCCGTAGAGCGCGCCAGTCTGGTGTGAGTTTTCACCATAGCGCAGCCGCGCTGCGGACGGCATCGATAGCGAGAGCGAGCTGGTCGCCTCCTGCTCGCTGTTCAGGAAATTGGCGATGGTCCCATCGTACTGCGAGGTCTTGATGAAGACCTTGATTCCGAGCCGCTCCCGCAGCTTCAGCGTCGTGGCCCCATCGTTGTCGCGCATACTTTCCAAGACATCGGCGTAGTCGCCAGGATCGACGACCACCGTCACGGAACGGTAATTCTTAGCCGCGCTCCGCAGCATCGAAGGCCCACCGATATCGATGTTCTCAATCGCCTCCTCCAGAGTGACGTCCGGCTTCGCGATCGTCGCCTCGAACGGGTATAAATTTACCACAACGAGATCAATCGGCTCTATCCCGTGTTCACGCGCCTGCACCTCGTGTTCCTCCTTGCCACGCAGGAAGAGAAGGCCCCCGTGGACTTTGGGGTGAAGCGTCTTCACGCGACCATCCAGGATCTCCGGCGAGCCAGTATACTCGGAGATCTCCCTAGTCGGGACGCCCTCCTTCTGGAGCAAGGCCGAAGTCCCTCCGGTGGAGATAATCTCCACGCCCATGGCGGCGAGTTCCCGGGCGAAATCGACGAGCCCGGTCTTGTTCGAGACCGAGATCAAGGCGCGCTGAATCTTCATGTGCTGCGAGGTTAGGGCACCCGCAAGCTGTGGGTCAACCGTCGCATCCCCCTACGCTCGCGCGCGTAGCGTATGGGTAAAAATGAACCGCGCGGCCACCCAAAGCCGCGCGGTTCTAACCCAACAACACAAACACCAATGCAAGGACAAAATACCTCACTTTAGCGGCAGTGCAAATTACCGAGCCTCAATAGATGAGGAACTTCACCCTTACGCCCCCGCCTGTAGCGAAGCCACCATTCGGCGGACGTGTTTGTTTCGCTGGCGGGGTTTTAGTAGCTTCAAGCTCATTGTCTTGGAGCCCCATTCCAGGATTTCAATTTCCACGTGCCGGACACCCCATGCGTTCATCGATTTACGCGTGGGTTTGTACAGATCCACCGTTTTGCGACCCACGAGCGCGGAGCCGTAATCCTCGATCACATAGGTCCGCCCGTCAGTCGCGAGCCGGAAACGCGTCCCCAGCGGGAGCCACGACCAGTCCGAAGCCGCGCTCGAGACCGCCCCGCCGAAACGCAACCGCCCTCCGATTGCGTTCTTCGATCCGCCCGCCTCGGTGTGAGTGTAGGCAGTCGTCCGGACCACCAACTTCTTTCCGATCGAAGCAGGACGCTTCTCGCCGCCTGTCGTCTTTGCGGCAGAACGGCTCGCAGAAGGAGGCGTAGCACACCCTGCCAGGAGGAGTGTCACGATGGCGAGGGCGAGTACTGGAAAATGCGTCATCAGGAGGGGGAAAGGAGCGCACGAAAGGCCGGCGCGTGGACGTAAGCCACGCTGTGGTAGAGCAAGGGACGGACCATCTGCCGCGTGCAAGCCAACGGGCGATGCCTAGGCTGGATCGTCGCCATCTCGAGTCGGCTTTCCAGGTTGCTGCAGGAGCGCGCAGATCCCCCGCTTCTTCGCACCGCGTACAAAGTCAAAGAACTCCCGTACTTCCGGCGTCCACTCGGCCTCCGTCTCAGCCGCTTTCTCGAGAGCCTGAGAAACGTTCAGCCCCTCGCGATAGAGCAGGTCGAAAGCGTCCTTAACCTTCTGGCGCTGCTCCGCACCCATTCCGGCCCGGCGCATCCCGATCACGTTCAGCCCGGCTACAAAGTTGATCTCCGCCGCCATGGTAAAGGGCGGAATATCCTTCCCGACGCCACTCATCCCCTGGGTAATCGCCAGGCGCCCCACCCGTACGAACTGGTGAAAGACACTGCCGCCCCCGACAAAGACCCGGTCTGCCATCGAGACATGGCCGCCCAGCAGGACGTTGTTTGCGAGGATTACATGGTTGCCGAGCTGTGAGTTATGGCCCAGATGAGCCCCTGCCATAAGGTAGCAGTCGTCGCCGATCACCGTCGCGCTCCCCTCGCCCGTACCCCGATGGATCGTGCAATACTCGCGGATGCGGTTGCGATTGCCGATCCGCACCTCGCTGCTCGTTTCCCTTTGGAAGGCTAAATCCTGCGGATCGCCCCCCACGATCGCGCCGTACCCGATCATATTCCCCGCTCCCATGGTCACATGTCCGCCGATCACCGCATGCGCCTGAATCTCGCAATTAGAGCCAATCCGCGCACCTGCTTCCACGATGGCGAAAGCGCCGATCCGGACGCCCTCCCCTAGTTCCGCAGCAGGATCGACGACAGCATTGGGATGGATCTGCATGAGTTGGGCGAAATAATGGACCCTAGGGCGCGGTGGCAAGTCCGGTCTAATACGCACACGTGCCGCAAGAAGCGGCTAAAGAGCCTACGTGCGGGATGAGGAGCGCTCGCCGGTGGGGAAGTGACCATCTCGCCAAAGGACAGGTAACGGTCTCAGCGCGAGCACCATAGTGAACTCGATTGCTCAGGCTTGTTGTCCCTCGATCCAGTCCGCTGGGAACGGTCCCGTGACCGCAAAGTGCCCGAGTTCGCTATGTTTTTTACCTAGCGCGCTCACCAAATCCGCGAGCGTGCTCGTCGATTTAACGAGCTCGCTCTGTTTTTTGATGAGCGCGCTCTGTCAATTTACGAGATCGCTCTGTTTTTCAACGAGCAAGCTCGTTCGTGGCTTTGACAAGCTCGTGGATTTAACGAGCCGCCTCGGGATTTTACATAGCTCGCTCGCGGATTTGCCGAGCTTGCTCGCCATTCGGACGAACGCTCTCGCGAAGGAACAGAGCGCAATACCGGGTCAGGGATGCAGCTTGGCCCGCCGGATACTAGCTCTACCTCAGGGACTTAGAGACTTCGCCTGGGCCGCAAGCTCAAGCACCAGATCGGCGTCCGTGGGTGCATGGTAGCGGTGACAGGACTGGCAGTCGGCGGCGATCCCACCCTCCCGGCGCTGCTTTGCAGCCAGTTCGGCGCGCGCCCCCTCCGCAGTAGCTACGATCTTCAGCGGTTCCACTCGGTCGCCATCCAGTGAGCGGTGGCACTCCGTGCAGCTACTCTGCGCGGGAAGGAGGATGTCGCTCGTCGCCTTGCTGCCCGGGGCTGCACCGTGGCAATCCAGGCACGCCAAATGGGCGTGCGGCAGATGGGTAAACGGGCCGCGAGTCAGCCAGCGATCAGCGAGATTCGTGGGCTGAATAGTCGGTGCTCCCGCGATCTCGGCGCGCTCGACTTCATGGCACTTGGCGCAACCGGCAAAGAACTGCGCCTTGTTGCTCCGCGTTAATACGCGACCAGGCACCTCTGGTGGATCTCCGGTGAAGAAGACGCGTTGCTCCAGCTCCTTGACGGTGTTCATGCCTCGGGCCTGCAGCTTCTCGAGCTGGGTATTCACGAAGAGCTTGAGTTCAGCGCGATCGGTGATGTTCCGGTTGTTCAGTGCATAGTCGGCATACTGGGAGGCCAGGCTGCGCAAGTAGGCGCGGACCTTCTCGGGATCGCCATGCGGGATGGCGAGCGTAGGCACGTCGGGGTCGAAGTGGAGGGAGTGGCACTTTACGCAGTGCTGCTCAAAGTTGATCGGCTGGTAGAATGCGCCATCGCTGCCGGGCTTGTGGCAATCGGCGCAATCCAAGGCGCGCCCATCCACCTTTGGGATGTCGGACTGACCGTGCCGCCAGTGATTGAAGCGGATCGCGCCGGGATCGCGGAGGTGCGGACTTTCGTAGCCAAAGCGGGGATGGCCCTGCTCAAAGCTGAGAAAGGAGGCGGGCTGGTGGGGAACCTGGCGAGGGGGGAGGAATCGGCGCACGCCATCGCCGAGATCGCGGATTTCACCGGCGCTTGCTGGTGCGTCGCCATCGGTCTTCACGAGCAGAAGGTTCTGCTTCAGCTCGGGGGCGCTGGCATGGCATGACTGACACGAGGCGCTCGTGGGGAGTTTCATCGCCGCCGGACCAGTGTGCTCCGGGTGACAGCTCGCGCATCCCGCGGCATGGACCAGGGAAAGTTCACGGGAGACGGGGCGGAGACCGAGCGCGGCGGATTGCGGCTGATGCAGGCGCTGGGCCTCGTGGCAGGTGATGCAGGCGCGATCCATCTTCGAGAGCGTGGTGTCCTCGAGGAACTTCCGGGCGATCCCCTCCACGCGTTTGCCTGGCTCGAGGTGAGCGAGCGCTGCAGCCCCGGCACGAACGTCGCCGGCTGTGGGAAGATGACGCATGGCCTCGCCGGGCAGCTCTTTTAGCGAAGCCGAAGAGAAGCCGTGGACACGTTCGCCGAGGGCATCGAGGTGCAGGACTTTCAGGAGATCGGGCTCGGCCTGGTCGTGGCAAACTTCGCAGCGGTTGGCAAATTGCGCGTGGTTCGACGAGAGCGGCCCTGTGTTGAAGAACTCCTGCCGGCCGTAGTAGCGAAAACCAAGAGCTGCCAGGATGCTGCCCAGCGCCACGAGTGCGAAGCACCAGCCCCGCAGGCGGCGGAGGTAGTGGGGCTTCCGGAAGTAATCGAGGTTGCCCTTATACTTCTCAGCGATCTGTTTCGCAGTGCGGCGCATGCGTGAAGCTCAGCTCTGCAGGTAAGTCATCGCGATCCACGCATGCCAGAGTGTGAGGACGAGCAGCGCGACCGAGAAGGGTACGTGAAAGATTAGCCAACCGTGCAGCCAGTGATGCAGGCGCATCTGGAGATCCATGAGCCGGCGGTCGTCGCACCAGCTCTGCATCTCGTCCACCTTGCCATGGAGATCCTCGGCGGTGTTGAGCTTGAGCAGGCGGAAGATATCATCGGAGAGCTTTTGGTCGCCGAGCCGATGCTGCTCGCCACGGCCTTTCTTGAGGTACGGGAGGCATTCCCTGGAGAGGAAGTCGAGGATGACACTCTGGCTGTCCTCCACCGCGAGCGGAGCCTCGATGACGGCCACCGCGCCTTCAGACGCGGCAGTGGCGGGCGGCTTTGCGGCGGGCTTCTCGGCTGGATCGAGCTGCTTCTTGAGCTTCTCGGCGAAATCCACGAGCAGCGTTCGAATGTGCGGGATCTGCTCGAAGACGACTTCGCGCGGCAGGCTCTCAGTCATCACCCGCGGCATGAACTGCTGCATGGCCAACCCGAAAAACCCACTCGCCATGACGATGGCATACACAGCGGCGAGGGTGCTCGTCATAGGGCCACCCAGTGCGAAGCCCGAGTGGAAAAGGATCAGGGGGATGGTCAGGATCGAGAGCCAGATGTGGGCGCGCAGCCACGTCTGCACACTGCCGATTCGCCAGAGCCGCCGCTTTTTCCGCGCGCCCATGGCCGAGGCGAAAAGGAAGATCATGAAGGCGAGTGTGCCAAAGATCAGACCCAGAGGCGTGCCTCCGACGGTATTGCGTACGGGCGGGATTGGCCCGAGCAGCGGCGGCAAGGCAAAGGGAATGGGGAGCAGTTTCGGATGGAAGTTCGCCAGATAGAATAGCGCGGCGACAGCAGTCGCGAAGAGCACGAGAAAGGCCCAAGGGAGATGGCGGCGGTCGAGGATCATCGTGGGCGGCTAATGCGTGGTGCGCTTCTCGTCGGCGCCGGAGAGCCAGCGCATCCGAACGCGCCCTTGCGAACCTCTGCTCCCGATCTGCTTCGCGAGGAACTCCGTAGGGTCAACGCGCATCGCGGCATCGTGCGGGCAAGCGTAGACGCAACTCGGGATGCTGAGCTCCGTACAGAGATCGCAGGTCGTTGCCTTGCTCACGGTGACGGTTTTGCGGACCTTCTTCACGGGTGGCTTGGCAGCCGGAGCGGGTGTTGGAACTGGGACCGGCTTCGGTGGAGCGGGCGGAGCGGGTGCTGCCGCGACGGGTGCGTTTTTAGCGGCTACCACCGCCTGCTTCGCGACGACGGTCTTCACGGCGGCTGGCTCTTTCTTCACCTCGAAAGAGTGCATGTTGATATTGCCGTAGGGGCACAGCTCCGCGCACTTCCCGCAACCGATGCACCAATCCTCGATGAGAATCTCGAGGCTCTCTTTCCGCCGAATCGAGCCCACGGGACACTGCGTCATGCACAGCGGATCGCGGCAGGACCTGCAGGCCGTGGCAACCAAGTAGCGGTCGTAGCGCAGACCATCGCGGATCAGGCGGGTCACGCCATCGTGCGCATCCGCGCAAGCGTTCACGCAGGCATCGCACCGGGTGCAGTTGTCCAGGTCGATGAGCAGGAGGTTCTGCGCCTCAAAGAGCCCCTGACTCAGGAACTCATCAAGCTGCAAGCCGGCCGGGAGCTTGCGTTGCCGCGCGGCTTCCATCCGCTTCTTCGCCACATCTTCAAGCGTGGCGCGCACCACCGGAAACTTCTCCAGCATGAGCTGGAAACACTCGCGATCGATCTTCACTAGATCGACTGCGTCCAGCGCCGAGCAAGTGGCGTTTCGGGTCTGGTCAAAGAGCAGGCCGATCTCACCGAAGTACTCGCCGCGCTTGAGGTACGTGCGGACCATCTCGCCCCCGGGCATGGACTGTGCGACTCGCACCAGGCCTGTTCGGATAAGGTAAAAGGCATCCGCCGCTTCACCCTGCTGGCAGATCGCCTGGCCCTTGTTGCACGAGACCAGTTCGGCGCGTTCCCGTAGAAAATTAAAGAACTCCAGATCCAGCGTCGCAAAGAGCGGAACCGCGCGCAAATGCCCAACCAGTGATCGTTCGCGATACTGGTCATCGAGGTGCTTCTTGAATGAAGTCCCCTTGAAAGTAGGTGCGCGCACTTTCGTGGTCGCCTTGGTTTCGGCGTCCGGATCTCGCGTGCCGACCAGCATATCCAGAATCACTCTGAGCATCTCCACCATCACGCAATCCTCCGACACTCGCACGGTGGCCGAACGTGGCTGAAAGGTGCGGCAGGTCATTTCGCCGAAGAGTTCACCGGCCCCGAGGTAAGCGAGCGGCGTGGTGCGCGGCAGGTCTACAGAAGCATCGATGGGGATGAACCCACCGGCGTCGCTGCTCTCGGAACCCAGGTCCGGCTCACCGGGAACCAGTACGCTCGTCATGCGGCGCAGAAAAGAGCGCCAGGCGCTGCCGGGCTTCGTTCGTACCGCGGCGAGCGGGTTCTCGATGAAGATCTCAACGTGCCCCGAGACGATGAAGAATGCGGTGGAACCATATTCGCCCTCGCGGCACACGATATCGCCTGCGCGAAACCGTCGGCGGACCGCTGCTCCCAAGGCGTACTTCTCCAGAAGCGTCGCCGGAACTTCCGCGAGTGCCGGGAGGCATCCGATGAGTTCCTGGATGGTTAGCAGTTCACCGGTGGTCAGCTTTTCAATTGCCGATTCCATTCGGCCAAATGTTTAACAGCGTGCAAGCCGGAAGCGAGGCCCATCGCGCATTTCTCAAGCAACCGCCTCGGCCACCTTGCTGCGCGCTGTTTCTGTTAGACGAGCCTCCAGGTCCACGGGCCGAAACGGCTTGCTCAAATAGTCGTCCATTCCAGCTCCCAGGCACTTCTCCCGCTCGCCGGTCATCGCGTGTGCGGTCATCGCGATGATCGGTATGCGCCGCAAGCCAGCCTCCCGTCGCCGGATCTCAGCCGTGGCATCGTAACCATCCATCAGCGGCATCTGGCAGTCCATCAACACCAGGTCGAACTCGTGTTTCTCCATCGCCGCCAGAGCCGCCACGCCATCCGCCACGGTGTGGACCCGATGACCGAGCTTCTTAATCTGATGCTCCGCAACGATCTGGTTCACCTTGCTGTCCTCAGCCAATAGGATGTGGAGCGAGATTTGTTCGGCGCGAGTATCTACCGGAACAGCTGCAATGGCGGGCGCACAATCCGCTGCCTGGCACTCCGGCATCTCCACGGTAAACGAGAATGTGGACCCCTGCCCAAGTTGGCTGACCACATTGATCTCCCCGCCCATGAGGGTCACCAATTGCTTGCAGATCGCGAGCCCGAGACCCGTCCCTCCGAAGCGTCGGGCCATGCTGCTGTCTGCCTGGTAGAACGGTTCAAACAGATTCAATCGCGCCTCCTCAGTGATCCCGATCCCCGTATCGCGGACCCGAAAACGCAGCAGGTTCCCGCCTGCACGCTCTGCGTGAATGCAGACACTGCCCCCTTGCGTGAACTTAACCGCATTGCCAATCAGATTAAGCAGCACCTGCCTGAGCCGCGTGGGATCGCTCTCCACGTGCTCCGGGAATCCATCCTCGATCTCCAGAATGATCCGGAGATCCTTCTCACTGGCGGTGCTCTCTAACAGGCCGATTGCCTCCTTGAGGACGGCACGTGGGCTAAAGGCAATAGAGTCCACGGTCATGCGGCCTGCTTCCATTTTGGAGATATCGAGAATGTCATTGATGACGTTGAGCAAAGAATCCGCGCTGGTCCGGGCAAGGGAAACGAGTCTCTGCTGGCCGGGATCTAGCGCAGTATCCTCAAGCATAGAGTGGATCCCTATGATTCCGTTCATCGGGGTGCGTATTTCATGGCTCATATTCGCCAGAAACTGCGACTTGGTGTGCGCTGCCCTTTCCGCAAACTCCCGCGCTTCATTCGCCTCCGCCTCCGCCCTGCGCCGCTCCGTGATATCCAACGCCACTCCAGCTACACACTTGCTTCCCGTGGTATCTGTCAGGAGGAACTTCGCAGTTAGGAAATGCGCAGCATCACCCTTGTGGGTTGTTATCTCGTGCTCGATCTGCAAACCCTCGCCACTACGGAGGATGTCGAAGTCCTCTAGGCGCACCATCTCTGCAGACTCTGGGCGGAAAAGATCTCCATCCGTCTTTCCGATCACCTTTTCTGCCTCTAGACCGAACTGCTCCTCCCACTGGCGGTTCACATAGATGTAACGACCGGCCGCGTCCTTCATGAAGTTCAGCGTGGGGCTATTATCCAGAAAGGTTTGAAGCCGCTTCTCCGAGGCGCGCATTCGGGTTTCAGCGAGGACCCGCGTGCGATCCAACTCGAAGAGCAGCCGCGCGGTCCAGAGCACCATGGCCGTCGAGACCACGATCATGATGATCGTCTCGAAGGTCGTGGCGAGTGCGGGATCGAGCCCCTGCGTGGCTGCACGGCGTTCACCCCAACTCAGACCAATGGGTAGAATGACGGCAAAGGGCAGCAGGTACCGAGTCGTGACCGCGCCCGGAAGATTGCTGGAAAGGACCCGTCGGAGGATCGGCGCCGGCCGGAGCAGCAGGGTGCCGAGTGCCTGGCTGGCAAAACACAGCGCGGAGGCGAATGACATGGGGAAAAACTTTCCACTTACCCAGCTCCACTCCCCATGGTGCAGGACATAGCCGACGAAGGCGAAGATCGAGATGGCAACGGCCAGGGTGCTCAGGGTCCGCGCTACCCGGCGCGTGGATCGAGTCATGGTCATGCCCACCGCAAGGCTCAGGAAGACGAGATTCACGGCAGCGCCGGGAGCCATGCGGTAACCCGTTGTCGAGTGCGAGATGCCTTCGGGGAACAGCATCAGATCCAAATCCAAGCTGGTGCCAAACCCGAGATCCCAGATGCGGGTCAGCCCCGCTGTCAGGACCAATGCGAGTAGAGAGTAGATAATCGTCGATCCTCCCGGAGAGATCTTCCGCTGCCGCGCCAGCGACAGGGCTGCCGCCAGCATGAGAAAGGATGCGGCGGTTACGGGGTTCATCGCGGTGCCGATCGCGAGAAAGTCCCGGAGTTCGCGAACATTGAACACCCATCCCGCGAGGATGGCTCCACTTATCCCTACAACGATCGCACGCAGCGCGAGAGCCATCCGAGGAATATGGCTTGGTCGGTCGTTTAGCGGATCAGGCTTCTGCACGCAGGGGGGTAAGCACTGACCATGCCATCGCTCGCAGGTGGTTTTCTGCACAGGGACGCAGCCCCGCGTCCCACGCCCTGCGTTATTTCAGTATGCCCGAGCAAAACCTAGACGCCGTCCGCAGTCTCGCACCCGATCTCCGCACGAGCGAACCTCGCGCACCGAAAACCCCCCTTGGTGGTTTCGAATTCGGGGCTCGCGCGCTCGACAAATGCCGAGCGTCGCTCGCCGGAACCGTCGGTGAGTTCAAATTCAACTGCCCGATGGATCAGCAGTTCTTTCGAGCTACAGGGATCGAAGCGAGCGCATTCGAGGCTGAAGTAGCCACCGGTGCCACCGACGAGCAGATGGATAAGTGGGTCACGGAGAACGCCAGCACGCCCCAATCCTAGAAGAGGATTCAGTTAAAGCCGCGTGTCACGGACTCCATGAAGATCGCGAAAGCCGGGATCGACACCATCGCGAAAAAAACCAGCGCAGTGATCGCGATGGCAGTGTAGCCCATGATCAAGCCGGCCCAGGCAAGGCCGTCGCCGCTGATGCATCCTTGGGAACGCCGGATCCCTGAGAGAGCAACATGGCCGCAAATCACTGCGGGAATTGCCGCAATGATGAGGCAGCCAAGGAGAGAAAGGATCCCGAGAACCAGACTGGAAACGGCCAAGCCTGAAGTAGGCGCTCCTTGGTAGGGGTACCCCGGCGCATTGTTAGGAATGGAAGCTGTCGGAGTGGAAGCGGGCGCGAACGGTGGCGGGCCGGTGGGGGCAGCCAAGAGCGTCGCGAGCGGCACCCATTCCGGAGTGCCCTCCAGCCAGGCAAGATCATTGTCGCGCAGCATCCCCGAGTAGCGCAGCTGCCGCGCTTCTTCCATCTCGTAAGGCCCCATCTGGGTCCCGGCCCGGTGCACCAGTATCTTTGCCATAGCCCGGTTACTAAACAGTAGGACTGGGGGCTGTGTCGAGCACAGCCACTAGCATGGCTCTGCGCCAAGCTCTTCATCCACCGCCTCGGGCTTATCTACAGGAGCTGGCTTCTCTGGCTGCGCTTCCAGCTTGCCCGACGCGAGCACAATGAGCCTAGCAAGCAGCTCCTGCATCTCAAGAAGCGGTATTCCTTCCGGCGCGGGAAGAACAAGCAGCGCACTCTTCTGCGGCTCGGGTTTGCTCTTGCTCAGAACGACGATCGAATCCTTTCCATCGCGGGTAGGGATCTCGAACGTTGAGGGAACGCCATCGACATCCGATTTGACGATTCGCACTTCGCTTGAAAGTTCCCGAGGCACCACGCCGTGGATCGCCTCGGAAGTAATGAGCACCAGCTTCCGTGCTTCCCGTTTGAAGGCGAACTCACGCTTCGTCCCCTTGAGTGCCTCGTTCAGCTTCGCTAGCAGGGCGGTGTATTCCTTTACCTCCTCCTCCGGAAGCCCCGGCGGCACGATGGTATCATCCGTCGTGAGCCGCTCGAAAGGCGTCAACTTTGCGCGGGCGGCTGTGATCTCCGTCTGCCGCTGAATCTCCGCCTCGACGCGCCGCTGCTCGTCCATTGCAATCTGCGACAACAGGGCAGCCTGTCGCGCATCGCGCGTTCGCTGCCGTCCCTCTTCATCCAGCGAGCCCCATTCCGCGGCGGTCATCTCCATCTCCCGTGCTTCTTTAGCCAGCTTCGCAATCAGCCGCTCCCGCTCCGCTGCGAGCTTTGTTATACGCCCTTCCAGCGCGGCTTTGCTCATCCATTCGCCGTCCGCTTTCACCTCTCCTCCCCGGAAACGCGCGATCTCCTTCCGTAGCGCCGCGATGCGGGGCTTTAGGTGCTTCGCAGCCGAGGGAAAGCGCTTCAGCGCAGCGCTCCACTCTGCCACCACGGCCTCAAGAGGCAGCACCTGACTCTCCTCCCGCAGATTTGCCAGATCCTTCGCGCTGGGAAAGGGGTAATCCTTCACCACCAGGTCGCTGGAGATCCGGGTCTTGTCACCCGCTGAGTTCACCACATTGTGGACCGTCGGAAACTTCTCGATTGAGCGATATGGGAGCGAACTCACCAGCTCGTCCTTCTGCCAGAGATTGCTCTTGATAATGAGCAACCCCTCGCCAGCCACACGGTCGATGGGCAGCAGGATGGCGAGCAGCAAGGTGGGAACGCAAAATCTCATACCAGTTCCCAGCTTACTCCATGCCGTGGTGCCTTGTGCAACCCCCGGGTTTCCCACAGGCGGATCAACTTGTCGGCGTCCGTTTCAAAGTGTCCCGTTTGAGCATTGTGCGCTCGACCGCTCATCAGGACGTTTGTTCTGCGGCGCGTTTGTCTACAACTCCGCTACAAACTGCGCGGAGCGGTGCAGCACCTGCCCCACTGGCTCCGACTGTCGCGTTCTTGTAGGAGGAGGGGCGTGCGTTTAGGTGATAACATAAAGGGGCAGAGATATAGCTCTAAAGCTGGCCGCGGGGTGACTCCGAGCTTTCGCACGGGCTACCTCCTCAGCTGCGTTGACCAGGGCATTTAGCCACATGCCTCGATAAAGTTTACAAGACCTTTGGAACAATTGCACCGCTTTCGGGAACACTGCAGGTTCCCGCGCCCTGCACCTAGCGGTTCGCTTACCTCTTTTGTGGGACGCGTGCGATGACCTTGATTTCGAATTGGAATCCAGCCAGCCAGTTCACGCCGACTGCTGTGACGTTAGGATACGGCTCATGGGGGAAAGCTTTTCTCATGGCTGCGATCATCAGGCCCATGCTGGCCTCGGGATCAACGAGGAACATGGTGACGTCCACCACATCGTCGAAGGTGCATGCAGCCGCTTGGAGCACGCCGAGCAGGTTGTCGAAGGCGAGCTGGACTTGGGCGGCGAGGTCGGGCTCGGGACTGCCGTCTTCGCGGGCACCTACCATGCCGGAGGCAAATAGGAGATCACCGGAGAGGATGGCCGGCGAATAGCCGTGCTCCTTGTAGAGAGCATGCGGACGTTGGGGAAAGATCGCTTGGCGGGTGCTCATTTGGTCGAATGTTCAGTTGTGTAAATTATCGAAGAGGCAGCCGTCATTGCTCCAACTGTACCGGTGTAGCGCTGCCCTGCGGGAAGCAAATTACCCCTGCATTGAGGGTTCCATCTCGGGTTCTACGCTTCAGTTAGCTCGTCAGCAACGCTTAGCCGGTACGCGCGAAAGGGAACTCCTTTAGATCAAGTTTGGTTTCCTCGCGCAGATTGCTGCCTGCATTGGCTACCGCCTCCGCCCAGCATGGTGGCGGCGGTTTCGGGGTAGAAAGGGACGAAACCTCCCTCGTCGGCGGGACACAGAACGGCCGTGAGAACCATTGAGCCACCCGGCGGCTAGCGAGCGGTGAGTCAAGGCACTGGAACGGGCGAAATCCTCGGAAGGCCATGTGAAGGATGGCGATTCCGGGTGGTGGATGGCAGTCGAAGAGTCGTGGATGACAGCCGGAGGGTATCTAATGACGCTCAGGGGCGGTGCGCCAGAGTCCGAGAGTCGCCAGCCTTGCTCAGACTCTCGTGCGAGATATTCCGGAGATGGCCCGCCACCGGTAACGGTGGCGTGTCATGGGAAAACTTTCCCGCGCCAGTCGATCATTGCCTTCACTCAATCATCGACTGCCATCAGCCAGGCTTTGGACTCCCTTCAACCACACTTTGAGGGTGGAAATCGACCCTCAAAGCCTGGGTTGTGAGAGTCTGGACATGGGGCACGGGCGGGGGAGCATCGTGCATGATTGGTTCTTCTACACTGCAGACCGGGGCACCGGGCCCGTGGGAGGGGCGCATCTCCGTTCCCTTGCATGTGAGGTGAAGCGGTTGAAGGACGAAAGGCGGTTCGCTGATGGCGGATCTCGTCATCGGTGCGCACGCAGAGGACGGGGGGACGTTGAGTTGACCCGTATCGCAGCCCTTCAGGCCGCATGATTGGCTGGTGCCAACCCAGGCCGTTGGCCTGGGCTAAGGAATGGAGCACCGTTGGCGCATCAAGAGAGAAGCGGGCAGCAGGCCCAAGGGGCCGAATATCCCTTAGCCCAGGCCAGCGGCCTGGGTGGATCGGTCCACGATCCGGCGCCCTGAAGGGGAGCGATCGTCACCCGTGCCCACTCACCTTATATGGAATCAAATTCTCCAGAGGATCGGAGGCGCGACCCGCGTTGGGTTTGTGACTGGAAGCGGGGCGATCGGCGCGGATCGAGCCGGCGGTTTGCCTCTGATTCTCACCACGCGCGGAGGCATTTTTTGACATGAGCACCTCACTTTAGAGGCCCTTGCTCCGCCCGATGAACGGGTGCGGGTGATGGGTCTCTACTAAACCAACAAAACAGAAGAAAGGAGCCTAGTTATGCCAGTCAATAGCAGTCAAATCGACATCACCCTCACGGCGGAGCAAGTTGCCGCCATCATAGCAGCCATGGACACGCTGGAACTTGCCGTGCCATTCCTCGTCAGCCTCACGGCTGATGATCGGCAGCGGCTCTTCAAGCTTGGTTCACGGAGCGAAGGCTTCGTGGCCGAGGCCTTGAGCGCGGCGTTGCAGCATCCCGAGTACGTGCCCTCCGCAGTCGCGATGGACCAGTTCCAGCGGGACATCGCGCTCCGGCAGACGCTGCTGCCCATCGTGCAGCGCGCCCGTGTTCTCTACACGAAGCTGAACGACACCTGGATGCTGGCCGGTGCCGATGCCATGCAGGCCGCAACCGCCATCTACCGGGTGTTCCGCGCCCAACGTGGCGAAGGCCTGGATGTGACGCTCAATGTGCTCAAGCAGCGCTTTGAGCGGAGCACCCCGCTGCCACCAGAGGAGCCGGAGGTGAATTGAGCGGAAGCCAGCAAGTAAGCAAAAGAAGGAACGCCTGGACGGTGTGCGCTCGCCGCCGCCGTCCAGGCGCATTTTGCATCTCGTCCGGTGCTTACGCAATGAGGCCAGATTACAAATGGAACGGATCGTTCTTAGCTGCTGCGCATCCTTGCCGGCTGCTGCTGAGCCCGCAACCCGCGCCTCCACTTACGACGCAATGGTTTTCAAGGTGACCCTGTTCTTCTTCAGGGAGGCCACTAGCATCACCCGATGCTCAGCAAGCTACATCAGGCTGTCACGAATGGCGATTTCGAACGCGTCAGAGAGCACCTAGCCGCGCACCCAGAGGATGTGAATGCCCGCGACAAAGAGGGTTTAACATCCCTCATGCATGCCGCTCTCAGCCCCAAAGCCGACATCGCCCTGATGCGCCTGCTAACGGATGCGGGTGCCGACCTTCGTTACGAGGTGTGCGAGCATTACTGCCTCAACGGCAATGTGATGATGTTCGCCCTGCGGGCTGGCGATCCGCAAAAAGTGGAGTTCCTGCTGAGCTGCGGCGCGGAGATTCATTACGTTCGCAAGGAAGGCTATAATGCCTTGATCGACGCGGTGCATACTCGCAACCCGCGACTGATTGAACTCCTCAGACTTCTAATCGATAAGGGTGTCGAACTGAATGGAACTACCAGCTACAACGAAACGGCTCTGCGGGGATCTCGCAAATTGGGCGCTTCGATGCAGTGAGGGTTCTCCTGGATGCCGGGGCTGATGCGAGCCAGCTCAAGTGGACGCCACTCATGCGCGCAACCGCACTTGGCTCGTTGTCGGACATCGAGCAGGAACTTGCGGATGGCACTGGATTGGAGGCAAAAGATCACTGGGAGCGAACGGCTTGGCTGATCGCCATTCAGACGGGCGACACCAACAAGACGCAACTGCTGCTGGATCGCGGTGCGGACAAGACCGCGCGTGGCCGCTGTGGTAAACCGTCGCTGTTTTACGCGATCGAAGCTCGCGACGAGGCAATGTTGCGCTGGCTGCTCGCGCGAGGGGTGGACGTGGAGGAGCGAGATAAACGACATCCCTCATGTGCGCGGTGGAGCACGACAACATAAAAGCCGTGGATGCGCTGCTCGAGGCTGGCGTGAATGTAAATGAAGGGAAGAAAGGAGAGAGCCGGGAGACGGCACTGAGCGAGGTGCGAAGCCGCGCAATTGCTCTGCGTCTCCTCGCTGCGGGAGCGGATCCCTGCCACTTATCCTTCGAAGGGAAACGTGCTCTGCTCAGCTTCGAACCGGAACCGGACGAGAACCTAATGACCGCTTCGGCGGATGACTTCCGGAAGTGGCGTCTGCCGCGATTTGGTATGGCGAATCCAGAATGCATCCATTCTGAGTTCTGGAACGCAATGATCCGGTCCGGCATCACCGGTTTTAGGGCGGCGGAGTTGTTCCGAGATGAAGTTAAAAACGACCAGCACCCAGTCTGGTGTGCGCAGCGTTTTGGCCAGTCGATCACCTTCCTGCCGGACGGCAGGATCATTCAGATCGCCGGCGAGCACGAGGATTACTATGATGAGGACTTCTACATCTACAACGATGTCTTCGTCCACCTGCCGGATGGCAAGATCGACATCTATTGTTATCCCGAAGAGGTGTTCCCGCCCACTGACTTCCACAGCGCTATCCTGCTCGGAAGCTACATCTACATCATCGGGGCACTCGGTTATTCCGGTAAACGCCGCTACGGCAAGACGCCGGTGTATCGCCTAGACATCCATTCACTCGCCATCGAAACGCTCGAGGCTAATGGCGACGTGCCGGGATGGATCTACAAACACTCTGCAATCGAGGTTTCCCCTCACGAGATCCGCCTCTCTTGCGGCACTCTCGTGACGCTAAACGAGAGCGGAGAACTGCATTCCGATAACACCGATTCCTTCATCCTGGATGTCCAGGAACTCACATGGAGTCGCGCTTAGGAGAGTGCGATGTAGATGGAATCAAAGCTGGGCAACTGAGTAGAAAGTAAGCATCAGGGCACCACCGGGACTCCGCAAGGACGAGCGGAGTAATCGCGCGCCTTTATGTCGAGCAAGGCTGTGGATTGAGCTTCGACGAGGTGCTGTCAGAGGCGCTGCCGCGCTCCCCGGGGATCTCACCCGAGTAGCGTCACTGAAGCTTTGTGATGAGTGATGTCCAACGGCGGCTTCACGGCAAGGAGTGACAAGAGCGCTCCGCTCAATTAATACGCATACACACTATTTTGTTGCGCGGTTTGGATGATTGCACGAGCCTGCCGACCCAAGGATCGAGCACCGGTCCTCCTCTCGTGCCGCCGCGAGTATCTGCCGAATCCATGAGCACCGAAGCCCCAGAAACGATCGATCACCTGCTCGAGCACGACGACGACGAGACCACTGCCGGCAATTACTTTGTCGCCAACTACCCGCCATTCCATTTCTGGGATGCCGGGTCCGCGGCCTACGTCCGTGAGCTGATCCAGAAGCCTGCGCTGCCCGAGACGCCGCTGGGAGTTTACTTCCATATTCCCTTCTGCCGGAAGCGCTGCCACTTCTGCTACTTCCGGGTCTATACAGACAAGAACGCGGGGGAGATCGGGAGCTACCTCGATGCAGGAATGAAGGAGCTGGAGATCTATGCGAAGGCGCCGTTCATCAATGGGCGCAAGCCGCGCTTCGTATACTTCGGTGGCGGGACGCCGAGCTATCTTTCAGTGAAGCAGCTGACGGCGCTGACCGATCGGATGAAAGAACTGCTCCCCTGGGACGAGGTGGAGGAGGTGGCCTTTGAAGCGGAGCCGGGGACACTCACGGAGCAGAAACTCACGGCTCTACGGGAGATCGGAGTGACGCGGCTGAGCCTTGGCATCGAGAATTTCGACGCGCACATTCTGGAGATCAATGGGCGGGCGCATCGCACGGATGAGATTTATCGCGCGTACGCCTTTGCACAGTCAGTGGGGTTCCCGCAGATCAATATCGACCTGATTGCGGGCATGGTGGAGGAGACGGACGAGAACTGGCGCGAGAACGTGCGCAAGACGATCGAACTCTCGCCGGATAGTATCACAATCTACCAGATGGAGGTGCCGTACAATACGGGCATCTTCAAGACGATGAAGGAAGAGGGTAAGCTCGTCGCACCGGTGGCGGATTGGAAAACCAAGCGGCGCTGGGTGCAGTACGCTTTCTCTGAACTGGAAAAGGTGGGCTACACCGTGACCAGCGGGTACACGGCGGTGAAGGATCCGGCGAAGACGAAGTTTGTCTACCGCGACTTGCTCTGGACTGGGGCGGATCTGGTAGGCGCGGGCGTGGCTTCCTTTTCGCACATTGGAGGCGTGCATTTTCAGAACATCACGGACATTGCCCAGTACGGTGAGATGGTAGAGCGCGGCGACCTGCCGATCTCGCGCGCGATGGCGACGACTCCGGAGGAGAGGATGATCCGCGAGTTGATCCTCCAGCTGAAGCTGGGCCGCGTGACGCAGGCCTACTTCCAGGAGAAGTTCGGCATCAACCTGCTGGAGCGCTTTCACCAGCAGATCGAGGATCTGCGCCACCGTGGGCTGCTGGAGATCCAGGGCGACTGGCTGGTGCTGCATCGCGCGGCTCTGCTGAAGGTCGACACGCTGCTGCACGCCTTCTTCCTGCCGCAGCACCAGCACTCGCGGTACACCTGATCTTCTCACGCAGCCACGCGCGACGCCCTCTTCATGACGTCCCTCTCTGAACTCCTTTATCCCCTCACGCTGTTCCGGCAGAATGGGGGGCACGCGTTGCCGACCTACTCGTTTCTGGAAGGTGACGAGCTGCCGGAGCCATATCAGCAACTCCTCGTCCATAGCGGGGACATGACGTCCCGGCTCGAGTCATATCACGGTGGAGAGATCATACTCGAGGTCCTGCACCGCGAACAAACACCGGAAGCCTATCGGCGGGAGGTGGTGCTCCGTCGGGAACGCGACAATTTTCCCGTGGAGTACGGAGCGATCGAGATCGATCTCGACGCTTTCGACGCGCAAATGCGTGAGGCAATCCTGGAAGGACATCTGCCGCTCGGGGGCTTGCTCAACCGTTTCGACATTATCTACCGCAGCCAGCCGAAAGCTTACATCCTGCTTGGACCGGACGAGTTCATGAGCACACTCTTCGAAGCACCGGGGGCAAAGGGATTTTACGGGCGCTGCAACGACCTGCTCGGGGTGGACGACCGGGTGCTCGCACGGATCGTGGAAGTGCTGCGTCCATGAGTCTTTGCCCATCGAAGTAGTACCTGTACATACTATGACTGCCACGGATTCCTATGATGTGATCGTAATCGGCGGCGGGCCTGCCGGGTGCACCGCGGCGGCTCTCCTCGCGGAAAAGGGGCGGCGCGTGATCGTCCTGGAGAAGGAGAAATTTCCCCGCTATCACATCGGCGAGTCGCTCATGCCCTACTGCTGGTTCTCGCTGCAACGGCTGGGCCTGCTGGAAGAGATGGAGAAGATTGCGTTCACGAAGAAACACAGCGTGCAGTTCGTCACGCCGGATGGCCGACAATCGCAGCCGTTCTATTTCTTCCAGCACTACGATCATCCCAGCTCGACGACCTGGCAGGTGGAGCGCGCGGACTTCGATCTGATGCTCATGGAGAACGCACGGAAGAAGGGGGCGGAGATCTTCGAGGAAACGAAGGTGCTTCGGGTTCTGAAGGACGACAGCGGCAGGGTCATTGGCGTGGAGGCGATGCCGATGGAAGGCGGCGAGAAGTTCGAGGTGTTCGCGCCAATCACGATCGACTGCTCTGGCCGGGCGCAGGTGGCCACGGCGCATGACGGCTGGAGAGTGAAAGACCCGCAGCTGAATAAGATGTCCGTATGGACCTATTACCGGAATGCCAAGCGCGACCCAGGGATCGACGCTGGGAATACCACGGTGGCCTACGTGGCGGACCGTGGCTGGTTCTGGTATATCCCGCTGCGCGGCGACATCGTGAGTGTCGGGATCGTGGCGGAGAAGGATTACCTCTTTTCGGAGACGAAGGACCCGGCGGCGATTATCGCGCGGGAGGTGGAGAAGAATGTCTGGATCAAGGAGCACCTCGCGAAGGGTGAGCAGTTCGGCGAGTACTGGGTCACGAGCGAGTTCTCGTACCGGTCGAAGTTCTGCGCAGGCGACGGGCTGGTGCTGGCGGGGGATGCGTTCGCATTTTTGGATCCCGTGTTCTCGAGTGGGGTCTTCCTCGCGATGAAGACTGGCGAACTTGTCGCGGATGCAATCGATGATGCGCTGGATGATGGGGATACCAGCGCAGGACGCTTTGATGCGTACGGCGAGGAAGTCTGTGCGGCGATCGAGAATATGCGCAGACTGGTGTACGCCTTCTACGACACGAACTTTAGCTTCGGGAAGATGCTCAAATCCTACCCCGAGCAGCGCGGGCTGCTCACAGACTGCCTGATCGGCGATCTCTTCCAGGAGAAGTACGGTGAGCTCTTCGGCGCGATGCAGGAATTTGCCGAACTGCCGGAGCCGCTGCCACACGGGCGAGTGCCTGTAGCGGCCTAGTCGCGGGAGGAGACTTTCGCGGCCTGGCCTGCTACGATCCCGCTCGCGCATGAAGCTCGTCTTTCTCACCCCAGGTACCGGCAGCTACTACTGCGGCGTGTGCATGCGCGACAATGCGCTCGCAAAGGAGCTGATCCGGATGGGGCACGACGCGGTGATGCTTCCCATGTATCTGCCGTTGAGCCTGGATGAAACAGCAGCTGGATCGCAGGAGCAGGAGATTTTCTATGGGGGAATCAATGTGTACCTGCAGCAGAAGTTCGCGATCTTCCGCAAGACGCCGCGCTGGCTGGACCGCTGGCTGGACGGGCGGGGGCTGCTGAAGTGGGTGGGAAAATTCAGCGGAATGACCGGCGGTACGGAGATCGGCGAGATGACGCACTCGATGCTGCTCGGCGAGGAGGGGAACCAGGTAAAGGAATTGGACCGGCTGATCGACTTTCTCCGAGCCGAGCGCCCGGATGCGGTGTGGCTCTCCACCGCTCTGCTGGTAGGAATGGCGCGGCGGATCCGGCAGGAGGTAGGCGTGCCGGTTTTCTGTTCGCTACAGGGGGAGGACAGTTTTCTCGACACGCTCTCGGAGCCATGGAGGACGCGCTGCTGGGAATCCCTGGCCGAGCGGTCCCGGGACGTGAGCACCTTCCTAGCCCCCAGTCGCTATTTCGCCGAACTGATGACCCGGCGCATACGGCTACGCGAGGAGCAGGTGACAGTCGCGCCAAACGGCATGAGCCTGGAAGGCTACGAGGAGCCAGCGCACCCGCCGAAGAAGCCGGTGATCGGATACTTCGCGCGTTTCATCGAAGGCAAAGGGCTTGGGCTGGTCGTGAACGCCTTCATTCGCCTGAAGCAGGGCGGGCGCTTTCCTGGGGTGAAGCTGCGTTGTGCAGGGGCGATGACCACGGAAGATGAAGACTACCTCAACCTCCTGAAGCAGCGTCTGTCTTCAGCCGGCTTTGAGCAGGATGTGGAGTTTCTCCCGAATATCTCGCGTGAGGAGAAAGTGCAGTTCCTCCGCACCCTCACGCTTCTCTCAGTCCCCGCGACTTACGGTGAGGCCTTTGGGCTATACCTCATCGAGGCCATGGCGCTCGGCGTGCCGGTAGTGCAGCCAAGGCACGCGGCCTTCCCAGAGATAGTCGAGGCCACCGGCGGTGGCGTGCTTTTTGAGCCCGGCGATACGGCGGAGTTGGTCAAGGCCTGGGAGTCGCTGCTGGGTGATCCTGCGCACGCAGCGGAGCTGGGCCGGAGAGGGCGCGAGACGGTACACCGTGATTACTCGATGCCGCGGTTTGCGGAGCGCTTCCTAGAAATCACCCGTGAAAGGGTGGACGCAGTTCCGACTGCTCACTAGCTTGCCTGACTGATGCCGTACGAGTTTCGTCTCACCCGACGCGTGGAGTTCGCGGAGACGGACATGGCGGGGATCGTGCACTTCTCGAATTTCTTCCGGATGATGGAAGCGACAGAACATGCGTTCTTCCGGTCGTTAGGGTTTAGCATTCATGGGCACGATCCGATTTCCACGACCGGCTGGCCGCGTGTAAATGCCGCGTGCGATTACACGCGTCCCTTGCGATTTGAGGAGGAAGTGGAGATCCACTTGCTCGTTGCCGAAGTCCGGACACGCTCGATCCGCTACGAGTTCATCTTTCGCAAAGCGGAGGACGGGAGCGAGGTGGCGCGAGGCCGGATCACCGCGGTGTGTGCGAGTGTCGAGAAAAGCACGGGGAAGCTACAGGCCATGGCGATTCCCGAGACAATCCTCAGTAAGGTCACCATCGCGCCGCCGGAGTTGTTGAGCAGAGCGGCGTCTCCGTCCTAGATTCTATCACCTATGCCTCCCGCAAACGCCCAAGATCCCGGAATGACCTGGCTCGCCTTCGCCCTCCTGACCGTTGTGTCATGGGGCGTGTATGGCATCTTCCTGCACACCGGGCAGATGTCCATGCAAGACCCAGTGAACGGACGGTACAAGGCGTTCCTTTTTGTGGGCATCGCGTATTTCCTGGTGGCGGTGCTCGCGCCCTTGCTCCTGCTCATTCTCAGCGGAGCAAACTGGAAGTACCCAGTGTCGGGAATGGCCTGGTCACTGATTGCCGGAACAGTGGGTGCAATCGGGGCGTTCGGCGTCCTGCTGGCCTTCGGTGCAAAAGGGGTGCCTGCCGTCGTCATGGCAATTGTGTTTGCGGGTGCACCGATCGTGAATGCCTTTGTAGCGCTCATCCAGCACCCTCCAGCTGGCGGCTGGGGGAGCGTGCGCTGGCAGTTCTGGTGTGGAATTGTCCTCGCCGCGGTTGGCGCAGCGATGGTGACGCGGTTCAAGCCTACGCCCGCTCCGCCTGCCAAGAAGGCTCCGGTGATCGTCAGCATGGAGCCATCTGCACCTGTGCTGGCCCAGACGAAGCACTGATCGGCGTTCGCCCTTTGTCGCGCGTGAGTGCTCCTGCCGATCGCCAGCTTGCGAAGCTGCGGGGACTCATCGCTCAGATTGTCCCCGGCAATCGCTTCTACACGCCGCGGCTCTTGGAGGCGGGTGTTACCGCTGAGATCGGAAGCCTCGCAGAGTTCACCGAGAAGATGCCGTTTACCACGAAGGAAGAACTGGCTGCAGACCACGCCGCGCATCCGCCATACGGCTCGAATCTCAGCTTCCCGCTCAAACGCTACACGCGCTTCTGCCAGACGAGTGGAACCACCGGGCAGTCTCTGGCCATCCTGGACACGCCTGAAAGCTGGGACTGGATGCTCGGCAACTGGCAGCAGATCTACCAGGCGGCTGGTGTGCAGCCGGGTGACTGCATATATTTTGCATTTTCGTTTGGACCGTTCCTCGGTTTCTGGACCGCCTTTGAAGCCGCAACCAAATACGGCTGCCGCTGCCTGCCCGGCGGTGGACAAAGCAGCGCCGCGCGCCTCCATGGAATCCTGAATCATCGCGCGGCCGTGATCTGCTGTACGCCGACCTATGCGCTGCATCTTATCGAAGTTGCCACCAAGGAAGGGTTGGATCTGAGCGCATCAGCGGTGCGAACGATCATCGTCGCGGGCGAATCGGGCGGGAGTGTGGCTGGCGTGCGCGAGCGAATTTCCATGGCGTGGGGAGGAGCCGAAGTGCTGGACCATTATGGCATGACGGAGGTTGGCCCTGCAGCGTTTCAACAGAGCGGCGAACCGGATGTGCTGCGGATTCTCGAAGACTCCTATTTCGCCGAAGTGATCGACCGCAGAACCGGCGCTCCCGTTCCTCACGGGGACATCGGCGAACTGGTCCTTTCTACCTTAGGTCGCGCTGCGTGTCCGCTGCTGCGCTACCGGACCGGCGACCTGGTGCGGCGCGATTCGGCTCGGGAAGGCTTCGCGCTTTCGGGTGGGATTATCGGTCGAGCGGACGATATGCTGGTGGTGCGCGGCGTGAACATCTACCCGAGCGCAATCGATGCGCTGGTGCGCTCCGTGCCCGCGATAACGGAGTACCGCGTGGAAGTCAGCCAGCGCGGCGTTCTTTCCGAACTTGCGCTCCAGGTTGAGGCGCCGGGCGATGCCTCAATCCGTGATCTGGAACGCGCGCTTAGTGGCGCATTCGCGCTGCGCATTCCGGTGACCCGCGTGGAATGTGGCAGCCTACCGCGATTCGAACTCAAGGCCCGCCGCTGGGTAGACCGCGAAAACTAAACAACCAAGCCTATGCTCCTGCAACTCCGAGACGTCACTAAAACCTACCGCGCCATGGATGGAGGAGATCCAGTATCGGTCCTCAGCGGCGTCACGCTCGAGGTGCTGGAGAAGGAAACCGTCGCGGTCGTTGGACCATCCGGTTCCGGGAAGAGCACGATCCTGAACATCGTCGGCGCGCTCGATCGCGCGGACTCTGGCTCCGTGCTCGTGGAGGGGCAGGATGTGCAGAAGCTCGAAGGCAATGCAGCGGCGGCTTATCGCAATGCGATGGTTGGATTCATCTTCCAGCTCCATCATCTCCTGCCGCAATGCACAGTGCTGGAAAATGTGCTCGTGCCTACCCTCGCCCGGAAAGATCGCAACCAAGCGGAACTCCAGAAGCGTGCGGAAGAGCTCCTGGATGCGGTGGGCCTGAAGCATCGGCTCGACCACCGACCGGGGCAGCTTTCAGGCGGAGAAAGCCAGCGCGCTGCCGTGGCCCGCGCACTCATCAACCGCCCGCGCATTCTCCTCGCCGATGAACCCACCGGAGCCCTCGACCGTGCTTCAGCCAGCCGTCTGGTGGATCTGCTTGCGGAGATCAACACCACGCAAGGCGTGACTCTGATCATGGTCACACACGCTCCCGAACTTGCGCGTCGCATGCAGCGCGTGTTGGAACTACGTGACGGTCAGCTCGTTCCAGCATGAGCACTTGGACCCTCCTCCTCCGCAGCCTGCGCTACTACTGGCGCACACATCTCGGTGTGATTCTCGGTGCGGCACTCGGCGCAATGGTGCTAACGGGCGCGCTGCTGATCGGAGATTCCGTGAGCGCCACGCTGCGACGTCAGGCGGAGCTACGGATCGGCAAAACGCAGACCGCGCTAATCGGTGGCGAACGATTCTTCCGCTCGGACCTTGCTACGGAACTTAGCGGTGACACTGCACCGATCCTGTTGCTGCGCGGCAACGTAAGCCGCGCCGATGGGAACGGCCGAGCCAACGAGGTTCAAGTCGTGGGGGCTGATCCCCGCTTTTTCGCCCTCGCCCCGGACGCTCCGGCCAATGTCGAGCTGAAGCCGAACGAAGTGGCGCTCAATGCCCGCCTCGCTCAGCAGCTCAACACAAAGGTGGGTGACACCGTCATCGTGCGTGTCGAGAAACCGGGACTCTTCTCGCGCGATGCCCCACTCTCGGGTGACGAGAACGAGGTTGTTGCAGTGCGGGTAACTGTTGCTCACGTTCTTACCGAATCTGAATTCGGCCGCTTCTCGTTGGTCTCCGGGCAGGTCCCCCCTTTCACCGCGGTGATCTCTTTGCCCTTTCTGCAGGAGCGGGTGAACTTCGCCGGCCGAACCAATCTCCTCCTTGATCCCAAACGCGACGAGACCGCGCTCCGGAAAGCGATCCAAGAGCGCTGGCAGCTCGCCGATGCTGGCCTGGAGCTGAAGCCGCTGCCTGACAACAGCGGTACCGAATTGCGCAGCGGTCGTGTCTTCCTCGATCCGCCTGTGATAAAGGCCGCGCCGCGCGGAATGGATTCCCTCACTTACCTAGTAAACGAGCTGCGCGCTGGAGATCGCGCTACCCCGTACTCGATGGTCACGGCCATTGATGCGCCTTCCTCGAGCTTCGTGCCTGCGGAACTTGCGGACAACGAAATCGCCATCACCCAGTGGCTGGCAGACGACCTGGGAATCAGCACGGGCGCAAAGATGCACCTCACCTACTACGTGATGGGCGACAGGCGGGAGCTCCAAGAGCAGTCGCGCGAGTTCACGGTGCTGGCGGTAATTCCGCAGAACGATCCTGCACTTAACCCGTCCTGGATGCCCGATTTCCCGGGGCTTGCAGATGCCGAGAACTGTCGCGACTGGGAGCCCGGCTTCGCGATGGACATGTCGAAGATTCGCGACAAGGACGAAGAGTATTGGGACCAATATCGCGGTACGCCCAAGGCCTTCGTGAACATCACGGTCGGTCAGGAGATGTGGGGGAACCGCTGGGGCGATCTCACTTCGGTGCGGTATAGGGCGGATGTGAATCCAGAGATATCCCGATTGGTCCCGCCGATGTCGACTCAGATCGCAGCCACGCTGCGTACCCAACTCACGCCTGAACAAATTGGGATGAGCTTCGTGCCGATTCGAGCACAAGCGTTCACCGCCACAAATGCGCCAGTAGATTTCGGTCAGCTCTTCCTGAGCTTCAGCTTCTTTCTGCTAGTCGCCGCCGCCGTGCTCACCGCATTGCTTTTCGTCTTCTCGCTGGAGCAGCGGAGCGATCAGACCGGCCTGCTGCTCGCGCTGGGGCTCGCGCCGCGCCAAGTCCGTCGCCTCTTCCTCGTTGAAGGTGCCGCGCTCGCCTTAATTGGCTCAATCGTCGGCGTCATTGCCGCCATCGCCTATACGCAGGTTATGCTCCGCGTGCTATCCACGGTTTGGAGTGGGGCCGTAGGCGGGGTTGAGTTCACCTTCAGCCCGGCTCCCGCAAGCCTGCTGATCGGCATTGTCGGCAGCGTGCTGATTGCGCTCTTTTCCATGTGGATGGTCAGCCGCCGGCAGTTCCGCCAGAGCGCGCGTGAGTTGCTCGTCTCGACTGGCGCAGTCGATTCCACTCCCACACAGGGGGTGCGGAAGCGCTCCTGGAGTGTGATCGTGGGGTTGGTCGCAATCATTGCTGCCGTGGCGATTCTCGCGTTCTCCGGCGAGGGATCGCCGGGCGCGTTCTTTGGTGCCGGCGGGCTGCTGCTCATCGGCGGACTCTCGCTAGCGCTCGGCTGGCTGAGGCGTCAGGCGCAGAGCACCGACACGGTTGATTCCATCCCCGAGTTTGGCCGGCGCAATGCCGCGCGCCGTCGCGGACGCAGCCTTGCGACCATCGCTGTCCTGGCCAGTGGCGTCTTCATGGTCGTCGCAGTCGATGCCTTTCGCCACGGCCCACAAGCAGCCACGAAGGAACGCAGCTCGGGCACCGGCGGCTTTGTCCTTGTGGGCGAATCTGCGCTCCCTTTGTACGAGGATCTGAACACCGCCAAAGGCCAGGAAGTTTCTGCGCTCGATCCAAAGCTCATGGCCGATGTTGCCATTGTCCCCATGCGCGTCCTGCCGGGTGACGACGCGAGTTGCCTAAATCTCAACCGCGCCCTGCAGCCCCGTCTACTGGGAGTGCAGCCCAGCGAACTCCACGAACGCCGCGCCTTCCGCTTCTCACGACCCGATGGCGTCTCGTGGAATACACTAATCGGCACCACTGAGGACGGAGCGATCCCCGCGATCGCTGACGACGCAACCATCCAGTGGGCGCTCCAGAAAAAGCTCGGCGACACCCTCGATTACCAGGATGAGCGAGGCCAACCCTTCAAGGTCCGCCTCGTTGGTGCGCTCGGCGGCTCAATGCTTCAGGGCAGCCTGATTATCTCCGAGCGCAACCTCATCGAGAAATATCCCACCCAAGGCGGCTACCGCTTCTTCCTGATCGATGCCCCGCTTGATCGCGTCGCAGAAGTCGCTGAGCACATCTCGCGTTCACTTGCCGATCGCGGGATGGAAGTCACCCCGGCCCCACGCCGACTTGCCGAATTCCAGTCGGTGGAGAATACCTACCTCTCCATCTTCCAGGCACTCGGCGGCCTCGGCCTGCTTCTCGGTAGCGCCGGACTTGCGATTGTGGTTGGGCGCAATGTGCTCGAGCGGCGGCGCGAGTTCGGCCTCTTGGAAGCGCTTGGTTACCAGTCTGGTCAGTTGCGCCGCCTGGTGCTCATTGAGCATCGCTGGCTGATCCTTGCAGGCCTGTTTATAGGGTCCGTGAGCGCGCTCGTTGCCGTCTGGCCACAGCTCCAGGAGCGTACCAGCGGATTTCCACTAAAGGAGGTTTCCCTCCTTCTGGGTGCGCTCGCCCTTGGGGCACTTTTCTGGGCCTGGCTGGCCACGCGCCTGGCCCTTCGTGGTTCCCAGATCGAAGCTCTGAGGAACGAATAGCCCAAAGATACTTTGACTTCTCAGGTACGCCTTTGCGTCACTCCATCGAGCGCAGCACTTAGTTGCAGCGCGATATCAGAACACAACCCCACATCATGAAAATGAAAACACTCCTTACTCTCCTCGCCGCGTTCTCGCTCGGCTTCACTGTCAACGCTGCTGACAAGGAAGAAGACACGCCTCTTGGCAAGGAGATGGCGGCAATGAACAAGAGCCTGCGGCTGATCAAGCGCCAGCTGCCGGATCCTGCGAAGAAGGCTGAAAACCTCGAGCTGCTCGCGAAGATCAAGAAGAACACCGAGGCCGCGCATAAGCTCGACCCGGCGAAAACTAAGGACCAAGCGGACAAGGCTGCCTACACTGCGAAGTACAAGGACCAGGTCGTCGAGCTTGGGAAAGCTTTCGGTGCGCTGGAGGCTGCGATCAAAGTCGATAACCAGGACGAGGCCAAAGCTGCACTAGATAAAATTCAGAGCCTGAAAGAGAAGGGCCACGAAGACTTCGAAGTCGAATAGCCCGCTATACCTTCCGCTACGCGAATGAACCGCCAGGAGGTGCTCGATCTCTACTTCATGGACGCACGGTCGAAGCTCATCGACATCGCTGCGTTCCTTGATCGGGTGGACCGCTCGGAAGGTGAGCCCGACTTCCGGCTGGCGGCGTTTCGGGAGGCGCTCGGTGAACTTGCGTGCGACCAGCCCTTGCGGGCTAAGAATGTACTGCTGTCCTTGAGCGATCCCACAGTCGAACCAATCGCCGCCGCGCCTGGCAAAGGCGCGGTTGGCGCTTGGCCGGGCTTGGTTTCACCAAACGCCTAGATCGCGTGGCCGGCTCACCGCCTACGGCAACATAACAGGAGCGTCACTTAAGCCATCCGCAAGGTGACTTCGCCTGCGTTCAGCGGCTGGCAGACGCCATCCTTACCCCTCAGCAGGAGCTGGCCCTGGTCATCAAGGCACTCGGCTATACCTTCCAAAGTAGAGTCGGCGACCTGCACCTGTATCCAGCGGCCGAGCAGGAAATTGCGGCGCTCGGCATCGCTTACTACGTCTGCAAAGCCGTCCGTCAGCGTCGGGAGCCGCTGGCCGAGCTCGCGCAGGATTGTCACAGCGAGCGCAGCTCGATCGACCGGCTGACCGTTGACAATGGCAAGCGAAGTTGCCGTGCGCGCGAGTTCTTCGGGGAAGTCGCACGATTGGTGATTCACATTCACACCGATGCCGACCACGGCAAACGGAGGCAGGTGTGCGCTGTGACCAGCCTCAATGAGAATCCCAGCGACCTTGCGACCGTTCACGAAGCAGTCGTTTGGCCACTTGATGCTGACCTTTGCGCGGGCGTGCTGCTCCAGCGCGCAGGCTAGCGCGACAGCTGCCCAGGTGGTCAGCCGTGTCCAAAGAGCGAGTGGAAGTTCCGGTCGCAGCAGGATAGAAAACCAGAGTCCCTGATGCGACGCAGATTCCCACCGTCGGCCAAAACGCCCCCGCCCCGCGGTTTGATGCTCCGCAAAGATTGCCAGCCCGCTTTCCGCACCACGGCGGCCAGCTTGAGACGCGGCGTCGTTCGTAGATGCGGTCTCCTCAAAAACCAGGATCTCACGAATCCCAGCACACTCACCCAGACGCGCTGATAGGTCATCTGCGATCAGACGGTCCGGACTGGAAACGAGCCGATAGCCATAGCCGGGCCGGAGCTCGAGATCAAAGCCAGCCTCTCGCAGCTTCCTAATGCTCTCCTCAACGACAGAGAGCGGGACCCCTACACTCGCGGCAAGGTCAGCGCCCGGGAGATGAACAGGCGCAGCTCGAAACGCAGAGAGGAGCCGGGCATCAAGCGAGAGCATCCCGGGAAGAGTCGGGTGAATCATACCGGCGTGCTACTCCACGAGTTCAAGCGAGTAGTCTATCGCAGTCGGCGAGTGGGTGAGAGCGCCCACGGAGATGTAGTCCACGCCGGTGGCCGCAATCGCGGCAACTGTATCAAGGGTAACTCCTCCGCTGGCCTCAAAGTGAACCGTCTTGCCGCCTAGCTCCACGGCTGCGGCTAGATCTTCGCACGACATGTTGTCCAACAGGATGACGTCCACGCCCTTAAGCGAAAGGAATACACGCACCTGTTCCAAGTTGTCTGCTTCCAGCTCCACCCGAAGGCCTGGTTGTTCGCGGCGGAATCGCCCAATGGCATCCTGCAGCCGACGAAGATCAGAGTCCGTTGCAAGGTGATTATCCTTCACCATCACCATGTCATAGAGACCGAAGCGATGGTTTGCTCCGCCCCCTGCCAGGACTGCTGCCTTCTCGAGCGCGCGCAGGCCCGGCGTTGTTTTGCGAGTATCGAGAATGCGCGCATAGGTGCCCGCAACAGCGTCAACGTACCTCCGCGTTAGGGTGGCTACACCCGAGAGACGTTGGAGAAAGTTCAGTGCAACTCGTTCGGCAGTGAAGATGGACCGGGCTGGGCCGCGCACCTCCAGCACCGTATCGCCCTTTGTGATGGCGTCGCCATCCTGCCGCTCCAGGCGGACGACGAGATGCGGATCCACCCGGCGAAAAACTTCTACCGCGACCTGCGCGCCTGCGACAATGGCGTCGTCCTTAGAAAAGATCCGCGCCGCAACCTGACGGTCGCTGGCCACGAAATATCGTGAGGTGAGATCCCCGCGGCCGATATCCTCCGCTAAAGCAACCATGATTGGATCAATGGTGGCCTGCGGCTTTATCGAATGAGGGCTGAGCGGAATCTCCATGGCGAGCCGAGTAAATCGAAAGCAGGGGAAGAGGACAACTCCTGCTCAAAGCAGCCAGAACCCACTGCGTTCGCTCAATCACCTATGACCACTAGACAGAAAAATGTCCGGGCCGCGCACACAACGAAGATTAAATTCACCAAACCAACCTACTCGCGTGCAACGGCCCGGACTCACCCAGAACCGTAAGCTTTGACCGGGAGCCAGAGCACTCGTTCAAAAAACTTTGAGGAAAGATCAAGAAAGTTCAGCTGGTGCCGGATCAATGCAAAACTAGGCTGTCGATCGCGAGTTGAGCATTGCCGACAATGCCTGCATCGTTACCGAGTAGCGCCGGGACGATCTGGAGTTGCTCGTGGAAAACGGGCGCGGTGCGTTGCTGAATCGCGCGCCGCACAGGGGCGAAGACGAGTTCTCCAGCACGGGCGACACCCCCACCGATCACGATGGTGTCCGGGTTCAGGAGCCACACTACGCTGGCAAGGGCGGCACCGAGTTCTGTGCCGATCTCCTCCCATAACGCCCGCGCGATGTCATCTCCAGCCGTAGCCGCCGCCGCCAGATCCGCAGGGGAACACGACCCGGCCTCAGTCCGACCGGCAGCCCGGTAACTCTCCTGAGCCCTCGTAATAATTTGCTGATTCCCAACGTATTCCTCCAGGCCCCCATCGTTGCCGTAGGGGCCTTCCACCCCGTGCAGGTCGATGCTCATGTGCCCGATCTCTCCCGCCCCGAGCTGCGCGCCGCGAAAGAGCCGGCCGTCAAGAATGAGCGCCCCGCCAACACCGGTTCCAAGCGTGATGCAGACAACATGCCGCCCATGACGCGCTGCACCGTACTTCCACTCGCCGTACGCCATGCCGTTCGCGTCGTTCTCGATTGTGACCGGCAGGCTGGTCTGTTTCTCGAGAATCTCGCGCAGTGGGACGGAGAGCCACCCCGGCACATTGGTCAACTCGTGGACGATTCCGTTGACGCTATCGATGAGCCCGGGCAGGCCAATCCCCACCGCGCAGACTCGCGGCTCCAGTGCACGCAGGCTTTCGATTACCTTCACCAGGCTTTCGACGATCCCATCTGGTCCGGCACAGCTCTGAGTGTCGATGAGCGCGCCACGCTCGAGGATCTGCCCATCGAGCACCAGGGCCGACTTAATCGTGGTACCGCCGAAGTCGATGCCGATTGCGTGGGGCATGGGTGTTTGGTTCGCAGGCTAGAGTGAAGTTAGTGGCGGGAAGTTCAGCGTGCCGATGATGCGCAATCCTTCCAAGGTCAGATTCGGTCGGACCTCGCTGATCTCCGGCAGCTTTGCGGCTATCAGCTCTGCATAACCACCTGTCGCCACTACTCGCAGATTCCGTTCTCCAAGTTCAGAACGAATCTCAGCCAGAATCTGGCGAATCAGGCCGCGGTATCCATACACTGCGCCGGCTAACATCGCCTGCTGGGTTGACTTGCCGATTGCGGCAGGAGGCTCAAGCAACTTGATCTTCGGGAGAAGCGCTGTGCGCTGATGGAGGTAGTCGGTCATTGCCTCCAGCCCAGGGGCAATCACGCCGCCGACGTAGCAGCGCGCGCGAGAGACGATGTCGAAGGAGACGGCCGTGCCGAAGTCCACAACGACCACAGGCGGTGGGACCTGGCTTGCGACCGCCGCGGCGTTTGCGAGGCGATCCGCGCCGATGGTCGAGGGTTTCGGGTAATCGATCCCAACTCCAAGCTCAATCTTCGCACTTACCCGCACCATCGGCGTTCCCGCGAGCACTTCTTCAATGAGCGTGGCCTTGTCGGGGACAACGGTCGACAGCACAACCCGCTGGAACTTCCATCCGCGCAAGACCTCTCGCAGCGCATCCGTGGTTAGCAAGCGTGTTCCTACTCGGCGCGTTTTCCCGACCAGCCCATCCCGGCTGGCCAGCGCCAGCTTGGTAAAGGAGTTCGAGTTGTCGATCAGCAGGAATTCGGCCGAGGGCATGAAGGCCGCGTATTCAGGAGAGAGACGGCAGGCGGGTCAAGCGCCGCGCCTGCACTACACGCCCACTCGTTCGACTTCGAAAGCCACCAGGCAGACGTCATCGCTGAACTGCCGATTCGCTGAGAACTGGCGCACCTCCGCGAGCACTTCATTGCATAGATCACGCGCCCTGGAGTAGGCCCGGCGATTTACCGCCCGGAGAAGCGAGCCCTGATCGTAGAGCTCCCCACCCTGCCCCTCCACCTCGAACAGCCCATCCGTGAAGAGCAGCACCATGTCCTGCACTGAGAGCGGGCAGCTCGAAGTTCCGTACTCCGCCTTCTCAAACATCCCGAGGACTGGCCCGCGCTTTCCGTCGTTCAAGAGGAGCGCCTCAGTGGAGTGCGACTTGTGTCGGACACACAGCGGGTCCGGATGCCCGGCATTCGCGTAGCGCAGTTCCCCTTTGGCAAGATCCGCGACCACGTAGGAGGCTGAGGCGAACATTGGGATCTCCGTGGTCTTCAAGATCCCGGTCAGCTTGCCGTTCAGCTGCTCCAGGAAGTGGCCTGGATTGTCCCCGATCGGCATCAACTCGCGGACCAGCGCCCGGACAATCGCCGCAACAAGCGCGGCCCGCACCCCGTGCCCCATGACGTCGCAGATGAAGACCCCTGCCATGCTGTCCGAGAGTTCCAGGATGTCGAAAAAGTCGCCGCTCACTGACGTCGACGGAGTGAAGACGTGCGAGAAATGGAGTGCACTGTCTGCGCTGCTCGCGCTCGCAGGGAAGCACGGGTAGCGCCGGGGCATCAGCGCATTCTGCAGCTCGCGAGCCATCTCGAGATCTTCCTCCAGGTCCACATTCCGGCGTCGCATCTCCTCCGCATAACGCGCCAGCTGGTCCTCGGCCTTCTTCCGCTCCGTCACGTCCCGGGACAGTCCAAACGTACCCACAATCTTTCCATTCGCATCGCGCAGCGGCACTTTGGTCGAGGACACATAGGTGATCCGCCCATCCGGCCATGTCTCCTTCTCCTCGAGGTTGATCAGCGGTTGCCCGGTGCGAATAATTCGTTGTTCGTCGTCGAACGCCTGCCTCGCGTGCTCCGCGCTGAAGAAGTCAAAGTCCGTCTTACCGAGCACATTCGCATAACTATCCGTGTCGAACCGCTCCAGCAGGGTGCCGCTTACACGAGTGAAGCGGCTTGCCGCATCCTTGAAGTAGATCTTGTCCGGTAAGTGCTCCATGAGCGTCCGCAGGCAATCGCGCTCCTGGGCCAGCTCCTCCTCCATCGCTTTCCGTTCCGTTCGGTCCCAGCACGCACCGAGCATCGACGTCGGCACCCCCTGCTCGTTCAGTTGCACCTTTCCCCGTACCCCGATGAAGTGAATGGAGTGATTCCCCGGCCACACGACCCGGTACTCCGTCTCAAGGTCCGCATGGGTCTGTACACAGCGCTCCACTTCCGCCCGCAGCTTGGCCCGATCATCAGGATGAACCAGCCGGTTCATCTCCTGCGTGTCTCCATTGAAGCCCCCCGGTTCAATGCCGTACAACCGGTACATCACGGTGTTCCAGACGATTGTATCTGTTGAGAAGTCCCACGTCCAAGTGCCCACGCCCGCTGCCTCCAGCGCAAGTTCGGAGTGCTCCTCCAGGGCCACGTGGCGCACGCGGTTAAGGAGGGAAGGTGCGCTGGCTTCCGAGCGACTGCCGGCGGGGGAATCGGCTTCCATGGGGTACCTTCATCTTCGTCGGCCAGGCGGCAGGCGCAAGCACGACTTGTGGAACCTCGACTGAGAACACTGCTCTTCACACCTACCCCATCATGGGTTCGAATAGCTCTACGCGTCCCTTCGTCCATGCACGGCGGCTCCCGCTTCCACAGGTCCACTCGCCACCCCGCTCGCGTTCCTAAACAGCAGCCCCCTTCTTATCATGAGAAAGTTTTCCTCTTACCTCGTAGCTGGCCTGATCGGCGGGATCGCGGCTGGGTGCATCATGTGGATCGCCACCCGCCGTGCCGACCAGACCCATTACTCGCAAACCCCAATCAACGCTTTACCGTGGGATGAAGCTACACCACGCGAGACTCCAGCCGAAGCAGACCGCGCTGCTGCCGCCAAGGGTGCTGCTGCGAGGGAAGGCAGCGCCGCATCCAATCAGTCAGGAATTCCCGGTCAGGGCTCGACCGCAGGTCAGCCAGTCACACCAAGTCAGCAGACCGCTCGGGCTTCGACGAGTTCGCCCGCAGCCTCCGCCTCGTCTGGGGAACTGGAGGGCACGCCTCCCCCCGCTCGTATCGACATCAGCAAGCTGCCGATGGAGGCGACTCTCGTTGATCAGGTCCTCGTCCCGGTCCCCAGTGAGATCTTCACAGTACTCGACAAGATCGGCAAACCAGTCTGGAAGGACGTCATGCGCCCTCTAAGTGAGGATCGAAAGCTCAGCTCGCGTGAACAGATCGCCCTTCTGCTCGGTACGGTGATTGCCGACGGCTTCATCGCGGTGGAAGCGGAAGACAGCGCCGAACTCAAGGTCATCGGCCAGAACGTCTTGAAGCTCTCCGACGCCCTCGGGGTGCGTCAGGCCGTGGTGAAGCGGAGCAGCGCCATCCTCGAAGCTTCCGACAAAAAGGACTGGCCGCGCGTGCGCAAGGAACTCGATGGCGCACTCACCGATGTCCGCACCGCGATGATCGAGCTGGAAAGCGAAGCCCTCGCGCAGCTTGTGAGCCTTGGCGGTTGGCTGCGCGGCACGGAGGCGCTCGCTGCTGTAGTCGTCCAGGATTACACGCAGGATGCTGCTGAACTTCTTCACCAGCCGGCGCTCATCGATCACTTCGATCGCCGCATCGCCACAATGCCAGAGCGCACGCGAGGCGACGATCTCGTTTCCAAGATGCGCGCAGGCCTTACCGAAATTCGCCCGCTCATGGGTACCGGCACCGCAATTCCGGAGAGTTCCGTCCAGAGCATCAGCGGAATCGCCGAGCGCCTGGTCAAGGTCATCGGCGTTCGCGGGAAGTAACCCCCGGCAAGGAGCTACTTCATCTTCGCCTTCAATCCCGCGGGATCGTACGCCTCGCCGAGGATCTTTGTCCCTTCGCGCACCTGGATCGCATATCCCACGTACTTCGACCCGGAGGCGGGCACTTTCTTCCCTTTTCCAGCCGTATGAGCGCCGGTGAAGGTGGTGCTCACCTTCTTCGACTCGCGCATCTGCCGCCCTCCGTTGCTGAGATCCAGCGGATACTCCCCGCTCTCGAGCTCGGTGACGTCCTTGTCCTTTTGATCGCGCCCAAATACCGACCACTTGACCACGCGCGTCTCGGGCGTCTTTGGTTTTCCGGTTACGCTGATCTCCAGGACCTTGTTCTGCGTGATCGTATCCTCCCGCGAATCCTTGATCTCTTTGCGGTCGCTACTCGAGACCGTCTTCACCTCGATACGCACCGTTTCTGCGGCGGAGGGCATTTGGGAGTAACCCTCGCCAACCAACGCAAGAGACACACCGCTCAGGACCGTGAGAGTTCGGAACCAATTCATCATAGAAGGCGCAGTCTGCCGGAAATCTGCTGCCCACGACACAAGAAAAGGCAGGCCCCCTCGCGGGAGCCTGCCAGTTTCGTTATCTATAGTTCTTGCTGACGCTTAGCGGATCGAACCCTTTGGGGCCATGATCACGATCTGGCCGTCTTCCACGGTGTTCGGCGCGGGAGCCGTCGTGGGGGAATGCGCCTGCACATCCATGATCCACGAGTCATTGCCGAAGAGCGTGGTCGTGTCGATCACGCCGCTGGTCTCCCAGATGCCAGGGCCTACGGGGATCCCGTCGCGGCCGGGTGGGTTCAGCTGCGCCACGCGCTCACCCGTCTCAGGACGGATGTCGCCCAGCGGGAAACGCCAGACGCTGCCGTCGCGATTCTTCGACGCCATGGCCACACGGCTCTCGGCCGTACCGTCTTCGTTCACCATCAGGTACTCGCCATTCACATCCATGTTATCCGGGCTCACTGCAGTGTCGCCGCCTGCGGCGAAGACCTGGTCGGCATTGACGAGGACAGTTAGCTTCGCGTCCTTGAGCACGTTGCCGGGATTAAGCTCCAGCTGATAGATGCGGCCCAAGCGGTTCGCACGCGGCACACCCTGGCTCGGCGGGGTATTTGCGGCATTCGGGAACTCACTGCCTGTCGTGCAGAAGTAGTAATCCTTCCGTGACGACTTGCTCCAGGCACCGTCTTCGGTCCGGATGAAGCCAAATGCGCCCGCCGCATCGGATGCTGCTTCCAGCTGCACGTCAGTCAGCGTCTCGGCATTTGGGATCTCCACCCACTCACCGGTGATGCTGCCTTCCTTAAATGTTACTTCGCTGTTCTTCGTGCTGTCTTTGGAGCGGAAGGCATAGAGCTTCCCGTTATTCAGACCGTTGCGATTGAGCACGTCCGCGCCTTTGCTCTTATCCGCTTTGCCGACATACATATAAAGCTGCGAGTCGGGCGTAAACGGACCGTCTTCCATGCACATGATGACGATCTCGTTGCCCTTCGCAGGACGGGGCAGCGCATTCTCCCAGGGGTAACGGCCGAGCTTTGGCAGGGTGTAGAGAACGTTGTCGATCAGAGCGACTTCGAGTCCGCCCTTCTTGTCGAAGGTCTCCACGCCGCTGCTCTCTTCGCCGGCGAAGTAGATCTGCCGATCAAACCCTTCCGCAGGGCCCGCGAGTGCTCCCGAGCAGAAGCGCGAGAACGAAGGAGTGGCATTGCCCACTTCGGGCGGAGGCAGGAAGATACCCTTCTCCGTGTCGAAGATCGAATCATACGCCCGATCGCCAGAGAGCACCGAGCCGTCGTCGTTCAGGATGTACTCGGAGATGAAGGTGCCACGCTGGAGCGGCCCACCGACAAACGGCTCGGAGACCGTTTCCACCCGCGTGCTCGGCAAAGGGGTATTTACCTGGGTGCGATAGCCGATCTCGTGGTTCACGAAGAGCGAGATGGTCCCGTCGGCATTCCGGCCTGCGCCGAGTCCGTCAGGAATTCCGATCATCTGGAAATCCCTGCTTGGGTTGCTCGTCTCCGGCACCTTGTCGGCCACGCTCAGGATCGGCAGGATGTCGTAAGGTGAATCCGCCGTCGGCACCACGTATGGCTTGATCGATGTGACGAACCCTTCTCCGGAAAACCGCTGCACCGCACCTGTCCCGATGTCGGGATTGTCCGTGAAGATTCCGTCGATCCCAGCGTTCAAGTAAGCGAGAAGCTCACCGCGCAGGTCGCCCGGGGCGATCGGGTTCGAGCTGCTGTCGAACTGATTCGGCAGGAACGTGTTCTCGCGACGGAAAGTGTAAGGATGCACCAGGAGACCGACCTTGTGCGCATCGGCGACGAAGGATGTCGGTGTGTTCGAGAGATTGCCACCGACGAGGGGAATTACCCGGGTCTTGTTCGGTCCGACGCCATCGGCGTAGGTCGCGATCTCTGCGAGACCTGCCGCGGTTCCGAGCTGGTCGTAGCTGCGCAGGTCGCCGGCGACCGTGAAGTCATACGGCTGGCCGCTGCCGCCGAAGAGCTGCACGATTGGGACTGAAATGTCCGTGCGCTGATTGATCTCCTTCAAATTGGCGACCTCGAACGACTGGATGAAAACGGCGGCGTCAGCACCAGCGAGTCCGTTCAGCTTCAGCGTCTCGACAAGCGGCTCCTCGAGCGAGAGACCGATCGCATCGTGAAAGGTCGGATGCTTCGTCTCAGGGTAGATGCCGATGGTCCGGCTGAGTACCTGACTCTGTGTCTTGGCGAGCGTGATGATCTCCTGGAGCGTCGGGATCTGGAACTTGTCGTTGAACGCAACATTCGCCGGGCGCACTGCGGGGATCCGCTCGCGGGCCGTCAGAGTCTTGATCTCCGCAAGAGTGAAATCCTGCGCCCACCATCCGTTGATGGTCACGCCATCGAGTATGCGGGTCGTGCGGCGTGCAGCGAATTGCGATAGCTCGGCAACGTTTGTCGTGGCCTCGCCGACGGTATTCGTCGCCTCGTTGAAGATCGCGAGCATCGGCTCGTGACGGGCAATGAGAACGCCGTCCTTCGTCGAGACCAGATCGGGCTCAATGAAGGCTGCACCCTGCTCAATGGCCAGCTGGTAGGCAGCGAGGGTGTGCTCCGGCCGGTAGCCGCTGGCTCCCCGGTGGCCGATGACAATGGGAGTCTGACCGTTCAAGGCAGACTCTCCGAAGCTCACCGCGGGGATCGCGAGTGCAACGAGGATTGCGCCGATCAAAGGACGGCGATGTTTGCAGATGATGGATTTCATGGATCTGATGGTTTTAGGGCTGGCCCGAGTCGGCTGCGCTGGGGGAGAGAGGGACCCAGTGGAGCCTCCGGGCGAGGCAGATCTAACGAGCCGTCTGTGTCGGTTTGAAGACAGTGGCGTCACGTCTCTGGCGCAAATTCAGGCCCCCCTTGTTCTCAACGCCGTCCATTGGGCGGCAACCACTTCCACCGAGGCGCTGACGCATTGTGCCCGCTTTGGCTGCTAGCTGTGCAACGAAAGATCGACCTCGTTTGGGACACAGGTGCCGTGCTCTCGAACGAACGCGCTCGGTAGATTACCTGGCGTGCTCGTTCGCTCACCTAGCGGGCTCACCAATCCAACGAACGCACTCGTTAAATCACCGAACGCGCTCGTTAAATTGACGAGCGCGCTTCCCAAATTCATGAGCACGCTCGTTGATTTGGTGAGCGGGTTCGGTAAATCGACGAGCGATCCAGATAAATCCGCAAGCGCGCTATGTCTTCCAACGAGCCAGCTGGTGAATCTGAGAAGCTCGCTCTCCAAACTTAATAGTGTTCGCGGTCCTAGCGGCACATTTGGGAGACCGTCTGCGGGTCTATTTTGAGACCGGGGCTGCGGTTCCGGGACAAAGGCAGCCCTGCTCAGGGATGAGGAAAGCAGCTTCGGATGGATTCCCAGGCACACCGGATTTTTGACATGGCACCACCCTTATAGAGGCATCCATTCCGGCTGCCTCTGAAACGTCAGAAACAAAAAGAACAGACAGTAGTCAGCAAAACAGGAAAACACCGCTCAGCGTCGAACATCCGCAGCTCGTCTGCCGGATTTTTGACATGAGCACATACAGATGAAGGCGCATAAAGCGGCTTCATCAAAACAAAACCAAAATAGAAAGAGAGATACACATATGAAAAACATCATCGACATCACCATCAGTGCAGAACAGGAAGCCACCGTTAACTTGGCCACAGAGGCGCTCGTCACGGCCATGCCGTTTCTACGCTCGTTCAGCGCAGCGCAACGCAAGGCGCTCATCCAGGTCGGCCCGCGCCGACGTTCCTTTGCTCGGCTGGCCCTCGAGGTCGCCCGCCTGCAGACCAACTACATGCCGCCCAGTGTGAACCTGGGAAGCATGGAACGGGACCTTGCCCTCTACGACCTGCTCACTCCCGTGCGCACGCAGTTGATGGCACTGCTCCAGAAGGTGAAAGACACCCAGCATGCGGCCAGTCACGACGCGTGTGAAGCCGGTCTGGAAGTGTACCGCGCACTCCGCGGTCACGCCCGGGAAGCCGGCCTGGATGCGCTGGTCGCGGAGCTCGGACTAACCCTTCGCACTCCTCCGCTGCCACTGCCTGTGCCGGTAACGGAGCCACCTGCTGAAGGAGGAACCAACCCATAATCCAGAGGAGTGAACCCAGGTGCGAATAGCGCCTTCGCATAAAGAACCCGCAGCGGGGGCTGGTGTACACAGTACGCCACTCCCGCTGCGTTTTTGTGGAGTTGCCGCGAGGGAAGACAGAGACTTCTCCTGTTAGCGAAACGACTCGTTCACCGGCAACCCTCCAGACACCTGATGATCCTCTCTTCGTCCGAAATGCGCGCGCTCGAGCAATCCGCCTTCTCAGAAGGCGTTTCGGCAGAGGCCCTGATGGACGATGCCGGGGCGCAGATCGCCGTCGCAGTCCAGCAGTTCAGTCCTCGATCCGGTGTCTGCATCGCGGCCTTCGGCAAAGGTCACAACGGCGGCGATGCTCTCGTCGCGGCGCGACATCTGGCAAGCGCTGGGTGGACTGTCCACCTCGTGCCAGCGTTCCCTCGCAGTGAATGGGCTCCGTTGACCCGCACCAAGTACGAGGAGGCTGGCCTGGCTCACCAACATTCGCCTGGGGTGCTGCCGGTCCTGCATGGACGGCATACTGCTGGTTCCACGGTGTTGCTGGACGGTCTGCTCGGCACCGGCGCCACCGGGCCGCTGCGCGATCCGATCCGCGCGCTTTGCCGACAAATCAACCAGCTGCGTGAGCGAACCCCCGCGCGGGTCTTCGCTCTGGATCTCCCGACCGGCCTCGATGGCGACACGGGTGAAGCGAGCGAGGACGCGGTGGTAGCGGACTTCACGCTGGCCGTAGGTGCGGCGAAAACCGGGCTGGTGATGGACGGCGCGACGCACTTCGTCGGACGCCTGGCCGTGTTACCCCTGCGCGAACTCGACACCCGGATGCCTGCGAACGACGGGCGTGAAACGGTGGCGACTCCCGCGGAACTCCAGCACCTGCTGCCGCGCCGCCGATTCGATTCTCATAAGGGAGATTTCGGTCGGATCGGAATAGTCGCGGGCTCACGGGGGCTGGTCGGGGCAGCAGTGCTCTGCGCGAATGCCTGCGTGCGTGCCGGGGCGGGACTGGTGACGCTCTATGTGCTCGAGCCGATCTATGCGATTGCCGCTGCCGCCGTTAGCCCCGAGGTAATGGTTCGTCCGATCACCAGCTTCCGCGAACTTCTGGAGACACGCCGCGACGTGCTGGCCCTGGGACCCGGGCTGGGGCAGGGTCGGCGCGAGGAAGTCCTGGATCTGATCCGCCATTGCGAGCAGCCGATGATCATCGACGCCGATGGGTTGAATGTGCTCGCGCACGCCCGGGAAATCCTCCGCGACTGTGCAGGACCGCGGCTGCTCACCCCACATCCGGGTGAGATGGCGCGCCTGCTGCCCGGCAGCGACGGCCGATCGCGACGGGAGATTGCCGAGGAGTGGATTGGCACCTTTCCCGGCACGCTCCTGCTCAAAGGCGCGCGCACCCTAATTGCCGAGCCAGGTCGTCCGATCTCGTTCAATACGACGGGAAATCCTGGGATGGCCAGCGGCGGTATGGGTGACACGCTCACCGGTATCTGTGCGGCGCTCGCAGGACATGGGTTGCCGCTCTTCGACTGTGCACGACTCGCTGCCTGGCTGAGCGGACGGGCAGCCGAACTCGCGGTGACGCACGGCACCGATTCGGAGGAATCGCTTGTGGCCTCGAGCGTCGTCGACTCCCTCGGCCAAGCGTTTCGCGATCTGCGCGCGGGGGTTTACTAAGCTCGCAGTGTCGCGAAATGGCCGCTTGCTCAGGGCGCAACCTTTACGCACCTTTTCCGCCCTATGAATCAGAACCGGCTCGGCTGTCTCAGTGTCGCGCTCTTCCTCGCGCTGGCCTTGAGCTTGTTCATCAACCTGCTCTTCGTCCTAAATAAGAGCGCCCGCACGACCGGCGTGCTGGCCCGAGCCCCGGAAAGGTTTAATGAAGCGATCAATGTTCCCGCGATCGAGGGAGAAGCAGGCGCGGAGTCGAAGATCGTGGTGATTTCGCTGCGCGGGATTATCACCTCCTCAGAGCCTGGCTCCGTCGGTGAGACGATGGTGGATGACCTGAAGCTCCAGCTTCGCCAGGCGGCAACCGACGAGAAGGTGAAGGCTGTAGTGCTGTACGTGGACTCCCCGGGTGGTGAAGTAACCGCCTCTGATACGATCTACATGGCGGTGAAGCGTTTCCGCGATTCCGGAGACAAACCGATCGTCGTGTACATGGGTTCGCTCGCCGCCTCGGGTGGATACTACGTAGCGTGCGGCGGCGACTACATCATGGCCAACGAGACGACCCTCACCGGTTCGATCGGAGTGATCATGCAGACCCTGAACTACCGTGAGCTGATGGGGAAAGTCGGCCTCGAGCAGGTCGTCTTCAAAAGCGGGAAGTTCAAGGATCTCCTCAGTGGCGCGCGGGAGCTCACCGAAGAAGAGCGCGTCTACGTCCAGGGTATGGTGATGCAAACCTACGATAAGTTCGTCGGAATCGTGGCTCGTGAACGCAAGCAGGACGAACAGGGGCTGCGCACCGGCGTGGCAGACGGGCGAGTGCTCTCCGGTAAGGATGCCATGGCAAACAAGCTCGTCGATGGGCTCGGCGAAGTGGAAGACGCATACGCCAAGGCGATGCAACTGGCCGGAGCGAAAGGCGCGGCGGTGGTGCGATACGAGACCCGGTTCACGCTTGGGCGAATCTTCGAGATGCTAGGCAGCAGTGAAGAGGCGAAGGCCAAGGTCGAGGTGAACCTGACCGGGAGCCTGATGCCCAAGCTGGAAGCGGGCCGGCTGTATTTCCTGCCAGGATACTTCCTGCCGTAGGCAAGAGGGTTGAGGCATTCACCATACGCTCTTGGACTCACCGTTCCTTTCCGCGGTAGGACTGATCTTCCTAGCTGCGGCTCCTTTCGGCATCTGGCATTACTGGCGGCTCGGCATGCGCCTGCAGCGCGATGGTGGAGAGGTCCGCTCAGAAGGTTTGGGATTCCCGGATCTGCTCATGAGCGCAATGCTGGCGGGCACTCTGTCCCTGTTCGCGATAGCTGCCTTCGCGCAAAGTAAGACGGCGAAGCCGGTAGCGGGCACGGAGCAGCTCGTCCCGGGGATCATCTTCCTGCTCGCGCTGGCTGGCGGGGTGGTGGCCTTTCTCGTGATTCGCAAAGTGCCGCTTGCGGGGGTGTTTCGCCCAATCCGCGTTGCGCCCTGGCGTGCGATCGGAAGGGGTGGGCTACTGCTGCTCGCAGCGCTGCCTATCGTCGGTCTCTTCAGCCTGATCGCGCTGCTCCTTCCCCAGGATATGCAGCAGGAACAGGAACTGGTGACGCTCTTCGGCGATGTATCGAAATCAGGTAACCTCGAAACGATCGTGCTGATCGTGCTCGCCGCCGTGGTCGTCGCTCCGCTTTGCGAGGAGTTCGTGTTCCGGGGCTACTTCTATCCCGTATGGAAACGGTACTTCGGGCCCGTGGGATCAGCAGTGCTCGCGTCCACGCTCTTTGCGCTGATGCATGTGAACATCGCTTCACTCCCGGGACTCTTCGCGCTGGCGATGTGTTTCACGGTAGCGTTTGAGATCAGTGGCTCGATTCTGGTTCCGATCACAATGCACGCGATTTTCAATTCGCTAAGTCTCGTGATGCTCTACCTCCGTGCACAAGGGATGGTCTGACCTATGCCGCTGCTTAGCGAAATCGGCGAAGACGCGCTGGTCGCCCGACTAACTCAGGGATTGGAACTCGGTGAGGACGTGCAAGTCGGCGCGGGCGACGATTGCGCAGTGATCGGCTCCGCTCACGCGCCCCGTTGGACCCTCCTGAAAACCGATGCGGTAGTCGAAGGCGTACACTTCACGCAAGAGGAAGACTGGCGGCGGGTGGGTGCCAAGGCGATGAACCGAGCGATCAGCGACATCGCGGCGATGGGCGGGGTTCCGCAGCATGCGCTGGTGACACTCGCTGTCGGGCCGGACGAAACAGTGCAGCGTCTGCAGCAGTTGTATACCGGCTTGGAACGGGCAGCACGGAAGTTTTCAGTGGCGATCGTCGGCGGTGAGACGTCGGCCACCTCGGGACCATTGGTTCTGTCCGTGGCACTGACCGGCTGGGTGGAACGCAAGCAATGTGTGCTCCGTTCAGGCGGCAAGCCGCGCGATGCGGTGTATGTGACGGGTCGGCTCGGCGGGTCAATTGCAGGCAAGCATCTGGACTTTACCCCGCGCCTGGCGGAAGCGCGCTGGCTGGGTGAGTTCTTCCTCCCGAGCGCCATGATGGATCTAAGCGACGGCGTGGGGGCGGATCTGCCGCGGCTTGCAACGGCAAGCGGCTGTGGGTACGACCTTTGGTCAGACCAGATTCCGCGCACGCGGGGCTGCACGGGGGAACAGGCGCTGAGTGATGGCGAGGATTACGAGCTGCTCTTCACGATCGCGGAGAAGAGGTGCGCTGCTCTCGAGGGAGACTGGAAAACGGACTTCCCACGCCTGCCGCTCACGCGGATCGGCACTCTGACTGCGCGGAGTTCCTCACGAACCAAACAAGCGATCCGTGGCTTCGATCATTTCACATAGCCCCGCGGAAACGTTTGCCTACGGGGCGTCGATCGCAGCCACGCTGGAGCGAGGCGCCGTGCTCGCGCTGCGCGGCGATCTCGGCGCGGGAAAAACGCACTTCGTGAAGGGCGTTGCAGCAGGGCTTGGCGCGGATCCGGACGAGGTTACGAGTCCCACGTTTACCCTGATCCATGAGTATCGGAGCGGGCGGATGCCGATCTTCCACTTCGACCTCTACCGGCTGGAAAGCGCGGATGAGCTGCTGCGCATCGGGCTCGACGACTATCTCGACGATGACGGCGTCGTAATCATCGAGTGGGCGGACAAGTTCCCCAAGCTGCTCACCAGCGGCACACGCTGGCTGCACTTCCGCGTGCTGGAAGGCGACCAACGCTCGATCTCGGAGGAATGATCACGCTCGCCATCGACACATCCACGTCCCAAGGGAGTGTCGCCGTGATCAAGGATGGAGCAGTGCTCGTCGACGATCAGTTCATGTCGGACCGCAGTCACAGCGCGTCGCTTTTCATCACGCTAGAGCGGGTGCTGGCGGATCAATTGAAGCTTGATCAGATCGCGATCGGGCTTGGGCCGGGATCGTACGCAGGGATCCGGATCTCCATAGCGGCGGCGCTCGGACTTCAGCTGGCACACGGCGCGGAACTCGTCGGGCTCTCCTCGCTCGCCGCGCTGGCGACTTTAGCTAGAGAGTACGTTGCAATCGGCGATGCGCGCCGCGATTCGTTCTACTTCGCCCACGTGCGGGAGGGAGTCTGCACCGACGGACCGCGACTGCTTATTGAGAGTGAACTCCGCGGATACTTGAACGGAATTGACGCAACGCCAGTGCTGGCATCGACGCCATTGCCCGCCTTCGCGGATGCACAAGTTGTGCATCCGTCAGCGGCGATCCTGGGCCAGCTAGCAGCTGCACAGTGCGGAATTACAGCACGCGGCGAGTTGGAGCCAATCTATCTTCGCGAGCCGCACATTACCCGCCCCAAGGTCCGCGAGGCAGGACGGTAGACGGCGCCTCGCACAAACAGCAAAGCCACTCGACTCAATCGAGCGGCTCTGGCCGACTCTACGGCTGGGTAGCAACGACGTTCTCCGAAATCACAGCCTCGGTCTTCGCAGGAGGATGTGAATCAGCCGGCTTTGCCGCAGGTGGACGCGGGGTCACTTTCCAGAAGGCCCCGCTGAATCGCGGCCAGTCTCCCAGGATCTCGCGAGCACGATCGCTATCGGTGGCTTCGAGATGCCGATAGATGAGCTGCTGAAGAACGACGGTGTCTTCCTCCGTGAGACGCTCGATAACAACCAGACCGGAGTTATAGAGTTCCTCGAATCGGTTCTCGAGATCGAGCACGTAGCCTGCGCCGCCGGTCATTCCAGCGCCGAAGTTCTTTCCAGTGGTGCCGAGCACGACGATGGTGCCGCCGGTCATGTACTCGCAGCCGTGATCACCGATCCCTTCCACAACCGCGATGCCGCCAGAGTTGCGCACGGCAAAGCGCTCGCCCGCGCGCCCATTGGCAAAGAGCGTTCCGCCCGTCGCGCCGTATAGACAGGTATTGCCGACGATGGAATTGTCGGCGGCCGCAAACTTGTGCCCCTTGGTTGGCCGAACCACGATCTCACCGCCGCTCATTCCCTTGCCCACGTAGTCATTGGCTTCGCCGCATAGGACGAGGCGAACGCCCGGTGTAAGGAAGGTGCCGAAGCTTTGCCCAGCACTCCCTTCGAGCATTAGAGTCAGCGTGTTCTCCGGCAGGCCGGCATCGCCCCATTGATACGCAATCTCGCCGCTCACTTTGGTGCCGATCGATCGGTTCGTATTACGGACCTTGTAGCTGAGGGTGATCGGCCGCTGCTCACTAATTGCACCATGCGCATCCTGCAGGATGGTATCGTCCAGCGGGCTGTCGTGAATGCCGTCATTCCGGGACCGAGTGCAATAACGCGCCGTGGGATCGTCCTTTCCGACGACATCCACCAGCAAGCGACTGAGGTCCACAGTATTCGCCTTCGGATGATCCGGGACGTGCCGCTGCCGCAGATAATCAGGCCGGCCGATGACGTCCTTGAGCGAACGCACGCCGAGTTCCGCAAGAATTTCGCGAACCTCTTCCGCGACGCTGTTGAAGAAGTTCACCAGCATGTCCGGGTTCCCCTTGAACTTGCCGCGCAGCTTCTCGTCCTGAGTCGCAATGCCGACAGGGCAGGTATTGAGATGGCACTGGCGCACGTACACGCAACCGAGCGCGATCAGACCGGCCGTACCGAAGTTGAATTCTTCCGCTCCGAGAATAGCTGCCTGAACGATGTCCCGACCCGTGCGCATGCCGCCGTCCGTGCGGAGAACAATTCGGTTCCGCAGGTTGTTCACCATCAGAACCTGCTGCGCTTCTGCCACGCCTAGTTCCCACGGAGTACCGGCGTTCTTGATTGAGCTGAGGGGCGATGCACCGGTCCCGCCATCATGGCCGGAGATGAGGACGATATCCGCGTGCGCTTTTGCCACACCGGCCGCAACCGTCCCGACACCGGCTTCGGAGACGAGTTTCACGCACACTTTGGCGCGCGGGTTCACTTCCTTCAGGTCATGAATAAGCTGCGCCAGGTCCTCGATGGAGTAGATGTCGTGATGCGGCGGCGGCGAGATGAGCATCACGCCCGGCACGGTGTGCCGCAGACGTGCAATCAGGCCCGTGACCTTGTGACCAGGTAGCTGCCCGCCCTCACCAGGCTTCGCGCCTTGAGCCATCTTGATCTCGATCTCCTTCGCGCTCGCCAGATAAGCGGCGTTGACGCCAAAGCGCCCGGAGGCCACCTGCTTGATCGCAGAGTTGGCGAGATCGCCGTTCTCGCGACGCTTGAAGCGCTCGGGATCTTCACCGCCTTCACCAGAGTTCGATTTCCCGCCGATGCGATTCATGGCGATGGCCAGCGCCTCGTGTGCTTCAGGAGAGAGCGCACCCAGCGACATTCCCGCGCTCGTGAAGCGTCGACGAATATCTTCCACCGATTCTACTTCATCAATTGGTACGGGTCCCGATCCTTGCGGCACGAGCTCCAGCATGTCCTTGAAGGAAATGGGCGTCTGCAGCCGAACTGCGGCTACGTACTTCTTGTAGTCGTCAGGACTGTTCGTCTTTACGAAAGAGTGGAAGGACTGAATGACCGGCGGAGTCACCGCGTGGCGCTCGCCTGCCCGGCGAAACCGATAATATCCCGCGTCATCGAGCGCGCGTTCTTTCTCGGGTTTACCTTCTTCCTGTGGGACAGCTGCAAAGGCCTTCTCGTGGCGCTGCAACGACTCGCGGGCGATCTCTTGGAACCCGATTCCAGCAACCTGCGAAGGCGTGCCGTCGAAGCATTGCGCCACGACCTTTTCACCCACGCCAATCACCTCGAATATCTGCGCTCCTTGGTAGCTGGCCAGCACCGAGATGCCCATCTTCGACATGATCTTGAGCAGCCCATCTTCGAGCGCCTTTCGGACATTCTTGAGGCCCTTCTCATAGGTAACCGCTTCCAGATCGTTGAGCGCACCCTGAGCCTTGGCCAGCTTCTCGGCGTCCGCGCCCGCGCGGGTCACAGCCTGACGAGCTGTTACCTTCAGCTGTTCGAGCACTTCACGTGCAGTCTCAAAGGCCAGGTAAGGACAAACCGCGCCTGCGCCATACCCGATGAGACAGGCGAGCTGATGGGTGTCGCGGGCCTCACCCGTTTCACACACGATGCTGGCCTTCATGCGCTTGCCGGAGCGGATCAGGTGGTGATGCACCGCGCCGGTGCAGAGCAGCATTGGAGCGGCCACCCGGTCGTGATCCAGCTCGCGATCCGACAGGATGATAATGCGGGCGCCATTGCTCACCGCCGTCTCTGCATCTGCGCAGATCCGTTGAAGCGCGACCTCCAGTCCCCCATCTCCCTCCGCTAGAGGCCAGGTGCAATCGATCGTGACCGCAGGGTGATGCTTCTCACCAAGATTCCGCAAGGCATCGAGTTCGTACTCGAAGAGCACCGGTGAGTCCGAGCGGACGAGCTGCGCGTGCTCTGGACTTTCCGCCAAAAGGTTCCGTCGCCAGCCCAGATTCGTGTGCAGCGACATCACCAGCTTCTCCCGGATCGGATCGATCGGCGGGTTTGTGACCTGCGCGAAGAGCTGCTTGAAGTAGGTGTAGAGCAGCCGCGGCTGCAACGAGAGCACCGCCAGCGGCGTGTCATCTCCCATCGAGCCCACGGCCTCAGCACCGTTTTGCACCATCGGCTTCAGGATCATATCCAGCTCCTCGCTAGAATAGCCGAAAGCGAGCTGCCGCTGCGTGAGCGAGAGGATGTCCATCGGCTCGCCCGGCGTCTCGAGGTTGCTCTTCGCGTGGTCACTCAGCCAGACGAGGTGCGTCTTGATCCATTCGTGGTAGGGACGCTGCTTCGCGAGATCGCGCTTGATCTCCTCATCCCGCATCAGCCGCCCTTGTGCCGTATCGATGGCAATCATCTCACCAGGCGCCAGCCGCCCCTTCTCGAGCACATGCTCATCGTCAAACTCGATGGTCCCGACCTCCGAACCCAACGAGAAAATCCCGTCCTCGGTCAGCTTGTACCGCGCAGGACGTAGCCCGTTCCGATCGAGGCAGGCTGCAACAGTAATGCCATCCGTGAAAACGAGCGCTGCCGGGCCATCCCACGGTTCATTGAAGCACCGGTGGTACTCATAGAAACCCTGCAGATCCTCCGGCATCCGCTTGTCGCTCCGCCACGCGGGCGGCACAAGCATGTTCATCGCGTGCGTGATCGAACGCCCGGAGAGCACCAGCGCCTCTAGCGCATTGTCCAGTTCCGCTGAATCCGATCCGCCGGCCTGGATGATCGGCTTGAGCAAATCAATGTCCTTCCCCCAGAAATCCGCCTCGAGCTCGGCCTCGCGTGCGTGCATCCAGTTCACGTTGCCGCGCCGCGTATTGATCTCGCCATTGTGCGCCAGTAGCCGGAAAGGCTGGGCCAGCGGCCACGTCGGGAAAGTATTCGTCGAGTACCGCTGATGGTATACGGTCAGGGCAGTCTCGTAATCCGGGTTGCCGAGATCCTTGTAGAACTTTTCGAGCGACGGCGAGACGAGCAGCCCTTTGTAGGCAATCAGCCGGTGCGAGAAGGACGGGATGTAGAAATGCCGAATGTGATCCTCCGCGACGCGCTTCTCGATCTCATTCCGCGAAAGGAACAGCCGGCGTTCGTATTCGTCGTGCGTCATCCCATGAGGCCGACCGACGAGGACTTGCTCAATCCGCGGCAACGTGGAAGCCGCCTTCTCACCGAGCACCTTGATGTTGATCGGCACCTGCCGCCAGCCGAACAGAAATAGCCCCCGGCTCTCGATCACCTCCTCGACAATCGCCATGGCTCGGGCCTGTGCGTAGGCGTTGTCGTGCGGCAGGAAAACCATGCCTACTCCCAGGTCCGTCTCGTTGTAGAGATGATGCCCCAACTTCTTCACCTCCGGCACGAGGAGCTTGTAGGGGATCTGCGTCATCACGCCTGCGCCGTCGCCGGTCTTCGCATCCGCATCGACCGCGCCACGGTGGGCCAGGTTACAAAGCGATTGCAGCGCGTACCTCAAGACCTGGTTGCTGCGCTCCCCGCTGACCTGTGCAATGAAGCCCACGCCGCAGGCGTCGTGCTCGGCTTCTGGACGGTACAGCGAGTGCCGGATGTGTGCAGTCCGATCCTGAATAACGTGGTTCATAAGAAAGAATCCCTAAAGCGTGCGCCCGGTCATCCAGCCTAGGGCGCAAGAGTGACAATTCAAGACAAATTAAAGCCGTTTTCTACAAAAAGGTGTCGCATTCTTTGCACCGGGGTGTCTAACTTTCGCCTTTTCTGGCTAAAACCGTCCCTTTGAAAACAACCACTTCTGCGAAAGGCGCGCGATTCGTCCCGGCAGCCACGGAGACACCCTACGCATGAGAGAACTCGACGAGCAGGAGCGGCTGATCGTCCGCCACCTCATTCGCGATCCCCGCGAGTCGGATAACGGGATTGGCGAGGCGACTGGTGTGAACGTGCGGACGGTTGGTCGGAAGCGCCAGCGCCTCGAGGAGGCCAACGTGCTCTCCTACTTCACTCACGTGGATCTCTCGTCCACCGGTACGGCGCAGTACAATACCCGCCACCTCTACATCCTGAAGTTTCGGATCGGGATCACTTATAGGCAACTCGTGGAGGACATTCAAAAGGAGGAATTCGTCCGCTCGGTCTTCACTGAGATCATCTTCGAGAGTCACATCGCCGAGATTGATGGCAAGCTGGCGATGCTCCTCTTCATCGATGGCGCAAGTGATACGGACATCGTTCAGACCGTCCATGAGCGGCTTATCCCGAGTTTGCGGAGGAATCATGGCGAAGACTCCATTGAGGAAGTCTCCACAGTACGGATTCTCGCCCCTGTGCGGATGATGCGAAACTACATCCTCCCCGTGAATATGGATGCCGGCTACATCCGCAAGGACTGGCCGGATGACGCCATCTACGTCGGCAAGGACCCCTAGCCGCGCAGGCTAGACCTGCGTCGTCTTCGGGTAGGTCCCGAGGATCTTCACAAAGTTGCAGTGCGTCTCCAACTCCTTGATCGCTTCCTGCAGGTTCGGCTCGGTGGCGTGGCCGTCCACGTCGCAGAAGAAGAAATATTCCCATGCCTTCCTTTTGGAAGGCCGGCTCTCGATCTTGCTCATGCTGATCTTCAGCCGATTAAACGGCTCCAGCGCATGGAAGAGCGCCCCCGGCTCGTCTCGCACGCAGAACATCATCGACGTCCGATCGTTTCCCGTCGGCGGCGAGGGATGCTGCGCAATGACCAGAAAGCGCGTGGTATTATTAGGCAGGTCCTGGATCGACGGCGCCAGGATCTCCAGCCCGTACACTTCGGCCGCCATCTTGCCCGCAATTGCGCCCGCGCCCGGCTCGGAGGCCGCGAGTTCCGCCGCACGCGGCGTTGTCGAGACTTCGATCAGATCCGCCTCAGGGAGATTGTGCCGCAGCCAATTCCGGCATTGGCCGAAGACTTGGGGATGCGAGTACACCTTGCGGATCTGCTCCTTCGGAATCTTGCCGATTAGGTGGTTTTCAATCTTCAGGAGGATCTGCGCGCAAATCCGCACGTCGCTCTCCATGAACATGTCCAGCGTGTGGTTCACCGCGCCCTCCGTGGAGTTCTCGATCGGCACCACGCCGTAATCCGCGTTCCCGCGGGCCACCACATCGAAGACATCCGAGATGCTGACCTCTGGAACGTACCGGACGCTCGCGCCGAACTTGCTGCTCGCCGCTTGGTGAGTATTCGTGGCCTCGGGGCCGAAGTACGCGATCGTGAGATCCTTCTCGAGCGCCAGCGAGGCCGACATGATCTCCCGGTAGATTGCGCGGATACTCTTCTCGGGCAGTCGGCCACGATGCTCTCGGCTCCGGTCAATGAGCGACCGCAGCACCTGCTCCTCCCGTTCCGGCGCATAAATGGCGGAACCCTCCGCCTTCTTTACCACCCCGACTTCGTGGACCAGATCGGCCCGTTCGTTCAGGAGCCGCAGCAGTTCCTCGTCGAGCGTATCTATCTTCTTTCGGATCTCAGGGAGCGACACGGGCTTATAAATCGGTTGAAAGTGGTGGGGCGTCAGTCGGCTCTGGCTCCGGAGATGCCGCAGGCTCCTCGGGAGCGACCGGCGGCTGGTCCGCTGGTTCCGCCGGCTCAGTCTTTGAACGCTTTTTCGGCTTCACGCCAGCTTCTTCACCGGGCGGCGGCGTGGGCAGGGCAACTCTCCGGAGTTCGCCGACATTGGGCAGTTCATCCACCGTCTTGAGGCCGAAATGCTGCAGGAAGTACTCGGTCGTGGAATACAGCAACGGTCGCCCGGGAACCTCCGCCCGCCCTGCGATCTTGACCAGCCCGCGGTCCAGCAGCACCTGCATCACGCCATCCACAGCCACTCCGCGCACCGCTTCGCAATCCGCACGCGTCACCGGCTGGCGATACGCAATGATCGCCAGGGTCTCCAGCGCCGGTCCGCTCAGGCGTGTTGGCTTGGCCTCGGGGTAGAGCTGCCGCACCCACGGCGCGGCTCCGGGATCTGTGACAAGCGTCCAGCCATTCACCTGCTCGGCGAGCTGGAACGCGCGCCCCGTGGCTACGTACTCCTCCTTCAGCTCCGCCAGGAGCGCCAGCGCGACTTCCTCCTTCACGGTCGCGTAGGCTCGCACCTCCTCGTCCTCCGTTCCCTCCCCCGCCCCACGCAGTGCCGCCATGATCTCCTTCGTCAGGAGCGGTTTCGGCGAGGCGAAGATCAATGCTTCAATGACTTGCTTGAGCGTCATGCGCGAAGTGTGCAAGCCGACCTACAGGCGCCGCAGCTCGATCTCCCCAAACGGTTCGTCCTGAGTCACCTTCAGCTGCTTCAGGCGGATCAGCTCCAACAGCGCGAGGAAGGTCACCACGATTTCCGAGCGCGAAGCCGCAGTCCCAAAAAGCTCGCTGAAGCGCAGCGGCACGCCCGACGAAGTCATCTTCAGAACGAGGTCGATCTTATCTGACACCGAGTAGTTCTCCTCGAAGATCTCCCGCAGATCCTCCTTCTTGTTCAGCCGCTTGAGGATCGTGTTGAAGGCGTTGATCAGATCGAAAACGCTCACCTCGCCCAATGGACGTTCCGTCATTACATCCGCCGACTCTGGCAGGCGGGAGAATAGGCTCTCCTGCTCCACCTCACGCCGGCCTAGATGCTGCGCCGCGTCCTTGAACTTCTTGTACTCCACAAGCTGCCGCACCAGCTCCCAGCGTGGATCGTCCTCCTCCACCTCCTCCTCTGGCGGCTGCACCGCCACCGGCAGGAGATTGCGGCTCTTGATGTAGATCAGATTTGCCGCCATCACCACGAACTCCCCTGCCACATCGATATCCAGCACCTTGAAAGCGTCCATAAACGCCAGGTACTGCTGAGTGATCCGCTCGATGGAGATGTCATAGATGTCCACCTCATCGCGCTTGATGAGGTAGAGCAACAGATCGAGAGGTCCTTCGAAGACCTCGAGCCTGACCTTGTATTCGCTGGACATCGGGAGCGGGAGAGTACGGGTGCCGCAGCCGGCATGAAAAGCCAATCATGCGGCTCGGCGCGAGACGACGGGATGGCAGGATCAAAATTAAGACGAGGAAGCCTGACGTTTGAAGTTTGCCACTGTCGGAGCTTTCCCTGGGGGCCGGGTGCGAGACTTAGCGCCCTAGCGCTCCGCTCCTACAAAGATGGGCCTCTTTGCGTCTTTGCGCCGCTCCCTCCAATCAGGGTCCCACCCCGAACGGATTCAAAAGGTAGAGCATCCCGAAAAACGGGACGGCAGCCAGGAAAACGGGCGTCCATGTAGCGCCAGAAGTAAGATCCTCCCCACTCTCTTGTAATGCAGCCAGGAATGACAGCAACCCACAGACAAGTGCACCTATCGAAATAACTCCTACTTCGGGCAGCGAAGCGCTTCCCAATGAGCCTATATCCACCTGAACTGACCGGTTGAGTAGCGAGTGGACGAAACCAGCCCATGCGGCGACGCCGAGCACAACGATCGGAGAATTCATAGATGACGCAGCCCTACACCGCTCGCTGTGGGTGCCAGGACAAGGTTCATGGGCTCGGAGCGCAAGACAGCGGACCAAGTTGGGGGCGATTGGCACCGTAGATCGATCGCTCGTTCGAACGACGAACGATGATGAAGTGTTGGGAGATGAACGCGTGATCGACAGTCCAGTGATAGCCCCCATCTCGATCCACCAGCCAGACGCAATCAAGACCATCCTGTCGCGAGTAGAACCCAACGCGGTAGAGCTGACCAACTTCACGCCCATGACTGCGGGCATGGGGCCATAGCTTTACCAGACGAAGTAGCGTATGCGGCCGCAGCGGGGTCAACTTAAGTAGATCACGTGTCATTCCGAGGTCGCGGACATTTCCGATCATTCCGCAAAGGCGAGGCTCCGGGACCGTGCATGTACTAGAACGCGATCCTCCGCACGCCGAATGAGCAAAGAACGCGCGCTTCGACTGGGAGACCGGGTTTTCCAACCCGGTGTTTGTTTCTCTCAAACTCGGGATAGGAATGTCCCTGCTCCCAACACCGGAGCAAAATGCTCCGACGCCGGAGCTCCGAGCCGCAACACCGGAGCAAACTGCTCCGACACCGGGGCTCCGAGCCGCAACGCTGGAGCAAGTTGCTCCGACACCGGAGCTCCGAGCCGCAACGCCGGAGCAAAGTGCCCCGACACCGGGGCTCCGAGCCGCAACACCGGAGCAAAGTGCTCCTACACCAGAGCTGAGAGCCGCAACGCCGGAGCGAAATGCCCCGACATTGGAGCTCAGAGCTGCAAAGCCGGACAAATACGCCGGGCCGCATACCCAGCCCGGCCTCAGCGCTGCAAAACGCATACGCTGCCATGCAAGAGCCCATGGATTGACGCCAGCCCGGGAACGCCTGGCTCCAGCCTGGCCTCGGCAATGGATGCCGGAAGGGTGAGGGGCTTCCGAGACGCCTCTGCTGAGGATCACAATGGGTGTACCCGGCGCCGAGGCCACGCTGGAGCATGGCGTTCCCGGGGCTGTCGCTCAGGGAAAGCGCCTTCGGCAGAGAGCCGTCTCGACGGGAAAGTGTCCCGCATTCCCGTGCCCTAACCTCTTATTTTGACATGAGCCTATCAGGTGTAGGGCATCGCTGTCCGTGCCGTGTGGCACCAGAGCGGGGCTCGAACAACCAAACCAAACCAAAACAGAAAGAACCAAACCAAATGAAACTAAACACAAACCGCATCAACATCAGCCAGACCGCTGAACAAGCCGCCGCCATCACCACCGCCGTGAACACCCTCGAGACGGCTCTCTCCGCCATGGAGGGAGCCACTCCCAAGGAGCGGCGAGATCTGGTGAAGCTTGGGCCAAAGAGCCGTGAGTTCGCCGAACTCGCGCTCACCGTCGCCCGGGACAATCCCGCACTGCTCCCCGCAGGGCTGGATCTGCCCGGCCTCGAGCGCGACGCTGCGCTCTACATCCAGCTCCAGGCGACGCGGGTCCGCCTCGAGGGCCTGCTCACTCGCGTCTCGGATACCGGCATGTTCGCCGGGAGCGACTGGATGTACGGGGCGCTCGTCATCTATCGTTCGCTTCGAGCGCATGGAGAAGGATCGGGCCTGGATACAGTCATCCAGGACCTGGCCCGCCGTTTCCGCAAGGTGCCGACGGCTCCCACGGTGCCCGAGACCCCACCCGCGGCGTAAACCGAAGCACGTAGATAACTAAACCCGGTACGCGGGAGGAAGCGAGGGGGCTCCTCGTTCCTCCCGCCATTTTTTCGTGAGCGAACTCGACCCACGAGTTCCGGGCCTGCTCTGCACCCGAAAACCTTCCGCGGCGAAGTCTGGAGGCGTTTGAGTTGAGCTTTGCGCGAGCGCCGGTATTCTCCGCATATGAGCATGGCCGTGGAACAGATAGCGGAAGAGGCGCTATCCTTGCCGAGCGAGGCGCGAGCGCTCCTGGCACATCGACTCGTGGAGAGCCTGGACCCAGCAGAGGATGGCTACATACTGCAGCTTTGGGCCGCCGAGGCATTACGCCGTCGCGATGACCATCTGCAAAGGGCAGGACTAAACGATTTCGAGCGACGAGGCGCTTGCCCGAGTCAGGCGCGCCGTCGCCCGATGAGGTATGAGCTTCATCCCGAGGCTCTCGATGATTTTGAGGACGCCGCGCGTTTCTACGCCGGTTGTCAGGTCGGTCTTGAGCTTCGGTTTATCGCGTGAGTTGAGTCGCCGTTTCGTCAGATTGCTGGATCTCCGACGCGCTGGCGTTCTTTCGTGGAATGTGCGGAGGTGCCTAGTCCATGTCTTCCCATATGGGGTGCTTTTCTCGATTGAATCTGACTTCGTGCTGATTATCGCGGTTATGCACTGCAGCCGCGAGCCCGGATACTGGCGTCGGTGCATCGAGCAACGATCCTAACAAGGTGCTGCGACTTGCCGTGCACCTTGGCACAGTGGATCATAAACCTGACCCAGCGACTTCTTCAGGCTACTATATTTTATGGCACAAGCGATTAACGGAATAGGAACCGCCTTCTACGGTCAGCGCGAATTCCGAGCAGATGGCTCATACATTACGACAGAATGGTTCATACTCTGCTTCGTTCCAATACTTCCCCTGCGAAGTATTCGAGTGATCCGCAATCCATCCGCCGACACGAACCTTGTGGTTTACACCTCCGAGAGTTTTCACGTCCTTGAGACGACGCGGCCAAACCTAAAGCAGGTGCTCGCAACATACGGGTTCGCCTTGTTTTGTGCCTTTTGGCTCGTGTTTGTGTTCTGGCTGCTGGTTGTCCGACTTTCTCCCGATTGGCAGCGCTATGGGACCCCTCTGGTTTTCGGAGCAGTATTTTTAGCGGCTGCGCCATTTTTCATCCCTCTTCTCTGGCGCAGGTCATCCAAGTTCCGAGTAAGTCCCCGATCGCCTGTGCCTCCACCGCTCCCCCAGGAGCTGAACACTACGCCCTCAAGATCGCCGCGCCACTAACGCCGCCCCATAAGTACCGGCCCGGCTACTCCGAAGCTCCGTGGGTCTTCGCCGGAATGCTCTGCGCGACTGCATCGTTCAGCCTTCATGCGTCGTACTCAGCTTACGAAGTTCGCTCTTATTGCACGGGATAGCTGGACGCCTAAAACAGCGGCTCTCCTCTGAAGCCCGCTTTCGACCGATTCAGGTGAAGGTGAGCTCACATGGGCGGAGAAGAGTCGCGAAGGATGCTCCCGATTAGATATTGCGGACCATCCTCGGAGCCGCCAACCGATGTCCGATGATATTGGCGAACGCGCGGCGATTGATCTCAATATCTCACCCTGCAACTGCTGTCGGAGCCAATATCGCATCCTTCATTCCGTGCAGGATCTTCTTATCCGGCGGGCAGATCGTTGCCAGCGCGCCGCGGAGCTCGTTCTTCCCATCGATCGCGAAGTAGTAAGGACACAGGCGAACGCGGCCTTTCATCGTGACCACCGCGCCGGTCGCGGGATCGAAGTACGGCTGCTCAAAGAGCCGGCCCTTGTGGAAGCGCTGGAGGATGTACGGGTGGTGCGGGAAGGCGCCGAGCGCTTCGTGGACGGCGGACTTCCATTCGCTCTGCGAGCTGTCGGAGCCGATGACGACGCTGCGGCTGCCCCAACCCAGCTCGGAGAAGCCGCTGATCTTTAGCACGAGGTCGCGCTGCTTCTGAGAGAACTCCATGAGTTCCTCCCAGCCATTGATCTCCAGCCCGGGGATGACGGCGTGCTGCGGGAGGGGGGTGGGGTCGAGGAGCCAGGTGTAAGGGATGTGCTTTTGCAGTTCGAGGAAGTGGCGCTCGCTGAGTTCGCGTCGCCAGAACTCGCGGAGGGGGCGCATCCAGAAGAGCGCGAACCAAAGCTTCTCCTCAAGGTAGGGCTTGAAGGGCGGGGTGACGGTCGCGCCGGCTTGCGCGGCATCCATGATGGCACGGGCGCTGGGGATGTTCGCGAGGTCGAAGAGCTCGAAGAACCGGTAGATCGCGGGGCCATCGGCGCGGGGCTGGTAGGTCTCGGCGTCGTGCACCTGCAACGCGCCGCCGCTCATCCGGCTGAGCCACTGCATCTCGGGGCGGTAGGTGGCGGCTTCGGCGGATACAAGGACATGCGCCTTCCCCCCGAGCGCGGCGAGAAAGCCGTCGATCATCCCGGAGGCGCCGCCGATCACGTCCGCACCGAAGGGGGCATAGGTGTGGTTCAGCCAGGCGGTAAGGCCGATGCCCCCAGGGATGGTGTCGAGCTCTGCGATGGTGAAACCTTCGTCCGTGAGCACGAGATCGGGACGGAGAACGAGCGGGAGTTCGTCGCGGAGGGACTTCTGCCGGGAGAACTCGACGAGTTCAGACGGCTTGCCGCGATCCAGGTAATCGGCGATCCAGGCGGGCTGTCGGCCCGTAATGCTGAGGTGGTAGAGGAGGTTGCAGGCGCGATTGAAGAGGCCGAGTCGGTAGCCGAGCTTCTGCAGCTGTGCATCGAGCGCTGGAGTAATCGCGAAAGGCTCGGGGCTGATCAGCCACTCCTTGTCGGCGAAGAGGCCTTCAGCAGGAAAGGCGGCCTTGATAGTGGAGAGACGATCCATGCGGGATCAGAGGAGAAGCTTCAGCGCCTGTCGGACTAGTTCGTCGGAGGTCTGGCCAGCGCCTTGTTTTTCGATGACCTGCTTCACGGCCTTGTGCGCATCGATCTGCTTGTACCCCAGCGAAATTAGCGCGAGGACGGCGTCGTTCACATGCACCTCCTGCGGCGAAGGAGCGTGCTCGGCGCTCGCGGCCTCCCACGCAGCGGCGACGCCGACCTTGTCCTTTAATTCCACGATGATGCGCTCGGCGGTCTTCTTCCCGATGCCTTTTACCTGGCTGAGCGACTTGGCGTCATTCGCGACGACGGCGGCCTTGAAGCTAGTCACGCTGCTGCCGCTGAGCACATCGAGCGCTGTCTTCGGCCCGATCCCGGAGACGTGATGCACAAGTAGCCGAAAGAGATCGCGCTCGGCGGAACTCATGAAACCGTAGAGGACGTGGGCGTCTTCCCGGATGGAGAGATGCGTGAGGATCTTCACCTGCGCGCCGGTTGCGGGGAGCTTGTCGTAGCTGGAAAGGGGGATCAGCACGCGGTACCCGACGCCGTGGACGCCGAGCACGACATGGGTCGGCATGGCTTCGACGAGGGTGCCTTCGAGGAAGGTGATCATCGCGGGGGAAGGTCCGCAGCGGGGGTGGAACTTGCAAGGAACAACTGGCCGGCAGACGCGAGGCCCGACCATTAGGCTTGAACTGGCCGGGGAACTCCCGAAGTTGTGCGTGTCCCAAGCGGGACGCCGATGAGCTACGCCCCTGTGCTACCCGAAGTCCGAGCGACGCGCTGGTTGCTCGCAATGTTGGTCTCGGCACTTTCCACTGTGGCGCAAGCATCGGATGCTGAGAGCTGGCGGGTGTGGCTGGATGCCAAGTTCCTGGGAGCGGCTTCCACCCAGCCGATCCCTGGAGCTGAAAGGACGGTGCTCGTGGCAGGACTGCTCGAGGCCGGCGAACTGCGCGCTTTCACCGCGGCGGAATGGACGGCACTCGGAACGACTTGGGGGGACTTTGCGAAACGCGCCCGAACCAACGCGGCTACCGAACTTGCGTCCCTGAAGCCCGAGTACACGCGCAATGCGAAGAAGGTGATCGAGCATGCCGTCATGAAATCTGAGGAGCCAATTGTCAGCGCCACAGTGCTCGCCCCCGGTTTTCGAGCGCTTTTTGCGGATACCCTCGGACCGAAGCTCATCGTAGTAGTGCCGAATCGGTTTACCGCCTACGTCTTCCCTCACCTCGTGAGCAGCTACCGCGACTACGCGCCGGGCGTCTTTGCGGATTACCGCGCAACAGCCCATCCCGTGAGTGTCGAGGTCTTCGAGCTCAGCGAGGGCGGACTCAAGGCAACCGGTGCCTACGAGGAGCCCTAAACATTCCCCCTTCATGAAGAAAGTCATTCCGATCGCCGCGCTGTTCGTGCTCCTGGCGGGCGCGTTCTTTTTCCTGCAACAACGCCAGGCAGCGTCGCGCGTCCGAGCAGTGAAGCTGGCGCCGGGGAACACGCTTTTCTTCGCGCACTTCCCCGATCTCCAGCGGACCTCTGAACGCTGGCCACGCACTGAGTTGAACCAGTTGCTACGGGAGCCAGAGGTACAGGCCTTTCTGGAGAAACCAAAGAGCAAGCTGCCCTGGATGGCGGAAAACCAGGCGCGCCTCGAACAGCTCGCGCAGGCGCTGCCGCGGGAGGCCTTTCTCGCGGTAACCTCGTACGACGCTCCGAATCCGACGTTCGTTGCAGGCGTATGCTTCGAGGGAAACCGCAGCGCGCTGGAGGAACTCATCGCCGATGGACGCCAAAATCTGCGCCAAGCCCGTCCGGCGGGGAAGGCTGACCTGGTGAACTACGCGGGTACAGAAATTGAAACCTACACCGACAAGGACTTGGTGATCGCAGAGGTCTTCCGGGACAACTGGTACTTCATCTCAAATCAGCTCGAGCTGCTGCAGGCCACGATCGATCGCTACGACGGCAAGCCCGGCTCCGGCGAGGAGTTTGCAGCCAGCGCGCCGTACCTGAAATCCATGGCCGCGCTGCCCAGCGACGCGGACTTGGTGCTCTATGCACAAGTGCGTGTGCTCGCGGATCGGCTCACCACGCTGGTCGCCGCCGCGGGGCAGAAGCCCGACGCACCGCAGCTCGCCGCGCTGCAGCAGGTGGAAGCGCTGTCCGCTAGTGTGAAGATGGACGGTGCGCTCCTGCGCGACACGGTCTTCGTATTGATGCCGCAAACCGGCCAGCCCACTACGATGCCCAGACGCTCGTTGGCGCTGACCACAAGTGACACGCTCCTGTATTATGTAGGCGCACTCGCGCGGGGGACTGATCTGGCGGCTTCCGCGGCGCCCTTGGCTTTGTTATCTCCCAACGTGCCGGATTTAACCGACTTCACGGAGATGTTCGGGCCGGAGTTGAGCGTGCTGGTCGATTGGCCTCTCGTAGCCGCGCAGCCCGGCTTTGTGCTCGCCCTGGATGTCCGTAACTCAAGCCGTGCACAAGAATTCCTCGTGGCCGCCACGGCGGGCCGCAACGGTGAGCCCGGCTGGATACGTAGCGAGGCAGAAGGCGCGATCATGTTTCAAACCAAGAGCGAGGGTCTGCTCAATCTGTCCCCCGTAATCGCGCTCTCACCTGACTTCCTCTTGTTCGGCATTTCGCAAGAAGCAGTCACCGCGACCCTGAGCCGCCAGAAAGCTGGAGTCCCTCCTCTGGACAAAAAGGAAGATTACACCCGGGCTACAAAGCTCGTTGGAGAGCCAACGAGCGCCTTCGCCTACCTGGACACGAAAACGCTTTTTGAACGCGCCTACGGGATCTTCCGCCCCTTCCTTGCAATGTCCATGGCGTTCAACCCCGAGGCAGGCCAGTACTTCGATGCCGGCAAACTACCCACGACCGATGCGATTGTCCGGCACCTTGGACCGAGCACCTACTCCCAGCGACAGGTGGAAAACGGGATGATCGTCGAGTCTGCCGGTACACTTACCCTGAATCAGGCGATGTTCGGCACGGCAGTCGGGGTGGGCGCGGCGGCATTCCCGGCTATTCAGCAGTTAATGGCTGGCGGAGGTCTCATGCCGCCGGGGTTTGGACCGCCTGTTGCGGCGCCGCCCGCTCCGGCAGTTCCGGTCCCGGCCCCAGCCCCGGATCCTGCGCCAACACCTGCGCCTCCGCCATCTACAGAACCAGCGGAAGCCTGACACGAGCGACTATCGCGCACTCCACGATTCGTTAACGCGGTTGGTGAAGAATCAACTCGTGAAAAGCAAAAACTCTGCTACCCCTTTGCGCCTATGCCTATTCCTAAGAAAACCGCATTCTCTCGTCGGCTCCCGGACTTGGTAACCGAGGAACTGGCGGCGGTTCTGTCTTCCCGCAGCTCGTACGAATTCAAGGATATCTTCGAGCTGGTGCACACGAATCTCAGGAACCGCAATGCAGCGAGTGGTGGTGAGGAAATGCTGCGGTTGCGGGCTTACGAGAAGCTCCAGCATCTCGTAGCGCGGGGCATGGTCAAGAAGGAGGCGAAGAAGTACAAGGGCATCGCAAAGCAGCTCGCCACCTTGCAGACAACGCCACCGCCGATCACGCCGGCAGCGGCGGCCTAGGTCCTGGACTGCAACCGCCCTCGCGCACTCTCATTTAATGGTCTCGGATTACCTGCCGATTCTCCTCCAAGTCGTTATCGCGATTGGCTTCGCCGTGGGCGCGCTCGTGGTCAGCGTGCTCATGGGCAAAGCTGGCAAACGCAATGCGACGAAGGATAGCGCGTACGAGTGCGGAATGCTTCCCGAAGGAGGCGCTCAGCCGCGCTTCAGTGTGAAGTTTTACCTCGTCGCGATGCTCTTCATCCTCTTCGACATCGAGATCGTGTTTATGTACCCGTGGGCAGTTGTCTACCGCGAGTACATTGCCCTCCACGGTCTTGCGATTCTCTGGAGTATGCTGAGCTTCGTCGGCTTGCTCACTGTCGGATACGTGTACGCCATTAAGAAGGGCGCTCTCGACTGGAGCCGTTAAGTACCACCACAGATCGCGAGCCGCCGCCAGGAGGTCATCCGATTGGCCTCTCGTCTCCCGGTCGTCTCCCCGCTTGCGCCTCTCACTTTCACGCCGTACAACGCATTCCTAATGGTTCACCAGATTAATCTCTACAAGCTACAGCCAGAAATCACACCGGCTAAGCTGGAAGAGATCATGATGACGACGAGGATTCAGCTGCTGAAGATCCCGGAGATACTCTCGGTGAAGTGCGGCAAGTCGATCGACGATTCGGAGTGGCCCTTCTTTATCGCGCTGGATTTCGAGTCCGTAGAAAAGATTGCGGTCGGCGAGGACGACGCCATCTACATGAAGTTCTTCGCGGACATCATCAAGACTACCACCTCGGAACGGCTCACTTTGATCTATGAGATGGAGCCAGGCAAGAGCATGAAGCTCGCGTAGGTCACGCTACCGCTCTGAACGCGGGAGGCTGGGAGCTTTCAGGTCGACGATTGGGTCTGCCTAGTCGCCTTGCGAACCAGATCCCTCGTCGGAGTCATCGAGGAGTGCGCTGAACTCCGCCTGCTCGTCGAGCAAACGCGGTGCCCTCTCCGCATCACCTATCGAATCTCAATGAATGCCCGAGCACTTTGAGAGAATGCCCGAGCACTTTCAGTGTCGAACGAGACAAGATGGCACAATGGGGACAGAAATTGCTCGGTCGTCCGAGCAAATCGGGAGAACGTTCTCTCACTTTGCTCGGGCATTGTGCCAAAGTGGCACAACGGGGAGACAAAGTGGCACAATGGAGACTGGAATTGCTCGGTCGTCCGAGCAGATTCAATGTCGCCGCCTGGGCAGGGTGATGCATCTACCTGAAGACTGAATCCTAATCCGGCAGGGACTCTGTCGGCAACTGGCGCGTTAAAAGGAGTCTACACCACCTCGATGACCAGGGCCGTGGTGTTGTCGCGCCCTGAACGTTCGAGCGCGGCATCCACGAGGAGCTTTGCCGGGTTCACGTCTTCGGCCAGACCATCGGTCGGACGTAGGGTCTCGGCCATCTGATAGTCATACAGCCCATCCACGACTCCATCACTGCAGAGAAGAAACCGATCCCCCGCCTCCAAACCGACGGCGCCGAGTTGTGGCTCAACGAACTGGTGCCCCGCTCCCAGTGCTTTCTGTAAAAGGTTTCGCCGGGGATGGTCCCGCGCTTCTCGCTCGTTGAGCTTCCCATTCCGGAAAAGCCAGCCCACATGGGTATCGTCTTGGCTGATCTGCCGGATCGGCTCGCCACTCGCCGGGAGGTAGTACACTCGACTGTCGCCAATGTGCGCCATGTACATCCACTCGGGTGTGAACCAGCACATGCTGAGGGTTGCACCCATCCCGGCGCATTCCTCATAGCTCTGCCCGAGGAACATGAGAGCGCGATGGATCTGGTCGAACAACTCTACGAGAACGTCTCCATAGCCTGCCTCCAGACCAGCAGCGGACAGCTTGTAGGAGCGCGGCAGCAGACGCGCGATCTTCTCCACCGTGATCTTGCTCGCGAATTCACCCGCCATGGCCCCGCCGATTCCATCGCTCACCGCAAAGACGAAATCCATTTGGCGGATCGAAGCCTCACCGAATTTGCCAAGGTGGTACAACTCCTGCGAGTCGAAGCAGGCGCCTAGGAAGGCATCTTCATTGTTCTTTCGCACTTTCCCGCGGTCTGTATGACCGAACCAGCGCAGTGACCTTCCAGGTAGAGGTAGATCACTCACTGGCGGTGTTGTTAGAATCTGAGAGGATCGTTGCAAACTCAAAGTCGATCACACAGAAGCGCCCATCAGTCTGCCGGTAGGTCACATTCCGAATGTCAGCGTCATCGTGCCTCACGCCGTAGGTCTCGAGTTCTGCAAAGAGCTCTTGGGTCCGCTCCGAGTCGAGATGTTCAACGCGGCTCCCGCATGCTGTGGTGATGATTCGCAACTCTTCCGGGTGATTTTCGAGCAGCCTGGGCACAAATGGACACCCTGCAGCTTCCAAGAACTGCAGCACGCGGACCTCGGTGGCAAATCTTTCGTCTGCTTTCGGCCCACGAAAGGTCTTATGAACGCGGCCATCATACCCGATTCGCACCGTGGCCCGGAGAGTGTCCTTCACTTCGCGCATAGAGAGGAACCAAGCGTCTGACCGTCCGGAGGACAAGCTCCGAGGTAGAAAGACGCCGGCATCGAGCGATCCACTCGGCTGCCCGTGATTCTCCCATTGCCCGCCGACGCCACCTTTTGGCATCATGGCTGCTAATGCTGGCCGCGCGCCGATACCACCTAGGGAATTCAGGGCCAAACACAATAGCATCAGCGGCCGAATAGGCGCATCCCGCTGACCGATCGACACCCACCACCACATCTCATGGCGAAGTACAAACTGGAATACATCTGGCTCGACGGCTACGAGCCCGTCCCCAATCTCCGCGGCAAAACGCAGGTCAAGGAATTCGACGATTTCCCCACCCTGGAACAGCTGCCGCAGTGGGGTTTCGACGGTAGTTCAACCCGCCAGGCTGAGGGAAAGAACTCCGACTGCCTTTTGAAACCGGTTGCCGTATTCCCTGATCCAACCAAGAACAATGGTGCGCTCGTAATGTGCGAGGTTCTGAATCCGGACGGAACGCCGCACCCGAGCAACAGCCGCGCGAATATTCCCGATGACCCAAACACCTGGTTTGGCTTCGAGCAGGAGTACTTTCTCTACCGTGACGGCGTCCCACTCGGCTTTCCTGAGGGCGGCGGCTTCCCAGCACCGCAAGGTGAGTACTACACGGGCGTAGGCTACCGCAACGTGGGCGATGTAGCCCGCCAGATTGTCGATGAACACCTGGACCTCTGCCTCGAGGCGGGAATCAACCATGAGGGTATCAACGCGGAAGTGGCGAAGGGCCAATGGGAGTTCCAGATCTTCGGCAAGGGGTCGAAGACTGCCGCTGATCAAGTCTGGATGGGACGCTACCTCCTGCTCCGCCTTTGCGAACAGTACGGGGTGGATGTGAACTTCCACTGCAAGCCGCTCGGCAAAGACGTGGACTGGAATGGCTCAGGCATGCACGCGAACTTCTCCACGGAGTTCATGCGCGAAAAAGGCGGCAAGGAATACTTCGAAAAGCTCATGGCTGCGTTCGACAAGTACAAGAACGAGCACATCGCCGTTTACGGACCGGACAATCACCTGCGCCTGACGGGTCTGCATGAGACGCAATCCATCGATAAGTTCAACTACGGGCTGGCTAATCGCGGGGCTTCGATCCGCGTGCCGCACAGCTTTGTGAACAACAACTACAAAGGCTACCTCGAGGATCGCCGCCCTAACTCACAGGGTGATCCCTACAAGATCGCTGGGCGGATCTTGCAGACGATCAACACTGTCCCGACTTCGTAAGCTCGAAAGCAGGAATTCGATTTCCGTCAACGCCGCCCGGCTTCATCGCTGGGCGGCGTTTTGTTTTCCCGACTATGTCGTGACTCACCCTCGTCCCTTGCGACCCATCCGCTGACCCTGTAAGAGCGCGGCGCGATGTTTCTGCTCATCCCTTACGAAGTCCGCACCTTAATCCAGCGAAGTCCTTGGGCCAACCTCGCGATTATGGCTGCGACGGTAGCTATTTCGGTGCTCGCGTTCTTTGAGGTGATGCCGGATGCCGCGTACGACTCGCTCGTGCTCACGCGTTCGTTCGACCTCGCGGTAATCGGCCACATCTTCATGCATGCGGGCTGGCTGCACCTCATCGGGAACATGCTCATGCTCTTTGTCTTCGGCAATGCGATCTGCGGGGCTATGCCCGGCGGCTGGTACGCGGGGGCATACTTCGCGTTGGGGATTTTTGCCGGGCTCGTCCATCTCGGTCTGGATGGCAGCCCTGCCGTCGGCGCGAGCGGCGCTATATACGGCATCATGGGCGTTTATCTCGCCGTCTACCCGCAGAACCGAATCAATTGCTTCTGGATCTTTCTGATTCGCGCTGGGGTGACCGGCTTTCCCGGCTGGCTGCTAATTCTCTGCTGGTTTGCGGCGGATGTCTTCGGTGTTATCGGCAAATCCAGCGACGTGGCACACTGGGCTCACATTGGCGGTTTGACAGGAGGCTTTGTCATGGGGGTCGCCCTGCTGAAGCTCGGGAAAGTCGACGTGTACGACTACGACAACCCGACGGTGCTGGATCTCTTCACGCGCCGGGCACCGGCTTTGCCGTGAGCCTCAGCGAGCCGCTACGGCAGGACGATAAACAGCACCACCATGATCACAGTCGGGGCTAGAGCAGCCAGGAAGAGCTTCAACGGTGCGACTCCGTCTTCGAAGTAGCACTGGAGGATAGACTGCCCAGCAGGATTAGGCGCATTTGCGATCACTGTAAGTCCGCCCCCGGCGACTGCGCCCGCCACGACCGCGTACTTGAGTTCATCCGTGAAAGCCGGTACCAGCGATGCCAGGTAAGTGATCGCTGCGTTGTCGTTGAAAGCTGTCAGGACGGTGGCCCCGAGCATGAGGGGAATGCGGGGAAGATTTGCGAGCACCGGCTCAATCCACCAACCCTGTAGGCCACCGTGGACAACCAATCCCGCAAGAAAAAAACCCACGAGGAGAGCCGGCTTCAGGCTAATGGGATTCTGGTGCTGATTAGTTGCTGTGGTGAACGCGAGGAAGAATAAAAATCCCCCAATGAAGAGCGCCGGGTAGTGGGCCGTGAAGACTGTCCAAGCAAGGAACGACATGTGCGCAACTGTTATCCACCTAGGCACTGGATCCGTTCGGTCGCTCCAATCAACTGGCATCTGATCAGCCTTCGGATCCGGATGCATCCTGGCGAACTCGCTCCGGAAAACGAAGTAGTAGAGAAGGTTTGCAAGCACAATCCCAAGCGCTGCTTTCCAGCCGAACGAGGTAAACATGAAGTTCATGTCCCAGTTCCATTTCCCCGCAACCATGAGCACCGGGGGGGCGGCGAAATGCGTGAGCGTTCCTCCAACCGAGATGTTTACGAAAAGCAGTCCCAGTGTGCCGTAGCGGAAATTCACGCCTGGCGAGAGTTCGTAGAATTGGCGGGCCAGAAGCAGCGCGCAGATGGTCATCGCCGCCGGTTCTGTAATGAACGAGCCGAGCAGCGGACCTGCCGTGAGAATGGAGAACCACCATGCGGCAGGCCGATGCCGCCCAATTCCTGCGAGTAGACGCATGAACTGCTCGGATATCCGGAGGATCGGGCGAGTCGCCGAGATCGCCATGATGATGACCACGAACATGGGTTCGGTGAAGTTCACCCCATGGCTGATGTACGCCTCGGCCACTGGCCATCCTTTGTAAAAGGTGATCGCTCCCAGCAATGGCACCACCCAGATGCCGAAGATTGCTTCTACTTCGCCGAAGAAGTGCATGACCTCGGCCTTGAAGTCCACCGCTTCGCCTCCAGGAGGATGCTTCGAGGTGGACTGCGGCATACCCTGCTGAATGCGGGTGGTGTGCTCGTCGCGCCAGCGATGCGCCACATGCATGAATTTTGGTGCGAGGAACGTATGTGCAATCGCCAGGAGAAAGATGCCCGTCGCGATTACGTTGAACGGCTCGGCGGCGGCTCGGTTTCGGATGGTTGCAAGGATCCCCTCTTCCGCGGGAGGGCCGTACTCACTTAGCGGCGTTGGAAAACGAGGGGTCTCTGGCGAGAGCTCTGCCCCCTCGCTTTCTCCTCCGGTGAGTCCTGCGACCAGAACGGTGATCAAGAGGATCCTGCGTAGCTGATTCCAAACTTCGGGATATCCGCCTTCCGCTGCGCTCGTCGAGATCATGACGACGAGCCTGCCGGGCACATTCGCAAACTGCCAGATACTTCAATGACGGCGCAACTTCACGTGAATACAAAGTAAGTACTTGCGAAGTATTCTGGGGTTGCCGTATAGAGGAAGTATCGGTGGCCCCGGAAAGCCATCGATCCCCCCAAACAATATGAATCAGCGCCGATTGGTCCGCAGGAGCCTCGTGCCTGCGGGGTTTTCACTCGTGGAGACGGTTATGGCTCTCGGCATTGTGGCCTTCGCCTTCGTGAGTCTCATTGCCATGCTGCCGATCGGGTTAGCCACATTTCGTTCAGCCGTGGATCAATCGGTGGGAGCACAGATCTCGCAGCGAGTAGTTACTGATGCCGAACAGGCAGATTTTGACGAGATGCTCATGACCGCAGAGACGACCGGTTCTGACTTCTATGCGCTCAAGGTCCGTTACTTCGATGACCAGGGTAACGAGATAATTCCTGCTGGGGAGGACGGTTTGTTGGACCAGCAAAAGCTACGAGCGCTCTACCATGTGCGGGTGCGCGGCTCGATGCCCGGCGCTTCGGGGGTGGAGACTCACAACGAGGCAAACTTCACCTCCCTGCCCTGCACGGGCTCGCCATTCAATCCCCGGGACTCGACGTTCCTGACTATCCAAATCGCCAACAACCCCTCAGGCCAGGTGCTGCCTGTGGATGCCTTGCAGCTCTGGGATACTCAGAAGGCAGCTGAGAAAGGCATTGGGGTGAGCACTTACTCGGCTGTCGTGACCCGGAATGGTCGCAAACTTGCCGCGGGCTTATGAGACAGCAGCCGGGGCGCGAACTCCGCGGTTTTACTCTCGTGGAGATGATGGTGTCCTCGGGAATCCTCTCGCTGCTGGTTCTGCTACTCGTTACCATGACTGACCAGACGAGTGCGATCTGGCGCAGGACGACGGGTAAGGCTGAGCAGTTTCGGGAATCGCGTGCGGCGTTCGAGACGATGACCACGCGTCTGGCTCAGGCCACGCTCAATACCTACTGGGCATACAAGTACACAGGGGCGGGAGCGACCCTGGCACCTACCGAATATGAGCGCCGCTCGGAGCTGCGCTTCATAACCGGGCCGGTTACTGAACTTTTTGGCGGCGCATCTGACCGGGTCACGCACGGCGTCTTCTTCCAACTACCGCTCGGGATTACCGATGAGAAGAAGTACGAAGGCTTCGAGACGCTTCTAAGCACTTGCGGCTATTTCCTCGAGTACGGCGACGATCGCGAATCCCGCCCGGCCTTCATCAACGAAAGGATTGTCCCTCTCCGGCACCGCTATCGCCTTAAGGAACTATTCCAATCTTCTGAGGACAACTTCATCTACAAGCGAACCTCCGGCAAACCGCTCGAGAAGAAATACAACTACTCGGGAAAAGAGTGGTTCGCGGTCGATCCTTTTGCCGCCACGCCGGCCCCAGTGCATGTGATCGCTGAGAACGTGATCGCACTAGTTATCACGCCCCGGCTTTCCAAGAGCGACGAGAAAGAAGTTCGCAAGACGTCGACTAATCCTTCGCCTGATTGGTCACCGCTAGCCCCCGACTATCTTTTCGATTCCTCACCGACAACCGGAGGCGATGCGCGTTACAAGGATGGGCGACTAAATCCCATCAATCAGCTTCCGCCGCTGCTTCAGGTCACGATGGTTGCGATTGATGAAGTCGCTGCCCAGCGCATGAACCTGGACGCCGCCTCTAACGACCCATTTGAACTAAATGGGAAGTTCAGAAAATCCGAGGATTATTCCAAGGATCTGCTCGAGAGCACCGGCGACAGCTCCTTGGAGGCTCTATTGATTAAGAAAGGTCTCAACTATCGGATCTTCAGCACGAATGTCGTCATCCGCGGCGCAAAGTGGAGTCGCGAACAATCGAACTAAACAACGCCTCCATGGAAACGCTTCATCCTCGTCCCACCGTTTCGCACGACAAGGGCATCGCCCTCGTTATCGTTCTCGCCTTTCTCGTGCTCATGTCGGCCTTGATTCTGGCCTTCTTCAGCACAGTTCAAACGGAAGCGCAGAGTGCCAAAAGCTACAGCAGCAGTGTAACGGTCAAGCAACTCGTATCTTCTGCCACCAACGTCGTTACTGGGCAGATCAGCGATGCGACACGGAGCCTGAAAAACCGGGAAGGTGATGCGTCGAGCTCGGACCGACTGGTCTGGGCTTCACAGCCTGGAATGATCCGGACTTGGGATGGTTCGGGCAAGGGATGGAAGATATTCAAGCTCTATTCGTCGCCGGATATGGTCACCGACTTTGACCCTGCCAGCGGCGGATACTCTGTAAAGGCAAACGCTGCCAAAGAGATCGCGAGTGATTGGCCTGAAAAGCCCGCGATGTACACCGATCTCAATGCACCGGTGCTTGCGGACGATCCCGACGGACCCATAGACCGCGAGGGGCGGAGATACAGGGCCAGCTATCCCATTGTTTACCCGCCCATTAAGTCCGCAGATTCAACGGTGAAGCCCATCGAGGGATTCACTATCGATAATCCACCTGGCTACGGGGGACCTGCGATAAGCTCACTGTCGGAATCGGACGATCCCACCCTCACTCCTGGTGGCGGAGGAACGGGGAATCCGGCGCCAATGCCGGTTGTATGGATGTACGTGCTCAAGGATGGAACCCTCACCGTCCCGAGTGAAGCGAGTGCTGATGGCAAGTCCGTCGAGTGGAAAGGCATGAGCCCAGCACGCATGCCTAGTCGGCAGAATCCAATTGTCGGGCGTTATGCATTCTGGACCGATGACGAGACTTGCAAGCTAAACCTAAACACATCCTCCGAACCGACGCCGTGGGACACGCCGCGGGCGATCACGCTTCAGGATCTAAATTACGGTAAATATCAGCCTGCCTTGCGGGAGTTTCAGCGCTACCCAGGGCACCCATACATGACCGCACTGAGCCCAGTGCTCTTCCCAAACACTCTACTAGATGCCGCCAAGAAGGAACAGATTTACGCTCTCCTTCCTCGGATCGTGGGCGAAGGGAGCAAAGGAGCGACGAGAGCTGTCGACGCTTTAACTGGGGCATTCGCAAAAGGGCTGGTGCCTGATGAGGATCGCCTCTTCGCCACGGTGGACGAGTTCATCTTTAATCCGTCGCGTGCGGACAACACCCTGGTGAATCAAAACCAGCTTCGTCGTGCGAAGTTTTTCCTTACGGCAAACAGCCGCGCGCCGGAGATTAATATGTTCGGACAGCCCAGGGTCTCACTCTGGCCAGTTCATGTGTCCAACGTTCGCAGCGCGTTTGATAAGCTCGCTTCTTTCTGCAGCGCTACGCGGGGTTCCACGGCCGCTTCCGACAACAAGTATTATATCCAACGGAACACGCCTGCTAGCACGACCTCTGACTATACCGGTATCGTTAGGAACCAACAGCTTTTCAAGTACCTTCAAAGTCTCACTTCCAGACCTGTCCCTGGGTTTGGCGAGAGTTTAGAAAGTTCGTGGGGGATTGATCGCGACCAGATCCTTACACAGATGATCGATTACATCCGCTGCGTGAACCTCGCCGACACTCAGACCGGTGGGCAGAGATACTCAATCGTCGGCGCAAATGGCGGTCAGGTCTCGCCTTTGCGCATAGCTGCATCCCAGACCCAAGGCTTCGGACGTATTCATACGATTTCCCAAGTGGGAATTCATTTCATCTGCTCGCAGCAGGGCAAGAAGGGAATCCTATCGCTGACGAACCCTCCGGGCATGATCAAAGACAACGAACGTTTAATCGAAGCTGCTATTCACATTGAACCGTACAGCCCAAGTCTGGGCTGGTTCCGGTTAAACGAGAACCTCACTTTTCAGGTTGCAATTCAACCGATGAAAGTGAATGGCGAAGACCTTAAACTGCCGGCATCGAGCACGCTAACCTTGCAGAATCGCCTAAACGGCGGCTGGCACATGAATGGTCGTGAACGTGGTGGGCACGGCGGGTTGCGCGGCCCTGCGCAAGCTTTTGGTGGAGGGAACTATGCGCTTTCGACAACAACTGGGGGCCAGCGGGCAAAGGTAAACATAGACAGCGGTACGATGGATTTCTCGGGGGGCAAGGTAGAGATCAAGATTTACGCTGGAAGCTCCGCTTCAGCCGCAAATCTCATTCAGACGTTATCTCTTGATTTCCCCGCTGCACCCAAGATGCCGATACCGCAACTGGTTGAGACTGGGACTGCAGAGTATAATGGTTCAGGTGGTACATCGGACGCAAAGCATTGGTGGACCTTCCGTGCTCAAAGCGGGTTAGCAGGGCGATTCGCTGGTGCGGCTGGGGCCCCGCACGCTCCAGGTCTGGAGTACAATAATCCGGTGCGCCGTTGGACGGATAGTGGTGGCCCTCCCGGGTTTAAGAGAGGAGGCCTTTTCCGCAAAGAAGACGTAGTCCGGTCGATTGTGCCATTCCACGGCGACATTCGGTTGATCGCCGCACAAGAGAGGGTCACCTCGAACCAGTTCCGGCCAGTGAGCGAGACTCACTACAGCGCCGACTCAGGCACTACCCCATACAACTTTTCCCACGTCTTCTCGGAGTCTGCCGGACCACACTTCTTATTCGGATTCTCCAATGAGCCAGGGCCCGATCCCGCCGCTGGAGTGATCCCCGGCTCACTGGCCGATGACCAACTCGTTCCATCTGACAAGGTCCGATACCATTATTCCCGCATGCCGGAAATCCGACCCGGCGCGGGTAAGGAGCACAACAAGTGGGGGGACTTCGACAACGGGATCGCGACTTGGACTGATGGCGCGTACATCAACAAACCCGACGAAGGCAATACGGCTACGACCTCCTCCAATTATCCTTATTACGCCTGGAACTACACGGACCCGACGGAAGTCATCTTTTCACCTAACCGGCTCGTGCCATCCGCAGGTATGTTCGGTTCACTCCCGACAGGCGTGAAGCGGCAGCAACCCTGGCAGACCCTCCTCTTCCGGCCTGCGCCTAAAGCTTACCTTCCGAAGGACCAAAGCCTGGTACACCCGGGAGCCAATCCGAAGAGCCCAGATCACCTGGCCATGGATTTGTTCTGGATGCCTGTGGTCGAGCCATACGCGATCAGCGAGCCGTTCTCAACGGCAGGTAAGATCAATCTGAACTACGAAATCGCTCCCTTTCACTACATTCGCCGGGCGACTGCGCTGCACGGCGTAATGAAAGGTGAAGAGCCCCTGCAGCTGCCGAACGAGGCTGCGAAGGTCTACAAGCTCTGGGATCACGAGACGAACGACTTTCCTAAAGGGCTCCCCAACACCGCGAGCAATCAGGACCCTGTCGCGCGGGCGGATTGGGACAAGGCATTTAAGGGTTTGGCGCCGTTCAAGGACTTGCGCCGCCGAATCAACATGGACGAGACGCTTTCCCAGTTTGACGAGAGATTTGCCAACGGGGAGATCTTCCGTTCAGCCACTCAGATCTGTGAGATGCATCTGGTCCGGATCAATGAAAAATTGGCGGACTATAGGTCTGGCGATATCCGGTCGAAGCACCTCATCACGGGAGATAATACGCTCGAACGTCCGTATACGAACCTGTACGCCCGACTCACTACGCGCTCGAACACCTACACTGTGCACGTCCGTGCGCAGGTACTTCACCAGGCAGGGGGCCGCGATGATGCCGACTGGGAGAAGTGGGATGAGTCGCGCGACAAGATGCTGAGCGAACACCGCGGCTCGTCGATCGTGGAGCGGTACATCGACGCGTCTGACAAAAACATCCCTGACTTCGCGGTGACTCCCGCACGCGTCGCCGATGACTTCTACAAGTTCCGAGTAGTAGCAACGAAGAAGTTCTCTCCATAGCCTTCCTGTTCTGCGACCAGTCTGGCGACGTGGCGCGATGATGGTCTCGATCCAGTGGCCCAGTTGAGCGGAGAGACGCAAGGCATCACAGTTCGCGAGGACGGCTCACAGACATTTCCTGAGCCCAGTCGCCGTGTAGGCGACACTGAATTAGAGAGGAAGAGGTCCAGATTCCAGTGTGGCTCGACCCGATTCGAGCCTGACGCGGCACTTATTACTCTCGAGCGAGTGAAAATCACTCGCACTCCACACAGGTTTATTTGACGGAGGCGTAAATCGTCTCTGCCGCCAGTAAAAATTACTCGCACGAGCGTTCTGAAACGCTTGGCCGACGATGCGCTGCTCGAGCGTGGCCAATTTTACGGCAGTGACGTCTCAATTTACGTCAGCTGAGACATACACTTGGTCGTGGCGACCACCCCAGAACTTCACCGAAACACTTCAACGCCTAGGCGCGGTCCACACCCATGCCCCGAAGGTTGGGCACGCTCTCATTCTGCCGACCCGATTCATCAGAAGAGCGCGCAGGTGCCGGGTTCGGCGTAGCGGACCTTGGAACGGCAATGGGGCGCAGCGGCTTGAGCGGACCAGCCTCGGGTTCGGCCGGTCCATTGTAGCGGTCCGGTGGCGCCTGAGCCGGGAGAGGAGGAGCGTTTCGGCTCGCCTCGCGAAGGCGTTCCAGTTCGGCCCGCGCAGCCTCTGCTGCGCTCCGCAGTTCTTCACGTTCGACGCGGAGCACTGAGAGTTCGCTGCGAACCTGAGCAAGCAGCGACTGGCTTTCGGCAAGTTGAGTAGCGAGAGCCGCGCGCGCGCCGGCCAGAGCATCAAACTCGGCGCGCGTAACTGCCTTTCCTGCCTCCTCGCGGAGACTGGCGATTTGAGATTCGCTCGCGTTCAGCTTGTCACGCAGGGTGGCGCATTCAGCGACTACTTCTTCGAAATTCATTTTTGGTACGGATCGGGCCACTTCGACCTGGAGAGCACGAAGCTGAGCTTCACTAGCGTCCAGCTTCCGCTTCGCCTCTTCCTGAGCTGCGGCGAGTTCCACTTTAGCAGCTTTCATTCCGTCTTCCATGGCCAGTCTCTCTGCAGCCATCCTCTCAATTTCGCCTGTGGGCACGTGTTTCGCGTGTTCCTCACGTAAAGCTGCAACCAGCGCCTCACTTGCTTTCAACCGCTCGCCCAACGAGACCCGTTCGGCCATCACTGCATCGAGATCTTCACGCCGGATCGCGTGACTCAGCCCTTCCCGAGCCGCACCCAGCTCCGCCTTTGCCGTACGCAGCTCCGCCTGCAGCGCGAGACTCTGCTCCCCAAGTTGGTCCAGCTCTGACCTAGAAGCGCGGCTGGCGACTTCCGCGCGCAGTGCGACCACGCGCTCTTCTGCGCGTTGCAAGAGCTCACGGAAAGATGCGCGTTCGGCAGTGAGATGGTCAAACGCCGCTCTGGGTACACTGCGACTTACCTCCTCACGAAGATCCTTTCCAAGTTGCTGCGACATCGTGAGCTCATTGCGCAAGGCGAAGCACTCAGTAGCAAGCTTTTCAAAGTCCACCTTTGGAAGGCGATCGCCCGCCTCTGCCTTGGCACGAGCGAGCTCCACTTCGGCCACTTTCAAGCGTTGCTCTAACGTATCACGTTCCGCAGCAGCCACCTTAGGTTCCTCCTTGGCCGCTGGGGGAGCGAGTTCCTCGCGCGGAACTCTGTCCACCCGGAGAACGCTGAGTTTACCCTGAATTGACTCAATTTGCGATTTCAGCTCCTCGTTTTCCTTCTGCGCAGCTTCGAGTTCAGCTTGAGGAGACGAGGCGCGAGGCGGAAGGGGTTCGGCGTTTGGATCGAACTCACACTCAAAGGTGCCGAAGCTTACCTTGCACTTCCCGTGTAGGTGGAAATCCGTAATGGCCTCGCCATCGACGAACGTTCCATTCGTCGACCCAAGATCGCGTAGACGGTAGCGGCCGTTCTCGCGGACAAGCTCCGCATGGCGTGCTGAAAGCGTTGGTTCCGGAATCTGAACGGTATTCGAAGGGAGACGACCTACGGTCACGTGATCGCCACGCAAGGGCACCACCCGCGCCTCATCTTTCCCAGGGAGCTTGATACGAAATGTTGCCATTAAATTACACCCGCCCGAAGTAGACTCTACCTCGGGCGCACTGGCAACAGCGAGACTGCTAAACCGCACTGACAAAGGGGCCCTCCAATCCCCTTCAGAACCTCAGGCTTACGCCTCCTGGCGCTCTTCGATCTCCGGTTCTGCCTGGAGCCGGGGATCGCGAGGCTTGACCGAACCCGCAGGAGCATGCGCCATGGTAGGTCTTACGTACGGTTTGAGCGTAGGCTTGACTCCCACCGCAACGGGCTGAGCTAGCGGAGCTTTTGTAGAGGTAGAATCAGACACACTGATCTTCTGGGTCCCTGCGGGTCCACTCGCAGTGGCTCGAACCGGAGTCGAAGAGGCCTCGACCACGCGCGGCACTGACCGAAGTGCCGGTGCCTGAGCGCCTTGAAGCGAGGGGCTGGTGGGCTTTGGAAGACTCAGATTACCCGGAGAGGTTGGGGCTGTCGCCGCTACCGGCATAGCCCGAGGGACGGGAGTTGCAGTGGGCTGCGGAAGCGAGCTTGGTCGGGGCAAACTGGGCATTACTGGAGCAGCGGCCGGCGGCATAGCAGGTGCCGCCGCAGGCGCAGCGGCAGGCGGCGTGGCGGGAACCGCAACAGAGGCGGCAGTGGCTGCGGCAACAGGCGTGGTTGGTTTTACGCTGACGGCCAATCCGGTGCTCGGAGTCTCGCGCAATCGATCCAGCTCGGTGCGAGCGGACAGTGCCGCACGTTCCAGGTTCTCACGGTCGCGCCGCAAAATCGCGAGTTCTTCACGCAGCTTCTGAACTTGCGCTTCGCTATGGAGCAGCCGCTCGGAAAGAGATGCACGGTCGAGCACCACTCGCTCAAATTCCTCTCTGGGCACTACACCTGCGCCTTCGGAGTTAAGAGGACTCTCCGTACGGAGAGAGGCGAGTTCTGTGCGGACTGCCTCGAGCTGTGCCTTCAACGCCTCGTTGCTGCCTCGGATTACACCGAGCTCTGCGTGGGTCGGGAGTCCCTCAGGCGCCTGCGTGACTTCGGCGGAGTCAAATTCACACTCCATGGTGCCAAACGAGATCTTGCACGTTTCCCGGAGGTGGTAGTCCGTGACAGAGTCGCCGTTCACAAACGTTCCATTTGCTGAATCAAGATCGTGGAGCCGGTAATGGCCATCCTCCATAATCAGCTCCGCATGGTAAGCGGAAACGGTTCGGTCCAGGACTTGAAGCGTGTTGTCCGGGCGACGGCCCACCGTGATTCTCTCACCACGGAGAACGATCACACTCGGTTCGTCCTTTTCGGGAAACTTTATGCGCAAGGAAGCCATAGGAATGTAGGTACGTGACTAGGGGTTTGCTTCTGCTCTGCTGTAGAAATGGGCTTCGTTGAGAGCAGGGCGGTTCTTTGTATCCGCAACGTACATGGCAATTGGCCGCATCCATACATAATTTATTTTTCCCGATAATTACAGCGCTTTGGCGCGCTGAGGTAACAGGCTGGGCGAGCCGGGCCAGCGGAAGAGGTTGAGCTTTCGCCACACCTCGTTTATTGACCGAAGCCGTGCTTCACTTCGCGACAAGGAGCCTACTGCAGCTTGGGGCCATACTCAGCTTGGCTTTCACGTCTCATGCCCAAAGTGACGAGTCTGAAACTGCGCTGGTGATCAGCGTTGCCGACCAACGTATGGCCCTACTCCGCGGTGGTGAGCTGGTCCATAAGTACCCAATCTCCACTTCGAAGTTCGGGCTTGGCGACTCGTATGGAAGCTACAGGACCCCGCTCGGACGGATGCGTGTCTTCGAGAAGCACGGCGATGGGCTCCCCATCGGCGCGGTGTTGAAAGGGCGCAATGCTACTGGTGAGATCCTCCAGGTGAATGCACCAGGCAGAGACCCGATTGTGACTCGCATCCTGTGGCTTGAAGGCACTGAGCCACATAACCGAAACGCACGCGCGCGAGGAATTTACATCCACGGAACACCTGAGGAATCGCGGCTCGGCGAGCCCGTCAGCTGGGGCTGCATTCGCATGCGCTCCAGCGACGTTGCCGACCTTTTCGACACCGTTTCAGTGGGCACTCCCGTGCTAATCACCGAAGAGCGGCTCCCACGTTGGCCGCGCTACCGACCTGATCGTACTCTGCTCGTCGCGAACAGCCCCGAATTCAACCTGCTTTCGCCTATTGCCGAGGGGGCACATCGCGCATCCACACGGCGCCGGATGAACTCGGAAATGCTGGCCTCGCTCGGCACGCCGCTTCCCAGAGCAAGCGGCGCAATCGCCCGCGCGATGAACGGGAGTATCCTTCTCGCAGGCCTGGATGTCACTGAAGATGGCGACGACACTCCCGAATCCCAGAATGAGGCTGTAGATCCCGCCAGCCCTGCCGCGCTGCTCACCTCGGGACTTCTTAACGATACGGCGGGTTCGGAACTCCAGCTTGCAACCGGGGTGGTCGGAAGCGGCTTTGGCGATGCGTTTACTCTCGCTCTGCTCGAAACCGACCCTGTCGGCGAGAACGATGCGCCAGCGTTCTTGTGGGAGACCGAAGCAGCCGCGTTCCAACTGGTGGAATAAACAGGAAACGCCGCACCGGTCACTTTCGGCTACCGAGCGACAGTAGGAGCAACTTTCTGCCTTCCTTGTCTACGTACTCGCGATGGATTGTCACCTCTGCCCAGTAGCGCCTGAGTTTGTCGGGCGCCTTCTCTCGCGTGAGCATCCAAGGTACTTCCGGCGGAAGGTCTTCAATTTCGTTGATATAGAGCAACGGCGGACGGAGGTAAAAGAGCACGGGACGGAAGCCAATGTCCCAAAGCCGGAGCGTCTCTCCCGCGGGAACGGCCGCGGAGATATCTCGGCCTAGTGGACGGAGATCATCCGCGCGGACCAACCGTGGCATGAGCGCGAAGGCGTAAAACAACATCACAGCCGCAGCCACTCCCGCCCCCGCGAGCGCCAAGCTGGCTGCAGGATTCTCGTGGAGGTCTCGTGGCGCCCCAGTCTGTCCAGATCCCGAAACGCGCCGCCATAGTACTCGAGGCCAATCAGGGCTGATCCAAGTGGGGAGACCGCTCCGCATGGACATGGCCAGCAGGACGCTCAGTGGGACGAGCAGAGGCATGGTGTACCGAGGCAGTACTCCCGGGATAAGGAGGAGGAGGATGAAACACGCCACCACGGCATTGCGTACTGGCCGGAACCAAGCTTCCGCTGCTGGCCGCATCCAAAGGACAGGGAGGACCAGAAGCCACGGCAGAAAGTTCGAAAGTCCGCGCGGCAGTAGAAGCATCCAGTTTTTCAGATCAAAGGTGCCACCGCCCACCCGTTCACGCATTTGCTCCTCCCAGACACCCGCTGCGTTCAGGTGAGCCGCCTGTTGAAAATATGGGACGGCCCATGCCAGAAAAACCCCTGCAGCGAGCAGGATTCCACATAGGTGCGGGACTGAGAAGAATTCACGGCGGCCCCGGTGTGTCGCCAGGACGACAGCGTAGAAAAAGAGTAAGTGCAGCGGCGCCTTGGTGAGAAGACCGAGCCCCAGAAAGAAGAAAGGCACAACCCAGCGGAGCCAGCGGGAAGTCGAGGGCAGGCCCTGGTCTGTGCGCAATGTCCACGCCATCCAGAGCACGATAGCAATACCGGTGAATGCCACATAGACCGCCTCGATTTCTGCGAGCCTCCCCTTCTCGATCATGCTGACGTTAACGATTGAGAAGATTGCCGCCGCGAATGCCGTCTCGACGCCTAGCCACCGCGCGCCGACGCCGACGATGACCAACCCGAGCGCGAGCACAGAAAGCACGGATGGCAGCCTCGCGGCCCACTCGTCCCTCGTGCCGCAAAGCGTCATGGAGCCGGCGATCAGCCAATTGATCAGCGGCGGTTTGCGGAGGTAAGGCTGCCCGCCAATCGAGGGGACGATCCACTCACCCGTCTCCAACATGGCGATTGCAGGCAAGATCCGGCGACCCTCCTCGCCTTTGATCTCCGGTGAGCCCAACCCCGGTAGAAAAACGAGCGCCCATACTAGCGAAACGAGAAAAAGAGCGCGGAAACGGGTCACCGGATCCATTCAAGGGGTGATCGCGGTAAGGCGGAAGGGGAAACTCTGACCAGCGGGACGCAAGCGAAAGCGAGCAGCCGACGCCTCGTGGGGTCTACAACGATTCAGAAGTCACCATTATGGGATGATAATCTACCCGGCTCGGCCACGCAGAATGTCGTTCCACTCGTCGACTTGCATGGCGAGGGGCGGATCGCTTTTCTCCAGGATGAAGTAGAGGTTCGTGAGAATCCGCACCAACACCTGACGAGGCGTCGTTGCCGAAAGGTGCTGAGGAGTAAGGACGAGGTTCTGATTTTCCAGCAGAGCCGCGCACTCCTCAAGACCAACCCGGCGGCCAGCGTGAAACGGATCGAAAAACACATCTTCGTGACGTGCGAGAAAGTGCCCCGGCAGCCCAACTCCATCGACCTGAACCCCGGCGCGTTTGCCTACCAGGATGTAGATGAGTGTGAGCGAGATCGGGATCCCAAGTCGGGTATCGAGCACTCGAGGCAGAATACTGTTCTCGACCGCATAGTAGTCGCCATCATTGCCGCGCAGCCTCATCTCGCGGCCTAGAAAATCTGATAGCACCTGCACCCGCTCAGCCTTGCCAAGAGCCTCGGAGCAGCGCCCAGCCACCTCCCTGCCCCAAGTTTCGAGGAGTTCCTTGTAGCGAGCGAAGTCTTCATCCGGATAGAAGACCGCTGCCAGGGACCAAGTCGCCTTCTCAAGATCGCCGTGCTCAGAGAAATTGCGGCAGAGTTCCGTGAATTGCCGGTCGGCACTTTCCTGCGCAATCTCAAGGATCAGCACATCGAGATGATCAACGGCCCGCCCTTGGGCGCTGGTTCGCAGCTCACGCAGTGCCGCCAGGGTATGGGACTCCGCGAGCTTCTGCTGCACGAGAGTCACTGTTGCGAGGTCGTCGTCGTCGAGCAGCCGCAGAATTGCTGCGCTCTGATCGCCAAAGGTGCTTTCAGCCATCGCGGGTACCAGAGCGTGGATCCGCGCTTAGCCGCGATCAGCTTCGAGGCTCAGTACTTCACCGGGCTCGCAAGTGACGGAAAGCGCGATGGGCTGGCAGCAGACGGCACAATCCTCAGTCGCCGACCAAGCACCTTGAGAAGTATCGACAGTGGTCGGATACACCTCACCGCACCACGGACACGGCACATCCGTCTCGACGAGCAAGTTCATGCAAGCAATGGGAGGATGGGCGGCATCGAGGACGAAAGCTAGTGCGCGGCGGTGATCTCCTGCGGCAACGAGAGGCGGGGAGCGTCGCTCCAGAGATCCTCGAGCGCATAGAAGCCACGGCGCTCGTGATGAAAGATGTGAACGAGCACGTCGCCATAATCCATGACCACCCACTGGCTGGTGGGGTATCCATCGACATTGGCCGGGCGAACGCCGTGATCATCCCGAAGTTTGTCCTGGATCTCTCCGGAAATTGCCTTGAGATGAGGCTCGGAGGTGCCGGAGCACACGACGAAGAAGTCCGTGAAGGACGAGATGCCGCGGAGGTCAATGGCGATGACATCCTCGGCTTTTTTGTTCGCGGCGAACTCCGCGACCAGAGTGGCCAAACGTTCGGGGTTAATAAGGGGCTCCTTGGTAAAGATGATTTTCTAGAATGAGCTGATGCACAATGTCTGGAACGAGATACCGGATGGACGCTCCGCGCGCAACTCGCGCGCGTATCTCGGTGGCAGAGATGTCCAACCGGCGCTCGACCGTCCTAAAGCTTCCGGCACCCGCGAAAGCCGAACCTCGCCCGAGGACCACGAACTCCACCATCAGGCGAAGCTCCTCGAACCTGTGCCAGGTGGCGAGCTTCGGAAGATGATCTTCACCAATGAGATAGACAAAGCGAGCTCCGGGGAGCTCCGTCTTAAGGGCCTCAACCGTCTCAACAGTGTAGCTGGGCCCGGCCCGATAAATCTCACGATCGTCGAGGATGAACCCCGGCTCATCTTTCAAGGCGGCACCTACAAGGTCACGGCGGACCGATGCGGGCGTCGGATTGGAAGCAAGCTTGTGCGGTGAGATCGCCGCGGGAAGGAAGACGATACGATCAAGACCGAGTTGCTCGACGGCATCACGGGCGAGGATGAGATGGCCATGGTGAATGGGATCGAAGGTGCCGCCGTAGAGTCCCACTCGCGAGGGCTTGGAGAGCCTGTCGCTAGCAGAATTAGTCTGTCGAGGTCTTGGCGCACCTTCGCTGCTGGTTTCAAGATCCGCCATCTAGTAGAGCAGGAAAGGCTCCCGCTGGGCGCGGAAGGCAGTCACATTCCGCTGCCAGCCCTGCACAATGCGCACAGCGGGCGTTCCTCCGCGGAGGCTATCCCGGATGGACCGACTGCCGTACACTTTGTAGAAGATGTCGAGCTTGTCCGCCGATGCGCGCAAGAACATGTCCGGCTGGCCGACACGCCGATTTACCTCGGCCAGGAGATACACAGCCAGCGCGCTCAGATCTCCCGCCGTTCGAGGATCGATGCGCAAGCGCACACCTTGGAAGCGCCCGGATACATAAGGAGTGGCAACCACGCCAGCAATGCCAAGCCCGCGGACGTACTGAGTGAACTCACCCGCCTCCAGCCAGGGTGCGGCGCAAATCTCGAAGGGTGCTGGGCCGCCGACACCGATCTCCATCCCAGCGAGAGAACCGACAATACCAGTCGCGACATAATATGCTGGGGAATCGGCGCGCGGAATGTTCGGCGATGTACGGTACCAACGCAGTCCGGTATCCTCCCAGACGATGCGGCGATTCCAGCCCCGCATCTCAACGACGCTCAGTCGACAGCGCGCGGCATTCCATCCGCGCGCATTTGTCATTCGTGCCAGTTCACCACAGGTGAGACCATGCACATATGGCACGGGTACCTGACCGACGAATGAGACAAGTTCCGGGTCGAGGGGCGGCCCTTCCACGCGCAGGCCGCCCAGCGGGTTCGGGCGATCCAGCACCATAAATTCGATGCCCGCTTCTCCCGCAGCCTCCATGCAACGGACCATCGTGGAGATGTAGGTGTACGAGCGGACGCCAATGTCCTGCATATCGAAGACCAAGACATCTATCCCTCGCAGCATGGCCGGCGTGGGCTTGCGGGTAGGCCCGTAGAGTGAAAAAGCGGTCAGACCAGTAAGGGGGTCGTGACGGGTAGAGACATAGCGGCCGGCCAACTCCGTGCCGTCTAACCCGTGCTCTGGAGTAAAGAGCGCAACCAGCTTCACTTGCTTTGCTTTTCGCAGCACGAGCCGCGTCTTTTCTCCCGCGGAGTTCACACCGGTCTGGTTGGTAATCAGCCCAACCCGCTTCCCGAGGAGCGGCGCAAAGTTCTGCTGCTGGAGCCGGTCTATGCCAAGCTCCACCCCGGGTGATGCAGTGCTCGTAAGGAGAAGGACAGCGAGACAGAGAACGCGAAGCAGCATGGAAGACGAAACGGAGGTGGAGCGTAAAAGGCGGCGACGGCAATAGCGAGCGCAGAGGCCATCATGATTGCGAAGTCGGTATTGGTATTCTTCTTCGCAGCGCTCAATCTTCACAACCGTCGCCCATGTCCCACGACCATCTCGGCCAACTCCTCCTGACCGGCGTACCCGGCCCGGAACTCGATCCGGAAACTGCAGCTACCTTTCGCCGGATTCAACCTGGGGGATATATTCTCTTCGGTCGGAATATTCAAACTCCGGAGCAGCTTCGGAAGCTGATTGACGACCTGCGCGGGCTGAGCGCTGTGGAGCCGATCATCACAATCGACCAGGAAGGTGGCAGGGTGTCTCGCCTCAAGCTTCTCGGAAACGAGCCGCCAAATGCCAACCAGTTGCGCGACAAAGGCGATCTTACTCTCATTCACCGACATGGCAGCATTACCGGACGACTGCTGCGGGTTTTCGGGTTCAATCTGGATCTGTGCCCTGTCCTCGATATCTCCTTTGATGACGAGGCCGACAATTCATTACGTGGGCGCTGCTTCGGCAATGACGTCCAGGAGGTAATCCGCAATGCTGGGGCCTTCAATGAAGGTCTGCGCCAGGAGGGGGTGCTGAGCTGCGGAAAGCACTTCCCTGGCTATTCCCGCGCTCCGCTGGATGCACACCACGAGCTACCCGAGATCCCGCTCAGCCGGGAGGAACTCGAGGCTCACGAGCTCGCGGTATTCAGACACTTTGCCCCGATTGTGGATTCCATGATGATCGGCCATGCGTACTATCCGCATCTTGATGAAAGCCGAACTCCGTCTTCGCTTTCTCATGCCGTAGTCACCGACCTGCTCCGTGGCGAGTGCGGATTCAAGGGTCTGATCATGACGGACGATCTCGACATGGGTGCGATTCTGAATCACTACGGTCTGGAAGAGACCATCCGACTGGCGATTACTGCTGGGAACGATCTCGCGATGATCTGTCACCGGATCTCCTACGTGGAAGAGGCGTACGGATATCTAGGCAAGGTGCCACAGGCGGATCTTGATCGAGCCTTGGGTGCCGTTCAGCGCTGCAAGAGCAAGTTGGTTAAACCGGACGTCTTTACCTCTGAGGAGTTTCAACGTCGAGACGCGGAGGTGTGGGATCTTCGGGTCGCGACGCTCGGTGCAGAGAAGGCAGCCGAACGGAGCCCAGAAGATGGGAAGCGCTCCCCAGTGGAAACTTACTAAAGCAACAAGGAAACGACGAGCATCCCAGACCTCGGAAGCCGGTGGTCGCCGAATCGTACCCACGTTGGACTTGCCGCTTTCGTTGCGATAACATCGCTTGCATGAAATCGTTCCTTATTCCGGTGCTTACCGGCGCGATCACTCTCGCGACTGCTCAGGCGGAGAACCTTCTCCAAAATAGCAGCTTTGAGGAACCTAGAATCAAAGGCCGAACCCTCCCAAAGAATGGGGGCGATCCGGCACGCACGGAAAGCCCAACTAGCTGGTCGAGTCTCGTTCTCGAAGGCGAACAGAAAGACGCAAAGCTTACCGCTGGGCTGACTGACGAGATCGCACGAACCGGAAAACAGGCGCTCTTTGTCGATTTCCAAAAGGTCGCTGACCGGAAGCTCACGGCCACGCTCACGAGCGACATCTTCGAGATCAAAGCAGAAAGTCCTTACACCGTTAGCATGTGGGGCAAGATCGACCGTGCTCGTCCGTTGACCCTCGATGCGCGCCGCCCTCACTTCCGTCTGCAGGTGGAGTTTTTCGGCTCGGATCTAGCGCATGTGATTGACCCCCAGTACCGGGTCCAGATGATCCCCGGGAATGTGCTTCCTGGGATTGGCCCGCGTCTGATCTTCAACTCCTCGGACTGGCGCATGTACTCCACCGATCTTAAATCTCCGACGGGAGCGGCGTTCATGAAGATCTCGTTCCTCTTCGACGCTGCGGATGAGCCAGGAGTCGTTGATGGCGCGATCTACTTCGACGATCTAGGCGTAGAGGGGGAAAAGGGCACGCTTACCTATGAAGAAGCCGAGAAGAACGCGGAAGCAGCTGCTGCTGCAGAAGACGCGGCAGAGGGGGCAGCCAAGTCGGCTGCGCCCGCGGCAGTGCCAGGAGCTCCGGTGCTTCCTAAGTAGCAGGGGCAAACGAGGCCCTAGCGCGTCTTAGCAGGCGAGGCGCTGCGACAGCCTCTACATCGGACTCCAATGGGAGTCACGCATACAGGTAGCCGGAGCCATAGTTGATGGCTGAACCGAGAGCCGAATGGGAGAAGCGATCTCCTGACATGGGCGAACACCCATACAAAAGCAAAGAGCCGGGCGTAAGCCCGGCTCTTGCAGAACTAAGCTAAACTAAATTCAGCGCTGGAGAGCCTCTCCATCGACGACTGGGCCGTCGTCATACCCACGGTCATCCGTTTCAGGATCGACTGGGAAAAGCTCACCCGGTGCGAGCGGGCCAAGGTTGTTTCCGTCCTCGTACCGGGCATCACCAAGGAACCCACCATTGATAGCCGCTTCGATAGCAAGTTTATTGCTTTTGCCAGCAATCGCGGTCGATTTCTTCAGCAATGCAGCTTGGATCGCTGTTTTCTCATCTGCTGTAAAACCAGCAGAATTCCGGACCGTGATAGCGACGCTGCCTGCGACATCAGCAATGTAATTAGCTGGAAGAGCCGTTGAATTCTTCTTCGCTTTGCCACCCAGGATTGATGACTTAATCACAGCGAACAACAACTTGCTTGCGCTCGTCGCAGTCAACGCTGAGTTGCTGTTCAGACCTGCAACGATGAAGGCGGCTACTTCCGCAACTTCGTCAGCCTTGTTCTCGATGCTCAGAGGGTTTGGCGCCGGCACAGAACCCTTGGCAACAATAGCCGCAGTCAAAGTCTTCGCGAGTGAAGCCGCTTTGTTGGTTTTGATCGTATTGTTCCCAATTTGACGACCCAAGACCAACGCCACATTCGAGATCTGCTCGATGTCCGCCACAAAGGCAACTGCCTTGGCAATGGTGGAAACCTGCTTGTCGAGAAGCGTGTCCGTTGTGTTGTAGAGAGCTTCAACAACCGCAGCAGCATCTGTTGGATGGGTCGCAACTACTCCGCTGGCAATCCGATCACCGATGCCCGGAGCATTGGAATTAAGACTAACTGCAAACGCCTGAGGATTTGCAACTCCGAGGGATGTTCCGACAGCTACTGCCTGGCCAACAACACGAAGGGATGCGATATCGAGTGCGGAATTCGCTAAAGTGGTCCTTTGAGCATCCGTCAGACCCGATGAACGGCCTTGGAAAATTGCAGCAACGCCTGTGCGGCTGGCCTTTGCTTTGATCGCTGCTGCAATCGCATCTGCGTCTTGCAACACGATTAGAGCTGCATACTCATCTACTTGCGTTACGTTGCTGGATTTGCCCAAACCGGCCGTCTTGGCTCCGTCGGCAGTAACTGCAACCCGATCCAAACTCGCACCTTCAGCAGTGATAACCGCATTAGCGATCGCAGCTCCGGCCTGATTGGTCACAGCAGCAGGAGTCTTCAAAGCTTCACCAGCAACAATGCCAGCTTTGAATTTTGGGTTCGCACTAATCACCGATGACACCGCAGCAGCCAACTGGCTAGCAGTAGCATTGGTCGTCGTTGGAGCTCCCGGCTGTGCCGCAAGAGCAGCGGCAATTGCCTTTGCTTCTCTAGGGCCCGCTTGAGCGGAGTCCGTCATTGCCAAGCTCAAGGTTGCGGCCGCGATGGCGCCGAGCAGTACCTTGGAGCTCCTTGTTGTTCTCGAGTGGGTCATATCTGGGTTGTTTGAAATGTAAGTTTCGGGGAGTTGAAGGGACTTTGCGTAGCCTGAGAAATGTATCAAGGCTTTTTTTGATGAATTTATGGTAAAGCTGGTCCGAGCAGTGTGCCCTCCATCAACTTGTTTATGTCGGTGTGCGCCAACGCTCTGGCACGGGCAAGGTGATGTTCTGCCTCTTCCTGACGGCCAACCCTAGTCAAGTGCCTCGCGTAGTACGCATGAGCGATACCCAGCTGCGGATCGAGCTGCAGCGCACGCAGATACATCTGCTTGGCTTCCTGGAGCCTCCCGAGATCATCGAGCGTCTCCGCGAGGCGGATAACCGCATGCAGATCGTACGGGAAGATCTCCAGAAGCTGATAATAAGCATCTGCCGCTGCCTCGTACTCCGGGTTCCCGACCACCGATGGAAGGCCTCGGGCAAGCCCTCGATGGGCTGCGCCTTTATAGTAAAGTGCCTCCGGATTCCCAGGAAGGAGCGCCAGCGAGCGATCAGCATAAGTCAGCGCCTCGCGAAAGCGCTTTCCGTAGGCCGCGCTCCTGGCCTTGGCGGACCAGCGTTCCCCAGGGAGCTTTGGTAAACCAGAGATGAGCAGCCAGATCGCGAGCGGCGGTGCCACCCAGCGCAGCAGGCCGGAGAACCGAAGCTGAAAGGGACTTGCAGCGAGCGCGGGGGGATTTGCGGTCATGCCAAAAATGAACGCGAAGAACAGTGCGTTCCCGGGGATGTGCAGATTGAAGTCCACCACGGAGTGCGCCAGATAGGCGCTGATCGCCGTGAGCGCGCCAATCTGCAGCGCCATCTCGTTGCTTCGCGCAGGTTCCCAGTCCCCTACCTGTCGCAGATCAGTCGCAAGCACCCGCGCCACCCCGCCCATGCTCGAGTTTACGTGCACGACGATGAAAATCGCGATCCCGACCAGCCCGATCAGCCCGTATTCGGCAGCCATCTCGAGATAGTCGCTGTGCGCATGGATGGGGTCGGCCTGGAGTTGCGGGCGGCGGAAGAGCCGTCCGTAGTAGACGTGTGTACCTGCTCCCGTACCTACGACGGGCGAGACCCTGAACTGATCCAACGCCGCCTGCCAGTTGTAGATCCGGATGTCCATTCCAGCCGTTTTGCCCTCGAATTGCTGGTTCATCCGCTCCAGCCGTTCCCGCAGCAGCGGGCTCTGCATCATCAGCGAATAGCCGCCCGCCAGTGCGCCAAACATCAGTCCGACGGTGATCACTGCCGTGAGCACAAAGCGGCTTGGGTGAGCCTTTCGCACCACCCAAAGGCTGAGCATGGCAAAAGCAAACAAGGACCCGGCGGCACTTAAGTAGGCACCCCGGCTTCCGCTGATCGCCACGCCCAGATAACACGCAGCCGCGACGTACCCTATCCCAATCCGTGCCCAGAGCGGCCACTTGCTCCAGAAGGCGAAGGCCACTGCAAACGGCGCAATTGCTTCCAGAAAGCCAGCGTAGTGGATGGAGCTGATGAACGTGCCGCTCGCCCGCCGGCCCGTCATGGCGCGGATGAATCCAAACGGCATCCATTCATCTCCCACCCGAAACTGCCGGATCCCGATCCCCACCTCCACGAGTGCGAGCGCCAGGAGGACCAGTAGGACCACAGTCCGCGCACGGCTATCCGTGATGTAGTAGGCAGTGAGGAAGTACGCCGCCAGGCACCCCAGGACCATATAGAAGTCTGGCCACCAAAGGTAATCCACTGGCGAAAGCATCGCCCGGGCGAGGATGTACGCGAAGAATACGATCGTCACCACGATGCAGACCAAGCGGGGCCGTGCCGCGCCCTGAGGTGGTCCTCGGAAGATCGTGATCAGCACGCCCACCGCGAGCAATCCGTACACGGGCAGGCTGAAATTCATCCACGTCCCGCCGACGAGACATTGGATCCAAACGATGGCGCCGGCGACGAGCGCCGCTAGGAAGTAATTCACGGGGCAGAGGGAGAGTCTAAGGGGAGAAAGGCCACGGCTAAGCGCCACGATGCACAGAGTTCAGGCGCGCCGCCAGTGCTTCTCTTGCCAGGCTGAGCCCTTTGTAGTCGGCAATCTCCTCGGGCATGGTCCGCAGGGCGTGGGCAAGGCGCCTCGCGATTTCTGCAGATTCGAGCTGAAGCTCTTTAAGACGCCTCATCTCGATCCGTATACCAAAGAGCACGCCCCGGTTGACTGGCAGGGCGACAAGGCACTGACGTTCCACGCGTAGCCAGACCCGGTCCAAGTCGAGATCCGGCGTCAATCTGGCCAGGTCGCGGTCCGAGTGCTGGTTGCGTTCAGCGCTCGCGCTTAGGCCCCAGTTGCTGCGCAGCCAGCCAACGCCCGGCTGGAGTCTGGCGAGGAAGGTATCGATCTGTGCACCTAGCGATGGGTTCAATCCAGGAGCGGGGGCGTGAATGGCGCTCATCGGCAGGCCGAACTTTTCCGCAGGACGCCAGGACGAGGGAAAGCAAATGCAGCCCGCGCGGAGGAGCATTGGGCCGGCTTCGTTCGGGGAAAGCAGGAGTAGGTCGGGCTCCAGGGAGGCCCCAAGATGGAGGAGCCTTTCCCAAGGCGAAAGCTCCGTTGCGAGGGGAGACCCAACCTCCCGGGCGAGGATGCCCCATTCGTGGAAAAGCGCGGTGGCTTCGTCGACGAGTGCGCCACCGCCCGGGAGCAGCCCGGCGTAGGTGTGGGGGGCCTCCACCAGCCAGCGCCGACGCTCGGCAAGGATCCCGACGTGCTCCGCCGTGGGACGGAAGAATTTGCCAGCATCGCCGCGCTTCAACCCCATGCGAAACTCGTAATCGCGCGGCGGGAGGACATCGGACAGATCCACACCTCAGAGTCATGGTTCCAGAGTAGAAAGTCGAGGGGCGGGCCGCCGGATCTCTGAGGAACGGGCTGGATGCGCTTCTCACGGCGCTGAGCGTTGGATGAACGCGGTCCATGCGTGGGCCGTCCGGTCCGGCGCTCCCTCCTCAATGGCCGAAAACGGAGCAAAAAGGTTCGGCGATGACTGAATTTCAGTCATCGCTGGAGGTAAATGACCGGATCTCGCCACAATACAATGCGCGGGTGGCCCCTGATCGTGGGCTGCCGGGGTTTGAGCGCCAACGGTGGACGCGGCGCATCGACCGCCCAACCGGGATGACGGCTGCCGACCGGACGTCCGGCAGCGTCAGGCCGCCCCAGCCAGCGTGCGCACGGCGGCCTCGCTGGCCTGCGCAACGACATTCCAGCCTTCGCGGCTGTTAGCAGCCTCCTGGAACTGAAGTGGCTGCCCGATTCGCAAAACGATCTTGCCGGGGCGTGGTGTACTTCGCCCCGGTGGCAGAGCTTCCCAAGCGCCGGAGAGATGGCAGGGCACGACCAGCGTCGTTGTTCCCGCAACGAGACGGCCCAGCCCGGGCTTGAAGGACGAGATCTCACCGGTGCGAGTCCGCGTACCTTCGGGAAAGAGGATGTAAATGCACCGATCTTCGAGCAGCCTATTCCGGAGATCGTCGAGGGAATGCGCGCCGCAGTTCTTCCGCCAGATGGGCAGCGCATTCATGCACGCCGTGGCGAAGATCGACGTCGCGGCCTTGGTGAAGAAGGTGTCGCCTGCGGCGATCGGGAAGACGCGTCCGACGTGGCGCAGTGGCATAGCGGTGGCCAGCGCAATGGCGTCGAGGTGGCTGGAGTGATTCGCCACGAGCACGAAAGGTGGCTCGGCTGGAAGGTGCTCGCGTCCGCGAACCTCGAAGTGGTGCGCTGCCAGGAGGTACGCTCGGGTGAGCCAGCGCCAGGCGAGACACGAAGTCGCACCCGCAAGGCCGACCTCGCGGCGCAGGCTCTGCACACGCGCGCTCGCCGGGAGGCCGAGATCGCGCGCCGGCTCGTAGCGCCATTCGTCCATGGTTCAGCCGCCTCCGCTGAGGATCCGCACAGGTTGATCCAGCCCAAAGCCGCGCAGGTAGCCGACGTAATGGAATACGGCAGGCGCGACGAGGATCAGGCTGTCGAAGCGGTCGAGCAGGCCACCATGACCAGGGATGGTTGCACCCATGTCCTTGATCCCGATGTCGCGCTTGATGGACGAGAGCATGAGGTCGCCGAACTGCCCGGCCACGCTCACGATCAGGCCCAGGCCGAGCAGCGCTGGGATGCTATCGACGCGGGTGCCCGCAAAGACAAAATGGCCCAAGGTCGCCACCAGTGCGGTGGTGAGAACGAGCGCGCCGAGCGCGCCACCCACGGTTTTGTTCGGGCTGGTATACGGAGTGAGCTTGCGGCGGCCCATGGTCTTGCCGGAGATGTAGGCGAAGACGTCGTTTAGCTCCACGGTGACCAGAATGAGGAGCACGATTGGGCGGTAATCGGCGTCATTCGCCATGTACCCCAGATGGCCGAGGCAAAGGCCGAAAAGCAGAAACCCAATGGCCCCGAGACCGACTCGCTGGATGTAGCCCTTTGGCTCATCGCGGAGGATCGCGACCATGGCGATGAGCACGATGGTGAGCGGCGGAATTGCCACGAAGAAGCCGTACCAGTGGTCCGCGATGGCAAAGGTGAGGCAGACCATTCCCAGCACGACCACTGCGCTGATCGCACGATGGCGGAAGAGCCCGGTAGCGCGCGCGTATTCGCGGTAGCAGAGGATGCTGAGGAGCGCTACTCCCGCAATGGTCCAAGCCGCGCCCAGGAGCACCGGGACGACGAGGATTGGCGTCATAATGGCCCAGGAGCGGACGCGCTTGACCAGCTCGTCGTGGAGCTTGGCATCCGTTCGGCCCATCCGGTGGAGCAGATATATAAGTGCGAAAGAGAGCGCGAGCACCGCAACGATCGCCACCGTGACGCCGAGGGTGACGGGATGATCGAAAGCGCGCCGGAAATCGAAAAGGCGCTGGAAGGTGGCAGCATCCATGCGCTAGGCGGCGTGCAGCGCCGCGGAGGTGCGATTGAGCCGACGGACTGCCGTGATGACGCTGCCGATGATGATCACGCCGAGGGTGATAGCTGGCAGGTGGTAGGCGATCGCCTGTGGGAAGATCGCACAAAGGATCGCGGCAAGGGTGGCTACCGCCATGCGCTGCGGCTTGGCCATCGGCCCGCAGAACTCCTGATGCGCGCCCGCGACTTTGCCCATGGATCGCACATAAGCGACGAAGACCGCCAGGCAGGCTGCGACGAAGCCCAGCACGGGATTTGAACCAAAGGCATAGCCGAACCCAATGAGCGTAGCGGCGTCGCTGATGCGATCCGGGATCTCATTGTAGAGCTCGCCCACGCGGGAGGCCTGGCCGCTTCGCACTGCCACCATGCCGTCGAGCATGTTCGCCAGAAGCCGGAGCTGGATGAAGATTGCCCCCAACCCCCAGCACCAGGCGCGCAGTGGTTCCGGCACAAATTGCGTGGCCGCGAGGGCGACACCGGCGAGGACGCCGCAGACCATTCCTTCCACTGAGATCGCATTTGCGCTGACGCCCTGCGCTACCAGCCACCCGGCGACGCGTTGCGAAATGGCCAACTCCCGCGTGGCAATGGGTCGACGGTCGGCGACCTGGTAATCGGGATCACTCATGAGCGCCCCATGAGATACATGCCCCCGATCAGGAGCAACATGCCCGCGACATTCACCGGACGGATGGGAACGCCGTAGTAGAGCCAGGCAATCGCCGCCGCCCAGATGAAGGTGGTGGCGTAGACGGGGTAGAGCACGGTGAGCGCTCCGCCTCGCTTAAAGGCCGCGACGAAGAGGACCATCACTGCGATGTAACAGGCCACGCCCCCGAGGAGGCGGCCATTGAGCAGATAGCTGGCGATGGAACCGCCCGCGCGATCCGCGCCCGACTTGTAGAGGAACTGCCCAAGCGCGCCAACGAAAGCGGCAATGGCGAACATGGCAACCGACACGGAGGAGGTCGGCATCAGGCGGAAAGCGGATTCACACTCCGCATGAAACCAGCCGCGCGTGCTTAGTCGAGCTTCACGTGGCGGAGCCGCAGGGCGTTCGCGATCACGGAGACGGAGCTCAGGCTCATCGCCGCACCCGCGATCATGGGGCTGAGCAGCCAGCCGAAGATCGGGTAGAGCAGACCCGCGGCGAGAGGGATGCCGAGCGCATTGTAGATGAAGGCGAAGAAGAGGTTTTGCTGGATATTGCGCATCACGGCGCGGCTGAGGGTGATCGCGCGGTCGATTCCACGCAGGTCGCCCCTTAGCAGGGTAATGCCCGCGCTTTCCATGGCGACATCAGTGCCGGTGCCCATCGCGATCCCGACATCCGCCGCAGCCAGCGCGGGCGCGTCATTCACCCCATCGCCCGCCATCGCAACGATCCGGCCCTCTGCGCGCAGTGCCTTCACGCGGGCCTGCTTTGCTTCGGGCGCGAGCCCGGCTTCTACGGTGTCGATCCCGAGCTGCTTCCCGACGGCCCGTGCGGTGCGCTCGTGGTCGCCAGTGAGCATGACGATCCGCACGCCGAGCCGCTGCAGGCTCGCAAGCGCTGCGGCTGTGGATGGTTTGATCGGGTCCGCAATCGCCAGCACGCCGGCGGCTCTGCCATCGATCGCCGCAAGCACGGCCGTTTGCCCCAGCTCCTGAAACCCGGTCATCCGCGTCGCAAACTCTTCAGTCCCGCTCACGCCCTTTGCCACTAGAAATCCGGCATGCCCGACCAGCACGGCGCGCCCGCCGATGAGCCCGGATACGCCGCCGCCGGTGTGAGACTGGAACTCACTGGCTGCCGGAAGTTCCAGCTTCCGCTCCCGCGCACTTCGCACGATCGCTTGGGCCAGCGGATGCTCGCTCGCGGCTTCCAGGGCAGCCACCATGGCAAGCACGTCGTCCTCGGTGAAACCGGTAGCGACTTGCAGCGCCACGAGGCGCGGTTTCCCCTCAGTAAGCGTGCCCGTCTTATCCACGACGAGCGTGTCCACCTTCTCCAGCCGCTCCATGGCTTCGGCGTTCTTGATGAGGACGCCGGCGCTGGCTCCCCTCCCCACCCCGACCATGATCGACATGGGCGTGGCGAGCCCGAGCGCACACGGGCAGGCGATGATGAGAACCGCGACCGCATTCACGATCGCGTGAGCAAGGCGCGGCTCTGGTCCGAGGAACATCCAGGCCGCAAAGGTCAGGACGGCGATCACGAGCACTGCCGGTACGAACCAGCCCGCGACCTTGTCAGCGAGCGCCTGGATTGGCGCGCGACTGCGCTGGGCGTCCGCGACCATATCCACGATCCGCGAGAGGACAGTTTCCTCACCCACTCGCTGCGCTTCCATAATGAACCCGCCGGTTCCATTCACTGTGCCTCCGGTCACTGCGTCTCCCGCGGCTTTCTCCACGGGGAGTGATTCGCCGGTAAGCATGGATTCATCCACGCTGCTGCGGCCTTCGAGAATCGCGCCGTCCACTGGCACCTTCTCACCGGGCCGGACACGGACGCGCTGGCCGGCCTGCACCTGGTCCAGCGGGACCTCCCGCTCACCCGCGTCGTCGATGATTCGAGCAATTGGCGGCGCGAGATCGAGCAGCGCTTTGATCGCAGTGCCGGTGCGGGCGCGTGCACGCAGCTCGAGCACCTGGCCAAGCAGCACGAGAACCGTGATCATCGCCGCCGCTTCGAAGTAGACACCGACGCGCCCGTGCTCCTGCACGCTCTCCGGGAAGAGCCCCGGCGCGAGCATCGCCACCGCGCTGTAACCGAACGCGGCGCCCACGCCGATCGCGATCAGCGTGAACATATTCAAGTGCCCGGTTTTGACAGATTGCCAGCCGCGCACGAAGAACGGCCACCCAGCCCAGAGCACCACCGGCGTGGAGAGCGCAAACTGCCACCAGCGCGACGCATCGCTTAACAACCACGAGTCGTGCGCCAAGTCTGGCAGCAAGTGACTCATCGCAATTACGAACACCGGGAGCGTGAGCACGGCTCCGATCCAGAGCCGTCGCTGCATGTCATTCAGCTCGGCATCATCTTCCGCCCCACCCGCCGCACTGGCTTCCAGCGCCATCCCGCAGATCGGACAGGTGCCGGGCTGCTCCTGCCGCACCTCCGGGTGCATCGGGCAGGTGTAGATAGTCTTGCGCGCCTCGCGGTACCGCGGGTTCCGCTCCAGGCTCATGCCGCACTTTGGGCAAGTCCCCGGCTCATCGCTCTCCACGCCCGGACACATCGGACAGAAGTAGCGCTTCTCCGGGCGCCGCTCCTGCGCGGCAGCCTCCACAGAAGCCGCGCTGTGCTCGCCGCCACCGTGGCAACAGGAATGCACCTCCGGTTCCGGAGTTGGCGCGACGACCGCCTCCTCCGCATGGCAGCAGTCGTGCGTCTTCGGGTTCAGCGTGGTAGGCTCGCTCATTGTATCGGGGAGCTTAGCATAACCGCTACCTATTCGGGATCACGGCGAGGTAGTTCCGAACATCCCGGCCCTCGCGCATGTGAAAGGCATCTCCTGTCTGTCGCACCCACATGCCGGTCGAGGAGCCGCCGTCGAGATTCAGCGCCTGCGATACCGCCCCTGCGGGCACGAGATCAGGCAGCGCGAGGATTTGGGCCATCTCGGCGAGCGTCACCCACTTGCATACCACCAGCGCGGCACGCCCGGTGCCCTTCGTAGTAAGCACCACGGTGCGAGCGGCGGCGCGTTTTTCGTTCAAGCCCACGACAGCCTTTCCGCCTTCGATCAAGAAGGGACCGGCCTGCAGCGCATCCGTAATCCACTTAGCGGGCTTGTACTGCGCCGCGCGCACAATGCTCGCGCGATCCTTGCCAGCGAGGACGATTCCGCTGAGGAGCTTCGCTTTTTCGTACGCATGCAGCCGCTCCCCCGCGCTCATGACGAGGCCGAGTGGCCGGCGATCCGGATGGAAATAACCACCATTCACTGCCGCAACGGCTCCGGCTGACTCCGCGGCGGATGCCATCGACGCATCTCCGCTCGCATCATCCAAGACCGCGAGCCGATGCTTTGCCGTGCGAAAGGAGACGAGGTGCAGCTCTGCCTTCTGGCTTCCAGTCGCAAGCGTGATCCGCTGGAACTCGACGCCTTCGGGCCCAGGCAGCGCCTCCCGTCCGGTAATCTCCCACGCTCCGGCGATGCGGCCGAAACATAGGAGGAGCAAAGCGGACAGCAGTAGCCAGAAGTGGTTCACACACCTAGTCTGCACCCGCGGAGTCTTTCCGGTGAAGTCGGAAGCGCGACCCATACGACGCGGCAACTAAGCGGATCCCAAGGAACACCCATCCGGTCGAGATAGGGCCACTCTCGGCAGAGTTCAAAGTGCGATCCATCCGCACTTAGAGCTGCTCCGGAGAGTGGAAATGGTCGATCCACTCGCGCTTTGAGCTCCTTCTGTGGAGTTCTTCGTGCGACCGAGTCGCAATTTGATACTCAACCGAGAATGGATTTTACTCTCCCGATACCGCACCGAGCTCGGTCCGTGAGTATAAAAGTGCGATTCAATCGCGCTTTTAGCTCTATCCGTAGAGAAAATTGCTCGAACCGATCAGCTCCGCTTACTCAAGCAAAGGGATCGCTTTACAGGGAACGTGCTTCCTGTGATCGCCGGCGCGGCACCTCGGGCACTCCCCCCAAGTATTGATCCGAGGATAGAAAACGCCTCCCGCCGAGTGGAGTTGCGAATGACCAGAGTGATGCCCCATTTCTGCCGCCCCGCCCTGCTCGCCTGTGCGGGTCTGAGCCTTCTTTTTCTTCCGGGTTGCGCGAGCAGTCCGGGTGGGCGGGGTGCATCGAATGTGCGCGAGGCACTGCTGCCCGCCAATGTCCATGGACGTCTGGTGAGCCGCACCATGCGGCCACGCTACATCACGATCCACTCCACCTCGAATCTCAACGCCACGGCGGCCAACCACGGCACGCTGCTCTCGCGGAAAGGCATTCGCAGCAAGAACAACCCGCGCTTTGGCCGCTCCGGCTGGGTGACCTGGCATTATACAGTGGATGATCGAGAGACGGTGCAGCATCTCCTTCCTACGGAGCAGGGTGATCACGCCGATTACGGGGGATCGGGCGATACCGCGAGCATCGGCGTGGAGATCTGCGAATTCCGCAGCACGGCCCGGCAGGCTGCGGCACTGGATCGCGCGGCCCGGCTGACCGCGCAACTGGCAGACCGCTACCGCATGCCCACAAAGAACATCGTGCCGCACAAGCACTGGCCGCGATGGGATTTCAAGCATGGCAAGCCCTGCCCGCGTATTCTACTGGACCGCGACCCAAGCTCGCCAGATGGCAAGGGGCTCGGACCGAAATGGCGCGCCTTTATCGCGAAGGTGGAGCGCTATCGCTGAGCGGGCGCGCTACTTCACCGCCAGCGCGAGGACGGTCTGGAACTGTGGGTTCTGTTCGTCCCGACCGACGATGCTGATCTCGATATCGCGGAATCCCGCGTCTTCGAGAAAGCTGTGGAGCTGCGACTCGGTGAAGCCGAGCCAAGTGTCGGCGTAGAGTTCGCGCGCCTGTTCGAACTGGTGCGCGAGCAGATCCACGATGGCGACGCGACCATTGCGTTTCAGGATCTTGTATGCGGCGACGACCGCGCGCGCCGGGCTGCTGGCGTGATGCAGAGCGTGCGAGAGGACGGCGAGATCGACCGTGCTGTTTGGAATCGGCGGCTCCTCGATATCGCCGAGACGGTACTCGAGATTGGCAAAGCCGTGCTTGCGCGCGAGGTCGGCGCCGAATTCTACCATCTTCTCCGAGTTGTCGACCGCGATCACCTTCTTCGCACGCCGCGCGAGCAGCTGGGAAAGCGTCCCCTCGCCCGCGCCGAGATCGGCGATGATCATCGGCGGTACCAGCGCGAAGAGCATGTGCGCGACTCCCTGCCAGGTACGACCCGGGCAATAGGTGCGACCAAACTTGCCGGCGAGCTGATTGAAGTACTCGCGAGCGCGGTCCTGCCGCTTGTTCAGGATGAGGCGGAGGGACTTCTGATCGGTCTCGGCGTCGGTCAGTTCACGCGCGCTGGCTTCGAGGATCGGCTTGAGCTCGTCGAAGATCGCATCGCCAGAAAGCTGGTAGTAGATGTTCTTCCCGGCTCGGCGGTCGCGGACGAGCCCGGCCTGCCGGAGCTGCGCCAGATGAGAGGAAATGCGCGACTGGCCCATGCCCAGGATCTCCTGGATCTCGACTACGGAAAGCTCCTCCTGCTGCAGCAAGAGAAGGAGCCGCAGACGGGTTTCATCGCCCAGGGAGCGAAGGGATTTCACGATTGACGCCATGCGGAAGCTGGGCTTGATGTATCCACGCATCATGATTGGTCAATATATTCTGATGTGATTCGGGCGTCCGCGCCCTACCTTCATCCGTAATCCCAAACCACACACTCCCTGCTCCGAATGTCCCGTCGTTACATCTTTTCGTCTGAGTCCGTAGGCGAAGGTCATCCCGATAAAGTCGCCGATACGATCTCCGATGCCGTGCTCGATGCCTGCCTGGCGCAGGACCTCAAGAGCCGCGTGGCGTGCGAGACTTATGTGAAGAGCAACATCGCCATCGTGGGCGGTGAGATCACCACGAGCGCAAAGGTCGACTACGTGCAGATCGTTCGCGATGCAGTGCGCGAGATCGGCTACGTAAACGACGACGACGTCTTCCACGCGGATCGCATCTTTGTGCAGAACATCCTGACGGCGCAGTCGCCGGACATCGCGCAAGGCGTGGATGAGGCGGCGGCTGAAGGAAAGAATCACGCCGAGCAAGGCGCGGGTGATCAAGGCCTGATGTTCGGCTATGCCTGCAACGAGACACCTGAGCTGATGCCGGCGCCGATCATGTTTGCGCATCGCCTCGGACGGGCTCTCACGCAGATCCGCAAGAGCGGTCGGGTGGGCTGGCTGCGGCCGGATGCAAAGAGCCAGGTCTCGGTGATCTACGACGGCGGAAAGGCCGTGGGCATCGCCAACGTGGTCATCTCCACGCAGCATAGCGAGGACGTGAAGCACTCGGAGATCCGCGATTTCTTGATCGCAGAAGTGATCCGCAAGGAGCTTCCCGCCGAGCTGCTCACGGACAAAACCGAATTTCTCATCAACCCGACCGGGCGTTTCGTAATCGGCGGACCACAGGGCGACACCGGGCTGACTGGACGCAAGATCATCGTGGACACTTACGGCGGCATGGGCCGGCACGGTGGTGGCGCCTTCTCCGGTAAGGACCCTTCGAAGGTCGACCGCTCGGCCGCGTACATGGGCCGTTGGGTGGCAAAGAACGTCGTAGCCGCTGGCCTAGCGGATCGCTGCGAGGTGCAGTTCGCCTATGCAATCGGGCATCCCGATCCAGTGAGCGTGCACATTGACACCTTCGGCACATCCAAGGTGGACGAGGAGAAGATCGAGAAGGCTGTTACTACAGTGTTCTCCTTCAAGCCACGCCGGATCGTCGAGCAGCTCGACCTGCTCCGCCCCATCTACTCGAAGACCACGAACTACGGCCACTTCGGCAAGGACGATCCCGACATCACTTGGGAACGGACGGACAAGGCAGAGGAGCTGAGCGCAGCGGCCAAGTAAATTTCCACACAGACACTCCAAATCATGAGCACGACCATTAACGAAACACACACGCAGGACTTCGCAGTCCGCGATCTCTCCCTGGCCGACTGGGGCCGCAAGGAACTCACCATCGCCGAGCAGGAAATGCCCGGCCTCATGTCGATCCGTCAGAAGTATGCGCCGAGCCGACCGCTCGAAGGCGTACGCATCACGGGATCGCTTCACATGACGATCCAGACCGCAGTGCTCATTGAGACCCTGGTCGAGCTCGGTGCAACCGTGCGGTGGGCGAGCTGCAACATCTTCTCGACTCAAGACCACGCTGCGGCCGCGATTGCGGTGTCAGGCGTGCCGGTCTTCGCCTGGAAGGGCGAGACGCTGGAAGAGTACTGGGACTGCACCTGGCGCGCGATTGTCAGCCCCGAGGGCAAAGGCCCGCAGCTGATCGTGGATGACGGTGGCGATGTGACGCTTCTCCTGCACAAGGGCTACGAGCTGGAAGATGGAAGCGACTGGGTGGACAGCGCCAGCGGGAGCCAGGAAGAGAAGGTCATTAAGGATCTGCTCAAGAAGATCCATGCGGAGAATCCGTTTATCTTCCACGAGCTGGTGAAAGATTGGCGTGGCGTGTCGGAGGAAACCACGACAGGCGTGCACCGTCTCTACAAGCTGCACGAGGCTGGCAAGCTGCTCGTTCCTGCGTTCAACGTGAACGATTCGGTAACGAAGTCCAAGTTCGACAACCTCTACGGTTGCCGCCACTCGCTGATCGACGGGATCAACCGCGCACTGGACGTCATGATCTCCGGGAAAGTCGCGGTGGTCTGTGGCTACGGTGATGTAGGCAAGGGCTGCGCGCAGTCACTGCGTGGGCAGGGAGCTCGCGTGATTGTGACGGAGATCGATCCGATCAATGCGCTACAGGCAGCAATGGAAGGCTACGAAGTCACGACCATCGAGGACACTCTCGGTCGCGGGGACATCTATGTGACGACCACCGGCAACGTCGACGTGATCACGATCGAGCACATGGCGCGGATGAAGGATCAAGCCGTGGTCTGCAACATCGGGCACTTTGATAACGAGATCCAGGTGGACAAGTTGAACAACTACCCCGGAATCGAGCAGACGAACATCAAACCTCAGGTCGACAAGTACATCTTCCCGGAAGGACACGAGATCTTCCTGCTCGCCGAAGGCCGCCTCGTGAATCTCGGTTGCGCCACCGGACATCCGAGCTTTGTCATGTCGAACTCTTTCTCGAATCAGGTCCTCGCCCAGATCGACCTCTGGAAGAACAAGGACTCGTACAAGCCCGGTGTGTACATTCTGCCCAAGAAGCTCGACGAAGAGGTCGCACGTCTGCACCTCGATAAGATCGGCGTGAAGCTGACCACGCTCACCCAAGCGCAGTCCGATTATATCGGTATCCCGCTCGACGGCCCGTACAAGCCCGAGCACTACCGGTACTAGTCGACGCTCGCAGTCGAAATCATCCCAGCCCCGACGTCCACAAGGACGCCGGGGCTTTTTCGTGGTGTTCAGAGACGATGCGCACGATTCTTGCACTGGACACCTGCCCGCATCCGCGCAATCCAGTACGCCGCCTTTCACATGCTCGTTTTCCGTCTTCTCCCCGCCGTCCTCGCGCTGCTCCTCGGAGCCTGCGCCACGATGGACCGCTACATCCCCACAACGGCCGACTTCCGGCCTCGCAAGGGGCCGGCCCGGGTGAAGATCGACCTCTCGGAGCAGCGCGCCTATCTTTACAGAAAGGGTGATCTGATCACCTCCACCCGGGTCTCCACCGGCAAGAAAGGCCATCTCACCCCGACCGGCACCTTCAAGATCTCGGAGAAGGATCCTGATCATCGCTCGTCGCTGTACGGTGACTACGTGAACGCCGGCGGGCGGGTGGTGAAAGCGAATGTGGACATCCGCAAGGACAAGAAGCCCCCAGGTGCAGTCTATCGCGGCGCTTCGATGCCGTACTTCATGCGCTTCAATGGCGCCGTGGGAATGCACGCGGGCAATGTGCCAAACAGTCCGGCTTCGCATGGGTGCGTACGGTTGCCGCCGCGCATGGCGCGCACGTTCTTCCATCATGTCGCCATCGGCTCGCAAGTGCGGGTGGTCCCGTAGGGCATCTCGCGCCTCTGCTGCACAGCGTTACATTCTCCCGCTCATGAATCAGGAAGACGAAGACCCTTGGGACGAGTACCTGAAGAACACCGAACTGCTCGCGGAGCTGGATGCGGAGAAAAAGGAACTGCTCCAGCAGCGCGAGGAACTCGAAGGCCGTGGACACAACGTGGCAGCGCTGCTGGCGAGTATCGACGAGCACCGCACCGGATTGCTGAAGACGCTTGCAGCCCACGATGAGCAGATGGACGCGATGCTACAATACGCCGCGACGCGTGCCGAAAGCGGTCGGGAGCTTTTCATCGCTGTGGCAGAAGTGATGAAGCTCCTCCAGCAGCTCAGCCCGGAACAGTGGGCGCAGATGCCCGAAGCGAGCCAGGAGCGCTGGCATCGCGTTGCGGCGCAGTTCGGCGAATTGCGCGGGCAGTGGCTGGCTCAGCTCACGCCCGAGGAACGTCGAAAGATCGAGGGATGATCCGCAATCTCTCCAGCCGGAGCAGTGACCGCCCTCGCGCGTAGAAAGCGCGCCCTTTTTATGCCCATTATCTCTCGTGTCGATGTCAGCCTCGACGTTCGCTCCTATCCCATTCTGATCGGCTCTGGCATTCTCGACGATCTGGGGTCCATTCTCCGGCAGCATGGGCTACGACAGACCACCGCTTTCGTGATCACCAATCCCACGATTGGCGGACTCCTCTTCGAATCTGTCGCGTCGTCGCTGGAACTTGCCGGCTTTCAGAGGGTGGTGCGTCATGACATCCCCGCTTCGGAGGAGGGCAAGAACTGGGAAGAGCTTTCCAAGGCCGCTGCCAGCCTGGTGACGAGCTTCCCCGACGCTGCAATGGTCCCGCTTGTATTGCTGCTTGGTGGCGGTGTAGTTGGCGATCTCGGCGGATTCGCTGCGGGGATCTTCAGGCGCGGAGTGCAGTTCGTGCAGATCCCAACCACGTTGCTTGCGGCAGTTGATTCCAGCGTCGGTGGCAAGGTCGCGGTGAATTTCGCCGGGGTGAAGAACATCCTGGGCACGTTCGCCCAGCCCCGCCTTGTCTTTTGCGATCTCAACCTCCTGGGTTCGCTACCCGAGCGTGAGGTGCGCTCCGGCGTGGCGGAGATCATCAAGTATGGTGCGGTCTGTTCCGCCGCGCTCTTCAAGCAGCTGGAACGCGGTGATCTCGAGCGGCTGCTCAGCCTCGATCTGAACGCCGTCGCGGACATCGTAGCGCAGTGCTGTCAGTTGAAAGCGACCATTGTGGAGAAGGACGAGCTGGACCGGCTCGGGATCCGCAACGTGCTAAACTTTGGCCACACGATTGGCCATGCTCTGGAGCTCTCCGCGAACTACGAACTGACCCATGGCGAGGCAATCTCGATTGGAATGATCGCGGCCGCGCGGCTGGCGATCAAGATCGGCAAGTGCGATGGCACCGTGCTCCAACGCATTCAGGGGCTGGTTGAGCGGGCGAAGTTGCCTACGAGTTTTCCAAATCAGCCCGGACTCTACGAGCGGGTGCTCGAGGCGATGCAATCGGATAAGAAGTTCCGCGATGGGAAGAACCTCTTCGTCGTCCCGACGGCAATCGGCAGTTGGACGCAGCAGGAGAATGTGGACTGGCCAATCGTGCACGAAGCCGTGCGCTCCGTGCTCGTCCCGTAATCCCTCAAGCTCCCCTTACGCGGGGATCTGGCCTTCGATCGGCTTGACGACCTCGGCGCGAAGTCCCCCTGCCTGGCCGCCGCGGCCACGGCTGCTCCACCAGTACACGATCGGCGCGGCGATGAAGACGGACGAGTAGGTTCCGATAATTACACCAATCAGGATCGTGAGGGCGAAGTCCGCAAGCACGGGGCCGCCAAAGAGGTACAGAGCCGCAGTGGTCAGCAAGGTCACGCCACCCGTCAGGATCGTACGTGAAAGCGTCTCGTTGATGCTGTGGTTCATGATCTCTAGGACGCTGCCCTTGCGACCGGAGCGAAGGCCTTCCCGGATGCGGTCGAAGACAACGATCGTGTCGTTCACGGAGTAGCCGGCAATGGTCAGAATAGCGCCTACAATGACCAGCGAAAGCTCGCGCTGGAGGAGGGCGAAGATGCCAATCGTCAGAAGAATGTCGTGGACCAGGGCGACCAGGGTCCCGAGCGCGAAGGAGAACTCAAAGGTCATCGTGACGTAGAGAAAGATGCCCAGCATGCCGAGCCCGAGCGCAATCAGCGAGGCGCGCGCCAACTCATTGCCGACAACCGGACCGACCGTTTCCTTTTGCTCCAGCCGGAATCCCGCGTCGGGAAACTTGGTCCCGAGGTGTGCAGCGATCCGTTCGCCAGCATCCTGCGGAGCACGGATGGTGAAAAATTCAGTCGCTGCGCTCTTCTCCATCTGTACCACCACATCGCCAAGCTTCAGCTCATCCACTGCGTTGCGCACTGCACCCACGGACGGTTGAGTCTTCGAAGCCTGGAGGACAATTCTGTCGCCGCCCTTGAAGTCCACGCCGAAGTTCCGCTCGCCGCGCAGCGCGAAGATGGCAATCGACGCCGCGAGCATGAAGATGGAAAAGGCGAGCGCCATCTTCCGGGTACCCAGGAAGTTGACGTTCGTCGCCTTGATCAGGTTGCTCATCGAGATCGACCGGATCCAGCCGAGGTGCAGCCCCCAGGAGAAAAGGTTCCGAGTCACCACCAGCGCGGTGAACATCGATGCGATGATGCCGATCGTCAGCGTCACCGCAAAGCCACGCACCGGCCCAGTGGCCATGAAGAAGAGGATCAGCGCAGTGATCAGCGTGGTGACGTTCGAATCGAAGATCGCGGAGAAAGCCTTGTTATACGCTGACTCGAGTGCTGGTTTCAGCGGCTTGCCAGCTTCCATCTCCTCGCGCAGGCGCTCGTAGATGAGCACATTTGCGTCGATCGCCATGCCCAAGGTCAAGATCACGCCGGCGATACCTGGTAAGGTGAGCACCTGGTTGAACATCGCCATTGCCCCAAAGAGCAGGAGCATGTTCACTGCTAATGCGATCAGCGCGACAACCCCGGCGAGCCGGTAGTATGCTAGCACACAGACTACCGTCAGGGCCACGCCCACGAGGCCAGCGTAGATGCCGCTATTGATGGAGTCGGCGCCCAGCGAGGCCGACGCACTGCGTTCAGAAAGGATGCGCACCGGGGTCTGGAGCGGGTTCTCCAGCACACTCGAAAGGTTGCGCGCCTCTGCTTCCGTGAAATTACCAGTGACTGAAGCGGATCCTCCAAGAATCGGCTCATTGATGTTCGGCGCCGAGATCACTTCTTGATCCAGCATGATCGCAAACCGCTGGTTCACGTGCTGCTGCGTGAGTTCGCCGAAGAGCTTCCCGCCTGCACTGGTAAAGCCAATCGTCACCTCCCAGCCCTTCGGGCCGAAGACAGCAGACGCATCACTCACCTTGTCGCCCGTGATGTCTGGCTTCTTCCGAACCAGCAATTCACGTTCGATCTTCTCCTCACCCTTGCCGATCTTCTCCTTCGCCCGCATGTACTGCGGATCCGGTGGCTCCACTCCGGCGAGGATCGCGTCGCTCTTCGGATGAACGAGCCGGAACTCCAGCTTAGCTACCTTCTGCAGCTGCTCACGGGTGGAGATAAGCTTCTCTGTATCGAGGCCGGGAATCTGTACCAGGATGCGATCCGTACCCGCCGGTGCGATCACTGGCTCGCTCGTCCCGGTACCGTCCACCCGCTTGCGGATCGTCTCCACTGCTTGATCCACCATGGAGGGAGTGATGTCCCTCACCTTGCCGTCCTCGCCCTTTTCCGCGACGAGCTGAATAAGGAAGGACGTGCCACCCTGCAGGTCCAGCCCGAGCTTAATCTTCTCCTTGGGCGGGTTCACCATCAGCACACAAAGCGCCGCCAGAAGCACCGTCAGAAGAGTCCCGAGGATTCGCTTGCTCCGCTCGTTATCGGTGGCGAAGTACCAGCCAAACAGCACGAGCAAAACCAGCCCATATACGAACGTCGTACCAGCATCCATAACGTGAAGACGTGGGGCGTTACTTGGCGGTTACAACTTCCGAGCTACGATCAACGTGGGCGATCGCAACTTTATCCACGTCGATCTTCACGTTGTCGGCAATCCGCAGACTGAGCACCGAACCTTCGCGAATGTTTGCGACCACCCCGTGAATACCCCCGGTGGTAACGACGTGATCACCAGTCTTGAGGTCGGCGACCAGCTTCGCGAGCGCCTTCTGTTTGGTCGACTGGGGTCGAATGATCAGAAAGTACATAATCACGAAGATACAGATCATCGGGATCAGCAGGCTCCCGGTGGCGGCGGTGCCGGACGGAGCCGCGGGGGCCTGCGCGAGGAAAGTCAATGCGGTGGAAATCATGCTGCTTGAGAAAACGAAAGGATAAAACCCCGGTAAATCCGGTGGAAAAGGGACGGAAAGTTAGGGGGAACGGGTGAATTGTCCAAGTAAAAGGAGTGACCGCGACCGACGGAGGCGGGAGTAGTCCACGAAAGACACTAAATGCACGAAAAGGGAGTCGAGGTCCGCGAAATGCGCGAAAGCCCGCGAAAGGTGAGGAGACAAAGAAGCTAGTGTGTCGTGCCGCCAAGCACGTGCAACGAATTGCCTACTCTTCTGCGCCTTCGACCTTCGACCCTCGGCTTTTGACTCCCCCCGGCCCCATCACCTCCAGCCGTCAACGCAAAGGCCGCGCGACCATGATCCCGGCGTTGCTCTTGAAGCGGTAGAGGTAGTCTTTGAGCCGGGAATCCAGCACCACTTTGCCGTGATTCCGGGGAGCGGACGCATGCATGAAGTGCAGGACTCCATCACTCGTCCGGTACGCGAGGCCGACATGCGAAGTTCCAATACGGCGCCCGTCATGCGTGGTGATTCCAATGATATCCCCACTGCGTAGCTTGCTCTCGATTCCCGCCACTTTGCTCTTTGGAATGTGGTACATCCCTTGATCGGTAACGCGCTTCTCCATGGCGCGGACTCCTGCCCGGAGGGACGGGTTATTCCGGAGGTAGCGATACGACTTCCAGTTCACCGTCATCTCCACGGCGGAATGCGCCACCCGCTCTCCGCCAAGCGTGCGCGTCAAATCGCTGACCAATCCCCGCCGGTCGTTGTCCTGAAGCCATTCCTCCAGGTAGTGCAGGCGGGAAAGATAGCTCCCATCGCACTTGCCGCCCCGATAACGATCCGCCTCCACATACTTGAGCATCGTCTGCGGCGTCCAGTTCTCGCGAGGCTCGTCGAGCATCCGGGCAAACCCCAGCGCCGCCTCGAAGAAGGTCCAGCAGTCGAGACCAAGAAGATTGACTGAGGGCGCTTCAATCCGGTCGTCGATCTCCAGGGTGAAGTTCTTGTAAGGTGTCCCGACCATGGCCTTGCCGACAGCGGCGGTGCGTTCACCGATCGGGAGCGTTTTCCACGGATCCGCCATGGCTACTAATGCATCAAAGCGGGCCTTTCCCTTGAAAACGGTCTCGAAAGGGAGCGTACCAGCGGCTGCCTGGAGGGGCGGGGGGAGGGCAGCGCCGGCTAGGAGCATTGCGGCACACAGCGAATAAAGGAGTCGGAACATTTGCGGGCGAAAGAGTGGGCATGGGACAGCGGCGTCTGCAAGGCGTTCGAGAAAACCGGGCCTGGTAGAGCCGAAAGGAAGACAATCTACTTCCTTCATGCCGCACTACCTGCGGTCACGGATCAGCTTTGCAATTGTGCTTTCGATCGATTCAGCTCGTAAGTCCGAGTTTGGGGTCACAATGCGGCTATGTGCTCCAGTGGTGCGGCTATGTGCTCCGATGGTGCAGCTATGTGCTCCAACGGTGCAGCTATGTGCTCTGATGGCGGAGCAAAGTGCTCCGACGGTGGAGCAAAGTGCCCCGACGATGGAGCAAAGTGCTCCGACGGTGGAGCAATGTGCTCCGACGATGGAGCAATGTGCTCCGACGGTGCAGCAATGTGCTCCGACGGTGCAGCAAAGTGCTCCTACGGTGCGGCTAAGTGCTCCACCGGTGCAGCTTAGAGCCCCGATCTTAGGCCGGACATCTGCCTCCGGCCCGTCAAACGCTGAGCCTCATCTACGCGTTTGAGAGAAATGGATTGTGTTGGCGCTCCTCACCTAACGTTGTCAAAGGTCCGTGACCCGAGCAGATCACGGTTTCGTCGGAGAGAGTCAGAATTTCCGAGCGATTCGTAAGCAAAGCGTCTGCGTAGGAAATGCCTCCGCCTCCCATCGAGCCGGCGAAAACGGCGTCACCCACAATCGCGAGCGGTCGACTGAGCCCCGTAACCACGTAGGTGATCCCGCCCTTCGAGTGGCCCCACGTGAGGCGCGACTGGATCTGTAAGGCACCAATGCTCCACGCGCGACCGGCAGCGAAAGATTCCGCCCCATCGAGCGGCTCGCGGTCACCTACGTATGCGGGGGCGCCAGCGGCAGAACGGAGGCGATCAAGATCGAAGATATGGTCGCCGTGTGTGTGGGTGAGCAGGATCGCTTGCACCTTCAAGTCCTGGGCTTTCACCAGAGAGAGCATCTCCGTGCAATCTGCTCCGGAGTCGAAAGCGACGGCCTGCTTGGTAGCCGGGTCCCAGACGAGGTAGCTGTTTACCATCATGTCCTCCCAAGGAGTGTTAAACTGGGCAAGGCCCTCTACTTCTCTGGGCTCTGGATACCACGTGCCCTTCCCGAGATCAACGAGGGCGTCCGGGTTAAGCTGCAGAACTGGTGCGAGTTGGCGGACGGCGATTTCGTCGAAAGTGCCCGCTCGGAGTTCCTGGACCTTGATGGCGGTCAACCCGCACTTCTCAGCGGCTTCGGAGTCAGAGATGGCAAGGCCGCGCATCGCCTTACTAAGGACGTCGTTGAAGTTGTCTTCGAGCGGAATCATGGATGGTGAAGTGAGGCGTGATTGGTGCCAGGTGCCTTCAGGCCTGAGCAAGGACAGCATCCTCGGTTATCGCGGGCGTCCGCTTGAGCAAGCTAAGCGTGAGGATGAACGTGATCCCGATCATCGCGGCTCCGGTCCAGAGGGGGGTACGAGCGTACTGGCTGATGTCCTTTCCAAGGTCGAAGTGGAGCAGCCAGCCAGCCAGGGCAGGGCCAATGGTACGGCCGAGGCTTCCCGATGACTGCATGAGACTCATCGCGCGGCCCTGCCAGCGTTTATCGACGAACCGAGAACCGAGGCCATTAAGCACGGGTGTGATGAGGCTATGCCCCAGTGCCACAAAAGCGCTCACGGTGATCAGGCCGGTGACGGAAGTGGTGTATGGGAGGGCGAAGAGGCTGAGCCCGAGGACAGCTGCGCCCGTAACTGCGAGCTGGGCCTCGCGAACGTGCTTGAGCAAATGCCTCAGGAGGCCACCCTGAATGAGCACGCCGATGAAGCCGATGAGCGCGAAGATGTAGCCGGTCTGCTTGGCATCCAGCCCGAAGCGCTTCTCATTAAAGAGCGCATAGAGGGTAGTCATCATCGCGAAGCCGGTGATGGCGAAGAAGTACGTGGCCATGACCGTGGCAAAGGCGGGTCCATTCGCGTGACGGAAAACGTCGGCAAGGGTCTGCTTCGGCTGGCGGTCACTGCGATGCTCCGGGTCCAGGCTTTCTGGCAGAATGAGCGTGATGAGGATGGCATTGGCAGCTGCCAGCGCCCCCGCGAAGTAGAATGGTGCACCCAACGAGATGCTGCTCATGATCCCGCCGATGGCAGGGCCGATCATGAAGCCGAGTCCGAAGGCCGCACCGATCATCCCCATGCTCTTCGATCGTTCCTCAGGCGTGGTGATGTCGGCGATGTAGGCCTGCGCAGTGGAGATGTTCCCTCCCGAGATTCCATCGAGGATGCGCGAGGCGAAGAGCAGCGGGAGGACGGCGATGCCGAGCTTGGGTCCGAGTTCCGGGGCGGCACCCATGAGGAAGAAGCCGATGGCCGTCCCGATCACGCTCACGATCAAGACCGGCCGACGTCCCACGCGATCGGAGATTTTGCCCCATACCGGTGAAAACAGGAATTGAGCAAAGGAGTACACGCCGACGAGCAGACCGATCTGCCAGGCGGTCGCGCCAAATTCCTCGGCATAAAGCGGGAGCACCGGGATCACGATGCCGAATCCGATCAGATCGATCAGTACCGTAAGAAAGATGATGCCTAGTGACGAGCGGCGGATGGACATGGGGACTCCGCAGAAAATAGGATCGCGCGAGGAGTGCAAGGGCGATCTTGCCGGGCTGGGGAAACCTGCTTACATGAGAGCCATGGAAGAGCAGCCTCCCTCTGGCCCGGTCCCCCCGCAAAATCCTGGCTCCGCTCCCGTCCCTCCGCCGGTCCCACCGGCTTCGGATCTCCCCCCCGGCACTGGTGCGCCACCTATACCGCCACCGATTCCTGACGCTTCTCCGGGCTTCAGCATGCCGCCACCCTCGCCGCAGCAGCCGCCTTCATACGGGACGCCACCCCTTCAGGGAACGCCGCCTTCATACGGGACACCGCCTTCATACGGGACACCGCCTTCGTACGGGACGCCGCCGCCTTACGGAACGCCGCCCCCGCAGGCCATTCCTCCGCAGTACACCTTACCGCAGTTTACCAGTGTCTCGCCGGTGATTCCCTCGACGAAAGAGGAACGGCTCTGGGCAACCATGATCCACCTCAGCGCGATCGTGGGCATGTTACTCTCTGGAACGACGATCTTTGTCTTCCCCCTGCCGATCAATCTGCTGCTGCCATTTATCGTATGGCTCCTGAAGCGCGACGGCTCCCCTTTCCTTGACGATCAAGGGAAAGAGACGATGAACTTCAACATCACGCTCACGATTGTGGGATACGTGCTCTTCTTCAGTTGCATCGGAATCTTTCTGCTGCCCTTCCTTGCCGTGTACGGCCTCATCGTGGGGATCATCGGCTCGGTGAAGGCGAACGAAGGAGTGGCCTACCGCTATCCGGCGACCCTGCGGCTAATCAAGTAAGGGGACGCAGCTCTGGTGAGGCTGTCCGCTTCACTGGGAGCCCCGCCTTGAATGCGCTTGGGCAGAAAGCTTGCAATTCACATGACGCACAGTCGGGCTTGCGGGCGAAGCATCTCCGCCGGCCATGCCAAATCAGCCAATGGCTGAAGAGAGTCCAATGGCCGCGCGGGATGAGCTTGATCAAGTCCTGCTCGATCGCCTCAGGTGTGTCCTGGCGCGTGAGACCGAGGCGGCGTGAGAGCCGGTGGACATGGGTGTCCACGACCACTCCCTCATCGATGCCGAAAGCGTTTCCGAGAACAACATTGGCCGTCTTGCGGCCGACACCGGCGAGAGCCGTGAGATCGATCATCGTGCGGGGGACTTCGCCGCCGTGCTTGCCTACGAGATCCGCGCAACATGCGCGAATATTACGTGCCTTGGATCGGAAGAATCCAGTGGATTGCACTAGTGCCTCAAGCTCCTCCTGCGGGATCGAGGCGTAAACAGAAGCTGAAGGACAACGCTGAAAGAGCGCTGGCGTCACCATATTAACCCGCTTGTCCGTACATTGCGCGGAAAGGATCGTGGCAATCAGCAGCTCCAGCGGCGTGCGGAAATGGAGCTCGCAGTGTGCTTCGGGATAAACCCGGGATAGCGTCTCAACAACTAAAGTAGCGCGCTCGAGCCGCGTCACTTCTGGGCCGTCTTGGCACCTTCCGGAACGCCCAGCGCTTGAAGTCGCTCCTTGGCTTGAGCAGCCTGCGGCGCATCCGGGAACTTTTCCGCGAGTTCCGTATAGTACTTTACCGCCCTCTGGCGCTGCTGCGCGCGCCACTTCTTCTCGAGTTCGGCATTCGCCTGCGCGTCGGTGGGCTTCCCTTTACAGGCCGTACCACCAACCGCAAGGGCCGCGGCAATCAGGAGCGAAACAGTTTTCTTCAACATGAAATCCAAGAGGTCTCTAGATTGACTGAGGTTGATCCGAGACTACTTCTTCGCACCAGCGGCCTTCTTATCCGCGAGCTTCGGCATTGGAAGCTCACCCTGCCCTTGTTTCTCGAGAAGCTGCGCACCACGCCAGAGACCCTCCGCTGCGGCATCGGGAACTCCCGAGTAGAAGCTTGCGATCTTTATGTAGTTGTCGATCGCGCTCTGGTAATCCCCCTGCTCTTCCTTGATCCGCCCGAAAAGGAGCATCCCATTCGCCCGCAAGGTCGCTGGAGCGGTGTTGCTCCGGGTGACTTGAGTCAGCCGCTTCAGCGCTTCGTCGTAACTCTTCTGCTCATGGAGTCCGAGTGCGATGCCGTAGTTAGCTTCCTGCATCTTAGGCGACCAGGCATACAACTTCTCGAGCTGATCAAAGCGCTGCTTCGCCTCATCCAGCTTCTTCTGCTCCTGTAGTACCTTGCCAGACCCAAAGAGCGCCATGGATTGTGCCTCCTGGATATCGCGCGCGGCCTTCGCCGGCTCAGTATTCGGCGGAGTCGGATAATCTGCCGCAAGCTTGCCGTAGATAGTCATGGCTTCATCCAGTTTGCCCTGTTGGATAAGCGCCTGCCCATAGAGATCGAGATCGGCGGGGGCGTACTTCTGAGTTGGATCATAGACGCCGGACATCTGGGCGATTGCCTTGTCCTTATCCTGCTCATAGGTAAACGACGCGAGCGTGAAGATTACCTTGGAGCGAGTCGCTGGATTGTCAGCAAATTTTGCGGCGAGATCCTGGAAGTATTTCTCTACGTCGGCATCCGTGATCAGCTTGGCCTGTCTGCGAAGTTTTTCTACCTCGAGGAGGTCCTGTAGGGCGAGTGCAACCTCAGGACTTCCGGCGTACTCGTTTAGAATGCGCTCGGAGACGGTGACGCTATTGTCGAGGCCCTTTGTCCACTCGGCACGCTGCTCGTCCTTAAGCGCCATATAGCGCCCCTGCGAAATGGCGTGAGCCTTCCAGATTCCAGCTACCTTCCGTAGGGCTGTAGGCGCATTTGGATGCTTCCCGTGATCTTTTGCGAACTCTTCGTAGACCGCAACGGCTTCCGGAGTCTTGCCCTCTGCCGCGTGAATCTGCGCGATGTAATCATACGCTTGAAAGAGTTCGTCACTCTCGGGGTAAGCCTTGATGAATTCACGCATGATCACGATCACTTCACTTAACTTCTGATCCGTCTGCATGACCTGCGCGCGCTGAAAGTAAGTATAAGGTGCGACCCGGCTCTCCGGAAACTTCGCAGGCACCTCCTTGAAGGTGGCCAGCGCCGCGTCCTTCTTGCCACCGGCAAGCTGCGCCTGCGCAAGTGCGAAAAGCGCCTCCGGTGCGTTGGCGTTCTTCGGGTAGGTTTTAGTAAATGTCTCCAACTCGGTAATCGCTCCGGCAATATCCCCCTTCTCCATGAGCAGCTGCCCAATGTAGAAGCCCGCCTGCTCTGCCTGATCAGTGCCGGTGTACTTCTCTCGAATCGACTTGAAGCTTGCGATGGCCTCATCCTTCTTGCCGGTCTCGCGATAGATGGTGGCAATGCCTAACTCCGCGGCAGCCGCAATCTCTTTAGCCGGTTTGGTCGCAAGGGTCTCCTGATAGAGCTTTAGCGCCTCGTCAAACCGCTGCAGCTTCGCGAGCGCGGCCGCCTGCTGCGCGAGCGCTTCGATCCTGAAACGGCCCTCCGGGTAATCGGTCAGAGACTCCTTGAAGTACTTGATCGCCTTCTCCGGATCGCTCTCAACAAATCCGCTCCCCACGAGAATCGCGAGGTTGTCACCGATCTTGCTTTTCGGGTGCGCAGCAATAAACGCCCGGTATTGTTCTTCCAACTTCTTTGCGAGGTCAGCGTTTGCTCCGTTGGCATTGATTTGCTGGATCGCATAGGACATTACCCGGGTGTAAGCGGCCTGCGTCTTTACCTCCGGCTTATCCAGGAACTTCCCGATGAAGTTCAGCACCACCCGCGCTTCATCAGCGCGCCCGAGCTGAAAGAAGATTTCGCCGGATTTAAACTTCGCGGTTAGTGTCTGGTCCTCACGATTCTCGAGCAAAGCGAGCTTCTCCGTCTCTTTCTCGATGAGGCGCTGGTACCGCTTATTGGCCGGAAAATCCCGAGCACGGAGCGCCTGAAGGGTGAGCTGTTTGAATTGTTCAATCCTCGCGCGCTGTGCCTGGATGACGAGATCCTTGGAAGCCACCAGCCGGTAGCTATCAAGCGCGCGGTTTAGAAGGGCTTTCCTCCGCGTCTCATCATTGGTGGTGAAGCCGGCGCGCGCAAAGTTCAGTTCCCCGATCTGAAAACGAGCGTCGTTCGCGATCGCGACGTCAGTTCGTTTAGTAATGATGTCATTCAGCAGCCGCTCTGCCTCCGTGTAGTTCTTTTCCGCGGACGCATCCACCGCTGTGGCTTTCTGGTTGGTGACGGTCGCGAGCGCGCTGAGAGTCAGTGCCAAAAGATATTGGCTATCGAGCGCTGATGCACTTTGCGGGAAGCGCTGCAGGTTTATCCGCAGCGCAGCCGCCGCATCTTCATACCGCTCGAGCTGAAGCAATGCTACGGCCTTTCCGAAGTTGGCGGATTCGACCTCCTCACTTTGCGGGAAGCTCTTCATGAAAGTGTCGAATCCACGAACGGCCTCCTCAAAGGAATCACGTCGCGCCGGCTCACCTGCAGCGAGCTTGCTTGCCTTGGCCGAGGACACCTGGGGGACTAGCAGAGTTGCGAGCTCTACGATCTCTTTCGGCGCATTTGGAATGGTCCCGACCTTCTCGAGCAACTCGACCGCTTTCTCGTACTCGCCTTGAAGGTAATTAATGTACCCAAGACGGAAGGTCGCTTCAGGGATCAAGGGCGACGAAGGGTACTTCGTAGGAATCCCGCCGTACAGAGTAGCCGCATCCGCATAGTTGCCAGCATTGAAGTGCTCCAGGGCACGAGCCGCATCCTGTACGTCGAGACTCGCGGGTGCCTGCACGGCCGGAGGAGCCTGTCCTTGGAGCGCAGGTCCGATCAATCCCAGCAGAATCGCGGCCCCAGCGAATACGGCGCGAGTAAGACGAAAGCGGCGGACAGGATTCATGGTTTGAAGGGAGGGGTCGCGGAACTTAGCGAACCGGCTGTGCAGATGACTACCCCTTTCTCAGGGCGAAAGCGTGTTCTGTGCCGCAAGCTCGCGTGTGACAAGAGCAGCAACACCAGTCTGCTGCAACTGCGGCTAGGCAAAGCATAGTCCCACTTGAGCTGAGTCGTGTTCAAAACTTCTCGCGAGGTGTCTCGCAACGAAAGAGGGTAATCGCGAGCAATGTTCACCGTCACTTTTGCGCTGCCAGACGAGAGCCGGGAGTTCCGTAAGTATTGGAGCCCTGATCCTAGATCGAGTCAGAGCGCGCAGGAGACGCTGCAAGGTAGCATTCACGGAGTACCAGTCTCGATCGGGCATGTCGGCGTGGGGCCAAGAGCGGCGGGAGTGGGTATAAGAAAGCTTCTTGAGGAGGTGCGGCCAAAGTTGCTGATTTGCGCGGGCTACGGAGGTGCACTCGATCCAACCCTGAACGTAGGCGACCTCGTACTCGATGCACGGCATGCCTCCAACCATTACCCGCGCGGCGGCATCCGCGTGGGGCGCATTCATTCGCGAGCAACTGCGGCGGAGCGTGTCGAGGACAAGCGCGCACTCTTAGGCGAAACCGGGGCCTCGGTCGTTGACATGGAAACTGCAACCGTTGCGGGCGCGTGCGCAGCGGCAGGCATCCCGATGCTGGCGTTGCGCGTGGTCTCCGATTCGGCAACCCAGCCGCTTCCAGTCCCAATGACGCACTGGTTCGATATTGCCAAACAGCGTCCGCGCCCGCTCACGCTCCTCGCATTCCTGGCTCTCCATCCTGCTGCGATTGTACCGTTCGCAAAGTTCGTACACGGGCTTTCCGGGGCGCGCGCGTCGCTCGCGATAGGCATCTCCGATTTGATCAGCGAATTTGCCCAATCCCCGCTCACAACCAATATGGCTTCGGACGCGCAGAGCTCCCGGTCCACCGCACCTTGACAAGTCGGTTGAGCGTCGTGGAAGGTGCGCGCCCCGATCGTCGCACTATGGCCAAGCCCCGCATCCTTTCCGGCATCAAGCCCACGGGCAGGCCCCATCTAGGCAACTACTTCGGCATGATGCGGCCGGCGATCGAATGGCAGGAGCGGGGGGAGTCATTCTACTTTATCGCGGACTTTCACGCGCTCACCACGGTTCACCAGCCCGCGGCGCTGCGGGATTTCTCGCGTGGGGTTGCGCTCGATTTCCTAGCTTGCGGATTAGACCCTACGAAGGCGGTGCTCTTCCGACAAAGCGACGTGCCGGAAGTCGCTGAACTCGCCTGGATTCTGAGCTGCCTGACGCCGATGCCCATGCTTGAGAATTCCCACGCCTACAAGGATCACGTTGCGCGAGGAAAGGTTCCGTCTCATGGACTCTTTGCCTATCCCGTGTTGATGGCAGCAGACATCCTGATCTACGACAGCAACGTGGTGCCAGTCGGGCGGGATCAAAAGCAGCACGTGGAAATCACACGCGATCTGGCCGAAAAGATGAACCGCACCTTTGGCGAGGTCTTCACCATTCCAACAGCCAGCATTCTTCCTGAGATGGCGACGGTCGTGGGACTCGACGGTCAGAAGATGAGCAAGAGCTACGGAAACACGATTGGGCTTTTCGAAGATGAAAAGGCGCTCAAAAAGAAGATAATGGGAATCACGACGGACTCCACACCTGTGGAGGCGCCGAAGAATCCCGCTGAGTCGTCCATCGTCGCACTCTATCGGCTCTTCGCATCTGAGGCAGCCGTAACTCGCATGGAAGCCGACTTCCGGGCGGGTGGAGTTGGCTACGGCGAGTTCAAGAAGCGGCTATTCGGCGCCGCTTGGGACTACTTCGCGCCCTTCCGTGCGCGCCGAGCGGAGTTGGAGCAGGACCATGCTTTCGTCGAAAGCGTGCTAAGCGCGGGCGCGGAGCGCGCAAGGGAGATCGCCCAGCGCACAATGGATCGCGTGAGAACCGCTACAGGGCTGCGCTAAAACCATTGGTGCTTTGGCAATTCGGTTTGCAGCTCGGGTGATTGATTTAGGACAACTTACACCGGCCCTTAATCAGTCGCTCAATGCTACTCCGCCGGTTCGCCGAGACTCGTAGCGTACTTGCGCAATTTTGGCACTGAAATCTGCAAGTCACTCGCGATCAGTAGTCAGACCTATTTTAAAAGAAGCCGTGCTTCTAACAAATTTGAGAATTGAGGACGATGTTTGTTGCGTCTCTGTGAATTCCCGATACGCTTTTTTACTTACACAGGGATTGTCCATTCGGGCTCCCTTCTCCATCGAATGTCAACTATGATGAACTCCAATCCTGGGGAAGAACGCGTCAACTCTGAGCCGATCGCATCCGAGAAAGTCGCGATCGAGCGGAAGATCTTCTTCCTCGACCTGAAGGAAAACCAACGCGGCCGCTTCCTGAAAATCACCGAAGACGTAGGTGGCAGGCGCGACACGATTATGCTGCCCGCACCTGCCTTCAAGGATTTCCTCGAGGCACTACAGCGACTGGTCGAATTCGAATCCAAGCTCTGATTTAGAAGCTCGGCATCGCCCGGCTTCTTTCAGCAGTCCATTAGCATCGTATTCGGAAGAATACGGGCTTCGTGAACAAGCAACGGCCGCTTCTTTCAAGAAGCGGCTTTTTCGTGCCGGGAGGTGCCCTCATCATGGAGGCACGGGCCACATGGTGAGCGCTTGTAACCAACGGAATCCTCGCTTACAGCATGGCATGGGTCGCTTACTCCCGACGTACCATGCCCTGCTTGGCTCTCGCGTCACTGCTCTCATGCTCACTTTGGTGGCAAGTGTGATCGGTACTCCTTTGACCGCTGGAGCAGATCTAGACGCGGTTCGAAAGCTGCATCGGCAAGGTGACTACTCTGGGGTAATTAGCCAGACGACGGCCGCACTGCAGATTGAGTCGCGCACCGAAGAGTGGCGCCTGCTGCAAGCCAGCGCGCTGACCACCCTTGGCCGCTACACTGAGGCTCGTACTGCAGTGGAAAAGGGTCTGGACGAGACCCCGCTGAGTGTTCGGCTGCGCCTCGCCGGGTACCATGCATTCCGCGAAACGGGTGAAGCAGAACGTGCCCGGCAGTTACTCCTTGAATTGGACCAACTGGTAGGCGCGCGCGATTGGGCGTACCGCATGCCGCAGGATAGAATCGCCATTGGAAAGGCCGCTTTGCTTGTTGGTGCGGACCCAAAGCGAGTGCTCGATCAGTTTTTCTCCCCACTAAAGAAGGCGCTGCCGGATTTTCGTGAGAGCTATTTGGCGAGCGGAGAACTCGCCCTCGACAAGTCCGACTTTGCGCTTGCGGGCAAGCTGTTCGCGGAAGCGGCGAAGAAGTTCCCCGACGATCCGGACGCGCAATTCGGACTGGCTCGAGCATTTGAGTCGAGCGACACGGGCGCGATGATTGCCGCAGTAGAGAAGACCCTGAAAGGGAATCCGAACCACACTGGATCGTACCTGCTCCTCGCTAACTCCCAGATCGACTCCGAACAATACGACCTCGCAGACATCTCGATTGCAAAGGTTCTGGAGATCAATCCCGCACACCCAAGCGCACACGCGCTGAGTGCGGTCCTCGCGGAGTTGCGCGGGAATGCCGCTGGCGTCAAGACAGCGCGGGCACTTGCGCTGAAAAGCTGGCCCACCAATCCTGAAGTTGATCATCTAATAGGCCTGAAGTTTGCGCAGAAGTATCGCTTCGCTGAAGGCGCGCAGCACCAGCGACAAGCGCTCAAGTTCGATCCGGAGTACCTCCCAGCAAAGGCGCAGCTCGCGCAGGATCTCCTGCGGCTCGGCCGGGATGAAGAGGGCTGGAAGCTGGCCGAAGAAGTGCAGGAAACCGACCCGTACAACGTGGTCGTCTACAATCTGGTGACACTTCGGGAAAGCCTTTCCAAGTTCCAGACCCTGACCAGCCCGCACTTTATCGTGCGCATGGATCCCAAGGAAGCCGGGATTTATGGACAGCGCGTCCTGGATCTTCTGGAACGGGCGCACGCCCTGCTAGGCAAGAAGTACGGGATGGAGCCGAAGGAAAAGATCATCGTGGAGATTTTCCCAGATCAAAAGGACTTTGCCATTCGGACCTTTGGTCTTCCTGGTGGCGCAGGATATCTGGGCGTCTGTTTTGGTCGCCTGATTACCGCAAACAGTCCTGCCTCGCGGCCTGGTAGTTCGACGAACTGGGAAGCGGTGCTCTGGCACGAATACGCCCACGTTGTGACGCTGCAACTCACTCGCAATCGGATGCCACGTTGGCTCAGCGAAGGTATCTCAGTGTACGAGGAACGCCAGGCGCGGGGCACGTGGGGCGAGCAGATGAAACCGCGCTACAGGGCCATGATTCTGGGCGAGGATCTCACTCCCGTGAGTGCGCTATCCGGCGCTTTTCTAAAACCCAAAACCCCGATCCATCTCCAGTTCGCCTATTACGAATCCTCACTTGTCGTTGAGTACCTGCTGGAGCGTTTCGGTTTGGATGCGATGAAGCGCATCTTCGCCGATCTCAGCAAGGGTGCCGGGATCAACGACGCCTTGGCGAAACACGCGGCGCCGCTTGCGCAGATCGATCGCGAGTTTGCGGAGCGCGCACAGGCTCTCGCCCGGAACACCGGGCCAAAGCTCGACTGGACACAACCTGAGCCGGCGAAGATCGCTTCGGAAGAAGCATTGCGGACGTGGGTGAAGGCGAACCCTAACAACTATAGCGCCCTCATGGAAGACGCTCGCAGCCTACTCCAGGAGCGGCAGTGGGAAGCTGCGAAAGTACCGCTCCGGAAAGTCATTGAGCTGTATCCCAACCAGCATGAAGGCGAGAGCGCCTACACGATGCTGGCCCGCGCGCACCGCGAACTTGGTGAAACCGAGGAGGAGCTCTCCCAGTTGAAGAAGGTCGCCGGGCTCAGCTCCGAAGCACCCGAAGCGTACGCCCGGCTCATGGAGCTCTCGTCTGCGCGCGAGGATTGGCCAGCGGTCACGGAGTACGCCGCGCAATACGAGGCCGTCGATCCCCTGTCCCCGCTTCCGCACCGTTACGCTGGTCAGGCCTTGGAAACGCTTGGGCAAGATGCAGGCGCGATTGACCGCTACCGTACGCTTTTGAGGCTGGATCCAGCGAACCCCTCGGAAACGCATTTTCGGCTCGCGAAGCTGCTCCGCAAAGGGGGCGAATCCGCAGATGCCCGCCGCCACGTACTGCAGGCGCTCGAAGAGGCACCCCGCTTTCGCGATGCGCTCACCCTTCTCCTGCAAATGCAGGGAACGAAGTAATTCTATGAAACTTCCCGCGGTCGGACTCCTTCGTCACCTTGGCATCTCCGCGTTAGTGCTAGTCGGCCTTTCCGAAATCCCCACCTCTGCCCAGGTCCGCACCGGCCGCGACGTCCAGCAGGACTCCTACGAGACGCCGCGTTGGACGAACCCCGCAGGCTTCGAGAAAGACGTCTTCACCTTCGTGCGCATTCAGTACTCGTCGCAAGGCCGTCGCCGTCACGCCTACGGGCGCAATCGATGGGCGACAGATTTTCCGGACGCGGATCTGAATTTGTCGTATCGGCTCCAGCAGATGACCTCCCTCCGAGTCGATCCCGCCGGCCGCGTCATCGAGTTGACGGATCCCGAGCTATTCCGCTTCCCATTTATCTACATTTCCGAGCCCGGCGATCTCCAGTTTTCGGAGGAGGAGGTGGCAAATCTTCGCCGGTATCTCCTAAATGGCGGATTCCTGATGGTCGATGACTTCTGGGGGGACGACGAATACCAAAACTTCTACGAGCAGATTAAGCGCGTTTTCCCCGAGCGGGAACCCTTCGATATTCCACGGAGCCATGCGCTTTTCCACTGCGTCTTCTCTCTCCCGGAGGACCTCAATCTTCAGCTTCCGAATGTGGACCGGGGAACTCGGAGCCAATTCGACGGGGTTACCTGGGAGCGCGGCGAGGACACCAGGGAGGCGCACATCCGCGGCATCGTCGATGATAAGCAGCGACTCATGGTGGTAATTTGCCACAACACCGACAACGGCGATGGTTGGGAGCGCGAGGGTGAAAACGAGTACTACTTCAAGGAGTTCTCCGAAAAGAAGGCCTACCCGTTGGGGATCAACATCGTTGTTTACGCAATGACGCACTGAGTTTTGCAGCGTTTCCCGCACTGTCGACTCTTTCACCAACGCCCGTAAAAGTGGCTGGAAACAACAGTCTGTCATCTGAATAAAATTCTTTTCAAAATGGCACTTAGTGGCATACGGCCCCGTTCATCCATGAGATACGCTCAATTCTCATAACTGCCATACACCGCCGCTTTTTCTTCCTTCTTCTGCCTCTTTTCAGCCCTTTTCCGGGTTCGGACCCATTGCTGCTTAAAGAGCAGGGGTGCGTAAATCTACTTACCCTGCGACCGAGTTTGTTCGTCGCTGCGCGGCCCTCCCCGCCGTGCTCTTTTTCCTCAGCTTCACCAATCTCACCGAAGCTAGCAGATCCGTTGTCCTTGAGTGGGATCTTTCCCCGGAGAGCGACATAGCCGGCTATCGGCTGCAGTACGGGACTGCGCCGGGAGTCTACGACCGTTCCGTCGAGGTGCGGGGCATCACCTCCGCGTCGCTGCCGGATCTCGCCGACGACCGCGAGTACTACGTTGCGGTCGTCGCGTTCAACAGCAGCGGGGCAGTCAGCGAGCCCTCCAATGAAGTCCTCATCCCTATCGCCCTGCCGCTTTCGGTCACCTACGAAGACTGGAGCGCGGTGCTTCCCGCAGGTTCAGCGAGTATGGCAACAGCAGATCCAGATGGTGATGGTCTCACAAACCTGATGGAGTTTGCCACGGGGCGCTCTCCACTGGTGGCGGAGACTTCCCCCGTTGTGGAACTCAAGATAATCGATTCCGGGTTGCGCGTGCGCCTGGCAGTTCCTCTGGATCGCGCCAATGTGCAGACCACCCTGCAGGAGTCGGCGGACCTCGTGACGTGGACTACCGTTACTGACGCCGAGGAAACTCTCGCCGACGCGCAAAGAGTACACACGGTGCGACGCGAACTCACAGGCGACGCGAGTCGGTTCTTTCGTGTAGCTACGTCTTTCCAACAGACGCCTTGATCAGCCGCGTTCACTCGTGGGTCAATCTGGCAGGTGTGCGTGTCGTTGCGGCTCGACGAAGGGCCTGACTCGTCCACGCGCACGTCGTTTTGATCAGGCCACGCGTCATGCTTGCGCCCCCGCTCATCATTCTCGCGCAACCGCGCGCCCTTGCGACGGGACACTCCGCCATCTAGACGCGCGTGCCCGTCGCACTGACTCAGCGTTTGGTCAGAATGGCGCATCACTGCGCCAAAACAACGGGCCCGAGTGTGACAAAGTGTCGCTACTTTCTCGTCCATTCCAGAGTACGGAAGGGCGACGATTGAAAACACGGGAAAGTGTACCCTTCTCCCACATAGGTTCTCTCCAGTCGCCTGGGCGCTTATCAGTTCACAGTTCGTAAACCGCAGAAAATACCTTTTGCGAAATGGTCCGCAACTCAACCCAGCCAGCCGACCGGCAACTCTCTCCAGTCAATCTCAATGAAGCCAAAGAGGCTTAGCCTCCCACGACACTCGATCCAGCCGGTGGATACCAGACGTAGAGCATGAGATAAACGAGCACTCCAGTGACAGAGACGTACAGCCAGATCGGGAGCGTCCACTTGGCGATCCGCCGATGACGATCATAGCGGGCGCGCAGGGCCGGAATGACAGTCAGGAGAACCAGCGGAACGGTGAGCGCCGCCAGCGGGATGTGACTGAAGAGGATGACGAAGTAGACGGTCTTCGGCCACCCGGGATGCGTAAAACGCGTCACGCCGGGGACATTGAAATGGTAGTAGAGGTAGCAGGCGAGAAAGAGCGTGGAGGTGAGCAGCGCTCCTGACATGGCTGCAATATGCGCCTGCTTGCGGTCCTGCTTGATCGCCCAGAAGCCGAGCAGAATGAAAGCGGTGGATACGCTGTTCAAGCTGGCATTGACCATCGGGAGATCCTGCAGCGTCATGGTTTCTCCTGGAGCAGGCGGCGGACATCCTGCACGAGCAACTCCGACTCGTCTTCGCCGGCTCCCTCGTACATGCCGCGAACCAGACCGTGCCGATCAACGAGGGCGAGCTTGGTGCTGTGCGTAATCGGCTCCGCCGCGGCAGGATCCTCGGATACGCTGAGTTTAAAGCCCTGCTGGGCAAGCGAGAAGATTGCCTGTTTCTCCCCGGTAAGGAACAGCCAACGGTCGGAAGCACCGAAGTTCTGAGCGTAGGCTTGCAAGACTTCTGTCGTGTCCTTGGCCGGATCAATGGTGATCGAGACGACTCGGACGTCCGGCTCGGAAGCCAGCTGCTTGTGGATGGCCGAGAGGCGGCTGGTCATCATCGGGCACGGTCCCGGGCACGTGGAGTAGAAGAAGTCCGCGATCCACACTTTCCCCAACAGATCGCTCGCGCTGACGCTCACACCGCTCCGCTCGGTAAGCGCAAAATCGGGCACCTGCCAGTAGCGTTGCAGCTCCGCATTTGCACTACGCTTCGGAGGCGTGAGCATCACGATGGGACTGTCTGATCGCGGCTCGCATCCAGAAGCGACGGCGAGGATGATGCCACTGAGCAGGAGGCGGGCTGGCCTTCTCACAGCCTGGTGAAAACCATCGCTCCCAGAAGCATCGGCAAGATGATGATCGAGGCGAAGAAAAGCCGCCGGGCGCTTTCGCGGGTGCGCTCGGTGAGAAACTCGACTGCGCAGGCGAGCATGGCACCGTTGAGGATAAGTGCCGCAATGAGAAACACGCTGCTATTCGAGCCTGAGAAGGCGGGTATGAGCGAAATGACGAGCAGAGCGACCGTAAAAAGAAGACTCTGAATCGCAGTGGAACACCCGCTGAGATCATCCCGCTTCAACATCACGAAGCCGGCCTGGGCATACTCGTCGCGATAGATCCAGGCTATGGCGAGGAAGTGCGGCATCTGCCAAGTAAAGAGAATCCCAAAGAGCACCCAGGCTCCGAGCCCGATGGTGGGTTCGACTGCGGTCCAGCCGATGACGGGCGGGATCGCTCCCGAAACGGCGCCGACCACCGTGCAGAAGGCAGTCTTCCGCTTGAGCGGAGTATAAAGGAGCGTATAGATGAGGACGGTCGCGGCGGCGAGCGCGGCGCTCAACGGATTGGTTGTAAGCCAAAGATAAGCGACGCCAGTGATGGACATGCCAGCGCCGATTGCCATGGCGTGCGGCCGGCGCATGCGACCCGAAGGGATGGGCCGATTCTTCGTCCGCTCCATGAGGCGATCGACCTTTGCCTCGATCACCTGATTGAGGGCGGCAGCTCCGAATGCAGCGAGCGTCGTTCCGAGAATGGCGTTGAACATCCGCAGCCAATCCAGCTGCTGAGAGGAGGCCATGCAGAAGCCAACGAAGGTCGTGATGACGACGAGCAGACTGAGGCGCGCCTTCAGGAGTGTGGCTAAATCACTGAAAAGCCCCTGCTCCGTCTCCACACGGGGCATTTCCAAGGCGAGCGCTGCGATTTCGGGACTAAGGCGACTCACGGTTGAGATAGAGTGGCATGTTTCTCACCAGAAAGCGAAGTCTCTGCAACTCCGATCACTCGAGTCGAGCGCATCGCCAGGAGGAGAGTCGTCCCGAGAAGTGCCGCGCCGTTGACGACATGGAGAGTAGTCAAAGTGCGGGGTTTCGCGTGCCAGATGACGAAAACGCCAAGGGCAAACTGAACGAGTACGAGCGCCATCAAAGCCCAGGCGGGACGAGCAAGCCGTGGCTCGCCACGCGCAGTCCGCAGCGCAAGGATGCCCAGGGAGATCAGGAGGAGCGTAACGAGGACCGCTCCGACCCGGGTGTGGGTGAAGTTGATGTCCACGTAAGCATTGTGAACGACCGGCAGGTACGAGCCGTCGGGAGCGGCTTGCGGGAAAGTGGGGATGGCTAGACCTGCGCCGAGATGGCGCATGGTGGCACCAGCGACGAGTTGCAGCACGATCGCAGCTACTGCAATCCACGCGAGATTCCGCAAAGCTTTGCCCGTTCCATGACTCGGCCAAGTAGGGATCCGCCAGCGAGGAGAAAGAGCCGCCGCGATTGCGACCAGGAGACAAAAGAAAAGCTGCGCAAAGGTGCCGTGGGTGATCCGCAGAAAGAGAGCCTGATCAAGAGCGCCCGCGGTCTCGCGGGTAACACGAAGCCCTCCAAAAGTCGCCTGTACGCAGACTGAGACGAAGGCTGCGAAGGCCAGCCAGCGCACCAATGACGGTCGGGGAAGAGAGGTGTTGTTTCTCTGCCAAAGAAGCATCCCAGCAAAAGCGAAGGCGGCCGGCCAGATTGCAAGGTGCATGACAATCTCCCGCGGGACCCCCATGAAACGAGCCACAGGCGGAAGCACTGCTGAGACAAGAACCGCAACGGCAAAAGCACGCCAATTCCCCCAGATCCACGCACATAGTATTCCTGTGAGCAGCCCGACGAACATAGCCAGTAATCGATGCCCATGCTCCAGCGCGATGTGCGTGTCGGCCCACCAGCCATCTGGATTAAGGGAGCCAAAACTAAGCGGCCAGTCAGGGACAGCCATGCCGGCCTGAAAGCTGGTAACAAACCCACCCAGCGCCATGAGCAAAAAGGTAACTCCCACAACAACCTTCGCGAATACGGAGAGCGCTGAACTGTGAGGAGCTGCTACACACCTGCGCCGTGCTTCGGAGGGCGAGTGTTCAATTGCCGTTTCAAGCGCGCCAAACGCACCTTCGGCGGAGCGATGTTGTGAGATGCTCAACGAATAACAGGGATGCAGGCGCTTTGCCCGCGCCCGTCAGAAGTGCTCAGGGAGCAACCGGCGCCTGAGCAGGATTAGCGTCAGCGGGTGCCGCTGGAGCAGGAGCGTTGACTTCCGCAGGAACGGAGGCAGCGGGGATTGGAGGAACCGTGACTGGCGCTGAGGGCGCTGGCGCTGGCGGCGGAGTCACCGCTGGTTCGGCGGGAGCGGCAGGTGTCGGCGCGGCAGGTGTCGGTGCAACAGGCGTCGGGGCGGCAGGCGTCGTTGCGGCAGGCGCGGCTTCGGTGGACGGAAGTACTGCAGCCGGATCCGGAACCGCTGCGGCAGGTGCTCCTGGAGTGACCGGCGCGGCTGCCGAGGGAGCGGAGGCAGGAACGGCCTGCGGCGCCGCGGCCTGTGGATGCTGCATCGAGATAAGGTCGTTCACCCACGTGTCGAACTCAGCCTTCTGTTCAACAATCATGTTGGCCTTCATAGCATAGTGGCCTGCGCCGCAAAGCTGCGCACAGACTATCTCGAATTGGCCAGTGCGGATTGGCTTGAACCACATCGGAATGCTCATCCCAGGGATTGCATCCTGATCATGCCGCATGTGCTTGAGAGCAAGGCTATGAATGACGTCTTTCGATGTGATGTCGATGATCGTGGGCTGATGGTTAACTACGTGCAGCTCGTTCTTCGCAACGATGTCATCCTTGCCAGCGGGATCCTGTGGATCCAAGCCGAGCGGGTTTGAACTATTCACGAACCGCTGATGGGCTGCGCCAAACGCACCATCAGGACCAGGGTAATGGAAATTCCACGCGAACTGCTCACCAATGGCTCGAATCCGAAGTGCCTCTCCCGGTTCAGGGAAATCCGCAACTCGACGGCCCCAAAGAGGGAGTGCAAAACCGATCAGCAAAACTGCTTCAACAATCACAACACTAAACTCTACGTGCGCAGAGGCTTTGCTCTTCACGCCATGATAGTTCGCGTGAGGATTGCGGGTACGGTGAAACCGGAAAAGCGTGAACAGGAAGTAGGACGACCACCCGATGAAGAGCACCAGCATGAACCAGTGGCAAAACTCGAGCATGTGATCCACGAGGTACCCGTGCTCGGATGCATTGGGGACGATCCCCATTAGTTTGTTCAGCATGTTATCTGTTCGGATGTGACCCGATCATCTCTGCAAGCTCGGCATGAGGCGGGAGTGGTTGTTGCGACCGACGGACGATCGAGTAACCAACGGCGCTAATCCCTGCGAGCATTGACCCAATGAAGCCCAGCATGAGAAACATGGCGCTGTTCATTGCCTCGCCGAAGTTGCCACTCCCAGTTTGGCCCATGCAGACACCGCAAGCGTTTGCAATACTTGGCGTCTGAACGATTGCGACCGCTGCAAGGAGACTGAGGGCGTAGACGAAACGTTTCATGTAATAATGTTACGAGACTTCTTGACGAAGAGGATTCCGTAAATCGCCAGCATCAGCGAAATCACCGCCGATGCGATACCAACGGTGATCGCTGTCGCATTAGCAAACGCCCACCATGCGAACCCCGCAGTCAGAATGACGGAGAGAATGATGAAGACAATATGGAACCCCTTGAGCGACATTAGTGTTTGGAGTATGTGGTTCCCGGAATCGGATCCACTTCATGAAGAAGGGTCAACAGGAAGAGACCAGCGACAAAGATGAGCGTGAAGAAAAGCACACGCCAGATGGTCGCTCGTTCACCCTTCAAGTGCATGAATATCGCCGCTACCAACCCCGCTTTGAAGGTGGCAACGATCATGCCGATGATGACGTTGCGCGTATGTGAGCCAAAATCTACGTACGAGAGTCCGACGGTCACACCGGTGAGCACGAGGAGAACGATCCCGATGACAATGTATCCGCGAACGTGCTTCGCAACGTGCTCAGCATCGTGAGAATGATCGTGTCCCACAGCGTGATGCTCGAGACTGGCGGGTGCGTGTGAATCGGCCATTGGAATTTACAAGAGGTAGAAGATCGGGAACACGAAGATCCAGACGAGATCGACGAAGTGCCAAAACAAGCCTGCCACCTCGACGCGATTCGCAAGGTGCTCAGGGTTTGTCTTGTAGAGATTCGCCCCTCCTGGGATCGGGAGCCAGAAGTAGATGAACACAATTACGCCAGCTAAGACGTGGAGGCCGTGAAGCCCTGTGATCAGGAAGTAACAGGAGAAGTACGAGCTATGCCGAGGTACAAAGGGGCTGGCAGATTGGACATCCTCTGCCTTGATGACCGCTGTCTTCAAAGACGCTGGACGCGGAATGAAGTGGGCGTGGCTCGCACGTTCTACACCCTCCTTGGTATCGGATTCGGCGTTCGCCACATCGAGCTGGATGACGAAATCCGCTGGATCATCAGTCGTGATGATAGGCTCAGCGTGGTGTGCATCCGCAGCAGCACCGTTTCCGGCTTTCTCGTGGAGCTTGTGCCGGAAATGCTCCGCCCCCTCCTTGGCCATGTGCTCGTAAGGAGATCCCTTTGGTGCGTCCAACAGGTATCCACTGATCTCGTATCGGGGAGCCTTATCGAGTTCAGCGAGGATTGTGTTACCGAGGACCGGCTCATACTTAGCGATCGCGTCCTTCTTAACTACCACGCCGAAGTGATGAAACTTTTCCGGCCACTCCACGAAGAGTTTGATACCTAGGAAGAGTAGGCCACACAGGATGGTGATAGCCATGTACACCTTGTACTGGGTGAACCGACGCATCTTCAGCGATGCCCAGGCGAGGACAACCGTCACCGAAGAGGCAATCAGCACGAACGTATTGAATGTTCCAACCGGAACATTCAAAAGCCCCATGGGCCAGTAACCCGGCTCCGAGCTCATCCGGAGAAAGATGTATGCAGAGAACAGGCCGCCGAAGAGCATTACCTCCGACGCAAGAAAGAGCCAGATGCCGAGTTTCGCGTTGTACAGGCCGGTATCCGGCCGCGCACTGACATTATAAGGGATATCCATGAACGGACTTAGTGGGCAGGAGCGATGGCTGGATGCAGAGGGGCGGTCTCCCCGGGTGGCTTCTGCGACTGGTCTACAGGCGGCTCACTCTGAGGAGTAAAATCCTTGGCTGCGCCAGGGACGCTGTACTCGTAAGGACCACGGTACACGGCGATTGGCTTAATGAAGTTGCCGTGCGGCGGAGGAGTGGGGGTGTCCCATTCAAGGGTCGTTGCCTCCCACGGATTGTCATCCGTCTTGCGGCCCTTCTTCATGCTCCAGAAGAAGTTGAAGATGAACGGTAGCTGAGCGAGGGCCAGCAGGAATGCCGAGTACGACATGAACTTGTTCCAGTGTAGCACCGGACCAATTAGCTGATCGTACGTGACACCGCCATCATACCACCTGCGATGTACCCCCGCCATTCCCTGCAGGAACATTGGGAAGAACACGCCGTTGATGAAGATCAACGACAGCCAGAAGTGCACGTGTCCAAGAAAGTGACCCATGTGACGCCCCGTAGTCTTCGGGAACCAATAATATACGCCGGCAAAAATCGCGAAGATCGTTCCAGGTGCCACGATGTAGTGGAAATGCGCGATGATGTAGTACGTGTCGTGCAGATACAGGTCAGTCGTGTTGAACGCTAACGGAATACCCGTGAGGCCACCGATGCCGAACATCGGAAGAAAGGCAGCAGCAAACAGCATCGGCACCGTAAAGCGAATGGCTCCACCCCAAAGTGAAAGCAGCAAACAAGTCAGGAGAATGACCGACGGCACCGAAATCATGATGGTCGTGACCTGGAAGAAGGCAGCGACCTTTGTGCCCATACCCGTCATGAACATATGATGCGCCCACACAATGAATGAGAGGAACGCCAGGACGAAGATCGCAATGACCATCGCCTTATAACCATAGAGTGGTTTCCGGGTGTTGTTCGCGATGATTTCCGCGACCATGCCCAATGCTGGAAGAATGAGCACATAGACCTCAGGATGCGCCAGGAACCAGAAAAGGTGCTGCCAGAGCAGAGGATGTCCGCCTCCTGTCCACGTTTGTTCCACGTTTTGCACGAGCATCAGACCCGTGGGCATAAAGAAACTCGTACCCGCGACGCGGTCCATGAGCTGCATGAAGCCCGCTGCCTCCAACGGTGGAAAAGCCAGTAGGAGCAAGAACGCCGTAATGAACTGCGCCCAAGTAAAGAAGGGTAGCCTCATCCAAGTTAGCCCTGGCGCTCGGAGCTGGATGATCGTGGCGATAAAGTTCACCGAGCCAAGCAGCGACGCGGTGATGTTGAAGACCATTCCGATCAGCCAGAGCGTCTGTCCATTCCACCAGAGGGATCCACCTGCTGGCATATCGGCAATAACCGAAAGCGGAGGATACGCAGTCCAGCCCGACTTCGCCGCACCGCCGGGGATGACGAAGCTAAACAGCATGATGACGCAGCTAATGAAGAACGTCCAAAAGCTAGCCATGTTAATCTTCGGGAAACACATGTCCGGCGCACCGATCTGGAGCGGAACGACATAGTTTCCGAACGCAGCGAAGGCCACTGGGACGATCCCGAAGAACACCATGATGGTGCCGTGCATGGCCCCATAGGTATTGTAACCATCTGCTGCAAGTGCTCCCTTCGTATCGAAGGCGCCGATCAAAGCACGGAGCCAGAACCAGCCGTCAAAACCCTCTTTGGGGATGGCATTCTGCGGCAGCGCGAAAAACGCGTGCAGTCGCGCCGCCATCTCCCCGATAACGGGTACGGCCTCACCGGGATGCGCGAGCTGCCAGCGCATCACCAGCATCAGCATGAAACCAAAAAAGAGGAACGAAAGTCCGGTCAGTCCATACTGGATTCCGATTACCTTGTGATCGGTGGAGAAGATATACTTCTGCCAAAAGCCGAGCTCGTGATGGTCGTGATGATGACCGTCATCGGCCACATCATGGCCATGGTTTGCTGCGAGAGATGCCATACGAATGAAGAAAGTTAGAACGCGACTGGGAACTTAGCGGCGCAGCGGCAGTCCGCAATTGAAGGAATGAATTTCATGAGCAAAAACGCTCGGGCAAGAACATACCAACTACTATGGAGCCACCGCTGCAGGAGCGGGCAAGGCAGCGGGTGCTGCTGCTCCAGCTGGCACAGACCCGTCGGTCCAGGCTTTCAGCTCTGCTTCTGTCCATGGCGTCTTGCGTTCAGCAAATTTTTTGCGGGCAGCAGCTGGGACTTCGGGTCCCACAGCGGATGCCGTGTTGCCAAAGCTGTTACGCACGTAGGTCATGATTGACGCGATCTTGTCGTCGGTAAGCATCGCCTCCTGACCCGGCATGATGTTGTTATACGGCTTGCCATTTATCGTCATCGGGCCAGCGTTTCCTTTGAGAATCATCGCCGCCAGGCGCTCCGGCGAGCCAGTCACGTACTCGGTGTTTAGAGGCGGAAAAATCGGTGGAAGCCCCAATCCAGTCACCTGATGGCACGCCATGCATACCATCATGTAATTCTTCTTTCCCTCCTCCATCTGCGCGGGAGCAGGCGCATTGGCTGGTGCCTGTGCGTAGCCTAACTCGCTTAGCAGTCCAACCGTGGCGAGAGCAGATAAAAGCGATTTCTTCATGTTGTGAAACTACTTACGGTTCACTGGGCAGGCGCGGGTGCAGCCGCAGTGACATCACCCGACGAGAACGCTTTCAATTCCGCCTCAGTCCATTGCTCGTTACGGCTTGCGAACGCTTTGCGCGTTTCAGCTGAAAGCTCCGGAGTAACCGGCGAGGCGCCCTGCCCGAACTCGTGTCGTATATAAGTCGAGATCGCAGCGACCTTCTTGTCATTCAACACAGTCCCCTGCCCTGGCATGGCGTTGTTGTAAACTTTCCCATCAACCGTGATTTCCCCGACAACACCCTTAAGAATGATTGCGATGAGACGTTTCGGGTCTCCAGTTACGTACTCGGTCCCGATGAGGGGAGGGAACGCGCCGGGGACACCCGCGCCGGAAGGTTGATGGCAAGCTGCACAAATCGCCGCATACTGCTTTTTGCCGTCGGCGAGCAACGCTTCGGGACCAGTCGCTGCAGGCGTTTCACCGGGGGTTGCACCACCTTCGGAAGCGAGCACACGCTGCGGGAAAAGCAGGTCGGGATTCGACAGGCGCTCATTGAAGACATTCCCACTGAATCCACCGTGGAACACACCCAAATAGGCTGCTCCCCAAACCAAGGCCCCGCCGCATATTGCGGCGAGCCACAATGGGATGGGAGTAACGTCAGCCGATGGATCCCGATGTTCGCGCTGAATTGCGGCATGAACTTCGGTGATGTCCTGAGACGACTCTCTATAATCGACGCGGTCCGGGCCGTGTGAGTGACGAGGATCCATGGCAGATTACTGAGGAGCGGCGGGTTGAGCAGCAGGCGCTGGCTGGGCAGCCGAGACGCCGGCAGCGGGGAGCGATTTCGCTTCAGGTAGATCGGCATTCCGATCAAGGGAAAGCAGATATCCAACAAGCGCCACTGCTTCAGGCGTCGGCACGACCTCGTAGCCTGCGGCCGGCGCGGACTTGCCGGCCAAGTTCAAGGCATCGACCGACCGCTGCCCGGAAATTTTCCGTTCGCTGAAAAGGTAACGATAAGGTGGATGATTAGTTTCGCCTACGAGCGCTGTTGGATCGTAAAGATGCAGCAGATGCCAGCGTGCATCCCGCTTCACAGGGGCGGTACCGCCAACTGTCTCATTTCGCCAAGTGGTCGCGCCGACATTAGAGAGATCCGGCCCTAGGCGTGTAGATCCCAGAAACGGTGGCGTATCAAACAGGTAGTCCCGCGCCACAGTCCTGCGAGCTCCCCAGCCGCGAGCAACGTCTAGCCCGATCTGCGTGTCGCGCACCTGCTGCGTGTGGCAATACACGCAACCTTCACGCGCATAGATTCGTCGTCCCTGCAAGGCGATGCCGCTTTGGTCAATTGGATATACGTCGCTGATCTTACCATCCTCTTCAGTAAAGCGCGGCTGTAATGCGCCGAGCTGCGCCTGGGGCGCTAGCACCAACGCGAAGCACGAGACTGCGAACGATCCGAATAGTCCGACGATTAAGTGAGTGGAGCGGCTCATGTCAGTGTTTTTCCGATCCGAGCGGTGCGAACAGAGTCGGCTCTCCACCGGGCTGACCGATCCGGAGGAGCATGAGAAGAAAGTGCAGCGCAAACACCACGTGAGCGCCTGAAATCAGCAGCAAAGCGAGCGTGCGTCCCGGGAAGTACAATTGTCCAACTTGGAGGATTTGCGAGAAGTTCGCCTCGGGATCAATGAAGGAAAGTCCTTGGGCTAACCCCGCGAACATCATCAACGAAATCAGGAAGATGCTGCCATATGCGGAGCCCCAGAAGTGCACACTGATCATTGATGAAGAAAGCCACTCGCAGCCGACTAGCCGCGGCGTGATGTAGTACATCCCGCCGAACATCACCATTGTGAAGAATGCGTAGAGCAACGTCTGCTCCTGTGCGCTCGTGAACTGCGTAAAGTGGACAATCCTATCAAACGATCGCAGAGAGGAGAAAACCGCCAGTACGCTCTCAATCGAAAACGCGATCGCCCCGAAGAAGACGAAGCGGATAGTAGGCGAATGATAGACCATGTTGTACTGCCCCTTCATCGTGATGATGAGATTGGCGGTCACACACGCAATCGGCACCAGCATCATGATGCTTGCGGAGATGCTGAGCGTGACCAGCCATGCCGGCAATGGACCTCCGCTTAGTCGCACCATCCCTGTCAGCCCGCTCAGAAAGGCGAAAGACCAGAATCCGATTGAAGCAAGGTTGTAGGAGTACACTGGGCGCCGGATCACCTTCGGGATGAAGAAGTATGCCGCAGCCAAGCCCAGCGAAGTGAACCACCAGAGGTTGAGACTCTGCACATACCAGGCTCCTACCACTGACTGCATCACGCCACGCAACTCGGACACGCTAATTAGGACGTTGGCCGTGGCGAAAACCCATGGGAACCAGAAGAACGCACCGAGAAGGTACCATACCGATACATACGCAACGGTTTGTCGGCGGAATCTATATAGGACCACTCCGCCGAGTCCGATGAGCACGAATCCGGCAAACATCATCCAAGTTGATTCAGAAGTCAGTTCCATTCCTTCCACGGGCCTCCCTTGGCCAGCGAGGATTGAAACGACACCAAGCAGCAAGCCAATGTTCCAGAGCGCTGCACCGACAATGTAGAGCGAAGGGATTCGGACCGAGACTCGGCAGAGACGAGCCATCAGCCAAACCGCCACACCCATCCCTACAAGACTGCACCATCCGTAGGTGAACGCGGTAATGTACGCAGGATACACTCGTCCATATGTTAGCCAAGCGAAGTCCGACAGGAATCCCGGGCTATGCAGCTTGATTGAAGCGATCAGGCCAAGAAGCGAGCTGAGCAGCAGCCAAAGTAGCGCTGTTGCGAAGAACGTTAGCACAGGGCCGCGGGTCGATCCATCGATGAGCGCGCGCTCGATGGCCTCGTTCTCCCGGTTGGGCCCATCAGAGGTTGCGGTGCTCGTGGCGATCGGCGGCACCGTAGTCGGGGAGGTTTCTTGAGCGACAGCGGTCATTTGGATTCGGTCCAGTTGATCAAAGCGGGCCGGACTCGTGCGGCAGATGCCTGAGGAGCGCTGTTTGGTGCCGGCTCAGGTGGTGCAGCTGGTGCAGGCGGCGGAGCCTGCACGGGAGGAGTTGCGGGTTGATCCGCAGGTGCAGGTGCAGGTGCAGGTGCAGGTGCAGGTGCAGGTGCAGGTGCAGGTGCAGGTGCCTGACCAAATGCCTTCAACTCGGCCTCAGTCCATGATTGGACGCGCGCTGCGTACTCCTTCCGTACTTCTGCTGACAGCTCTGGCGTGATTGGCGAGGCACCGCTGCCGAACTCTTTCCTAACGTAAGTTCCGATGGCTGCGATCGCCTTGTCGTTCAGCATCATTCCTTGGGCAGGCATGATGTTGTTATAAGGCTTACCATCTACGGTGATCGGACCCATTACGCCTTTGAGAATGATCGCTATAAACCGCTTCGGATCGCCCGTGACGTACTCGGTATTGAGGAGCGGTGGGAAAACCGGCGGCAAGCCCGCGCCGGTGGGCTGATGACATGCACCACACACGAGCACGTACTGCTTCTTTCCCTCCGCCAGCAAAGCCTCGGGGGCAACGGCTGCCGGTGTGACCGGAGGCGGTGCCACGGCGGGCACCGGAGGAGCCGCAGGTTGCACTGGCGCAGGTGGCGGTTGGGCAGCAACCACGGCTTCAACAACCTGTCCGGGAACTGCAAACCGCGCCGTATCTGCTCCATAAGGAGCGGAGGGAAGTGCAAGGGGCGCTGGCGTTGTAGCGTTCGGGTCGGCGGCCGCCATTTGCATGGTCGGCACTAGCTTCATTTCCGATGGACCGACCTTCTTGTTCTTAAGGTCGGTAGTCACCAGCGGCAGAGCATCTGCCAGTGAAATGCGCGCAATCCCTTTCTGCCGATCTACCCAGGTGCGCCCAGCCAACTTCTCCGCCGTCTCTTGATCCAGCTTGACTGCTGTTTCCCGGCGAAGGACCGCCCGTCGATCATCTATCGAATCTTTCGGACCCGTGGAGGAAACCCACAGGACGATCAGACCGGCAAAGACGGCAAGCACCAGCACCCCGCCGATGAAAGTGAGGATCCCGCTTGGGGTCCGAGTTGGATTAGCAGCGGATGCCATCTTAGTTGGTCAGTTTGATTGACCCAGCGAGGCGCGGATCGCGCATCGGGAAAAGGTTGGATTTCCCGAGAATGCGGAGGAAAAGCCATCCGAGGACTCCGCCGATTCCCACAAAGCAAAGCAAATCGAGAAGGCTAGGACGGAAACCAACGTCGTGGAGCGCAGGCAGGACAATCACGTAGATATCGACTAGCTGAACGAAGAGGATCAGCCACGCCACCATGCAGAGATAGCGCGGGTTCTTCTTGGTCCACTGCAAGAGCAGGACGGGGAACGGCAGGAAAAAACGAAAGACGACCAGGAAGGTGCTGAAATACCACCAGCTTTCGGTGTTACGAATCCGGAAATAAATCGTCTCCTCAGGGATGTTCGAGTACCAGATCAGCATGTACTGGGAGTAGCCGATGTAGGCCCAGAAGATCGTGAACGCTAACATGAACTTACCCATGATATGGTAATGCTCCATGTTCACGGGCTTCAAATATCCGCGGTCCCGAAGGGCTGTGACGAGCAGCACGAGTAGCGACATTGAGCTACCAGCCGCACCTGCAAAGATATACACCCCCCACATCGTGGAAAACCAGTGGTGATCCAGAGCCATCAGCCAATCGACAGCGGCAAAGCTCAGGGAAACTGCAAAGGCCGGCAAGCCGATGATGGCGACCTTTCTCATGCGGAGCGAATGATGCGCCTTCCCGTCCCCGTCCTGCGCTATCGAGCTCCGGCGAAGGAGAAACGCCGTACCTCCGAGGAGGACAAAGAAGATCACCGCGCGCAGATAGAAGAAATTATGGTTCAGGTATCCCTTCTTTGCGTAAAGTAGAGCATCGTCTGCGGGGTCAGTATTCCACCAAGGCCAGAGTTTCCCCGAGACGAACAGGAGCGGGATAAAGAGCAGTGCGAACCAGGGGAGAAGCGAGGCAATGTTCTCCATTTGCCGCCTCACCAGCACCGACCACTCTGCGTCAGTCGCGTGATGCAGGATCGTCCAGAAGAGCGCGCCAGAGCACAACGTGAAGAAGTAGAAGAACGCAAAGAGCCACGAGTAGGCGAACTGTTGCGGAGAGAAGATGGCTCCGATCAAGCTCCCGAGGATACCAATCGCCCCTGCTCCAAGTAAGATAGTCGGGAGGATGCCCGCGCTGCGAGTCTCGAAGATTTCTGGGGCAGGCGCGACTAGCGCGTGTGAATGTTCGCTCATTACTGCGGGATCGAATTGAGTTCCTGCTGCATGGGCTGCGGGAGATCCGCGACCTTCACGCCCTGACTTTTTTGAAGTGCCCGCAGATAGGCGATGATGGCCCATCGATCTTCCACGGCAATCTGGGGACCGTAGGCACCCATGGTGTTCTTGCCGTCGGTTATTACCGAGAAGAGATAGCCATCGGGCGAAGTGCGAATGCGTTCATCTTGAAGTGACGCAATCGTGGTCAGCCCGTAGCTTTTGATAATCCCGTTTCCGCTTCCCGTCTTGTCGTGACAGATCGAACAGTTGATCTCGTACCGCTGCTGTCCGCGCTTCAAGAGCGTCTCCGTGATCTCCACCGGGATTCCGTCGCCGTAGACGTCTCCCATCGTGCCTGTGTTGTAATAGTCCGGTTGATTTGTGAACTGGCCATTCTCCGAGACGTTATTCGCGTGGGTGGAGTAATAGCTGTTCTTGAGAGTGTACCCGATCGGCACAGTCCCCGGGATCGGCTGGCGGGCGGCGCGTCCATCTGCCCAGAACTCACTTGGATGCTGAGGCGAGTATTTGGGCTGATGATCCATGTCATTGAAAACTTCAATGGGTGGATGGGTCATCTTGGAACCGCGAAATCCGGCAAGGGTGACCACGCCAATGACCAGCAACGTGAATGCGACGAAGAAGTAGCGTAACATGGCGTGCCTAGTCGTGGATGAGAGTCACTTCCCGCCCGCCGATTTCTTCGAGAAGCTTACGTGTCTTCTCTTCGTGAAACTTGGGATCCCGAGCCTCGACTATGATGAAGAACCCATCATCTGAGACACGTTTAAACCGCTCCCAGTTGAAGACCGGATGATACCACATCGGCAAACGGCTCATGACTAGCAGCGTACCGATGATGGTAAAAGCCGAGAACAGGATCGTCAGCTCGAACATGATTGGGAAGAACGCGGGTAGCGTGCGCCAGTCGTATGGTTTCCCATGGACGATCAACGGATAGATCGCGAATGAGGGAATGCAGGTCAGGGCGATTGCAGTGAAAAGTCCCACGACACCGCCCGCCAGCACCGGCGCCGATAGCCAGGACTTGCCTAAACCCATCGCTGCGTCCATCCCGTGTACCGGGAATGGGGTGTGCACGTCCCACTTCTTGAAACCGGCATCCCTGACCTTTTCTGCTGCCTTGAGAACTTCGGCAGCACTGGAGTATTCGGCTCCAAGACCGTAAACTTTATGGTATTCAGCCATTGCAGTTAGTGGTGCGCGTCGACCCCAACCCCGGTGGTCGGCGAGTGGGCGTGTGGATCAGCTTCAGGAGTAACAATCTTTACCTCTGACATGGCGATCATCGGCAGGAAGCGCATGAAAAGGAGGAAGAGTGAAAGGAAGATGCCGAACGTGCCAATAAACGTCCAAATCTCCACCCAACTCGGTGAGTAGTGTCCCCATGAGCTCGGAAGGAAATCCTGCGCCAGCGAGGTCACGATGATGACAAAGCGCTCGAACCACATGCCGGCGTTCACAAACTGGCAAACTACAAATACGATGAGCAGATTGTTCCTTGCCCATTTGAACCAGAAGATCTGGGGTGAGATGACGTTGCAGAACATCATCACGTAATAGGCCCAGGAGTAGTAGCCCTTCCCGTCAATGCCCATGCGAGCGCTGAAGAAGGTGAACTTCTCATAAACGTTCCCGCTGTAGTAAGCGATGAACAGCTCCATGAGGTACGCGTAGCCAACGATCGTCCCTGTGAGCAGGATGATCTTAGCCATCTTGTCGACATGCCCCTTGGTGATCAAATCCCTCAACTGGGGATAGACGATCTGGGCGGGAATCAGGATGGTGAGCACCATCGCAAACCCACCGAAAATCGCTCCGGCGACAAAGTAAGGCGGGAAGATTGTCGTATGCCACCCAGGGATAACTGAGGTCGCGAAGTCAAACGACACGACAGAGTGGACAGAGAGCACAAGTGGCGTCGAGAGACCTGCCAGAAGCAGGTAGGCCATCTCGTAATGCCGCCAGTTGCGGTTCGAGCCGCGCCAGCCCAGTGCGAAGACCCCATAGAGGAAGCGAGACACGCGTGTCTTGGCACGATCACGCAGGGTTGCGAGGTCCGGTACGAGGCCGGTGTACCAGAAGAGCAGCGAAACCGTGAAGTAGGTGGAAACTGCAAAAACGTCCCAGAGAAGTGGCGACCGGAAGTTAGGCCAGATTCCGTTCGAGTTCGGAACGGGTGCCAGAAACCATGCCATCCAGACACGTCCGACGTGGATGCCCGGGAAGATGCCCGCACAGACCACCGCAAAAAGCGTCATTGCTTCAGCCGCTCGGTTGATCGACGTACGCCATTTCTGACGCGTCAGAAAAAGGATGGCCGAGATAAGGGTTCCAGCGTGTCCGATACCGATCCAGAAAACGAAGTTTGTAATGTCCCAAGCCCAGCCGTTTGGATGGTTCTCGCCCCAGACACCTACACCGTTCGAGATTTGGTAACCGATACACAACGTCCCGAAAGCCGCCAGCAAGACGCACGGTAGGAATAGCACCCACCACCAGAAAGGCGTCGGCCCTTCAGAGATTGCGGAGACGTTGTCAGTGATCCACCGGACACCACGCTGATTGCGCACGAGCGGCTCGCGCTCGAGTTCTGTCGGGGTCGTCAGGGTAACGAGACTCTCAGTAGAAGGCATTAGTGGTTACCTCCTGTAGGAGTTCCATGTGCAGCGGGCTTTGCTCCGTGGCCATGATCGTGTCCGTCCGACATAAACGAGCCGATTCGGTCTGCGCCGGGCATCTTCAGATTCGGGTTCCGAATACGAGCGAGGTACGACACACGAGGCTGGGTATTCAGATATTCGAGCAGCCGGTAGGAACGCGGGCTGGCCCGCATCTTCGACACCTTGCTGTCCGGATCCTTGATGTTGCCAAAGACGATCGCATCCGTTGGGCACGCCTGGGCGCAGGCGACCGTAAAAGCGTCGGTAGGAATGAGCATGTTGGCTGAATCCTTCGCCCGCACCTTCGCTGCGATCTTCGCTTCCTGAATCCGCTGTACGCAGAATGTGCACTTCTCCATGACACCGCGCATCCGCACCGTGACATTAGGATTGTTCCGCATCTTCAACGTGTCGGGCGTGCCCTTCTCGTTGATTAGGTTCCAAGTATAGAGCTTGTCCAGCGGGCGCTGGTGGTAGTCGAAGAAGTTGAAACGGCGCACCTTGTACGGGCAGTTGTTTGCGCAGTACCGGGTGCCGATGCACCGGTTGTAAGCCATTACGTTCAGCCCGTCCTCGCTGTGGACTGTCGCGTTCACCGGGCAGACCGTTTCGCACGGTGCATTTTCGCAATGCTGGCAAAGCATCGGCTCGATGATCATTTCCGGATCGTCCACGCCCGCCTCGTCGCTTGCAAAATATCGATCCGAGCGCAGCCAGTGCATCTCGCGGCCATTGATCACCTGCTCCTTGCCCACGATCGGCACATTGTTCTCCGCCTGGCAGGCGAGCATGCACGCGCTGCAACCGAGACAGCTGTTCAGATCCACCGTCATTCCCCACTGGTGGGGTTCATTCAGCGGCGGGTTCGAGTAGAGTGAGATGTTCTCCGGGATGTGGGAATCCATCCCCATCTTCTTGAAGTAATCGCCGTTCGACGCGTTCGCCTGCCAGTCGGTGATGTTCGCCTGCCGGGTCAGATCGGCGCCGCGGCCTTCGAGCGTGCCGTGCTCCTGCGTGATCGCGAGTTTGTACTTCGCGCCCGTCGGCTTCACCGATGCACCCGTGGAAAAGTAAGGATTCTCCGTGGTCATCAGCGGGTAGGCGCTTACGCCTGTCCCAATTCCGACCCGACCGACCTTCGTTCGCCCGTAGCCGAGCGCGATCGTCAGCGAATTGTCCACCGTACCTGGCACCCGCACGACAGGAATTGTCAGACTGCGGCCGTTCACCGATACCTCAACAACATCGCCATCGGTCACGCCGAGCTTTGCTGCGCTTACTGGGCTGATCCACGCCGCATTATCCCAGGTCAGCTTTGAGATTGGATCCGGCAGCTCCTGGAGCCAGCCATTGTTGGAGAAACGCCCATCGTCCACCTTGGAGCACGGCTCCAGTACGACTTCGAAAGTATTCTCCGCGGCCGCTGCGGGCTTAGCTGCCTTGCCGATCGCATCCTTAGCCGCGCCGCCGTTAAAGGTCAGCGCTTCCGGCTTCGATGCCGTGTCCGCGGCAAAACCGTCGAGCAAGAATCTGTTCCAAGTCCCTGTCAGCGTCGCGCCTTCGCCGCCGACCCGCTTCATGTAAGTTTCCTGTACGAGCTCCGGCCCAGCTGGCTTCGGCAAGCCGGCCACGCGGGCGAGGAAATCGATCTCAGACCAGCCCCCGTAAAGGGGAAGCACCATCGGCTGCACCGCAGTGTAACTTCCATCCGCCGCCAGCGAGTCACCCCAGCTCTCGAGGTAATGCGCGAGCGGGACGTGCCAGGATGCACCTTCAGAGGACTCGTCTTCGTAGAGACCGAGACGGATCACTGTAGGCACACTCTTCTGCAGATTCTTCCAGTCGAGATCCGCAGGCGCACTGTACATCGGGTTTGCTCCCACGATGAAAAGCGCCTGAACCTGCTTTTCGCGAATCGCCGCGGCCAGCGCTCCCATAGTTAACCCTGGCTTCTCTTCCGTACGTCTGCCGGTAATCGTCGTCCCAATGTTCCCAAGCGCGGCGTTGATCGCGTAGCCGAGCAGTTGGACCGCCACCGGCTGGTGGTCGCCAACAATTACTAGGCTCCGTCCTTTGGCCGCCACCAGATCCGCCGCTGCTTCCTCAATCCAACGCTCGGTGAACTTCGTTGTTGGACCACCGAGAGGCTTGAGGTTCGGATCGCCAGTGAGCGTGCCGATCTGCTCAGCCAGCGCTACAGTGAAGTGCGCAATCTGGCTCGCCTGCACTCGCAGCCGGTGATCCGCCATGCCGCCGGTCGTCGAATACCGATGCTCCACCACGTAGAGGCGGTTCATCTTTGAGTCCGGACCCTCAACCCGGCGACGGGCCATGAACTTCCGAATCGTCCGCACGGTGCCGCCCGTGGCGCTTAGAAAATCGCTATCCAGCGCGAGAATGACATCCGCCTTCTCGACCTGCAGATCAGGCATCATGCCCTCGCCAAAGGCGACTGAAGCCGCGAGCCGCGCCTGCTCCGGCTGGGCGGGCTCATGAACGCACCACCGCGCCTTTGGGTACTTCTTCAGGATCTCCTCACGCAGCCGTTCCCGCGTCGGTGAGAGTGTACGATCCAGGACAAAGGCTAGACCCGCACCATCGCCAGCTTTCTCGAGCAGCAAGTCAAGGCCCTTGGAAAACTTATCCCCGTCGGATTCCTTACCGCTTTCGAGAAAGAAGCGCGAGCGGTCTGGGTCGTAAAGATCGAGGATTGACGACTGCGACCAGGTGTCGCTCCGGCCTTCAGCGGCAGGATGGGAGGGATTCCCCTCCACTTTCACCGGGCGGCCATCGACCGTCAGGATGACCAGCGGGGCCGCGCCCTGGCGGGTTGGCATCGAGGTCGCATAAAATAGCGCCTTACCCGGGATCGACCACTCGACGCCCTTGGAGAACGGCACGAGATGCTTCTCAGGTCGGCGGCAGGCTCCAAGCGAGAGACCTGCGAGCGCCGTCGAGGCACCCATGAGCTGCAGGAAGTTCCGGCGCGAGAGCTCGCCTCCGTGGAATTCCGACGCCCCCTGCGGGAACTCCTTCTCCAGCCAGCCACGAAACTCCGGCGTCTCCGCCAGTTGGCCCAGGGAGCGCCAGTACTTCTTCCCGGTGGCAGCCTCGGGTGGGTGATTCAAAACGCGCTTGCTCATGGGTGGCGGTTAGCGATGGCAGCCGGCGCAGTTCATGTCGGGCGGGTTGACATGCCACTCCTTCTTTAGCTGAAGCCCGAGGCGCAACTGGGCCTCCTCGACTGACTCCCCTTCCGCAGGGGTCGGTTGCCAATTTAAATTTGTGACCTGATCGATCGGACGCAGGTGTTTCTCCGGCTCGCGGTGGCAATCGAGACACCAGGCCATGGAGTGCGGCTGGTCGTGATACACCACAGGCATCTCGTTCACCTTCCCGTGGCAGCTCACGCAGGAGACACCGCGGTTCACGTGTGCAGAGTGGTTGAAGTAAACGTAGTCCGGCGTCTTATGGATCTGCACCCACTCGATGGGCTTGCCGGTGCGCCACGAGTCCATGACCGGCTTCAGCTTAGGATTATCCGGCTGCACCTGGATGTGGCAGTTCATGCAGGTCTGCGTGGTTGGTACATTGGAATGGGCAGCCACCTCGACGTGCGAGTGGCAATACCGGCAATCCATCCCGAGCTGCGAAACGTGCACATCGTGCGGGAAGGCCACAGGCTGCACCGGCTGGTAGCCCACGCGCGTATACTTCGGCGTGAAGTAGTACCAAGCGCCCGCCGTGGCTGCGCCGCCCAAAACCGCCGCAATGACGAGCAATTTCAACGGGAGCCAGTTGCTCCAGCGAGGGAAAATGTTCGCCATGCTAGTCGGTTTGACGGCAGTTGCCGAAGGTTGAAGCGTGGAGCAACGGACAGGGATTCACGAGTACAGGAGACTTAACCGTGTTGGAAAAATGATGGCAAGCGAAGTTTGTGAATTTTTTCACAAGCTCCCCGCTTGTGGGGGAATTCTAGCCAGGGACGGCGGGAAACGGGCGCGCATGATTTTGGCATTGCACCGCGCGTGCAAGCAAAATTCCGTCCGCAGTCCGTAGCATCGGCTCCTCAATCGAAACGATTGAACTTGGACTCGTACGGCACGGATTTCACATCAGGTGCCCTGCATCGTGCGCCGTACTTTCCATCCCGCATGGCGCTGGGCGACCTAATAACGAGGAAGTTCCTTTTCGCGTTCCCGATCAGCATGCAAGGATGGCTCATTCCCTTTTTCCCATGATCCGCCACATCCTTACCCTCCTCCTCGCGCTCACCGTCGTATCTCTGCTCAATGGCTGCGAAGCCATGGAAAACTCCAAGCCGTACGATCAAGGCGGCTGGGTCGGCGTCCCGAGCTAGCCCGCGGCCGACATTCGCAAGCCACACAGGAACCCTTCTTCGCGGCCAAACGAGCAACGCGCGTTTTTGGCGGTGCGTTGCGTTCATCATTCCAACGAGCGGCTCTCGCCATTTTGGTCAGAATCGCCCGTGCTCGCGAGCGTCCCCCGCAATCACCGGAGCCTGCCTCACGAGGACCGGCCCAGCCTCCAGCGAAAGCCAGTCCTTTCCTTTCAGGAACGGTCAACTCACTGGATCACTCCGGAACATGATCCGCATCTTGCAAACACGCCCGTCCCACCCGCGCCATCGCGCTTCGCCTAGTCGCAATTCCGCTGGACGTGCGACTAATGGCGCGAGGGCGGGCCGATCCGTTCTCTCTCTCGCTGCTCTGCTGGTCATGTGGGGAGGCCTCTGCGCACCGGCCGCGGAGCAGCCGAACTTCAGCGGCATTTATCCGCACTTGGCTTATTTCAATAACGAGGGCGAGTGCGGTACCGGTGCGGTAGTCCCCTGGGGAGGGCGGCTCTGGGTGATGACCTACGCGCCGCACAAGCCGCTGGGTTCATCCGACAAACTGTATGAGATCACCCCCGAGTTGGAGCTGATCATCCGCCCGGAGAGCATCGGTGGCACACCCGCCAACCGGATGATTCACCGCGAATCGCAGCAGCTTTTCATGGGTCCGTACGCGATCGGCAGCGACCGCCAGGTGCGTGTGCTGCCCCCCGCGCAGATGTACGGGCGGCACACCGGCAATGCCCAGCATCTCACCGATCCGGTCAACAAGATCTACTACGCCACCATGGAGGAGGGCCTCTACGAGGTGGACGTGAAGACGCTTGCCGTCACGGAGCTCTGGGCCGACGAGCAGCGCAAGGAGGGCCGGCACGCGGACCTTCCCGGCTACCATGGCAAGGGGCTCTACTCGGGCCAGGGGCGCGTCGTCTATGCTAACAACGGCGACCACGCGAAGGCGGCGCTGACCGACCCGACGACCCCCTCCGGCGTACTCGCGGAGTGGGATGGGAAAGCGGACGCCTGGACGACGGTGCGGCGAGACCAGTTCACAGAAGTCACCGGGCCGGGAGGCATACACGGCAATTTAAGTCCCGAAATCGACCCGATCTGGAGCATCGGCTGGGATCACCGCTCGCTCATTCTCATGCTCCTGGAGCAAGGAAAGTGGCACAGCTTTCGCCTGCCCAAGGCCTCGCACACCTACGATGGCGCACACGGCTGGAATACCGAGTGGCCGCGCATACGCGACATCGGCGCGGAGGATTCCCCAGATCTGCTCATGACCATGCACGGGACTTTTTGGAGATTCCCCAGGACTTTCTCGCTTGCGAACACTGCGGGCATTGCCCCGCGCTCCACGTACCTGAAGGTCGTGGGCGATTTCGCGCGCTGGGGCGATCGGCTCGTGCTCGGTTGCGACGACACGGCGAGAAACGAATTCCTGAACAAGCGCAAAGCCAAGGGGAACATCGAGGGGCCTGGGCAATCGCAGTCCAATCTCTGGTTCGTCGCGCCCGAACGGCTGGATCAGCTCGGCGCTCCTCTCGGCCGCGGGGCGGTGTGGATCAGCGAGCCGGTAAAAGCCAGGCAGGCGTCCGATTCCTTCCTCTTCGCAGGCTACGAGCGGCGCGGGCTGCACCTCTCACACGACACCCCCGCGGAAGCCGTTCTCACCCTCGAGGTGAGTGATGGTGGGGGCGAATGGCGCAAGTTGCGCGAGGTGCGCCTACCCCCTGGTGGGTCCACGTGGCTCGAGTTCATGCCCGACGACCAGGGCGCGTGGATCCGCCTTCGCGCCGAACGCGACCTTGCCGGCGCGACAGCCTATTTCCATTACTCCACGCCGGACCGCCGCCCCGCTTCTCCCCCCGCGATCTTTGCGGGCGTGGCCTCCGCGGATTCCCGGAACTACCTCGGCGGTGTCGTCCGTGCGCGCGGTGAAAACAAACGCACCCTCGCCTTCGCTGCCATGACGGTGCGCGACGGCCAGCTTGCCGAGGAGGGCTACTATGAACTCGACGGCGCGATGCAGCTCAAGCGCGTGCAGGATCCCGCCGCGCATGAATACACAAAAAAGGCCGCAGCCATCCCACGCGACGTGATCAGTGCGGATGACGCCAGCGTGCTAATCGTGGATGACAAGGGCGACCGCTGGCGCTTACCGCGTGGCGCCGCCGAATACTGGGAAGACGCGACCCTGCCTCTGCGGGTGGATCGCGAAGTTTGCACCGAGCGCGATCTTTTCAATGCCGGCGGCACCTTCTACGAGCTCCCTGCCGAGAACGCAGGCGGCTTCTCGAAAATCCGCCCCGTGGCGACGCATGGCCGTCGGATAGTCGACTATTGCTCGTATCGCGGCCTGCTTATTATTACCGGCATCGACGCTGGACCGGAGACCAAGAACCCGCACATCATCCGCTCGGATGACGGGAAGGCCGCGCTGTGGGCCGGAGTGGTCGATGACCTCTGGCAACTCGGCAAAGCTGTGGGGCAAGGCGGGCCGTGGAAGAAAACGAAGGTGCAGGCAAAAGAGCCGAGCGACCCGTACCTGATGGCAGGCTACCATCGCAAACAGCTCGCACTTTCGCACAATGCAACGGGTCCGGTAGAGATGCGCGTGGAAGTGGATGTCACCGGCTCCGGATTGTGGAAGCCGTACCACACCTTCAAAGTGGAGCCTGGCCTGGAACTGAAGGCTGGCTTTCCCGATGCCTATCAGGCCTACTGGCTGCGCGTGGTGGCGAATCGCGACTGCGAGGCCACCGCCTGGCTGACGTACGAGTAAACACGGGCGAAACGCCAAGATCCTCTCCGGAACGACGCGGGAAATACCCGTTTGCTCCACGGATTGAGTGTGGCGACCCACGGTCCCAACGTGGCGTTCCACCCTTTTTTCGTGGCGCGCGACCCTCGGAGGCGGAGCGCCACGTTCATTTCGTGGCCTACCACCCTCGAAACGTGGAACCCCACGTTCCAAGCGTGGAGCGCCGCGTAAAAGGGTGGAACTCCACGTTAGGAGCGTTGCCTTCCACGAAAAAAGCGTGGAAGCCCAAAGAAAAACCGTGGAACAAAACGGCCCTGCCTCGACCGGATAGAGTTCCTCTTCGACCGCCCAATCCCGGTGCTCGGTCTTTAACGCGCGAGCATCGGCTCGAGCCACAGGCCCCAGTCGCCGCCCGCGCCATCGCCGCCATCTTCCACTAGGAGTTCCAGCTCTGCAACTCCGGCAAGCGGCACATCGTAGCGCTCGATGCTCTCGGCGCCCTTCTTGCCCGAGCGCCAGAGTTCGCGGCCATCGGCGCGGACGACGAAGGTGACCTTGCCACGATGACCGTCGGCGATCCCGCATGCTCCAGTGAGGCGAGCCCACTTCCCGCCGAGCATGAAGACGTGGCGGGCGGGCGCATGCGCATAGAGGCCACGCTCGAAGAGCTGACCACCTGCGGCGAGGATGAAGGGGGCTTCCGGGAGACGATCGGCGGCAGGCTTCCGCCACCCGACGCTCTGGACCGCGGGCTTTGCATCGGAAAGGCTGAGCTGCGTTGTGGCGTCGGGAACTTCTGCGGGGAGGAGGTCCTGCCCGGGGGCGCCGAGGCTCATTCGCGTGGCGATACTGCGAGCCAGGCGTGCACCCTCACCCTGCTCCGCCGCCGGGAGCGCCGCAATGAGCGTGGCAGCGTCGGCGCCTTGCAGACGGGAGGCGATAGGGTCCAAGAGTAAGCGCGCCTGAAGCGCGGTGATATCGATTGCCCCGCCTGCCTCCACTCCATAGCCAAGACCGCCACGCTGGGTGGTGAGCCCATTGACGTGGGCCGCGACCAGGCGAAGTTCGCCCGTCTTACCCGGCTCCAGCGCGGTGAAGCGAAGGGTGAAAAGGCCGTCGGCATCGGGGATCGCGCTCGCTGTAGTGGCATCGTAATCGCTACCCCCCGCAGGATCGCTGTAGCCAGCCACCGCATAGATCCGCGGCGTGCCGGTTATGCGCCCCCTGACTTCGAGTTCCCGGCCCTCAGTGCGCACTGCAAGATCGCGGAACTCCGCCACCGGCTGCTCGGCGAGCGCCTTCATCGATCCGGTGAAAAGCGGATGACTCGCGAGGCGCAGCGCGTGGGCAAGGGTCAGGAACGAGCCCTTGCTCTCGCCGCGCAGGTTCTCGCCATAGGTGCGATTCCCGGAACCCATCAGGGCAGTGCCGAAGAGTGCAGCTTCATCCGGGCGCTCACGATTGTGCGGCAGGCCCAGTGCGTGGCCGAGTTCATGGATGACCCCGCCCACGAAGATCGAATTGTACCGCCCGAGAGAGATCCGGCCATATTGACCGTCCTGGAGGTGCTGCGCTTTCTCTCCCAGGTGCAGGGGATCGAGCAGCGGGGAATCCACCTGCCACGCTGTCCCCCCGCGCACGTCTCCGCCGGCGTAGTAGGGACTGTTCTGACGCATCGAGCGTTTCTCAGAGTCCCAGACGGACATGTTGCAGAAGATCACGATGGTCTCTCGCTCGGAGGCGATCCCTGCTGCGCGTAGCGTGGGCAGGCATTCACCACGGATCTCCGCACCGCTCCCCACATCGTAGTAACTGTAAGGCTGCACGCCTTTCACGATGTGGATATTCACCAGCCCATCGGCAGCGCGATCTAATGGAATCCGCCGGGCCGGCACGCCGTGTCGCTTCAGCTCGCCCTCGAAGAAATCCGCCGTGGACTCCATGGTGCGCGAGAGCCGCTCTCGCCATTGCGGCTGCGGCTCCCGGTCGCTCGGTGTCCAGTAGACGATGTGGAGCTTTCGCTCGGCCTGCCCAGGCGGGGGGCCATGGAACTCGGCGAGTGTGGCGACGGCAAGCGGTACCTGTTCACGGATCTGGACAGCTGGATCGCTGGCAAAGATGGCAAGCGGCAGGAAGAGGAGACTGGGGAGGACGAATCGCAGGACTGACATGTCTGTTGACCCAGGAAGATCCACAAACAGGCCGGGATGACCAATCTCTATCCGAGCGGCGCCTGCGCGCCTGCAATCGAGCAGAGCGCTATTTGCTCGTCGGGCAAATTTGCCCCCCAGTAGCCTCGCAGCACCTGCATGGAACGACCCAACGCATACGACGATCTTTCCTACGAGAGCCTCGCCTATCCACAGACCCACCCGGATCGGCTCGCCACCGTGGCCACGCTCTTTGGACTGCAGCCCACGCCGATCGATGGCTGCCGGGTGCTGGAGATTGGTTGTGCCTCTGGCGGAAATCTCCTGCCCATGGCAGCGGCTCTACCGGGGAGCGAGTTCGTGGGAGTGGATCTTTCCGCAGGGCAGATCGCGCAGGCTCGCAGATGTGCGGATGAGCTGAACATGAGCAACGTCGAGCTGCATGCCCAGGGGCTGGAGACGATTGGAGAGCAGCTGGGCAAGTTCGATTACATCATCGCGCACGGGGTATACTCGTGGATCACGCCGCGACTGCAGGAGCAGCTGCTCGCACTGATCAGACGGCAGTTAACTCCCAACGGCATCGCATATGTTAGCTACAATACACAGCCCGGTTGGCAGACCCGCCTCGCACTGCGCTCGATGGTCCAGTTCCAGACCGAAGGGCTGACTACACTGGCGGAAAAGCTAGTCAGCGCCCGTGCGCTCTTCGGCTTCTGGGAAATGGCTTTCGCCGAGCGGGAAGACGCCTACTCTGCAAGCGTGCGAGAGGAGCTGACCCAGCTCCGCGAACTCGGCGATTTCTATATCGCGCATGAGTACTTGGAGGAGACGAATAGCGGCTGCTTCTTCCATGAACTGATAAGCCGCGCGCAAGCACATAGCATGCAATTCCTTGGCGAAGCAGAGCTGCAGAGCATGTCCGCGGCCGGGTTCTCACCCGCGATCCGCACCGGGTTGCGGAGCCTGGCCGGGGATATCATACAGGCCGAGCAGCATCTGGATTTTCTGCGGAACCGAGCCTTCCGCCAGACGCTGCTCTGCCACTCTGAACAGACGATTACTCGCGCCATCCCTCCAGAGCGGCTGCTACCAATGTACATCGCATTGTCCGCCACGCCGAACGATGCGGGAACGGAGTTCCGGGATGGGGATGGCGTGGTGTTGCGTGCGGTCGATGACTTCGCACGCGCGGCACTGGGCGAGCTAAGTGCCGCATGGCCGCAATCCCTGCACTTTGCTGAACTGGTCACGAGAGCAAGTGCCCGGTCGCGGATTCCCGCAGAGGCCAGTGCGGTTGCTTCATTGGCGAACTGCCTGATCGCGTGCTATGCGGCTTCCCGTGGAATGGAGTTCGCGATTCAGCCACGTCACTTCCTAAATCAAGTAACGGAGCGCCCTCAAGCCTCTGCCCTAGTCCGCTGGCAAGCAACGAACGCTGATCGGCTTACCAATGCGCGACATGAGAACATCCTGCTTGGGACAGCAGAGCGTGAGATAATTGTGAACCTCGACGGCACTCATACGATCCAGGATCTAAAGAGGGCTTACGGTGAGATTACCACCTTGCTGGAAAGCTTCTCTCGAGCAGCACTCCTGGTCGGCTAAATTAAGATGTACACGAACGAAAAGCGGTGGTCCCCCGCGCTTCGCGGTAGGACCACCACCTATGCTCCCGTGATCTATTCTTTAACCTAGCGGAAACTCTGTCCGGGAGTGTGCTGCCCGAAACCAGTAGAGGCTTGTTTGCCTGAAGAAGCTTCTTGCTTAAGCTGATCAGTGCTCAAGCCCTCGTCTTTGGCAGCCGTTTTCACCTTCTCCTTAGTCTTCTTGATTACCTCGCCAAGCTTCTCCCCAAGCTCCGACGCCTTTTGGCCCAGCGTCTCTGCAGTGATGCCCTGCCGTTCAGCTTCCTGAAGGGCAGTTTCGGCCACCCGAGACCCGACTTCCTTACCACGCTCCATTAGATCCTGTCCCTTCTCTTTAACGGTGCGGGTAAACTCGTCCGAACGCTCACCGATGAGTTCATCCTCGCGGCGGGTCCGTGGAAGAATAAGGCCAACCAGTGCACCCAGCGCAGCAAACCCTAGCCCCATGGCAAGCGGGAATTCATCCATGGCTTGTCCAGCGCGCGAGATCGTTTGCTCATAACCCCGCTCCACGCGGTGTCCTACGTCAACTCCAAGCGACCGGCCTCTACCATAAGTCTGGCGGGCTCTACTTCCCACACGAGCAGTTGATCTAGCCGCAGCATGTTGAGCGTCGGTAAGTTTATCCTTCGCTGCGCCTACAGCACCGGCAACAGCGTGACTTGCATCGGAAGCTTTCTGCTTTGCCTTATCAATGAGGCCTGTCTCCCCGCTGGTTCCGGCGACATCGTCGTCGTAACCAAAAGTACCAGCGTGGATATCGGAGCCAGTATACGAAGCAGGCTCATAATCGACGTCGAGCCGCTCAACATATACAGCGTCATCTTCATCGCGGGCCAATGCGTCTACGACCATCCAGGCAATCCCAGCGCCAACCAGGGCGGAGGGCATAGGATTTTCTTTAACATGGCGCGCCACGGTCTGGGCAGTCTTCTTTCCTGCGGTCTTAGCGACACCGGTTGTCGAGCCACGCGACTCAAACCAGTCTAACGCAGAGTTCATCAACGACCTTGCAGTGAGTTGTTCGCCAAGCTCGTCGAGTGTCTCATCCATGCGGCCGCGAGTACGCCGGATCTCGGATCGGATTTCGTTACTGGAGCGTGCTTCTGAGCCCGCAGTTGTTGGAGTTGTTGGATCGTGTATCATCTGATTTTGTTCTGAGCCCATTGCTTGTCTTCTTGGAGAGTCTCGATCGTCTTCTCCGGTTTGAGTGAGTCCTGCTTAAGTGCAGCGATTGCCTTCATAACTAATCCCGCACTGATCACGGCAACTATCCCGCCAATGATTAGAAAACCAAGGAACCCTGCCGTGCCTTCTCGCATCCCTTGGTCCCGGAACAGCTGAGTTAAGAGCGATCCGAGTCCCATTAATATGATGATCAGTCCTGAGTAACCAAGCAATCCACCGGCTGCCAGGTAACCAACATTACGCGATAGCTTAGCTGCCTTCTCTGAGACCTCGGTCTTTGCGAGGGCAACTTCCTCACGTACTAAGGCAGATGTATCATCGCGAAGCCTTTTGAGGAGATCGACGATGTTACCGCCATCAGTCATGGTTTGGCTCATAGCGTGGTATGTGAAGGGAAGCTACCTGACGAGAGCGTGCTTGGAGCCGCCGACGTCTCCGGAGACCCGAGACTCCCCGGAAAGGCAGAACTGGACGTTGACTGAGATCCTAACCCCGTCTCGCTTTGTGATGACTCAGAAGAACCAGTGCTTCTTGCGGCGGACGGCCACGCTGGTGTTGTCGAAGGAGTTGCAGAGATACCGGTGCTCTGAAACCCCGCAGCTGATGGACTTCCGACATACGACGCCCGGGTGATCTCATGAGAACTCCTCCGCGATGCCTTGAAGAATCGTGCGGCAGCCAGCCCCGCTACGAACATTCCGCCAAATACGATCTCAGGCCTCCGTCGCGCAAGTGACTCAATGTCGTCAAGTAGATCAGCCGGCTGTTTATCCCGGAGATAATTGGACATACGATCAAGCTGCGACGCCGCCCTCTCAGCCGGTCCAGCTAATGCGTCGTCGTCAGTCCTCAACCGTTCAGAAGCAGCTCGAGCCGCGCTCGCATATTCCTGCACCTTAGTGGCCAAGCTTTCTTTCTGCTCCTGGATCATGGACCGGCCGTAATCCTTAGCTTCTCGTACTGCGGTCTGTGCCCCGGCCTTAAGATCCGCGACAGCTTCGGTTCCCTTCTCAGTTGCCTTCTGCTTCAACTCTTCGCCCTGCGACTGAAGCGAGTGCTTCGCTTGTTCAGCTTGCTGCCCGAGCCGCTCTGTCGCGTTGGAGCCCATTGTCCCGCCAGTTACATGAGGCGGAGTGTATCCGCTGGAACCTGTTGACGTTCCGAGGTGTGTGATGTCTTCGTTCATAATAGTGGTATCGAGGCTGAACGATCGTGCATCGGTGCCTCTCTTAATGGAAACGGGAGCAACCAGTGATCGGTCGTCCAATGCTCCGCTCCTACCTTTCCCTCGGGGAGAACCCTCAACAGAATCGGCTGGCGTGGTCTCTTGTTGTTGAAGTGGATCCCGTGCTACGAACGGTCCCCCTAACCATGTCGCTCCTCCCTCTCCGCCTCCGCTTCGTCATTGGTATACTCCTGATTACGGCTTTTCACGTTTTCGCCACATCCGCTTACACTGCGGAGCCGCCCCCGGGGTTCACCGCACTCTTTAACGGTAACGATCTCGCCGGATGGCGCGGTGGTGACACTTACGATCACCGCAAGTTGCTCGCACTGCCGGACGCTGACAGGGCCGCCCAGATTGCGGATTGGACGAAATCAATGCGCCAGCACTGGCGGGCGGAAGGGGGCGAGTTGATCAACGACGGCGAGGGGAAGTATGCCACCACTGAGCAGGACTATGGCGACTTCGAGCTGCTCGTGGAGTACAAGACGGTAGCGGGCGCTGACTCCGGCATCTACCTCCGCGGAGTGCCGCAGGTGCAGATCTGGGATTCCACGGACGAGAGTAAGGCGAGCATCGGTACGACGAAAGGCTCCGGCGGGCTCTGGAACAACAGCCCGGGCGCGAACGGAAAGGATCCCTTGGTCAAAGCAGACAAGCCCTTTGGCGAATGGAACCAGTTTCGAATCATCATGGTGGGATCACGAGTGAGCGTGTGGCTGAACGGGACGCCAGTAGTGAAGAATGCGATCCTGGAGAACTACTATGACCGTGCCGTCCCGGTGCCCAAGTCAGGTCCCATCCAGCTACAAACACACGGCGGCGAGATCCGGTGGAGGAACATCTTCATTCGCGAGCTGAACGGATCCGAGGCAACGAAGCTGCTCGCCAGTCGTGAGCCAGAAGGGTTTCGCCCTATCTTCAACGGCTTAAATTTCGACGGCTGGGCAGGGCCGATCGAGAACTACGAAGTCATTGATGGTGCCGTCCTGTGCAAATCGGGAAAGGGCGGGACCATCTATCATCAGGAGGAACTCGGCGACTTCGTGGCGCGCCTTGAGTTTAAGCTCCCTGCCGGTGGCAACAATGGACTCGCAATCCGCTATCCCGGCGAGGGCGACACCTCCTACAGCGGGATGTGTGAGCTACAGGTGCTCGACGACAACTACGAAGCAGTCAGAGGGAAGATCGATCCCCGCCAGGCACACGGCTCAGCGTACGGGATGGTCGCCGCGCATCGCGGGTATCAACACCCGATAGGAGAATGGAACTTCCAGGAAGTGACGGTGAAAGGCTCAACGATCCGGGTCGAACTTAACGGCACCGTCATCCTCGACTGCGACTTGAGCAAAGTAGGCCTAGCCGACTTCATGGAGGGCAAGGCACACCCGGGCAAGGATCGAACGAAAGGCTTCTTCGGCTTTGCTGGACACAATGATCCGGTGGCGTTCCGGAATGTGATGATTCGAAAGCTGTAGGGCTTAGCTACTCAGGCTTACGCTAGGAGTCGGAGCTGACGACTACTTGATCACCTCGGCAAGCGCGGCATTCAGCCCCTCCGAGGTGATCGGCTTGCAGAGGAGAAGGTCTACGGAATCCGGCTTCTTGCCGTCTTTCAGGAGCATGTCTCCAAAGCCGGTGAGAATAATCACTGGCTGGTCCAGAGAGATGGCCTTCACTGCCTTGGCAAGCGCTTCACCATTGAGCCGAGGCATCGAGAGATCGGTGAGGACAACATCGAAGCGCTTCCCCGATGAATAGACCTCGAGCGCTTCCGTGCCGTCCGAGGTGACGGTGACGTGGTGCCCCATACCCTCCAGCAAAAGGGGAATGAGCGTGCGCACGTTTGGATCGTCGTCGGCAAAAAGAATTCGCAGTGGCGGCAGTGCAGGCACTGAGGCATGACGCGCTACTGCTTCCCGGGAGCCTTCGCGCGGAAGGATAATCGAGAAGGTCGTGCCCTCGCCCACGGAACTGATGATATCCACAGCACCCTCGTGCCGCCGAAGAATGCCGAAGACCATTGCCAGACCTAAACCCGTTCCGTTGTCACCTTTGGTTGTGAAGAACGGCTCGAGACAGCGTTCCCGCACCTCCGGCGTCATGCCCAGGCCGGTGTCCGTCACCTGAATCAGCGCATCGTCACCCATCTCTTCGGCGGTGAGCACCAGACGTCCTCCCGACGGCATGGCATCCACGGCATTGAAGACCAGATTGAGCAGCAGCTCCCGGAGCTCCGGCGCGTTTCCCTGGATCCCGAGCTGAGCAGGCAGGTGCAGCTCGAGCGTGATGTCGCTTCCCTGACCGCGCGCCATTGATTGCCACTTGGGGCGCGCCAGTTCCACGACTTCGCGGATCAATTGCGCCAGGCAAACAGTGCCATACACCTCGTCTTCTTCCCGCGGCCGATAGAAGCGCCGCAGCCGCTGCACAATGTGAACGGCGTCGGTCGCGGCCCGATGCACCACCTCGACATTGCTCCGCGCTTTCTCGGGATCGTCCAACCCATCCGGCTCCAGGAGGATGTCGCAATACCCGAGCAGGATAGTGAGCACATTGTTAAAGTCATGTGCCACGCCGCCTGCCATCTCCACGAAGGCATGAAGGCGCTCCTGATGAATCGCCTGCCGCTGCGATTCTCGGAGCTCGCTCACCGTCTGCTCAAGCTCACGCGTGCGATCAAAGACTCGCGATTCGAGGCCGCGATTCTGATTCTGCAGACCGATGTGCAGAAAACGGGTTTCAAGGAGATTCCGCACCCGGAGATCGAGCTCGTCGGCTTCAAAGGGCTTGTGCAGAAAATCACGCGCACCGAGCTGAAGCGCCTTCTTCCGCGTCTTCGAGGTGATGTCCGCAGTCAGCACCACGATCGGCAGGAAGCTATCTGGGGGCAGCTCGCCCTTGATCTGTGCCATCACTTCGAAGCCGTCGATATGCGGCATCATGAGATCCAGCAGCACGATATCCGGTTGATACTGGCGAAACAAAGTGAGCGCCTGTCGGGAGTCCGTCGTGCTGCGAAAGTTCACCTGCCCCCGGTCCTGCAGGTGGTACTCGAGCAGCCTCACATTTACGGGCTCGTCATCGACAATGAGAATCCTGGCATCCCGCAAAAAGGTTGTTAGTGCGTTCACAGAGCAATGAGTGAGTTCATGGTCCCAAAGGCCGTGCCACCCAGCCGCACCGGCAGTTCGGATCTCCCAGGAGCGGAGCCAGGCGCGACTTTGTTTTGGGGGCAAGGATGAGACATGCGGAGGCAGAATCCTTTTTAGCAGAGACCGCGCCATGCACCCGATTCCCGCAAAACTTGGAGCTTCTCGACGCTGTTCCTAGTACGGCGACGGAGAGATCATCCCAACCTGTCGAACACCGTCGGAGCGACCATTGGAGCTTGGGCTCTCTCCAAACCGCGCCCCCGATCACACAGGAGATCTCCCTTGCCCAGCAGGGTCTCCGCTCCCACCTCGCCGAGCACGATTTGGGAGTTCACTCCGCTCGTGACGCGCAGACAGATCCGCAGAGGAAGATTGCTCTTTACCAAGCCAGTGACCACTCGGGCATCCGGCCGCTGTGTCGCCAGGATAAGGTGAATCCCTGCTGCCCGCCCTTTCTGCGCCAGCCGCGTGACGAGCGACTCGAACCGCTCCCGCTCGGCTTTCCCTCGCAGTACAAGATCGCTGAACTCGTCGAAGATCAGCACGTGATAGGGCATATACGCCGTGGCTCCCGCCTGCTCGATGTTCTCCAGCCCGGCGCGCGCCAACAGTGCGTACCGCGTTTCGAGGTCGGCGACGGCTGCTTCCAGCACTTCCGTGGCACGCGCCGGATCGGTGATGATCGGACAGGCAAGGTGTCTCGCACCTGCGAGCTTTGCGAAGGTAACGGCTTTCGGATCGATGAGCGTGACTCGTAGGCGGGCGGGATCGTTCCGCGTGAGCAGCGTGGCCACCAGCGCCTTCAGAAACTCGCTCTTCCCACTGCCCGACATTCCCGCGACCAGCGCGTGACAGGTATTCGCATCCGCAAAATCCGCCGTAATGAGCGCTCCATCGATTCCGATCCCGATCGGGAAGGCGAGCGGCGCGGCGGGAAAATCCGCGCGCTGCATGACGTCTACCCAGGATACCGGGTCGGGATGTTCCTTCGGCAGATCGATAGTCACGCAGCCTGCCGCCGCCCGGATCAGCGGCGTCTGTGGCAAGCCGAGCGCTACCTGCAGATCCTCGGCCCGATTGGCGAGGGACGCGACCTTCACGCCGCCCGCCGGCTTCACTCGGTAGCGCACCAGCTGCGGCGCTTCTTCCCGCCCGAGAATCGTGACGGTCAGCTTAAAGTCCGCATAGCACGCCTGGATCGCCTCCGCGAGTTGCCGACCCGCGAAGGTCTTGCGCGGCGGCGGTGGCGAAGTTTCCTCCCTTCCCGCCAGCTCCGGTAAAACGGGCGCGACGGCTTCTTCAAAGAGATCCTGCAGCTCCGCCGCACTCGCCGACACGAGGTGCAGCCCGGGCTCGTAGTACTCCAGCACGCCACTGAACTCAAGCCCCGGCTTACGCTCGCAAAGCAGCCTCGCGTAGATTGCTAGTTGGAGTAAGTCGCGCTTTAGATCCGCACCGCGCGAGAGTTTGTAATCCACAACTTCCAGCCCGGCACCCGGCACTGTGCGCACTGCATCAGGACGTCCAGAAATGAGAATCCGCCCACCGCCGGAGATCGCCAGCGGCACGCGATCGAGCGCGTACTCGTGGGTGAGGAAGATATCCTGCCACGATCGGAAATCCGGCGTTCGCTCACGCAGAGCGACGAGCATCACGCAAAAGGCTCGTAGCGCCTGACTAAGATGATGAGCGGAGGGCAGCTTACCTTCTGCTGCGAGGGTCTGCAGCTTTCCACCGGCGTAGTAGTCGTGCAGAGCGCCCCAGAGTGCCTCCGCATCGAGGACCGTGGCCGCTTGGCCTGCTTGCAACATCCAGTCGGTGAACTGCTCGGCCAGTCGGTGGAAGGCCGCGCCCTGTGAAGCGACGGCCCCAGCCGGGGCAAAGCTCCTCGTCGACGGCCGCTCATCGGCCAGCCAGCGCCGCCGCCACTCCGCATCCAGGCAGGCGCAGCGCAGCTCGGAAACCGTGATTACCCGGTCTGCCATTGCAGCACGGTCATGTTCGGGTGGGAGTGGACCTTGATCGCCGGGATTGCCCCACATGCGGTGAGCACCGCCTCCCGGGTCGCAGGTGCTGCGAGCTGCGCGATCACCTCGTCCAGGCTAAGAAAGCGCGCCCGCTCCACGATCTGACGGACTTCGGCAGGAAGACTTTCCATCAGAGGTACCGCCGTGACAATCGGGACGCTCGCAATTGCTCCTCCGAGCCGGGTCCACCATGGCGCGAGCTGCATCCGGAGAAAGACAAACACCTCCTCCTCGGTGTTCGGGATGTCGCCCTGTGCTGCCGCTGCGAAGAGATCCTTGGCCGCGTAGAGCGCTACGACTTCGTCGAGCGTCAGTGCGACCAGGTGCAGATGACTTCGTTTCGCCTCTTCGATCTCCGCTGCTACTACCCAGCCCGAGCCCGGCACCGGTCGCTGCCCGGGCGTGCGGAAGAAGATCGTCTTCACGGGAAGGTGCGCTCGCTCATTCCGCCGCACCGCATATTGCGCGATGCTCTGCCAGCGCCGCCAGTGCGAGCCATTCTCGAAGCCGAAGAGGCACACGGCATCCGCTGTCTTCCACCGCACGGGACAGTAGCGCTCGTCCTTCACCCGCTCCACCTCGATCCCCGGCACACCGCGCGCCGCGATCTCCACGACCCATTGCAGCGCATCCGGCTCAAAGTAATGCCGCTTCGGATTTGCCAGCAGCTTCTCGCACTCCTGTCGGTACAGCTCCCCGAGCTCCGGCGCGGGCAGGATCAGCTCCGGCTGCCAGCGCTCCTTGCACTTCTGCAGGAAACGGCGCGCGCCCATCTGAAAGCCTGTCGACGGGAAAAGCTCAGCCAGCCAGCGTGGATCTGCGAAACGCCGCGCAGCCCCCGCGTCCACTTCCCACGAGCGCAGCCGGAGCTGGATCAACTCTTCGGCCTGCTTGCGCGTGATCCCCTCCAGCGTCACAGGAGGCTGCGCGAAGCGCTCGAGATCAGCATGCTCGATGTGCAGCGCAATCCGTTTCACCCAGGGATCCTGATTGGAAGTGACTAGCGTGAGGTGGTTCACCGCCTCATTAACCAATGCCGCGATCACCATGCCGAAGCTCCGGGCCAGTGCCGGCTGGTGACCATACACCTCTGTCTGGTCGAAGCAGAACACGAAGGGTCGATGGAATCTCGCGAGCTGACAGAGATCAGTAATCCGTGAGCGGCAGAGATCATTCCCCTGCTCTGCCGACATCTCCGGGTCTACCGCTTCCGCCCTGCGCAACCCAATCCGCTCCTGCTCCTCGGTCGCGCAAGGTTGCGCACACATCCAGTCCAGGCAGGCCTGCCGCAGCGCCTGGTCGAACGGATGAAACGCATACGCCAGCAGCACCCGCAGCCACGCGCGTGGAGAGGACAACACCACGCCTCTGCGCGCCAGCGCTTCCTGGTACAGGGTGGCGAATGAATCCCACTGCGTGCGCAGGAGGTTGGCCCAAGAGTCGTTCTTATCACCACGATTGAAGGCCGTAAGCGCATTCGCCCTCAGGTAATCCGCCCATTTGACGGGATCATCCGTCTCGATCTCGCGCCGCATGAGCACCAGATCCGCCAGCAGGTGCGCGAGTACCCCGTGCGCCAGGAGATCGAGCTGCGTCGGCTCGCTGGGCTCCCACGGCGCAGCGTCCTGGCGCACTGGATAGTGAAGCTCCCGCACCACCGCCAGCATCAGCGACTGAAACACGGTGCCCGAGTTCTGAAACGGCTGGACGTATACCATCGTAGCCCGCCCGTTCAGTTCGCGGAAGAGCCGCCCGATGAGGTGCGACTTCCCGTAGCCCGGCTGCTCCGAGGTGACCAACTGCGCGTGCGAAGGCGCGATCGGCTCCCGCGGTAGCGTGCCCTGCTCCAGCTTGGAAAATGCCGCGAGAAGCTGCTCCAGCGCACGCGCATTCAGGTCGAGCACCGAGGGCTCGACCCGCCGCGGCTCCTTCACGTGCAGCTCGTCGAAGGGTAGGACAGCCGGGGAATTCATTCGTGGAAGCGCACTAGCAGGAATCGTTCACCACGATCGTGGATCGCACCCTCGCGGGTCTGCTCATCGGAGAGCGACCAATCGCCCGCACTCAGAACCACCCGACCCGCCTGATACTCCTCAAGCAGCCATCCTCGGAGTATCCCTCCTGCCAGCCCAGCCTCTCGCTGTAGCGCCGCGATCTCTATGGCGGGAAAGCGAGTTTGCGCAACCAAGCGCCGGTAGGCATCGCGCAGGGCACCAGGATCGAGCGCCGCGGGTTCGGTTTCGTCGCAGGAGGCGGGCTTCGCCAACTGCTCTCCCAACGATGGATAGTGGAGGTACAGCTCCTTCTTCCCATAAGTGAGGGCGTGGAGATCGCCGCGTTCGATCAAAAATGCGAGCGCCCTGGCAAAGAGCGGCTTCTCCTTCGTAGTGAGCACCTTCCTCAGCTCCGTCTGCCCGAACACCGTCGGATGTGCCTTCCTGACCGTCTCCAGAAGTTTTCCCGCAACGGCTTCCGATGACTGCTCCGGCGGCTGGAATTCTCTCAGGAAGTACTTCGGTTTCACCTTACTGCGATCGACGAAGACGACCTGCTCCGCTTCGAGCGCATTCAGTATCGTGTCGTAAACCTCACACTTTGCCGCCGCGGTCTTGGCCGTGGTGAAGCCCAGCTTCCCTTTGGCTCTTGCAGCCGCAAGTTTCGCCAGCACCTCCGTCCGGGCTTCCTCCGGTCCGAATACCTTGGTTTTCACGCTCCGTTTCTTCGGCTTTTCCTCGTCAATCATGGCACAGGGCAGAGTCCGTCGACTATGATCAGCGCTCACCTGCGCAGGGAAGCGCTATTCCGGTCCACGGGGTAGTGGGTGTACCAGCGCTCCACAGGCCAGCGACGACTTGTACGTCTGACTGCTTCCTCGCCCTGCGGAACGGCCTCGGGATCAGCAGTGCACCCCCTGTTTTCTGATGAACGCGCTCGTGGATCTGATGAGCGTGTTCGTTCTAGAACAGAGCTCGCTAGGTAATCCCGGAAGCTCGCTGATGAAATCAACGAGTCAGCTCATGATTTTAACGAGATGACTCGTTGAGACCGCGAGCTCGCTCGTCAACTTGGCGAGCTGGCTCTGTATTTCGACGAGCGCGCTCTGTTTTCTAACGAGCGCGCTATGTAAATTCACGAGCGCGCTCGTCGAAAAACTGAGCCAGCTCGTCAGAAAAACGAGCTAGTTCGTGCCAAAGAGGAGCGTCACGGGCGACGAGAACCTCGTTCCTTCCAGGAAGCATCACAGGTGCGGCTTACGGGGAGTCGGTGACGGGAATCTCCCCGCGTAGCATCTTTGCACCCTCGCCGGTGAGCCGAAGATAATGGTCACTCGGGAGGCCTTCCAGAGTGAGGAAGGCAGAGCCGCCCTGGGGCGGAACGGTGTCGATGCACTTGAAGATGGCCGTGCCTTCGTCCACTTCGTCGAACATCGCTACGTAGATCATGGCCGCCCCCGCGCGCTTGGCAGCGACGAACTGCGACCAGAGGAAGCGACCGCCCAAGCGAGGGATGTCGGCGAGCGGGCTCCCCTTCATGTTGTGCCAGCTGAAGCCGGGGAATACCACAGGGAGGTAGTCAAGCCCATGGCTGCGGCACCACGCCATGTCGGGCGCGAGCAGCTGCTCGGCGTGACGCTGAACACCTGCGACATCGCGGTAACGAGTCACGGACCAGGGGCTTACGATGTCGGCGAGCTTAAGGAGTTCGTGCAGGGCTGGATCCGGAAGAGCGTCGTTCTTCAGCTCACGCCAGTATGTCGGGACGCCAAGCATGACGGTGCAGCCGTCCGTCTTCAGGAGTTCCACCAGCTGCCGGCACTCGGCCAGCGTGTAGGCGCGGTCGTCGCTGAAACCGACTCCCCAGATCGCAACTACTGGCTTCTCGCGATGCCGCAGGTAGGCGGAATCCTTGGCGAGGGCCAACCGGTCGCGAAGGGCGCGCCAATCATCCATGACCTCGCGGATGCGATCGGCGCGCAGCCCGGAGAGATCGTACATGATGGCATAGGCGCGGCCGGCACGACGTGCGCCTTCGCGACAGTGGCCCAGGACCGTATTGGCATGCCGCAGGACGCGCGGGTCACGGAGATCGGCAGCAAACCGCTGGACGAATGCGCCATCAATCCCGTAGTCGCGCATCCAGGCGAAATGCCGGGTGACAGTAGGCTGCTGGTACGAGCTGAAGACGTGGGCAGCGGTGCCGTCGGCGTGATGGAAGCCGGTAGGGAAGCGCTCCTCGGAGGAAAGCTCGGAAACATCAGGCCAGAGGTCGAACTTGGCATTCCCCGGTGCGAGAGGGCCACGCGCCTTGGTCCAATGCACCCAGCCGCGGTCAGCACCGTCACCTTCTGCGTTAAACCAGCCCTGATAGCCGGTCATCACCTTCCCTGTGAGGGTGGAGGTATCAACGCCGATGATGCTCGGGCCGACGTACGGGTGCAGTGTCTCCTCCCAGACTGTCTCCGGGTTTAGCGGCGCGCCGACCGCCGAAAGCCCCGTGGCGATGAGACTCCCCCAGAGCAGAATACGCATGATCATCGATGCAATTGGACCAGCGGAACTCCGTAATGCCAAGTGCGGCGCAGGCAGCAGAGATGCGCAGAGGCGGCTAATTCTACTCGGAGGACTTCCCATTTGGTCCGGTGGAGATCCCTTTTCCCTGCAATTACTCCCGGGGTGAACCCTGAGCATCGGACACGCCACCGGGGCACGGGAGAGCCGAATCTTGTCGCTATGAAACAATCTCACTACTTCCGCAAACATGCCCTCGCTGCCCTGATGATTGCACTGGCGATATCCCCGATCGCCGCCTCCGCACAGGACTCCGGCACCACACCGCCTTCGTCGACAATGAGCTCCCCCAGTGCCGGTGGCGGGATGGGCGGGACCGTCGAGGAAGATAACGACACTGACTATGGCTGGATCGGACTTCTTGGGTTGCTCGGACTCGCAGGCCTGATGCGGCGTAATCGTCACGACGACCATACCACGCGCACGAACGTTCGTCCCTAAGGGCGGGCAACGCTTAGCTCCGCCGCTTGCTTAATGACTTTGCGGCTTCAAGGGAAAACGCCGTCCGGATAAACCGGGCGGCGCTTTCGTGAGCAGGTGCTTCGGTGTGGCCTACGCCTGGAACCACTCTGTGTGGAAGAATTCGCCCGCCGGCTTGTCGGTCCGCTCGTAGGTGTGCGCGCCGAAGTAATCGCGCTGGGCTTGAAGGAGATTCGCAGGTAGCCGAGCCGAGCGGTAGCTGTCGAAGTACGCGAGGGCCGCGCTGAACCCGGGGGCAGCGACGCCATTGTCGATCGCGGTGGTGACGGCAGTCCGCCAGTTCGCCTGGGTGCGCAGGAGAATATCGCGGAAGTATGGGTCGAGCATTAGGTTCTTCAGCCCGGCATCGCGGCGATACGCCTCGGTGATGAAGTTCAAGAAGTGCGCGCGGATGATGCAGCCACCGCGCCAGATGGAGGCGATGTCGCCGAAATTGAGCTCCCACCCGTATTGCCGACCTGCGGCGCCGAGCTGCACGAAGCCCTGCGCGTAGGACATGATCTTCGATGCGTAGAGGGCATCGCGGACGGCCTCGATGAGCTTCGCCCGGTCGCCGGTGTACGGCTTTGCCTCTGGCCCGGTGAGATCCTTGCTCGCGGCAACGCGTTCGTCCTTCATGGACGACAGAATACGCGCTTCAACTGCGGAGCTAACCACGGAGAGAGGCACGCCCATTTCCACGGCATGGCCGACGGTCCACTTGCCGGTGCCCTTCTGGCCCGCCTTATCGAGAATAACGTCGACCAGCGCCTGGCCGGCTTCAGGGTCTTTCTTCGCGAAGATGTTGGCCGTGATGTCGATGAGGAAGCTGTTCAGCTCGCCCTTGTTCCACTCACCGAAGATCTGCGCGAACTCGTCGGCGGTTGGATTAATCGTCGCCTTCAAGATGGCGTACGCCTCGCAGATGAGCTGCATATCCCCATACTCGATCCCGTTGTGGACCATTTTCACATAATGGCCCGCACCATCGGGTCCCATATGTCGGCAGCAGGCCTCACCCTCCGCAACGGCCGCGATGCGAGTGTAGATGGGGGATAGCGTTTCCCAGCCTTCCTTCGAACCGCCAGGCATGATCGATGGACCCTTGAGCGCGCCTTCTTCACCACCGGAAACACCAACGCCGAAGAAGTGCAGGCCCTTGTCCTTCAGATACTTCTCGCGGCGCTGGGTATCAGTCCAAAGGGAATTCCCGCCGTCAATAATCACGTCGCCGGGCTCGAGCAGCGGAATGAGTTGCTCGATCACGGCATCCACCGGCGCGCCGGCTTTGACCATGATCTGCGCCTTCCGTGGCCGCTTCAGCGCCTTGACGAAGTCTTCGAGCGTCTTGGTGATGACGATGTTCTTACCCTTGGCGCGGTTCTCGCCAAACTTCTCAGTAACCGATGTCGTGCGGTTGAAAACGGCGACGGTGAAACCTTTGCTCTCCATGTTGAGCACGAGGTTTTCGCCCATTACGGCGAGGCCAATCAGGCCAATGTCACAGGAAGCGGTGATTTCGGTGGGGTTTGACATTTAGGTTTGAGAAGCGGGCGAGGCTATCGGCAAAGTGCAATCCATGGCAACGGGCTTTTGTAAACTGCGACCTCTCCGGCACCCCCGGCGGGCGCAGCTCCATGTACCCGCACCGGCCAGCGCATGAATCTACCGAATCAACTCACGGTCGGTCGCTTCTTCCTGACGCTCCTCTTCGTAGCCGCACTCTCCTCATCCTGGACCTGGGCCTACACCGCGGGGCTGCTCCTCTTTAGTATGGCGAGCATTACCGACTACGCAGATGGGGAGATCGCGCGGCGGTACAATCTGGTGACCGACTTCGGCAAGTTGATGGATCCGCTGGTGGACAAGATCATGATGGCGGCGGCGTTTATCTGCCTGGTGCCGCTGGAGGCCTTTCCGCCATGGGTGGCGATCGTGATCATCAGTCGGGAGTTCCTGATCACCGGCCTGCGGCTGCTTGCAGCCAACAAAGGAGTCCTGCTACCCGCGGAGAACTTGGGGAAGCACAAGACGATCTGGCAGATTATCACTGTGATCTACTTCCTGCTGCTCCTCGCGGTCGCCGAAGTGGAGCGTACAGGGCTCTTCGACGCGAGCGCCTGGTGGGGGATCGCATGGACTTGGGGCGGCACGGCGCTGATCGCACTCGCCATGGGGCTGACGCTCTATTCCGGACTTGGATACCTGTGGAAGAACCGGCTGCTCATCGAGGCGGCTTGATCTGAGGCTTCGAAAGGAAAAGAGAACGCCCGGCTGTATGCCGGGTGTGGGTCTTTCGAACGGAGAACCGTGGGTCTACTCCGATACGGTAACCTCATCGCTCGGGAGGAGCTTCGGGTTTTGGTTCGGATCCTTATCGGCCGCTTTGAGGTTGAAGAACCGAACCTCGCCGCCGCGTTGTATTCGGACCTTCTTTAGATTGCCGAATTCGCTCGCCCCACCTGCACGCATGATGCCTGCAGAGAGGGTGAGATCCTGGCTCCATGGAACCGCTTGAGGCTGACGCACTGCGCCACCGACAGTAACGAAGCGCGATTGCGGAACCAAGTTCACCGTGACCGTAGGAAACGTGAAGATCTTGTCCTCGCGCAGCTTTGTGGCAACGGCGTCAGAAAACTGCGAAACCGTCCGACCCGCAGCGCGAACGCTGCCGATTAAAGGAATCTGCACGTTGCCATCGTCACCCACAGTGTACTGGAGACGAAACTCCGCCGCGTACTCCAGCGGGACGCCGCCGAGTTGCAGCTCGAAGGAGTCATTCGTCCGGAGTACCGCAGAGCTGTTTGTTGCAGGCGCATCGGCACGCGGAGCAGGTCGAGGTTCCGCGCGAGTGGCCCGCTGAACATTTTGCGACCAGGCGGGCCCGGCAAGTACCAGGGCAGCAACCAGAGTTAGAAGAATGCGCATGGCAATGAGACTCTAGTAGTCGCCGTGGTTCGGCGAAGCAACGGTGCGAGGCTCGGGAGCGTTCGCAGGGCGACGTCCACCAGCGGCAGCAGCGGCGGCGGCCTGCTTCTCGCGAGGCGCATAGTATTCGCTGTAGGCGTTATAGTAAGAGTAGCCGTCGTCGTGGCGGGTATCGACATTGTTCAAGACGACGCCAACGAGCGTGCCGCCGACCTGAGTCACAGCCTGCTTCACCCGCTGAAGCATAGCGCGTGGGAAGCGGCGATGCTGTACCACCATTACAGTCACATCCACCTCGCTGGCCAGAACAGCGCCGTCGCTCACACCGAGGATCGGCGGGGAGTCGAAGAAGACAAGGTCGTACTGCTGCTTCAGCTTCTGGATAAGATCCGTCATGCGCTGGCTGTTTAAAATGCCCACTGCATCGTCAGGCAGTTCGCCGCTTGGGATGAACGACAGGTTGTCGATCTTCGTGGTGCGGGTAATCTCGTCGAGAGTGGCCTTGCCCGTCAGGTAATCAGTGAGCCCAAAGGTGTTCTCGACCTCGAAGTACCGCTGTTGAGTTGGCCGACGAAGATCGGCATCCACCACGAGCACGTTGTAGCCGCCCTTCGCGCAGGTAAACGCGAGGTTGTTCAGCGTGGTCGACTTGCCTTCGCCGGGCCCGCCACTAATCAGCGTAATGGTATTCGAGTCGCGGTTTGGTTTGTTGAACTCAATGTTCGCTCGGAGGATTCGATACGACTCGGCGTGGGAAGAATCGCCCTGCTGCTTGAGCAACACCGGAGCATCCTTCGGAATAACCGCGAGCACCGGGACCTGTAGGTAGCGCTCCACGTCATCCAGGGTCTTCACGCTGGTGTCGAGGTACTCGATAAAGAACGCCAAGCCGATGCCAGTGATTAAACCTACCAATGCGGAAAGAGCGATGTAGAGCTTCACCGGTGGCTTTGCGGGACGCATTGGCGGCTCGGCTTCCTGCCAGATCTTCACTGGCTCAATGTCGATCCCACGATCCATCCGGATCGTCGAATAGCGCAGCTCGGCAGCATCGAGGATCTTCTTGTTGTGGATGTAGCTCGTCTTCGCCTTCGTGTAGGGGCCGCTCTCGCTACGATCGGTGATCGCCCGCTTCTTCTGCTCGCCAACAGTGGTCTCCAAGTTGCTCAGGGTCTCCTCAGCGACCTGAAGCTTGCTGGCTGAAGCGCGGCGGATTCCATCAAGCGCGGCCGCTAGGATCTCGCGGTAACTCCCTGCCATAGCCCGGAGGGCCTTGATTGCTGGATGATTCTCTCCGAGCCCTTTTCCGAGAAGCTCCGCCTCTTTCGTCTTGGCGTCGTGTAAAAGCGGAAGCTTCTGCGTCACCGTCTGGTCCGGAATGTTCAGCATCTGGAGAGCCTCCATCAGCTGCTCCGGCTGAAGCTGCTCAATCCGCGCCATCTGCGTCCGTAGCTCAGTGACCTTACCCCGCTGCTCGTTGACAACCTGCTCAGCCGACATTGCTCCGCGCTCGCCAGTTCCAACGAAAGGCATGGCAAAGCTCTCTGTATCCGGATCAACAATCCCGAGCCGCTCACGAATCTCCTGCGCTTCAAAGAGCGCCTTCTCAACCACGGTCCGCTGTTTGTCCACCTCGTCCTTGAACTGCGCCAAGCTGATACCGGTCGCATTCGACAAGGCCGCGAGACGCTCGTCGCGGTACACCCGGGCGATGGTGTTTGCAATCGTCGCCGCCATCTGGGGATCGCGATTGTAAACGCCAACCTCGATCAGCCCCGTGTTCCGAACCTCTTGTGTGGAAAGATCGCCGTTCAGCATCAGGAATGTCTGCTGTCGACTCGGGACCGGACCCTCGCGTGCATAAACTTTCTCCAGCTCGAGCTGCTCGATTACAGGATAAAGGATCGCGCTCTTCCTGAGGATCTGAAACTGGGTCGCCACGAACTGCGGATCATAGGTCCGCGTTCCCATGTTCTCGAAGATGCCTGCCGACTTTGTAGTATCCGGCTTCACCTCGATCGAGACCTTGGCGAAATACTGCCGCTCCATGAAGTAAGTCGCCACCCCTGCGGAGACCATGACCAACAGAAACACAAGCAGGATCAATCCCGCTCGCATCTTGATCACGCGCCAGTAGTCCAAGAAATGCAGTTTAACCTCGCTGGAATCGATCATAGATGCGGTCTGTTCGGGGAGAAAAGGGGAGATAAAATAGTCACCGAATGCGCATTTTGCAATTGCGGCGACGAGGTATTTTTGACTACGCGCGGGCCTTCCTGCTCAAAATGAATACTCCAGACCGAAGAAGATTCGGTTCCGGTAGTAATCTGAGACCTTCGTCGTGGAGAAAACATCAGTGTAACTGTAAACCCCGTTCAGGCTTAGCCGCCGACTCCACTGGTACTCCACTCCCAAGTTTGCGTCCACCGTCTGTTCCGTGATTTCACTCTCCGCGAGCTCGTTCGTGGTCGTACGAGAGATGTAAGTGAACCCGGCGCTGCCACGGAGGCGAGCGCTAAACGCATTGATGAAAGAGAGCCCGGTGCGGAACGATTGCACCTGGCTGCTTGCATCCGGCGGCTCCTCAAAGCCAAAGCGGTTGTTCCAAGTCACGAAGGCAGTAGGCAGCACTCGCCACGAAGTTGTGGTTTCTAAGTAGGGGGAAATCGAGCTCTCCCCCGTCTCAACGAAAGTCCGCTGCGAAAGTCCGGCGCGAACTGTCCCACTGAGCCGTGCGCTGTACCGGTATTCGGCACCCATCAGCGCATACGCCGTCCGCGATTCGAGAGTCGGCGAGTTCGGGTACATCGTGAGGCCGTACCGGCCCTCCACCAGCACGGTCAGCCGCGGCGACCAAAGGTAACGAGCCTCCGTGCCGAAGAGTGTCTCGAGGTAGTTGCTCACCTGCTGCGCGGGTTCACTGTAGTTCAGCGCATTCGCCGAGATACTGGAGACCGTGGTGAACCGCGGGCTCCACCGATAGGAGAGGTCAAACTTGCTCGTCGTACTGAAGTACTCACCGACGTTGCGGGTGGGCGTATTAATCCGCCGGACATCGGGTTGCGACAGGTAGGCGAGGTTGGCGGATGCGGAGAACTGCATACGCGGGGTAAGCCGACGGATGAAGTTGAACGAGATACTGCCGTTCAGGTCAGTCTGATCGTTTGGCCGGTCGAAGTAGTAATCAGCATTTGCGCGGAGATCGAAAGTGAAGACCGTCCGGCGGCTGGCGAACTGCGTCTCGAAGCTCGCAGACGTGCGCGCGAAGAAACTCCCAAGACGCTCAGTCGGAGGGATCTCGGGCTGCACCACTACAGACTCGAACTCCGGCGGACGCGCCGGTTCCACAAGCACGAGTCGCGTCTGCCCAGTCGGTACCTGGACATTCACGAAGTTTCCATTCACGACTCGCGTCTCGGTTCTGAAGATCGGAACCTGCTGGAAGATCGCCTGCGGGACGCCGGGGTCGACGAGGACTTCCTGCCGCACTTCGGGGATCGCTTCCGAGACAGTCGGACTCTGGAGGATGTTATCGTCGTAGCCGAAGCTCAGCGTGACTGAGTAGCGGTAGCGCGGCCGTGCGAGGCGGCCTTCGCCCAGAGTGAAAGTCTGGGCAGCCTGTCCGTAGGCGCTGGAGAGCGAGAACGAGGCGGGCGCCTCCGGCAGTGGAGCCTGCCCAAGTTCCCCAGCTGCCGGCCCGAAGGCTGACGCCGCGCCCGGGACGCCGGTTGCTGGCCCGGTCGTGCCTGTCGGCCCAGTCCCAGGTATGCCGGGAGCGGAGGTGGTGGGATCAGGCGGGCCGAAACCGCTGAAGGGATCGGTGGTAGGTGAGGTCGTACCACTGCCATCCGGGGTGCCCGCGTCCGGCCCGAAGGCACTCCCGCTACTTCCGCTCGAGTCTCCGGATGACGGCGAAGGCGTACTCCCAGAGGAACTTGTCCCCGAACTACTCCCGCTGCCGAAGCCGAACGACGAACTCGCGCCGCTGCCCGATGATCCCGAGTCGCTACTCCCACCGTCGAACTGCGCCCGTGCGGAGCTTTCCCCCAGCAGCCAGCCGGCTACGAGGAAGGCGATCCAACGCCGGTTGAAAGTCATGGAGAGTACAAGCGTCCAGCGAAAAAGGGTTCTGCGACCAGGAAACCCGGTCGAAACGGGCCATCGCATTATCTCATGCCCGAAAGCCGCGCAACGTAATTGAGACGGGGCAGCGGAAACCGACTACCGACACGTGAAGAGAGACGTTCCGCGGGGGCTGTGCATTCATTGAAGGCGCCGACGGGCATCCCTTGAATACGCAACGCTGGGCCAGAAAGGCCGGGGGATGTGCTCCGGGGGTTCGACGTTCTATCTGGGAAGCCGGGCGTTCTATGAAAGAGGACCGCCGTTCTATCCGGGAGGCTCGGCGTTCGATGAAATAGGCTCGTCGTTCTGCCCCAGAGGCTCGTCGTTCTGCCCCAGAGGCTCTCGGTTTCGTAGAAAAGGCTCCGCGATGAGCTTCGGAAGCTCTCGGTTTCGTAGTGTGAGGCTCGCCCGCCGCCTTCGGAAGCTCTCGATGGGACATTGGGATCCCGTACCCCCTGCCTAAAGGCGTATCCCTACTTACCAATAGATGCAGGACAGCATCAGGCCACCCCGCTAGAAAGAGAGCGGGTAAAGGGAATCGAACCCTCATGGCCAGCTTGGAAGGCTGGAGCTTTACCATTAAGCTATACCCGCGCGATTCGCAGAAAATAGGAAGTGTCCGGGGAAGTTCAAGGAACAAAGTATGGGGGGCCGATCTACGTGAAGAGGCCATGTAGCCTCGGCAGCTAGCCTACGCAGGAGGTGCCGGGTTCGTTACGGGGAGTTCGAGCGCGAAGAGCCCAGTCCCCGCGGATACTTCCAGCGGGGTTCGATCATTGATTGCGCCAGGGATCAAGGGGACCCGGGTGCCGCCGACCACGATTGAGCCGATCTCCTGCGCGACAATGCCGTAACGCAATGGTGCGTCTCCTGAGACAGGTCCTGCGAGCACCGAGCCCTTGATGATGACGCTGGCGATCCGGGAGTACACTCCGAGCTCGTTCAGGTACTCTGACGACGCGGCCGTGAAGATCTCGTCGTCGGGCGTACCAAAGCGCCCGTCAGTTCCCTTGGCCGCGCCTGATGCGATGTCGAGCGCGCGGACGTCGCCTTCGAAGATCAGGTCTCCCAACGAGGCATCGGCGTTGCGGGGGAGTTTGCCATCGGCGCCCGGCTTCGCGAGTCCCGCGAGGATCTCCAGGAAGTCGACATTCCCACCGACGGTAAGCTTTCCGATAGCCAGCTTGCCGCGAGTGCCTAGCGCAGCGATGAGCACGGATTCCGATTCATTCCCCTGGATCTTCCCGGCAATCTCGAGCTTTCCGATCGTTCCGGCTACTGAGCCACCAGCCGCAGCGATCAAGCCACTCCCGTTCAGCCCGGCACCGGAGTCCTGACCAGAGATGATGTCGCCAGTGACCAGCGCCTTGCCGATTTGACCAGCGCTGAGGAAGCCCGAGTTGTTCACGGCGCGGCCATTGGAGAACGGCGTCGCCGCCACGGAGTCGCCGCCGAGCAAACTGCCGTTCAGCGTGAATGTACTCACCCGGCCAGCCACGTTCAGACCGCCGGTGTTGTTATGCGAACCGCCCTGCACGTCGCCATTCAACGCCACCGCCTTTACCGCGCCGAGCACGATGTAACCCGAGTCGGCCCCACTGCCCCCGAGGATGCTGTATTCCGTTCCCCCGCTGCTGCCGCTCTGTGGTGTACCAAGTACAAGTTGACCGAGACCGAAGTTTACACTGATCCTTCCACTTTGCGTTCCGGTTCCCCCTATGACGGCTGCGCTCACGCCCGGAGCAGCGGCGGAGTCCGGTGTGACTGTTCCCTTAATGACGATGCTTTGTGCACTTGCATCCGATGCGACGACGCCGGAGTTCGCGCCCTCGCCACCAACGAGACGCCCTCCGATCTGGACAGAGTTCATCTTTACAACCCCATTCGAGGGAATCGTGGAATCCGCGAGGATGATTCCGGAATCCGCACCGGTTCCGCCGACGACGTCACCTGTGATATTCACCTTGCCGAGCACACCCGCGCGGATCGCACCGGAGAGATCACCACCGCCGCCGGAGACGCTACCCACGGAAACGGAGTTGATTGAGCGGGCGCTCAGAGCGCCCGAGAAGTCGCCCGTACCTCCCTCAACGGCGCCTGCGACTTTGATGCTCTTTATAGAACTAGTGATGAGATCGCCTGCATCCACAGGAGTCCCGCCGACTGTCCCGGACTGCTTGCCGCTCCCGCCGATCACCGAGCCGAGGACCGTGACTTTGCCGATTCGCGGAGCATTGATCACACCCGACTCTTCACCCGCGCCGCCGATGATGTCGCCGAGGACAGTCACGCTGCCAATTCTCGCGGTCGGGAAAGTGGTCTCACCGCGAAGGCTTCCGGAGTTAGCACCCGCGCCACCGTCAATCGCTCCAAATGTCGCGCGGCCGAGCTTGCCCGAGAAAAGAATCAACCCCGCCTGTGCAGCCTCGCCGCCGAGTGTCCCACCGACCGTGATACTCCCGATCCGGCCGAACTGCGCAGCGGCCACTTGAACCTGACCTTCCAGATCTCCGGCGACTTGCAACTTGCCGACGGCCCCTTGGAAATAGCTGAGCGTATTGTCGACTCCGACCTGCGCGGAGTCCACACCGAGGTGCTCGACGTTCAGCCTGCCCATGGAGGAGGAGCTGATCGTGCGATCTCCCGCAGTAATCCGGGCGAGGCCGCCATCCACAGTCACGGTGCCGAGATCGACCCCGAAGAAGTTGCTGTTATCGCTGGTGAACAAGCCGGCATTGATCCAACCGATATCGACGCGTCCATCGCCCAGGAAAACGGTGCCATTCGGATCGAAGATAGCCTGCGGCTCCGCGGTGATAGATATGTTCGCTCGCTTGAACTCGTTGCCGTCGTTCTGGAGATTCAGCGCGCGTAGGGCGAGACCCCCGACCGTGCTGAGAGGCGTATTACCAGAGGTGCCGGTAATCTGATTGATGAAGTCGAAGTCGTTGATATCCGAAATGTTCAGCGCGCCCTTGTTCACTTTGAGGGTTACCACGTCACCATCCACATCGATCCACTGCACCGTGCGTGCGTTCACCTGCTGGACATCATCGTTATAGATGATCGCACCGCCTGTCGCGCGTTCGATCGCTACGGTACTGGTCGTTGGCGTGATCGTCGCATCGCTGAGATCAACGAAGAAGTTCTCGGCACCCTCAAACCTGGTGTCCCCCGTGACATTCACCTCAAAGAGCTGCGAGACCGTACTGCCACTGAAGGTAAGTGTCCCGGTCTTCGCCGTGTAGTCACTTCCCGCCATAGCCAAGCCGTCGCGAGTCGTAGCTTTCACGGTAACTGTCTGTCCTGACTCCAACGGGCCGGACGTAATCACTCGGAACTGCGCCTTGCCAGCGGTGGAGACACCTGGCGTGCCCTCGACCACCCGCACGTCATCAATCGCAACGCCGATTGACGCATCGTCGCCGTTCTGGATGTTCGCAATGCCGTCCGCCTTTGCAAACTGTGCCTCGCTTCCGCCGCTCAAGCGGACAGTGAATGCTTCAACCGCCTCTTTGTAAGTGTCCCCGATGATCGGCACGTCGATGAACGCGCTGGTATTAGCTGCGTCGAAGGTGAGCGTGCCGGAAGTGAAGAGATAATCTGCGAATGCACCGCTCACTTTCGCGGTGCCGTCCACGGTAGAGTAGCTAATTGTGACCGAGCGCTCGGTGGTGTTAGCGAGTGAGACAAGGAAACGTGCAACCTGCGGCGTGTTCGGGTCGTTACCCTCCACCATCGTGACATCGTTGATCGTGAAGATCGCCTTGTCGTTGTCCTGGATAGTAGCCTCGCCGACACCATCGAGCGTAACGGCTCCGACAACTCCGTCATTCAGCCGGACTTCGAACTTCTCCGCGTTCTCTGCCGCGGAGTCCTCGAGAACGTTGATTGTGATATCCTTCGTGGTCTGACCTGCCGTGTTGCCGTTTGCAGGAGCAAAGATCAGCGCTCCGCTGTTCTGAAGGAAATCCTGGCCGGCAGTAGCAGTACCGTTCGCTGTAGTGTAGCCGACGCGCACTTCCTTCTCGGTCTCTGCCGAGAGAGTCACGCGAAAGAACTTCGAAGTGGTTAGTCCGTCCGACTCAAGATATGTCGCGCCAGTAAGCGTGCTTCCGCTGCCCGAGGATAGATCGCTAATCGAGACAGTTGGCGCGAGGTCGTTGTCTGTGATCGTGCCGGTGCCGGAGAGCGTTGTGCCACCACCGCCGAAGGTCGCGTTCGCATTCAGATCCGTGAGGTTTAGCTTGAGCGTTTCGTCGTACTCGTCTCGAACGTCGCCAAGCACCCTGACGATCACATCCTTGGTGGTCTCACCAGCAGCAAAAGTTAGATTGGTGATTGAGAGTGCTTCGTAATCCGCACGCGTCGTTCCCGCCGTGGCCCCAGCGGTCACGATGACGTTATCTGGTCCGAAGACTGTTTCGCCGTTCGCAGTGGCGTACTTCAGCGTCACGGCACCGATTTCTGTCGGGTTCGAAAGCGTGACCTTGAAGACTAGGTCGGTTTTCGTCGCAACGTTGTTCGAGAGATTCGCCTCGAGTGCGGTCGGGCTGGAGACAGTTACAGTCGGCGCGGCATCGTTATCAGTGATCTGCACCGTGCCAGTGCCACCAACTGGCGCAGGCGAGCCATTCACTCCGTTTTGCAGCCGGATGAAGAATTCCTCCAACCCTTCATGAACATTGTCGCCGTTGATCGTAAGTTCGATCGGGGCGGATTCCGCCGCACCCGCGGCGAAGGTTGCGGTCCCACTTAAAGCCGCGAAATCCTTACGAGCGCCCGCTGAAACGGCAGCCCTTGCACCCGTGCGGTCCACACCGTCGGCGGTCGTATACTGCACCGAGGCTGGTTGCGAAAGGTCGCCGGTCCGAACGACGCGAAAAGTCACGACCTTGCTAGCGGTGCCGTTCGCCGGCTCATCGACCGTGATCGTATGAGGAGTCTCGGTCTCGCCATCGAAGCGAATTGAGAACTCCCGCTCGTCGTCCAGAATCGCTCCGACACCTTCGTTATCCTGGATGAGCGCATTCGTGGCGCTGCCTAGTCGGACAATGAATTCTTCCGTAGGTTCCGTGAGCTCATCCCCAATGATCGGGACAAGGATCTTTCCCGAAGTCTGGCCTGCAGGGATGACGAGAGTCGTGGTAGTCGGGATCACGTAGTCCACACCCCCAACAGCAGTGCGGTCGAAGAGCTGGTAGGTGATCGTCACGTCCTTACCGGAGACGGCAGAAAGCGTGACGATGAACTCCGCCACCTTCTGGCCCGTGTCGCCTTCCACGATGCTCAAGTCACCGATAGAAACCCGCGGGAGCGCATCCCCATCGTCGGTGATCGTCCCAGTTGCGCTCACTGCACCGCCGGTATTTGGCCGATCCTCAAGCGTGATCGTGAACGTTTCGTCAGGCTCGTTGATCGTGTCATTCACCGTGTTCACGATGATGTCAGCCGTGGTCTGGCCAGCTGCAATCGTCACGCTTCCCCCAGTACTCACGAAGTCTGTGCTCTGCGCCGTACCCAGCGTGAAGGAGTATGGGATCGTGATCGCCTCCTGCAACGGCGCGGACAGTGTGACCTTGAACTTCACCGGGCCGCCTTCTGTGGCGACCCCATCCTGCACGACCGACACGGTCGGTGGGTTGTCGTTGTCTCGGATTGTAGCCTGAGCGCTGTTTCCGGGCGTCGTGCCAACTGCAGCATTCTGCACATCCGTGAGCGTCACCTTGAATGTCTCGTCCCCCTCGAATCGTGTATCATCGATGATAGCCACATCGATGAACGCCTCGGTATGTCCTGGCGCGAAGGTCACGGTGCTAGTCTGCGCCGTGTAATCCGCAAACGTCCCTGTGGAGATCGCCGTAATGTCTTCCGTCTTAAAGCTAACTACAACCTGCGCGGATGATGCGCTGGAGAGCGTCACCTTAAAGCGGATCGTACCGCTGTTCTCCTGACCCGTGCTTCCATCCAGCGCGATCGACACGGACCTCTCGTCGTTCTGAATCGTTCCAACCGCCCGATTGTCGGTCACGGTTAGCGGCTGCCCCTCCGCGGGAAGGTTTCCACCGACCAGCTTTGCCTCGTTCAGGACTAGCGCAAATGTCTCGTCCAACTCGTCCACGGTATCGCCAGAGATCGCGATCTGGATGGTCCCGGTCGCCTGGCCGGCTGGGATAACCAGCAAACCGTTCGACACTGGCGTATAGTCTTCACCAGCGGTGGCGGAGCCTGCGATCCCTTCCGTACTGTATACAATGCGTGTGTCGTACCCGACTGGCGCCGAGAGCTGCACGGTGAACTGCATCAACGACTGCCCAGATGCGCCTTCAACCTTCTTTGTATCGAGCACGCTAATCGTCGGCACGGCATCCCCGTCTGCGCTCTGTAGGATTGTCGCGACTCCGCGCGGATCGGCAATCGGGAGATTCTCGCCGACCTTTGTGCCGTTCGGCCCGCTCGTGTAGAAAGCTGCCTCGGTGAGCAGAAGTGAAAATCTCTCCTGTGCCCGCTCGAATGTCTCGTCCCCCTTGATCGTCACGGGCACGGTCTTCGTCGTCTCACCCGGGCTAAAGATCAGCTCAATCGCCGCGTCAGTGGGGTTGGTAGGCTGCGCAATCCCGATATAGTCCGGAACCGGGCCCGTCGAGGTCGCTGCGGCATCCGAAGGAACTCCCGAGCCGTCTTGAGTTATATACTTTACCTTTAGTACCTGCCCGGCTGGGATGTTTAGATTCTTCAGGCTAACCGTGAAGAAGACCGTCGTGTCTGTGTCCCCTTCGACAACTTCGAGATCACCCACAGTGAGCGCGTCGTCATCCTGAATGGTGCCAACGCCGGTTTGATCATCGAGGCGCGCATTCACTGGACTGCTCAGGGTCACCACGAACTGCTCGGAGAGCCCTTCCGCACGTGTGTCACCATTTACCACGATGCTGACCTGTTTGGTCGTCTCGCCTTCGCCAAAAGTCAGCGAACCGGTTTGCGCCACATAGTCTTCGATCGCCCGCGCCGCGTTGTTCCCGGTGCCATCGCTGGTAGCATAGTTCACTGTGACATTCCCAGGAGCCTTCTCGATGAGCGTGACATCGAAGACCATCAACTTCGTCCCGTCGTTACCCTCTACAATTCGCGCATCGCCGATCCTTAGGCGTGCATCATTCTGGATCGTGCCCGTTGCACGGTCGCCACCTTCTTTGATCGGCACGCCGGTTGCCCCCGACAGTTGGACAAAGAACGTTTCATCTACCTCGCCCACCAGATCTCCCAGCACCTTCACTGTCACGGATTGCGTGCTGGTCTCGGGCGTGAATTGCAAGTTCGTGATGGCTTGTGCAATATAGTCGTTGCCCGCCAAGGCGGTCCCGTCGACCGTCGCAAAGCTCACCGAGTAGGTCGCTGTATCCCCCGGGGTGCGTTCAGTTAGCGAGACAGTAAAGACAAAGTCCGTTTCCCCGGAGTCACCCTCTTGTCTCGATACACTGGAGATCTGGAACTTCGGGTCGTTCAGGATCGTGCCCTTACCGAGATTGTCCTGCAGCACTGTGCTCAGGGGCACCTGGTTGGTCAGGCGAACATTGAAGTCCTCGTTTGCCTCAGCGTTAGTATCGCCATTAATCGACACCGACAGAGTCTGGCTGAGCACGCCCGGCGCAAAGGTGAGCGTCCCGTTCTTCGCAGTGTAGTCAGATCCTGCAATCGCACTGGCGTTCTCTGTCGCGTAGTTGACCGACAAAGTTTGCGTCAGCGGCGCTTCCGTTACGCTCACTGTAAAGACCATGTCCTGCGTGCCGGCATCGCCCTCGAGCAACGAGCGATCGTCGATTGAGAGTTTCGCATCGTTACGGATCGTCCCCGCCGCCGTCTCGCCTCCGATCGTCGCCCCTACCGGATTGCTGAGTCGGACGGTGAAAGCCTCGTCGTCCTCTCCCACCAAGTCGCCATTTACCGAGATCTGAATCGACTTCTCCAATTCACCCGCCGCGAAGCTTACAGTTCCAGTTCGCGCGACATAATCCTGTCCGCCCGTCGCCGCATTGCCGCCGACGATTGCGGTACCATCCTCGGTCGCAAAGTCCACGTTGACCGGACCAGTCGCGGCGGAATCCAGTCGGATCGTGAAAGTAAGTGTGGTCAGCCCCGTGTCTCCCTCCGATATCGATGAGGGGAGGATAAAGAGGGCCGCAGGGGTGATGCGGGCCTCCAAAGGTTCAATCAGGGTAGATTTCATGAATGCGCGCAACCGGGGGTGGGGGAAAGTGGCAGGACATTACGTCTGGAAGCAAGACCGTCAAGGTGGTGAATAAATACATTTTCGCCTCTGAAGGTTCTTCCCTCGACAAGGCTTCTACTAACAGCCCTTGGAAGTAAGATAATCTTATGTCGGGATCTACGTAAGATTAGATTGGCGTTGCGATTAAATCGTTGGGTTGGTACCCTCTGCGCAATTCTTGCACCCCTATGCAATTCCTCAGCCGTCTCCTTGTTGTGCTGGCCCTCGGGTGGCTGGCGTTTAACTTGTTCGGTCAGGCCCGTGTCGCTTCCGCTCAGGAAGATGTGGACGGGACCCAGGTCATCCTGCTCTTCGGCGGGGTCGTTCTAGTCGGCGCCGTTGCCGGTGGGCTCTTCGTCGTCTCGTTCCTGCCTGAGATCGGCGATCGCATTGGGGAATACTTCTTTAACCCCAATGAGAAGTACGAAGAGAACCCTCATGCCAAAGCGCTCGGTTATGTAGCCCGCGGCGATTACCGCGGCGCGATCGAGGAGTACCAGCGTTCCTGGGAGAAGAACCCCACTGATACGCTGGCGCTAAGCGAGATAACCCATCTCTACTGCGACAAGCTGCACGACCCGGCACCTGCTGCCGCGATCCTCGAGGGCGCGTTGAACCGCGAATGGGCCACCGAGGACGCGGCGTTTATCTCTTCACGGCTCGTCGATGTATACTGGACCCATCTGCGCGACGGGAACCGTGCTCGGGTGCTCCTACAGGAGGTCGTGGAGACCCTGCCAAATACCAAGTACGCGGCCAACGCGAACCACCGGCTACAAGAGATCGACCGTTACGAACTCGCCCACGGCTAGTTGCGCGGCTCTCAGGCACGTTGCCAGCGGGTCCGATAGACAGACAACGCCCTGTGCGGGCTAGTGGTGTCCCGGCTTGCGCTTGTGGATGATCAGGACATTACCGGCTGGATCCAGCACCATCGCCATGTGACATACCGGCGTTTCGAAGGGTTCCATCTTGAAGGGAACATTCGCGCTGCGAAGCATCGCAATCGTTGCTTCGAAATCAACGGTCTCAAGACCGCAACTCGGGCCGTCGGGACTTGGCAACCAACCGGGAGCCTGTCCGATGCTCAAGGTATGGCTGCCGAGTTCGTACTCCACCCATCCGCCATCCTCGCCAAGCGGGGTCACCATAGTCGGCTTTAGCCCGAGCACTCCTTCGTAAAAGGCGCGGGAGGCGGCAAGATCCGTAGCGGGATAGCAAGTGAAGGCAACTTCGGTGAAGTGCATGGGTGAATGAGGGAGTGTGCTGTTTCTGGTTCGGAGTCTTGAACTCCGTGGGCAGCTGAGGCGAAAACGCCTGGTGCCCGTGTCTCGCGGCCTCGTTTTACGCCTTCGTGGTTCTAAGACACGAACAGAATTGTTACAGTAAGTAGTCCATGCGCGCAGTCGTGGATTGGCTCTGGGCTATGGTACTTGGGTGAAGAGGCTTGGTCGGAATTCAGAGAATGACGGAGCAATTCCGGAGAACGAAGGAGAGAATCTGGAGGTGAAGGAGTCAAAATGGCACAATGCTCACCAGAATTGCTCGGGCAGCCGAGCAAATCGAGAGAACGTCCTCTGAAAGTGCTCGGGCAACCTGCCAATGTGGCACAATGATGTGCCAGAATGGCACAATGAGGATTGGATTTGCTCGGCCGTCCGAGCGGATTTGGTCTCGGGTTTATGAGCTTAGGGGTTTGATTTCGAGAGAGTTGCGGCTAAGCTCGCGAGCTGCAGGGGGAAGATGATGAAGGCGTGCCGTCCCGCGGGTCTACGCAGGAGGGTTCGCTTCGCGAGCAAAGCAGTCGCCCATTGTTTAAGCGTGTAGAGTCCAAACCCCGCCGGGTAGCACGAGCTGAGTAACTTGCGTGGGCAAAGCCGAGGAGATTTCCGAGAAGTGCCGCGCGCCCGGCTAATCTCCGGCGTCCCTCCAGGACAGTGAGGATGATGAACAAATCTGTTATTCAAAAGCCGTCGCTGTCCCCCAAGCGGACGTGACGCCTCCATTGTCGCGGATCCACGAAGGCAAGCATTTACGTCGGGTCGGGCGAACCGTTATCCCTACTCCCCACCGCGTGCCGCCAGCGTCGCGTTGCCACTAATCCCACCGATTTTTGACATGAGCACCTACTTATAGACACACGATTTGTTCGCAAGGCCGGCGGTTACGCTGGGGAGCGGCAGCGGGTGTCTGAACACGCAGTTGGAAGAAAAACAGAAAGAACAAAACGCCATGTCACTATATACAAACCGAATCGACGTCGTCCTTACCGCGGAGCAAATCGCTTCCGTGCGGGCAGCCGTCGCCACCCTCAATACCGCACTCCCGTTCCTCGTAAGCATGAGTGCGGCCGAACGCCGACTCCTGATGAAGCTGGGGCCGAAAAGCGAAGCCTTTGTGCGTCAGACGCACGAGCTGGCCCGCGAACACCCGGAGATCCTCCCGATCGGCCTTTCGGTCGCTGAGCTCGACCGGGACCAGATCCTCCGCGACGAGCTCCTGCCCACCAAGCAGGATCTGGAGCTGCTGCTCCGGCGGATCAATGACACCATGTTGCTCGCCGGCGCGGACCTCATGCAGGGGACGCTGATCGTCTACCGCGGCCTGCGCTCCTACGGGGATGCTGCTGGCTACGGGACGATTCGAGCGGAGCTGGGACGCCGCTTCGCCCAGACGCGTGCACCGCTACCCACCACGCCTGGAGCGCCCCCTGCTCCATGATCCCCAAATAGGTAAACCGTATTCGAACCAGCCGTCGGGAGCACAAGCTCCCGGCGGCTGCTTCTTCATACCTGGATGCCACGCTGGATGTGCTCCGGCACGCGCAAGCTGTCCTTTCAGGAGGCGTGTGGGATGGACGCCAGCCGGGAACGCCTGGCTCCAGCCTGGCCCCGATGAAGGGTCCTCAGGTGATGCCGGAGCTACAGGAGTCCTCTGGTGAGATAACACCGCACGTGCAGCCCATGCCGTTGCCACGCTGGAGCATAGCTTTCCCGGGGCTGACCGCAGGTCCCGGCACTCGCGATAGCGGCAGACTCTTACCGCTGCCGCGCCCGGTACTCCGACGGACGCCAGCCGACCCATTTCTTAAAGGTCGTCGAGAAGACGAAGGGGTTCTCGTAGCCTACTGCAGTGGCGATGGTCTCGACCTTGTCGTCCGTCCGGGAGAGGAGGCGCGCGGCGTACTGCATCCGGAGGTAGATGACGTGGTGCATGGGACTACGGCCTAGTTCCTTGCGGCAAAGCCGGCGTAGGTGCTCGGTGCTGAGGTGGCAATGGCGTGCCAGATCGTCGAGCGTCCAGGGCTGCTCGAGGCGCGCGGCGACGTGTTCCCAGAGATGGCCAAGGCGGTCGTCGGTCTGCCATGGTCGGGCGAAGCGCAGGACGTAGACGTGGATGATCTCCACCCAGTGGCTCACCGTCGCGGGTGCGGCCCCGCTCTCCAGTTCGTGATAGAGGCCGAGGATGGCGGAGCGGAGCGGCAGCGGGTCGAACTTCGCCAGCGCGGGCGATGACGAGGACATTACCGGCTTCTGATCCGAGGGCTGCTGGTAGCGCACCCAGCTAAACTCCCAGCGTGAACCTGGCACGGCTGAAAAAGCGAGGAGCGCGTGCGGCGGGGCCAGGCAGGCCCAGCCTTCGCGGCAGACCTGCCAGCGTCCATCGAGCTGGATCCGACCCTTCCCGCTCACGCAGGAAAGCAGATAAGTGCCGCTGAGATCCATGCGCACGATCTCGTACGGCGCGGCGGCATCGCAGACCCCCACGTGAGCGATGTGGTGCGACGAAAGCGCAGGACACTTCTGGGAGCTGACTCGCAACTCGCGGGTATCCGCGCCAAGGATGTGCGTTTCCGAGAGTTTCTGCGGAGAGTCAGTCATGGTCCGGAGGAGAGAGATGGACTGCGCAGCGCGCCGTGGGAATTCATGCCTCCCAAGATGCCTCAACCGCAAGGAGCATCCGTGTGGCTGCACGGCCCAGCCTCCACCATTACCTATCCAAAGTGCTCTCCCTGCTAGCAAACACTCGTCCGTGAGAATCTGCTGCTGTAAGATGACAAAACGCGTTGGCCCCGCCAGAATAGCGCAGTCCCATCCCCTCGCCCTCACGTATCTGTCTCTGTCCGTACTCTGCCTATGAGCCGTCTCCTCTCCCTCGCCGTGGCTTTTGCCTGCCTTACTTCCGGGCTCGCCCATGCCGCTGACCCGCTTCGCGTCTTCATCCGTGGTGGCGTGAAGACCCACGGTCCGAACCAGCATGAGCATCCGCGCTTCATGGCGGAGTACACTAAGCTGCTCAATGACCGAGGCGCGCGGGCGCAGAGCGCGATGACCTTCCCGACCCCGGAGCAGTATGCCGAGACGGATGTACTGGTAATCAATGCGCCCGATCCCTGGGATATGGGCTCAGAGGATCGCAATAATCTCGAGGCCTTCGTAAAGCGCGGCGGCGGGATTGTGGTGATCCATGCCGGTATCTGCGGGCGGCGCGATCCAGACTGGGTGAAGTCGATCGTGGGCGGTGCCTGGCGTTACGGCAAAGCGAAGTGGTTCGAGGGCGACATGTCGCTCTACTACGTGGACAAGGAGCACCCGATCAGCGCGGGCGCATCGAACTTCGATCTGAATGACGAGCTCTACTACGATCTCGACATGGACCCGGCGGCGAAGGTTCTCGCCTCGACCTGGACGCCGGATCAGCGGGCGCAGAAGAATGGCCGGCCCTTCCCGCACATCTACGACACTGCGGCACAGATGTGGACCTTTGAGAAAGAGAACCATCGCGCATTCGTTTCGCTGCCTGGGCATCAGTGGAGCACCTTCGAGCTGCCGAACTATCGGGCGATCCTGCTGCGCGGCATCGCTTGGGCGGGCAAGCGCGACAAAGTGGACGAGCTCTGCTCCCCCGAGGAACTAGCCAGCCTGCGCTATCCGCCGGGTGGACCAGCAAGGCCCGCCGATGCGTTGACCAAGGCGGTCGTCCATCCTTACTTCAAGATGGCGCTGGTCGCCGCTGAACCCCTGATCAACAAGCCAATGATGATCGACTGGGATCCGCAGGGGCGGATGTGGGTGGCAGAGACACCTGAGTACCCAAATGGCCGGCGGGGCTTGCGTGAGGATTTCGAGGGCAAGGAATGGAAGGACGGCGGCGGGCTGGTGCCAAAGCCTGGCGTGCAGAACCGCCCCGGGCTGGATCGCATCTCGATGATCACAGATACGGATCGCGATGGGGTGATGGATAAGAAGATGGTCTTCGCAGACGGACTGGATCTCGTGACCGGCTTTGTCTTCCACAAGGACGGCGTGATCGTTACCCAGGCGCCCGACATTCTCCATCTACGAGACACAGATGGCGATGGGCGAGCGGACAAGACTGAGAAGCTCTACACTGGCCTTGGCACGGGCGACACGCACGCGGTGATCAACAATCCCCGCTGGGGCTTCGATGGCTGGATTTACGCCACGCACGGCTACAGCGGTGGCGATGTGACGAGCGGCGATGGTTCGAAGAAGTTCGGCAGGATTGGTTCAGGCGTAATCCGCTTCAAGCCCGACGGGTCTGCTCTGGAACAGTACTCTTCCAAAGGAGGAAATACCTGGGGCCTGACCGTGACGTGGGACAACGAAATCATGTGGACGCAGCCGACAAGCGGTGACTTGCTCATGCATACCGTCCTCCCGGAGCACCTGCTCGCGAAGGGCAAGGTCGGCGACACCCCAAGCTTCAAGGTCGTGATGCGCAGTCCGAAGTCTTTTCCCACGATGACTTGGGACCAGCAGGCTTATCGGCAAATCGATTGGGTGGGATCGTTCACTGCCGCTGCGGGGGCCGCCATTTACGATGGTGGAACCTGGCCAGCCGAGTGGAACGGCAGCTACTTCACCACGGAGCCAACGATCAATATCGTCCACCATCAGCTCATCACGAACGACGGGGTGAGCTTTGCCGGGCGTAAGGCACCCGAGCGGGCTGAGGCGGAGTTCATCGGATCAAAGGATCTCTGGTTTCGGCCGATTGAAAATCGCGTGGGTCCGGATGGCGCACTCTATGTGGTGGATTTCTACAACCAGGCGGTGATCCACAACGACACTCGCGGACCCGTGCACAACAAGGTCAACGCGGCGGTGCGACCAGATCGCGATCATTACTTTGGACGGGTCTGGCGGGTCGACCACGAGCAGGCCAAGGCGGGAACTGCGCCGGATTTGAGCAAGGCTGCACCCGCGGAGTTAGTGCAGGCGCTATCTCATCCGAACCAAGCTGTCCGGATGACTGCGGCGCGGCTTCTTGTGGAAAGCAACGGTGGGAGGGATGCGCTGGCCGCGCTCGTAAAATCTGGCGGCGGCACGGCGGCAGCCCGCGTACAGGCTCTTTGGATTCTCCAGCGGCAGGGAAAGCTGACAGTTGATCTCGCGACCGCTGGGGTTGCCGATGTAGAGACCGCGGTTAGCCGCAACGCTCTGCGAATTGTCGCAGAGAATGCGCAGATCGCGCTGCCGAGTACGGCCATCATAGCCAAGCTCAAGGACGCCGATCCCAAAGCACGGCTGGCTGCAGTCCTCGCGCTGGGGAACTCAATATTGACACCTGTAGAACGCGAAGACCTCGTGGCCATGCTTCCCGAGTTGAAGGATCGGTATCTCGAGTCGGCTCTCTTTGGCGTGGCGAGTGGTGCGCCGCTGGAGTACCTGCAGGCGGCGCTCGGCGCAGCGGCGAGGACTAATAATCCGGCTGCGTACGCGGCGTTGGTCGGCCAGCTCGCTGACCAATTTGGCGGAAATCCTCAAGATGCTGCGAAGGCGGTCGCTCTGCTTGCGGCTGCGCAGAACACACGTGCGGCAAATGGACTGAAGGAAGTCGCGCTCGCCAAGCTGGGAGAACGCGCGGCCAGCAACGCACCGCCTTGGGATGAGACGCTGCAGCGGTCACTCACCGCGCTCCTTGATTCGCCTGTGGCAAACTCAGCCATCCCGCTGATCGCGGCGTGGGACAAACAAGGTGCCATGAGCGCGCAGGTACAGGCACTTGTCACGAGACTCGTGACTCAGCTTCAAGACACCGCAGTGCCCGAGCAGCAGCGGGCGCAGATCATCTCGAATCTCGTGAGCGTCCGGCGGCTCAATGCGGAGATCCTCCCAAGCATCGCTCGCATTCTCGGATCGCCTGCGTCCGCTTCTCTGCAGCAGCGCGCGATTGAGGAACTCGGTGGCACCAATGACACCGCTGCCGGGGCGATTCTCGCATCAGTTTTCCCGAAGCTCGATGCGACGCTTCAGGATGTGGCACTCGCTCAGTTGCTGAAGCGCCCCGAGTGGACCCGCGCTTTGGTCAAAGAAATCGAGAGTGGCAAAGTCACGCTCGCGAGCTTCGGACCAATCGCGTTGGACAAACTCCGCAACCATCCGGACCGAGAAACCGCAACCTTAGCCGGTGCAACCATCGACCGCCTGCGCGGGCCGATGCTGCAGCAGCGGGACGAGGTTATCGCAAAGCTCCTCACGGCCGTGGAGCAAGGCGGGGATCTAGCGAAGGGTCAGGGGCTTTTCAATGCGAGCTGTGCAATGTGTCATCGGTTCAACGGCGTCGGTGCGAACCTTGCACCGGAACTCACCGGTATGGGCGCACATCCCCGCGCGGAGTTGCTCACGCACATCGTGGATCCCAATCGGGAGGTGGATCCGAGCTTTGCCGCTTACAACTTCGAGACGAAGAAGGGCGAGATCTTCCAAGGCATCATCGTCCGTGAGAATGCAAAGACGGTGATTGTCCGGGACGCTGCGGGCGAGCACGAGCTCGTGAAGGCGGATCTCGCAAGCCGGCGCGATGTCGGGCGTTCACTGATGCCCGAGGGCTTTGAGGCGCTCGGGGCCGAGGCGCTTCGCGACATGATCGCGTACCTGCAGAGTGGCGACTCGAAGTATCGGATCATCGATCTTCGCCCTGCTTTCACCGCCGATAGCCGCGACGGCCTCTTCTCAAAGAAGGAAGACAAGAACGACGCCATCCGCTTCGCCAAAACCGGCGAAGTAAAGGTTGGTGAGGTGCCGTTCAAGATAGCGGACGCCGCGACCTACGGGCGCAATCTCGTGGTGCTGAAGGGTGGCGAAGGACATTCGAAGACGTATCCCCAGGTGGTGGAGATTCCCGTGAACGCACTCCGCGCGAAGGCCTTGCACTTCCTCGGCGGCATCGGAGGCTGGGCGTTCCCCTGCTGCGGGGAAAATACCAATGAGGGCCTTCCTGCCGCGAAGGTGACCGTGGTGTACGAGGGTGGCGCAAAGGAAGAGATCGTGCTGAAGAACGGCGTTGAATTTGCCGACTACAATGGCGACCACAATGTGCCCGGCTCCGCCAGCGCGAAGGATTTGGTGACCGGCGGAGATCAGATGCGGACTTTCAGCAAGCCGCTCTCCCGCGAGGGGGTGATCAGCAAACTCATCCTCGAAAGCTATGACAACAAGATCGCACCGCTCTTCGTGGCCGTGACCGCAGAGGTGGGCGCTCCTACGACAGATCGCGCAGCAGTGAAGAGCGCAGCCGCGACGGAGCCAGCGACCTCTACGGGACCAGTGGAGGCCACACCTGCCGGTGGCATAGTGCAACCACCCGTAAATCCCGCGCAGGTTAGCGGTCCGGTTTCCGATATCAGCACCGTGCGTGCGCTCAGCCTCGGAGGCGGAAGCTCACATGACTTCGCCAAGTGGTTCGACGTGGCGGACTCCGCGCTTCTGCAAACGCTGAAACCTGCGTGGCTAAAGTACACAGACAAGCCGGCCGACTTGGCGGCAGCGGCGGCGAATCTTGATGTACTCTACTTCAGCACCAACCAACCTCTCTCTAGCGAGGCCCGTAAGGCGATCTTCGAACTGGCAACGCGTGGCAAGGGTCTGCTGCTGGCGCATGCGGGCGTGTGGCATAACTGGAACAACTGGCCGGAGTACTACCAACAGATCGCGGGTGGTGGTTCGCGCGGGCATGACCGGCTGGGCGAGTTCGAGGTGCGCGTCCTGGATCGCAACCACCCGTTGACCAAGGGCCTGCCGGAGACCTTCAAGATCACCGACGAGCTCTACTACTTCGAACCGGTAGAGGGCGGTTCGCCACTCCAGGTGCTCGCGGAGGCGACTAGCAAGGAGAAGGGGAAGACCTACCCGATTATCTGGACCGTGAAGCACCCCACCGCGCGTATCGCCGGGACGACCCTGGGGCACGACGGCAAGGCGCATGAACTGCCTGAGTTCCAGACGCTGTTGAAGAACGCGTTCATCTGGACCGCAACCGGCAAGTAGCCGCTAGCGTCGGCAGCCTGCGAAAACGAGAGCGCGCTCTGGTGCTCCCAACTCGCGCCATTCTCCAGGCGCAAGTGCACCGAGCTTTAGCTCACCAATTCGCATCCGGATGAGACGCAGCGTCGGATGACTGATCGCGGCGGTCATCCGGCGGACTTGGTGGTTCTTTCCTTCGATCAACTCAAGGGCCAGCCAGCAGTCGGCGACGTTTTTACGAACGCGAATGGGCGGCTCACGGGGCGGCACCTCGGGCTGTGGATCGAGCAGCCAAGCCCGGCACGGCAGCGTCTTACGATCTCCAACCGTCACTCCTCGCTCCAGCGCTGCCAGCGCTTCCGGCGGAGGCACGCGCTCCACTTGAGCCCAATAGGTGCGCCGGTGCGCATGCCTCGGATCAAGCAGCCGCACGTTTAGAGTCCCTTCGTCGCTAAGTAGCAGCAGCCCCTCACTTTCTGCATCGAGCCTGCCGAGAGGATACACTCCAAGTGGAAAGCGGAATTCCGCGAGCGGCCTGTGGCGCGAGCCATCCGGAGTAAACTGCGAGAGGACACCAAACGGTTTATTGAAGGCCAGCAGCATGAGGGAGCGCTAATCACTGACTCTCTCGCCTCTAGACCCCACCGGCGACAAGACCTCGCGGTAGAGCGCAACGAAGGCGCTCGCCGTTGCCTCGGGGCGAAACAGCGCCCGGTGCTCTGCGTGATGGCTCATCCCCAACCTGCTGGTCATCTCGAAATCGCTTAGGAGTTGATTCAAACGGTTAGCCAACCCGGAGACGTCACCCGGCTCTACAAAGAAGCCGTTTTCGCCTTCCGTGATGTAATCCCTTTGCCCGCCGCACCTCGTTGTGATCACCGGCAGACCCAGAACGCGGGCCTCCTTTACAACGGTAGGACCAGTGTCAGCACGGGTGGGCACAACAAGACACCAGGCGCGGCTCATTAGATCTGCGATCTCTGGGGGCGGGAATCGTCCGAGCCACCGGATATTCTTTGCACTCTCATTTCTAAGCTGCCGTGCAAACGTTCCTTCCTTGTCTCCCACGATCCATAGTTCGGCACGATTGAGCCGAGGGTCCGCAAAGGCGCTGAGGGCGTCTTGAATTCCTTTGCGGCGTTCTGGAGTGCCCACGAATATCGCCACGGGCTTTGCCGCATCGGGCTTCCAAGACGCTCGATAGAATACTTCAGGAACTCCGTATTCGACCCGACGTATGTCTGCGTCCGGCGCGTACCGCCGGACAATCTCGCAAGCCCATGGGCTCTCGGCGGTGATGAGTTTCATCCGACGCAGCACGAACCGCTCGTATGCTGCCTGGACCCACACTAGCGGATGCATCCGGACTTGCTGGACGTAGTGGCTCAGGATCCCCTGTACGGAAAGCACTGAGCGGTACCCGGACAACGTGGCTGCGAGACCGTAGCAATCCTCATTTCCCCATGCGTGAACGAGGTCAGGCTGCAGCCCGTCCAGACGTTCTTTGATCGCGGCGCAGTCCTTGCGGTAGAGGCGAAGAGCCCGCAGCTTACCGGGGATGTACAAGGGATGAAAGGTCTGGCCCTTCCAGGAGAACGGCTTCTGCGGCCCGGAGTGGCGGGTGACAAAGAGCCAATGAATCTCCCAATTCGACTCAGCCTCGAAAGCCTCAGCGAGCTGAGGAAGCCATGTAGCGTAGTGACCGCGGGGGCTTTGCTCGGCGAATTCCGGGATGACGTGGACAGGGAAATCTGCGAGAAGCGCGATACGCATGCGAATTGAGTGTGTCTGGACCGGCGTGTTGAGAAACATTGCCGAGCAATGAGCAAGCCTACAGCGATTACTCAGGGCCTTTTCAATTTGCTTGGAGAGACTTTAGGCGCGTTGCGGAGAGTTCCATCTTCGCTGTGGCGAGTTGAGGCAATGCTGCGGGGAGCGACAATCCAAGGGCCTGTCGAATTCCTGGGAAGACCAATCATCAGCGTTCACGCCGGCTCAACGATGATCTTTGGTGGAGAGAACAACATCTTCAGTTCGACCCGGTGCAATCCCCTTGGAATCTTTCAGCCATGCGTTCTACGCACCCTCAGCGCTGGCGCCACACTTGAGATCGGTCGGAGAGCCGGCATGAGCGGGGCCGCTTTGTGTGCAGGAAATTCGATCAAGATTGGCGAGGAGACAATCATCGGGGCTGGAGCGGTGATCATGGACAATGATTTCCACATGATGGGCAAGGACGGGGTGTGGATTGACGATGTGCGCTCGAACTCTCGCCCCATCGTGATCGGAAAGGGGTGCTTCATCGGTGCGCGGGCCATCGTGCTAAAGGGAGTGACCATCGGCGACCATGCTGCCGTGGGCGCAGGTGCCGTTGTGACGCGAGACGTGCCAGCGGGGAGCAGCGTCGGCGGCAATCCCGCGCGTGTGCTGAGTTCCCGGGAGCGAGCATCAGAGCCAGAGCAGTAGTAAACCGTTGAATTGCGCCGGACTCCGGTGTGATGTGTGCGGCCTTGTGAAGGTGCTTGTCTCCGCAGTCGCGTGCGATCCTCGTGGTGGATCTGAGAACTTCGTCGGCTGGCAGGCAGTCTCTGCGCTGGCGCTGGATCACGACGTCTGGGTAGTCACCTCGGCGCGACATCGCGAGAGCTTCGAGGCTGTGCGCAAGGCAGGCGAGATTCCGCCGAACGTTCACGTCCAGTACCATGGAGAGTTTCGCCCCTGGCATCCCAATCGCCTCCTCGCCCGCATTCAGGACTGGAGGGAATTCCTGCGTTGGAGCAGCACGCTGCTGCCATTTGCGCGAGAACTCCATCGTGAGCTCCAGTTCGACGTCAGCCATCACGTAACGTATTCGACCTGGCGAGTGCCCTCCCCGTTGGGCCACTTGGAAATGCCGTTTGTTTGGGGTCCCGTCGGGGGTGCAGGGTCAATGCCGCGCCGGTTCTATTCCACCTTGAGTCCGGGAGGGATGACCTTTGAGGCGGTGCGATCTGCTGCGGCAATGGGTCGCTATTCCTCGTCGCTTAAGGCCTGTGCGCGGTCCGCCGCTCACATATTTGCGTCCTGCGCCCAGACCCAGGGGATCTTACAGAAGATGCGGCGCTCGGAGTCCGGTGTCTCCGTTCTCAGTCCGGGCTTCTTCTTCCCGAAGCAGTTCGCCAAGTTCCCCGGCGATCATACGCTCTCTAGGGATCGGGGGAAACTGCAGCTCTTCGCAGGTGGGAACATCATCGGCTCCAAGGGATGCGCACTCGCTCTGCAGGCCCTTGCCATCGCGAAGCGGGAAGGTCTGCAGTTCTGTTACACGATTGCCGGCGGGGGTCCCGAGGAGCCATACTTACGGCGTCTCGCCGGAGGCCTCGGCCTGAGTGAGGTCCAGTTCATCGGCCCGCTTCGGGGCGAGGACTACCTTCGAGCCCTCCGCGAAGCGCATATCTTCCTGCTGCCGAGTTTCCGCGAGAACATCGGCCTCACCATGCTGGAAGCGATGCTCTCGGGCGCAGTGCCGGTCGTTCTTAATCGAAGCGCCCCAGGGGAGTCGGTCACGGAAGAGTGTGGATTCAAGATCGAGGTAAACACCGTGCAGCAAGTGATCCAGGATTTCGCGGCCGCTATCCTCCGGCTAGATCAAGATCGCGAGCTGCTCCAGAGAATGAGCGCAGCGGCCATGGCGCGCGTCCGGGAAAAGTTCTCTGAAGCGCATTACCGGTCCTGCGTCGGGCGCGTTTATCGTGAGTTGGCGGCGACGCATCAGCCTTCGGATCGACGCGCGAAGGTCCTGCCTACCCCTTGACCCGCCGCCTCTCCCAGGATCGCGCCGCGCCAGAAAGCCCGCCACGCGTCCAGGGCGGAAGTCAGGCCCCAGGTGCGCAGAAAGCGGAGCGTGTTCGAAGGAATCGTCCACGCAATTCGCTTCCCGTGGGGAAGGCGAAGCCCGATGTGGATGACGTTCTGCAGCATGGCGCAATGCTTCAGGTACTCTCCCCGACCTGCGTGCGCTGGCTCGCCGGCCGGCGGAACATGCTGAACGATCGCGCCGGGCACCCAGATGCCTGCGGACTGTGCGGTAAGTCGAAGGCTGTATTCCAAGTCCTCTCCGCGCACCCAGAAGTGACTCTCATGAAATCCTACCCGGGCAATGAGCGCGCGTGTAGCAACCAGGCAAATCCCTTGCGCCCACACAAATGGCAGCGTGCGACCATCCGTGCACGCAGCGTATTCTTTGGGCGTGAGACGCGCGGTCTCAATCCACTTCTCTTTGCGTTCCAGCCCAGGCAGCCAGGAGATCACCCCGGTGGACTCCACGATCGTGGCGCAGGCCACCTCGGCACCCGTGGCGGACATCGCGCTTAGCAACTCGCGAAAGGCTCCGTGCGTGACGACCGCATCATCATCCAGGATGGCCAGATGAGTCAGCTGAGCGGCATAAGTTTGCCACGCGGTTTCTTCCCCTAAGCGGAGTCCTCCTCCACAACCCAGATTGCGACCAGGATCCACGTAGAACCCGGCACCGGGCCACGCTTCCACGATTGTCTTTACCTCCAGGCTGCTGCCGTTGTCCACCACCACGACAGCCCGCACTTCAGGAGCATTTGCCGAGAGCGATTCCAAGAGACGCCGAAGCTCGGCTGGACGCCGATAGGTAGCCACCACGACGACGACAAACGCCCCGGGCCGCTGATCGTCCGGTTGCTCAGTCCCACTTTGGATCGATGCCGTCATCTAGCGTGAAGTACCTGTGTCTCTACGTGAATTCCGAGTAGGCCAGTGAGTTCCAAAAGCTGCGAAGAGGTGGAAGTTCTTTTGCGATTCTCGGATTATCTACTAAATTGTGCCACTTCATGGCGGAAAAAACTCCTCCCCAGCCTTCGGAGGCTCTCACGCCCGCTATCGCCTTGAGGATTTTTGCCTCATGGGTTGGACGGCGACCCTGGGATCTGCTCTTGCTCGCAGCGGTCGGCGGGGTACTCGCATTCTTCTTCGCGGGATATGAGGCATTCCTGAGCGGAACGAAGTCCACGCTTATCTGGGCCTGGGAAGCGTGGCAGGGAGAGAACGATCTCGAGCATGGTCCGTTGATTTTACCCGCAGCGTTGGTGGTCGTCTGGATGCATCGGGATGAGATCCGGCAGGCACCGAAGAATCCTTCCGCATTCGGCTTGTTACCGTTGTTCGGCGGGATCCTCCTCTTCCTCATTGCAGCCTGGACCCAACAGGCCCGCCTGGCGATCGCCGCGTTCCCTTTTCTGGTTTTTGGCAGTGTCTGGTTCCTATGGGGCTGGGGCGTCGCGCGCCACACATTGTTCGCCTGCGCGCTGTGCTTCTTCATGATCCCGCTTGGGTTTCTGCTACACTACACCGAGCCTCTTCAGCGGCTGGTCGCGACGGTCGTGCATGGGATGACCAGCTTGCTCGGGCTGGGCATTGACCGAGACGGCGTGAAGCTGATGGCTACCGACGGTAGCTTCTTTTGCGAGGTAGCCGGTGGGTGCAGCGGCATCCGCTCGCTCATGGCCATGACCATGCTTTCGGCGGTGTACGTCCACTTCACGCAGAAGGAGCTTTGGAAGAAGGTACTCATCTTCGCATTCACCCTGCCCTTCGCCGTGCTCGGCAACATCGTGCGCGTGTTCACGATTGTTCTCTTCGCGAAGTACATCAGCGTTTCCATCGGAACAGGTCCATACCACGATATCTCCGGTTTCCTGGTGACCATTCCCATCGCGGTCTGGGCTATGGTCACATTGGGCAATCTGCTCAATCACGACTGGGGCAAGGTCGTTCAGAAGGCGCTCACGCCTCGTCCTCCGATGCCTCCGAAAGACGCGGCACCGGCCTCGCCCGCGGCGCCTACCCCAATCTCTTATGACTACTAGCCGCTTGGCCATCCTCCTGGCGGTGCTGCTCGCGGGCTTGAGCAGCGTCTATCTGCTCCCGGAGAAGCTGGGCTTTCAGCCGGTTGGGATCGAGCTTCGTCTCCCGGAATACTTGGGCCAATGGTGGGGACAGGAGATGCAAGTCAGTCAGAAAGAGCGCGACACTTTGGGGCCCGACACGGAGTTCGCCCGCAAGGGTTATGACAATGGAATTGGCGCGCAGGTGCTTGCGTCAGTCGTGCTCGCCGGGGAGGACATGATGACCGGTATCCATCGCCCGGAGCGCTGTCTGGCCGCTCAAGGCTGGACCTTTCAGACTCCAACGGCCCGGATGATTGAAATTCCAGGTGCTGGCAAGCTCGACGTCATGCGAGTGCAAAACAGCAAACAGGTCATGACTCGTGATGGAAAGCCGCTCGAGATCCGGAACATCTGCTACTACTGGTTTGCCGGCTCCAAGGATCTCACTCCCTCGCACTTTCAGCGTGTTTGGATCGATTCACGCGACCGGATCATGGGCGGATATGTCCAACGTTGGGCGATGATCATGGTGAGCGCCGACATAACCGAGGCGCATGATCGCTTCGGAAGGAACGAGACGGCCACCGACAAACTGCTGACTGACTTCGTCCAACAGATCGCGCCCAAGGTTCACAAGCCGACTCTGCAGTACGATTGACCGTCCTGCCCGGATCGCTCCAATTGAGCTGGGATTGAGTACCTTGCGTAGCAAATCCCCCAGACCCGCCCTGATCGCAGGCTCCCAGATCGACACAGGCCGGACTCTGCTTATCACGTCGCCGTTTGACGGGAGCGAAATCGGGCTCGCGACGCTTTGCGGTCCCGCCGAGATCGAGACGGCAATTGCGGCTGCGATTACCGCATATCAGAAGACGCGGCGGGAGGCTCCGCACGAACGCGCGGCGCTGCTGCTGCGGATCGCGGCAGGAATCGAGGCACGCGGAGCAGAGTTTACCGAGCTGATCGGGGGGGAAGCGGGGAAGCCAGTGACCCATGCGCGCGCTGAAGTGGCGCGTGCCGTGATGACCTTTACCACAGCTGCGGAGGAAGCGCGGCGCGCGCACGGTGAGATGCTCGCGCTTGACGGATTCGCACCCGGCCAGGGGCACTGGGGAATGGCGCGCCGGTTCCCGATCGGCGTGATTGCGGCGATCACCCCCTTCAATTTTCCGCTGAACCTCGTGGCGCACAAGGTTGCCCCGTGTCTCGCCACAGGGAACACCATGGTGCTAAAGCCGGCGACCAGGACTCCGCTCACCGCGCTGCTCCTCGGCGAAGTGCTGCAGGCTGCCGGGATGCCAGCGGGACAGGTGAACATTGTTCCCTGCACGAACGAGGATGCGGCGCTGCTGGTGCGCGATGAACGTATCAAAAAACTGACCTTTACCGGGAGCCCGGCGGTGGGTTGGAAGCTAAAGGAACAGTGCGGCAAGAAGCGGATCACCCTGGAACTCGGTGGCAATGCGGCAGTGGTCATCCACGCAGATGCGGATCTGGACCTTGCGATTCCCGCAGTGGCGAACGGTGCCTTCGGTTCGGCGGGGCAGTCGTGCATCAGTGTGCAGCGCGTGCTGGTTCACGAGCAGGTGTACAAGGACTTCCGTGAGCGACTCATCGCACACACGCGGGAGCACATTCACGCGGGAGATCCGAGGGACGAGCGAACCGTCGTGGGCCCGATGATCTCGAATGAGGCACTGAGGAAGATCCAGGAGCGGATCGCAGCAGCCGTGGCCGACGGCGCGACGATTCTCCATGGCGGGAAGGCAACTGGCAACGTGCTGGAAGCGACCATCCTGGAAGGTGCGCCGCCTGAGTGCGAGCTGAGCGCGGAGGAGGCCTTTGCGCCGGTACTGCTTTTGCAGAAGTACGCGAGCTTCGCCGATGCGCTGGAGATTGTGAACGAGAGCCGGTACGGGCTGCAGGCCGGCGTTTTCACGCGCGATCTCGCTTTGGCTTGGGAGGTCTATGAGGCGCTGGAGGTCGGAGGGGTGCTCATCAACCAGGTCCCGACCTGGCGCGTTGAGAACATGCCGTACGGCGGAATCAAGGACAGTGGCTTTGGCCGGGAAGGCGTGCGCTACGCGATGGAGGAGATGACGGAGCTGAAGTCGCTGATCATGAAGATGGGCTGATGAAGCCGCCTTGCGAACTACGGGGCGCTCCCCTAGTTTCCTCCGTTCATGACTCCAATGAGCGAATCGAACCTTTGGTCCGGCACTTCATCGCAGCTGAAGAATCTCGGCCCATTCCTCTCGTGCCTGCTCATCCTTCCCATCCCGTGGGCGATCTGGCGCTATCTGGAAACGAAGAACCATGTCTACCGTTTGACTACGGAGCGCCTGGTCATTGAGACAGGGGTCTTCGGCAAGAACACGGACACTCTCGAGCTTTATCGCGTGCGGGACCTGCAGGTGACACAGCCTTTCATCCTGCGGATCTTCGGCTTGCAGAACATCCGTCTGCTCACGAGCGACACTTCCACACCGGAGGAACTGATCGACTACGTTCCGGCCGCGTTGAATCTCCCGGATCTTTTCCGCAAGCAGATCGAAGTCGCCCGGGACCGGAAACGGGTGCGCGACGTGGATGTGACTGATTTTTCATGAGACCAATGTTCTTCTACGACAAAGACGAGGCGGGCGCGTCCACGCCCACGCGCGACCAGATCCAGGCCGAGGACACTTGGGACCTGGAGATTCTCTTCGGGACGCCGGAGCAGTGGACCGCTTCGTTCACGGATCTGCAGCAGGGCTACAAAGCGATCCTGGAGTTCAAGGGCCGCGTCGGCGAATCCGCGGAGACACTGCGCGACTGCCTGGAACTGGAGAAGCGACTAAGCCTTCAGATCGAGCGCTTGGGACATTACGCGTCGCTGCGCAGTTCGGAGGACAGCTCGGATTCCGTGGCTCTGGCGCGCGAGGGGCAGTTCGAGAACTTGATGACGCTAATCGGCGAAGCGAGCAGCTTCGTGGCACCGGAGATCCAGGCCATCAACGATGCAACCTTCGAGAGCTTTCTCGCAAGTGCCGCGCTCGCGGAGTGGCTGATTCCGTTGTGCAAGCTACGCCGGCTGAAGGCGCATACGCTGAGCGTGCCCGAAGAGCGGCTGCTCGCGCTGGGTTCCAGTGCAATGCGAGGACATGCGGAGACGTTCTCTCAGCTGACCAACGTCGACATGAAGTTCGGAACGCTGCGCGACGAGAAGGGCGAGGAGCGTGAGCTGACGCAGAGCTCGTACTCGTCGTTCCTGGTGAAGCGTGATCCGGAGATCCGGAAGCAAGCTTTTCATCAGTTCTACGCCGAGATCACCGACCACGAGTACACGCTGGCCTCGAGCATCGCGAATTCCGTGAAGGCGGACGTCTTCAGCGCCCGGGCGCGGAACTATGCCAGCGCGCGTGAGGCGGCGCTCTTCCACGACGACGTACCTGTCTCGGTGTACGACAACCTGATCTCGACCGTTCGGGGGAACCTTGCGCCCCTCTTCCGCTACTATGCCCTGCGCAAGCGCGTGCTCGGGCTGGCGGAGATCCATCAGTACGACACCTACGTCCCCATTGTCGCAAATCTCGAGACGAAGGTGAGCTTTGACGAAGCAACAGACCGAATCCTCGCGGCGCTTGCGCCTCTTGGCGGCGAGTACTGTCGCACGCTCGGCGAAGGTCTGCGGAACCAGCGCTGGTGCGATCGCTACGAGAACAAGGGCAAGCGCTCGGGCGCGTTCTCCTCCTCTTCCTACGGCAATCCGCCGTACATGCTGATGAACTACAAGGAGGACGTCTTCTCGGATGTGTACACGCTGGCGCACGAGGCCGGGCACTCCATGCACACCTGGTACTCGCAGAAGACGCAGCCGTTCCAGACTTACGATTACCCGATCTTCCTGGCCGAAGTGGCGAGCACCTTCAACGAAGAGCTGCTCACGCATCATTTGCTCGAGGAAACGAACGACCCGGCGATGCGGGCGTATCTAATCAATCGCCAGATCGACGACATCCGCGGGACGGTTTACCGCCAGACCATGTTCGCGGAGTTCGAGAAGATCACGCACGCCATGGAAGAAGCAGGCGAGCCGCTGACCTTGGATACCTTCCGTCAGGCATACCGCGAGTTGCTCGAGGCGTACTTTGGGCCGGACTTCACGCTGGATCCGCAGCTGGAACTGGAGTGCCTGCGCATCCCGCATTTCTACAGTGCCTTCTACGTTTACAAGTACTCCACCGGCATGAGCGCGGCCGTGGCGCTCTCGCAGCAGGTGCTGGCGGGCGGGGACGTCGATCGCTACCTGGGTTTTCTGAAGAGCGGCGGCTCCGAGTTCCCTATCCCTACGTTGCAGCGGGCGGGCGTGGATATGTCTTCGGCAGAGCCGATCCAGGCTACGCTGAGCCTCTTCGCGCAGCGGGTGGAGGAACTCGAAGGTCTGCTGGCCTGAGTCGCTGTGGAGAAACACCAACGCACGCTGCTCGCGGCTCAGGGCTATTGTGAACTCGAGATGTTCGGCGACGCGCTCGCCGAACTGAACTCTCTTCCCGATGAGGCGCAGCACCATCCGATGGCGGTGGAGATGCGGCTCGTGGTGCTGATGCAGGCAAAGCTCTGGGAGCAAGCTTTGGAGACGGCACGCGAACTTTGCTCCATCATGCCGAAAGGGCTGTCCGGGTTCATTCACGCGGCCTTTTGTCTCCACGAGATGAAGCGCACCGAAGAGGCGCGCAGCACTTTGCTGGACGGTCCGGACACCCTGCACACGGACCCCACTTACCACTACAACCTCGCGTGCTATGAATGCATCCTCGGGAACGTGGAGCTCGCCCGGGCGCACCTCGATCGCAGCGTGCAGCTCGACAAGAAGTACAAGGCCTACGCGAAAACCGACCCGGATCTCGCGGGCCTGAGAGACGCCGCCTGAGCTGGCATGCAGCTTTCCCTGCTGGAAGAGCGCTTCCACGAGAACTTCGAGACTCGAGGGGAACTCGGGGCCTCGGTCTCTGTCTGGAAGGACGGCGAAGAAGTCCTTTCGCGCGCAGGCGGCTTTCGTGACCGGGAGAAAACGCAGGCGTGGACGCGCGAGACGCCCGTGCTCGTCTGGTCCGCGACCAAGGGGCCATCGGCCGCATGCGTGCTCCACGCCTGCCAGGAGAGAGGTATCTCCATCCATGGGAAAGTCGCCGAGGTTTGGCCGGAGTTCGCCGCTCACGGAAAGGAATCGCTGACAATTGCGGAGGTGCTCTCGCATCAGGCAGGAGTGCCGGCGCTCGCGCGGGAAGTCCCGGTCCTTGATCACGCCGCTGCGGTCCACGCCTTGGAAGAAGAAGCCCCTCGGTGGCGGGCGGGCGAAGCGCACGGCTATCATCCGCGCACCTTCGGCGTGCTGCTGGATGAACTCGTTCGTCGCATCGCCGGCGTACCGCTCGGGGCTTACTGGCGCACCCATTTCGCGGAGCCACTCGACCTGAGTTTCTGGATCGGCATCGACCCCGCTCTAGCAGAGACGGTCGCGCCCGTCTTCGCAGCGCGCTCTGCTCCCGCGAAGGACGATCCCTTCTACCAAGCCGTCCTCGCCTCGGGCTCTTTGACCGCGCAGGCGTTCGCATCTCCACGCGGTCTCCACAGCGTCTCATCGCTGAATACCCCCGAGGCTCGTCTCGCTTCCTTCCCTGCGTTTGGGGGCATCGGAACCGCGGCGGCACTCGGCAAGTTCTACGCGCTGCTTGCGGCGGGCGGGATCTGGAATGCGCAGCGCTCTTTCGAACCGCAGACGCTCGGCTGGGCTGAGACTACTCTCGTGCAAGGCCAGGATCTCGTCCTGCAGATTCCCACCGCGTTTTCCGCGGGTTTCATGAAGGATCCCACCGACGCTTCCGGGGAGAAGCTCCGTAGCCTCTTCGGTCCGTCCCTCCGAGCCTTCGGCCAGCCTGGTGCGGGCGGTTCACTCGCCTTTGCGGATCCCGAGAACAGGTTGTCTTTCGCCTATGTGATGAATCAAATGGAGCCCGGCGTGCTCCCGAACGCCAAGGCTCTGCTCCTCGTCGAGGCCCTGTATTCCTGAACTAGAACCATGAAAGCTCACACTCACTTCTTCGTCGTCAACACTCGCGGGAAGGGCACCTACGAGATCACCGACGATGTTGCTCGCATCGTTCAGGAAAGCGCCGTGCAGACGGGCACGGTCACCGTCTTCATCCAGCACACCAGCGCGAGCCTGGTCATCTATGAGAATGCCGACCCCTCTGCGCGGACCGATCTCCACCAGTTTTTCGAGGAACTCGTGCCGGAAGATGAGGAGTACTATGTCCACACCTCCGAGGGCAGCGACGACACCACCTCCCACCTGCGCATGGTCCTCACGCGAACCAGCGAAGTGGTGCCGATTGCCGCTGGCCGGATGCAACTCGGGACCTGGCAGGGGATCTTCCTCTTCGAGCACCGCCGGGCTCCGCATCGGCGGACTGTCGTCGTCTCGGTCCTCGGAATATGAGGGCAACTCGCTCCGGCTGGAGCGCGGGAAATCATACGCACACGTCTGAATTGATGTGAATCTCTCAAGAAGAGTCCCGTCCAACCCAGCGAATAACACCCTTAATATGAGATACCTATTAATGATCGCTCTGGCGTTCTCCGGAATGACCTTCCTTGCACCAGAAGCTGAGGCCGGTGGACGCCGCTCCTACCGCGGGAACCACGGGTACCATGACAACTATCGTTACAATCGGCACTACTCGCACCGGCACTACTATGCCCGGCCGCGCTACCATCACTACTATGCGCCCGTCGTGTACGGCGGCGGGTACTACGACAATTGCTACCCTCGCTACCGGCACTATAGCCGTCCCCGGATTGCAGTGTCCTTCGGGTTCTAAGCGGATCCTGAAGCTGGAGAGTGGCAAAGCTCTCCTAGCAGTGTAGTCGCGAACGTGGTGAGCCGAGTTCCATACCGGCCACCTTTTTGAACCTCAGATTGCTGGACCTACCGATCTCGGGCAGACGCAATTAGCGCTTCTGTCCGTTCTGCGCTTAGCGCGCTTACGCGAGATTCTGCGGATGCCCGTCAAGGAAGCGCTGGATATTCTCCACTGTTGACTCATTGAGCCTCGCCACTGCTTCCACGCTGTTGAAGGCAACGTGCGGCGTGTAGATCACATTTGTCTTTGCGAGCAGCCGGTCGTTTGCCATCACCCCCTGAAGATCCACGGCGCGCTCCTCGACCCCGATCGGATTGGAGCCCCCGCCGGATTGTAGATGCCGCACGATCTCCTCGCCAATAATGTGCGTGGCCTGCTGCCGTAGGGCGCGTTCATCTTCCAGTACGTCCAGCCCAGCCCCACCCACCTGCCCGGAGTCCAGCGCCTCACCGAGCGCCTGGGTGTCAATCAGTCGACCCCGCGCGGTATTCACAATTCGCACGCCCGGCCGGCACTGGGCAAAGGCCTCTCGATTCAGGATATGCTTGGTGGAAGCGGTCAGCCGCAAATGCAGGCTGATCACGTCCGACTGCGCGTAGAGCTCGGGCAGCGTGGCCCACTCGAAGCCGAGCTCCTCCGCTAATTCCTTTGCATACGCGTGAGGATCGTACGCGAGCACCCGCATGCCGAAGGCGCGCGCGAGCGGCACAACCTTACGGCTGATCCTGCCGATCCCCATCAGCCCGAGGGTCTTCCCATTTAGGTCGAATCCGCGCGTGCCCTGGTACGAAAAGCGGCTCTGCTGCGAAGCCGCCATGACCTCCCGGAGGCGCCGGGAGAGCGCGAGGATCAGCGCGAAGGTGTGCTCCGCAACTGTGGTGTCTCCGTAACTCGGCACATAGGAAACCGCGATCCCGTGGCGTTTGCACGCCGCGACGTCGATGTTCTCGATCGTACCAGAGCGCGTGCAGACCAGCCGCAGGCGGGGATGAGCAACCAGAAACTCCTCAGTGACTGGGGAGTAAATAAACACACTCAGCACCTCGGCATCCTCCTCCACCTCTCCCAGTTCGGAGACGATGCGGACATCGTGCTCTGCGAAGGTCTCGCGAAAGAACGTGGCCTCAGCGCGCTCGGTCTCGACGAAGTAGAAGATCACAGCTCGCAGATTAAACTTCGATGCGGAACAATGCCAAACTCGCATATCCGCCAGCTCCAAGAGATCGGCACATTGGACGCCGAGCTATTGTAAACGTTGGTCCACCGGATACTTGCGAACTCCGTTGGTCTGTTAGCGGCAGGGAAGCGGGACCAAAATCGAGAGAATGACCGAGCAGTTTCAATGAATGCCCGAGCAAATCGAGAGGATGACCGAGCAATTTCAATGAATGCCCGAGCAAATCGAGAGGACGACCGAGCAATTCCAATGAATGCCCGAGCAAATCGGGAGGATGACTGAGCGATTTCAGTGGATGCCCGAGCAATTCGGGAGGATGACCGAGCAACTTCAATGAACGTCCTGCCAAATCGGGAGGAGTTTGCCGGCTTTGGGATCTGATTTTGGCTACGCGCTTCGGGCCGCGCGGGGCTCCGGGACGTCTGCGCGATTCCCACCGCACACCGTTGCGAGATCCATCTGCAGCCACATCTGGCGCGTCAGAGCCACGCGGGCGGCTGCAACTTCCGCCTCTTTCTTGCTCCGCCCTTCCCCGCTCCCAAGTTCCTGCCCACACCAGACGATCGTCGCCACGAAGCGCTTGTCGTGCTCCGGGCCGGACTGGTCGATGATCGGGTACTCCGGGCTCCGCGGCGAGATGGCCTGCAGAATCTCCTGGAGGCGTCCTTTTGGATTCTGGTCTTGCGAATCCTCGTCAAGTGCCTCCAGAACTTCGCGCGCCTCGGTGAGCACGATCCGACGGACCGTGACATAATCCGAGTCGAGATACATGGCACCCATGAGTGCCTCGTAGGCATCGGCAAGGGCGCTGGCCCGTTCTCGACCACCGCTCGACTCCTCGCCACGACCCATCATCAGGAAACGACCGAGATCAATGGCCTGCGCCAGCATCCGCAATCCCTCGCGCGAGACCAGGCGGGCGCGCAATTTAGTGAGTTGGCCCTCGGTGTAGTCGGGGTTCTGATCAAACAGATACTCCGTGAAGATGAGCTGCAGAACTGCATCCCCGATAAACTCGAGACGCTGATTGTCGAAATGGTGGCGCTGTGTCTCATGACCCAGGCTCGGGTGCGTGAGCGCTTCCGCCAGGAGCAGTGGGTTGCGGAATTTATAGCGGAGGCGCTGTTCGAGGGGGTTCATGGAGGGTGGCGCGCAATAGATAATCACGGTTTGCCCGGGGACACTTGGAAAAAACGCGCCGGGTGGGGCGGAAGTCGGCCCGCGCACTTCGGAAGTAGAGGTGCAAATCCCACGTTGTACCTCTGATGGGTTTTCGTGTTACGAATGCTGCCTCTTCGAGGTATGAACCCCCGGTCGTGTACAGATGACTCCTCCGCCAGTGTGGTGGATGTCCCGCATCGGAGCGCGCTGCTCACGCTGCTTTTTACGGATGTCGTCGACTCTGTGCGGCTGAAGGAGGAACACGGAGACCGTCGCGCGCTTCGGCTCCTGGAGAAGCACGATGCAGTGTTGCGCACTATCCTCGCGGAACACCCAGACTCCCGCGAGGCCCAGGTGGCGGGTGACTCGTTCTGCCTCGTTTTCCCGCGCCCCTCGGAGGCTGTTCTCTTCGCGATTTCCTTTCAGCGGGCGCTGCGGGAGCTCTCCGTGGCGGAAGGAGTGACGATCCGCGACCGTATCGGCATCCACGTCGGCGAGGTGCTGCTCACCGATGAAGGGCCGCATGCGCGGCCGATTGCCGGGATGCAGATCGACACCTGCGCCCGTATCATGAGTCTGGGGGCGGGCGATCAGATTCTCGTTTCACGGTTCGTCTTTGATAGCGCGCGCCAGTCGTTTCGCGGCGAAATCGCTGAGCGTCTCGGCGCACTCGCGTGGCTGAATCACGGCCTCTACGAGTTCAAGGGGGTGGGCGAGCCGATGGAAGTCTTCGAGATCGGCGAGGTGGGCGTCGCGCAGCTCGCGCCGCCCGCGGGATCAGCAAAGGTGCACCGCCTCACGAACGCCGACGGCGAGTGCGTGCGCGGCTGGCGGCCTGCCCCGGGGGTGACGGTGCCAGGAACCAGCTGGGCGCTGGAGCGCTCCCTCGGAGAGGGCGGCTTCGGCGAGGTTTGGCTTGCCACGCATCGCATCCTCAAGGAGCAGCGGGTTTTCAAATTCTGCTTTCAGCTGAACCGAGTGCGCTCCTTGAAACGGGAGATCACCCTGCTCAGAATTCTTCGTGAGAAGGTCGGCGAGCACCCCGGGATCGTGCGGCTCCACGACGTCTTCCTGGATGAACCGCCGTACTACCTGGCGATGGATTTCGTCTCGGGCGGATCGCTCACCGATTGGGCCGAGCGGGAAGGTGGCCTCGCGGGTGTGCCGCTGGCGCAGCGGCTGGAAATCGTGATCCAGGTCGCTGATGCGCTCGGCGCAGCGCATGACGCGGGAGTGATCCACCGCGATGTGAAGCCGGGTAACGTGCTGATTAGCCAACCCGCTTCAGGAACCGTGCGGGCGCACCTGTCGGACTTCGGAATCGGGCAGATCATTCGCGACTCCGCAGCGGGTTCGGTCACTCAGCTCGGGTTTACGCAGACGCTCTCTCACGACTCGAGCGGCACCGGCACGCCACAGTATATGGCGCCGGAGCTGCACATGGGACGCGCGGCCAGCCCGGAGTCGGACGTGTACTCGCTGGGTGTCCTGCTCTTTCAGCTGATCATCGGCGATCTGCAACGGCCGGTGACTGGCGATTGGCAGGAGGAGATCTCCGACCCGTTGCTGCGTGAGGATCTCCGCAAGTGCCTAGCGAGCGACCCGGCCCGGCGCTGGAGTTCCGCAAACCAAGTCGCCGCGCGGCTGCGGGCTCTGCCTGAACGGCGCGCGAATCTCCTGCGAGAAGAAGCGCGGCTCGCGGCAGCGGAACGGAATGCCTACCGGCGTGGTGTTCTACGCTCGGCCGCCGTGGGGTCGATTATCGTGCTGCTGCTCGCGACGTTTGCCGGGATCGCCGTGCAGCAGGCGCGCAGGGCAGAGCGGCATGCCGCGGCGGAAGGCGGCGAGCGCGCCCGCGCGGAAAGCGCACTCACCCGCATGCAGCTCCAGCGCGCCGACGAGCTGCTCGGCACCGGCCAGACGCGAGATGGCCTGGCCTACCTCGCGCACGTGGTGCGGCGCGACCCGGGCCATCGTGCGGCGGCCGCTCGCCTGCTCTCCACGCTCTGCGACCGCGCGCATTCCGGACCGCTCACCCCGCCGATGGCTCAGCCCGGGATGGTCGTGGATGTGGCCTTTCGCCCCGATGGACGGCACTTCGCCTCCACCGGACCGGGCGGCACGCAGATCTGGAATACGGAGACGGGCGAACCTACGGGAGAGCTGATCCCCTTCGGCGGGTACCGGGTGGCGTGGAGCCCCGATGGCGCGCGCCTCGCGGTGATGCGCTTCGATGCGCACATCTACGACGCCGCGACTCGTAAGCTGCTGCTGGAGCTGGACAGCAACCCGTCCGAAAGCAGCGGAACGGCCCGGCCGGAGATCCTGCTGAACAACGATTGGACCCAGGCGGTGACCGCTGCGGCCCACGAGACGGTGGAGCATTGGGACGTAGCCACGGGCAAACGCCTCGGCTCGCCCATGCGGCATCCTTCCGAAGTGTGGTCGATTGCACTCCAGGCGGAACAGGGCAGGATTCTCGCAGGGTGCGCGGATGGAAACGCGCACCTCTGGTCCATTCCGGAGAGCCGGGAAGTGCAAACCTTCCAGATGCCTGCGCGGGTGACCCGCGTCGCTTTCCACCCAGACGGCAAGCACGTGCTCACCGGTTGCGCCGACGGATCTGTCGGCATGTGGAACGCCGAGTCGGGCGCGCTGATCCACACCATGCTGAAGCACGACGGGGAGATCACCGACCTGGTGTTCTCGCCTTGCGACAGCTTCCTGGTGGTCGCGGATCAAGGCGGTGGCTGCCGCTTCTACGACGCCTCGACGCTCAAACCGGCCGGGAAGCCGATCGACGACCGGTACCGGGTTTGGGGCGCGCAGTTCTCGGCAAATGGGCTCGCTGCGCTCACGCGAACCGGTGAGGGGCTGGTGCGCCTTTGGAACGTTGCCGAGCGGAAAGAATCCGCAGTGCCGATCCAACCGGATGGTTTTCCTCTCGCAGCGCGATTCAGCCCCGACGGGCTGCGGATTGTCACCGGGTGTTCTGACGGAAATGTTCAGGTCTGGGACGCGAGCGCCCGGGCGGCAGAGCCATTGCTGCTCCCGCACGGCGCGCAGATCTGGCAGGCCGCGTTCCAGCCGGGTGCGGATCGCGCGGTCACTGGCGGTCGCGATGGAATGGCGCAGGTGTGGGAGTTGCAATCTGGCAAGCCGGCGGCTGCTCCCGTGCGGCACGGTGGCGGGGTCGAGCGAGTGCGCTTCGAGCGGGAGGGAACGCTGCTCACCGCCGGCGCGGATCACTTCGTCCGCGTCTGGGACCGAGAGGGACAGCCGCTTGGAAAGCCACTGTACCTCGATGCGAATACCAGCGCCAGCGAGCTGATGCCCGGCCGCAACGAGATCCTTCTGGCAGCAGATGGAGGCTCCGCACAGCTCTGGGATCTTCATGCCGGGAAGCCGGGCGCGACCGCTCTGGGAAAGCGCGTCTGGAGCGCCGTAACGACGCGCGACGGAAAACGTATCCTGCTCGCCGACGACACGCGTGCCGTGCTCTACAATCGCGAGGGAAAGCTGGCCATCCCCGAGATGCCGCACCGCGGCAAGGTCTCGCAAGCAATCTTCAGCCCCACCGAGCGGCTGATCTCCACTGGCTCCTACGACGGCAGCGCGCAGCTCTGGGACGCGACCACAGGCAACCGGGTCGGGCCTGAGATGCGCCACGCCAATGTGGTCTCTGCCGTGAGCTGGAGCTGCGATGAAAAGCTGCTTGCGACCTCCTGCTACGAGCGCTCCGTACACATCTGGAATCCGGCGGATTCCCAACGGGCAGGCGCTCCGCTTCTGCATCCGGACATGGTGACGCACATCGCCTTCTCGCCCACGAATCCCCGCCACTTGCTGACCGGGAGCATCGATGGACACGTCCGGCTCTGGGATCTGGAGAGCCGGCTGCTCATCGCCGCAGACTGGGTCGTGCCTGGTAAAGTGCAGGCGATTCAGTGGAACGAAGCCGGCACGCGGGTGCTGGCTTTTGGGGAGAACACGGACGTCGCTCAGGTCTGGACGGTACACAGCGTGCCTGACGATGCAGCATCATGGCTTCCAGACTGGGCAGAAGCGGCAGGCCGCAGGAGGCTCGGAGCGGATGGCTCCCTGCAGGAAGTGGCGTTTGCAGAGATCGCAATGAAACGTGCAGCGCTCTCTGCTCGCGCAAAAGCTGAGACGTCCCCCGCGGCGCTACGCTGGGCATTTGGCGAACGACCCCGCTCAACGCTCTCGCCTGACTTCCCGCTCAGCCTGCCGGACGCGAGCCGTGCTCTTGTCGCGAGCACTTCAGGAGCCGCCCGAGCCAAGGCCCGGAGCCTGGCTCCCCACGAAGGTGCGATCTGGGTAAGCCACCTTCTAAACACGCTTCGCGGCGAAGGCTCCTCCGTGGCACGCACCGCTCTGGCGCTGGATTTCGAAACGCGGCACGCTCTCTCGCTGACCTCCGGCACCGATGCTGGCGCGTGGCTGGCACGTTCGATGGTCCTCGACGCGAAGGGCCTCTCGGCCGAGGCCGACAACGCGCTGCTCCGTGGACTTACTCTCGCGCCCGACGAACCTGCGCTGCTCAGGAGAACGGGCGAGCGAGCTGTCGCTGCAGGCAAGTTTACGGATGCAGTCACCGCCTTTAGCCAGGGCTTGCGAATGGCAGGCGACGACACGCCCGAGCGGCAGTCGTTCCTGCTCGCGCGCTCCGCCGCGCTGCGCAGTGCAGGAAAGTACGCAGAGGCTGGTGCGGACAACCTGCTGGCCCGCGGCTTGGCATCCCGCCGGCCTGATGCTCCGGCGCAGCAAATCGATCTATCAGCCTTCTACAACTGCCGCCTGGACGAGGATATGATGACCCACGACCGGGACAACACGCTCGGCGAGCTGAAGCCCGGCCTGCACACCCTCGCTGGAACTACCTTCGACATCCGAGGGCTGGTGCAGCTGGGGAACCGCGAACAATTAAAGCGTTTTCCTCGCGAAGTACGCGGCATCCCCGTAGGCCAGACCTGCCAACGCCTGCTTCTTCTGCAGGCTGCCGAGTTCGCCACGGAGGAGCCGGGCGGTGCGCTCGCGCAGCTCGTTATTCACTATGAGGATGGGCAGGAGGAAGTCGTCCCGCAGTTAGAAGGGCGGGACATCGCGGATTGGTGGACACCGAATCCCGCCGCGCCACTAGTCCCAGCCTGGCGTGGATCCAACCCTTTCTCGCGAGCCAAGGGCGGTGCACTTTGCCTGTTCAAGGCGACTTGGGAGAACCCTCGACCGGAAGTAGCTATCCGCTCGCTGGACTATGTCTCCGTAGCGAAAAAGGCCGCGCCATTCGTGGTGGCGATCACTGCCGAATAGCCTGCGCTACCGATGGGAAGGGCAGGTGGGGTGGCCGACGGGATTCGAACCCGCAACAACCAGAATCACAATCTGGGACTCTACCATTGAGCTACGGCCACCATCCGAGAGCCGCGTATCATACTGGGATTTGGCGCCTTGCCAAATGGATTCTACCTCACCTGGCAGCCAGGCGCTCCGCTTCCGGAGCCTCGCCCGATGGTCGTGGAACGCAGGCCGCCTGATAGCTCCCTTCCGGACGAGCCCAGCGGGCGGCATTCTGAAGAACACGAACAATGTTCGCGTCGCGGTAGATGGGGTAGAGTTCGTGCCCCGGCGCAAAGTAGAAAATCTTTCCATTCCCTCGGCGCCAGGTGCACCCAGAACGGAAGACCTCCCCACCTTCGTACCACGAGATGAAGATCTGCTCATCCGGCGCCGGGATCGCGAAGGGTTCTCCGTACATCTCGCTCTTTGGTAGATCGAACCATGCAGGCAAGCCCTGCGTAATCGCATGTCCGGGATGGCAGTTCCAAAGTCGCTCCTTCTCATGGGCTACGCGCCAGATCAGCGAACATGGCGTTCCCATGAGCCGCTTGAACAGCTTCGAGAAATGCCCGGAATGCAACACCACCAGCCCCATTCCTTCCCATACTCGAGCAAGCACGCGCTCCACGGTCTCGTCCTCTACCTCGCCATGCGCTTTGTGCCCCCACCAAAACAGCACATCCGTCTTCGCAAGTAGCTCCTTTGAGAGCCCCTGGTGCGGTTCCTGCAGAGTTGCACAACGGACATCCATGTCTCCGCACTCGCGAAGCCCGGAGGCAATGCATTCGTGCATACCTTCCGGATAAACCGCGCGCACCTCTGGTGTGGTGTGCTCCTGGACGTTCTCGCCCCAGACCGTAATGCTGATTTTCTCGTCCATGGTGGCTACTCGTTTAAATTGACTTTGCGGTCCGAGCGAAGGGTCGCCGGCTTCTTGTATGACGCTTACGGTTACACGCTTGCCGCGTAATGGGAGAGGAGGAAGTGGATCCGCTGAAGGGTTTGGGAAGTCCCTCGCCCGTCGCTTTCTCGGGCGAGCGACTCACGCGAACAGACTCAGGCCATTCAATTTGCGAGGCTGAAGCGGTTCAAACCGCTTGGACGAGTGATTTTCCGTCCCGCGGGAGTGAATTCGCGAAGCCGTCAAATGTTTGAGATACTCGTCCGAGTGATTTTCACTCTCTCGAGTCGTTATATTGCCGTTCGCGAGTGATTCTCACTGGGACGACACTGGAGTTTAGACGCCCGAGTCTGATTTCTTGCCAGGTTGAGAGAGCAATGCCCCTCGGTTGTGTTTCCCGCAACCGAGACCAACGAGCTAGTAGTCCTTTGAGAGGAGGGCTCCAGCCGCGCCGGGCTCTTGTTCAAGGCTCGTGCCTAACATCAACCTGGAAGCGCAAACGAGGACGACCTGGGATGCAGCCGCAAATTCCCGCCGCCGCGATTTTCTGTTTGTGAGCGTGCTCGTTAAGAGCCGCTTTTAAGATTGAAACACACAGCTATGAAAAAATCATCTATTCGTAAGTTCAGTGGCGCAGTGCTTTGCGCCGTGGCGGTCAGCATCAGCCCGATGGCATCAGCTCAGACGTCCGTTACGACGACGACTACCGGTGGCACTACCACCAGCGTAGGTACGATTAGCGAGTTCACCCCCGGATCGCAGATTATTGTTCGTGGAGAGTCCGCAACTCCGATGACCTATTCGGTGGGTAAGACGGTCACCTATGTTGATGAGGCGGGTGCACCAGTTTCGGCCGAGCTCGTGAAATCAGGGCTGCCTGTCACCGTTCACTACGTGAAGGAAGGCGATCGGATGATCGCCAATAAAGTTGTGGTACGCAAAACCACTACGACCACCTCGTCACCCGTGATCGAGAAGCAGAGCAAGACGACAACTACAACTAAGACCCAGAAGGAAGACGATTAGCCTCATCCTTCCGCGAGAGTAATTCTCGCATCTTAATCTTAAGCCCGCCGGAGCTTTGCTTCGGCGGGCTTTCTTTTTTGAAAATCCGCATCACGCACGCGTTTCCCTGTGCACCCAAAGCGATAACACAGCGCGAATCCCATGTGAGGCACGGTCGGCTCCAATGGAGGACCAGCCGGCAAAGCAACAACACTACTTAACTATGCAAGCACCTGATCCTTCTTTCGAAGCACCTTCTCCTGAGGACGAGGGCGATTTTGTCCACCGCACCGAGCAATATGCCCGGGAGGAACCTCTCAAGGCCGTAGGCGTCGCGTTCGTTGCAGGTCTAATTATGACGCTTCTGCCGATCGGTGGAATCATTGCTGGACTTCTTCGTCTTGCGCTTGCCCTGGTACGTCCAGCGCTCCTGATCCTCGGCGCGGTAAAGCTCTACGAAGAGGTTGATCGCCGGCAGAACTACTAACCGTCTACTTTAAAGAACATCATGATCGAACCACTCTCTGCGGAGCGAAACCGCGAGCAAGACGTAATCCACCGTGCAGATGCCTATGTCCGCGAGAATCCCGTCCCCGCTGTGCTCTGGGCACTAGGTATTGGTTTCGCCATCGGCCTCCTCGTCCGTGTTCTCGAGCGGGAGGAAAAGAAGAGCTTCTTCGACGATCCAGTTCACGGGACCCAAGATTATCTCGGCTCCATCTTCCATCCGCTCGCGAAGCAGACTGGCAAGGCCTACCACCGTTCTGCTGAAGCCATGCGAGAAGCCGTCGAAAACGCTCGCGACATCGATGTGGATGACTACACCGATCCAGTCGTTAGCTGGTTCCACAGAATGTGGAAGCGGTGCTGCAGCTAAACTGATCGCAACCGAATACACTCAAAACGGCGTTGCCCGATCCAATGATCGCGCAACGCCATTTCTTTGTTCGGGCAGGCGTTACTCTTTGCGCTGAAAGAGCGACTGTACGTCTTTGGGATCCATATCGCTCAGATCGAGGCCGAGCGGCGTGCGCAGCGACGCTTCCGCAATCCGGGCACCAATTGAAAGCACGGCAGGGGCGGCGTAATACTTCATGGAACCGACGGTGAGATGCGTGGGAAAGACGACTACTAGAAGGCTGTTCTCGTCTACGTTGACCAAAAGGGTGCTGTAGCTTTCACCCTGCTGATACATGCTGGTGAAGTTGCTCTCGTTGACCAGACTCGCCATGAACTGAACCGCGTTAAACGCGTTTGAACCGAGCGTGGCAAAGGTCGTGGTATCAATTTGCTCTGGATTGCCACACTGGTGAATCAGGTAGCCGGCCTTCTCCACGAGCAGCGCGATGTTTGCTTCACTCTTCTTCAGCAACTCGCGAAGCACCAGGTCGAGGTGGTCGATATCTTCCTGAATCAGTTGGGGAAATTGTCCCATGGTGGTGGAAAATAAGGGCCTACTTGGCGCGCACGTTGTCGTTCAGGAACTTGTGGAGCAGCATGCGGGTAATCATGTTCAGCGTTTCAAAAACGCCTTCGCAGTTGGAAGCTGCCGCCTCGAAGCTCGGCACTTGAACCTCACGGTTATTCAACACGTACTCGAGGTACTCCACCGGGGCGACATCCGGCATGTCTCTCTTGTTGTATTGGATCACGTAGGGGATGTCTTCGAGGTTCAGGTTGAGTGTCTTGAGATTGTCTTCGAGATGGCGGAACGTCTCGATGTTCTCCTCCATCTTGTCGTACTGAGAATCCGCTACGAAGACGATTCCATCTACTCCCCGAAGCACTATCTGACGGGTGGCATTATAGATTACCTGACCTGGCACGGTGAAGAGCGCAAACTTGGTTTTGAAGCCCTTGATCGCGACTGCTTCGAGAGGAAAGAAGTCGAAGAAAAGCGTTCGGTCCGAGCTCGTGGCGAGGGACGTCATCTTCCCCTTGGCGGAGGTGTTCGGCACCTGCACGTTCGAGTGGACCTGCTCCAGGTTGGTAGTTTTTCCACTCTTGGCCGGACCGTAGTACACGATCTTGACCTGCAACTCCCGGGTCGCCTGATTGATGATTGCCATGGGGTTTGTATGAGCGAGAGCTGGACTATTTGCGGTGCTGGCTGGCCAGTTCGGCGACGACTGGGCCGATCTGCTCCCAGGGGAGCGCCTCGCCAGTTTTTCCGAGAATGGCAAAGTAGACTTCCCCAAAGCGGTGAACCTGCAGCTGTGCGCCGTTCGTGGTGGTAAGGAGGTCTCCGATTTCGCCCAGGCCCATTTCGGCCGAGTAGTTGTTCAGCCTAGCGAAGATTTGAGGAAGGAATGCTGCGACCGTGTCGGCTTTGATATGGTCAGGAAGCTCAGCTGCGACTACGAAGCCCTCCTGAAGAGCAATAATCGCTCCTGCGACGTTAGGAAAGCCGACCGTTGCCTTCACCAGTTCCGGCGGTGACCACTGTGTCTTTTCTGGCTGCCCGAGAATCTCGCCCAAGGTTCGAGGGGCTTCCTTGATCTCGTCTGCAGCGGAGGGAATAAGGAACCCGGGTGGCGGTGATGATGCAAGCCGGACTGCGGGATCCAAAGGCTTCTCTTCAGAGAGAGCTGGCGAGACGTCCTGCTGGGGCTCAGCCGAAGCTTGAACCACCTCCGACGATTCGGTGCGAGCCTCGCTCGGCTCTTCAACCTCCGGCGGAGGCATGACGAGCATCATCGGAGGAGGCGGGACGATGGCTTCCGGTTCCGATAGAACTTCCTGCTCCTCGGCCAGTTCAGTTGGGGCTTCCGGGAAAACCGGTGGCGGAACGGGCGGAATTACAGAGACCGGTTGCGGGTCCGCCTCAACTTCCACGTCGGGCGCAATGACCGCCTCTGGCTCTGGTACAGGCTCAGGCGGCAACGATGTCCCCGAGAAAAGCGCGGGAATGCTGTCATCAAGCTCGTAGCTCTTCCGGGTGGATTTGCTGGGCTTGGCCCGCCGAAGAAAGACTGGAGCGACAACCTTTAGCGGCAGCAACAGCTCTGTGTTATCCGGCGCAGAGCTCGGCTGATCCAGGGCGGGTTCTAACCATGAGCGCACCTGGCCCCATGTGAATGCGATCTTTCCTTTCGCCAGACCGCCAGTCACAGCACCCGCGGGCAGGGCGACCTTGACGTCCGTCATTGCGAGCGCCTCCGAGCGGATCGGCTCGGGCCAGGTCTCTGCCAGGAGCGCGAGTTCGATGTGCAGCGGAGGTTCGTTTCCAGCGTCTACTGCCGTGGGTTCAGCCGCAGGCGGCTTCGTGAATCCGAGCGGTGGGGAGACCTTTGGCAGCGGGGCCGAGGTCTCGTCAAGTCGCGGTGCAGGCAGCGATTCTACCGCGCCATTGTCATGTGAGCCATTGGTATGTGCCCGCATTCCTTCGCTAGGACGCAAAGTTCGCTCAGGTGCCGGCGCAGATTCGACGATCGGCAGGTAGGCCGGAGCCGCCGCTGCGACTTCTGGTACCGCGGGTTGCATCGCATAGGGGTTCTCTTTATTGCCAAAAAGCGCGACTGCGTCCTCGGGCACATCCATACGTCGCTGCTCCTTGCGACGCAGCACGGCCGGGCTGACGTGGCGGAAAATCTCGGGCAGCGGCACTTCGACCATCCGCCGGTCTTCTGCTCCTTTAAGTGTGAAGGTTCCGGCTGGTGCCTGCCGATATAGGCTGGCCAGCGACATCTTCACCGAGCCGGACGGGAGTTGCTTGTGGATGGTCGTTACCGGAAGAGCGACCGTCACCGATGCCTCCGGGATCTGAGCAACCATCCCTTTCAGCTCGGCGGGGAGCTTCTCCAGAATCGCTGCTAATGAAAGATGAGCCACCTCGACTTGCGCCATCCCTTGCAGCAGCTCTGGCGCGGCCTGGGAAGTGGCTTGCACACGGGGCGTGGCCGGGACGGCTTCCACTCGGGGCAGCGGTATCGGATGTCCTTCCGATCTTCCGAGCAGTTTCTTGAGGAGTTTAAGCATTGAGACCTTGGTTTCGAGTTTGAGGTTAGCATCCCTGATGCCATGCGGTCTGATTGAGAATGATATTCTCTTCAACAAACTTTTCTGCTGGCCTATGTCGTGCTCTAGGCAATGGAGCGAGTTTTACGTTTGCGACAATGATTCTCTCCCCTGCGAAACGGAACTCCTGGCAATAAACACCATGGCTGCGCGACAGAAAATCCTCATTCTCGACGACGAGCAAGACATCCTGGAGATCTATCAGGAGATACTTGCTCGTTTACCAAGTCAGCCGGAAATCCACACCTCCAATAATGGGGCTCGCGCCCTAGCGCTGTTGGAGTCAGAGCCATTTTCCCTGCTGCTCGTCGATCTGCGCATGCCGCAAATGGATGGCTTTCAGGTGCTCGCGATCGTTCGCAGGAAGTTCCCTACGTTGCGCGTAGTAGTAATTACCGCTGCCGAGGACGAACAGTTCCGAGCGCGCGCTTATGGGATGGGGGTGGATCTCTACGTCGAGAAACCGAAGACTGGAAAAGAAATCATCAACTTCGTAGATTGCATCGAGTCTCTTCTCGAAAGTGAGACTCAAGGGGGCTTTCGCGGGGTCCAAAGTAAGACTTTGGTCGATATTATTCAGCTTGAGTGTCTCACCCAGGCATCGGCGATTCTCAAAGTTACGAGCGCTGCTGGAGAAGGCCGGGTCTGGATTCAGAAGGGCGAAATCATCGATGCGAGCACCGGTGACCTGCTCGGGAAGGAGGCGTTTCTCGAGATGCTGAGCTGGAAAGCTGGCAACTTCGAAATCCTCCCTAGCGATCTTCCCCGCCCTCGCACAATCTTTAACAGCTACGAGAGCCTGCTCATGGAGACGGCGCAGACTCTCGACGAGAACATGGCCCGGGCTGCGGATAACCCGGCCAGCGGGCTTGCTGCATTTGCCCGCTACAAGGGCGTACAGTTCGTCATCGCAGTCGACGCTGCGGAAAAAGCGAAATTCGATCATTGGGGCACGGAGGATCCCGATCGGATGGCTGGTTGGGTTTTCAGTACGACTCAGATCCTGCGCAACCTCGGCGACAAGCTGGAAGCTGGCGAACTCACCGACATTGAAACTCTCGGTCCGCAGCGCCATGTGGCGGTGCTCGTGGGAGACGACGAATGTCTCGGCGTTGGGTTCACTCGCTCCGCACTCCTTCCACATATCCGCGAAACCATGAAACAGATTGAAGCCAAATGGGCGTCCTGAAGACTCACGCACGCGAACAGAAGCCGCTCAGTTTGGAGCGGCTACCCAGCGGTTGCTTTAGCCTGCATCGCGGCGGCGAACTCGCTGGCTCCACACTTCCAACCAGCTTTGCGCAGGATAAGATGATGGAGATCGGTCACATCGTCCTTGGAATCTTCCGAACCGCACAGGAGGCGAACATCCTTCTCAGCGATCTGCACATTCACTATAGCGGATTACAAATCAGCGCCCGCGATTTGCGCGGCGGCGCCTTGATCTTTCTCCAGCCAGCCACTCTCCTTCTTCCGCGCCCGATCACGCCACCCGCCATGCATTACAAGACTCTCGAGGAGTTCATCCTCCACCTCGAAAATTACATCGAGTGCTGGAAGCAGTTTAATCACTACGTGAATCTTGCTCGCGACAAGAAGTTCGGGCGGGACGACGAAAACCAGTTTCTCGAAGTGAAGAGCGTCATCGCTCAGGGACTCGAGGCGATTCTCTCCTCTACCGAGAAGAGCGGGCCGAAGAAAGAAGAAGTTCACCAACTCTTCTCCAACGCACCGTCGCTCCGCTACCTAGCCGACATGCCGGACGCCGTTCACACTGTGGAGAATCAATGGCACAAGATCTACCTTGGCCTGCAAAGCCTTCTCGGGCAGTTGAAAGTCCAGCAGAACCGACAGGATAAAGGCACCGGCTGGAGTCTTTTCGGAAAGAAATAGCAGCTGTGCCGGGCCGGACCTTTGGGGGGCTGCCGCGTGCTCCGATCCGCCAGCTGATCGTAGGGATCGTGCTGCTCGCGGCGAGTTCCCTAGCGGTAGGTCCACAGGTCTTCTCGAAGGGCGATCCGGTGCAGCTCACCCGCAGCGAGTCGCTGCTCCTCAATGGCAAGTATCATGTCGGGGGACCCGAAGGGCAGGAGTTCACGGTGCTTCAGCACGATCAGCGGCGAGCCCTCGTTTTCATCGAGTACGTGGAGGAAAACGGAACGGCCATAGCCCTCAGTGTTCCCGCGGCTTCGCTCGAGCTGAGTCCGCCAAATGCCTGGTCGGATCTACTTCGCGGTACGGAAGCCTTCCGCGACGCCCGGTTCGACGAAGCTCGCCGACTTCTCCTGCGTGCTGCTCAGGACGAAACGCATCGTCCTCTCGCTAGCTCTATATTAACCCGTATCAACGGGGCGCTCATGGCATCCCGGCTCACCCCCGCATCACCTGCTGCACTGCAGCCTTTGCGAGACGGCGCAGAGCAGCTCGCTCGCTTGGAACACTATAGCCTGGCACTTGCGCTTGATAAGGGGACGGATCGTCTCGCTCAAGGTGGTGCCGCGGGCGCAGGATCAAAGCTCAACCGGGCAGACGTGGAGAAGCGGGTGATCACATCCTCCCGAGCGCTGGCACGTGCGAGACAGGCGGTGGCTCTCCGCAAAACGCATGGCGCTTTGGCGGAAGCGACGAAAGGCTTGGAAGCAGAACCTGCCCGGCCCGATCTGAAGACGCTGCAGGTACGAATCGCAGCAGATCTAAAGGAAGCCGAAGAACGTTACGACGCCGCTATGTCGATGCGCCGCTTCGAGAAAGGCGCAGTGCATGCCCTTACCGCATTAGAGCACGGGCTGAAGCGATCTGCCGATCATCCGAAGCTGCTAACACTTAAGAAAGAAATGCAGGCGCTCTTCGAGGAGCGGACGGCACCGCCAGTTACACCGCAGCTCATTGCAGCCGCTGGCAGCCAGCAATCAGCGAAGGCACTGGAAGATGGGCACCGGCTCTACACAACTCGATGTACCGAATGCCACGAGCTCGAACTCCTCGACTCCCGATCCCTCACAAGCTGGCGCACGGAAGTCGCGGGTATGGCAAGGCGGGCGAACCTCACCAGCGTCGAGGAGTCGCGCATTTTGGATTATCTAGCCGCGGCGCAAAACGGATTGCCCTAGCGGAACTATCATCGCGCGCTCGCCCTCAGGAGATCTTCGTACTGGGTGACGATCTCGGGCAGCGCAAAGGCACGCGCGTGTTCCCAGCTTGCTCTGCGCATTCTGAGCAGCCCAGGAAGATCCGTTAACGCAGCACGCAAGACGCCCGCGTACGCCACTACATTCCCGGCCGGAGCTTGCAGACCGTTTCGTCCGGGAATCACCACGTCGCGCAGGCCGGGGATATCCGTGGTGATCAGCGCCAACCCATACTTTAGCGCCTCCAACGCCGCCATGGGCATTCCCTCGGAAGTGGAAGGCATGCACAGCACGTCTGCGGTCGCGAGCAGTCCGCGCACCTCTGATGCAGACTTCCAGCCGGCTAATGATACCCGGCTTTCAAGACCTGCTGAGCATACTTTCTCCCGCACCGCGCTCATGTCTGGACCGTCGCCGATCATGGTCAGCCGCCAATCGAGATCCGCCACCTGGCTCAGCGCATTGATTAGCAAAGGCGCGTTCTTCTGCGGGTTGAAGCGGCCCAGGAAGACCAGGTGTGGAGGAGTTGAGAGGGCAAACGGGATCAGCGGGGCGTCATTGAGGTCAACCCCATTCATGATGCGAGTCACTGGCCCGCCGTAGGCGCGCACGGCGAGTTCTTGCACAAACGAGCTCACCGCCGAGGCGCCTGCAGCGTGCCGCCAGACGTTCCGGGCAACCGGGCCGAGCATCCGGAAAAGACCGTCTGTTTGTCCGGGCACGCCGCCCGGGACATCACCAAGGTGCGCAGTGAGCACGTAAGGCGTGCCGGTTGCAATCTTGACGGCCCGGGCGACCACACCTGAGGGCATCGCGAAATGCGCATGGATGACATCTGGCTGCCAGCTCCAGACATGTCGGATCGCTGCAGGAAAGCTCGTCGCCACAAAAGCTCCCATCTCGGGTACGCTGCAGGTGTCCGGAAGCTTTCGTCCACTGGCAGTGCGGAAGACTTCCACCCCGCCGTCGACTTCATACAAGGACCGCCAGCCGAGGGCCGCAGTTTGCACCCGGACTTCGTGCCCTCGTCGGACCAGTTCGTGTGCCAAGGTCTGCGCAACCCGGCCACCGCCTCCGCCGATCGGAGGATATTCGTAGCAGATAACCAGAATCCTCATCTCGAAGCGCCTAGAGCAAACCGATCTCGGTACCTTGAAAAACGGGCATGCTCTCGCCCGGGGTCCAGTCCAAACTGCCCTAGAGAATACCGATGCGTGCCGTGTTGTCGGCGAGGATGCGCTGCCAGGAAGCGCCTCATTTGCGCTTCCGCCTCGGGCGTGAGCCTACATTCCAGCCACTCGTAGACCTGGCGTACTGCCGCAATAGGGTCGGTGGTGAGTTCTGTAAACGTGAGGTCAAGGAACTGCTCAGCCGGCGCTTGAGCTCGGGCTACTTGAAACCGGTCCAGGACCCCCGCCCAATAGATCGCCAGCTCCCGTCCGATCTCAGCCCGATCCACCGAATCGCTAAACACACTTCGCAGCAGAGCGGTCAGGCTGGCAACCGAGGCGAGCACTTCAATCGGCTCTCTATGCGTCTGCACGACGCGTGCATCTGGATAGCACGCCAGCAGCGCGCCCAACGACTGCAAGTGTGCCGGCGCCTTTAGGACCCAGCGGTTTGCCTGACGAATGGGGAGATGCTGGAGAAAGCGACGGTGCCACTCATATGCGGGCCTGAGATCCTGCTCCTCCAACCAGGCGACGTAACTGGGCACGCGGTACATAATGTCGAACTGATCGCTCATGAACGCATGGCTCATCAGCGCGACACACTCCTGCGGGAACTCCGCATCTACATCGTGGATGGCGCGAAACGCTGGCGCGAGGAGATGCAGCCACCGAATGTCCTTTTGGGCCTTCCTGATCCCGCGGACCGGGGCTGCGCTCGGATACATCGTTTCCCAAGTAAGAGGGGTCCGATTAGCAGGGTCTTGCGCCAGCAGATTGTGCAACAGCGTCGTACCCGTTCGCGGTAGGCCGGTTATGAAGAGCGGTGCAATGATTCGACGCTGGGCGATCGCCGGATCTACTTTGCGGGCATCGACAAGCTGCAGGCGATTCACAAGTAGCTGATGCACGTCGTGACCTGCGGCTAGTCTTCCCAACGCGTTCAACCCGGCTTCCTGCTGACACGCTGTGAGCAGCTTCCCGAGCAGCTCGCGGAATTCCTCGCCCCCGAAATCCTGCAAGCCAGTCTGTCGCTCCGCAGATGCGATCAGCTCCTCGGCGCTGAGCGTTAGCCGTAGGAGCCCTGCCTTTTCCGCCCACCGGCAGGCCTGCTGCAGCAGACTAGCAAGTAGGGAGCGGCTCTCCGCTACCGAGAGCGGCTCAAGGACGTTTGCTGGTACGTGTTCCCGCATGCGTTTGCGAAAGGCATTAACGGCTTGGTTCTCGCCGCTGCCCTCACGCGCCGCAAGTAAACGCGCTCAGAAACGTGGCACGGGCGCTTTGCCCTCATGGCTGTCCCCAGCCGCGATTCTATAGGTGAAACGTGCGGATTTCGTGCGGTGGAACCCGACACGACCGGTCGGATTGTGTTTTGAAATCGAACACGGCGGCACGGCTCAAAATCGAGTTTCTCTCTGTAGAATGCTAAAGGCACCGATCGTGCTAAAGGTCCGGTCGAACATCATGCCTGACTTGCTAACCGCCTCCGCCCCTAGCGGAATTTGCGGGAAACAGGTCAGCGCTTCCTGAATCTCTAGAATCCAAAAGACCTCTCGACCATGCCTACACTCCTACTCGAACCAAGCCAGGATCTCGTGAAAGATAGCGCTCTGCAGCCTCTTCAGTCTGAGCCGCTGGACATCACCGATGAGCGTCTCATGGAGATGATCCAGGCCCGTGATCCGGAAGGCATTTCAATGCTGCATGATCGATATGCTTCGCTGGTCAAAGCGATGATCATGCGTGTTCTTCATAACGACGCGGAGAGCGACGACATGCTCCAAGAGATCTTCGTGGAGATCTGGAACCGTGCCGCTTCTTACGATGCTGGCAAGGGTAAGCCACTCGGCTGGATGGTGACTCTTTCGCGCCGGCGCGCAATTGACCGTCTACGCAAGCGGGAAGCTTACGGCCGGATGGAGGAGCGCCTGCAAGAGCAGACGAAACACACTCCGACCTCAGTAAGCGGACAGTTGGAGGAGGATGTGGCTCATGCGGAAATGCGCGAGCAACTGAACCGCGTCCTGAGCAGCCTACCTCCCGCACAGCGGCAAGCCATTGAGCTCGCTTACTACAAGGGGATGAGCCAGCGGGAGATCGCAGCCGCAACCGGAATTCCGCTCGGGACGATCAAGACTCGTCTGGAGTTAGGGATCAAGAAGCTGAGTGAGGCGTTGGCTGGGTTTGAGGATCTTCTCTGATTAGGGAGGTCGTAAAGCGGTGAAGGACTTGCGCCATTGGGAGATCCCCACTGGCGCCGTAAATGGCCCCGGGGACGAGTAAACTGTCCCGGCACCTAGCTTCTAAGCGCAACCGGTGGACTATTTACGGCCAGCCGCGCTGATCACGTTCCAGAGATGACTGAATTTCAGTCATCTCCCGAGGTTTCTCCCCGGGAATCCCGACTGAAGCGTGCAACGCCGGACTGCACAGTCGGGAGGCGGAGCGGTGAGGCACAGGCGTGAGGGATGCAGGAAGGCGAGTGGGGTATTCCGGGGCGTCGTTGAACCGGAAGCTGCGTGGAGCGAACCGTGCTACTGAGAAGTCTGTTTGACTTCACAGACGTTCGCCCATCAATCATCTTCCATGCAGGTTTTCTCCCCAAGTAAGCTGAAAGCATCGGCCTCCGGCTCCGTACGTATGAGGGTCCTGGTGATCGCAGCTGCCCTCCTCGTCATCTTTACGCTAGGTGTGCCAATCTTTAGGCTTATCCGGCAAACCTCGCATAAGGCAGATACGCTCGCACGGATGACAAAGCTCTCTGCGGCGGTGCGTACCTACGTGAGCCAGCATGACGGGCTGCTCCCCGAGGAGGACGCGAAGGGAACCGATTCATGGAAAGCGGCGGCGGATCCTGCCAGCGTCAATGTCTGGTACAATGCGCTCCCGAAACTGGCGGGCAGCAAGGCCGTCGGTGAGTATGCGGCTTCACCGGAAGAGTTCTACACTCCAGGGAACCTTCTCTATCTCCCAGGTGCCGACTACCCTGAAAAAAGAAAGCTCGAGCAGCCTTTCTTCGCGATCGCGATGAACACGAAGTTGCAGACCACTGGCTTGGAAGGGCAGAAGCCTCCTCTGAAGATGTCCGACATTGTGAATCCGTCACGTACCGTGCTCTTCCTTGAGCAGGGGCTTCCCGGTGAGACTCGGTCCATGCCGCAGCAGACCAAGAAAGATTACGACGGCGCGAGTAAAGGCAGCGCGAAATCCTTTGTCGCGCGGTATCGGAACAAAGGATGGCTGCTCTTTGCAGATGGGCACACGGAAGACGTGACCGCGACTGACCTCCTGACAGAGACCGCCCGTTTCCCCTTTCCGCCGGGACCCGACGACGTCATCTGGTCACGGACGCCCGAAGAGGATCCTAACAAGAAGTAGACCGCGACAGCGCCGGTTAACGCGACGCATGGCGTCCGCCGGGATCGGGACGTCATGCCTGAAATGAGCCGCGCCTCCCCCGGAATGATCCGGGTGATCGCAGCCTAAACTACCCGCTGACCTACTCGCTCGCGGTCGGCTCAGTGGGCGTAGCCTCTTCCGCACCCTCCTCAGTAGCCGCAGTCGGATTGGCCGCATGCTCCGCCTTGCGCTTCTGCTTCTCGGCCTTTTTGGCCTTCTTATCCATGTCTCTCTTGCGCTTCTCGAACGAGTAATTGGGTTTTGCCATAGGTGTTTCGGGGACGAAAGGTAGTTGAATACGGGAAAGTGCGATCTTCCGCCATCGAAACTGCATTCGATCGAGAATCCGCCCACCCACGATACGACGGACTTAGGATGTTTACCTCTATGGAGGGAGGTCTTGGCGAACCGAAAGAGGCTGGTACTATACGCACGTGTCCCCTTCCACACTCTCCCGCCGTTCCTTCCTCGCCACCGCTGCCATTGCCGCGACTGCGACCAGCCTTCACCAGCGCCTAGTTGCCGCTGACGAACGCTCAGGCCTGAAGGGCAAGATCAACCATTCGGCCTGCAAGTGGTGTTACCCTAAAGTCTCCCTGGAGGATTTCTGCGTGGCGGGGAAAGAGATGGGACTCACCTCGGTGGACCTGCTGGGGACGGGTGATTTCGCCACGCTGAAGAAGCATGGGCTCGTCTGCGCAATGGTGAGCAACCCGACGGCGCCCGGCCCCGACGGCAAGCCGCTCGGAGGGATCGAGCGCGCTTTTAACCGCAAGGAGCACCACGACATTCTCGTTAAGTCCTACGAACCCGTGATTGATGCAGTCGCTGAAGCCGGCTTCAAACACCTGATTTGCTTCTCCGGAAATCGGGGCGGTATGGACGATGAGACTGGGATGAAGAACTGCGCCGAGGGGCTGAAGCGCCTGATGGCGCAATGCGAAAAGAAGGGCGTGGTGCTGGTCATGGAGCTCCTGAACAGCCGCGTCGACCACAAGGACTACATGTGCGACAAGAGCGCCTGGGGAGTGGAGCTCTGCAAAGCCATTGGTTCCGAACACTTCAAGCTCCTCTACGATATCTATCACATGCAGATCATGGAGGGCGACGTGATCGCCACCATCCGGCGTGAGCACAAGTACTTCGCGCACTACCACACCGGCGGCGTCCCCGGGCGCAACGAGATCGACGAGACGCAGGAGCTGCAATACCCGGCGATCATGAAAGCCATCGTTGAAACGGGGTACAAAGGCCACGTCGCGCAGGAGTTTATCCCCAAGCGTGAACCGCTCGTCTCGCTGAAGCAGGCCATCGGCATCTGCGACGTCGCCTGAGATTCCAGACTCGGAATCAGAAAGCGCCTCCCTCGTATTGACTGCGGCGCAATCCTGCTAAGGGCAGACCTCCCTTCGTAGTTAACCTGCCGTAACCCCTCTCGCCCGACCCCATGAAACTGCCCCGTCACTTGCTTGTCCCCACTTGGACCATTGCCCTCGCGCTTCTCCTTTCGCCAGGATTACAGCCTGCCTCTGCGAAGGAAGTCTGGACCGACCCGAAGGCGGCAGACTTGCCGAAGGATTTCCACGTGCAGGGTGAATACCTCGGCGCCGTCGATGGCGGGGAGAAGCTTGGCATTCAAGTCATCGCATTGGGAGCGGGGGCGTTCCAGGCAGTGGTCCATCCAGGGGGGCTACCGGGGGCGGGCTGGACAGGTAAGGATAAGGTACTGCTCGATGGAAAACTCGAAGGTGAGGCGGTGGCGTTCAAGGCAGCCTCAGGTACGAAGAAGTACCTTGCGCAATCCCCCGCTGAATTTAGCGCGATCAAGGATTACAAGGCAGACTCCCAGAGTGCCTGGACCGGCAGCTGGTCAGCAGACCGCTTCACCGGCAAGACCGGTGATGGTAAGTCCTTCACCGCTACGAAGACCGTGCGGACAAGCCCGACACTTGGACAGAAGGCTCCTGACGGCAGCGTAGTTCTCTTCGACGGGAAAAGCGCTGATGAGTGGAGCGGCGGCCGTGTGGACAGTGCAGCGGCTATCCTGAACACCGACGGCAATGACGTCAGCACTAAGCGCAAGTTCAACAGCTACACGATGCACATGGAGTTCATGCTCCCCTACCGGCCAGATGCGCGCGGACAAGGCCGGGGAAACAGTGGGGTGTATCAGGTGGATCTCTACGAAACACAGGTCCTCGATACCTTTGGCCTCGACGGCTATGACAACGAGTGTGGCGGCATTTACCAGAAGGCTCGGCCGAAAGTGAACATGTGCCTGCCTCCGCTTACCTGGCAGACGTACGACGTCGAGTTCACACAGGCTGTGACCGGTCCGGACGGCAAGAAGACCAAGAACGCGATCCTAACTCTGCGGCACAACGGCGTGCCGATTCATGAGAACCTGGAGCTAACTGGTCCAACCGGCGGCGCCCGTCAGGAACCCGAAGGCACGCCCGGCGCAATCCGTCTGCAAGGCCACGGAAACCCGGTGCAGTACCGGAACATTTGGATCGTCGAGAAGAAGTAGCCGCCAATAGGTTCGGCGCCGTTCTTCTACAAAAACCTGCGCTACTTCAGCCGATGGAGGAGCGGCCTTTCTCCACGCGGCTCAGCACGAGTGACACCATGCCGATCAGCTCTTCGGTGTTCACTGGCTTGAATACCACCAGCCCGTCGACTTGCTTCAGGAACGCCTCGACCTTGGGATTGTCTCCGTGCCCGGTGACAAAGATGAAGCGCTTCGCGAGCTCCGGCTTCAGCTTCTGGGTGGCCAGATAAAGCATGTCGCCGGGCATCCCGGGCATCTCGATGTCGCAAAGGATCACGTCGTAATCGAGATCCATGATCTCCTTCAACGCGGAGAGACCATCTTCCACCGTTGTCACGAGGAAGTCCCTCGCCTCGAGCAGCGTTTTTAGCAGGTCGGCGACCTGTGCATTGTCGTCTACGACCAGGATACTTTTGATCTCCAGTTCATTTGCGAGCACCGGATTGGATGGGAGAGGAGACAAGGCCATGTCGTTGCAAATTAGCAGAGCATCAGCTCGAGTCACGTAAGAGCCCACGGGTTTTCTTCAGCGTCGTTCCCCATTGGCGAAGCGGGCAGCCGTGGTATTCTGCGCGTCCTTGGATCTCCCGAAACAACTCCTCTACGCCACTTCGGCTCGCGTCGGTGGCCCGGGTCTGGATGCCGTGGCACTGGAGTCACTCCGCGCGGCGCATCGCAGCGGCTGCCTGGGGCGGGCGCTTGCGTTCGATAACCGGCAGAGGGAAATCCCGGCGACGCAGATTGAAACCTTGCGCTGGCATCCGGTTCGCATGCTCTCGGGTCTGGGGTCCGAGTGTTACTACGGCGCAAAGAAGCATGCGCTCGACCGCGCTGCCGCACGGGAACTCGCCACGGGAGGGTACGATCTATTTCACGGCTGGTCGGGTGAATCCGTTCGCACGCTGCGCGAATGCCGCGCTCGCGGGATCCCGTCGCTGATCGAAATCCCCACCTGGCATCGCCACAAGGGCCGGGAGAAGCCGGTGCGCTTTACCAAGAGCGAGCGCGAGCGCGCAGCCGCTCGTGGATGGCAGGGCTGGAAGAACCGGCTGCTGGTTACGCGCCAGCAGATGCTCGAGGAATACGATCTCGCGGACCTGCTCCTGGTGCTCTCGCGCAAGGCCGAGGAGACCTTCCTTGCCGCAGGGCTCCCGCCGGAGAAGCTCTTCCGGCACCAACGTGGCGTGGATGTCGAGCGCTTCACTCCAGCCGCGCAGCCGCCGGACATCTTCCGCGCCGTCTTTGTCGGTGCGCTCATCCCTCGCAAGGGCGTTCATCACCTCCTTGAAGTCTGGCACCGGCTGAATCTCTCGAATGCCGAGCTGGTGCTCGTCGGCACAGTGCACGATACCATCCGTCCGTATCTCGACCAATTCGGAAGCCGCAACGTCCGCGTGACCGGCTTTGTACAGCGGGTGGAAAACGTGTACCGCGACGCCGCTGTACATATCTTTCCTTCCACCTGCGAGGGCAGTGCAAAGGCGACCTACGAGGCTGCCGCATGCGGTCTGGCGCAAATCACCACCAGGGAATCCGGTGACGTCGTCATCGATGAGGTCACAGGCCTGGTCATTCCAGCTGATGATCCCGACGCCCTCGCTACCGCCATTGAGCGCCTGTACCGGGACCGCACGCTGGCCACCAAGCTCGGAGCCGCCGGGCGCGAGCGCGTGGTCGCGCATTTCACCTGGGCGCATTTCCGCGAGCGGCTATTGCAGGCTTACCGCGAGGGGCGGGCGATCCGCCAGCACGCATGAGGATCCTCTTCCTGCAGCTGAAGCGAATCGGTGATCTTATCCTCACCACGCCTGCGATCGTGGCAATCCGGGCCGCGTTCCCCGAAGCGCAAATCACCCTCGGCGTACATACGTCCACGGCACCACTGCTCCCGGCGATCCCGGGCATCGATGCCGGTGCAGTTTTCGGCCCCGGGCGCGGGTGGACGCCCTGGCAGCAGGTGCTCACAGGCGGCTTCGATGCCGTCCTGGACTTCACTTGCACCGATCGTTCCGCGCTGCTTGCCGCCATCTCTCGAGCACCTCAGCGGATCACCTTTTCGTCAGTGCGCACGAATCGCTTCCGCGCGCTGGCCTTCAATCAGTTCGTAGATTCTCCAGTGCGCGAACGCCATACCGTTGATCACTACCTCGATCTCGCGCGCTCTCTTGTCCCCCCCGGTGCGTCTGCCTCTGCAGCACCCGCGCTGGAGATCCCGGCAATCGCCCGCACGCGTGCGCAGGAGATTCTGAGCAGCCACGGGGTCGCCGCGCAGTTCATCATCATCCACCCAGGCACGGCGCGTCCGGAGAAGTTCTGGAAAGCGGAGCGGTGGGCAGAAACCATTGCGCATCTGTCGGATCACTATCGCCTCCCGGTACTCCTCACGGGTGGGGATGCGCCCGAGGAGCGCGCGCACCTTGACTGGATCCACGCTGACCTCGTGGCATATCGTGGCTCGGTCTCGCAGAAAAGTGGGGCAGCGGCCACTGGTCACCGGCGCAATGCGGTCATCGATCTGGGCGGGAAGATCGATCTCCTCACGCTGGCCGCCCTCGTCGCGCGCGCCAAGGCTGTGCTTAGCTGCGACACAGCCACGGTTCATCTCGCAGCCGCTTGCCAGCGTCCACAGCTCGCTCTTTTCGGTCCGACGAATCCCTTCCACTGGCGTCCGCGTCACCTTCGCGCCGTGGTGCTTTCGGCAGCGCATCCGGCCGGTCAACTCACGGAGTTCACCCCACGCATGCAGGGCGCTCCCATGGAGGGTCTCTCGACCGAACTCGTCATTCGTGCTACGGATGCCCTTCTGCGCGCCAGCGTGCCTGCGGTTGCACCATCCACCTAGCGCGCGCCCGTCACTCACTCGATGCCCGTACCCACCAAGAAGATCTCCCGCAAGGCTATCGCAAAGATGTCCTTCGGTGACTTCGTCCAGGCCAGCCGCGGCCCATATTCGCGTCTTTTCAGCTATCTGCGTCCGTACCGGTTCCGCTTCGGCCTCGGGATCCTATTCGGCGCACTCTACGGCGCGGTCCAGGCGCTCCTCATCTTTGACGTGCAGTTCGTCGCGGGCGCGGTCTTTCCAGATGCTCACGCGAACGGTGAAGGCGCGAAGAGCGTGCTCGTCCAGTGGTTCCCCCAGCTCGCACACCTCCAGGTGGAGCCGAGCGCGTCCACCGTCCTGCTGATCTGCGCGACGATCCCGCTGCTCATGCTGCTGCGCGGCGCGTGTAGCTATCTCAATAGCTACTGCATGCTCTGGGTGAGCATCCGCGTGCTCGATGACATCCGCTCGCAAGTCTTCCGCCACACCCTCGGGCAGTCGCTGGAGTTCTTCAATAAGGCGAAGTCGGGCGACCTGGTGCAGACGGTCTTCAATCAGACGCGCATGGCACAAATGGCTCTCACCTCGATCTCCAGCGATCTGGTAAAGCAGCCGATTTCCATCCTCTCCGCGATCGCCGTCCTCTTCTACATCGACTGGCGTTTCACCCTCGCCTCGTTCCTGATCTTCCCGCTCTGCCTCATCCCGGTGGCCATCGTGAGCAAGAAGGTGCGCAAGGCGGGCACGCGTGAAGAGGAGGAGGCCGGGCAGCTCATGGTCGTAATGCAGGAGGCCTTCGCCGGGATCCGGGTGGTGAAGACGCACGCACGCGAGGATTACGAATCGGCCCGCTTCGATACGGCGAACCAGCAGATCCTCCGGTTCATCATGCGCTGGCGTAAGGCCATGGAACTCGCAGGTCCCCTGGTGGAGACGATCGGTTCTCTCGGCGTCGCCGCCGCTCTGCTCTGGGCCTGGTATTACCAGCTGCCCTTCAAGACTTTCTTCGCCCTAACGGGCGGGCTCATGGCGCTTTACCCCGCATTCAAGGCGCTCTCCCGCATCCATCTCACGATGCAGAAGTGCCTGGCCTCGACCACGAAGGTCTTCGAGTTGCTCGATCGCCGAGCCGCCATCGTCGATGCCGCCGATGCCCAGCCGCTCGAGCAGTGCAAGGGGCAGATCACGTTTGAGAGCGTAACCTTCAGCTACGGCCACGACACCACCGCCGTGCGCGGCATCGACCTGGTGATTCCCGCCGGTACCACTTGCGCGCTGGTCGGTGCAAGCGGCGCGGGGAAAAGCACCGTCCTCTCACTGCTCCAGCGGCTGTACGAGGTGAATTCCGGCTCAATCCGCATCGACGGCCATGACATACGCGCGCTGACTCAGGCAAGCCTGCGCGAGCACATCGCGGTGGTCACGCAGGACGTTTTCCTCTTCCACGACTCCATTTATCAGAACATCCGCTACGGTCGACTCGACGCCACTCGCGAGGAAGTGGAGGCAGCGGCGCGGCTGGCCTACGCCCACGACTTCATTCTCCTTCAGCCGCAAGGGTACGAGACCGTCATCGGCGACAAAGGGTGCCTGCTTTCCGGTGGGCAGCAGCAGCGCCTTTCGATCGCCAGAGCCCTACTTAAGAACGCGCCCATCCTGCTCCTTGACGAGGCTACGAGCGCGCTGGATTCGGAGAGCGAAAAGCAGATCCAGGCCGCTCTGGATACCCTTGCCAAAGGCCGCACCGTCATCGCCATCGCGCACCGCCTCTCCACGGTGTTGAAGGCCGACCAGATTGTGATGATGCAGCACGGTGGCATCGAAGCCGTCGGCCCACACCGCGAGCTTTACGAGAAGTGCCCTGCCTATCGTCGGCTTTACGACTTGCAGTTTCAGCGTCACGACGGTGAGGAAGTCACTGAGGAAGAGATCGCCCGGGCGGTCTGATCAGCTCAAGAACCTGTTCGGTGATCGAAAGGCACGTTATCGTGGGCTGGCCAAGAATGCCTCGCAACTGTCAACCCAACAGCTCCTGCTTAGTTAGAAGCCCCGCAGTAGGCCTCCTGGAGCGATTGCGGAGGGTAGTTTGAACACCGGTGCCAAAGCTAAGGCGATACTCGAGAATGAGCGTCTTCTCGGCCCATGGCATTGGTCCTGCCGGTTGGGGTGAACCACTTTGCCCGCTTCCCCTCGCGGTGGTTGGTAGTCAAATAAAGGCTTTGAATCATAGTGCGGCGACCGCCGCGATTTCGCGCTGGAGTTACGGAGTTCTCTGGCATCCAAAAGCTGATCTCACTAGGCTCTGCGTGTGTTCTCCCGGAATCTAGTGGCGACGTTGCTGTTGAGCGCTGCTCTTGTCGGCGTTCACCTAGGGAACTCGGCGCGCGCGCAGGATGCACAGACGGTGACTGCGGAAATCGGGGGCAAGAGGGCGGTTTTCCCGAAGCTGCAGATCCCGCCGAAGGCACGATTGGAGCGGGACTGGGTGGGTGAGCATCGAAAGTGGTTTGAGCGAGTAGCGATCACACCTTTTGCCCGCCAGGTGAATGGAAAACCGTGGGCAGACGAAGCTGTGCGGTTCCTCCGAGACTCCTTCTTAGCGTGGCGCCCGACGGACCTGACCGATCTGCATCCGGAGTTGGCGAAAGCAGCGGACCCCTTGACGGCGCAAAATTGCAAAGAGCCGCTGGTGCGCTTCTTTGCGGCCTATTGGCGCTATAGGAATTCCATCCAGTACCGCGAGCGCATGCAGGGAATTACGGCGCTCACCCACTACGATCACAAGGACGGTGAGAAGGAGATCGATGCGATGCAGACGGCTGTGCGCGATTTGGAGAAAAGCGAGTTTCCACGCGCGCCGCTGCGGTTGTTCGCCGATGAAATTGCGAGTGCCTGGGCTCGTGGCTACTTATGAAGACCGAGCCGTCCCGTGGCGGGCGAAGGTCGCGGAGTGGACCGAGAAAGCACTCAGCGAAGGGAGCTACCGAGCGGACGAGGCGCACATTTTCGTTGGCCAGACGATTCGCTACACTTTGTACTCGCGGCCTCAATTCGGCGTCATGGCCGCAGCAGTCGAAAGATCGCCTCTGCCGGAGTGGGCGCGCGAGGCAGTAATCGGTGCCTTTGCCCGGGAAGGTGCATGGAAAGAGCGCGGTGGCGGCTGGGCGGTAAGCGTGACGGAGCAAGGCTGGCGCGGCTTCGAAGAAAACCTCAACCGGGCACGCGACCATCTCGAAAAGTCGTGGAAGGCAGATTCCACCCATCCCGAAGTTCCTGCGCTCTTCCTCGACGTGTTGAAAAGCGGAGCGGGTCGGCCGGGCGATGAGCCGTCCGTGTGGTTCGATCGTGCGATAGCGGCGGAAGCGGATTACCCGAAGGTGTACTCCACGTCGCTCTGGTACCGCAGGCCGCGCTGGGGCGGCACCATCGCCGACATGCTCGCGTTTGGCCGCGCCTGCCTCGAAGCAAAGCGTTACGACACGAACCTGCCGGACATTTTCATGAAGGCGGTTCTCGACTCCGCCGTGGAGGCGGGCAATTGGAGGAACGTGACGCACATTCCATGGGTGGGCGAAGGGATGGTGGAGGTCACGCGGGCTTTGCTCGCCGAGCCAAGCCGTGCAAGCGACCGCGAGCGGTTGAAATCGCTCCTAGTGACCCGTGCCTGGATGGCGCGCCAATACGAACTCGCGCAGCAGACGCTGAAGGAAATCCCGAATGGCGAGCTGCATCTCACTGCGCTCGATGAGCTGCAGAATTTCCGAACCTATCCGGACCTCATGCTTCAGGATCTGGCAGTCCATGGCACCCCCGCGTGGGCGGAGTACGAAAAGGGCGTGGCCGTTTCGGTCAGTTACCTCTCCTCAGATTCCGCGGCCGCGCTGAAACATTTCCGAGCGGCGCTCGCCTTGGCACCGAATGGGTCCCAGGCGGAGAAAGTTCTGCAAACCGAGGTCGCACTGTCGGAGTTCAACGTAAGATTTGAGTCGGGCGAATGGACTCCAGTGCCGCTGAATCTGGATGCCTGGCGGGTGCGCGCCGGCAAGTTCTCGAACGATGTTGAGGCCGCGATGATCATGCACACAAGTAAGGACCGGCGAGGGTTTGCCTGGTTCCAGGAGTGGATTGGCCAGAGCTACGAAGTGAGGGGACGCTTCTCCACTGCGCCCGGCGCGACGGAACCGCCGACTTTTGGGATCGGCTTTCGCGCCAATCGCAGTGTCACCTCCGAGTTTCTTCACTTCAGTTGCTCCCCGGTAAATAGCGGCAAAATGCTCGAGGTGAAGTTGCGGGACCATTTCCAGGATCTCGAAGAAGGCGGGCGTCGGCCCAAGGTTGGAATCGCACCGAGCCGGCAGGAAAACCAATTCCTGCTCCGCGTGACGCCGACCACTGCTTCATTCGAATTGAACGGCGAAGTCGTGGTCCCGGAGTTCCTGACAAAGCGTTACGTCCGCCGCGACGTGGATGGGCGTCTGGCGCTGGTCACCTCGCAGTACAAACCAGAAACGGCGACCCGCATCACCGCACTCGAGATTCGAAAGCTAGCGGCAGGTCCGGCAGATAACGAGCGTTGAGAATGGCTGAAAGGATCACCGACTAGACCCGGGCTACTAGTGAGTGTAGGACCAATGGCACGAGAACTTGGGAACCTATTTCCCTTTGATCTCTGGATGCTGCTTTTCCCTACGGCATTCTCCTAGCGATGCTCTTTCTCTGACCCATCTTCGATTGGATGCGCGATCCAACTGCTCTCCCATGGCTTGGGCGTTGACCATTGCCACCGGAGCGCCGGTTGTGGGTACGGTCCTGTTATTTGGGGCGAAATTCCCCAATATCGCGCAGGAATCTTCCTGCAGGTTGGCTCTCGTCATCTGCCGCTTGCGCAGCAGCGTCTCTATCGCCGTGCTTGTGACTTGCAGGCGAGTGCCCTCAGGCTTCGGGCCAGCTCCCGGCTCTCGAGCGGTGAAGCGGATACGCCTGCCCCCTCGGTTGTGGGCTCGCGGTTTGAGCCAAATCCGGCGATCCAATCGCGACTTGAGGTCGGCACTTCGAGCTCTGAGCTCAGTCTGTCAGCCAAAATCCGCGATGCAGTCGCAGTTTTGTGCGGAGCGTGAGTATAAGATTGCGATTGGATGACACCAAATCTGCGACTGGATCGCGTTATTTGGCGGTTGGATCGCAAGATAAGCTCGAGCCAATGAGCTATTTTCTCGGTAGCCCAGGTTAAAAGCGCGATCCATCCATGCACAAAGCTCGGAGCTGGAGTCATATTTCACATAGCGTGCCTGTGTAGATCCGTCTTGGTTCGCAAAGCGGACGTAACCCGTTCTCATCGCTCGACTACGGGAAGTCGGCTCTCAGATCATAGGCTGCCAGTTCCGCTGCCCCGGACGAAGCCGCGGCCTGCACGTGTGTGTGCGCCGCCTTGTTACTGGGGTGGGCGTTGGCATACTCACCTCATGATGCGCCCCACCATGCTCGCAGCAGCGGTCCATGCCTGTGTGCTGCTCGTCGCCTTTGTCTCACCAGGGAGCGCCGAAGCCCCGGCGAAACTCAACGTCCTCTTCATCGGCGTAGATGATCTCAATAACCACCTCGGCTGCTACGGGCACCCGCTCGTGAAGTCGCCCAATATCGACCGACTGGCGGCTCGCGGCGTCCGCTTCGATCGTGCATACAACCAGTTCCCGCTCTGCTCGCCCTCGCGCGTCTCGCTGCTCACGGGACTGCGTCCGGATGCCACACGAGTTTTCGACCTCGCTACGGATTTCCGGAAAGAGACTCTGCCCGATGTCGTGACCCTGCCACAGCTTTTCAAGACCAACGGCTACCGCTCGATCCGCATCGGCAAGATGTTTCATTATGGCGTGCCCGGCCAGATCGGCACCGACGGCCTAGACGACCCGCTTTCCTGGGACGAGGTTCACAATCCGCGTGGCCGCGACAAGGATGTGGAGGCTCAGGTGGAGTTCCTTTCTGCAAAGCAGAAGTCGCTCGGTGGCTCGCCCTGCTGGCTCGTAGCAGAAGGCAGCGACGAGGAACAGACTGACGGCTTGATCGCCACCGAAGCGGTGCGTCAACTGGAGGAGCATAAAGGTGGCCCGTTCTTCCTCGCGGTCGGTTTCTTCCGCCCGCACACGCCTTACATCGCACCACGGAAGTACTTCGACCTCTACCCAGTGGATCAGGTCGGCCTCCCTTCCGAACCGGCCGAGGAGCGCGCCGACATCCCGCAGCCCGCGCTGACGAGCGCGCCAAATCTCGGTGCCGACGACGCCCGGGCGCGCGAAGCCCGCCGCGCCTACTATGCATCGATCACGTTCATGGACGCGCAGCTCGGCAGAGTGCTCGATGCACTCGAGCGGCTGGGTCTCGCGGAGAAGACGATCATCGTATTCTGGAGTGACCATGGGTATCTCGTGGGTGAACACGGGCTGTGGCAGAAGCAGAGCCTCTTCGAGGAGTCTGCGCGGGTGCCCCTGCTCATCGCTGCTCCTGGACAGGCGCGGGGAAAAGCCAGCCCGCGAGTGGTCGAACTGCTCGACATCTACCCCACCCTGGCGGAGCTCGCCGGGCTCACGCCGCCCTCCGGCTTGCACGGCAAGAGCCTAGTCGGGCTCCTCGCTGATCCCGAAGCGACGCACAAGGCGGGCGCGTACACCCAAGTCCGTCGCGGGGGAGGAAACTATGGAGTTCCCATCATGGGACGAAGTGTCCGCACCGAACGCTGGCGCTTCACTGAATGGGGCGAAGCCGGGACGCGGGGAACCGAGCTCTACGACCACAGTGTCGACCCGCGTGAACATACCAACCTCGCGCTGGACCCGCGGTCTCTCGATCAGATTAAGGAGCTGCGGGCTCTACTCCACGCCGCAGAATAACGCCCCGGGAGCTCGTCTGCCGTCGCGCCCGGTAGGCGACGAGCGGCAGTACCATCACACGCACCCGCGCCGAACCACCCTCGCCAGGTCAGGCCGCTACCGGCTGAACTAACGACTTCTGCTCGAACTCCTTGCACCAGCCCTTGATCTCCGCGTCGTTGAAGATCTTGCCGATGATACGGCGGAGCAAACCCTTCAGGTTCGGGTTCTCCAGTTCACGCAGCGAGCGGATGGCTTCTTCCTTGTAGCGTTCGAGAAGGTCGCGACAGCGGGCATCCGCACCAAGCTCCTGGTAGAGTGTCTCGATCCGGCTACCGTCCGCAGGTGCCAGGCGGCTCCATAGGTCGGAGAGCTCGCTCTTCTGCGCGCCTTCGGAGCGCTCGAAGGCGGTCGCAAGCAGAAGGCTTGGGCGTAGGCCGTCGATGTCGTTGGTTTCTCCACCCGCTCCCAGATCGCTTAGATCGTCGCGGATCTGGTACGCGATCCCGAGGGCTTCGCTGTAGCTCATGAGCACGTCCTCGACTTCGTCGTAGGTCTCCAGGCCGGCATAGACCGCACCGAGTTGCAGCGCGACGGCAAAGGCAGGCGCGGTCTTCTTGCGGAAGATGTCGATGACTTCGAGGGAGGAAAGGGGCCGAGGCTGGCGGGCCCAGCAAAGTTCCGCGCCCTGGCCGCGGCAGAGTTCGCGCTGACCCTCAGCGGCGATCTTTAGCATCGCGGCTTTCTGGGCGGCAGAGGCGCCACAGGAGGCGAGCAGGCGATAGCCCTCGCCAATCAAAAGGTCGCCGACATTCAGCGCCACGGCCACGCCGTACTCCTCATGCAGCGTCTTTTCGCCGTACCGCGCGGTGTCTTCGTCCTCGATGTCGTCGTGAATCAGTGACGCCTTGTGAAAGCACTCCACGGCCACTGCCACCTTGCGAAGGTCGGCCGGGATAGGCTTATCAGGTGTGCCATTGAGGGCCTGATAAGCCGAGACTGTGAGGAACGGACGCCAGCGCTTCCCCGCACGTCCGAGCCATTGCCGTCCGATTTGCTCAGTCTCGCCCTGCGCTGGGCCCATGATCGCGTCGAGATTCAGCGGCGTGAACCAGAAGTCCACTTCGTCGCGCAGCGTGCCGAGATCCAGTCGACGTGTCTGGTCGTCGCTGGTCAGGTGGATGTAGTCCCAGATCCAATCGAGATCGACGGTGGTATTGATGCAGTCGTCCTGGAGCAGCGGAACGGCAACGCCCGGAATGGCTGCGGCTTCCATATACGGGAAGGCGCGCTCCAGCACACTCAGGCAGGACACACCAACGATGGCTTCAATCTTGCCGGTCTGGATGAGCGACATGACGATCGCAGACCCTTCCGCAACGAGCACTGCATAACCTAGCCGCTCGGCTTCAACTTGCAGATCCTGAATCGAGCAAAGGCCGCACTGTTTACAAAGCAGACCGAACTCGTCGAAGGGGGCGGGGCATTTGTCCTCCACGCGCAAGCACTTGGGGAGTAGGAGGAGGCGACGCTCGAAGGGAACTCCGGCGAGACCTTCACGCCAGACCTCGTTGGAAAGCAGCACGCCAACGTAATCACGATAGATCGGGTCGCACCCAAGCCGCTCGATGAGCAGATCCGCATGTACCTTAAGATCCTCCATGGGCACAGGCGGGACGAACTTTGCCTCGGCAACGTACTCCCGAATATACTGCAGGAAGTGATTCCGCTGCACCGCAGTCTGCGGAATATTCTTCTTGGGTGCACGATACGCCTGAGTCGGGACGGGGCGTGGGAGGGTCAGGCTCACCGGGGGTGCGTCAGATCGAAGCGATGCGGTCTGCATGGGGCTGGAAAGTAGTCGTCTGTGGGATCAAGGCGCAAGTGGCGATCTTTCTTAGTGAACACGAGTTTCCGGGCTTGGTTGCTCGGTTGTGAAACCAAGATGCCGCTTCACCGTGCGACGATCCAGGCGGGTGATGCGGGCGACGGCTTCCAGATTCCGAGAGCGCGAGTAAAGGAGGCGGCAATAGCCAGCGAGCAATTGGCTCGCATCGATGGCGCCGTCTTTGACCTGCGCGAGTAGGCGATCCATCTCGCCGGCTGGCTCCGTGGCGCGCTCCGGCACATAGCGCTGCGTGATGAGGATCCGGCGAATGGCCTGCTCGAATTCACGCACATTCCCTGGCCAATCATAGCTTTGGCCCACTGACTCCCGGAGTGCACGCCGGACGAGTTCCGCCAGCTCTGGCTCAGGCGCGCCTACGGTCCGCAGGAGCACGTGCTCAAGGAGATCCTCCCGCTCCAGGGGGTCGTCCCGGAAGCGCTCACGCAGCGAAGGGACGATGATCGTATCCGAGCAGAGCCGGTAGTAGAAATCCTCACGAAAGATGCCGTGCGTGCGCAGCTCGTGAATGGGCCGATGCGTGGCGGCGATGACGCGTCCGTTAAAGCGTAGCCGCTCGTGGCTTCCGACGGGAGTGAAGACGCGCTCTTGTAGGATCTGCAGGAGCTTGATCTGCACCGGTGGAGAGACATCGCCGATCTCGTCGAGGAAGATTGCGCCGTGTGGGCTGCATCGAGCGAAGATGCCCTGATGGGCTTCCATCGCGCCGGTGAAAGCTCCCTTGCGGTGGCCGAAGAGTTCGGATTCGATGAGGGTTTCCGGGAATTGTGAGAGATTGAGCGAGATGAAGGAGGCGGCGAAGCTCTCCGTGAAAGTACCGCGGTAATCATCGTAGGGAATGAAGCCGGAACGCCCTAGCGCGGCGGCCGCAGTGCCCTTGCCAGTGCCTGTCTCGCCAAGAAGGAGCGTGGAGAAGTCCTCCATACGATTCCAGAGCCGGCGCTCGTACCAGCCGATATCATGGGTGAAGACACTCGTCCAAAGGTGGCGGCGGAAATTCAGCATGCACGCGCTGCGGCCCGGCAGGCCGCGGACAATAAAGTGATGGGCGCGGCGGATCTGGTAGAAGATCGCAAAGACCCGGACTGCTTCCGCACGCTCAAAACCGCGCATCTCCAGCTGAGCAATCGCCTCGCGAGCGAAGCGGACCTTCAGCGAGGTATCGCCCGCACGCTCCTGCTCGACCACCAAGGCGTCCAATTCCTGATAGAAGCGCTGATACACCTCGTAGAGAAAGAAGCGCCGCATGATTTCGCGGTCGGCTCCCGTGAAGCTGGTGAGGTCACCGCAGCCCGCCTCAGTAAACTTATCGGCGCGGGCAACGATGGCTCGGGCAAACGCTTCCTGACGGAGTGCCGGTGAAAGCTCGTGTCCCACGATCGACTCAGTGAGCTCGCGGAAGGACGTCGAAAAAGGGTTTGTGAATGCTGCGGTGGCAACGGCACGACAAAAGTCCTTGTCAGCGGGATCAATCTTCGCGGGGCGAGCCATTCATTAGATGTAGGAAAGCCTATCATCGAATGTCGATGGATTCGTGTATGCAGCTAGAACTGACTGCGCCCGGGTTTATCCCAAATTGCTTGGAATGAGCAGCTTGCCTAGATCGCCCTCGGCTGGCACGCAGCATGTTAAAGGGAATCCTGTCCGTACAGCGGACGATCAAACCAATAACCCGACTATGAACCTCGACCTCATCTTCATCGTGCTCGTCCTCTTGGGAGGAATCGCTGCGACCATCATTGCGCGCCGCCCGCGCCCACAGCAGGGGCAGTCCGCACTGGACCGGTAACCCACGACGCACATGGATTTACTAAAACAGTGGCTTCAGCGCATCGCCGGCGCGCTCGTTATCACCTCGGCACTTGCACTAACGCCGACTGCCGATGCAGCCGGGCTGCTCGTGGCCGATGGCGGCCTCGGTGGCGTGCTCGAGATCAAGGAACACGACGTGAAGGTCTCGATTAACAACGGGATCGCGGTAACGCACGTCACACAGGTCTTCCTGAACAAGGAACAGCGCCAGGTTGAAGCGCTCTACACGTTTCCCGTGCCGAAGAACGCTTCAGTGGCCAACTTCAGCATGTGGATCAATGGCAAGGAGATGGTGGGCGAGGTGCTGGAGAAGAAGCGCGCCCGAGAGATCTACGACAGCTACAAGGCAGTCCGCCGGGATCCTGGCCTGCTCGAGCAAAAGGACTACCGCACCTTTGAGATGCGCATCTTCCCTATCGCAGCCGGCGCGGAGCAGAAGGTGCAGATCAGCTACTACCAGGAGCTGGAATCCGATCACGACTGGAACACCTATGTGTATCCGCTGGCCACGAGCACGCGGGCGGAAGCTGACACACGGGTCACAGGGAAGTTTGCGATCTCCTTCGACCTGAAGTCGGCGGTTCCGATCAAAGCCCTAGAGAGCCCGAGCCACGGAAGCGACTTGGTCTTCGCGCGGCACTCCGAGACCTACCAGCAGGCAAGCCTGGAGGTGAATGGGGGCAGCCTGGCGAAGGATGTCGTGCTCTCCGCACACTTGGTGCGGCCGACCACGGGGCTCGATCTGGTGACCAGCGCGCGCCAAGGCGAAGACGGCTTCTTTGCGCTGACCTTCTCTGCGGGCGAGGATCTGGCGGCTTCCGACGAAGGGATGGACTACGTCTTCGTACTCGATACCTCAGGGAGCATGCGCGACGCGGGCAAGCTGTTGCTCTCAAAGGACTGCGTGAATGCCTTTGTCGCGGAACTCGGTGAAAAGGATCGTTTCGAGGTAATGACCTTCAACGTGAGCCCGGCACTCGCCTTTAATGGCATCCGCAATGCCTCCGCGGAGAACAAGCATGCCGGAATGGCATGGCTGAACGATGCACGCGCCGCGGGAGGTACGGTGCTCGAGCCGGCGCTAAGTACCGCCTATAAATATGCGACCGCCGACCGTCCGCTGAACGTGATCATCCTTAGCGACGGTCTCACCGAACAGAGTGAACGCGCAAAGCTCCTGCGGCTGATCAGTCAGCGTCCAGGAAACACAAAGGTCTTCTGCGTTGGGGTGGGCAATGACGTGAACCGCCCGCTGCTCGAGCAAGTCGCGCAGGACAGCGGAGGCCTCGCGGCTTTCATGTCCCGCAGCGACGACGCCCAACGACAGGCCTCCGCCTTCCGACGTAAGCTGCTTCGGCCCGTTGCCGAGGCCCTGCAGATCGACTTTGGCGGCTTGCAGGTGACCGATATTGAGCCGCGTCAGATTCCCAATCTCTACCACGGCGCTCCAGTGCGTATCTATGGCCGGTATCGCGGAAGTGGCGAGGGCACCGTGAAGATCCGCGGAAGCGTGGATGGCGTAGCCTGGGAGCAAACAGCGGCGCTGCAATTCCCTGCGCAGGATGCACGGAATCCTGAGGTTGAGCGGATGTGGGCTTCAAAGCGCATCGATGGTTTGCTCAAGGAGAGCGATCGGAGCGGCAGCCGTGAGGCGGCAATTCCTGAGATCGTCCGGCTGGGTGAAGGGTTCTCGATCGTTACTGAGTACACGTCGTTCCTCGTGTTGGAGAATGACGCCGAGTATCAGCGTTGGAAGATCGATCGCACGAATGTCGCGCGGCTTACCCGCGACCGAACAGCGCAGGCTTCCCGCAACCAGCAGCTCGAGGCGATTCGCTCCAAAGCAGCGCTCGACCTTGGCCCCCAGCCTGTAGTCCTAGCCCAGGCAGCTGCAAGGGCGCCGGTCGTGCAACAGAGTTCCGCAACGCAGAGCCCCGAGCCCACTCCACGCCAGAGTTTGGATCTCGGCTTTGGCAGCCGGCGCGGAGGAGGTGGTGGTGGCGGCGGTGGAGGTTCCGGACCAGTAGGGCCACTCTTCGCAATCGTCTCCGTCCTCGCTGCCTGGAGTCAGCGGCGCAAATAGGAGGTGCCGATGACCTCGGTAAGATCACTCACCAGCGGGCAGGGTTCCATTCCCTGCCCGCAGTCGGCCGACCTAAGGCCCAGCATGACAGTGGAACTAGGCGTTTGGCTGGCGTTGCTTGTGATTTCTAATCTCCACTTGCTTGGAATCAGCGACCCAACCGCACTGGTCTTCTTTCCCCGCGCCGTTATAGGAGGCGAATACTGGCGGCTCTTCACCCATGCGTGGGCGCACGTCTCCAGCTACCATCTCCTGCTCGATGCAACGGCCTTCCTCTCGTTATATCACGCGCTCGGAAGACTACCCCGAGCGGCGCGTCTTGGCGGAATGCTGGCGAGTCTCTTCGGTAGTGTCTTGATCGCCTGGTGGGCATCACCTGAGGTCGCAATACTTGGCCTGTGCGGACTATCTGGAACCGCACATGGGCTAATGGCCCTTGTTTGCTTGCAGCGGATCAAGACCACCGCGCATGGCTCCTGGGAGTCCTGCATCTTCGCTGCTGCGCTCGTGGGAGTTGTTGCGAAGTGCCTGATCGAGATTCTTGCCGGAGGAGCGTTGCTCGCCAGCTGGCACTTCGGGCTAATTGGTACGCCGATCGTTATCTGCCATGCCGGCGGTCTGCTTGGGGCGCTGGCGTTTTGGTCGGCGCGGCACCTGCGCTAATCATGCAGGCGGATACTCCGTCAGCCCGCTCACCTGCAGATCCCCTCCCAGCTCTCGATAGGCCGGGTCCTTGATGCGCACGCTCGCCGCCGTCGACTCCGCCCCGCGCCCACCGACTACCATGGCCGGACCGCCGCAGAGCAAGGGCGCGATGAAGAACTGCACTTCGTCTACCAGCCGGCGGTCAAAGGCATCGCCCAGGACCCTCATCCCTCCTTCGATCAGCACGCTCGTGACCTCGCGGCGCCCAAGTTCTGCAAGGACGGACTCCATTGTCTCCCCAGTAAAGACCAGCGTCCGCTCGCGGTGCTCATCGGTAAAGAGATGCGCCTCCCGGGGGAGCGGCGTTTGCCCATGGGTTAGGACAACACGCCACGGCTGCTGCTTCACGCCGACATCAACCCCACGAATGGTCAGCCGTGGATTATCCGCCCGAAGCGTATTCGCGCCTATCAGGATTGCATCCACTCGAGCTCGCAACCGGTGCGCCTCCGCGCGCGATTGCTCATTTGTAATCCACTGCCCCTCCCCTGGCGGACGGGAGAGCCGCCCATCCAGCGACATCCCCGCCTTTGCGATCACCCACGGAATTCCGCTCACGATCCACTTATTGAAGCCGCGGTTCAGCGCGGTGCATTCGTCAGCTAAAACGCCATCGCGCACCTCCAAGCCTGCGTCACGAAGCAGCGTCCCGGCGCGGCCTGCATGGAGCGGATTCGGATCCATGGCGCCAATTACTACACGCCAGAACCCCGCGTTGAGAATCGCTTCCGTACAAGGCGGGGTACGCCCGTGAGTTGAACACGGCTCCAAGGTCACATAAAGAGCCGCCCCCCGCGCATCCTCGCTACGCTGAAGCGCGCTAATCGCCTCCACCTCGGCGTGCGGCGCCCCCGCAAATTGGTGCCAGCCTCTTGCTATGATCTGTCCATCACGAACGATAACGGCGCCCACTGCCGGGTTTGGGCTGGTCTGCCCCACGGATCTCTCCGCCTCCGCCAAGGCCACACGCATGAAGCTCTCGTCAGGATCAATCACGGTGCCACTTTGCACCTTGCCAGCGGAGGTTTGAACATCGAACTTTGCACTGTGCGATTGTCCCTCCGTGAGAAGGCGAGCCTATATGAGCACTTGGGCCGGTTGATCCGCTCGGGCATCGCGTTTCCGGTGGCCGTCGACAAGCTCGCCGCCACTTCTCGCGGTAACGTTCGCCAATGTCTTCGCGGTTTGAAAACCGGGCTCGATAAAGGTGCCACCATTGCTGAAGCCTTCGGCACCCTCCGCCCTGCGGTTGGCGAGATGGAGCGTAGCACCGTTCTAGCGCTCGAGCGCACTGGTCGGCTGGATCACGGCTTCACCCAGCTGGCTCGCTACTTCCAAGCCTTCGCAAGCGCGAAGCGGGAGATCCTTCAGCGCAGTGGATACCCTCTATTTGTTCTTCATTTCGGGATCCTGCTTATGAAGGTGCCGCTTCTCTTTGCGGAAGGAGGAGTTTCTGAGTACCTCAGGTTCACCGGCCTTTCTCTTCTTCTGCTCTGGGGTGTTCTCGCCATTGTTGCCTTGCTCGTCCCGCTCCTTCGGGATGCAGCCAGCACCAGCCCCGCACTGGATCAGCTCTTCCGCTTCTTTCCGGTGATTGGTCCCATGCGGCGTTCGTTCGCGCTCTCCCGCTTCTTCAGCGTGTATGACTTGCAGCTGAATGCCGGCGTCAATGTGATCGACGCTCTCCTTGCTGCAGGTCGTGCCAGCCGGAGCGCTTCAATGCGTCGTGCCGTCGAGTCCGCCATCCCAGAACTGCGCGATGGCTCGCAAGTCGGCCCGCTGCTTGCCCGTAGCAACGTGTTCCCGGACGACACGATCCGGACAGTGCAAATCGCCGAAGACACGGGCGAACTCGATACTGCGCTCGATGAGCTCGCGACCGAGCACCAGGCAGAAGGTATGCGTCGGCTCAGCGTACTTTCGGAATGGGTGCCCCGTCTCCTTTATCTCGGGGTTGTTGGGTTTGTAGCCTGGCAGGTAATCTCCGGCTATCAGAGATACCTTCAAACGGTGCTGGGACAATTTGACGCACTCTAAGCGGGTCATTGCGTCCCTGCACTGTGACACTCTGTCACAGATCCAAGTTGGGGGGGAAACTCTTGTTTCTGTACAAATCTCTACCTTCGAAAGGTTTAGTCAGCTGCCCGGTGACATTGCCGATCTGGCATTCGGGAAGCTCTTGTAGAGGTCGTCAACCAACAGACACCTCAACCAACTAGACCCATGAGCATCATTCGATATCAAACGCCTGAACTATCATCCGGCTGGGGTTCCGTCGATCGCCTAGCCTCTCTCCGAGACGAGATGAACCGCCTCTTCGACTTCTCGTACCCAAGTCGCGACTCTGGCCTCTTTAGTGGCTGGTCTCCAGCGCTCGACGTGTTCGACGAGAAGGAGAATCTTCTCGTGAAGGTAGAGTTGCCCGGGATGACGAAGGAAGACATTCACATCTCGCTACAGAACGGCGTTCTAGCCATCTCCGGCGAGCGGAAGCACGAGTTCGAGAAGAAAGATGGGCAGACCTTCCGCAGCGAGCGCTACTTCGGGAAATTTCAGAGAAGCGTAACGCTCCCCACTCTGGTGAAAGGCGACAACGTCAAAGCCAGCTATCAAGACGGAGTTCTCTCGGTGCTACTCCCGAAAGCCGAAGAAGCAAAGCCCCGCCAGATCGAAGTCAGCGTCTCTTAACAATACCGATAACAACTCGCCGGTGGGCATCCCGCCCGCTGGTCTCAACCTTAACCTTCTACGAAGAATGACTCAGACACTTACCTGCGAAAACCAGAACGCAAACGGCCACACTCAGCGGCAAGAATACCTCACTCCCCTGGCCAACATCGTCGAAACTGGCGACGGCTACCTGCTCGAAGCTGAGATGCCGGGGGTAGGCAAGGACGGGCTCGAAATCACCGTCGAGAATGGCGAACTCTCCATTGTTGGCCGCCGCACCCGGCAGGGAACTACTGGCACCCCGGTCTATCGCGAATCTCGGACTCACGATTATCGGCGAATTTTCGAACTCGATCCGTCGGTCGACACAACGAAGATCTCCGCGAGAATGGAGCAGGGAATCCTGCGGCTCCACCTTCCCAAAGCCGAGAGCGTAAAGCCCCGGCGAATCGAGGTAACCGAATAAAGCGGCGTCGCGCGGTCCACAAACCGCGCATCACTTCCGCGGGGTCTGGTTGGAGCATCCCAATCAGCCCCGCTTATCTTTCTTAGATGAAAGTTTCTGGCTGCTTCTACGAGCTTGTTTAGTCTGAGCGATAACCTAAGTTGCTCGTCCCTATGACAACCAAACTGTTCTCAGTCGCACTCACCGCCGTCGCGCTCACCCTCGTCTCTGCACAGGCCGAAGAGAAGAAGGCCACGATCAAAGTGGACGGCATGATGTGCGGCTCCTGCGAAAGTGCCGTGAAGAAGGCTGTAACCAAAGTCGATGGCGTTAAAGGCGCAGAGGTCGACCACGGCGCCAGCCAAGCGGTCGTGACCTACGATCCCGCCAAGGTCGATCAGGCCAAGATCGAGGAGGCAATCAACACGACCAAGTTCAAGGTCGCGAAGTAGTCACCTCAGGCGAGTTCCTCGCCCTTCGAAAGCCGGCCCGGTTTCCGGGCCGGCTTTTTTGTGCCCTGATTTAAGAGCGCTGCTGCTACTCAATAGTTAGGACACCATTCATGATCTGCCAGTGGCCGGGAAAAGTGCATACGTACGGGTAGTCTCCCAGCACTTGCGGCGCATTGAAGTGCACGGTGGTAGCGCCGCGAGGCGGGACAATGTCGGTCCATGCGAGAACAGCCGGATCATCGGGAATATATTGGCGCGTAGCAGCCGTGGGATCAGCAATCTCTTTCGCCAGGACGGCGCCAATGGTCTCCAATGTGCCCGGCTTTAATAGTGCCCAGTTGTGCGGCATGGCGTCAGGATTCTCGAAAAGAAGTGTCACGCGCTCGCCTGCCTTGGCCGTTAGCCTTTTGGTTGAGAACTGCAGCCCTTCGGCAGCAGCGATGCGGAGTTCTCGCCCGCTCGGACCAGCGCGGAACGGGTTGGGCCTGCTGGGTGGCACCAGGGGCAACGCGCCGTGTTCGTGGACCGGTGTTTTCGCTATCGTCGTGTACCCCGGAAAGCTGGTGAACGGCTCACCCAGATTATGGGCGGTCAGAAAGAGGTCCTGCGTACGATCCGGATTGGTGGCTACGTGCAGATGGATCTGATTGACCGGAAGTAGCTCAGGAACTTCGAGGAACAAGGTGCGCCCATCATCGAGCACGTGTGCAGAGCGGATCGTTAGAACATCGTGCCCCGAGATCTGCGGATGGCGCACGGAGAGCTCGGGCGAGCCGTAGGCCTTGGAGTAGCGGTAGTTCCAAGCTTGGGCGAAATGATTCCCGGGGACGGTGGCAATCCTTGGATCCAAAGGTTCCCGGAACGTGAGGAGCAGCCCGTTGTCGCGTGTCTCCACGGCTACCGGTAGCTGGACTGCTCCGCCGGTATAGCGCACCCGCTGGAGGCACCCATCGGCTACCGTATAGCTGCCCCAGCCATTGAGTCCCGAGACATAGAGCTGACCATCACGCGGAGAAAACCGTCCGCGTTGTGCCCCAGAGCGGAACTCACCCGGCAACGGAACTACGGCGCCTTGCGCACGACCCGCAACCATCTCTCGGAGAACGAGGAAGTGCGTACCGGCACCCGAGGAGAAATGCAGGAGCTGCCCGCGCGGGATCGCCCATCGGTCACTGTCGACGAAGACTTGGCCGCCGCTGGAGTTATCGAGGCCGCGTGGCAGGTAGGCTAGTGGCGGCACCGTTTGCACGCCCTCCCGCGGGCCACCATATCCATAGAAGCCCCCATCCCGCACCTCGCAGACGGCGGAGGTGGGCGTCCATTCTCCCTCCTGCACTGAGGTGGTTACCGTGCCGTTCCCGGAGAGACCGATTCCCGCAGGATTGCGGAATCCTGTGCCAAGGACTTCCAATGCGCCTCCAGGTTTAAGCCGGCAGACGCCCTGCTTGCTGGAGGCGAAGTAGAACGCGCCCTGGTCATCACGCTGCAAGCCGCAGATGAAGTCATGCCCATTGGGCGAAGTGATGTACGCATTTGTGAGGCACTCGTAAAAGTCCGCTTCACCATCGGCATTCAGATCGTGGAGACGGGTGATCTGATCACGCCCAAGTACGCATACCTTGTCCTCCACCACCACAAGGCCAAGGGGCTGATGCAGGCCAGTGGCCACGCGCTTCCAGCGGAGCTCGGCGAGTGTCTCATCTACACCAGAGACCCGCCAAACCTCGCCCGTAATCGTGCAGAGAGCGATGTCGCCATTGGCGAAGAAGTCGTGGTCACCGACAAAGAAGAGCGTGCCCCATGGATTCGTCTCCGGCAGCGTAAGGGTATCCACAGCGAGCGGCCCGCCTGTCCCAAGCTCGCCTCGGGTTATGAGGATTTGCGGCCACTGGGTAGGGCCGCCCCGGGTCAGTTCACGCATGGGGTGCGTAGCCGCTGGACCGCGCTCGCGCTGGAAGTGGCCGTCCTTCGACCACGCGCTATCCAGGATGGCCTTACCATTCTCCTCATAGGCAAATACGACCCGTCCACCGTACCGGTAGAAGCCGCGATAAGTTCCAGAGCGCTTCTCAGCGAGATGTTCCTCCACGATTGTGCCGTGCAGCTTTGCGCCGGTCATCAGCCCATGGCGGGCATCATCAAGGCTGACGAAGCCACCGCGCCAAACTAGCCGGAAGTCGAGCCACTCGGGATCGAAGACCGTCGCCAGTTCGCCCTGATCACCAAGCCTCACTGCGACTCCTTTCGGAATCGTGAGGTCGCCGCCCCGGATACTGCGCGACGAGCGCCGGGCGTGGTTGGTCCTTCATGAAGCGTCGGGCCTGCTTCGTGTAGAAGTCGTAGAGCCGGTCGCGGTTCACCGGCGCCTGCCAGTGCGGCCACTGCGCGGGATCCAGCGGGCGCTGATCCGCAATGAACGGCTCCACGCGCGTCATACCATGATCGTGCCCCGCATTTGGCGGCTGGAGCAGCCGCTCAAGACCTTCGATGTTCTCGCGGAGCCGCTCCTCAGCATCGAGATCGGTGTGGTTCAGTACACCAATCGGCCCGGTCCATCCAGATTCGCGGATCACGCGCAGGATCTCGCGGTCGTATTCCCCCTGGCCGATCGGCAGGAGCTTCGCACCCTTCTTGTCACCGCCTCGGGTCATCCCATTGAGATTCAGCGCCAGGAGGTGCGGCTTCATCCGCGCGAGTAGGACGGCGAAGCGTTCAATGAGATCATGAGAGTGGTGGAGATTGAAGACGATGCCTACGTTCGTGATGCCATCGCGCTGCAGGCGCTCGATGATCGCAAGCTGGTTCTCTGGCTTGCCGAACCAGCCGCCGTGGTTGTAGAGCGCGACCTTGCAGCCCAAAGGCGCAGCGGCCTCCGCGATAGTGCGGATGCGCGCTGCTTCTGCCTCCACGCGCTGTACCTGCTCGGCATCGCTGTTGGTCGCCTCGCCACCTCCCATTACCCAGAGCTGCGGGGTGATCTTGTACTTCGCAATCACCTTCAGAATGTGTTGAGCGTCGGCATCAAGGCTGGTCGGAAACCACCAGGCCGTGAACTCGATCCCGGCGCGTGCCATGGCTTCCACCTCCTGCTCAAACTGCGGCACGTGTTCCGCGCGCCAGTCGTAGGCCAGCCGCCGGATCTTCAGGCGCTGGAGCATCTCCGCTCGTTCCTGCGAGCCCCGCTTCTTCGCATCGAAAGGCACGATGCACCATGCAACCAGGTTCTCGCGGGCGAAGAGATCGTCAGCCCAAGCGGCCGACGAGTAGGCCACGATAAGTACAAGCAGGACTGCTCGGGTGGAGAACGAACGGATCATGGAATGGGGGTTGTGGGACTCAGCGCTCGCCGATCGAGTTAAGATTTCCGATGCTCTGCGCATAAAAGAATAGATGCCAGCTGCCGCCAACCAAGCTGAAGAAGATCCTCGCGACCACGTGAGCGCCCTTTACGTGCGTTTCTCGGCGGAGGTGCGCGGCTTCATTCTCGCGCTGCTGCCGAATCCAGGGCACGCGGACGACGTTTTCCAGGAGACCTACCTAACAGTCATGCGCAAGTCGGCGGACTTCCGACCGGGCACAAACTTCCTGGCCTGGGCATGTACAATCGCGCGGTACAAGGTGCTGGAAGCAGTGCGCACGCGGGCGGGCATGATGCGACCGCTTTCCGACGAAGTAATGGATTCGCTCTGTGCCACGGTGCCGGATTCGCAGAACGAGGACCGGGAGTTGCACGCGTTGAGCGAGTGCATCGAAGATCTGCACCCCCATACAAAGCGCGCGGTTGAGCTGCGCTATGAGCAGGGGCACAAGCCGGCAGAGATTGCGGCGCGACTCGGCTGGACGCCAGAGTCGGTGTACGTGGTGCTCTCGCGAGCGCGGGCTACGCTGCGAGAGTGTGTTTCCCGCAAGTTGGCGCTCGGGGAAGGAGCTGGCGCATGAATGAGGATCGCCTGGAGTTGCTGCTGGACCGGTACTTCGACGAGGCGCTTGAAGCCGCGGAGCACGCTGAATTGGAGGCGCTGCTGCTCTCGCAGCCACAGGCGCGCGCGCTGTTTTGGAAGCGCGCCCGCTTCAATGCGCTGCTGCGTCGCCGCGGTCGGGAGAGTTGGGGCCGCCGACTGGCGAATGCTCCTGTGCCACGCGTTCCGGCGTGGGAGCGGGCGATTGCTCCCTGGCGCGGAGTCGTCGTCAGACCCGCGCAGCGCTGGCTCTGGGGGATCGGCATATCAGCGCTGGTAATTTTCACTTGGTTTGCCCGCCCGGTCCCCTTTTCCATGGAACCCTCAGGCGGGGTTAGGAAGTTGGTGCGTCCCAGTGCGAACTTCTCCCAGGGAATCGCCACGATTATCCGTGCAGTGGGTGTGCAGTGGATTGAGGGAAATCCACGTGGCGGAAACGTGCTTGCACCTGGCTGGCTGAAGTTCGAGCGCGGACTCGTGGAGCTGCAGTTTCATCGCGGTGCCAGCTTGGTGGTCGAGGGACCGGCGGAGCTGGAACTCATTTCCGACATGCAGGTGCGCTGCCTACTCGGGAAAGTCCGGGCGGATGTTCCGTTCTCAGCGATCGGATTTGAGGTGCTGGCGCCGAATGTGCGCGTGGTAGACCGAGGGACGGAGTTCGGCGTTGAAGTGACACGCGACGGCAAATCGGATGTCCATGTCTTCACGGGTAAAGTGGACCTCGCCTACACCCGCGCCTCAGGTGCGCCACGGGAACTGCTGGAAGGCGCGGCCGTTCGCGTGGATTCAAGCGGCGTCGTTCGATCCATCCCGATAGGCGCAAAGGAGTTCGTGACCATGCAGACGCTTGAACGGCGCGCGCGGACGGAGATGGCCGCGCAGTTCGCCCGGTGGAAAGAGTACAGTGCTGCCTTGCGCGATGATCCCTCGGTGCTTGTTCACTATGCCTTTGAACAGGGAAACGATGATGCCCGAGTGCTCAAGAACCTCGCGGCGGACGCTCTGCCAGAAACCGATGGAGCAGTGATCGGCTGCCGCTGGACGGAAGGCCGCTGGCCGGGAAAACAGGCGCTCGACTTTAAACAGCTCGGCGACCGCGTCCGCTTTTCTCTTCCGCGTGTCCACGAGTCGCTGACCTGCGTCGCCTCGGTCCGGCTGGACGCGCTGGATCGCAGCTACATCGCGCTGCTCATGTCTGGCGACGGGGTGGTAGGCGAGTTGCAGTGGCAGATCGAGGGTAACGGCAGCGTGAGCCTCGGTAAGCGAATCGCGCCCGGGTGGGGGTTCAGGAAGAACGCCAAGGTCGCTACCCCGTCCCTGCTTGGTCAGCAGCGCTGCGGCAGCTGGATACAGGTCGCCTTTGTGTACGACGCAAGCAGCGGGACTACGACGCATTATATCGATGGCCAGCAGGCTGGGAAACCCGCGCATCTCCAAGGAGGCCGGCCGGCGACGGGCTCCCTCGAGATCGGCAATTGGACGCCAGTAAGCGGCCAGCCCATGGAGCCGATCCGCAACTTCAATGGTCGGATGGACGAGTTCGTCGTCTTCTCACGCGCATTGTCAGCTGACGAGGTGCGGCGTTTCTGCGATGCGGGCCAGCCTCGTTGAACTCAGGTCAGCGAATCGCGAGCCCGTGTTAAGGTTCGGCTCGTCCTGTTCATATTATCAGCATGCAGCTCCCTCTCGCCCCGTTGGTCTCTCGCCGTCTTCGTACGACCCCTCTCCGCCTTTCGATCGCCAGCCTGCTCCTGGCTGCGAGCCCGCTCAGCGTTCGCGCTGCGGAGTTCACTTGGGACGCTAATCCCGCCAGCCCATCAGTGATCGCCGATGACGGATCTGGCACCTGGGATACCGCGAACAACAACTGGATCAGCGGCGGCGTGAATACGCCCTGGGTAAATGATCCTACGAACGACGCGATCTTCGGTGCTGGGACGGATGCTGCGGGGAGCTACCTCATCGATGTGAACATGGGTGGGCTCGGCATTGTGGACAGCCTCGCCTTCAATAACTCCGGCTATGTCCTCACATCCCCAGATCTCCACACGATCACGCTAAGCAACGCAACTGCAGCCATCTCGATTGCGCCAGGGAAGACAGCGACGATCGGTGCGAACGTGACGCTCACCAGTCCGGCGATGAATCAGAATTCCGCAGTCACAGGAGGCGGCACGCTGGTCCTTGAGAACGGCGGAACCCTCATCAACGGCGGAAGTGTGAGTTCGAACGTCCTAAATATTAACGGGACTACAGTGGAGTTGCGGGCGGGCGGAAGTCTCCAGACGAGCCCGATCAACGCGATCTTCGTACAGGGAACACTTAATGTCGTTGGTGGAGCGGTGAATGCCGTAGGAACGCTCGGGATCGGCCAGAACTCCGCAGGAGCCGGTACGCTTACGATCGGCAGCGGAACAGTCACGGCACTCAGCACGAACGGCGTGCGTTTCGGCAGCAACGCCGGGACCACTCCCGGCGGAACCCTGAACCTCAATGGCGGTGTGCTAACAGCACTTAAGCTCGCCAAAGGAACCGGAACGGTGACGACTTCAGTGGTTAACCTGAATGGCGGGGTGTTGAAGGCAGCCGCAGCAGCCCCAGTCGCATTCTTCACCGGCCTGCAGACGGCTAACGTACGCAACGGGGGAGCAATCATCGATTCCAGTGGGCGGAGTATCACGATCGCGCAGCCTCTTCTGCACTCCACCATCTCTGGGGATGCGGCCACCGATGGCGGCCTCACCAAACTGGGCGCGGGCACGCTGACCCTGACAGGCGCGAACACCTATAACGGCGGAACCATTATTGATGGAGGGACACTGCAGTTCGACGGCGGTGCTCTCCCGCAGACGGGCGGCATCACGATCAATGCTGGCGGTGCGCTGGCTGCAACCGGTGCTTTCAGCACGGTCGCGGAAGTCCTCTCCAGCGGTAGGCTTGCAGCAGGGTCGACTGGCGCAATCGCCCTGGCAGGTGATAGCGGTGAGGACATTAACCTGGCCGGGTATGCAGGTCTTCGACTCGGTGCTTCGATCAACAGTACGTACTTTGGGGTACTCACCCCTGCCGGGGATACGTACCGGCTGGGCGGCGGCGGTGCTGCCCTAAAGATCGGAAACGAGAATACCCTCACTGGCGCGAGGAACTTGTCAGTTAGTGGATTGGGAACCGTAATCATCGCCAGCAACAACAACTACTCGGGCACGACAACGATCGAGTCGGGCACGCTCCAGCTCGGCGACGGCTTCACCAGCGGCACCCTCGGCACCACGACCAGCGTTGCCAATGGCGGAACCATCGCCTTCAACCCCGCTGGCATCCAGACGTTTGACTTGCCGATCACCGGCGTAGGGTCTCTCGCGAAGCTGGGCACTGGGACGCTCATTCTCTCTGGCAATAATAGCTTCACCGGCACCAGCGCCCTCTCCGGCGGTGATCTCCAGCTCGCTCACGCAAATGCGCTCGGGACCTCCTCAGTTAGCTCGAACCTCGGTACAGTGCAGTTGCAGCTTTCCGGCGGCATCGTGGTGAGCAATACGATTCGCGTTTCAGGATCCGGCCGCAACCTCGATGGCATCCTCAAGAACGTCAGCGGCTCGAATACGCTCACCGACTTTGGGTTCTTTATGACCGGAGGTACCCGGATCCATGTGGAGGCAGGGAGCACGCTGAACCTGCCTAACAGCATCGCCCTCGCCCCGACCGCCACGGCTCAAAGCTTCCGGGTACTGGGCACCGGAACGCTGGTAGTCGGAGGCGACAATACTTTTGCGATCAACTCCGCCGGCTCATTCCTCCTCGGGAACGGAAGCGCGCCTGGACCAATCGTGGCGATTGGCAACGACCTTGGTTTCGGCGCAGGGGCCATCGACTTTCAAGCTGCTTCCGCGTCCACCCTGAGGAGCACCGACACGACGGTACGCACGATCGCGAATCCACTTAAGTTCAGCGACGCGTCGCTGAATCTGGTCACCTTCGGCGCGGCAGGCTCGGGCGATCTCATCTTCACTGGACCCGCGAACCTAATCGGCAACCTCGAAGTGACGGTACTGAATACCTCCACCGCTCTCGCGGGTGCGATCACCGGCTCCGCCGCTCTCACCAAGGCCGGTGCGGGAACGCTCGTGCTCTCCGGTTTGGACGCGAACAGTTACACTGGAGGGACCACCGTTTCCTCCGGCGTGCTCAACGTGCAGAAGGACGACGGGCTCGGCCTTGGCGACGTTTCCGTTCTAAACGCCGCGACGCTGAAGCTCGAGCTCGGAACCAGCAACGACTACATCAGCGACACCGGCCGCCTGCTGCTCGCGGCGGGGTCGCCGGTGGTTAACCTCGCATTCACCGGCGCTCCCGACTCGATCGCAGGACTATCCTTTGACGGCGGCAACACCTTCGCGGCCGCTGGCACTTGGGGTTCGCTTACTTCTGGAGCCACCTTCACCAGCCCCGTTTTCACGGGAACGGGAACGCTGAGTGTCATCCCGGAACCCGCAACTGCGCTGACCCTGCTGAGCGGTGTCGTGCTGCTCAGCCTACGCCGCCGCCGGGCTGCCTAATCCCGCCGCACCCTCAGGCGAAGGAAGCGCGCAGGGTCACTGGGAACCACCAGGACAGACTGCTGGAACAGCCCGGACGCGGCATCATACCGCTCCGGCGTCACTCCTTCGCCGGTCCACTGGCCATCCGCGAGGTCGGGCGAATGCTGCACTTCGTAGCGAAGATCAGCCGCCGTTTTCACATAGTAAAGACTGAGCGTGCCATCGCCGGTTTCCGCGTCCAGCTGCAGCACTGGGAGTTCCGTCGCATGTGGGGCGCGGGGATCGGTGCCGGCCGCGTATTCGAGCAAGTTGCTCTCCCCGTCCCGGTCGGCATCCGCGAGATCGCCGCTAATCCGCGGGTCATCCCGTTCGGGCTGGCTGAAGTGAGCAGCCTTCCAGCGATCGAAAGGTGGATCGAGAATGGTCACTGTCGCGCTCGAAGGGTTACCCACGATGTAAGCGGCATCGGCAGCCAATGAGATAGTCATGGTTTCTGTGCCTTCGGCAATAGTGTCCGGGAACCCCTGCACGAGCACCGTTGCCGACAGGCTGCCCGCCGGGATCGTGATCACATTCCCGATTGCCTTGTAATCCGCCCCGCCCAACGCCGTTCCACCGATGTCGATCCGCACCTCCAGTGGCTCCGTGCCGGGTGTTTCGCGTTGCAACACCACCGCCCCTGGTGTCCCGCCTGCCTCAGAAGTCTGAGCCGCCGACGCCAGGACCGAGACCGTCGGCAGATTCCCGCCGGGGGGCACGAAGCGCACTGCATCCGCAATGACAAAGCCATCCGCGCCATCGTTGCGCACCGTGACAGATCCACTCGTCCCCGCGGCAAACGTGTACGAACCAAGCGAGATCCACATCCCGTTGTTCTCCCGCTGGTTCCTCATCACCGTAGCGGTGCCGCCGCTGTGCGCGATGTCGTAGCGGGCATTCGTTGCGCGGTTCGCGTGGGACACCCAGCGGGCGAAGACCTCATACGTTCCTGGAACTGAGAGCGTGGGTGTGAAGCTGACGCGCTTCGTGCCCTGCCCAAGGTTCTCGTCGTGCAAGTAGTTCGCACCGTAGTAGCCCGGCGTGGCCGTGCTCGCCATCCAGGTGCCGGTCACCGCCACCCTGCCAGCCTGTGTGTTGTCGACCACACCCGCTGGATCGGGCGACCCACCCCCGAGCGTGAGCACTTGCCCGGCGGCAATCAGGTTCCGCTGCAGCTTTGTGTAGTCGACCCGCTGCACGCTTACTCCGTCTTCGATGGCGAGCGCGGCTGCAGCGCCCGCGGATTGTCCAAGAATCATGAAGACCGGCTCCATGCGGATCGACCCGTAGGCAATGTGCGACGAAGAGACCGCCACTGGCACCAGCAGGTTCTCCACTTCCGTGGCTTTCGGAACGAGCGCACGGTAGCTGATCCCGTACGGCCCGCGGGTCGGCGCGATCTGCACATCTCCCTCATTCTTGACCATCCCGCCGCCGGCATGCCGCTGGACATGGTGTGAATCCATGGCGTACCCGCCCATCCCAACAGAATCCACGGCTACGAAGCCATCCTGCTGGTCCACATGCTTCTGCGCGATCACCAGATCCCCGACGAGTCGCCGCGCCTCCCGCACGTAGAAGTGTACGGGCCAGCCTCCTGTCTCGGTGAACTCATCCGCTGGCAACCCCCACACGCCCCACGCTGTACGGATTCCCGCTGGCACGCGGGGGCTGTTCTGCAGCGCCCACACAAACCCCTGCTGATAACGCACGTGCGTCGCGATGATCTCCTCACGCTTCGCGTAGTCTGCCTCCGCATAGTTCCAGCCAGCTGCGAGGTCGTAGTTACCTCCGATAAAGTCCGTCGAGAAGCCATTGGAGTTGTTCGAATCGGTCTTGCGGTTCGGCATGGGTGACGTCTTGAAAAAGTTCGTGGTTTGGCCCGCCTCGATCGCCCGGAAAAGCAGCTCGTAGTCGCTCTCCTGATAGCCGGCCGGTTGCGGCATCGGCAGGCGGTTGGCCGCAAGATTCGTCAGGCACATGCGAAAGGTATAAGCCTGCAAACGTTCGTCTTCGCTGCCGTCCGGCCCGCCCGCACCTGCATTCACTCCCGGCAGCAGACCGCTTGCTGGCTGCCCTGCGGTTACGTACGGATCGATCCCATTAGGCAGCTGATTCCCTCCAGATCGGCCTGTCTGGATTCCGTTTAGCACCTCCCCGTACTGCGCATTCGATTCGCGTCCCACCGCGTAGCTCACGCCGGCCGCCGCGAGCAGGTCGCCCTCGTAGGTTCCGTCGATGAACATTGCCGCGCGGATGCTTGTCCGCCCGTCGTCGGTCATGATCTCGCGGATCCGGCGGTCCACGACCTGCACGCCCCCCGCAGTCCGCTTGAGTCGCCCCTTCACCACCGTCACTCCAGCCTCTGCGAGCATGTCCTCGAAGAAGCGCAGCGCCACTTTTGGCTCAAAGGTGAACATCATTTTGCGTCCCACGTCCGGCTTGATGCTCGACCGCGAGAGGTAGGCGTCCCGGGTCTCTGCGGACCACGCGGAATCATCCAGGTAGTAGTGATAGATGCGGCGGTAAAACTCGCGCGCCATTCCGCCGATCGCAGATGGGGAGCCGATATCCGTCCACCCGAGCCCATTAGTCGAGAGCCCGCCGAGCCGCTGGTCCGGCGAAAGCATCACCACGCTGCGGCCCGCGCGGGCAGCTTGCACGGCTGCGGCGATCGCGCCGGAAGTGCCGCCATACACGCACACGTCCGCCTGCAGGAGCCCAGGGGTTCCCGCACTTGAAGTCTTATTGTTGATCGCTCCGATCAGCCGCTTCTGGAGCAGGGGTATCGTAATGGCCTTCGTTCCCGCTGCCACAGGGTGCACCCCGTCCGGAATGTGGCTCTGGAACAGCGACGCATTGCCATTCTGCAGCGCCACCCAGTTCGGATGATGATCGATGAGCAGCAACCCGCGCTCCGTGGCAACCTCGCGAACCATCCCGTAATAAGCCGCAAGATCCGGCCGCAGCGTGGCGGACCCATTGCTTCCGGCTGGCGAGTTCCAGACAGAATTCATCGTCTGGAGGATGATCTCCGCACTCGGATTCCGACCCCGAATTGCGTCGATCATCGCCTCCAAGTTTGCCCGTGCCTCCGCCACCGAGAGCGACGGAGTCCCATCCGAGTACCGGAAGGCATCATTCATCGCAAATTCGAGGAAGACGGTATCAGGAGCATGGACGAGCAACCTGGCCTCCAATTGGGCCAGCCCCTCCGCCGAGGTCTTTCCACTCAAGCCGCTGTTGATCAGCGTCATTGTCCCCGGATACGTCCCGGCGAGCCACGCCTGCATCTGAGCAACCCAAGGCCCACTGGCCGTGAGGCTGGTGCCGTACACCACGACCTTTCTCGGCCGACCCGCAGCGAGATCACGGAGGAGATCCGAGGCCGCAGCAGGGAGGATTGCGAGCCATAGAGCGAGCGCAGAGACCGCCAGCCATCGGAGCGAGGACATTGAGGGGGACATTACAGTCATCGAGGTGAATGGCCGGGCATGCGTAAACCTTAAGCGAGCCCCCTCGACTACGCCTTCGTTTATCGTTCGCACGCCAGTGTTCCACAAAGCACACGCCGGCACCTAGCGGAGAAAAGCAGTCACGGGGTAGATCCATGCTCGACCATGCTAAAGGATAGCAGGCGAGACGCTTCCTCTGTGAACTCAAGGCTCCCGCCGACCTAAGTCGACGCTGTTCGAACAGGCAGACACGCCTGTCGCGACACGCACTTTAGCTGCAGTAACAGGTACTCGTGACTGTGGAGCCACGCTTTTTGGCTGTCGCGACAGTCACCAGTACCTGTCGCGACAGCCAAAAAGCCTGTCCTCACAGCGCGTGTCGCCTCCCAGAACAGGCATTTTGGCTGTTCACACAGTGTCACTGCCCTTTCGCCGTAGCCAATTTGGCTCACCTGTCACTATGGATTCCCTCTTGATACGGAGCGAGTGGCAAATGTTCCACAGTCTTGCTGGTGTCGCCGCGCCGCTTGCTTGCCCTAGAAAGCGCCGAGTGCCGTCAGCTTCTTCACCGAGACAGGTTGGGCGGTGCCGAGTTCCTGAGCGAAGACGGAGACGCGCAGCTCTTCCAGCATCCAGCGGAAGGTCTCGTGCTGCTCGGGTGGGACGCGCTTAGGCCAGTCGGCAAAGATGGCGAGCTGCTTTGCTTTCTCCGCGTCCTTGGCCGGGCTCACCCACGCGCGCTCCGCACGGATCTGCATGGCTTTCAGATAGCGGGCAACGTGCGGTAGGCGCTCATACGGAACGCGCAGCAGGAAGTCGGCGGGGATGAGCCGCTGCACGTCCTGCTCCATTCCCGGGTAGCGCTTTGGCGTGATGATGAGCTGCTGGCGGGCTTCCAGGATCTGGGAGGTCAGCTCGCCGATACGATGTGCCAGGCCCGGGAGCGCGGGCTTTGCAGTTTCGAGCATGGTCAGAAAGCGCGCCTCTTGCAGAGGTAGGACTGGATCCATGCGGAAGGCATGGCGCGCGATGCTCTGGAAGGCGGCGGATTGCAGCTGCTCCGCGGTGCCGAGGCTGGCGTAAATCAGGCTGTTGCGCGCGAGACTGCGGAGCTCCTTGCGCAACCACGCCACATCGCGGGCAAGTGCGAGTTCGGCTAGAAGGCGGACGCCGCCCGCGGAGGATTGCTCCGCCTCCGAGCGCTTGCGGAAGAGCCGAAGGTCCACTTCACCGTCGCGCACGGCAAGGCCTGGGTAGGCGAGGAGCGGTGCGCCACCGACGTCCTCTACGGTTACCGTCTCCGGCATGTCGCCGAAGGTCCACCCGGCGAGCGCATACTTCTCCCAGCGCTTCATGGCGGCGGACCAGGCGTCGCCGCGCACGTCCTGCTTCTCGACCTTTGCCCGGATGGCCTGCAGATCCCTGCTCGCGACGATGGTCTTCTGGTTGCGGTCGAGCACCTCGACACGCGGGCGGAGATGTGGGGGCAGGCTCTCGGGCGGCCAATCCTCGGCACGCACCTGGATGCGGTACTTGCGCGTGAGGAAGGCACCGAGCGCGGTGAGGAACTCCTCCGCTCCAGGCGTGAACTCGCGCACCACTTCCTGCACCTTCGGCTCGAGCGGGAGCAGGCTCTTGCGCAAACTCTTCGGCAACGCACGGAGGAGGGTGTCGATCTGCTCCTCGCGTAGACCGGGGACCATCCACTGGAGCTGCCCGGAAGTCATGCGCTCGGCGATGGGCAGCGGCACGCGGACGGTGACGCCGTCCTGCTCCTCGCCGGGCGAGTAGGCGTAGGTGATAGGGAGCACGCTATTTCCCACGGACACCTGGTCCGGGAACATGTCGCGCTCGTACGCCAGCTCTGAGGCGTCGAGGATGTCCGCCTCTTGGGCGCAGAGAAAGGCTGCGTCCTTGCCGCTCCGGGTGCGAAGGAATTGATTGAGATCGTGCAGCGAGGAGACTCCCTTAATGCGTGCCGCGTAGAAGCGATAGAAGGCCTCGTCAATGTCGTGAACCCGGCCGCTGCGCACGCGGGTGAGCGTAGTCTCGATCTTTTCCGCGAGCTTCCCGTTCTCCGCGAAGAAGCGGTGCGGCACGTGTGCATCGCGAGCGACGAGGGCGCCACGGATGAAGAGCTCGGTGGCTTCCACAGCGTCCACCTTGCCGTAATCGACCCTCCTCCGAGCGATCTCCAACCCGTGGATGAGCACGCGCTCCCAGACCAGCACGCGGCCAGCTTTCGCGCTCCAGCCGGGCTCGCTGTAGCGGAAGTTACAGAGGTGAGCGCCGAGTTCGACGACCCACTCGGGATCGATCTTCGCCACGGAGCGCGCGAAAAGCTGCGAGGTCTGAACGATCTCGCCGGCCATGATCCACGGTGGCTGTCTCGAGGTGTCGGCGGGTTTTTCCGTCTTCGGCTGGCGCGGGCCTTTCTTCTCCTTCTCGCGGCGCTCGTAGAGGCCGGAGCCGGGGAAGAGCGTAACCTCGCGGTTGCCGGAGGCCTTGTAGAGATTGCGCTCCTGCTTCTGCGCGACCTGGCCGAGCAGGCCGGTGAGGATGGAGCGGTGGATGGCGTTGAGATCCGGGTCGCGCTTCGGATCGGAAGCTACTGCGGGCCCTCCACGCTCGCGCATGGTGTCGGCGAGCTGCCGGTAGATGTCGCGCCACTCACGCATGCGGGCCAGCGAGAGGTAGTTCATCTTGCAGAAGCGGCGCAGCGCATTGCGGCTACCGCCCTCAGAATCGGGAGCGAGCCGCCAGAGATTGAGCAGCGTGAGAAAGTCGGATTCCGGATGAGCAAAGGCGCGGTGCGCGGCCGCGGCGGCTTCCTTCTCCTCCTCCGGGCGCTCTCGCGGATCGGGCACGCTGAGTGCGGCGGCGATCGCCATCACATCAGCCAGCGCGCCCTCCGTGCGGCCCTGAAGGAGCATGCGCCCGAGCGTGGGATCAACCGGGAGCCGCGCGAGTTCCTGACCTAGCGGAGTAAGCTCGTTCGTCTCTGAAAGTGCGCCGAGTTCCTGGAGAAGCAGGTAACCCGCACGGATGGACTGGCCGGCGGGCGGATTCAGGAACGGGAAGGTCTCCACGTCGCCGAGATGGAAGGCCTTCATGCGCAGGATGACCTCCGCGAGGTTTGCGCGCTGAATCTCCGGCTGGGTGAAGCGCGGGCGCTTATCGAAATCTTCCTGCGAGTAGAGGCGGATGCAGATCCCGTCGCTTAGCCGTCCCGCGCGGCCCGCCCGTTGGTTGGCACTACTCTGGGAAATGTCCTCGATGGGGAGCCGCTTCGTGCGAGTGCGCGGGTTATAGCGGCTGATGCGCGATGAGCCGGTATCAATGACGTACCGGATGCGCGGGATGGTGAGCGAAGTCTCAGCAATGTTCGTGGCTACCACCACGCGCCGCTGGCCGCCCGGCGAGAAGATGCGCTGCTGATCCTCGCCCGCCATTCGGCCGTAGAGGCCGAGCACGTCGATCCCTCTCCCCAGGCTGCCCTCCAGCAGGTCACGGGTCTCGCGGATGTCGCGCTCCGTGGGCATGAAGACGAGAATGTCGCCGGAATCGGATTCAATGAGCGCCTCCTCCACCGCGCGCACTGCGGCGTCGATATGGCTTGGGTCCTCTCCCGCGAAGTCCAGTTCTTCCACCGGCGCATAGCGCACCTCGACCGGGTGGGAGCGACCGGATACCTCGATGATCGGCGCACCACCAAAGGCTTGAGAGAAGGCCTCCGTATCGATGGTGGCCGAGGTGATGATGACCTTCAGCTCCGTGCGCCGCTTCAGGAGCTGCTGCAGATAGCCGAGGATGAAGTCGATGTTGAGCGAGCGCTCGTGGGCTTCATCGATGATCAGCGCGGAGTAGGGGCGCAACAAACGGTCGGACTGAATCTCTGCTAGGAGAATGCCGTCAGTCATGAACTTGATGCGAGTTTCCCGACTGGTGTCGTCGTTGAAACGCATCTTGCACCCAACCTCGCGGCCCCAGGGTACCTTCAGCTCCTCTGCCACCCGGCGAGAGATGCTCATGGCCGCCACCCGGCGCGGCTGGGTGCAACCGATCCGGCCCGTTTCTCCCAGACCCGCCTCGAGGCACATCTTCGGCAGCTGTGTGGTTTTGCCGGAACCTGTCTCACCGGCAACGATCAGCACCTGATGGGCGCGCAGAGCCGCAACGATCTCCTCACGCCGCGCGGTGATCGGCAGGTCGGGCGGGTATTCGATCAGCGGCATGAGAACGGAGCGGAGAGATGACATACACGAGTTTCGGCTAAGGGGGAGAGCGGTGTGCCGAATCAGGGTATGCCCTGAAACTCTCGCAAGGCTTAAGCATCAGCGAAAAGCGAACCTGCTATAGCGCGACATCGCGCAACCATATGGAAAACACGCTGAATACACCCGGCAGTGTTCGATACCTCCAGGCGGTCATTCGTCTGCAATCCGTGGAACCATGCACGACCTCACTCGAGCTTCGCAATGCGCTGCGCGGGTCACGCGGCGTGAAGTACGCCGTAGTCGAGAGCGATCAGGTGACCGTTTGCTTTGATCCCCAAGGAATCACCGAGCGGGCGATCGAGAGCCTCCTACGCCAGGCTGGATGCGAACCCGATGAGGTGGAGGTTGGTCCGTCTATCCCGTTCCCGTTTGCGGATCGGGAACTCGCGAACCGTTCTTCTTGAGCAACTGGGCGGAAAAGAGATAGGAAAGCTGGTGGTATGAAGAATGTGCTCCCGGCCCTGTTTGCTTTCACCCTCGCGCTAAGCTCTGCGGAACTCGTCGGCCAGGTGGCGGACGCAACCGCAAAGGCGGCATTGCCTCAGGTGCGGGTACAGGTCCAAATCGGGAATCAGCAAAGGCGGATGGGCTCCTCTTATCGAAAGGAATCGACCATCCAACCGAAGATCGTCGTGGAAGGCATGGCGGCCACCAAGCCGCTGCCGGCGCTGGAGGCTACGATGCTCGTGATTACGATGGACACTCGCGCCAAGTACAAGGAGAAGCGCGAAGTCTACAAAGTCGAATCAGCGGAAACGCTCCCCATCCCGGCGGTCACAACCGGCGCACGTCGGAACTTCGAATTCGCTCCCACGGTCGTGAGCTTCGACGCGTGGCGCGACCAAACCAACGTCGGTGGGGCGGCGTACAAGTACTACGTCTTCGGGCTCCGCGATCCTGAGACGAAGGCGATCCTCGACTTTCAAACCAACAACCCGGCACTCGCGAGTCTGGCCAAAGCAAAGCCGGACCGCCGCGAGGAGTTCCTGGTCATGTCTAAGGGCGAGGCCTTTCCCACAACAGTAAAGTAATCGCGGGTCAGGATTGGGTGCCCGAACCGCGTCAACCGCTACCCGTTGCTCCGCAGAATCTCCAGGGGCGGGTGCGTGCAGACCCCGCGACTCAGCGCGAGGCCTGCAAGAACCGCCAGGATTGCTGAGCCCCCGAGCGCGACTGCGAGCAACACAGGGTCTGGCCATGGGCTGCCCTCGAAGACAAAGATCGCGAGCGCGGCATTGGCGGCTGCTGCGAGCAGCACGCCAGAGAGCGCGGAGAGTCCGCCGAGCGCTGCGTATTCGATGACAAAGATCCAGCGCACCTGCGCTCCTGAGGCACCCAGCGTCCGCAGCAGCACGCTCTCGCGCACGCGCTGATCCCGCCCGTTGAGCAGTGTACCCGTAAGGATGAGCAGCCCGGCGGCAAGGGTGAACCCGGCAAGGATTTGCACCACCAGTTCCACCTTCGAAATGATCGAGCGTACTGTCTCCAGGATCAGCGTCAGATCGATCGCGGAGACGTTGGGGAATTCCTTAACCAGACGCCGCTGGAGTTCGCCAGACGAACTACTCTCAGGGATCTTCGTAGTCAGCACGTGGAAGCCCGGCGCTCCCTCCAGCACCCCCGGTGGGAAGACCATGAAGAAGTTCAGGTTGAACCGGCTCCAGTCCACCTTGCGAACGCTCGTCACCTTCGCGGTGATCGGCACCCCCTGCACATCGAGCACGATTTCATCGCCTATCACGACATTCAGATCATCCACGATCCCCTCTTCCAGCGAGACTGGCACGGTGCCAAGCGGGTCGTCCGCCTTGGCCACCCACGCACCGGCAACGAGCGTCTCGCTCGCCGTGGGTTCCGCGCGATACGTAGAGCGGTATTCGCGCTGGAGCACCCAACGCGGCGTGTCGCCATCGCGGCGCAGCTCGGCAATCGGCACGCCTTTCACCGATTTGATTCGCATGGTGATCATCGGCGCGCTTTGCAGAATCGGCAGCCCCACCTCGCCGAGGATCTTCGTTACGCCCTCCACCTGATCCTGCTGCACATCCACCAGGTACAGGTTCGGGCTATCGTCGAAGCTCTGCACGTTCAGCCGCTCCAGAAGGAGATTCCGCGCGAGCAGGATCGTGAGCAGGAGAAAGGTGCCGAGGCCCAGCGAGAGCAGAAAGAGGAGCGTCTGGTTGCGGGGCCGGTAGAGATTCGAGAGCCCCTGTCGCAGCAGGTACGGCCAGCCAGGACGGATCGCGCGGCGAGCCAGCCAGATCAGACCTTTCGCGGTCACTGCCAAGAGAACGAACGCCACAGCAAGCGCACCGACCATCCACAGAGCGCGCTTCCAGCTCGCGCTGTTCAGCACTGCGAGGGACGCCAGGAGCACGACGAGCAGCAAGTAAACCGGCCACGGACGCAGCCAGGCCCAGCGGGACGTCTCTTCCGCAATCCCATCACGAAGCGTTGCCGAGGGTGCGATCCGGCGAACCCGCAGCAGTGGCAACAGCGCAAAGCCACAGCAAACGGCCAGTCCCGCCCCGGTCGAGCGTGCCACGACTCCCCACACCGGAGCAGCCGAGATCGCAAAGGGAAGCTGGTCGCGGAAGTAGAGGATCGTACCAGTGTGCAGCACTACGCCGATCAGTGCCCCGAGCACGGCACCCACCGCGCCCAGTGCGATCACCTGTGCCAGGTAGATCCCGAACGCCAGATTCCCCGGACAGCCCAGGCAGCGTAGAATGGCCACCGTCGGCACCCTTCGCGCAATATGCGCGTGGATCGCCCCGGCCACACCGATGGCCCCCAGCACCAGCGCCACCAGCGCGACGATCCCGAGGAACTGCTCTAGATTATCAAGCACCCGATTCAGCGACTCGCGCCGACCCTCGGGCGTCTCGTGCTTCAGCCCCGCCTTCGGAAACATCTTCCGGATGTCTTTCACTTCTTCGGGATTGGACACCTCCAGGTGGAGGTGGTGGAACGCCAGGCTCGTCGTGTCCAAGAGCCCGGTGCGTTCGAGATCGTCATGCCGCACATAGGCCTCAGGCGCGAAGCCGCTGAAACGCCCACTGCGCGGAGGGGGCTTCAGCATTGTCCCGAGGATTGGCAGGTCGAGTGTGCCGAGCCGCACCGTGTCGCCGACCTTTGCGCCAAACTGATCCAGCAACGTGGGCTCCAGCAGGATGCCCGACCGCGTGCGCAGCTCTGCCCACGCTCCCGCTGGGGACGTCTCCACCTCGCCATAGAATGGGTAGTCGCCCGTGAGTCCGCGCACCTGCACCAGCCGCGCAGCATCGGCACCTGGCGAATAGAGCATCGAGGAAAAGCTCGTTTCTCGACTGATCCGCTGCGCCCGTGCCGTGAACGCCGCAATCTGTCCGTCCTTGAAGGGCGCGCGCGACGTGATCTGCAGATCCGACCCAAGCAGCGCCTTCGCCTGGGTCTCGATCCCCTCCTCCAGTGTCGCCTTTAGTGAATGGATCGCCACCAGCGCCGCGATCCCTGAGACGATCGAGAGCGCGAAGACCAGCAGCCGCTGGCGCTGTGCGCGACTATCGCGCCAGGCCATCCGCCATGTCCACCGGTGGAAGAGCCCGCCGACCAGTGTGGAGGGCAGTGCTTTCGGCTCAGCGGGCGGCATGAATCTCCTCAGAAACAATGGCTCCACCGCGCATTGTGATCACCCGCTGCGCCCGCGCCGCGAGCACCGGATCGTGCGTCACGAGCACCAGCGCCGTGCCCGCTTCGCGGTTCAGGTCGAAGAGCATCTCCACGATTGGCCCGCTGGTTTCAGCATCGAGATTCCCCGTCGGCTCGTCGGCGAAGAGGAGCTTCGGCCGGTGAATGAAGGCGCGGGCGAGCGCCACCCGTTGCTGTTCGCCGCCGGAAAGCTGGAGTGGGTAATGCCCGAGGCGGTCGCCCAGGCCGACCATCTTGAGAAGGTCAGAGGCGTCCTGCTGTCGTCCGGTCTCTCCACGGAGTTCCAGCGGCACGAGCACGTTCTCCAGCGCAGTCAGCGTGGGGATGAGCTGGAAGTTCTGGAAGACGAAGCCGACCAGCCGATTGCGCAGCGCAGCGCGTGCATCCTGGCTCAGCGTCTCCATGGGCTGCCCGTCCATGAGCACGCTTCCGCTCGTCGCATCGTCCAGCCCCGCGCAAAGACCGAGGAGGGTCGTCTTTCCGCTCCCGGAAGGGCCGATGATCGCGCAGGTCTCGCCTGGTTGGATCGAAAGCCGCACGTCACGCAGAACTGTAAGCTCGTGATCGGCCGTCTTGTACGTTTTGCGCAAATCACGGACTTCGAGGATGGGCCGGTTGACAGCTTCACCCAGTGGTTCGACCTTTCGAGGCGATGGGATACTTTCCGGAATTGATGACATCGTTGAGCAAGCTTTCGTTTCTGACGCTAACCTGTGCGGTCGGCGTACTATGGGCGGGCAGTTCACAGGCCGCAAATGCCATCCCTGCAAAGAAGGACGGCAGTCCCCGCCCACGGGTGATCTTTCTCGGTGACAGTCTCACCGCAGGCTATGGGCTCGAGCCGCAGCAGGCCTATCCAGCTCTCCTCCAGCAAAAGATCGATCAGGCCGGTCTCGACTTCGAGGTTGTGAATGCAGGCATCAGCGGTGACACCACGGCTGGCGGCTTGCGTCGAATCGACTGGGCGCTGCGTGGCGGGGCGGATGTGCTCGTCGTGGCGCTCGGCGGAAATGATGGCCTGCGGGGCGTCGCTCCCACGCAGACCGAAGCAAACCTCCGCGGAATCGTCACCCGGGCAAAAGAGAAGAACCCGGCCATCTCGATCATTCTCACAGGAATGCAGATGCCCGCGAACCTTGGCGCGGAATTCGTGAAGGCCTTCAGCAGTCTCTTCCCACGCATCGCGCAGCAGATGAATGCAGCGCTCGTGCCTTTCCTTCTTGAAGGCGTGGGCGGCGTGGCAGCGCTCAATCAGCCCGACCGGATCCATCCCACCGTGGAAGGCCAGCGCCGGATTGCTGAGAACGTCTGGCCCGTGCTGGAACGCACTTTGAAGGAGCGGGCAAACGGTCGCTCCTAAACAGGGCTTTGCGTAGCTGACAAGTCAGGCCGGTGACCTCATCGTGCGAGGATGCAGTTTGGAATTTGCAACGAGATCTTCGGCGATTGGCCCATCGATGACGCGATCGAGTACGCCGCAAAGACGGGCTACGACTTCATTGAGATCGCGCCATTTACCCTGGCTACCTCGGTCACCGCGATCTCTGCGACGGAGCGACGGCGGATCCGGGAAAGCGCTGCACGTGCCGGAATTGGTATTTCCGGGCTGCATTGGGTGCTGGTGAAGACTGAAGGTCTACACCTCACTACTGCGGACCTCGCCACCCGCCAGCGGACAGCCCGCTACTTTGTAGAGTTGGTCGATTGCTGTGCGGATCTCGACGGAACTCGGATCATCCTTGGCTCCCCAAAACAGCGATCGCTGGAGGAAGGTGTCTCGTATGAACAGGCATGGTCCTGGGCTTCAGAGACCCTTCGGGATGCCGTGCGGCAGGCGGAGGATCGAGGCGTGATCATCTGCTTCGAACCGCTCGGTCCTGGTGAGACAAACTTCGTCAACACTGCCTCAGAAGGGATCCGCTTCGCCGAGCAGTTTGCCAGCCCGGCCATGTCGGTGATCATCGACGTAAAAGCGATGTCTACCGAGGGGAAACCGATCCCCCAGATCATCCGCGAGAGTGCAGGCCAGTTCTCCTACTTCCACGCGAATGATCGCAACCTCAAAGGCCCAGGCTTTGGCGACATCGATTTCCACCCTATCGCCGACGCGCTGTACGAGGTTAACTACGACGGCGTAGTATCCGTGGAAGTCTTCGACTTCACAGAGGGGCCGGAGGTAATTGCCACTAAGAGCCTTGAGTATCTCCAGACGGTGTTCGCACGATAAACAACCCGCCTCCCTTCAGATGATGCTACGCTCGAGCGGTCCAATCCCGACTAACGGAAGCACAACGCCAGTGGCGGTTGCTTTAAGGGAGAATGTTGGTCCGTTCGCCGTATCATAAACGAGTAAGTGATAACCGCGCGGTGCGAGTTCTTCACGCTCGAGTCGTTCGATTTGCGCCGAGAAAACAAGATCACTAATTGCGCCAGAGCGGCGCATGCGAGCAGCCTGAGTAAGTACGACGCGGACAATATCAGGTACGGCCTTCATCGACTTCCCATAAGGAGTAATGTGCATGACGTTGTGTGGGGGAACACCAGTTTAAAGCTCGTTTATCTGCCCAGCAATCGGGGGTGTAACTGAGGGTGGCTGCCGGGTTGCCCCGCTGAGGGGCACTCCGGTGCGCACACGCTCTGAATCCTACTGCGGCGGAGGCGATCCGGGAGCGGAGAGCGCGAGTAAGATTCAGTCGCGGAAGGCAAAATTCTACTCTCCCAGGACCCACCATGCGCTCAGGGGAGTCATCCCAAGTCGTGCGGGAACCAATTTTACTCTCGTGAGAGTAAATCCTCGACTCCGTCAAAGCTTCGAGGGAGGTGGGCGAGTTATTTTCACTCGACGAAGGCAAATAGTTCCCTTCCGCGAGTAAATTTTACTCGACCACGACTGAGCAACAGACTCGCCCGAGTCTTTTTCGGGCTCCTCAGCCGGATAACCGCCGCGTGAGAACACGGAACAAGTCTTTCTCCGACAGCCGGAAATCAGGCATCGTACCTGCTATGCTAAGAGGGTTGCAGGCGCAAAAAAATCTGCCGTCCGGCTGGCGCATCGCTATCGAAGCATGTAGTAGTACGTCCGGAGTTCAGAATCTCGCGTTGCGCGGGCACATGGATTTCAAGGGAAACAACTCTGGGAGTCCATCTTATGCAATATCCCGCCGCTCTCGTCGTCGCCGTGCTTGTCTGGAGCACCGCACGATATCTTCCTCCATACTTCCTTGAGCTGCGGAAGCTCGATATCGAGGAAAGCAAAGTCGAAGTTGAGAATGCAAAGCATCTTACGATGCTGCGGGTGATGCGGGCGAGTACCACTGCGGCAGCGTCGAAGACGCAGGCGCCTCCGGCCGGCGGATCGCCAGAGCGTTTTTACTGAGTCGTGTTCGGCGGGGAGTGAACGTGCACTTGCCGCATTCGTTAAGAGGATGCACCCTGTTGCATGCCTGAGACTCTCCCCAACCCTGTAAAGCAAACGCTCAGGGCTCGCGCCCAGCGGCTAGCGCCAATGCTGCGACTCGGCCATGGTGGAGCGAGCGAGGCCTTCTTGAAGAGCCTCGATCAGGCACTGGGGATGCATGAACTGGTGAAGATCAAGTTCATGGAGTTCAAAGATGAGAAGAAGATTCTCGCTCCTGAGATCGCGGAGAAGAGCGGTAGCACTTTGATCATGCGGGTAGGGAACGTTGCAGTGTATTACCGATCAAAGGCCGATCGGCTTATGCCCGTTGCCGACGGGATTGCTGAGTAGCGGCAGTGAAACTCGGCCTGCCCACTTAACGGCGGCGCGGTCGCTCGTCGGGTTCCGCATTCTGGATCGCCGGAACCGGTTTAGAGCTGTTTAGAATCGTTTCTTCTGGCGTGAGCCGATTCGCCTTGCCGCCAAAGATGAGACGGTGAGGGCGCTTCCCGAGGGTTTCCGTGACCGCCTTGGCCTGGGTAGTTACGACCTTCAGGTTCTGCATTACCACACCGAGTTCCTTCATTCGCAGCTGCAGATCGCGGTCCGTTCTGCCGACAAAACCGTTTGCGGTGCCCAGCACCGTTTGCAGCTCGTTCAGCGACTGCTTTAGTTCGCTAAGGTTCTCCTTCACCCCTCCCTCGTTCTCCGCGATCAGCGCATCCGTGCGCTTGAGTACGGCATCGGCACTCGCGGCGGCGGCTTTGGCGGCCTCCGCGACCTCTGTGAACTTCGGAAGCGCCTCGTCCATACCGCCTTTGATTGTATCGAGTGCCTCCCCGGCCTTTGTCATCACTGGGTCAATCGAGGCGAGCGCCTTCTCCACCGAGATTACGAGCGGGCCGATTGAGCCAATTGCCTCGTCCAGGCTTCCGCCCATTTTACCCTGCAAGATGGCGCCGTTCGCGAGCCGCGGCGCACCTGCGCTGCCGGCCGAAAGCGCAACGAACTTATCGCTGAGCAGCGTCTCCGAGGCGAGTGACGTGGTGATGTCCGCGGGGAGCGCGGGGATGTGCTCATGCAACTCGGCAGTGACGCGCACTGCATTGGCCTGCTTATCTGCGGGTGCCGAAGCGCGCTCATCCGCGGTGAGATGGCGCAAGGCGACGATGCGCCCGGCTGGAGCACCAGCATAGCGGACCTCGGAGTGTAGCCGAATGCCAGTGACGTCTGCAAAATCGATCTCGAGCGTGCGCCCGGGCTTGCTAGCCCGGTAGCCGGAGAGCGCAATCGTGAGGGCGGCGAGGAGCACGCCGCTGCAGACAAGCACCACGATCGCAGTGAGGTAGTCGGAAAAGTTGCGCTTCATGAAAGATCGGGCTCGGGGCCAACCCGCCCACGGGGGCGCCCGAGCAAGCGCGTGACGTAGTCGTCCTTCGACAGTCGCAAAGGCACGGGGCCATCGGGCTCGCCACGGATAAACTGCTGCACCTCTGGATTCGCGTGCTCCCGGATTTCCGCTGGCGTGCCCTCGGCGATGATCTTTCCCTGGTTCGCTCCAGAGCCCAGCATGATCATCCGAGAGCCGATGCGGAACGCGCTGGTCATATCATGGGTGACGACAACAGCCGTAACTCCAAGACGACGGGTAAGATCCTGGGTAAGGCGATCGACCACGGCAGTCATGATCGGGTCCAACCCGGCAGTAGGCTCGTCGCTGAAGAGCAGCTCGGGATCGAGCGCCAGTGCGCGCGCCAAGCCCACGCGCTTCTTCATGCCCCCGGAGATCTCTGCGGGCTTCAGGTGCTCGAAGCCGGTCAGGCCGACCATCTCGAGCTTCATCTTCACCATAAGATCCACGATATCGGGCGCGAGCTTCTTGCCATGCTCATTGATTGGGAGTGCGACATTCTCCCCAACGGTGAGTGACTGGAGCAGCGCACCACTTTGGAAGAGCATGCCAAAGCGGCGACGGAGCTTGGAAAGGTCGCGCTCGTTCATGCCGGTCAATTCATTGCCAAAAATGCGCACGGAACCGGAGGTAGGAGGCGCTCCGATGATGTGCCGCAGGAGCGTACTTTTCCCGCAGCCCGAGCCGCCCATGATGATCATGGTATCGCCGCGACGCACATCGAAGGAGACGCCATCAAGGACGCGCCGTCCGTTAAACTCGCGCACCAGATCACGCACCTCGATGATCGTCTCCGGAACGGGTTCGCTCATACCGCGAAGAAGAAGAAGGAGGTGAGCACGGCGTTAGCGACGAGCATGACAAGCAACGACCACACGACCGACTGCGTCGTCGCGGAGCCCACGCCCTCGGCGCCGCCCTCGACCTTTAGTCCCATGTGGCAGGAGATGGTGATGATGAGCCACGCGAAAACTCCGCTCTTGATGAGCCCGGAATAAAGATCCCACAGGCTCGCGCGATCCACCGAGCGCGCGATGTAGGATGCGGTGGTAAAGCCGAGCGCGTAATGGCAGACGGCCCAGCCGCCGAGCATGCCCACATAGTTCCCGAAGACTGTGAGCACCGGGAGCATGATCATGAGCGCGACGACCCGCGGCACAATCAGGAAGCGGATGGGATTGATCGCCATGACCTCCAACGCCTCGATCTCCTCGCCGACTTTCATGGTGCCGAGCTCCGCAGTAACAGCGGAGCCGCTGCGGCCGATGACGATGACCGCGATGATCAGCGGCCCGAGTTCGCGCAGGATGGAGACGGCAACAAGATCCGGGACGAGATTCGCCGCGCCCATCTTCTGCAGCTCGCTGGCTGACTGCATGGCCAGCGTTAGGCCGATCGAGAAGGCGGTAAGCGCGACCATCGGGACGGCGCGCGTGCCGATCAGGACCATCTGGTGGACGGCCTCGGAGAACTTCCACCGCTCGCCCCGCCAGGGCGCCAGAAGCATCCAGTAAAGGATGCGCCCATTCAGCTCAAAATACCCGTTCAAGCGCTCGCGGGATCACTCGTTCGCCACGCGGCCCGCAAGTCGTCGAGAGTAGCGTAGAGGCCGAGGAATTCCTGGAGGCGCACAATCTCGAAGACGGTACGGACGCGCTCGCTCACCCCAAAAATCGCGAACCGTCCGTCGAAATCCTGCGCCTTGCGGCAATACTCAACGAGCGTCGCAAGGCCGGAGGAATCGATGTAAGTCACCTCGCGGAAATCCAGCGCGAGCGCCGGCGTGCGGGACTGTGCCTGGTGATCGAGAAGCTGCCGCAGCTGCGGGGAGCGATCCAAGTCGATTTCGCCCGCGAGCTCGAGGATCTGCAAGCCATCGCTCTCGGGTACATGGGCACGCATGAGGGGACGGTTAGCAGCGGGGCGCCTGCGGCAAAAGGCAAAAGCGCCGATTCAGAGCATTGAGGCAGGTTCCGGCGCGATCTCCGCCGCCGGTTCAACCCACTTCCCATGCTCGCGGATGAGGTCCGTCAGCCGGTCCACGGCTTCTGCTTCCGGGATGTTGAACTTCACCGCCGTCCTGCCCACGTAGAGATTCACCTTTCCCGGCGCGCCTCCGACATAGCCGAAATCCGCGTCCGCCATCTCGCCTGGGCCATTCACGATACATCCCATGATCGCAAGCTTCACCCCCTTGAGATGAGAGGTGGCGGCTCTGATGCGCGCGGTTGTTTCCTGAAGATTGAAAAGCGTCCGCCCGCAGCTCGGGCACGCCACGTAATCCGTCTTGAAGATGCGCGCGCCGGAAGCCTGGAGAATGTTGTAGGCCAGCCGGAGCGACTGTCCCGGAGCGGGCTCTCCTCGCACAAGGACGGCGCTGCCGATGCCGTCGCAGATCAGCGAGCCGATGTTCGGGGACGCGATGAGCAGGGTTTCGAGGAAGGGTGCATCGAGGTGCCCGCCGGGATGCAGCGTATCCTTCAAAAGGATGGGGTGGTGCTCGAGCAGCCGCGCCGCGAGCAGGCGAAAGGCAGTAATCACCGGGAGATCGAGGCCGTCGGCAACCGTGACGAGCACCGGTGTGGGAGAGGCGTTAATCTGCGCAATGTCGTCCGGATCTCGTGGGTCCACGGGCACTGCCCCGGATTGCTCCAGCACAACTTCGGGCTTGTAGTCGCCAAGACGGTCAATCTTGTGCGCGAGTGCATCCCAGCGGGATTGCGTGGTGAAAACCCGCAGCGTCTCCTCACCGCCGAGCGCGACGCCATCGATAATGATCCGCCCGGCCGCGCGCTTGCGGTAGGTAAACGGATCGAAGGAGAGCGGGTCAGCGAAGTCCTGACGTGAAGGTGCGCGCCCGAGCGCTTCTACTTGGGCAACGAGCGCCTTTGCGACCGGGATCTCGTGCACGCTATCTTCAGTGAGGGAAACGCGGATTGTGTCGCCGATCCCATCGTTGAGCAGCGAGCCGATACCGATCGCGCTCTTAATCCGACCGTCCTCGCCGTCGCCGGCCTCCGTGACGCCGAGGTGGATGGGATAGTTCCAGTCCGGGCCAAGTTCCGCCAGCCGCGCAACGAGCAGACGGTACGCGTTGATCATCACCTTTGGGTTGCTCGATTTCATCGAGAAGATGAAGGAGTTGAAATCCAAGTCGCGCGCGATGCGGGCAAACTCCAGCGCACTCTCCACCATGCCAAGCGGCGTGTCGCCGTAGCGGTTCATGATGCGGTCGCTCAGGGAGCCGTGGTTCGTGCCGACCCGGATCGCGATCCCCCGCTCCTTGCACCGCGCCACCAGCGGGGTGAATTGCACGCGGATGCGCTCGAGTTCCTCCTCGTACTCCGCATCAGAATACTCCCGAACGGCGAAGCGCTTTTTGTCTGCGTAGTTGCCAGGATTGATCCGAACCTTGTCCACCCACTTCGCGGCCTCCATGGCAGCATCGGGCTTGAAGTGGATATCCGCAACGATCGGCACCTGGCAGCCCTGTTCGCGCAAGCCCCGGACGATGTGCTCGAGGTTCGCCGCGTCCTTCACCGTCGGCGCGGTGATCCGGACGATCTCGCACCCGACCGCCACCAGATCCAGCGTCTGCTGGATGCTCTGAGCGGTATCCATCGTGTCGCAGGTCAGCATCGACTGCACCCGGATGGGGTTCGCCCCGCCAACTCGGACCTGACCCACCCGCACCTCACGCGTGGCGCGGCGCTGATACCGATACGGGCTGGAGCTATAGGTCATCTGGAAAGAAGGACCGCCGGAGCGGTCCCGCCGTCAATTGGATTTCGGCGCTTCCGTGGTCTGCGGGGCAGGCGTTGGTTCCGGCGGCTTCTTGTTTCCGCCAAAGAAATCGCCCACATCGTAGAACGTGACGTAGAGCATGAAGCTGATCAGCGCTACGGCGCAGGCCGTCTGCAGGACTTCTAGGACGCGGGTGTTTACCGGGCGTCGCCGGACCGCTTCGATTCCCGCGAGCACGATATGGCCTCCGTCCAGGACGGGGAACGGCAGCATATTCAGCAAGGCGAGGTTCACGTTGAAGAAGACGCTAAAGGCAATCGCCAGCCGCCAGCCCTGCTCCGCATCGAAGAGCTGATAGTAGACCTTCATGATGCCCACGGGCCCACTGAAGTGCTGCGCCTTCACGTCACTCCCGGGTGCGGCGAGTGCGCCGATCATGTTGCCGATTGTCGTGACGGCATCCACGACCTGCTGCCATGGACCGGGATGCTCGAGGCGGACGCGGCCCCAGCCAACGCCGAGATCGGGGATCTCCTCCGCGCCCTCTTCTTTCACGAGCTTCGGAGTGATGGGTGTCTCCACCTTCTGCCCGCTGCGGTCGAGAGTCAGGTTCACCGGGGCCCCTTTGCTCGCGACTACGATCTTGCCGAGATCCTCGAGATTGAAAACCGGCTGGCCGTTCGCTGCCTCGACCACGTCGCCCTTCTGAATGCCTGCCTGCTCTGCGGGCGAGCCGGGCTCCACCAATCCAACCACAGGAATAATGCGCGGCCCGATGAGCACCTTGCGCAGGCTCTTTCGCTTCCAGCCTTCGGTGCCTTCTTTCGTCCAGCCGGAGTTTACGACCAGCGTTTCACCGCCGCGCTCCACCTTGAAGGGGATGGTGTCGCCCTCACTCCGGATGATTCTCCAAGTCACGCTATTCAGCGGGCCGAAGAACTTCGTCACCCGCTCGCCGTCCACTTCCACGATCTTGTCGCCGACCTTCAGGCCCGCCTTGTCCGCAGGGCCGCCTGCCTGGACGTAGCCGATCTGCAATGAGTTTTCGATGTCGTTGACCGGCTTCCCGATCCCCCAGACCAACGTCGCCATCAAGAGCGCCAGTCCGAAAGAGAAGAGCGGTCCAGCGAACGCCACGATCGCCTTGTCCAGCGGCTTCACGGGCGGCATCTCCGCCCTGCTCGTCTCCGCCTCGCCTTCCAGGGTCTCCATCGGTGCCATCTGGGGCAACTTCACAAAGCCTCCGCCCGGGATGGATCCCAGCGAGTACCAGACGCCGTTGATCTTCTTCCGCCAGAGTGCTTTGCCAAACCAAACACCAAACTCCTCCACGACCAGCCCCCGCCAGCGCGCTGCAAGGAAATGCCCCAGCTCATGCACGATGATGATCAAATTGAAGATGATCACCACCTCCAGCGCGATGAAGGCGAAGTTGAGTATTTTCAGGAACATAGAAAGGGAAACGGCTTAACGAGCCTTCGAAGGGACAGCGCCCCGGGAGCGCCGTTCAAGATTGATCAATGAGTTCTGGCGGATCCGCAGGTCAGCCAAGCAGTTCTCCTGCCCGGGCACGAGCCCACGAGTCGGCGTCGAGAATACCATCCAGCGTGGGCTGTGCAACTGGGCTGTGCTCGCGCATCGTCCGCTCCACGGTTCGCCAGATCGCCGGGAATGAGCAGCGCCGCTCGAGGAATGCCGCGACCGCGACCTCGTTTGCCGCATTGAGCACTGCGGGCAGCGTACCCCCGGCTTCCCCAGCCCAGCGTGCGAGATCCAGCGCCGGGAAGTCCGCGCGCCGCGGCGCTTCGAAGTCCAGCCGGGCCAGCTTCGCAAAATCCAGCGACGGAAGTGAATTCGGCACTCGCTCCGGCCAGGTCACGGCGTACTGGATCGGGAAGCACATGTCCGTCACGGAGAGCTGCGCGAGCACCGAACTGTCGATGAACTCGACCATTGAATGCACGATGCTTTGCGGGTGAACGATCACATCCACCCGCACCATCTCCACGTCGAAAAGCCAGCGCGCCTCGATCATCTCGAGCCCTTTATTAAAGAGCGTTGCGGAATCGATCGTGATCTTCCGCCCCATCTCCCAAGTCGGGTGCTTCAGCGCCTGCTCGAGCGTCACATTTGCCAGCTCCTCCGCTGGCAAGGTGCGGAAAGGTCCGCCGCTCGCGGTGAGGATCAACCGAGTGACGTCCGCCGGATCGCGCCCTTCCAGGCACTGGAAGATCGCATTGTGCTCGCTGTCCACAGGCAGCACCTTCACGCCCTTGCGGCGTGCGGCGGACATCACCGCCTCCCCTGCCATCACGAGGATCTCCTTGGACGCTACCGCGATGTCTTTACCGGCCTCGATCGCCGCCAGCGCTGGCCTCAGACCGCCTGTCCCGACGATCGCGATGAGAACCAGATCCGCTTCCGGCATAGTCGCCAGCTCGCAGAGCCCCTCTTCGCCCGAGAGAATCTCCGGTCCCACCTCTGCCGCCGCCGCCGGATCGCACATCGCCGCGCGCAACGGCTTCCAGCGCTCCAGCTGCTCGGTAAATTTCGCCACGCTCCGGTTCGCCGCCAGGCCGACGACTTCCATCCGCTCAGGGATATCCGTCGCCACCTTCAGCGCACTCTCCCCGATCGAGCCGGTCGAGCCCAGTATGACGACGCGCCTTCTTCTCATACCGCGTTACTTCACGCCGACCACGAAGCGCAGGTAAAAGAAGAGAAGCGGCGCGGTGAAGAGCAGCGAGTCGATGAGATCCAGCGCGCCGCCGATCCCCGGCAGCATCTTGCCCGAATCCTTCACCCCGGTGGAGCGCTTCACCAGCGACTCCCCAAGATCACCGATGATCGCCGCAAAGCCAAGACCCGCGCCCAGCAGCCCAGTATCCAGCATGCTCAAGTGCCCAAGCTGGCTCGGCAGCAACAGTCGCAGCGCATACGAGCCCGCAACTGAGAACGCCAGCGCGCCTCCGAAGCCTTCCCACGTCTTCTTCGGCGAAATGTGCGGCACCATCGGGTGCTTTCCGATCATCGAGCCGGTCAAATACGCGCCCATATCCGAGAACTTCGTCACCACGATGAGGTAGAGAACATAGTAGTGCCCCGTTACGTCGCCCGCCGCATCGCGCGGCAGCAGATAAACGATCTTGGTTACAAAGGAGAACAGCCACGGCACGTAAAAGAGCCCGAAGACTGTGTAGGCCATCGTCTCCAACGGCGACTTGTCCCGTGTCGTCTCGAACATCTGCCGGGCAAAGACCACCAGCAGGAAAAACAGCAGCGTCGCGACCTCAAAGTCGTACGACTGCGCCGGTCCGACCGCGCTAAACCAATAAAAGCTCCCCAGCGAAAGCAGCGCGCCGGAGAACATCCCGATCATCTTGAAGGCCGGGAGCTTCCCCACCTCCAGCATCGTATAGAATTCCCACAGTGCCAGCAGCCCGAGCCCGGTGACCAGCACCACGAAGCCCGGCTGGTACCCCGAGAAGATCGTCCAGAGCGCAGCCGTCCACAGCACGAGCGAACTCGCGAGCCTGCGGACGAAGACGTTCTGCTTGGGGGTCATGCGCTAGGGTTGAGGCGGGCGGGAGGATTATGAAGCGAGGTGCGGGAAGGCAAGCGGGGAAGTCGAAGGCCGAGGGTCGAAAGGCGAGAGCCTGGATGCATGGCGCTTCCCGCGGCTGATTACGTGGAATGTCTCGCGAGAGATACGTTTTCTCTGTGCACCCAAGGCTTGAGTTGGACTAATAAAGGGCGCGATTCCGGCGAAGTGGCTATGTTCTGAGGGATCGATCCCATGGAAACTCTCGACCGGGACACCATCCTCGCTGGACTCGCAGCCTTGAACCAAAAGTTAAAGGCCGTGGGGGTCCACGGTGAAATCTGCATCTACGGTGGGGGAGTGATGGTGCTCGCCTTCAATGCCCGCCTTTCCACTAAGGACGTCGACGCGGTATTTCAGCCCGCTGACGTGATCCGCAAAGCTGCGGTCGAAGTGAGCGATGGATTTGGCCTGAAGCCGGATTGGCTCAATGATGCCGTGAAGGGCTGGCTGTCCCCGAAAGGTGAGCACACAAGCGAGAATCTTCCACAGTTCAGCCACCTCCGGCTCACTCGCCCAAAGGAACAATATCTCCTCGCTATGAAATGCCTCGCTTCCCGCGTCTCTGGGTTTGAGACGCAAGGCGACAGAGCTGACATCCTCTTCCTTGCGCACGCCTTGCAGTTGCGATCTGCGGATGCGGTGCTTGCAATCGTTGAAGGGTATTACCCTGAGAACCTGATTCAGCCCAAAACGCGGTTCTTCGTGGAGGAGATCATGAGCGAAATCGCCTGCGACGGGCCTACCTCCTCTTGAAGCCATGCACACCCTGCAGAGCCTAAGCCACCTCCCCAAAGGCGAAGAGTTCTCTTACGCTTTCCGCAATTTCCTGGACGATTTCTATGCGTGCCCGGAGATCGGCCCCTTGCTGGAACCGCCTGCTGGCAGTGATCGCACGCGAAACGCCTACCTCGCCGCGACGGGCGACTTCCTTTGCAACAAGTATGTGCTCCCGAAGCCCTCGTGGCTCCTCCTGCGCGGCGGCGATGATCCTTTGGTTGCGGATCCTCCGTACTTCGCTTCTTCGTATTGGAAAATGAAAGTCTTCCTCCTCGCCGACAGCCCGCAGGAGTTTCGGCAGCGCAATCTATTCGTTGGAGCTGACGCGCTCAGCCGGACCTGAGGCAGGCGCCATCTCCACACACAAATGGACGGCGGCGGCAGAGCCGCACACCGTCCAAGTGTCTTGGCTGACTTTCAGCCGTTTGTCTTACACTGCAGGAGGCACTGGCGTAGGCTCAGTGGCTGGCGTGCGGCTCGGGCGCTCGAAGCGCTGGGCCAGCACGTCGAGGGTCTCATCGAGGCCTTCGCCGCGATGCGCCTGGAGCACCCGGTAGATGCGCGTGGCACTGCGCATGGCATCGCCGCCGGCGAGCATCCAGGTGTCGTTCATCTTGGTGTACAGGGTGCGCACTCGCTGGAGCACCGGCAGCAGCGTGTCGCGCAGGTTGACGTCGCGCTGCAGCTCCGCGAGGCCGATTGAGGCCGGCAAGTGCTGCGGGTACAGGATGGCCGCCTGCAGCGCCTCCCGGGCAAAGCCTTCGCTGCGCGAGCCGAGCTTGAAGAGCGACTTGCGCTCCTCCGGCAGCAGGCTCACGAGGAAGGGTGTGGCGGTATCGAGCTCGTCGAGCAGGCTAGTCAGGGCAGCGGCCTGTTCTGCGGTGAGCGTGACGTTGATGTGGTTGGTGTTAATGGACATGGCTGATGGTCTTTCGATTTGTTTTTTGGTTTGGTTTAGAACGCCCCACCCCGCCCGTTCATCGGTCGGAGCATTGCGCTCTACCTGGGTGTGCTCATGTCAAAAACGGGGATTCTTCCTTGAGAATACCCACCTGCCGGGCCACGCTTCTCCGGCCCGCTCTGTCGGGAACGCGCCCTGCCCTGCCGCTCCATGCTTTTTACGTGGCGCTCCACGGTCCAAGCGTGGCGCTCCACGCTTCAAGCCTCGAGCCCCACGGTCTCAGGCGGCGTTCCACGTTCTGAGGGCGGAACGCCACGCTCGGGACGTGAAGCGCCACGCTTCAACGGTGGAACGCGACTCCACAGCCTCGCACGCCACGAAAAAAGCGTGGAACGCCACGTCCTGAACGTGGAAGGCCACGCTAGCAGCGTGGAGCAAACGGGCCGGATTGCCTTCGCTGATCCTAGGACACGGGAAGCTTGCATGCGTGGTCCGCGCGTGGAAGATAAACGCTTTATGCGCCTTCTCTCCTGCCTTTCCTGCGTGTTGCTCGCTCTATCGACGGTGGTTGGTCAAGCGGCCCCTCGCCAGGAGCAGTACACCGCGCCTCAGCCAGGACGGTACACGGCCATTCTGACAGTTACACAAACGTTGCTCGGCGTACCCGTCCTGACAACTGTTCGCGCGGTGGCGGTCGTGAACGATAGCGGCAATCTTTCGATCGTGATGCTCTCCCAGCCGAGTGTGTTTCCAGACGTCCGTCCAGAATCCTGCTCAATCGAGATCGCACCCGACGGGGGCTGTGTTATTCCGCAAGTCGCACCCGTGATACTCCCGGACGGAATGATCCCGATCTACAGGGGGCAAACTCTGGTCGCCGGGAGTGGATTTACTCTTTCCTACGATAGTGTACCCGATGCCTACACTGACGTGAATGGTCGCCCAATCAATATCGTTAACGCTGTGGCACCCATTCCGAACGCACGTTTCACGTTTACTTTCCGTCGGACGAAGTAGCGCCAATAGCATAGTCGCGGGGTGATCCGGGGAGATGATCAGGTGCAGTCAACCCGCGGGCCACCGAATCCCACTCGTCCGGCTGCCTCAGCGCCATTGGTACCGCGGTACTTGCGCTGGAGCTCCACTTTGAACTCCCGAATACGTAGGGCGCTCGACCAGATTGACTGATCGGGCGACTCGAGCCGCACCGGAAGTATGCGCGCTAGCCCTGCGCCGACGGCAGTGGGACCACCGGGTCCACTTCCGCCTCGTAGTCCACGCCGGGGAGGCCGAAGCCGAAGAGGCGGAGGAATTCGCGGCGGTAGCCTTCGATGTCGGAGACGGCTTCGAGGTTCTCGGTGGAGACGTCCGGCCAGAGGGCGGCGACTTCGGCTTGCACGTCTTCGCGCATTTCCCAGTCGTCCAGCCGGATGCGCCCGCCGTCGTCCAGGTGCAGCTCGCCGCCGTTGTAGAGGCGATCCTTGAAGAGGCGGTGGATCTGCTCGATGCAACCCTCGTGCAGGCCTTTGGCCTTCATCACCCTGTAGAGCAGCGAAATGTAGAGCGGGACGACGGGGATGGCGGAGCTGGCTTGCGTGACGAGCGCCTTATTCACGGAGACGTAGGCGCGGCCGCCCTTGGCGTGCAGGTGGGAATCCAGATCCCTGGCGGCGTGCTCTAGGTCTTCCTTGGCGACGCCGATCGTGCCGTTGCGGTAGATGGCCCAGGTGAGATCGGGGCCGATGTAGCTGTAGGCGACGGTGGTCGCGCCATCCGCGAGCGCTCCGGCGGCGGTGAGCGCCTCGATCCACCATTTCCAGTCTTCACCGCCCATCACCGCGATGGTGTCGGAAACCTCCTGCGCTGTGGCAGTCCCGAGGGTCACGGGGCCGACGGTGCCTTTGTCAGTGTTCACGGTTTTGGAAGTGAAAGGCTCGCCGAGCGGCTTGAGCACGGAGCCGTGGATGACGCCGGTGCGCGGATTTGTCCGTCGCGGAGAGGCGAGGCTGTAGATGACGAGATCCACCTGGCCGAGGTCGGCTTTGATCATCTGGACGACCTCGTCCTTGATCTCCTGGGAGAAGGCGTCGCCGTTGATGCTTTTGGCGTAAAGGCCTTCTGCGTGCGCGGCTTTCTCGACGGCCACACTATTATACCAGCCAGCGCTCGCGGTACGGTCGGGCTCGCCGGCCTTCTCATAGAAGACCCCGAGGGTGGCGGCTTGCCCAGCGAAAGCGGCGGTGATGCGGGAAGAGAGTCCGTAGCCGGTGGAGGCGCCGATCACGAGGACGCGCTTCGGAGCCTTGGCGAGCGGCGCCTGGCTGCGCACGTAGTCGATCTGCTCCTGCACATGGGCGGCGCATCCGACGGGGTGAGCCGTGGTGCAGATGAAGCCGCGGATCTTCGGTCTAATGATCATGTGAGTAACTGGGCTCGCGGGATTTCTCGCGTCGAGCGATTTCTCGCGGCGAGGCTGGGCGCTTTCGGGTGGCAAATGCACAGGCGCCCGGTATGTTTCGCGGTTTTACTGAACTCCCCGTGATGCTCTCACTGCCGCAGATTACCAGCTCGTCGATCTGCTGCGCGGTAGGGTCGCACCTCTGCTGCTGACTTCCTTGGACACGCTTGCCGAGAGATTGACCCGCCTCCTGGGCGCAGAGGCCGTTTCCACCGAAGCGGCGGATCTGGCCACGCACGCGAAGGATCGCTGGTTCGCAAGCAGGCAGCCGGACGTCGTGGTTTTCGCGGAGCATACCGAGCAGGTCAGTAAGCTGCTGAGCTTTGCGAATGAGCACGGCATCCCGGTAACGCCACGAGGAGCGGGTATAGGGTACGTCGGCGGTTGTGTGCCCCTGGAGGGCGGCATCGCGCTGTCGCTCGCTCGAATGAACCGCATCCGGGAGATCAGCTTCGCTGATGCGGTCGCGGTAGTGGAGCCGGGGGTGATCACGGGGAAGCTGCAGGCGCAGGTGCGCGCGGAAGGGCTCTTCTATCCGCCCGATCCCGCGAGCCTGAAGGAGTGCAGTATCGGCGGAAACATTGCCACAAACGCCGGAGGACCGCGGTGCCTGAAGTACGGCGTGACGCGCCACTACGTGCTGGGACTGGAGGTGGTACTGGCGAGCGGGGAGGTGCTCCGGACGGGCGGACGCACGCACAAGAACAAGACCGGGTTCGACTTAATCGGGATGTTCGTGGGCTCAGAGGGATTGCTCGGCGTAGTGACCGAGGCGACGTTGCGGCTGCTCCCGCTGCCTCCTGCGCGCGCGAGCCTTTCGGCGAGCTTCGCCACCTTCCGCGAAGCGGCGGATGGGGTGCAGGCGGTCTTCCGCGCGGGGTACCTGCCAGCGGCGCTGGAAATCGCAGACGCCTTCACGCTGCAAGCAGCGCGGGAGCATTGCGGGACGGCGATGGTGCCGGCGGGTGAGGGGCACATTCTCATCGATCTGGACGGACAAGCGGAGAGCGTGCGCTCGGAAGCGCAGGCCCTCGCAGCGTTGCTGGAGGGGCGCGGCGCACTGCATCTCGCAACGGCCGTGGGCGAGGACGAGTGCGAGCAGCTGTGGCAGTTGCGAAGGCGCTTCTCGGAGTCGCTGAAGGCTACGGGACTAACCAAGCTGAACGAGGATGTCGTCGTGCCGCGGGGACGCCTGGTGGACTTGGCGGAGTTTGCCGAGACGCTACGCAGTAAGTACGGCTACCCGGTGGCGTGCTTCGGCCACGCAGGCGACGGGAATATCCACGTGAACATCATGGCAGCGAACTACCACTCCGATGCCGGCGTGAAGGAGCGGGTGGATGCCGCGCTGGACGAGCTTTTCATCCAGGTACTCGCTTGGGGCGGGGCGATCACGGGTGAACACGGGATCGGCCTGGCGAAGCAACCCTGGTTCTCACGCGCCACTTCGGAAGTCAGCCGCAGCGTCCATTCCGCGTTGAAGGCGGCACTCGATCCACGGGGAATTCTGAACCCAGGAAAGTTCGTCACCCAGGCGCCGACGGGCGCGGAGCAATCATGAATCCAACACCAGAATACGTCACCACTGAAGCGGTGGGACAGGCCCTCGGCGAAGTGCTGATCGCCTTCACTACAGTGATCAACACGCTACGGCGCCAGCCTGGGTTCGACGACGCGCTCTTCACCGGAGAGCTGCAGGAGATCATGCGTAATCCCGAACTGACTACGCTCCAGAGCCACACCTTCTCCCTGCTCCTGAAGCATACTCCCGAGGCTCCTGACGAGCCTGCGGGCCCGATGCACAACTAGCGCATGGCGGAAGTGGAGACCTGCCGGGTGCTCGGCACGCCGTTGGCGGTGACCGACTATTCCGGCGCGGTGTCGCAGGTGCGGGCCTGGGCGGAAAGCGGAGAAGGCGTGCGGTGTGTAGCGGCTGCGAATACGCATGTGGTGACACTTGCCCGGCGCGAGCGCGCCTTCCGAGAAGCGCTGGATCAGTTCGACCTGATTTTACCCGACGGCATGCCGCTGGTCTGGGTGATGAACCGATCCCTCGCCGAACCGCTGAACGATCGCGTGTACGGGCCGACGTTCATGCTGCACTGCCTGGAGGCCACACAGGGCGAGCCATGGCGGCATCTCTTTATTGGCGGAACGGAAGAGCTGCTTGGCGTGCTGAAGGAGAAGTTGCAGGAGCGCTTTCCACGACTGCAGATGGCACCAAGCTATGCCCCGCCTTTTGGCGAGTGGTCCGCTGATGAAGACGCACGAATGATCGCGCACATCCGCGACGCCCGGGCGCAGTTCGTCTGGATCGGCCTGGGCTGCCCGAAACAGGAACACTGGCTGGCACGAAACAAGGGCCAGTTGCCTGCTGGCGTATACTCGGCCGTAGGGGCGGCCTTTGCCTTTCACGCCGGCCGCGTGCGACAGGCGCCGCTTTGGGTGCAGCGCCTCGGTATGGAATGGCTCTTCCGACTAGTGGCTGAACCCCGGCGGCTGTGGCGACGGTACTTTGTCTACAATAGCCTCTTCGTTGGGTATCTCCTGCGCGATCGAGGGCGGTAGCCGCTACTGCACCTTGATGCCGTGGGCACGCAGGGTCGTACCGGTCACCCGCAGATACTCCGCGTACGCCTTATTATAATCGGCGCGGGCGCGGGCTTCAGCAAATCCCGCCTCTGCGAAACGCCGCTGAAGTTCGAGAACCTCAAAGCTGGTGTTAGCCCCGGCGAGCAGGCGCTTCTGACCGGCATCGAGACTTTCCTGCGCGAGGCGACTAGCCACTTCAGTAGACTCCACGCGCTCGCGGGAGGTGACGATCTGGCCGGACGCATTATCGACCTCGATAATGATCTGCTGCTCGAGCCGCTGGAGATTCACCAGCGCCTGGGCGGACTCGATCTTGGCGGCATTGTAGTTTCCAACAGCGGTCCGGTTTCCGAGTGGAATGCTAAAGATCGCCCCGGCAGTCCAGCCGGTCTGGTCGCGGCCGACAGTCCGGCTGAGGCTGGAACCAATGTCATTGTCGAACCCCAGCAAATCGAGGCTGGTCGTGAGATCGAGGCTGGGAAGCTTTTGATTCTTGAACACAACGAGGGCGATCTTCCGCCGGCGGATATCGAGAAGGGCCTGCTGGTAGTCCGGTCGGAACTGCAGCGCCTCCTCGATCCCAGCGGTTACATCCGCATGAAAGATAACTGTACGCGGCGGAGCGATTTCCACACTGATCGAAAGCATCCGCTCCATGTCCGAAGTGACAAGTTGCTTCACGAAGTTCTCGTTATCGCGGATCGAGCGTTGCGCCAGGATGACTGCCTCCTCGCGGAGAGCGACCTCCGCCCGAGCGGATGTGATATCCAGCGGCGACATGGTGCCGATTTCCACCCGCTTGATATTCTCGTTGAGGAGCGTACGGGCCAGCTCGCGGGACCGCACCGCGACGATCAGGTTCTGCTGGGCGAGGTGCAGATCGTTGTACACGTACACGAGCTGCGTCACGATATCGATGATCCGGAGACGCAGCTGCCACTCCGAGACGATCACGTTGTTCCGGGCGATGCGCACCTGGGCGAGATTGACGTCCGTGCCAAAGCCGCGGAGCAGCGGTTGCCGCAAACCTAGGCCCAACGTCGACGTATATGTATCGCCGAAAGTGTTGAAGCTGCCTGACCGTCTTACTGTGTTTAGACCGAAATCATAGGTCGTTCCGAGTGGCGTGAAGCCAGTGAGCCCAGCGCTCAGGCTATCCACCGTGGTAACCGAGTTTAGAAGGGAGCGGCGACCATCTACAAAGCCCGCTCGACTGGAGTTCTCGTCCCGCGATGCACCGATCTCGATAGCGGGATCAAAGCGCCCCAACTCGCTGGTCACACCCTCGCGCGCAATCTCCGGCCCGAACTGCTCGACCTGAATGGAGAAGTTCTTCTCCAGGGCCATGTGGACCGCAGTTTCCAACGTGAGGCTTAGTACTCCCGGCCGGGAGATGGGCACGTCGACTCCTGCTAGAGCGGGTCGCGTGAACGATGTGAATGCAATCAGCAGAACGACTGCGAGAAATCTGGAAGAGGTCGGGAGGACGGCCATGTGGGCTTTTAAACTCGTGAGGACGCGCTTGGTTACACGATTCTCTGACAACCTCAACTCCTCACCGTACGTTTGCTTAGTCAGAGCGCAGCCATTTGACAGCCTCCAACCTCCCACCTACCCTTCGCCGGCTCCTCCCCTGTTCTCGAAGTCCATGCCCACCGCCTCGTCCATTCCCCGGCAAACCGTCGGCAAGACATTCATGGTTGCGGTGAGTCTTCTTGGGATCGGTGCGCTGGCGCAGTTCAGCGCAGTTAGCTGGGCGTTCTATTCGCGCTTTCGCACCACTCCGAACGTCGCCCTCAACGAGTCGACCTCCGTGGCGCCAATCTCACTAGGTGATCCCTTCGGCGATCAGCCCATTCTGGGCACGCCGATGAAGCCAAAGCCGCTCCTGCAATTCCCTTACCGACCGGTGCCGATCATCCAGGAAGCGCCGGCGGCGGCTCCGCCGGAGAGCCGCTTCGACGAGCTGGTCGCGCAGGCACGGACCCTCCGTGATCGCGGCGACACTTACACGGCTATAACCCGACTGCGGGAGGCTCAGGCGCTGGATCCCACCGACGGAATGCCGATGGCAGAGATTGCGCTCACGTACGAGAAGATGGGAATGGCGGACAAGGCCGCCGAGCACTGGAAGAAGGTATACGACCTCGGCGAAGGTGCAGGCGTTTACTATGCCGCAGCCGACGCCAAGCTGAAGGCGAGTCAGGCCCAGGCGATGCTTAAAGCAGCGCCGCCTGCTGCCCCGTTGGCCGCGGCAGAGAGCGCTCCGATCGATCAGGCTGCGGCGGAGGCAGCCGTGCCGCAGAATGCCAAGCTGGGATTGGGGACCATTGCTCGCCAGGATATCTCGAGTGATTCCCAGCGAGCGAAGTTCACGCTGCGAGTTCCACTGATCGCCAAGCCGCGCGCTCGGATCGACGTGCAGGATGTGGCGATCCAGGTTTTCTTCTACGATGCCGTGGCAGGGCGCACGCTGGAGCGGACGAACGCGGAAGTCACCACGCGCTGGAGCAGTCCTCCGCCAGACTGGAGCGATGGGGACGAGGAAACGCTGGAGGTCACATACGCTCAGCCTCCGCCTGCTCAAGGCGATCCGACCAACGAGCGGAAATTCTATGGATACGTAGTGCGAGTGTACTATAAGGACGCCCTGCAAGATGCGCGAGCGGAGCCCGCGCGGCTCGACCAGCAGTTCCCCGCCCCCCGCACTCTCGCCCAACCTGATCCGAACCAATGAGAATCCTTCTTGTCGATGACGACACCAGCGTCCTCCAGGCGCTGCTCGCCGTCCTCAAGACGTTGTCCGGCCACGAGATCCGCGTAGCCGCCAACGGTGAGAAAGCACTCGAGAATGCCCATGCAATGGGCGGCGTCGACGTGCTGATTACGGATGTCGTCATGGAGCCAATGGATGGCTTCACCCTGCGCGATCAGGTGCGCGCGCATTATCCGAGTGTCCGCACGGTTCTGATCACCGGCTACGACCTCTCCGATTACGCGGAGCAAACCGTGGGGTGCCAGCTGCTTCAGAAGCCCGTGAGCCCGGAGACTTTCCTCGCCGCGGTCGCACGGGAACTCCGTCCACCTGCACCGGTTGCGGTGATTGCCTCACGAGTCGGGGCTACCGCCCGCGCCGTCGCAGTCTCGGAGCCGCGGGTGTTCGCTTCCTCCGTGTCCACGGTCACCGCTCATGCAGGGGCGGGTGACGAAGGCGGGATGCGGTTGGTTGGGGATTCTGAGCCGTCTCTGGAGGGATCCATCTCGTCGGCCCAAGCTGACGTCTCGCCTGCTCCCGAAGTTAACGCAATCAACGGGGAAGCTCCTTCTCACGCACCTGCCGACGAGAACGGGGCGCAGAGCAGCGCCGGTCTTCTCGGGTACATTATAGGCGGCTATCAGATTGTCTCGCAGCTCGGCGAGGGCCGCTGGGGAACGGTCTACGCGGCGGTACAGACGTCGATCAATCGTCCAGTCGGCCTGCGTGTGCTCGATCCCGAGAAAGCTCGGAGCGGCAACTACAAGCAGCACTTCATCCAGGACGCGCGGGCGAAAGCCAGCGTGCAGCACCCTTCCATCCTGGCCGTGTACGAGGCGGGCTCGGCGGATGGCTGGATCTTCTACACTCACGAGTTTGTCGATGGGCAGCATCTGCAGGAGATCGCAAGTAGCGGCCGCACTGTAGATGAACCCACCGTGCTGAAGATCCTTCGCGTGATCGGCGATGGCTTTCTCTACCTCTCGCGGATGAACATCCCGCACGCGCTGCCCGAGGCGGGGGATATCTATCTTTCGTACGACGGCAATCCCCGCCTCGCTAATCTCGCGACCTCGCAGGGCGCTCCGCCTACTGCGGAGGAAGGAATTCGCACGCTGGGTGCGATTGTTCAGCTCGTCATCTCTGCGGAATCCGCGAGCCCCGGCCTCCAGGCGCTGGTCCGCCGCATGATCCAGGGTGGTGTCTCAGGGATGACCGGCTGGGGTGCGGTGATCCAGGGGGTGACCGCACTCGAGCCGAAGATTGTTCCGCTCGAAGCCGCGAAGATCAGTGCACAGGATCGCGCCGCGATTGCCGCGGTCGAAGCGGCTCGCCGCCAGCAGAAGCGCGCGTTCTACATCAACGTAGCCAGCATCATATCGCTGGTCCTGCTCTCCGGCCTGCTCGTCTGGTGGAAGTTCGTTCGTTCCAACGAGCGTCGTCTGGATCAAACGGTCAAGATCGCTGCCGGGGAGTTCCTTTTCGCCGAGGGCACGCCGATGACCCTGGAGGAATTCGACATCGATAAGTTCGAAGTCACGATCGGCCAGTACGCGAACTTCGTGAAGTTCATCGAGACCCACCCGGAGCGCGAGAAGGACTTCGATCACCCCGAGCAGCCCCGCTGGATCACTGGCCACGTCCCCGAGGATTGGGCGATCTACTGGGGACGCGCCCGGAAAGGCGTCGAAGTCCACGGGGTGCCTACCTCGCTCAACTCTCCGATGATGATGGTGAGTTGGTGGGACGCTTATGCTTATGCAAAGTGGCGGGGGCGCGAACTTCCGAGCGAACTCCAGTGGGAGAAGGCCGCGCGCGGTACTGCGGGATTCAAATTCCCATGGGGCGAGCAGCTCGACGAGAAGAAGCTGAATAGCGGCGCCGATCACAACAAGCTGCAGCCTGCCGAAAAAGGCAAAGTGGACGGCTTCAACTACTGGGGAGAAGTGGACCAGCAGGATGACGACGAAAGTCCCGCGGGCGTGATCGGCATGGCCGGGAACGTGAGCGAGTGGACGTCCACTTGGTCCGCAGAACAAAAGCCTATCGTGAAAGGTGGCCATTTCGCCATCCCGCCCCAACCCATGTCCGCCAAGATCACCGGCCACGACGCCAAGGATCGCCAGGAGTTCATCGGCTTCCGCACCGTCAATCGCAAACTCCCCTCCAACTAATCCATGCGCCCGCTACGCCTCCTTTTTCTGCTGTCACTTTGCCTCGCGGCCATCATCCCGGCGCAGGCCCAGCTCACCGTGCAGCTGAATATCAGTCGTCGCGCCCACATCCTTTATGAGCCGGTCCTCGCGACCGTGAGCATCACGAATATGATGGGACGCGAGGTCTTGCTTGAAGACTCGCAGTCCAGCCAGTGGTTCACTTTCCAGATCATGAGCGGTGAAGGCCGCTCAGTTCCTGCACGAAATCCGGACTACAGCCTGGAGCCGCTTACGCTCAAGCCCGGAGAGACCATGAAGCGTACGGTGAATTTGCAGGAACTCTACCAGATCGGCGACTTCGGGGCGTTAAAGATCCGCGCGAACATCCACCTTGCCGATGGCGATCGGTATTTCAGCTCCAAGCCCGAGATCATCGAGCTCACCGAAGGGCGCAAGATTTGGGAGCACACCGCCGGTGTCCCCGAGGGTGTGGAAGGCAGCGGGGGCGTACGCCGTTACTCCCTGCTCACGCTCGAGCAGGCCAAGGGCAAGATGCTCTACGTTCGGATTGAGGGGGAGAACGACGGCAAGGTATACGGCTGCTACAATCTTGGAAGGGTCGTCCAAGGCATTGAGCCCGAGATGCAATTCGACCTCGCGAACAACCTCTGGATTCTACAGCTCGTTGGGCAGAAGACCTACTTTCTCTCGAAGATTGGAATCAACGGCGAGTTCCACGCACAGAGCACCTACGTCACGCCGAAGTCGAAGCCGTATCTGCGCAAGACCGCCGAGGGCTCCCTCCAGATCGTCGGTGCCATCCGTCAGGAGCGCGCCCTCGCAGGTGATCCCGGGCAGGCGCGAATCCCGAAGCTCTCGGATCGCCCTCCAGGCTTTCCTCAGTAGGCAGACTCCGTCGGGTTGAGTTCCCCGGCGCTTCCCTGCAAGGTGGGCGCATGCTCTTGCCTTTTCGCCCGCGCCGTTTGCGCGCGTCTCCCGCGCTGCGCAGCCTGGTCCGCGAGACCGCGCTTCAGGCGGACGACTTCATCCTTCCGCTCTTCATCAGCGAGAAGGTGCGGGAACGCACTGCGGTTGCGAGCATGCCCGGCGTCTTTCAGCTCCCCGAGAGCGGTCTTGTGGAAGAAGCCCGCTCCGCGCATGCCGCCGGGGTGAGCAGCGTCCTGCTCTTCGGCATCCCGGCGCACAAGGACGAGCAGGCCTCCCAAGCATACGCCTCGGATGGGGTGGTCCAGCGTGCAGTCCGTGCGCTCAAGCGTGAGCTGCCCGACCTCGTGGTGATTACCGACGTCTGCCTTTGCGAGTTCATGAGTCACGGGCACTGCGGCATCACGGACTTCGAAGACGGCCGCGCGCTCGTCCACAATGACGCCTCCGTCGAGCTCCTCGTGCGCGCTGCTGTGTCCCATGCGGAAGCCGGCGCGGACATTGTCGCCCCCAGTGACATGATGGATGGCCGGATCGGTGCAATCCGCGAAGGGCTCGATGCCGCGGGCTTTGAGAATACCGTGATCATGAGCTACGCAGCCAAATTCGCCTCTGCGTTCTACGGTCCGTTCCGAGATGCCGCCGAGAGTGCGCCCCAAGCTGGCGACCGTCGCTCCTACCAAATGGATGCTGCCAACGCGCTGGAGGCTCTTCGTGAAGTGGAGCTGGATATCGCAGAGGGCGCCGACATCGTCATGGTCAAACCCGGGTTGCCCTACCTCGATATCGTCTGGCGGGTAAAGGAGCGCTTTGGCTTGCCCACGGCCGTGTACAACGTGAGCGGTGAGTACGCGATGATCAAAGCCGCCGCCGCCAATGGCTGGCTCGACGAGCGAGCAACGGTCCTCGAACAGATGCTCGCCTTCAAACGATCCGGAGCCGACTTGATCATCACCTACTGGGCGAAGGATCTGATGAACTGGATCAGGTAGGCTCACTCCACGCGGCCTTTTTCAAGCGAGGCTCCTACAAACCATGTGCACGCTGCTGAAAGAGGCCTTCAACGGGAGTGAAATCCAGAGGACGTCCTCCCGAACTCAGAGGGCATTGTGCCACTTTGGCAAGTGAATGCGCCAAATTGGCGCATTCGTCTCTGGATTTCAGAGGGCGTTCTCTCGATTTGAGAGGACGTCCTCCCGATTTCAGAGATCAATGCGCCACTTTGGCGCATTCGCCTCCCGAATTGAGAGGATGTCCTCTGGATTTGAGACGTCGTTCTCTCGAATCGGGGCACCTTTCCAGCACCACTGGAGGCCGGTGTCACACCTCTGCAGCCGCAGGCTCGCTGCGCGTGTGGGATGATTGGATAGCGGGAGGTCGACTTGATGGACCTCGTGGACGGAACTTCTCCACGACGCGGTCAACCGAACTTGTACCCAAACTCCCGCACCGTTTTGATCAAGCGCGGCTCGGCTGGATTGACCTCGATCTTCCCCCGCAGTGCGTTGATGAACCGGTCGATGCTCCGTGGCGTAACCAGGCAGTCGTAGCCCCAGACGCTGTTCATGATCGTCTCACGGCTGAGCGCGCGGCCCGCGTGGCTCACCAAAAAGTGGAGCAGCTCGAACTCCTTCGGTGATAGCGGCACCTCGCCACCGGCTCGCGTGAGACTCCGCGCCCGCACATCGAGTCGACAGTCGCCAAACTCATGAATCTCCTCCGGCACGGTGCGCTGTCCCCGCCGAAGCAGAGCCTCGGCTCGGGCCAGCAGCTCGCGGATGCTGAACGGCTTCGTCATGTAGTCGTCCGCGCCAAGCTTCAGACCGAGGACAATATCCGACTCCTGGCCTTTTGCCGTGAGCATGAGAATGGGCATCGCGAGCCCGGCCTCGCGCAAGTGTCGGCAGATCTCGTAACCATTCACCTTTGGCAGCATGAGATCGAGGACCAGTAGATCAGGCTGCACCTTCATCGCAGCATCGAGGCCGATCTCGCCATCCGCTGCGGTCTGCACGCGATATCCCTCAAACTCGAAGTTATCCTTCAGGCCGCGGAGCATTGCCGGGTCATCCTCAATGATGAGTATGAGCGCATCGTTCATGTCGAGGTGAGGAGGGGCGGCTCCGGGCTGGCCACTGGCAGGATAACCGAGAAGACACTGCCCATGCCCGGTTGGCTGCGCAAATCCACACGTCCGTGATGCGCCTCCACGATCCGGCGCACAATGCTCAAGCCGAGGCCGCAGCCTTCGCGGGCGCGGGTGAGCTTCTGATCCACCTGATAAAAGGGCTCGAAGATCGCGCGCTGTTCGGCCTTCGTAAGCCCGAGCCCATTGTCGCGTACAACGAAGCGGACGGAGCCACCATCCGCCCCGACTTCGAGCGCGATCTCCTTTTCCTCCCCGCTGTACTTCCAGGCATTCTCCAGGAGATTAGTCAGCACCGTGATGAGCGCGTCGCGATCCGCGAGGATTTCCGGGAGGCCATTCGGCGCTTCGAGCTGAAAAGTGCAGCCTGCTGCGAGCAGCCGAGGCTCCATGGCGCGCGCCGCTTCTCGCGCAGCCACCGCTGGGTCGAAGCGCGAGAGCTGGAGGTCGCTGGTATTGCGATCGAGCCTGGAGAAAGTGAGGAAATGCTCCGCCAGCCGACTGAGGCGTAGCGCCTCCGTCGCGATGAGCTCGAGGTACTCCTGCCGCTGCGGGTCGCCTTTTACGCGACCTTCGCGCAGGGTATCGACGAGCATGCGGATCGATGCAATGGGCGTACGGAGCTCGTGCGCAACCGTGGCCACCGCGGAGCTCTTCAATGCTTGCAGGGTGAACTGACGATGCACTGTGAGCGCAGCGGTGAGCGCGATTGCGAGCACGGCGAAGACCGCAACAGTGCCAAGGACAAGGTACGTCTGGATCTGCCGATCCACCGCCTCACCGAGGTCCGCCTCGCCTTCCCAGTAAAGCTGCACACTCCAGGGGAGCCCCAGCGTTCCCAAGGGAGACTGGGCGATGGGCAGCGCGCGCGGCGGCTGGCTCCCCTGAAGTGCATGCCCACGCTCGTCGCTGATCTGGACTGCCACTTCCTGACCAAAGACCTGCTGAATGTCGCGGTGCAGCGCCTCCGCTGTCGGCGCCGGACCGCCGCGCTGCTGCGCAAGGCCTGCGACGGTGCGCGTGAGCTGCTGCTGATAGGCCACGGCGGTGAGCGCAGTGCCCGCCTGGGCGAGCGAGGTATCACGAGCCGTTTGCACGGCGTCGACCATCAGCCGCACGAGCAGGATGGTGGGGATGAGCGGTACACAAACCAGTAGAAGAAGGAGCGCACGGATCTGCTTGGGGGAGATCGCGTGCAGGGCCATGGAGCCTTTTATCGGAAGAGAGCGAGCCACGAAAGGCGCGAAACGGAGTGCGATGGAGAAGCTGGCGGACGCTCGTTCATGAGCGTCCGCCAGCGTGCGAGGAGCAGTTACTTTGCGGGCTCGAGCAGGCGGACGGCGTCGCCCATGTAATCCTGGAGATTGAGGGCGTTCTTGGTGGTGTCGTCAGCGCGAGGGATGTACATGCGTGTGCCGGTTCCAAGGAGCTTCACCAACCTAGCGCTGTTGTCTGCATGCACGACGACGGCCTTGGTCCCCTTCCAGGTCCCACCGATGTCACCCTCGCGATCGCTGTAGTATCCGGAACCCGTGGTATGATCCACGATGAGCGGCCAGGTGCTCCGCGACGATGTGCTGAGGCCGGCTACATAGGCCCAGTGATTCTCGCCACGCGCCAGGATCTTCGCAGGAGTACTGATGTCGTTGTCCGCCTTCCCGCCGATCTTGGAACTCGGGACTGTGAAGACGGCTTCACTGTCGATGTAGGTGGGCACAAGGACGCGGAAGGCGTCGTTGGAAGTGGAGCTCGCGCCGCCATCCTGCTGCTCACCAGGCAGCGTTCCGTCGTTGTCGTTGGCATACATGCGGATCCCGAGCCCGATCTGCCGGGCATTGTTCAGCGCAGCCGTCTGTTTGCCACCCAGCATCACCGACTGGTAAACGGGCACGCTGGTGGCGGCGAGAATCGCGATGATGGAGATGACCACAAGCAGCTCGATCAGCGTGAAGCCGCAGCGTGGAGTGAGGTGTCTTTTCATAGGGAGGTAACTGGTCTTTCGATTTTGTGGGACCGTCGCGGAATGCTTCGGTCTGTACCTCCAATGAACACAACGCGTGTTATGGGATTGTTACCGATGCGTTCGACCTTCATGAAATGCGCACAGCCATGCATTCCGATGTCCGCACCTTCCGCAAAGTCGCTGATCGCCATCTTGCCGAAACCTACGAACGGTTCCCGCAGGACGCGAGCGCACTCGGGCTGAAGCAGTACGATGGCGACCTGGGGGGAAACGACCCTTCGACGCATCTCGCCGACATCCGCCAAGTCATGCAGACGCTCACGGAGGTGGAGGCAATCCCGGACGATCATTTTCCCGCCGACGATTGGCTGGATCGGCGCGGTTTTCTTGCGCACCTCCGCACGTCGCTGTTCTTCAACGGCCGCGAACGCTGGCGGACCAATCCGCAGCTACACTGCGACCGGGCGGTGGATGCGATTTTCCTCCTGGTAATCCGCAACGCACGTTCACTCCGAAAGGCGCTGCCTGCGATCGAAAGCCGGCTGGCAAAGCTGCCGCGCTTCCTAAATGAGGGCGCTGCTTGCGTCCGCAGTCCAGTCCCGCTCTGGGTTGAACTCGCTGTTAAGAGTTGCGCAGGCGCGGAGACATTTCTGCGCGAGATCGATCTGCCGCTGCAGGCCGTCTCGCAGGATGTCGCTCGCACCGGAGGGCTGATCCGCGGGGCGATTCGAGCATTCAAGAAGTACGCAGCTACCATTCAGAAAGTGCAGCCAGGCCAGCCGGGCAGCTTTGCGCTCGGCCGGGAAAGCTTCGAGTACCTCCTGCGAGAGCGCACCGGGCTCGACTACTCTGTGCCAGAAATCCGCGGACTCGGTGAACGCCTCGTTGCGCGGCTGTCAGCGGACCTGAAGAAGGAGGCAGCCAAGTTTGGGCGAAAGAAAGCGGGCGAGATCATCGAGGAAGCCGCCGCGCGATGGATACCCAAGACGGGATCGCTGCTCGAGGAGTACCAGGAATCGACTGTCCGCGTACGTGCGCAGTTCGAGGCCGCTGATCTCGTCAGCTTTCCCAAAGGTGAGCAATGCCGGGTAATGGCCGTCCCGCCCTTCCTGCGTCATCAATTCCCCACAGCCGCATACCTTCAGCCGCCTCAATACTCTCGCGATCAAACCGGGATCTTTTGGGTGAATGACCTGAGCACCACCCTCTCCGATCCTGAGGAACGCGCGGCGGAGGTGCGCCAGCACTACGGGCTGGAGTTCACGTGTGCCCACGAAGCATACCCGGGCCATCACCTGCAGTTCGTAATTCAGAATCAGCACCCGAGTAAGCTGCGGCGCCTCTTTCACCACGCCATCTTCTATGAGGGCTGGACGCTCTGGTGCGAGAAGATGGCCGTGGACCAAGGTGTGATCGACCTCCCCGAAGCGCGGCTCATCCAGCTGCACGACGCGCTCTGGCGGGCTCACCGCATCCTGATCGACTGCGGACTTCAGGAGGGCTCGATGAGCTATCAAGATGCGTGTCGTCAGCTGGAAGAAGGCGTGCATTTCACGCCGGCACGCGCTCGCGGCGACGTGAACTGGTACACCTCATCACCGACAATTCCCATGAGCTATCTGCTGGGACGTCTGGAAGTAGAACGGCTCCACACGCAACTCGTGGGCCGCGAGGGTTGGTCACTGCGGAAATTCAACGACTGGATGCTCAGCCACGGTGCCTTGCCGTGGAGCTGGATCTGGCAGAGTCGAATGCGCGCGGGAGCGAGCTAGCCGGTCTCCGGCGTGCCGAGCAATTGAAGGATTCCACGGAGCGGAATGGGCAGCCAGTCAGGACGATTGTTTAGCTCGTACTCGACTTCGTAGATCGCCTTTTCAAGGACAAACGCATCGAGCAGGCGGTGCAGGTCGGGGCCGGATTCCGGGATGAAACGGGCGCTGACCGTAGTCTTTCGCCAGGCATCGAGATAAGCAGCGCTGCAGACGGCAGTCCATGCCTCCGCCCAAGCCTCCAGAGCCTCACGCTCCTCCGGCAACTCCTCCAGAACGCTATACGCCGCATAATGGAACGAGCGCAGCATGCCCGCAACATCGCGCAGCGGTGAGCGCTTCTCCCGTCGCTCCGCGAGCGGCCGCTGAGGCTCCCCCTCAAAGTCGATCATCACAAAATCGCCGCCTGTATTCAGCACCTGCCCCAGATGAAAGTCGCCGTGCGTGCGCGTCTTCTGAGTCCGTACTGCATTCTGGGCGATGTTGTCTGCGCGCCGGAGTAGCTCGTCCTGATCAGCCAGAACCTGCTGCACCAACCCGGACTCGTCGTTCTCCAGCATTCGGGAAGCCCGCAAGATGGACGCCCGCAGCCCTGCACCGAGCGCGCGCTGATCCGACATCGTGAACGGCGCAGGCGCAAAGTCGGGATCGTCTGGATCGCTTGCGAGTGCCAGGTGCATTTCGCCTGTTCGCTCGCCAAGCTGAGCCGCCCGCCTAAGGAACGTCCCAACAAGCTTCTGTAAGATCGGAGAGGGTTCGCTGCCGCTAACTTGTTCCAGTGTGGAGGGATCGTTCCCGCCAAGACCAGCTTCCAGTACTCGCTCGTAGAAGCGACGAACTTCCTTCTGCGCGAGAGTCCACGCATCACCCTCGTTGGGCACCAACCCGAGCGCCAGCGCGAGGACCTGCGGAGTTTCGCCGGGAGTGCCAAACTCGAGCACACCCGCAAACGGTGGAACTTGTGCAAAGCCGCAACCCTCGGCCAGGAAGCGCGTCATCTCCACGTCGGGATTGATTCCCGGCTCGAGTTTGCGGAAGAGCTTCACAAAAAGCACACCAGCCGATCCTGCCTCCCCTGCAGGCTCCGAGTAGATGATTGAAGAATTGCTCTGCTCCACCTTTAACACCGACGAGGGGAGGCCGTTATCGATCTCTGCGGGCATCGCGCTCCCGCGCACTCCCGTCAAACCCTCGAGCTCCCCTCCACTCGCGAGCAAGTGCAAGAGAGCTGTACGAAATCGCTCCCCATGCACTCCGTCGTAAAGCACCTCACCGTCCTCGCAGCGCGCAAGAACCGCCTCGGGCAGTTCGCGATTGATCCGTTCGGCTTCCTCGGTCGTCCGGCTTACCTCCAGAGGGAGCAAGTAACGCTCATGGGAAGAATCACGATATTCGACTTCGATGAATGCGAGCGCGCAATCCCCTTCGTCGAGGCGGATTAGCCGCTCAAAGCTGAATAGCTGCGGGAGGCGCGCCTTGCCTCCAAACCACCGCGAACTCTGCATGAATATTGGAAGCGCCTCTTCTTCCAGAACTCGCAAGCTTTCGGGTTTAAAGATGGAAGCCCGGGTGAGGGGAAGAGTTTTCAGATCCATGCGAGGGGGAACATCGGAGCAGTGTATACCAGCAGCGAACGGGTTTCGCGATTCGTGGCAGCGACGGATGCTAGGCAGCGATGTGTGGACGTAGACTGCATAGACGTTGCATTCTCCGTTGCTCGAACGACCGCGAGCGCAGGCGATCGCGTTTCCGAGTCACACACCTCCTATTTCATGAAGAGCGCCTCCCTCGTCCTCGGCATTATCGTCCTCGTGATTGTCGTCCTGCTGATCGGCGGGTGCGGTAGCTACAACAAGCTCAACACACTGAACCAGCAGGTCGATCGGAGCTGGGCGGATGTGCAAAGTGTGTACCAGCGGCGTGCGGATCTCATCCCGAATCTGGTGAAGACGGTCGAAGGTGCCGCAAACTTTGAAAAGTCCACGCTCGCTGAAGTGGTCAAGGCCCGGCAGCAGGTGAACAACGTGCAGATGAGCGCTGCTCCTACAGACCCTCAGGCTTTGCAGCAGTTCGAACAGGGCCAACAAGCGCTTTCAGGCGCGCTTTCGCGGTTGCTGGTGGTCGTCGAGAAGTATCCTGATTTGAAAGCGAATACGAACTTCCGCGATCTGCAGGCACAGCTCGAAGGCACGGAGAACCGCATTGCGGTGGAGCGCCGGAAGTTTAATGAGGCGGCTCAAGGGTACAACACGCAGGTCAATTCGATGCCGACACGGCTCTACGCGGGCTTATTTGGATTCAACCCGCGTCCCTATTTCGCAGCGCAGGCTGGAGCTGACCAAGCCCCGGAGGTGAACTTCAGCTTCGGCGCAGGCACGGGCAGCCCGGCCACTCCTGCACCGGCGATCGCGCGATAGTGCGCCGGTATTCTCCCAGGCTTAGGGGCAGCGCGGCTTGGCAGGCCTTGGTGGGGTTCGCGCTGGTCGCCCTTCTGCTCGGGGCGCTTTGTGGACACGCCGCGGAGTCCCTTCCACCCGCGCCAGCACGCCACTTCAACGACTACGCTGGGGTCGTGCCGGCAGAGACTGTCGCGGCTCTCGATGCACGACTCGCCGCCTTCGAGACGGAAAGTTCCAATCAGATTCTCGTCGCGGTCTTCACTAAGCTGAACACGGAGTCTTCGATGGAGGACTTCACCCAGCGAACTGCGGAGAGCTGGCGGGCGGGCGATGCGAAGAAAGATAATGGCGCAGTGCTCTTTGTGTTCATTGCTGATCGCAAGATGCGCATCGAGGTCGGGTACGGACTCGAAGGTGCCCTACCGGACGCGACAGCAAAGCAGATCATCGCGGAGGAAATCGCGCCTGGGTTTCGCACCGGCGACTACGCACAGGGGCTCACTGCCGGCGTGGAGGCGATGATCAAAGCAACGCGCGGCGAGTACACTGGGACAGGCAAGGTTCCGTCGCGGAATCGCAACAGCGGAACGGGCATCAGCCCTGGTTGGATGTGCCTGATTTTTGCTATTCTCCTGGCCATCCAGATCTTCCGCTCGACGCGTGGGGGAACCGTCTTGGGGCGAGATGGGCGTTCACGCTCCCGCGGGGGAGGCTGGATGATCCTTCCACCGATGGGGGGATTTGGTGGAGGCGGTGGATTTGGAGGCGGAGGGGGCGGGGGTTTTAGCGGGGGCGGCGGAAGTTTCGGCGGAGGCGGTGCCAGTGGAGATTGGTAATCATGAAGACGAAAGAGTTTCTACAACACCTGGATGAGCCTCTGGTAATCAAAGCCATTGCAAATGCTGAGTTGCGCACTTCAGGCGAGATCCGTGTCTTCGTCTCCGAGGAGACTGTCGGCGATGACGTGGTTGCGCGAGCCGCCGCGCATTTCGAGAAGCTGGGAATGACAGCCACACGGGATCGCAACGGCGTGCTGCTCTACTTCGCTCCGAAATCCCAGAAGTTCGCGATCATTGGCGATCTGGGGCTCCACGAGAAATGCGGCCAGGCCTTCTGGGAAGAGATAGCGACGGAAATGCATCGCCTGTTCAAAGCAGAGAAGTTCACCGAGGCAGTAGTAGGCGCAGTACAGAAGGTCGGCGAGATCCTAACGCGCCACTTCCCCACGCGCCCGGACGATCAGAACGAGCTGTCGAACCGCGTGGAACGGGACTGAACTTATCGCCACTCGTGCCTGGGGTACTTGCGCTGCAGTTCCACTTTAAACTTCGGATACGACTCTCTCCAGAAGTTCGCCAGGTTCTGCGTAATCTGAATGGGGCGGTGATTCGGCGCGAGCACCTGAATTGTTACCAGCACACGCCCTCCCGCGATCCGGACCTCCGAGTCCACCCCGTAGAGATCCTGAATGCGCACGGCGATCGTAGGCGTGGCATTCGTCGCATAGGTGATCTTTAGCTTGCGTCCATTTGGCATCTCCACCCGCTCCGGCGCATAGTCCTCCACAAGCTTCTGCTGTGAAGGCGACAGCCAGCTTTTCACGGTAGGCCAGACCTGCCGCTCCTTGATCTCGCGATAGCTCGTCGCACCCAGGCAGATCTGCTCGACGAGTGTCCGGCGATCTTCCGGCGCCAGCTGCGGCAGTTCCCATTCCGGGAACCAGCCAGCCAGGAGATTGAGCCGCACGATCCATTGCTCCACCGCCTCATCCCAGTTCTTCAGCACGCAATTACCCTGCTCCACCTGCTCTGCCAGGAGCGCGGCAGCTGCGTCCTCCGGAACGTTGTCCGATTCCTTGGACCGCAAGACGAGGTCGTGAAAACGAGTGCTGGTGCGCGCCATCACGCGGCGTTGCACGGAGTCGAAGCGCACCTCCACATGCTCCTCCAGCTCACCGGGGAAAAGCTCACGTAGCCACTCTTCCTTGATTGCCGTAGCTAGCGTGAGCAGGATCTGCCGCTCAGCATCCTTTCCTTCGATCTCCCTCACCTCGCTGGCCACCAGTAACGTCGCGTGGTGCACCACGCTCTCCCGGGCAAGCACTCCCTTACGGCCATGGACCAGCGCGACTCGCAAAGTTCCGCCATCCATCCGCATCCCGACTTGATCCGGGAAACCAGCCAGCACGCAGCGCTGTACGCCATCCGGGTCACCCTCTTTCGCGTCGGTGCTCAGGCCCTCATCACGAGCGATCCGGAGGAATTGCTCGGCGAGCGCGGCCGCTTCCCGAGCCGCGAGATGATTGATGCCCAAGGTCCGGCAGCGCTCCGGATTAAAGTGCGCTTCTTTGGCAAACTGGTGCGCACGCATCAGGGTGAAAAAGTCCGACTCCGCCTTTGCCCCGAGTACATCGTCGCGCGTCTCCTGCATTTGCCGACCTTCCGCGCGGCGAATCACGCTTCGCCCCTGCGTCAGCGCCGCAACTACCGCTACCTCCGGCACACAACCAAAGTCGTGCGCCGCGAGGAGCATGCGGGCATAACGCGGGTGCGCTGGGAATGCGAGCATTCGAAGGCCTAGTTCGGTGATCCTTCCACCCCGGTCTAGTGCGCCGAGATCCGCTAGAAGTAACAGCGCACGCTCGAGTGCCCGCGGATCGGGTGGCTCGAGCCAGCGAAATGCTGCAACATCTTCAATCCCACTGGCCTTCAGAGTGAGGACCACTTCTGCGAGATCCAAGCGGCGGACTTCGGGCACCTCCTGTGCCGCGCGATCTGCGTGCTCGCGCTCAGTCCAAAGTCGGAGGCACTGCCCAGGCGCGGTCCGCCCGGCGCGGCCGGCGCGCTGGTCTGACGAGGCTCGGCTGATCCGCTCCACGAGCAAGGTGTTGATCCCGCGATACGGATCGAATCGGGCAATCCGCGCCAGGCCACTATCGATCACCACCCGTACGCCATCGATGGTCAGCGAGGTCTCTGCGACATTCGTCGAGACGATGACCTTCCGCTTCGGGTACCGCGCCACCGCCGCATCCTGTTCAGCAACCGGCAACTCTCCATGAAGAGGAAGCACCTTGAACAATGCGCTCACCGGGGAGCGTCGGATTGCCTCGATGGTTCGCCCGATCTCAAACGCACCCGGCATGAAGACAAGCACATCGCCCTCCGTCGTAGCTGCGATCCGCTCGAGCTCCTCCGCAGCCACCTCCCACGGTGGGTGCTCGAGCGCGTCGAGTGGATGTGGCAAATACTCGACCTCAACTGGGAAAGTGCGCCCACGAGAGGTGAGCTGCGCACAGGGATTAAGATACGTCTGAAGGATTTCGGCGTCCAAAGTCGCGGACATAACCACGAGGCGAAGGTCAGACCGATGCTGCTCCTGGAGGTCAAGCGCTCGCGCAAGCGTGATGTCTCCGTAGAGATGCCGTTCGTGGAACTCGTCGAAGATGATTGCGCTGATTCCACGAAGGAGCGGGTCCGCGATTAGCTGACGAAGGAGCACTCCCTCAGTCACAAAGCGGATCCGGGTTTCCCGAGAGACAACCTTATCAAGCCGGATTTGATAACCCACTTCCGTGCCAAGTTTGACCGCACGCTCCTGCGCCACCCGCGCCGCGAGCATGCGCGTCGCCAACCGACGAGGCTGCAGGACGACGATCTCTCCGTCCCCGGCAAGTCCGTGATCGAGTAGAATCTGCGGAACTTGTGTAGATTTCCCGGAGCCGGTAGGGGCCTGAAGGACGAGCCGGTGCTTAGCCCGCAGCGTCTCCACGATCGCGGATTCGAGTTCAAAAATCGGGAGGTTGCGGCGTTCCATGTGGCAGTTTGGCAGATGGCGAGAATTCCCGAAAGCGGAGATGGGAGCGGGATGCTGACCTGTGTGCGGGACGGTTTCAAAAGCGACATCCCACTACTTCCATTCGCTGCGCCACCCACAAGAAAGTGCACCTGTCCACGTCGCGGGTGAGCCAGCAAGATCTATGTGGGCCGAAGGCAATCCTCAGGTGAAGTTCCCCCATGCAGCTCTCGCTGGCTGCCCAGTGATCGGGCCCCTAACTTTCCGTCTCCAGACGTTCAAAGAACCTTGGTCCAAGCTTCCGATAGGGGAACCCGCCCAAAATTCACTCAACCTTCGAGTCCGGCCTACTCTCCCTTCCTTCGAAATGAGGGAACGGACCCACTCCCGATACGCAACCTCCGAGTTCCCGAGTCTCAAGCCTGAGACAAAATGAGTACCGCTCCGAGCGATTTCAGGGAAGCTTCAGTATCGGGATAGGGAAGCTCCGAGTTCCAACTACTCAAGCTCCGCACTATTTTGGGGTAGCTTGCCCCTTTTTTCTCGGAGCTCCCCTCTCCGGGAGGGAAGCTTCCCCATCCAAGAGGCACCGTTCCCCCAAATATCTGGAAGGGATCCCGACACCTATCTCAGCGTTGCTACAAAATGAGGGAAGCTTCCCTCGGATATTGCCTCGGTTGAGTAGCAGGAACTCGGAGCTCCGAGTTCCAGATGGGCAAATTCTGCCGAAAACGGCTGGTTTACGAGCGCTTTTTTACCTGAACAGACCTATGGTGTAATAGCTGCTTACGAAACGGCGGCTGTAGAGTCTCGTAAGTTTGTGAGCACGCCCGAACAAAGATTGCGCTTACCTCGTGCGGGACTATCCCACCCGGCGCTCGTTCAACTTCTCGGCGTACTCATGTAAGAGTCGGTCACCATAGTCCTGCCACGTATTCGCCTCGCTACCCCGAGCGGCGGCAGCCACACCCATTTCACGATTGCCCTCGAGGTCCGTCACCGACTTGATCATCGCCTCCGCCAAAGCTAACGGGTTCCGAGATGGCACGATGAATCCTTCAATACCATCACGCACCACGGTTCCGGCCCCACTTTCGTAAGTCCCAATGAGTGGCAAGCCAGCCGCGAGCGCTTCGGGTATAACCCTAGCGAAGCCCTCTTCCACCGAGGCGAGCACAAACGCGGAGCATCCGACCAGCAGCGTCGCCAGCTTTTCCTGGGTGATAAGTGGGATGTAAGTGTAACTCCCCTCCCATTTCTTCCGCTGCAAACGGAAGTCCGTCTTGATGTCGCCCACCAGGATTAACTCTGCTTCCGGCAGCGTTTTCTTCACTAGGTCAAACGCTTGAAGAAGATAGTGATGCCCTTTGCGCAGGCAGATCGTGCCAACGGAGATGAAACGAGGCCGGGCCGGAACAGCGGCCCTTGGCTTGAAGATCGCTGTGTTCACTCCGAACGGGACCACCCGCAACTTGCATGAGGGGAGCCCGTTGGTGATCATCGTGTCGCGAACGAAAGTCGACGGGCAAAGAATCAAATCCGCCATCTCAAGTTCACGATTCATCCGGGCGAACATCCAATCGGGGATCGGGACACGCTCCCCAGGACACCAGATGTCGCATTCTCTCTGCCAATACCCGCGGTAGCTAACAGGATGGCTATTCTGGCAATCCAAAACTTTAAGAGCTCCCGTCTGGCTACCTCTTTCGAATACCTCTGAGGCGTAGCCCATGATCGCTTGCACCACGTTAAATTCCGGCAAGCGCTGCGCATTAACCCACTGCTTCCAAACTGGGAAAAAACCATAGAGCAACCGCTCCACCACGATCTGGGGGCTTGTGTGATAGAATAACTTCATCGCCAGATGAAATGGCCAGCAGCGCCGGACCTGTACTGCCGGAACCGCGGTGCGGCACTTATCGGAAAGCCAGATTTCAGCGAGGCTACCTCGCTGATAAAACGCCTGTGCCGTGTGAGGCAGATACCAGGCTTGGCACGTCGCCAGCAAGACCGCTGGCTGAGTAGAACTCATTGCAGCAGATTTGCCCGCTCCAGAAACGAGCGCAAGCGTTGAGCCGTCCCGGAGATCGAGTATCGCTCTACAAGAGCCGCAGCAGCAACCGTATGTTGGTCGAGATCAGTGCGGGACTGAACAACTGCCGCGAGTGCCTTAGCGAGGGATGCTGGCGTTTCCTCTTCGTAGTACGAACATGCCGGCCCGCAGACCGAAGTGATCTCACTCGCACGACTGCTGAGGACATGGAGCCCGCTCGAGAGGTAGGTGAAAACCTTCGAGGGGAAAGTGACTTCGGAGATCGGGTCGGAGTCGCGCTGACAGTTGAGCCCAACGTGGCATTCGCGTAGCAAAGCCTCATGGAGAACTGGGGCCATGCTGCCGTGGAAACGCACCTGCGCATTCTGCCGCTCCCGGCTCGCAAACGCCCGGACCTCTTCCTCAAGCGGACCCGATCCCGTGATGTCGAGTTGCCAGCGAAGGGTTAGCGGGAGTTGGTCCATTGCGCGCATCAAAAGATCCACTCCTCTCGTCTGGTCGAGAGACCCGGCATACAAGAGGCGCAGCGGTTCTCCTCGATATGATGTCGAGGCGGTGCCGGGATCTCGGATGAACCCGGGAACAAGCTCGTAGGGCAATCCAGCAGGCAGGCGCAGGCGCAGAGCCGGATGGGCAAGTATCGCACCTGCTATCATTCGTCTGCCAAGAGCCTCCGCTACACCACTGAGCAGTCGTGCCCATGAGCGGTCGATGGCATGTTTCCCATCCTCGAAATCCAGAATGAATGAGAGTTGGTGACGGGCGCGTGCCGAAACTGCGGCAAGGACGTAGAGCAACTCGTAGTTGTCCAAAACCACAAGATCTCCAGGTCGTGTGTGCCGTACCACCTGGCTGGTGTACGACGCCCAACTCCACGGCACTCGGATCTTCGGGCTATCCCAGACGCCACAGAAACGTTGCTGGTGGGTGGAGAACCTCGTCGTCAACCCAGCAAGCCAGCGTGGGCGTCGTCTCGCGATCGCCTTAGGGGGAGACGACAAGACGAGAACCTCCAGTCCCGTCGCGATCTCCAAGCTCTGAAAGAGGTCACGTCGCTTAGGCGAACTCAGGCAGCGAGCGATGTCTTCATCACGGCGCTCGTGATACTGCTGGTCGAAGACATTCGTCAGGCAGACGATCCGGGGTGGCGGCATAGAGGTTCCCCCTAGGTGGTGGCGCACGCGTGTCCGGTTTTCAAGTTGCACCTGCAATGGAGTGACGGCATCGTCCCGCATTTAGAATGATTTCGCATGGACAACTCCGCTGATTTCGAAGGGCGCGTCTGGAGTGCCGTACGCCTCTTTGCCAAGCGGTGTCCTGGAGCGATGGATGCTTACCGGCACGGGAAAACCTGGCTCCGAAGCGATCCCCTCCCATTAGCGCTTCATCGCACCCTTTTCGAGCGGAAGAGGCTTATCCTGCCTGCAGCGGCACCGGAGCGATTTTCGCCTGCTGCCAAGAGCGTCGCACTCCCGTCGGATTACCCGCTTTTCGCTGGGGAGGATACGCCTCTCAATGATATGCTGCTGCTGCTGACCCTAGCTAAGGGAAGAGGAGCCAAACGAATCCTTGAAATCGGCACTTACCGGGCAAGAACGACGCTGGCGTTCCACCTAAACTGCCCCTCCGCGGAAGTGGTGAGCTACGACATCCAGGTTCTGCCATCCGCGTTCCGGGATCAGGTCAAAGATCACCCCAGAGTGAGTTTACGGGTCGGCTCCTTCTCACAGGCCGCCCCGATCCTCCGCAGCGAGGCCAAGTACGACTTCATCTTCATCGACGGGTCGCATCGGATCGAGGATGTGGTCCAGGACTCACTCCTCGCTTTCGAGATCCTCGGATTGGGTGGGATCATCGTCTGGCACGACTATCGGTACAACGGCTACTCGACTGTCGAACTCCAAGTGCCAGAAGGCCTAGAGAAGGTACGCGGGGATCGGGCGATATTTGCCGTGGAAGGAACAACCTGTGCCGTTTACGAGTCAACGTCCTAGCCGTCAGGACGGACCCGAGCAGCAGTCGGCACGGATTGCGTTCGTGACGAGTTCACTTGGATTTGGTGGCGCTTCTACTTTTCTCTGCAATCTGGGACGGGCTCTACAGGAGCAGGAAGCGGAAGTCCGTGTCTTCGCCCTTGAGCGGGAGAACGCCTTTGCAAGCGACTTTGTCGATGCAGGCATCGTCACGATTGTACAGGATGAGCGCCGATTTATCTTCGAAGATCGGCTCTCCCGCACCCTCGCCGAACTCGCAGCGTTCCAACCAACGGCAGTCGTAGCGAATCTAGGGCACTCCTCTTATGAGGTACTGCGCTACGTGCCCGAAGGCGTATGCCGGGCTGGCGTGATTCACGCCGACCATGAAATGTTCTACGGAGTCGCTATCCAGTACGCGAAGTATCTGGATTTGGTGGTGGGGGTCTCTGCCCAAATCGAGCGGAAACTCCGTAGCATTGAAGTGCTCTGTCACAGCAAAACCCACTTCCTCACGAGCGGGGTAACTGTGGATACGGAGCTCCCCGCTCGAAACACGGCGGCGGTAGACCCCATCCGTATCCTCTATCTTGGTCGCTTGGAACGCGGCCAGAAGCGGGTTCATTTGTTTCCGCAGATTCTGCGTTGTTTGCAGGAATCAGGTATCCCCTTTGCCTGGACGATCGTCGGTGAGGGAGCTGAACGCCAACGGCTCGCGGAACGATTGATTTCCAGTAATCCCCAGCAGACGGTCAAGGTGGAGGGACCAATTCCAAACAGTGCCGTTGGAAAGCTTCTCGGCGAACATGACGTGTTGCTCCTTTGCTCGGATTGCGAGGGACTTCCCATCAGCCTTCTGGAAGCGATGGCCCACGGAGTTGTCCCTGTAGTCACGAGACTCGATAGTGGAATCGACGATCTTGTCGACGTGACTTCAGGCTGCCAAGTGGATGCCGACGATACGGACGGCTACGCGCGCGCGATCGTGAACTTGCACAACGACCGCGCAACTTTAGCCAGGCTCTCAAGGAATGCACATCATGCAGTGCTCGAACGGTATTCCAGCGGCACAATGGCTGAGAAATGGGTAACTACACTTCGAACAAGAGAGGCTCCGCCTCGTTGGAGCGCGAACCCGTCGATTGTCCCACCGATCTTCGCGACAAACCAGTGGTACTATACAAGGATAGTTCGTGTGCTTCGGCGAATTTTAAAGCGGCACCAGATCGGCGACTAGCTCGACGGAGCCATCTTGACGATGTACGAGACCTCGCCCACGTTGCGAAGTCTCTCTAACGCGGACCGTCGGCTGAGAAAGTCATGCACCGCCTTACTGCAGCCATCCCATGCGAAGTAGTCGTCAATGACTATGATTCCACTCGGCGCTACCTGGTCGAAGAGTGCACTCAGGCATGTCATAGTGGAGTCATACCAGTCACCGTCTAGTCGGAGCAGTGCGATCGGGCAGGGTGGAACAAAGCCAGGTAGCGTGTTTTCAAACCAGCCTCGATGAAAATGGACCTTGGGAGCACCCGATAGGCGCATCGCTCTTTCGGCAAATTCCTGGGGAGCAGCGCAGTTGTCGTGGTAGGAAGGGGAAGCGGTGTCCTGTTGCCATTCAAGAGCGGTTTGACCATCTATCTCCTTCGCTGGTGGAAGGCCCTCAAAACTGTCGAAAAGAAAGTAATCCCGCTCTTTGCCCAAAACCGACACAAGGCCGGCGCTCATTCCACCCCGCCACACCCCACACTCCACCACACAACCGGGAACGTTGATCACCGAGCTGGCGAGTTGCAAATTTGTAAGGTAGGACGCACGGGGGATCATCGTATACCCTCGAAAGCGTCTGTAAGTGATCAACGTGCGAATCTGCTCCAACCACCTGCTGCGTGTGAGTCTGTCTCCATTCATGGGAATCTTAGAAGTATCAGCGTATTTACCATTTGAGGCGGCTTGTTGTCCGCTTAAATAGTTTCCGTGGTTTCGGGTAGGAGGCAATTGAAAGAGCTACTTGATAGGTTGGGACGCAAATCCAGCGTCTTTCGTCGCGAGTGAGACATAAGGTGCAGAGGACGACAGACAGTCAGCGCTCGGAAGTAGGTGTCGCAACAACTGTCCAGCCCATTGTAAGTACATCGTGCTGAAGGTGACGGTCACACCATAGGAAAAACCAATTGATGAGGCGGTCTACAAATACTGACGGTACTGGATGAATGTGCTGAATGACTTGCCCCAGAAAGGCGTACGAGCGACCGCGACTAAAAAGACGCACGACATCCCACCCTGCGAGTTTAAGAAGATTCGTAAAGCCATCGTAAGGATAGCGGAAAAAATCGTACGGAACTTCGTGTCTTGGCCAATAGTAGGGCGCGCTGAGAACCAAATGTCCGTTTGGCCGCAATACACGCCGCATTTCTTTTAGAGCAACCAGCGGATCCGGCACGTGCTCCAGAACTTCCGTAGACACCACGGTGTCGAACGAGGTTTCGAAGAAAGGAAGCGCCAGGCCGGACGATACTACATCAGGCGACGAGCGGTCAGTGAGATAGTCAACGCCAACATAGCTTGCAGCTCCAGCAAAGTAGGATTTCTCATAAGGACGTTGACCGCACCCAACATCCAGAACACGTCCAACGACGTACTGCCTGCAACGATGCAGAGATCCTTCGAGCATAACAGCTACAAGGTAAGCCCGGTTCGATGAAGGAACGGAGCACACTGGTCGTTGATTGGTGACGAGAGCATACTCGGCACCCGGAAAGGAGGAAGGTCGCGGGGGTTTCACGTTAAAGTATCTTACCGATTCCGACTTACTGGTCGACGCATACCCTGAAGAAGTCGCCGTGGAAACACGCCGTAGAGCCGATGCCAGATTTCGTTCCTGAGTTGTAAAGGAATGCCGAACCTGACAAAGACTGTAAGTCCGACCGTAAGCGAAAATGCCAGATGTATGATAAGTCGGACGATCTCGGACTGGGCAGAAATCGCATTCCAGAGAATTGTTGCCGCGCACCCATAGATGACAACTACTACTACCATCGGAGCCGGCCAGAGGAGCATAACTCGCCACAGCGAAACCTTGAAATAATGTGCAATCCGCCACGCTCCATATGTTCCGCTGAGCAGCGCTGAAGTGAGCGCAGACGTCTTCAGAATTGAACTAAATCGGTCACTGAAGTCCACACTGATGGTGGCGGCTATGAGGATGAAGCACAGACCTTCCACAACGAACACCCACTTCATGCCAGCGACCTGCTTTGTCACTAGGATGAAGCCGTTGTGAGAGTGACCTATCGCCAAGCTGATCATCCACATGCCTAGGAAGATGTCGTCTCGCGGGCTCCAAGAAAGTGCATTCTGTGTCCAAACGGATACGAACAAGGAATTCAGTTGGCACAAAGTGATCGCCGTCCACCCAGCGAGTGCTATCGAGACTACAGCCACCTGCTTGTAACGATGTTCCAGTTGAGCTTTCTCATCGCGAATCATCATCTCGGCCAAGCCAGGTGCGGCGACATCCGAAATCTTCCACACAAGTTGATTCGCAAGCCCAAAAATTCTGGTGCCAACGGACCATGTAGCCACCGCTTCGAGTCCGAAATTCCGGGCAAGAATGACCGGTTGGCTAGCTGTCATCAATTGAGTGCCTAAAGATACGAGGAATACATCTCTCCCGTACCGGAACATTTCGACAGCTTGGATCCACTGCACGCGGCCGATCCCGGATCCCGGTAGCAAGCCTGATCGCTTCGCAAACACGTAGGTAAACGCCGTTGATTGCACGAGTCCAAAGATGCTCGACCAGAGAAGGCTGTAAATCCCGGCCCCAAAGTGGAATCCTAGCCACATTGAGGCCAGCCCGCCGATAAAGAATAAGATCTGGCTCGCATTCACCGCGTCCAACCTCTGATGCGCGTACAGAATCTGTGAGAAGATGCGGGTAGGAAACCCAATGGCTGCGATCAGACACTGCGCGCGCATCAACGTTACGAACGATTCGTAGAGTGGCTCCGGCAGGTACGAGATTCGCGCGAACCACGGTGCGAGGAAATACCCTATCAGAAGCAACAAGGCTCCTTGGAGCGCAAGGATCAGGGTGCCCGTGGCCAGCAAAGCCCCGTACTTAGAGCGATCATGCTCATCCTTTTGATCGATAATGAACCGGCCAACCGATCCGGTCATCCCAAAATCGAGCATTGTGAGATAAGCTACGAATTGCATCACAATAGCCCACAGCCCAAACTCCTCCCGGGTCAGGTATTCCAGCGCGACTGGAACTGAAGCAAGACCGTACACCACCATCGCACCCAGCAGTGCATAGCTGGAAACCAAGCCACGGACCAATGATCGGACTCTAGCCATTCGTTAAACCCTTAAATGGATGAAGTTACTCCGACCATTCCGTCTTATAAATCAAACTCAGCCAGCTCCCTGAAGTCGAGTACTACCGGCAACGCTAATCCGCTTTCTAGAAGCCCCGGCACCATCCTGAAGTGCGAGGTCTCTCGACGAGGAGGAGCTTCCCGTTAGCGATACCGTCTCGCTGTTAAAGTCCTCCACTGCATTCGTGAGGAACTTTAGCAGACCAAGGTGAAAAATGGCTTGGGGGTATGATTGGTCCAGAGCACCAAAGATCAGTGTATAGCCAATTGGATCGTAAATTATCGGAAGGCAGAGAAACATGACAGGCGCGAGCACCTGAGTCGTCTTTGTAGTAACGATGAGCCGATACGCCTGCCTCGCCATGGCAATGATCAGGGCCATGTATAGCGCTAACCCGACATAACCGACATACCGAATGGCGGATATGGGCCCACTGTGCACGCCTCCGGTAACAAGATAGTAATCCTGCAGGCCCTCACCAAAGCCTTTGAATGACTGCTGAATCTGGAACTCCATCCTGGAAAAACCAAAGCCGTCTCCTAGAAGTTTACTGTCGATATATCTATCAGTGAGCAACATTTCTTTCCACATCAGCACCCTCCACTCTACCGAACCAGTTGCGTCCTGAACTGTCGCAGCGTCCCAGTTCCCAGGGAGAAACGAGAGCGATCGCTGGACGGATGCCGGTAGGTTGATTAGTGTGCCTTGCATTGCGATTAGTATTGCTAGCAATGGGATGCCTATTGCAACGAGCCTTAATACGTCCGTCGCTCCGCGCCGAATATAGCTCGAGAGCAGAAAGTAGAACGCCAATCCAAACAGAGCAGAGCGGAACCCTGTTATAAGCGTGCCTGCTACTAACGCCACCAAAAGTGAGAATCGGACGATGAAGAACGGATTAAGCAGCGTTAATGGACGAAACCATGCGCAAAGAAATGCACTAAGAGGCTGCGAGAATCCGAGCACGTACTCGTGGCGCCAAGCCTTAAGCCCCATCTCCTCGGCTTGCGAGGCGGAACCAGAGATGCCTGTATAATATGGCCCGATCATATTGACAGTAGCTGGAAGAAAATAGGTGACTGCTCCAATTATAGCCTGAGTCCCGCTACCGAGTAACATCCAAAATGGCAACAGGCGCATTTGGACAGGCCGAAGTGATACGCGGCTTAATACCGCATAGGCAAGGAAGGCAACAAAAACATCCAGGTAAGGTCTTCCACCAATCCTCTCGGAGTTTGTCGCTAGACTGCCGACCGGATTTCGAAGGAGTACGGTGGAAAGATACGCCACATTGAGAAATAAGAGGAGATCTAGGTGCGTCAGTTTAGGCCTCCTTCGAACCACCTTTAGGGCGGTGAGGATTAGGAACATAGCAAATACCGTGATAACAACCAACTGGCGCACGGTAAAAGGCAGCGGTAGGGCCGGAAGCTGGCCAGGGAACGCCCAGAAAATAGGAATGAAGATCCAAACGGCTTCTCGGAAAAGTAGGCAGATCGCGGCGAGAAACATGCCGCCCAGCATCATGATAATCACTCCTTGCTGTCCCTCGCCAGTGAGGCGACCACAGTACAACGCGAAAAGTAGCCCTAAGACTGTCACGACGATCTTAGTGACGTGCTCGGGAAGGCGTTCTAGCTTCATCTGTTCCTGGACGACAGACCCGATTGCGCCAAGCACAGATTGAGTCCAGACGATACAACGTTGAGCCGGCCGTTAAGACACGTCATTAACGTGAACCTACCTAGTGCATCTTGTTCATGTGGAACTCGTTGCATCGTCACCTATTGAGCAGCTTGTGCGAAGTAGGGACAGCCATGGTGTTGAAGCCGCACCGCGGAAGTGCCTTTTCCCGCTCGACTTCGTCAGGGCTGAACAACAAGTATCCAGCATCATGAAGGAATAACGTTGCCGCCTCTTGATTCTCGTCGTTTACCTCGATATAAATCAACGGCTTGACGTTCTTCAACAGTTTAGAGGCACCTTTCAGAAAGAGCATCTCGGCGCCTTCTATGTCCACTTTCACGAATGCGGGTGGACGCCAGTGTTCAAGGAGCCAATCGGCCGGTAATGAGACTACCGTTTTGATTTCCGCAATGTCTCCTGGGTCATTTCCCCCGACGGAATCTAAAAAATTTCGGGAGTGCCCCTTGGAGACAACATTCAGATTCACGAGTGAGTGGAGGTCTGCCGCGGCGGCGCACAGGATCGTGACCGGCGCATAATCGCGATTAAGATCAGACCTCGTTCGGTGCATCAGTTCAACGTGTCGGGAATCTGCCTCTAACGCGTAGACTGCTCCATTCACGCCTGCTCTCGCTGCAGCGGGAAAGGTGAACAGTCCAAGATTTGCCCCGATATCCCAAACTACATCCCCGGGTGAGATAAAACTGCGCGCAATCTGGAAAAGATCTCCTGCGGAAGTCTCCAACTTCGGAGAGAGGAGGCGAACGTCGCTTGATGACGAAACATTGATCCAAGCGCCTCCCAGATCAGCTGGAAGCTTCCGTCTGATTGGGAATGAGCGTGTGATCTTCCGAACGATCGCAGCAGCGCTTAGTTTCCAATTCTGCATAGGGTGAATTCGATGATGACAACAAGCCACCAATCATTGAGCAGATTCGACCTTGCGGCGCCCCACTGTCCGGAGGCCCAACACGCTCATGAAGAAGCTGGAGAAAACAAACTGCACGCCGACTACGAGGAGCGTGGTGGAGGCGATTACTCGGCGGAGGTTCTCTGGGTAGGAGAGGGTACCAAACCCTGCCTCTTTCCAGACTAGGAGAGACCAGCCTAGGAGGAGCGCTCCCACCAGCAGCAGTGCTGCTCCAAGGAGAAGGCCGCGCTCCAGGGTGAAGTATTCGAAAAGCCGGGCGAATCGGGGGTCTTCGGGAAGGAGGCCTTCGCCGATGGCAAAAACTTTCGTGAAGCACGCGAACGCTCCAAGTTGCACTCCTGCAACCACACACGCGCATGCGACAGCCAGGGTGCCGGCATCAAATTGCACATGACCGACCTGCAGCGGGCTGAAATAGATTGCGGCTGCCGCGATGCTGCCTAACCCAGCCAGGAACAGCCCTGGCATCAGGAAAAGCCAGCGAGGGGAGTAGATGAGCATGAAGCGCAGATGCCGCCAGCCATCGCGCCAGGGCCGCAAGTGAGGAGGGCGGGTGCGTCCATCAGCATGCAAGGTGATCGGCACTTCCCCGACCTTCATTGATCCGATCGATGCCTTCATCACCATCTCCGAAGCGAATTCCATCCCGGTCGTTTTCGGCTGCATGCGCCGATAGGCGTCCTTGCTGAATCCACGCAGGCCGCAGTGAAAGTCCCGGATGGGCGTCTTGAAGAAAAGCCTGCCCACGAACGAGAGCGCAGGATTTCCAATCCAGCGGTTTTTCCACGGCATGGCGCCCGGGGCGATCGTCCCGCCCCCTTTCGGAAGGCGGCAGCCCATGACCAAATCGCACCCTTCGCGCAAGCGGTCGACAAATCCCCCAATGTTCGAAAAATCGTAGCTGTCATCAGCGTCCCCCATGATCAGCCACTTACCCTTGGCTGCCTCAATCCCGCCACGTAAGGCATTCCCGTACCCCTTCTCCGGCACGCGAACGACGCGGGCGCCGTGGCTCTCCGCGAGTTCGATGGAGCCATCGGTGCTCCCGTTGTCCGCGATAAGAATTTCACCCGAGACATTTGCCCGCTCGAGTCCCAACCGCGCCTTCTGCACGCAGGCTACGATGGTTTCCGCCTCATTAAGGCAGGGCATTAGGATGGTGAAGTCGCAGGATTCCACGGTCGGGGAGGACGTGGAAGGTAGCCGCTCCTCCGCTGGCTGCAACTGCGTGATCACAGCTGGTCGATTGCTAGCGAACCAGCCCGAACTCGGCGCGCCGGTTTTGTCCCCACGCGGCCTCGCCCGATCCTGGATTAGCCGGCATCTCGGCACCAAAGCTCACCGTCTGGATCGAAGCCTGATTGGTTCCAGCTGAAAGGAGCGCCTGGCGGACGGCTTGTGCACGGCGTTCGCCGAGCCCGCGATTGTACTCTGGAGTGCCGCGCTCGTCGGTGAATCCGGCCAGGATGATCTGCCCACCAGTGCTCTTCAGATGTGCGGCTACTTCCTCGATTTTATCTGCTTCGCCTCCGCTCACGGTGTAGCTGTCGAAGGCAAAATAGACCGGCTTGAAGCGGTCGCGCTCTACGTTGCTGCCGAGGAAGGAAACCCCTTCCTGCCGATCTGGGAGCGGAGTACCCGTAACAGTATCTCCATCGGTGCCGCCGTACTCGCCACCTCCCTGTTGATCCTTCTTAGCGGTCGCACAGGCACCCAGAGTGCAGGCCAGCAGTACACCCATTAGTAGCCGGCGGAGTTCGAGCGGGAGATCCATGCAGCGGGGAGTTGGGGGAAAGCGGAGGGCTGCGTCAAGAAGCTACTCACGCGAGATCCGCAGTCGCGGTTCGGAATCGGCAACAGCTGCACGTTTCGCGCTGTGATCCAACCAAGCCTGCTTCGATGCCGCATCTGCCAGCGGCAGGACGGTAGATCGACCAACCCGATCCGTGGGCCAGCCAAGCGGCTCGCGGCCCGGTATCAGCCATGCGTCGCCGACTCGCGGCGTCCACCTTCCGGCATGCTTTGACCGGAATCCGATCAATTTTGTCCGGCGATGACTTAATTTCAGTCATCGGTGGCACTTAAAGGTCCGTTAATGGTCAAAGGGATCCAGTCGGCGAGCCGCTGGGCTGGGCGCCGGGGCTACGACCGCCGTCGATGTCCGATCACACTACGCGTCTGCAGGAGTGGAATCAGCGCTTGGTCCCTTGCTCTAGTCGTTAGTCTCTCTGCACGAGCGCTTGTTGCGCACCTACCCACTCCTCCAGAGCAGGGTGCTGTCGCAAAAAGGCACGTGGCGACGGTGCCCCTTCTACCGGGACCACGTCGGCTCAGAGACCTTTCCAAGGCCGCTGACCAGGGTGGATCGCTGTCCAGTCTGGGCATCTAGAAGAATGAGTGAACCGCTGTTGGCGAAAATGAGATGGCGCGAATTTGCGCCCCAAACTGGGTCCTGGCCTTCGCCCACGATGCGATTAGCGCCGCCGTCGAGTTCGTGAATTGCAATCTGGAACCCTCCTCCCTCGCGCACAGTGAAGGCCACTTTGCGCCCGTCGGGCGACCAGCTCGGCTCGGTGTTATAGCCGTGTCCCGTGGAGAGCGGGCGGCCGGAGCCTCCGCTAGCAGAAATGCGGAAAAGACGTGGGCTGCCTCCAGTGTCGCTGGAGTAGATGAGTTCAGACCCATCGGGGGACCAAGTGGGTGAGGATTCAACCCCTGCGGTACGCGTGAGGCGGCGAGGCGAGCCACCATTTACGGCGGTTACATAAAGTTCCGGGTTGCCGTCCTTGCTCAGGGTGACAGCGAGCCGGCTACCATCGGGTGAATAGGCGGCCCCAGAATTCGTGCCGGGGTACTTCATGATGCGGCTGCGCGCCCCTCCCGCCAGGATGACCTCGTAAACGTCGGCATAGCCGCCGTGATAGCCAGTGTAGGCGAGCCGGCGACCGTCTGCGGACAGGTGAGGCGCTACGCTGATTGCGTTATCCTTCGTGAGTTGCACCACGTTTAAGCCGTCTACATCCGCGGTGTAGATCTCCTTCTTCCCGCTGCGAGTGGAGACAAATGCGATCTTTGTGCTCGCGATGCCACGGTTGCCGGTGAGCGTCTCGACAATCTCGTCAGCAAACTGGTGCACCTTGCCCCTCCCAGCGCCGGTGTAGCTCTTCTTGAGCAACGTGCTCCCTCCCCGCTCGGCGACATTTCCTGCAAGCGTGTTGCCCGAGGCGTTACACGAAACCACAAATTGCGCGCGATCAGCAGGGGCAACGGTGAAGTAGCCCGACATGGCGAGATCGTTCTGGAGGGTCTTCGCGGCTTGAGCTCCATCCGCACCCGCGAGGGAGGAGACGGCGATTGTGAGCTTGTCCCGCTTCGTGACAGTGATGGTGGGAGCGTCCTGGGCAGGCGCGAAAGGCGCAATTGAGAGAAGGAGAAGCGCGAGGAATCGTTTCATGAGCGAGACAGAGCTAGAGGAGATTGAGCCACTGCGAAAGGTGGGAGTATCGCCTTTCCTTGAGCGTATCATCCTCCCTGATCGAGCTTGAAGTCGACATTCACCTCGTAGGAGTCCCCACCAAGTCCGGAAGGGAGCGCGTCGATTTTCTCTACCTTCGTGGCTGCCGCGAGCACTGAGGCGTCCATGACGTTGTTGCCGGAAGACGAGACGATCTCGCGGGCGAGGATTGTCCCGTCTCGAGCGATTCGGATTTTAATCCGGGTGCTGAAGTTCAGTGAGGAACGGACGATGGAAGTGGGTTGATCCCACCCGATCGTGAAGCGCTCCTGGATCATGGAGTGGTACCATCCAAACTCGGAAACGCCGCCTTCGCCCGTACCCTTCCCAACCTTGTTTGGCCCCTTGCCATTCCCTATGCCGCCGGGTGTAGACGCATCCTGAGCACCGTTACCCGATTCGAGCTTGGATTCAGTTCCTTTGGTGGACGGGCCTAAATCTGCGGTATTCTCTTCAGGTTTTGAAGCTGCGGGTGGAGCTGCTTTGGCCGAAGGAGTCGGCGTTGTTTTGGCTTTGGCTTTTACGGGTGGTTTGGGCGTTGCCTCGGTCTTGGCCTTCGGAGTCGCGAGGGGCGTTGCCTTTGGCGCAGGCTTCGGCTTCGGCGTGGTTTTCGGTGTAGGCTTGGGCGTGGCCTTGGGCCTCGGCTTGGGAGTAGGTGTGGGCGTCGCCTTTGGGATTACGATTTCACTAACGGTTTGTCGGGGAGCTGCTTCGGGCTCAGGAGTCGGTTCGGGAATGGGCTCCAGAAGCACGAGCGTGGGCTCCTCAATCGGTGAGGCTACTGGCAAGGGGGGCTCGGCCGGCAAATCCAGGGTCGTTCCCGGGAGAGCAGAGGTAGTGCTCGAGAGAGCCGGCGCGCCCAGAGATCCGCCATCCAACCACACGATCTGGTCTGGCTGTTTCACCGCGGACGTCGGCTGGCTGATTGCGTACCAAGCAGCGACCCCAAGTAAGTGGATCAGCGCCGTGAGCGCCAGGTTGCGCCGGAAAGCTCCCCCATCCTCGTTCGCTCCCGCAAGTCCAAGCTGGGCGGGAGCCGGTGCCCGTGCCGGCTCTTTGGGCCGTCGAGAGCGGGGGCGCTGTCTTACCGGGGGAGATGGACTCACGGCTGCTCTGGATTGGTGACCACCCCTACCCGAGAGATCTTCGCGCGCTGGACTGCGTCCATCACGTCTACCAGCTGCTGCACCGGCAGCTCCCGGTGTGATCGAATGACCACGGCAACATCTGCTCGATCTTGCTTTAACGCCTGCAACTCTGTCTCAAGTCCGCCAAGGGAGAGGTCGTTTCCGTTAAGCGATATCCGGGAATCGGAATGCAGGACGATGGTCTGGACGGCTGCGGGATCGACGGCGTTTGGCGCGGCTTCGCTGGACGGCAGCACCAAGTCCACGCTCTTCTCCATAAGAGGCGTGGTGATCATAAAGATGATCAGCAGCACAAACGCGAGATCCAAAAGTGGCGTGATGTTCAGCTCACTGAGCGTCTGCAGACTGGGGCGGTCGGAAAAGCGTCGCATGGTGAGTTAGCTCCAGGTGCGCTCCGGGGCACGGTGCTCCACGTACCTGTGCTCGAACTCACTCGCGAGTTCGCCCCCGAAATTATCGAGATCCACGACCATGCCGCGCACCGTCGTGACGATGTAATTGTACCCAAACATCGCGGGGATTGCCACGAGCAGCCCCGTCACCGTGGTAATCAGGGCGGCCGATACGCCGGGAGCCATTGCGGCAAGATTGGCGGAGCCCGCCATGGCCACATCGCTGAAAGTATCCATGACTCCCCAGACGGTGCCGAGCAGTCCGAGAAACGGAGCGCCGCTCACTGCCGTAGAGAGGAGGATCATTTGGGACTCCAGCCGGAGCGCGGCCTCTCCTACGGCGCGCTCCATGGCGCTGTTCACGACCCGCATTTGTGAAGGAGAGATCTTCGGTGCGGTATCCAGACGCGCGCGAAAGGTCTCGTCCATTTCTGAGGAGCCCAGGAGCTGAAAGGTGAGCTCCCGGCAGCCTGCACGGTACACAGAGTATAGCGGCGTCCCTTCATAGCGGCCCTTTTCGATGAAAACCGTGAGCGGCTGACGATCGGCGCGAAAACGTTCGAGAAAGCGGCCGCGCTGGGCTCGCGCGTGGCTGAGGACACGCAGCTTTGTCCACATGACCGACCAGGAGAAAATCGAGCCGACGAACAGGAAGAGCAGGATGATCTTCCCTGAGAGCGTGGACTCCTGCAACGCGAAGACTAGCCCTCCCGCGCCGGTGGAAGCGGCGAGATAGGCTGCGGTCGGAAAAAGCGTTGCCGCCATAGCGAGACCATTGGTTAGTGGAGATCGCCCATTCCTACAAAGGCAAAGCTCGTGAAAACATTTTGTGCCCTTCTCCTGGCTCTCCTCCTTCCAGCGTCTCCTCGCCTGTACGCCAGGGAGAGCCCGTACGATGTCCTCTCTCGTTTGCTGGTGCCCTTCGTGCAAGTGATCGCCGAAAAGGGAAAATCGACCAATCGCGCGATGACGCTGCGCGCGCAGATTGAGCAACTCACCGATCTACCACCAGAGCTCGTGGGCGTAACGGTAGACTTGGCCCTCCAGTATCCGGACAAGCTGCGGATCCATGCGCCAGTACTCGGTGAACGTCTGACCATTTGCCGCAAAGGCCAGGAGATCTGGGTGCATCCCGGGTCCAAACTTCAAACGCTGCTGGCGGCCGAGAGTGCGGAGAAGAAGCTGCCGCGGGCCGAGAAGGAGTATGAACTCGCCCCGTTCCGCCTGCCTATTCCAGAGAAGCAACTCGTCTTCCTCCCCCTGCTCTTCCAGGCACGTGACGGCGGGACTGAGATGATCGGAGATCAAAGCTGCCGCGTTCTCGACCTTCGACTCATGCCCGAGCTTGCGCGCTCCCTGAAGGGAAAGGACCAGGACTGGACAGCGCGCGTGTGGGTGAATGCAGAAGACAAGCCAGCTCGACTTCAGGTGCAGCGTCCTGGTTGGTCGGCGACCATCCGCTTCGATCAGGTGACTTTCGCCCCCTCACTCCCGAAGGCAACATGGCGGCCCAACGCCGAAGAGGCTGGGGACGTGCTGACCGTGGAGCCCTCGCGGTATGATCAATTGCTGCGTGGAATCATCGGCTCGAAGCGGTGACCTATCCATCTGCAACCATCACTTGAAGATCCATGCAGTTCTCAATCGTTACTCCTAGCTTTCGGCAACTCGGCTGGCTCAAGCGTTGCGTGCGGTCGGTTGCGGACCAGGAAGAGGTTCCCTTTGAGCACATCATCCAGGATGCAGGGACGGGAACTGAGTTAGAGGAATGGGTACGGAACTGCTCGAGCGCGCAGCTTTTTGTCGAGAAGGACAACGGTATGTACGATGCGATCAACCGAGGCTTTGCCAGGGCAAAAGGTGATATCTTCGCGTTCCTTAACTGTGACGAGCAATACCTTCCGGGCACACTCAGCGCGGTGGCACGTGCTTTCCAGGAGAACCCGTGGGCCGATGCGGTAGCGGGTGACTTCCTTGTGATTGACGGTGAAAACAAGCTGCTGAGTTTTCGGAAGGTTACCCCTCTTAGGTGTTCCATGATCGAAACCGATCATCTCTATGCATTCACTTGCGGGATCTTCTTTCGCCGCAGGGTTTTCGACAGCGGCATTCGCTTCAACGCGGATCTGAAAGACGTAGCCGATATGGAGTGGGTCTGTGAGGTGCTGCGGCGGGGACACCGTTTTGGGTTGCTCCACCGGTATCTCTCTACATTTGTTTTCACCGGTGAAAACCGCAGCCTGCAGGAGCTCGCGAAGACGGAACGTGCCGCCGCTCTCGCGCGTCTTTCTTTCCCTATTCGTCTCGCCGCACCTGCCTTGCGTGCTTTCCGGCACATCGAAAAGCTGCTGGCTGGCGGTTACTATTCCAGACCAATTAGCTACGAGATCTACACCGAGGACGATGCTACAAGCAGAATGCGGCTAACCTGCGCAAGGCCCAGCTATAAGTACCCTACTGCTTGAGTGCTTAAGAGCGGTTTACTACCGACCGACCGCCACTAGCTTTTTCGCGCGTCATTTCTTCATAGATCCAACGGTAAGTTCGTTCCATCCCATCGCGCAACCGGGTGCGTGGCTCCCAGTCGAAGACTTGCTTGATCAGGGTGTTATCCGAATTCCTTCCGTTTACTCCTTTCGGCGCAGCCAGATTATATTGGCGCCGGAGCTTCACCCCCGCGATCTCTTCTACAATATCGACGAGTTCGTTGATCGAGACTAGCTCGTTACTCCCGATGTTAATTGGCTCTGCATAATCGCTATTCAGCAGCATTTGCGTACCGTGCAGGCAATCATCGATGTACATGAAGCTGCGAGTCTGGGTCCCAGCCCCCCAGATCTCGATGTCCAGATTACCGCTTAGCTTCGCGGCGATAACTTTTCGGCAAACGGCAGCTGGAGCCTTCTCTCGCCCCCCATCATAGGTGCCGTTTGGTCCATATACATTATGGTAACGGGCAACCCGTGTTTCGATTCCAAAATCTTCTCGGAAGTGGCGACACATGCGCTCACTAAACAGCTTTTCCCAGCCATAACCGTCCTCAGGCATCCCGGGATAGGCATCTTCCTCCTTGAGCGCGGTAACCTTGGGGTCACGTTGCTTCGATTCGTTGTAAACGCAGGCGCTGGAGGAGAAGAAGAACCGCGATACGCCGAACTTCTTTGCTGCAAGAAGCAGGTGCGTGTTGATGAGCACGCTCAACATGCACAACGCTTTGTTGAGCTCAATGAAACCCATTCCCCCCATGTCCGCTGCGAGATTGTAAACGGCATCGCATCCTTGGACTGCAGTTTCGCAATCTGGGAGGAGTTCGAGGTTTAGCTGCAGATTCTCCACATCGTCGAACCGCTGGTACCATTCTGCGATTGGCTTTTTATCCACCGCTCGAAGATCAGTGTGACCACTGCGGCGCAGATCGGCTATGAGGTGACCACCGATGAATCCACCAGCTCCGCAGACGACAATTCTATTCATGAGGAAAAATACCGGGAAATCTCGGCAAAGCGGCTTCTGGTTCAAGGAGAAACTCACCCCGGAGGGCAAGTCACTTGCTTGACTCGTTCTGTTTCCAGAGAGAAGCAGACCTTTTGCAATTTCTCATCCTGCCAGACTCCGCGCGTTCATTCTGTCCTGATCTCAGCGTGCGACCGAAGTTGTTCACGGATTGAAGAAGAGAATCAGTCCTTACAAACCAATCCTTCTTCTTCTTAATCGGGCCAATAACTCTCGAAACCGCCGCTCCCCGCTTTGTGCAGCAGTGTTCCACGCCGATCGCAACGTGCGAACAACAAGCCAGCGGGATGTCGAGCGGGAGCGGGAAAAGCCAAACAGGCCGACTTGTTGGGCCTTCTTCACAGTTGTTGGCGAGTTGTTGGTGAACTTTCCCGTGCACGTTCCGGCCGCTTCTCTCCGCGCTTGGTCTCGGCGCGCCCTCGTGATGAAGTAAGGTGCAATGTCTTTCTACGAGCGCCTTCTCTTTGAGGATCTTCGAGCGGCACCGCGGACCTGGCTGGTTACTGGGGTTGCGGGATTCATCGGGTCGCACCTGCTGGAGGCACTCCTGCTCTTAGGACAACGCGTCGTCGGAGTGGATAACTTCACCACGGGATCTCCTCGGAATCTAGAGTACGTCAGGGAGGCGGTCTCTGCGGACGCGTGGTCCCGGTTTGACTGTCGCGAGGGAACGATCACGGACATGGGGGTTTGCCGTGAGGCGACCAGGGATGTGGATTTTGTGCTGCATCAGGCGGCGTTCGTCTCCGTGCCGCTCTCCCGTCAGGACCCCGTGGCCTGCCACGATGTGAACGTCACTGGGACTCTCAATTTGCTGATCGCATCTCGGGATCACAAAGTGAGTCGGGTGGTTTACGCCAGCTCGTGCAAAGTGTACGGCGATGATCCGCACCTCCCGAAGGTGGAGGCCCACTGCGGCGTGCCGCAGTCACCGTATGGCGTCTCCAAGGCGGTGAACGAGCTCTACGCGAACCTTTTCCATGAGCAGTATCAACTCGAGTGCACTGGCTTGCGCGCCTTCAATGTCTTCGGTCCCCGGCAGAATCCGTACGGTGGCTACGCGGCTGTTGTCCCGAAATGGATTCATGCCATGTTGAATGATCAACCCTGTCAGATTCTCGGCGACGGAAGCGCCACTCGCGACTTCGTCCCGGTTCAAGACGTCGTTCAAGCTCATCTGCTTGCCGCCCTAGCCCCCGCCGCTGCCGTGAGCGGGAAGGTTTACAACGTGGGCCTGGGGCGCCGCACCTCATTGGTTGAGTTACACGCGCAGCTTGCGAGCATCGTGGTTGAGAACTTGCGCGACCTGAGCGTTCTCCCACCAGTCTCGGCGCCGCCGCGTATAGGTACAGTTGAGCATTCCTGGGCTGATCTCTCGTTGGCAGAGGCGGATCTCCGATATCACCCTCTTGTGGGGCTTGAGGAAGGCCTTGCAGAAGCCGTCCGCTGGTACGCGCGAGAGTCTCGACCGGCCTGAGTATCTCCCTATCTGAGGGCTTGCCAAGAGAGTGCGGTTTTCGCGTTCATCTGCTCTTTTATGAGTGATCTCTGGCAAGGACTGAAAGGCGGCGCTCGCGCGGCGCTCACGCAGCGCGACTATTCGGCGCTAACACTACCCGAGCGCCTTGCCACGAGTGGGGTGGAAGTCGGTGAGCTGATCACTGCCGATCGTACCCAACTTGCCACGGTCTGGATTCCAGGGGTCGAGTTTCTCGCGAGGAAGATCTACCCGCAGCGGCATCGCGGATTTTTCGGTGAGTTTGCCCGCCAGGAGGAAGGCCTTCTCGCGCAGATTGGCTTTTGGCCACGGCAGTGGGCCAGCGCCACAATGTTCGCAGGCACCGCCAAAGGTTTCCATATTCACCCGCCCCATATTCCGGAGAGTGAAGAGCCCGCCGCTTGGTTCCAGCGGCTCTTTATTTCTGAGCCCGCCAACTATACCCTCCGCCAGTACCCGCGCGAGCAGTGGGACGTCATGTTCTTCGTTAAAGGATGCATCGAGATGCTGCTGATTGACGAGCGCGCGGGTCTCGAGCGGCGCGTCATGAGGTTCATCATCGAAGGTGACGACCACCGAGGCCCGCACAATGCCGGAGTCGTCATTCCTGCGGGTGTGGCTCATGCCCTTCGGGTGGAAGGCACGGGCGACGCAATCATGGTGTACGGCACGAGCACGACGTTCACTCCAGGCTTCGAGGGGCGGATCGCGGATGACGTGGAGCGAGCGCCTTTGCCGCCAGCATGGGACGACTACCTCACACGCGCGTGATCCCAAGACAGATGCGCAGCGTCCCTGGTAGAGTATAGTCCCTCGCCATGCCCACCTACGAGTACGAGCCTTGTGACGGAGATTGCACCGTCTGTGGCGGGCTATTCTCGCTAAATCGCCCCATCGATCGCGAGCCCCTCGAAAAGTGCCCCCTCTGTAAGAAGGACGTCAGAAAGGTCATCTCCAGTTTCAACATGCCCAAGGCCTCGAAGCCCGTCTCCACCAGTGAGGCCAAGAGCAAGGGTTTTACCGTCCTGAAAAAAATAGGGAACGGCGAGTACGAGAGACAGTAGAAGGAGAGCGGAAATGGGTATCGCGAAGGAAGAATCCAGGGCGTAAGCTAGGAATCGGTGAAGCGGGCAGCCGCAGGGTAGCTAGCCGAGCGATCAGGCAGGTTGCTTCACGGTATTTTCGTGTCGGTCCACGGGGTAAGCGTGGCGCCTCAGGGTTGTAGCGTGGCGTTCCACGCTTGAAGCGTCGCGCTCCAGTGCTGAAGGCGGCCTCTCACGGTCGAAACGTGGCACCCCATGGTTCAAACGTGGAGCGCCACGAAGGAAGCGTCGAGTTCCACGAAAAAAGGGTGGAACGCCACGTTTGATTCGTGGGCCGCCACTGAAGGAACGTGGAGCGAAACGGCGGAGACGGGATCTACAGCGGTTCGGGCGGACGTGTGTAGATTTCGAATTCCAGATACGTCCCCTGGTAAACGTAGTGGGTTTGCACCCATGTCTTCGTCCGGAGTGCCCAGCTGCTGAAACGTGAGGCTTCGGTCCCGTTAATCGCCCATTCGCTCAATGCGATTACTGCTGGCTTGAACTGCTTGAACCTTCCGATCGTTTCCTGGTCCCAGTTCTTCGAGCGGGTGGCATTGTCGATGTACACGTTCTTCTCGTACGTGGGGCGATCGGCCAGGACGTTAATCGTCGGGTGGTAGGGGTAGGCTACGAGGTACTCGCCTGGCTTTGAATGTTCACGGATGACCTTGTGCAACGCTTCCAGCCCAGCTTTCTCCCGCTTGGTGACATAAACATTCACGCCGTTTTCCGCACGGAACTCCTGCGTGCGGCCTTTGCGGGCATCGATTGTTCCCGTCCAGCGATCGGTGAGCATTCGCGAGAGGAAGAGGCCCGCGTGCACTGTGAGAAGCGTCAGCAGAAGGCCGCTCATCCACTGCCGGCTCCGCTCCTGCCGAACGCTTTGGGTTCCGAGGAGCACGCAACTCGCAATCGAGGCGAACCAAAAGCCGGGTGAGAACTCGGACAGGTGCGGGCCATCTGGCCGGAAGAAGAAGTATTGAGGGAAGACCGTCAGCGCGCCACCCAGCAGGAGGAGCGCGGCGAGTGGGTGCCTCACCGCCTCCGGTTCCGTGCCTCGGGCAGCGGAGATGAGTCGAAATGTCGCACAAAGGATCAGGGGAATCAATGACAGCAGGGGCGCATAGAGAAGGATTGCGAGCATTCGGTCCTCCCACTTGCCCTCTGTGAAGCCCGCAACCCACGACTTGCGCTTCAGGATCTCGCGGTTCTGCGACTGCGAACTCTTTACAACCTGATCTTCGGATTTTGCAGGATCGCTCCCGGTGGGAGTCGGTAGCGCCGTCGTTGGCTTTGGCTGCATTCCGAGCCGTTCCAAAGCCTTTTGTTGAAGGCTCTTTGGCCAAGCCAGGTACTGCTGTACAAACTGCGCCTCGAAGCCCCGCGCCCGCGCATCCAAGTATACGGGCAGATGCAGGCCCCACACGATTACCGCGGCAACTAGCGGGCCTCCGAAAAGGATTACGAGCCGGTGGCCGCTCGTTCGTGAACGATCCAGCGTTTGCAGCAAAAACGCCCCCAACCAGAGCACGCTAAAGAACATTCCAAGGTCGATCCGGATGAGCCACGTCAGTCCAAGCACTACGCCGCCGACAACTAATCTTAGCAGCGATTTGCCCAGCCCACGGTCCCCCTCATCCATGGATTCAATCCCAGCCCGCCTGGGCCGAGGATTAACAAACCAGAGCAGGCAGACGCTATTTGCTACCGCCAATAGCGGCATGTAGTTCTTATAGGTCATCCCAGGCGCGAGCACGAGGAGCAGACCGACGAGAAAGGATAGCCACGGACGTCGGCCCGCCAGTTGCACTCCTAGGAAACCAAGCACCGCCGTCAGCGTGGCGAGCGTGAAGCAATAAACTCGCAATACCGTCATGCTCACCCCGAACAGCTTGAACAAACCCACTACCGGATAGAACCAGAGCACATTATACCCCAGCACCACATCGAGAAAAGGGCGCTCTCCCGCGAGCAGCCGTTTCGCTACGAGGACGATAGTGCCGCCTTCATCGCGAAAGTTCAGAGAACTTCGGTAGTAGCTCCCGTAGTAGACCAGCGCCACGAGCACGAGCAGCAGGAGCCAGGGACCAGGGCGACCTGCCCAACCCCGTGCCTTGCTCACCCATTCACGTGGCGCATTCATTCAGGAGATATCCCGGCCCACACCTGGATGCCGAAGCTCCTCGTCGCAGACCATCTCCAAGTATTCGCGGTAGGGGCTCTTCGGTAGTTTCCCTGCGAGCGTGCGCAACTCCGGCTCTGTGATGAACCCCTGATTGAATGCGATCTCTTCCAGACACGCGATCTTTAGGCCCTGGCGATTTTCGATCGCGGCGATGTAGTTGCTCGCCTCCAGCAAGCTGGCCTGGGTGCCTGTATCGAGCCATGCCATTCCACGACCGAGGACCTTAACGTGCAGTTTGCCACGCCGCAGATACTCTAGATTTACGTCGGTGATCTCCAGCTCCCCTCGCGGGCTGGGCTGTAGGTCCCGGCAGATCTGCACGATCTCCTGGTCGTAGCAATACAGCCCGGGCACCGCGAAAGGGCTCTTCGGCTTTACGGGCTTTTCTTCCAGGCTGATCACCCGCCCTTCGCCATCAAACTCGACAACTCCGTATCGTTCTGGGTCGCGGACCTGATACCCGAATACGCATGCCCCTTCTGGCAGCTCGAGGGCCTGGCGGAAGAAATCGAGTTTCCCGTAGAAGATGTTGTCTCCCAGGATCAGGCAGACGGAATTGCCGCCGATGAAATCCTCCCCGATGAGGAAGGCCTGCGCGATTCCCGCTGGCTTCGGCTGCTCCGCGTACTCGATCCGCATGCCAAGGCGCGACCCATCGCCAAGCAGGTCGCGGAATTGCGGCACATCTTTTGGTGTGGAAACGATCAGTACCTCACGAATTCCACCCAGCATCAGCGTGGCCAGCGGGTAGTAGATCATCGGCTTGTCGTACACCGGCAGCAGCTGTTTGCAGGCGATCTGCGTGAGCGGGTACAGACGCGTTCCAGCGCCTCCTGCGAGAATGATGCCCTTATGAATCATGGGTGTATTTTGAGAAAGAGGTGGTTACGCTGGGGCTCTGCTCCAATCCGCGAGCTTCGCCAGCCAATCCGAGTCGAGTGGGAGGCCCCGCTTGCCCTTGGCGACGGAGATGAAGGGAGAAGTTTCTCCTTTCGCCAACTCTCGCGGCCACGCGATATCGCGACGCGGTGCGCGTAATCCCACGAAATCGCGCGCGAGCTTCGCCAGCACCGAACCCGGCAGCTCGGTACTCTCCTCCTCGATGCTTGCGCTGACGCCTACGCCGCAGAGCCGCCGCAGCATCCAGGCAACCAGCAGCTCACTAGCCGTAAGCACGTGCAAGTGGCGTACACGATCGCGCTCTAGCCAGGATCGAAGGAAAAGCGCCACTCGCGCGTGGCGGAGAAAGGTCTCTGAGGAGAGCTTCTGGCCAAGATCCACACGCCACGTCTCCATCTGTCGGGCGAGCTCCCTCTCCTGCTGCCATTCGCCCTCCAGCACCATGGCGTCCGGCAGGAACTCCAGGTTTCGCAAGGTCTCCCCTGCTCCATCGGGCGCAGCCGCCGATGAGGCGTGTAGCACATATTGCGGAGCGCTGGGGAAGCTCGTGCGCAGCTGCCTTAACTCTGCTTCCACACGATCCCCGCCTGGCCAATTGCCCAGTAGGCATGCGAAACCCGAAGCCACTCGCTCCGGTGCGGCGCTCGGCGGCACGACTTTATCGAAGAGAGACTTTAGCGGCAGGACCGTCTGCTCCACCGCAAACGCTGCCTCGATACGCTTTCGCGCTGCGTCCCCGTACTGTCCTCTAAGTTCCGCTGAGCCGAGCAGCCGTTCCAACGCATCCGCCAGCCCCACCTCGTTTTTAGGCTCAACCAGGAGGCCGGTGCGTTCGTGCTCAATCTGCTCGGGCACACCCGCCAGGCGCGTGGAGACAACTGGCTTACCAGAGGCCATGGCCTCCAGGATCACTGTGGGAAAGACGTCGCTCGCGCCTTTCTTATCCACTACGCACGGCAGGGTGAAGATGTCTGCGGCCTGCAGCTTCGCGAAGACCTCCTCTTGTGGCAGCGAACCCAGTAGGCGCACCACCCCTTGCAATGCGTGTTCCTCCATGAGCGCCTGCAGATGCGCCCGCCATGGTCCCTCGCCGACAATTTCGCATTCCAGCGCTACGCCGCGACTTTTGAGCACCGCACAGGCAGGGATGAGATGCTGAAACCCTTTGAACTCGATGAGGCGCCCTATTCCTAAGATGCGCGGCACCGGATTAACGGGCGTCGTCACAACGGCGGGGAAGTTCGCCAGATCCATCCCGTTGAAGACCCGCACCATCTTCGCTACCGAGTCGGGGCAAAGCCCCGCTACGAGCCCCTTGGAGAACTCCGTTTCGTTTGCCACGAACTCGGCTTCCCGGCAGATCTCACGCAGTAGATCGTCATTCCCCAGATCCGTCATGAAGTCTTGCCCGTGTGTGGAGACGGAAAACGGGATCCCGCTGATTGCCTTCACGAACACTGCGGTGTGCGCAGCGCGGTTGGCAAAATGTACGTGGAAGTGGGTGATCCCACGGGCGGCGAACTGGTCGCCCAAGTACAGCGCGTTACGGGCGCGAAGTGGGATCTTGTACTCTGGGCCGTACTTGCGCTCCTGCTCCGCAATCAGCTTGGTAGGCCAACGCCCGTCCTTCTTTGCCGCCGCCTCACCCATCTTCAAGATTCCGCTCGGTGGCGCATAGAAGATGGGCGCTCGCATGCGCGTAGAGTGACCATGTCGGAAACTGGTCGGCGGCGGATAAATCGAGTGGATCTCCAGCTCCACGCCCATCTTTTCCAGTGCAAGGATCTCGGTATCGCAAAACGTCTGCGAGACTACTGGGTACCGGGAAAAGAGGTAGGCGATCCTCACGCGGCGGGAGGTTCGAAGTTCAACTTCCAAAGTGCAAGGTGCAAAAGTCCGGGCTACACGCGGCATCAGACGGAGCAAAGGCCCCGCCTAACTCCCGGGTAATCGTTCAATTCGAGCACCAAAGCGCTGGTATGCTGCGGCAGCAGCGGCGAGGTTCGGAGTAATGTCCAGCGACTCGCAAGCTCCAGAGACTCCACGCATCGAAGTCCCTGTGCAGGTCATGTTCTTCGACACCGATTGCGCTGCGGTGGTCCACAACATCGCCTACCTACGCTTCATCGAAACTGCGCGCACACTGCTTGCCGAGCAACTTGGGATGAAGCTGGTAGAGATGGCTCGCAGCGGCCTCTATCCTGTGGTCGTTAGGACAGAGATCGATTACAAGCGCTCTGCTGCACTGGGGGACAAGCTGGTTATCGAGGGCTGGCTGGAAAGTGTGGAGCGCACCCGATTCTGGTGCGGCTTCCATGTGCGCCGCGCCCCTAACAATTCTCTCGTCGTGCAGTGCCGACAGCTGCTTGCCTTGGTGCAGATGCCAGCGGCCAAACCCGTTCGGCTCCCCGACGGGTGGAACGAACGCTTCGCGCATCTTCGGCCGCAGCGAACGGCGAAAGAACGGACGGCGGGCATCGAGTAGTCAGGGCTCTGTAGCATCACGCGTGGGAACGATCGTGTTTCTCTACCTGCCTTGGCCTTTGAGAATGGCTGCATAGCTATGAGCCCCCTATCTTCTTCCGGGTGCAGCGTATGAACGCCTCTCGCCCTTATTTTCCCGAGTTCGATGGATTGCGAGCAGTTGCCGCACTTGCAGTGGTCCTCGGCCATTCAGCAGTCGCTGGTTCGTTTCTGAAATTGCTCAATGTTCCGGGCATTGCGGTACGGTTCTTCTTTGTGCTCAGCGGTTTCCTGATCACGCTAATCCTTCTGGAGATGAAGGGACGGGTTGAGGGACGGGTCTCCCGCGCTGGTGAGGAGCTGAAGATTTTCTACATCCGTCGGTCACTCCGGATTTTCCCTCCGTACTACGCGTTTCTCTTGTTCTTCCTTGTGATTGGTACTCCTTTCGTTGTGGAGACCTTCGCTTGGCACGCGACGTATCTCTCGAACGTCTACCCCCTTTTCCATGGGCCGCTGCAGAGTCCCGTGGCGCATTTCTGGACGCTGGCGGTTGAGGAGCAGTTCTATCTTTTCTGGCCGTTTCTGGTGATGCTTGTACCGAGACGGGCTTTGAAGCCGGTGCTCATCACAATCATCATTGGAGCGCTGGCTTTCCGGTGTGCCATGGTGGCAATAGATTTCAACAAGGAAGCGCGCGGAATCCTCACATTCGCTTGTCTCGATGCTCTTGGGGTCGGCGGGCTTCTCGCAGTGCTCTTCCGTGAAGGAACTCAGTCTTCGCTAAGAACAATCGCCGCACTCCGCCGCGTGGGCTACTGGTGCGCGCTGCCAATTCTGCTTGCCTGTATCGCGCTCTCCCATCCGGAGATCGGAATGCTCACTTTGCATGGTACGCTCGGGCGCTTCGCCATGGCGTTCGTCTCAGTCGCGGTGCTCATCGAGTTTACCACGCCGTCTAAAGGGGTGGCAGCGCGCCTCCTCCGCACGCCGGTGATGCGCTACCTGGGCCAAATCAGCTATGGGATCTACATCTACCATTTCCCCTTCCTGAAGCTGGCTACCGACCTGGCCACGGCTGGGTGGCTTCCTAGTGATCATAGCCTGCGCTTCCCATTCGTGCTCGCTTGCACGCTCCTCGTCGCGAGTCTTTCGTGGTTTCTCCTCGAGCGCCCCTGCTGCAATCTCAAGCGATTCTTTCAACCGCGGCGAGCTCCGGGATCCGCTACTCCAGGAAGCGAGGGCGGCTCGATCATTGAGACTCACCTTGCTCCTGTAGACCTTTCCGCCAGTAGAGTCGGTGGTGAGCGCACGAGGTGAGCACGCAACTGCGCCGCAGATGGCGGGCGTGCGGGAGTGACGCCAGGCGCTCGACTTTCGGCGCTCGATCTCCGAACCTTTCGCCATGCGCTGGAAAGTCGTTGGCATCAATTTTGACCATTTTCACATGGGTGATCTCCTGCGGATGGCGCATGAGCATCCTGACGTGGAGTTGGCTGGAATCTGTGACGAGCAGCCGGAGCGGATGGAAGGTGCCCGGAAAGCTTTTGCTCTGGGGAGTGACCGCGTTTTTACGGACTACCGCGTGTGCCTGGAGAAAACTCAGCCGGATCTGGTGATTCTTTGCCCTGCAGCTGCTACCCATGGTGAGTGGACGCGCAAGGTTGCAGAATTCCGAGTGAACATGGTCGTTGAGAAGCCATTCGCCGCCACGCTTGCAGAAGCTGATGCAATGACCGCCGCGGTAGCCCCTACGGGCAAGTTGCTCGCGATCAATTGGCCACTTCGCTGGTTCGCCTGCTATGTGCAAATGAAGCAGCTGATCGATGAAGGGCTGATTGGAAAGGTGACGAACGTCTATCATCACGGCGGGAATCGGGGCCCGCTTTTTCACGGAGCCGACAAGACGGAGAAAGTGCCTTCGACTGAGGAGAAGGCTGCGAGCTGGTTCTACGACCGTGCCCTCGGTGGGGGCTCCCTACTGGATTACCTCGGCTATGGGACAACCATTGGGACCTGGTTTCATGGCGGACTAAAGCCGATCGAGGTAACCTGCATGGTGGACCAGCCACCAGGGCTAGACGTCGACGAGCACAGCATCACGATCGCTCGCTATGAGGCGGGCTTGTCGAAATTTGAGACACGATGGGGAACCTTCACTGATCCCTGGACGCACCAGCCGCAGCCGAAGTGTGGCTTTGTAGTCTGCGGGACGGAGGGTACGCTGGCTGCTGAGGATTACTCGGACACAGTGCGGGTGCAGACGCATGCACGGCCTGAGGCTTACGATGTAAAAGCGGATGAACTCCAGGCACCGGGTCGCAACCCAATCGAGTACCTGTTACACTGTATCGACACAGGGGAGAAGGTGACCGGCCCGCTTTCGCTGGAGATCTCGAGAATCGGGCAGCAGATCGTTGACTCGGCGGCGCTCAGCGCACGTGAGAAGCGCACAGTGCCGCTGGTGGAGTAAGGCAACCCTGCGATGGAAGAGGAGAAGATCTACGGGCTCGGTGCTCGCGTGCAGGGCGGAACCATCGCCGCACCAGTGCTCCCGTACCAGCCTCCAGAGCCCCGGGATCGAAGTGTTCCAATTGGACTGATTGGTTGTGGAGGGATCTCGCAAGTCCATCTGCGCGCTTACGCTGCGGCTGGGTTGAACGTAGTAGCTCTGGCGAGCCGCGACCGCGAGCGAGCGGAAGCGCGGCGCGCGGAATTCTTTCCGGGCGCGGCAGTAGTGACCCACTATCGCGAACTCCTTTCCCGGTCGGACATTCAGGTGGTGGACATTGCAACCAGCCCAGAGGTACGCGCTCCGTTGATCGAGACAGCGCTGCTGGCGGGGAAGCATGTGCTTAGCCAAAAGCCGTTCGTGTTGGATTTGATCGAAGGGCTGCGCCTGGTTGAGCTTGCTGAATCTCGGGGTTTGCAGCTCGCGGTGAACCAGAATGGACGGTGGGCGCCACATTTCGCCTACCTGCTGGAGGGAGTGCGTGCGGGGCTTGTCGGCCGGGTGTCCAGTGTTGAGATGGCGGTTCATTGGGATCACCATTGGATCGTCGGGACCGCCTTCGAACACTGTCCGCACCTAATCCTCGCCGACTTTGGCATTCACTGGTTCGACATGGCAGTAGCCCTCTTCAGCAGCAACGAACCGCTCTCTGTCTATGCAGTTGAAGCGCGGAGCACCAGCCAGCGCGCCCAACCGCCCTTCCTCGCACACGCCACGATCGAGTGGGAACATGGACAGGCCACCCTTCAGTTCAACGCGGACTGCACGATCGGGCCAGAGGACCGGACTGCTGTAATTGGCAGCAAGGGCGCTCTACGAAGCGTTGGTCCGAGCCTTACAGAACAGCACGTGACCTATACGACGAGCGCTGGAGCGGCATCACCAGCGCTTGCCGGAAGCTGGTTCCTGGAAGGATTCCAGGGAACCATGCTGGAGCTGCTCTGTGCGATTGAAGAAGAACGCGCTCCGCGGAACTCCGCGCGCGAAAACCTGCGCAGCCTCCGGCTCTCCTTCGCGGCGGTGCAGAGCGCGGAATCGGGTGTACCAATTAAGCTATGAGTCTCGCTTCATTACTACCAGGCGCAATGCGGAACCTTCTACGTAACTGTGCTGCCGTCAGCGAAGACGCAGCCCTCCCTGCCCCCTGCGAGGTTCGTGAGAAAACTAACTGGTGCCAGGGCGATAGTTCCGGGTCGAACCGCTTACTGGATCGATCTGCACAGTAAAGAAGTTCGGTGGAGGTTCCGAGCCGGAAACCTCGTCAGTGAGCGAGTGCAAAGTGATGTACCACTGCTTAATGGGATTTAGGTCGGTTGAACCGTCCGGCCGAAAGCGAAACGAGACGTACTTATAGTTCCGGTCCACACCCCGCGGCAGTTCCGGATCGGAGGGGCGCGGATCCTCTGGCGTCTTGTCCTTGATCAGCGTCGAGAGATCCTCGTCATTGAAGACGATGCTCACTGGAAGCCGCTCCAGCTTGCTCAGCGGAATCGGGACACCGTTCTCGAGCACTTCAAACATCTGAATCGCACGGAACTTTCCCGATGCAGGATCCTCGGGCTTCTCTCCTGGTTGCTCACCATCGGCATATTGGAAGAAGCGAACCTCAATCGAACGGTTCCGCGTAAGCGCTTGCTGCCGGGCCAGACTGAGTTGACCACTGATCAACTGGGCAGCCTGAGTAAGCTGCGAACCGCGTAGAATGGTGTTTGCTGCCGGCACCGCGAACGCCGCGATGATGATGATGATCGAAATGACAGCGACTAGCTCAATGAGCGAGAAAGCCGAGCGGTTCTGAGGGGGATGCGGATGGTTCATCGGACGAACTGGCGGGTGTTTACAACGCGGAAGCGATAGTACTTATCGAGAGGATCAGTGACCTTGGGATCAGCGAAGTCGGGTAGGTTCGGATTCGAGGCATCGATGTAGCGCTCCAAGGTTGTAGACCCACGATACTCCCCGACGATCTGATCGCGAGCTTCATCCCACTCTGAATCTGAATCAGTCTGCCCGGCCCCTCCACCTGCAGTGGCAGGCGCCTTGGCTTTCCGTAGCGCCTGTACACGTACGTGAACCGTGAAGGTGTTCGATTTAGTGGTCACACGTGGATAGATATGACCGTAAGGAGACTCGCGGACGTTGTCGCCGGTTCTCTGGTTTGCCGCCCAGAAGCGGCTCATGGCGTCGTATGACTCCCCTTGCGGTACCAGGGCGATGTCGCAAATCTGTGACGCAGAACGGAAGATGTCTCCCTGTTCAAATTTTTCCTGGAATCCCCAGAGTGTACCCTTCTTAGTATTCTCCAAGCGGAAGCCTTCTTCGGAGCCGGAGCCAATGCCTGGATCGATGTCGTACCGCTTACTGGCTGACTTGTCGGCACTCGCAGTAGGGATACCCAGCATCTTTGTGGACTTGAGTACGCCCCGTAGAGCCGTCGTCCGCTTGATATAGGTGAACGGTGCGATCTGGTAGTTTAGATTTACCCGGCCCGCAGTGGAAAACGGTTCGCTAATCGCATAAGGCTCAATCACCGGCATGGTAAAGAGATCCAGGAACAGGTGATCGGGGGGAGTTTGATACGGTGGACGATTCAGTCGTCCTGAAGGATTCTCCTCTGTACTAACGGCAGTGCCGAAGCCGAAGTGACGGCTCTTACCATCTGGTTCTCCATTGAACTGCTCATTATCGGTTGTGCGTCCCGCAGGCCATGCCGTGAAAAGCAGCGTTTGCCAGGGGCGCGCGTACTCGACCAGGGCGGGTTGTGAGTCTGCTCTTTCTGTCACCCGCTCAGTTACTTTAACGCCCGTAGGCAACGACCCGAAACTCACCGCAGAGCTAATCTGCCGATTTGGCGAGAACGTCCGTCCTTGTTCTACATTGAACCCGCCATCTCCTAAGTACCCGCCGTCCCCAGTGGCCTCGTTACCTTCATCCGACTTGGAAACGTAGGCGCCGTCCGCATGTCCACCCGTTGCATTATCGAAGTCGCCTACCTTATTTGCGCCATTCAGCGCAGCCTTGAGACCACGCGCCACGGCAGGTTCCCTAGCATAGGGCGCGTTAAGGAGAAGCTTCGCTGGGGCTTCAGCACTCCCTCCGTTGTACAAGTTAGCTGTACCTCCGGCTTCATGACTCCGGATGCTGTGCGCATGCTTTTCGCCAGCCGTGAAGTACTTATAATGCGGCTTGAAGAAGGCCTGATCGACTATGTAGGGAGCATGCATCATTCTCAGATCTCCTTTCGCCGCTCCCGTTGCGCTAATTTCCACCGACCGCGTGGTATCGGTCGCCTGGATGAGCTTTGACCAATCTCCAAGCCTCGCCCCAAACGCGCCTTTCGTCGTCGGCACGGGCAGATTTGCGGCATTCGGAAACTGCATGTTCAACGTCTGAACGAGCAAATCTGGACGAGGAGCCCTCTGAGGTGCGCTGCCCCCAGCGCCTTGGGGAATGCTCTCGTATCCGCTGTAGATCCTGATGGTAATATTCCCACCGCTGAAGTTAAACGATTTGCCTGGAGCAACTACCTTAACCTTCGAATCTGTGTAAAACGGAAATTGGTTCTCCAATCCACCGCGCCCGAGGACCTTGTTGCTATCGCTGTTGTTCCCCGAGTAATAACGTGTGCTCGAGGACGTTCCCATGAATGCGAGGGTGTGCCCACCACCGCTATAACCGACTCGGCTGGTAACCCAATTTGTCGGACCGGGGACTTTCGTTCCAGGATTGAAATCGGGCCAGCCCATCGATTGTGGAGGTCCATCAGCAGGGCCTACTGCTTCCCCAGAGACTTGAAAGTTACTTAGCCCTTCAATCTCGTAGCGAACGTGCGGACTCCAGCTTGCGAGGCCCGGACTCGGGTTGAACAACTCAAGGACAAGGCCGGCTTGTAGGGTATCCCCCGCAGCGCTTAAGTGAAATACGACTGCCGCCTCAGTAACGGTAGCGAAACGTCCATATCCCTTTGTTTGGTTCGTTAGGTTGACAGTGGGAACGAGCTGGGTTTCTCCAGGAACTGGAACTCCGCCCCTTCGAGTAGGAGCGTAGTCATAATTGGGGGTTAAGTTCTGCGCCGTGCTATATGAATTCACGTTCGTACGGATGTAGTCGAACATCGATGTGAGAATCTGATCTCGATCGTTGTAGGTTCCGAGTGATGGCCCCTTCGCCCACTTCTCGTACTTTGTGCGGAAGTCTCCACCGAAGCCGGGCACATTGGATTGCGTAAGCCGCTCCAAGTACTCCATGAGAACCTTGTTGCGAGCGATGTCCAAATCCATCGTGGGATGTTGGCTGCTCGGGAAATTCACTCCGCTATTGAACGCAGTTCGACCATTTCCGCCGTACTCACTGGCCCGCTGAAAATAGAACGGGACCTGCGAACGACCCGCACCTGTGGCGTCAACTGAGCCTGTCGATGTACAGAAGGCAATCAGCTTGTCCTTAACGTTCCTCCATTGTGGCCGGGCTTGAATAGGCCACAGACTGATCCTCGGTTTGTTGAAAAGATTTACATCAGGTGCGCGGCTGCTTGCGGTAAGAAAGAACTTGGACTTCTCGAGCAGGTTGGTGACGTCATCGGCTTTTCCAGAAGGCAACGCCTGCGTCCAGCCTGCTCGGACCCCTGTAAATGCAGGCGAGTATGCGAGTTCATCAACCGACGCAAAAAGACGTTCATTATCGGAACTCATCGGAACTGTTGCCGCTGCGGTCCCTCCTTTAGTTCCGCCGTCCATGATCCGGGGGACCAGGAAATAGTACGCGCTTTTTTGCGCATAACTAGCGGTAGGCATGAGGGAGCCAAGAACCGGACTTAAACAAGTCATCGCGGGATGTCCCGGATACCGCTGGTACTCATTCTGGGCGGGGATGAAGCTGGAGAAATTTCTCTCCTGTGCATTGGCCGACCAAGGGCGGTCCCAGAATGTGCCCTCGGATGCCGTATTGACGTTAACCTTTGAGGTATCGTCGTCTGTCCAGAATGCCACACGGCCCACAATCGGGTTCTCTTTGCTTGGCTTAAGAAAGGGATCCGTCACATCATCCCATGAAACTACGCCGTCCGCCTCTCCTTCAGGTGCTGGAGTGAGCGTACCATCCTGTAGCATATACAGCCAGCGAACCGGCATAGGGGCTGGATTGCTCCGCGAGTTCTTTCCCGGTTCAAACGAAGCGATTTTCGCTGGGTGCGTCTCCGAACCCTCATACCCAGGCGGTTGAGTGATCTCGAATCCTTCGACTTCTCCGGCCTTGAGTGTTCCCAGGGTTTGCTGCTGAGCGCTGGGATCCATGATTGGGAAGCGCCATTCGTTATCTTTATCCTGAACCGGAGCGTTCAGGTCTACGAAGGTAGCTGGACCGTCTGGCCAGTTATCTGGGACATCAACATCGTTGAACTCCTTGTTGATGTCGTAGCTGCCATCAGCGGCGAACTTCTTCACCACCATATCTTTCGCGGAGTATAGCTTGTGATACCGGTGCGGCTCACCCTCCGTAGTATACGTGCGGATCATCCCTGGCTGGGAAGCCCACGCGAGCGGCTTACTTTGTGGATCCTTGGGAACCTCCAGCCCAGCGGTCGCCTCGCCAATCTGCGCCATCACGATGTTCGTAGCCGCATCAGCAAGCTGTCGAGTGGAGACGCCCGCCTCAGCACTTTGAGACGCGACAAGCTCGTTACTTACGCTCGTGAAAAACGAGAGAACGAGGGCCGACAGGATAACCAGGAAGCCGAGCACCAACACCAAGGCGACTCCTTGAGCGTTGCGGCGGGTTCCAGAGGGGAATTGCGTGTGCATAGACAGATGGGGGCTACTTAACTTGGTCCTGACTCCACTTCGCTCCGCGGAGGTGGATGCTCGTCGTGAAAATTCTATAGCCGACGTTCGCCTTAATCAGCCGGGCTTCGAGGGAGTCATTCGAGCCCCCATCAGGCGAGAGGAACAGATCGTCCCGGTATGACTTGGCATCGATGAGGAAGCTGGAGGATTGAACCTTGTAAGGATCGTCTCCGATCGCCGTGTATCCGTTGCGTTGTGCGGAGGTCTCATCAATCGCCACCATGGTTACCTGCAAGACAGGAGGAAGCTGGTGCTTGCTGTTCAACAGCCCTTGAAGTCCGGACGAGCCGTTAGTGCCGCCCGCGCCGTTCTCCGCCGAGTGGTAGTAATAGTTAGGCGCCAGGGCGGAATCGCGGGCGTCAGCAGGTCTCGAGTTGAGCGAGCTATTCCCAGCCGTATCTCCCTCGGACAATTTCGGGAGGATGGAAAGTGCGATGATGTTTTCCGCAATTACATGCGCTCTCTGCCCTTCAGAGTCGTCTGCTGCAGCTTTCGGAAACGCATCCCGGAACCAGTCGAAGCCCTTGTAGTCTTTTTTGGACTGCGGATTCGCTCCCGGAACTCCACTGGTGTGCTTATAGATGGACATGGCACCAGTCGGCTCCATCAATTCCATGAGACGAGAACGGATTCGAGGCGCGGTGTCGACAAACCGAGGCTTCAACGCCTCATCGTTGTTAACCTCGAGGTAGTACCCCCAGGTATTAAGTAGTGTGTCGAGGCCCTGATATCGGGGCGAAACCGAGTCGCCCTCCTTGGCAGGCGCAACAAACCCGAAGGGCGCCTGGAAGAAAACGCCGTGAGTGGGGCGCACGAATTCATTGCCGTTATCGAGAGAGTTTGAACCCGATTGCATCGGTCCGCTGATGAACCTCAGCTCCGATTGACGTTCGTAGTTTTTAGGCTCAGCCGGATTGTCGTAGTCCCAGTAGGTATTCAGCGTCGCCTGGCTAATCCGCCGGGTCATTGTCTCGAATGCGGAGCGCGCCTCCCGGAATTGTTCCGCTTTGGAACTCGTATAGCGCCAGATGGAACTCGTCTGCCCCGTGACTTGGACGAGCATAACCATCATTAGTCCGATGATCGCCGTCGATACCATCAACTCCACCAGCGTGAACGCCGCCGCGTGTTTGGTTTTCATTTACGGGAGCCGTTACGGGAAAGCAGAGTCGGGTATGATCGGAACTGCACGCCGCTATCCTTGTCGATTAGCTCTGTTGTCCCATCTACTCGCAAGGGAAGGCCGCGTGGATTGCTGGCAACCTGGATCATCGCTGAAACCAAGTTCTCCGAAGGAACCCTCTCTTCCCCAGATGTCAGGAGTGCCCGCCGTGAGAGGCGGACATGCACTTCATAGATGATCTTGAGGCGCTCGGCATCGCTTGGAGTATCTCCACCGCCGGTAATCACGATCTCAGATCCCTGGTCGTCGAAGTACCTGCGAGGCAAGGATCCGAACTGCTGATCGGAATCCGCAGAGAGCTCGCGGATGTCGCCGGAACCCTTCGATGCAACGTCAAGGAGAGTAAAGTAATCCGTCTCCTGCAGCTCCCCGGAGATCTTCTGCGCGATCTGCGCACTGACGGAGGTATCCATGGCCTTCCTAAAAGTGTTCAGCCCGGTGGGAAGCATTCCGAGCAGGGCCACGAACGCAAAGGCGATAATCCCGATTGCCATGACCACCTCCACCAAACTAAACCCACGCGTCCGTGCAGGCGTAGCTACCATCAACGAGTCGCGAAGCATAGTTCTGTAAAAGGGGAAACCGAGTGAACCACACCCTCAAGTCGCACTACGGTGCCCTCGAGGTTGTATGTGCAAAATACATACACGGACTTCGTTTGAGCAAGCGGGATTTTCTCCGGGTAAGCGGAAAACGTTGTTCATTAGTCTCGTCCCGAGGCTTTTCTCGGGAGTTTTCTCGACAAGGTGCAACCTGCAAGCGACCGGTTGGGCCACCCGTGCAACCGCTCTTATCGATTTCAGAACTCAAGAAGGCCGCAGCCACAAACCCGAGCCCTGCCCGCATCCATGCCCAAGTTGAAAGCGTCGACCGGAAGAGCACCCGCGAGGGAAAGCCTTTTTTCGAGATCGCTGTAGCAGATGCCCAAGGCAAGCTAACCCTCCGCGCCTGGAGCGACGCACCGGCTTTCAGCTCATGTGAAGCTATGCAGCCGGGAGAATTCCTCGAGATCTCCGGTGATTTCTCAGTGAGCGGGAGCTTCGGGGTGGAATCAAAGCGCTGGACCTGCCGAAGCCTGAGCACTGAAGAGCGCGATGCTCTGATGGCCGGCCCCGTGGAGTTGCGGGAGAAGCAGCAGGCGGACTACGCTACGATCACCGAGTTGCTCGCCGGGGTAGTGGATCCTCGCCTCCGACAACTGGCGGGCATCTTCCTTCAGGATTTTGGCGATCGTTTTCGCCGGACTGCCGCGGCAAGAGGTAATCACCATGCAAGGCGGGGCGGCCTGGTGGAACACGTCGCACAGATGATGCGGCTAGCCTCGGCAATTTCCGGAGTTTACCCGACGTTGAATCGCGATCTACTGATCGTCTCAGTGCTTTTTCACGATGCGGGAAAGCTTTGGGAAAACAGCCTTCCTGCAGATGGCTTTGTCATGCCCTATGACGAGCGCGGCGAGATGCTGGGCCACATCACGATCGGTATCGAGTTGGTGAATACCCTCTGGCGCCGGCTCGAAAGTCTTCCCGAGGCTTCACAGTGGAAGGGCTGCCAGCCTGCAAATGAAGACGTGCGCCTACACCTCTTACATCTTTTGGCATCCCATCATGGTGAGTTGCAATGGGGCTCTCCCGTGGTACCGAAGACTCCTGAAGCAATGGCGCTACACTACATCGACAACATGGATGCAAAGCTGGAGATGATGTTTACTGGCTACGGCAGCTCCAGGAAGATCGCCTCACGTATTCAGGAGCGCGTCTGGCCGTTGGCGGGCCACCTGGTAGCACCGTTGCACCGATACAACGGGCCGGAGTAGCGAAGGCTTTCACCCGCTGTTTTTAGTAGGGCTTTCTGTTGTACATCCGTGCATCGGGTCTTCGCCTGATTGCGATTCTTACGACAGCCGTATGTCCTTCTGCCCTCGTTTCCTTCTGGCGAGCAACAACGAGCGACTATGAGAGAAACGATTTTTCGAGTACGGGGCCTGCGCCTTGCAGGTGCGGCGGCGATTCTGGTCGCGACATGTAGCTGGATCTCTATCCCTTATGTGAAACGGCATCTACTGCCGACTTTTCCGAACTTTACTCCCCTCCCCTCGTCTACGGCGTCGGCGGATGGGCTGGGAACCACGCTTCACCGAATCTTTTCCGCTCCTCCAGCCGTCGTCCCGGTGGATCCGCGTGCTGCGGCTTTAAAACAGCTCGATGTCGCGGGGCTCCCGGCGAATGGAGACGCGCTTATCCGGGCGGCTGCTACTGGTCACCGGCCTCTTGTGGAGTTGCTGCTCACTGCCGGGGTCGATGTAAACTCGATCGGAGCTGGAGCGCGCACCGCCTTTCTTACTGCGATCCTGAAGAAGGATTGGAGTATGGCTGATTATCTCCTTGGCGTGGGGGCTGAGATCAATCAGGCCGACGAGAGCGGGCTAACTCCACTCATGGCCGTCAGTTCCACTGATCGCAAAGAGCTGCTTGCAACCTTGATTGCTCGTGGCGCCGAACTCGATGCCGCGGATACCCATGGCCACACCGCGCTACACTACGCTGTCGCCGCGCGAAATTCGCCAGGACTGACCTTACTGCTCGCGGCAGGAGCGGATTCTACCAAGACCTGCTGCGAGAATGCGAACCTGATGACGCATGCTTTTGCGACTCGGGATTGGAGTCTTGTCCAGCCTGTCCTCGCGCTGCAGTCCCCTGCCCTTTCCTGGAACAGCGATTCGCGCGCCCTCCTGCAGCAGGTGGTTCACTCGCGGGATCATGTGCGTACGAAGCTGCTTCTGAGCAAGCATCCCGCTGCTCCTACTCCGGAAGGTCTTCAGCAGCCGTTGCTTGCTTACACGGTACTGACCGGAAACCTCGCGCAGTTCAAGTTTCTCCTGGAATGTGGAGCGCACCCGGATACCCCGCTAAATACGCCAGCCGAGCAGAGCTTCATCGACAAGGTCCCGGGAGGATATCTCCGGCACTATCTTGGCAGCGAACCGGGTATGACAGTGATGATGCTAGCTGCTGGGATGGGACAACGGGATTACGTCGAAGAGCTGCTGAACCGTGGGGCGGCCCGCGGTATGGGAACTAAGAACCACAAGATGCCTGCATCCGTTTTTGCCGCGCGGGCAGGTGAGCACACGTCGACCCTGCAACTGCTGCTCGGGAAAGAGAGTCCCAAGCCGGAGGAGCTGCGCATCGAGATCTCTCTGGGTTCGCAGCGGGCGTCGCTCATCAAGAACGGCGCGACGGTGATGAGCACCCAGATTTCGAGTGGTCGCTCGGGCTTCTCGACTCCGACGGGTCAGTATGTGGTAACCGATAAACACCGCAGCCACATGTCGACGATCTATAAAGTGAAAATGCCGTACTTCATGCGGCTGAGCTATCGCGACTTTGGCCTGCACCAAGGCGTCGTGCCGGACTACCCTGCATCACACGGCTGTATTCGGGTACCGTCATCGAACATCGCTCGCCTGTTCCAGCAGGTTCCGGTCGGGACACTGGTGAGTATCTATTAAGCGGTCTTTCGAGACCGCCGCTGTCCCAAGCCCAGTTCTTGGCGTTCAAAGGCTTAGCACCGGAACTCAGAGCTGCAACGCCGGGGCAAAGTGCTCCGACATCGGAGCTCGGAGCCGCAACATCGGAGCAAAGTGCTCCGACACCGGAGCTCGGAGCCGCAACGCCGGAGCAAAGTGCTCCGATACCGGAGCTCGGAGCCGCAACGTCGGAGCAAAGTGCTCCGACACCGGAGCTCGGAGCCGCAACACCGGAGCAAAGTGCTCCGACACCGGAGCTCGGAGCCGCAACGTCGGAGCAAAGTGCTCCGACACCGGAGCTGAAAGCCGCAACGTCGGAGCAAAGTGCTCCGCCGCCGGAGCTAGAAGTCCCGGCAGCGGAGCTCAGAGCCTCACCGCCACGTAGCGAAGATGTAGATCTTCAGCTAATAGCTCCTCTAGGAGCTAGGAATTGCCGTCCAACCCTCGCCCGCGCGCAGCAGTCGGAAGGCTTGGCCTAGGCGTTGGCACTCTGGAACGAAAAGCTCCTGTGGATCGGCAGTGTTGAATGCGAACATCTCGTAGTGACAAGGGATTACCCAGCGCGTCCCAATCTCATGGGCAAGCTGGGCTGCTTCGGTTCCGTCGAGATTCCCAGCTACCCGGCGCTCAGGCTTATTCCCGTTGATCGGGAGGAATGCGATATCGATCGGGGCAAAGGCGGCAAGCGCGTTGACCAATCCAGCATGGAGCAGGGTGTCGCCGCTGTGATAGAGCGTCCATCCGCCGCAGCGGACGACGTAACCAAGGTAGCGGTGATGACCAACCTCGTCCCGGTCCACGTCATTGTGTGCGGCAGGTATGCCGTGGATCTCAAACTGACCCACGGTGGCGGATTGGCCGGCATCCAGGCCGACGGGCAGCTCGGGCGCGATGCCGAGCCGATCAGCGACAAAGGACCGATTGGCTTCAGGAATGATCAGCTTCGCACCTGGATTTGCCGCAAGCAGGGGGAGGAGCGTTTCGGCGTCGAGATGATCCGTGTGATTGTGCGAGGAGGTGATGGCCGTGATCCCCGTGAGCAACTCGGGCGCGATCACCCGGGCGGTAAGGCGGGTGTGCGGCTTGTCCGTGTCGGCGTATTTGCGCGTGAGCGAGTCGGATAGGTAGGGATCGAGGAGCAGTCGCTGATTCCCGATACCGAGAAGAAAACCGCTCTGGCCCAGCCACCAGAGGCGCAGCTCCGCGCTCCCCAAAGGTACCGCCAGGTCTCTCAAGAAGGCCTCGCCTTCCAGTACTGGCTGGATCATAGACCCAGCTCGTCGCGCACGAGCTGCACGCCGGCAGCCATGTTGCGGAGCTTCTCCCGAGCTGCCCAACGAGCGGTCTGCGCCAGACCACAATCGGGTGCGAAGGCGAGCTGGCCCGCAGGCGCATACTGGAGGCAGAGGCGGACCCGTGCGGCGACTTCCTCCGGCGTCTCGATGTAGTAGCTCTTCACGTCGATGATGCCGACCGCGACGTCCATGCGGGGGGTGATCCGCTCCAGGATGTCGATCTCACTGAACTCGCGGCTCGCCATTTCGAGGTGTACTTCGTCTACCCGCAGCTCGAGGAATGCCGGAAACATCGGACCATAGCGGCGCAGCCCGACGGCGCGACCCTTGTAGTTCCCGAAGCAGAGATGCGTTGAGAGGCGGCACTTGCCGACAATCGGGGCGACCGTGCGGTTGAAGATCTCGACGAAGCGGGCGGGGTCCTCTTTGTGTGCGTAGCAGCTCATGGAGGGCTCATCGACGGTGATCTCGCGGCAGCCGGCCTCCACCAGCGCGACGAGTTCCCGCTGGACGAGCGGGAGGAGCGCCTCTGTGAGGGCGTAGCGGTCGCGGTACTGGTCGCTCGGGAGCAGCCGGCCGCTGAGCGTGTATGGGCCGGGGACGCTGGCTTTCAGCGTGGGCAAAACAGCCCCAGGAACAGCGGAGGCAACCCGCTGCAGGCGGAGGAACTCCTCTACTGCACCAAGACCACGCGGGGCAGAGATCTCGCCGGTGACGCGATGCTTCCCACGCTGATCATGCGCAGGCGGACCCCACCGACGGGGCGAGGCACCCTCGAGTTCCAGGCCTTCGAGGAAGCCGTAGAAGGAGAGATTGAAGTCGAGCCGGGTCTGTTCGCCGTCCGTGATTACATCGAGCCCAGCAGCCAGCTGATCGCCAACGGCGCAGGTGACTGCGTCATTCTGGAGTTCCGCCAAATCATCGCGACCGAAGAGTGCGAGATTCTGCGCGGCATGCTCGAGCCAGGCGGGGAAGGGGTAACTGCCGATGACGGTCGTGCGGAGAGGACGCGGCTGCATACGGCGTTTGTGGCAGCTGAGGACACGCGTGGCAACTCGCGCGCGCGGCGCGATATCAGACTGGCAAGGCGGGCTCGCGATGGGCTTTCGCGGCAGCTGGCTCGGTATGCCGGATGTCGCGGTAAGCGCCGAAATCGTTGAACCACCAGTGCTTCGCCCAACGATACATCCAGTGCTGCTCAGGGATCTCCTCGCCAGGCAACCACTGCGACAGACGCGGCTCCATGGCGTCGAGTTCGGCCATGGCTGTGCCGCGCATGGTGGTATCACGCGCGCCGTGTTTAAGGACGATCTCCTTGACGAGATCCGGCCGCTCGAGGACCACACAGCCGCGGGTCTCGCGGGCGGAAAGTTCACGAAAGTCCTTCAGGAACTCGGAATCGCGCATCGTAGCGTAGATGCCGCGCTCATCGCGAATCGTCTCGGTGGCGAACTGAATGATCGGGCAGGGCTCAATGTCCCCGCGCGGACTCACGTGATGCGAGATCCCGGTGCTCATCGGGCAGAGGGCCTGGCCCTGACCGTCGTAATAGGCATCGACGATGCCGATCGGCATCGTCGCGCGCATCTCGACGACAAATCGGCGGACGCGGGTAAGCTGATCTGGCCTGAGAGCAAGTTGCGGGTTCATCTTCGGCCCAACCGGCCGGTAAGTATGGAACCAGACGTAATGCGCGCCGCGTGTAATCAGCTCGCGCAGCCAGTCCTCGGTGCAGAGATCGTCGATGTTCGTCTGGCAGACGCTGGTCGCAACACCTGTGAGGATGCGCGCCTCGAGACAGTTCTCCAGGCCGCGCAGGGTGCGCTGGAAGACTTCCTTCTTCCCGCGCCGCTGATCGCTAACGATCTCCCGGCCCTCAATGCTGATCAGCGGTGTGACGTTGCCGAGTTCCCTCAAACGAGCAGCGATCTTCTCAGTGATGAACTGGCCATTTGTGAAGACTTGAAAGTAGCAATCCGGATGCAGCGCGATGAGATCGAGCAGTTCCGGATGCATGAAAGGCTCGCCACCCAGAATCCCGAAGAACGAGTTTCCATGCGCCTTCGCATCCGTGATCGTCCGACTCAGCGTCTCGAGATCGATGGCGTTTCGCTCTGCTTCCACATCGACCCAGCAGCCCTGGCAGCGCAGGTTGCAGCTGTTGATGATGGAGATGTAGAGGAAGGGTGGGAAGAACTCGCCTTTAGCAGCGCGTCGCTTGAAACGTTCCACCGAGAGCAGGCCTTTGACGCCGAAGTTCCACATGAACTTCGCAAGGCAGCGCGGATCGGTTGTGCGAAGGATGCGGGTTGCGAGTGCGGGAAACATGGGTGGCTTACGGGGTGGGGAGAGGCGCAAGCGCAGCCTTGGCCTTGGCTGCTGCCTCTTCTGCGCGCCGGGCGATCTCCTCTGGGCCGGGCAGGGACATGAGGACTTCCGGCGGAATGTCGCCGGATTGCGCAAGCTTGATCAGGCACTTCTGCCGCTCGGTAAGCGCCTTGTCGGAATCACGCTCCTTGCTAAACCGCGACTTCGCCCGTTCGCTCCGGTTGCGCAGCATCTCGTAGATATCGCCCCCGAGCAGCGAAGAGATGTCGATCTTCATCTTCTCGCGCTGAAGGTCGCTGTCGCTCACGATATCGCCGTTGATCGGACCAGCCTTGTACTTCGGAAACATGATCGCGGCCTCCGGGCAGACGCGGGAGCATGCAGGACAATTGGTTTTGCAGTTGTCCTGATTCTGGACCTGGATGCGCCGCTCACCGTCCACTCCGTAAACGCCGAAGAGGCAGAAAGAGAGGCACTGCATGCAATTCGTGCAGCGATCGTAATCAATGACCGGAAACCATGGCTTCCATCCACCGGGCTGTGCGGTCTCGGTCTTCGCACGGGCAGTCTCCACCATGGCGAGGAGCTTATCCGGGCCAGCGGCGGGCTCGAGTTCACGGAAGTGGATTGGGACTGCTGCCTCGGCTTCCAGCTCAGGGGGACCGGCCGCACCCCAACGGCCCAAAACGAGCAGGGGACTGGAATCCTGCGGCGACACCGCGCCCGCCGCAACGGACGGCCGAGTTACGCCGAAACCGGATTCGAGGAGTGCGTGAACCGTGGAAAACCGATCGTCCTCGGTCAGCGGCTCAGCGCCAGCGCCTTCGTAAAGAACTACCCGGAGAGACGGATCTTTCAGAGCCATGGATTACGAGACGGGTTCGGCATGGGGTGCGGTGAACTTGCCGGTCGGCAGGTTGGGGTGAACTTCGGATGAGAGGAGTTCTGGAATGATCTCGGCGGCGGACTGCGTGCGCATGTTGAGAACCTCTGTCTGATCCAGAACGAGCGGAGCGCCGGCTTGATGAAAGAGCCACTTTACAGCCCGCGGGAAGCACGCAGCAATCTTGACGCTCCCGTTGCTGGCGAGCCGCTGCAGGCTTGGGTCACGCCGCGCGGAAAGTTCGCAAAGGTCTGCCACGGCTTCAAATGCTGAACCGGAGTCGCACAAGGCGCGGAGTACAAGTTCCTTCTGATCCTTGGGTACGACTTGAGCGTACTTGCAGTGGCAGTAGAGGATGCGGGGAGCGGACGCCATTACGGTAGAGATCAGACTTGAAGCATGTCCTTAGGGAGTTGCAGTCAGACACGCGGGTCAGGGTAGCTCATCCTCACCCTTTTGCTTCTCCAAAATACGGTCGATCGTTGCGTCGAGCAGCAATCGGTAGCTTTCAATATCGCCGCACTTTGCATCTGGGGTGCCTGAGAATCGGTACAGCCACCCGGCGCCGTAGGGATCTTGCGTGACGAGTTCCGCTTGCGTTGCCAAGGCGGGATTGCTCCCCGCAAAGGAGCCACCACCCACGCAATAAACGTCTGAGATTGCCTTAAAACCCTCGATGGAACCGATGATCTCGCCGGGTTTAACAGGATCGCCAGGCGCTTTCTCAAACTGCCGATCGACGATCTCGCCGAGCATTCTCGCGGCGAACTTGGTGATCCCAACTCGCCATTGGTTCTCGGTGCCTTGTTCCAGCGCGAGCCAGTAATGACTGGGGCTGTACAGGTAGGTTACCGGGAGATGGGTGACGAAAGTAGAGCGCTTGTAGAAGCTGGTGCTGGGTGATTCCATGCGCGGCAGCAACGTAAGCAGCTGGACGATAATTGTCCGCTGTTTTGATTTGCACCGCCCGCTTCCTTGCGGACCAGTTGAAACAACGCGTGCTGTACTTCGATCACAATGCCACTTCACCCCTCGGCGCGGCGGCGCGGGATGCGTGGCTCGATGCAACTGAGCGGTTCATCGGGAATCCTTCCAGCCAGCACCGCGTGGGACAGCGCGCCGACCGAGCCCTGGAGGACGCACGTGAACGTCTTGCGCTTATGCTCGGTTGTCGTGCCGGGGAACTCATCTGGACAAGCGGTGCTACGGAAGCAGTGAACATGGCGGTAGCAGATTTCGCCAGCCGAGGAGGGGAGGCGTGGGTGTCAGCAGTCGAGCACCCGTGCATGATTGAATCGGTGCGGTACTGGTTTCTAGGGCGGTACCGGCTGGTTCCAGTGGAGGGTAGCGGCGTGATAAATCTAAGCTGGCTAGAGGAGGCGCTGCGTTCGGGGTCTCGTCCTTCGTTCGTCGCGATCATGGCGGCCAATAACGAGACGGGGATTCTCCAGCCGTGGAGGGAGGCAACAGCTCTTTGCGAGTCGCACGGTGTACCATTCTTCTGCGATGCATCGCAGTGGCTTGGGAAGAAGTCGGCTGGCGAGCTCGGCAGGTGCGCTGCTCTCGTGGGATGTGGGCACAAGTTCGGCGGCCCACAGGGCGTCGGGTTCTTGAAAAGCAATGGGTCAGTCACTCCCTTGCTCCGGGGTGGCCCACAAGAGGCAGCGCGCCGCGCTGGGACGGAAAATGTTGCGGGGATCTTGTCGATGGTTGCTGCCCTCGAGGATCGCGATGCAAACACAGCCGAATTTGAGCAACGAGTCACGTTCCGAGACAGTTTCGAAGCACAGTTACGAGGGTATTGCGCGTCCGTGTCCGTCATTGGGGCGGATGTGCCGCGCCTATGGAATACGTCGGCTGTGGTTATGCCCGAAATTGATTGCCGGCAGCGCTGGGTAGTGAAACTCGACAGAGCGGGGTGTGCGGTGTCGACGGGATCCGCGTGCGCGAGCGGCAAAGAGCAGGCGTCACATGTGCTTTCCGCAATGGGATTGTCTGTCTCAGAGTCCGCCAGAGTGCTGCGTTTCAGTAGTGGCTGGGACACCACTGAAGCCAACTGGCAGAGGCTACTTACAGCGGCATGCCAGGCTCTCGGGAGCCTTAAAGGTGGATGCTAGATCAGGGTCACTTCGGAAGCCACAACTCGCGACCTTTTGAAAGCAGCACCCTGCGCCAGCCGTTTTGCTGCGCGTAGCTAACAAATGGCTCTTCGAGATGTTCGTCCTCAACACCCGTCAGGATTGCTGCGGGTGGTCTAGCTGCTAGGAAACCCGCAAGGTCAACGGGAGCAACAAGATGCGCATGCTTCCGAACTGCCTCCTCAGCAAAAGGAGCGCTGCGCCATCCAAATGGAGCAGTTCCAAATTCGGGATAGATGGAGAGTCCTGCCTCAAGCGGCCAAGCAGGCGCAAGCGTTAGGATTGGTCCCGTGGGTGCATGTAGCTTGATCTCTCCCCCAACAAGGCGGGCTTTGTTGAAGAACCACCTGTCCGGGGTTCTGAAGCTGATTGAGAACGTCTGCTTCTTGTCGGTGGCGCGGAAAGCAAGCGTCGCGGACAGGGTGACCAATGCAACCAGAACAGCTGCTAGAACCCCTCGAGCCCTCGAATGAGGGCTGCTAAACACAAAGTGCGATCCAGTAGCAACTCCAAGAACCAGAAGGCATTGCACACTGAAAAAGTGCTGGTACTGATAGCGTGCCGGAAGAAAACAGCCGGCCAGTGCAAAGGGTAGGGACGTGAGGATGAGTACCAACAGAATGTTTCTGGAACGATCGGTTCGAAAGTAGAACCACACTGGGCGGACGGCAAAGGCGGCGAATGCCACATAGAGCGGTAAGCTGGGGAGGAGGATGTCCTTGAAAAAATATCGGAGCTTCGAACTTAGTAGGACGGTCTTCTGGATGCGGAGGTCATTCGGATCAAGAAGCCGTAGCCGGGGAAACTCGAAGTTCCCAAAGATGAAGTTAGCAGGGGCTTGAGCCAACAGCCAGAAGCTGGGGAGAAGCCCGATTAGAACTCCCGCCACCGTCGTGAGAACTATCAACCACCGATGCCGCCAAGTTCCGGTTCCAATGAAAGCCGCTCCGCAAATCGGTATCAAAACCGGCGCGAAAGTCAGGCGAGTTCCGGCGGCCAAGGCCGCGGCAACTCCGCTGGCGATTGCGAGAACGAACGAGCCTTTTGTTACTGCGGATGCCTGAAGCACCACTGCCAGCAGCATCAGAAATGACGGCACTTCGTGGTTCCAAGTCTTTCCGGCCGTGTAATAGAACACCGGATCAAAGAAGAGCAGGAGCGACACGAAAACTCCCGTAAGTGCGCCATACCTCCCGGGAATTCTAAAGCCTTGAATGGCCAATAGGCAAAGCATACCAGCTGAACTCAGAAAGCAAATGAGCTTGGCTGCCAGGATCGGCGAATCCACTAGAAGATTCCCCGCTGCGTAGAGGAAAACTAAATTAGGAAGATGAAAGAGCGGATAGTCCCGGTAGGGAAGGAGTCCCTCCCGCGACAGGAGTGCGCCAGGGGCGAGGAACTGATGCTCATCGTGATTCAAGTCCCGGTCCATTGTCCGGAAGAACAGCGCCACTAGGATCACGAGCAGGGCGACACTCGCAGCAACTGTCCACCCGCGCAAAGAAGAGGACACCTCCCGGCTCGGTACCCTCACGCGGCCTGCTTGGGCTTCTCCAGCCAGATGGAGAGTAGCGCCAGATCCGCGGGAGTTATCCCGCTGATGCGAGCTGCCTGGCCCATGGTCTCCGGACGCACCTTGTCGAGCTTCTGGAGCGTCTCAGCACGCAATCCCCGGACAACTGAATAATCGAGCCCACTCGGAATCTTCCTTTCCTCGGTATTACGAAGGCGGGTTACAGCAGTTTCCTGGCGTGAGATGTAACCTGCATACTTAATCTCGATCTCCAACGCCTCCCAGATTTGCGCACTGAAGGCCTCCGCCAGCCCGGTGGGCAGCTGGCTAGGCGTATTCTCGGGGCGCCTTAGCCAGTGTGCGACTGTCACCCCTTCCAGCTTTGTCTTAGATGCAAAGCCCCGGACCTCGTCCATTGTCCGCAGCTTGGAGACGGTTGACGCCCAGCGGTGTGCATCCACTAGCCCTGCCGAGTGCGCCAGCGGAGTCAAACGGGTGTCAGCATTATCCTGCCTGAGAAGCAATCGATGCTCAGCACGGCTCGTGAACATGCGGTAGGGTTCCGTGACCCCCTTGGTGACGAGGTCGTCAATCATCACCCCGAGGTAAGCATCAGCGCGGGTAAGCTGGAACGCCGGGCGGCCAAGTACTTTCAAAGCTGCATTCGCGCCGGCGATCAGGCCTTGGCCGGCGGCTTCTTCGTAACCCGACGTCCCGTTAATCTGGCCGGCAAAATACAATCCCGAGATCTGCTGGGTTTCCAGTGTGTGACGGAGCTGTTCTGGGGGGCAATAATCATATTCTACTGCATACCCAGGACGCATGATCTCCGCTCGCTCCAGCCCCGGAACCGTGCGAATGAATGCATGTTGAACCTCCATTGGGAGGCTTGTGGAAACTCCATTTACGTAATACTCCTGGGTATGCCGCCCTTCCGGCTCCAGGAACAACTGGTGCTGTTCTTTCTCCGCGAACTTCACCACCTTGTCCTCGATGGATGGACAGTACCGCGGTCCAACTCCTTGTATCTTGCCAGCGTAGAGCGGGGACTTGTCGAGATTCTCCCGGATGATGTCGTGCGTTGCTGGCGTGGTGTACGTAGTCCAGCATGGAAGCTGTTCCACGTGGAACATTCCATCAGTCCATGAGTTTAGGGTGAAGATGTCGTCGTCAGCGCCGGTAATCCGTTCCGGGACGTAGGAGAACGTCTGGGGCGACACATCGCCCTCTTGGATCTGGCACTTTGTGAAATCGATCGATCGCCCATTGAGGCGGCAAGGCGTCCCGGTCTTGAAGCGATCAACTTGGAACCCAAGATCTTTGAGGCTGTCGCTCAGGGTGGAGTAGCCATCGCCCATTCGGCCTCCAGATTGATTTTGCAGGCCAACGTGCAGCAATCCCCTCATAAAGGTGCCGGTAGTAATTACCACAGCCTTCCCCTCAAAACGCTGACCAAAGGTTGTCTCAACGCCACAAGCTCCATCGTCTCCGACGAGGATCTTCACTGCGTTTCCCTGCTTGAGGTCGAGGCCCTCCTGCCTCTCCAGCACCGCCTTTGCGCGAAATTGGTATGCCTTCTTATCGCATTGGGCCCGGGGCGAACGAACGCTTGGACCTCGACGAGCATTCAGCATCCGGAACTGGATTGCAGTAGCGTCTGTGTTCAATCCCATCATTCCTCCCAAGGCATCGATTTCCCGGACCATCTGCCCCTTGGCTTGACCCCCGATTGCCGGATTGCAAGACATCTGCCCCACCGAATCCAGGTTCTGGGTTAGGATCAGTGTCTCACAGCCAAGACGCGCCGACGCCATCGCCGCTTCGATGCCGGCGTGGCCAGCTCCGATCACGATCACGTCATAGCGTTTCGGGTAGTGAAACATGAAAGATGTTCTACGTGGAACAATGTTGGTGCGCTATCACTGGGGGTCTGGAAGATGCCGCTCTAGACCGAAGGGATCAAGGTCTTTGCTGAGGCTGTAGATGCCCCTTGTATTTCAGATCGCGATATCCTTTCCTGATCCGTACCTGTGGCTCCAAACGAACGTCCTTACACCGGGAAACTTATCGCGGTCGAGGGCCTGGATGGGTCGGGTAAGTCCACCCAGGTTTATCTCCTCAAGCGATGGCTCGAGTTGGAGGGTTACCGAGTCTTCTTCACCCAGTGGAACTCGTCAGCATTGGTGAAGAAGGCCACAACGCGCGGGAAGGTCCGGCAGATTCTTACCCCGACCACCTTCTCGCTGATCCACGCCACTGACTTCGCGGATCGATACGAGCGTCAGATCTTCCCGCTCCTTCGCGCCGGGTACATTGTCCTAGCTGATCGCTATTTCTACACGGCCTTTGCACGGGACGCAGTGCGGGGGGTGGACCAGGGCTGGGTTTCCAAGCTGTACGGCTTTGCAGTCCACCCGGACATCACCTTTTACTTCCGGGTTCCGCTGGAAACTGCGCTTAACCGGATCCTCGAGGGACGCCCGGCGCTCAAATACCATGAAGCGGGCCTTGATATGGGATGGACAACCGATCCGTATGAGAGCTTCCGGTTGTTTCAGGGTAAAGTGCTTGCCGAGTACGAGGCGATGCAGAGCAGATATGAGTTCACCGTGATTGACGCCACACGGGAAATCCATGATCAGCAGTGCGAGGTGCGGAGCACGATTTCAAAGAAGATCCACTTACCCAGCTTCCATGTCTGACCCGGTCGCACGAACACCCCGGAGTTTCTACGGAAGGACACTTCCCGAGACGCGAGATGCCAATTTCAGCGGGCGGCTGTTCGTAGTTGAAGGGGCTGACGGTGCCGGGCGCTCAACTCAGATTGCCAAGCTCGGAGAGTGGCTGGAGGGTGAAGGGTATGCCGTTCGGTATATGAAGCTCTCCCACTCTGAGTTAGTAGGAGAGGAGTTACTTGAGGCAAAAGGAAGCAACGTGCTCACGGCCACCACCATGAGCCTCTTCTATGCGACTGCCTTTTTTGATCAACTCATTCACCAAATTCTCCCGGCACTCCGATCCGGGCAGATCGTCCTGGCGGATCGATACATCTATACCCTGATTGCGCGGGATTCCCTCCGCGGTGCCGATGCTGAATGGGTGCGCAATGTCTATGATGGAGCGCTTGTCCCGGATGCTGTTTTTTACCTGCAGGTGAGCGCCCGTGAACTTGTGCAGCGGAACTTTCAGAAGAACTCGACACTCGACTACTGGGAGAGCGGGATGGATCTAGGGTTGTCCCGCGACATGTTTGATAGCTTTATCCGCTATCAGCGCCTTCTGCAGAGGGAATTCCAAGCAATGAGCGGCGAGTTCGGGTTTGAGTTTATAAACGCAAACTCCTCTGCGGTAAGGACATACGAGGCATTGCGCGGGCGGATTGGCACGTTGCTCAATATCCCAGCGCGTGTACGGCGGCGGCGTCCCAGCGCAAAGGCGGCCGATCTACCTTCGCTGGAACAGGAATAGCGAGGGCTGAGTCCGAAGTCGCCCTAGCTCAAGAGAAAGCATTCCTGCACGACGTTCCTGCCCCTGTTCCCTGTGCCCAGACCCTCGCAAGCCGAGCTTTGAGGGTCGTTTTCCACCCTTAAAGCTCGGCTGAAGGGAGTCAAAGCTCGGCTGATGGCAGTCGTTGTTCGAACGAAGGCACTCATCGAGTGGCGGGTAAGAGTCTTCCCGTGGCACGCCAGCGTCACCGGCGGTGCGCCAATCCCGGTGTCCCTCACGCGAGAGTCTGACCCTGACTGGGGACCCTCGTTCTCTGGCGCGCCGCCCCCAAGCTTCGTTAGACACCCTCGGGCTGTCATCAGCGACCCTCCGACTGCCATCCGCCACCCGGGATCTGCCTTCGCCTCCCACACAGTGCGCAGCGGGTGCGTCGTAATTCCCTGCGGTTGAGCCGCTCAGATCCTCAGACAGAGTACTCCGCCCAGGAGCTGGAGGTTTCCCACAGCTTGACACTAATCAGCCGAACCTCAGCGCGTACCGGGTATTTGCGAGCGGGATCGGCGGCATGGGCGGCGAGCTGTTCCTTGAAGTAGCGGAAGATCGTCTCGGCCATGACCTCCGTCGTGGGATCTACGTCCGTGAAGGCGATGATCCGCTCTCCGTACGCTGCTTTCATCCGTGCGAACTCCGGGTCCGCGGTGTTCATGCAAAGCGCGTGATCGTACCCCTCCAAGAAGTCGTGGACGATTTCCTTCACCACTTTGAAGTCGCAGACCATCTCGTTTCCGTCCAGGGCACCCGCTTCCAGCACGAACTCGACCTTCCTCGTATGCCCGTGCGGAAAGCGGCACTTGTCGGGGTGTTTCGACAGCATGTGGCCACTCTCGATTTCGAAGCTTTTGCAGATGCGGTAAGGCATGGACGGGGCAGACTATCGGCGGAGATAGGCCGCGCGTCGAGAGGCGCGCGTCTAGGTGCCCTTGGTATTGCCGAAAAGCGCAATATGCAGGCGATTGCAGAAGCGGTAGCCTTTCGCGAGGCAAAGCTGCAGGACGAGCTCCGTCCGCTCATCGAGAGCCTCAGTGGTGATCCCTTCCGGCATGAGCAGCACGTTGGCAGGGGGAACCGGGACTCCGAGTTCGCTGATTAGCGCCTCCATCTCGGCGACATCGGCTGCATTCCGGACCACAAATTTCAGCTGGAAGTCGTACGCCGCCAGCCATTCGCGCAAGATTTCCGGCTGCAGGCGCAGCTGCTCGTGGCGCGCTATCCAGCCCTCGCTGATCTCACCGGGCTGCGGTGTAGAGTGGGTGAGCTTGGGGCTTATTGATGCGAGGTCGCAGGCGATGTCAGCCGGCGGCACCGTGCCGGCAGTTTCCACGGTAATGTGCTTGCCAGCCTTTCGCAGCAGTTCCGCCAGGTGCCCGATTTCAGGAGCGATCATCGGTTCTCCGCCCGTCAGCACCACGTGCGCTGCGGGGTGCGTCTGCACGCGGGCGACGATCTCCTCGGGGGAAACATGGTCGCCCTCTGGCGACCAGGACGCGTACTTGGTATCGCACCAGGTGCAGCGAAGATTGCAGCCTGCGAGTCGGATAAAGACCGACGGCACGCCTGTAAGCTTCCCTTCACCCTGGACCGAATAGAACAGCTCCGAGAGCCACATGCTGGCTGGGCTACCGCTGCGGCCGCGGTGGGAGCGGGCCGGTAGTTTGGTACACAGTGGGATCAGGCATTCCCGCCAGCAGGAAAGCCTCGCGCCGCTCAACGCAAGTGCCGCATTCTCCGCAGTGCTCGTCGCGGCCCTCGTAGCAGGACCAGGTGCGGGAAAAATCTACGCCCAGCTCCCGTCCACGCTGTGCGATGTCGGCCTTGGTCATGGCAATGAATGGGCGCAGCACCTCCACTTCTGCATACGTGCCTGCGTGAATCGCGGCAGACATCGCGCTCATGAACTCCTCGCGACAATCGGGATAGATCGCGTGATCTCCTGCATGCGCGGCAATGATCAAGCCAGTCGCGCCGCAGCTTTCTGCGAAGCCTGCAGCGATCGCCAGCATGATCCCATTTCGGAAGGGGACGACGGTCTGCCTCATCGTCTCCTCTTCGTAGTGGCCCTTTGGGATGGCACCGCCACTTTTCAGCAGGTCCGAAGAGAAATACTGGCCCACGAAGTCGAGCGGCACAGTGAAGTGCGGAACTGCGTTGTGCCCGGCATGCCAGGCGGCAAAGAACAGCTCGCGATCATTGTGCTTCGAGCCGTAGTGAAAAGAGAGCGTGGCCACGACATCGTGCTCAGTACGGGCGTGGTAGAGCGCAGTGACAGAATCCATTCCGCCACTCAGCAAGACCACAGCTTTCCGGCGTTCAATCATCCTCTTGCGGGGCGCCCGGCGGCCTTCACGGCAGCGTGGTGTTCTGCCTCAACCGTGAGGGTGATCCCTCCCCGCGAGGCGAACTGTCCCCGCACGGCCATGCGGCGCGGGGCGCAGCGCGACACGAGGTGATCGAGGATGCCATTGGCGATCTCCTCATTGAAGGCACGCGAGTTCCGGTACGAGGCGAGGTAGAACTTGAGGGACTTCGTCTCGATGCAGAGCCGGTCCGGGATGTACTCGATCTCCAGTGTCGCAAAGTCCGGCTGCCCTGTGATCGGACAAAGCGAGGTGAAATCCGCGCATTCGAACCTCACAAGGTAGTCCCGTGCTGGAAAGCGGTTCTCGAAAGTTTCCAAAGTATCCGCCGATGGAGACTCCGGGAACGCCGCATTGGCGCCCAGAAGCTTCAACCCGCGGCGATCGGGCTGGGTGGTCTTGGCCATCGCTCACCGCTGCCTGATTCAGGAGTGAATGCAAGCATCTCTTCAAATCAGCGTGGCGCTCAAACCGCGCTGAGATGTCGCCGCCGGGCGGACGATCAATGCCGCTCAATACATAGCGCCCACTGATCGACTCGTCTCCCAAGGCTCTACCAGACTACGAACTCTTGAACATGCTCTGCGCGTTATCGAGGAAAGGTTGAAACAGGTGAGCGGGCCAATTGGGGTCCACATCGGATCTGCGCTCCAAACACTTCCACTCACCATCGCGTTTCTCAAATCTGTCGCGATAAGTCCCGGTCGAGACAACGCCTTCCTTCTCTGCTTTCCAGCTAACGATCCACTGCCATTCGACGGTGGCTTTGTGCCCGCCACCCTGAATCACAAAGGCGCCGACGGAATGCTTCCACTTGTGCATGGGAAAGACGCTGTGAGCAAAGTCATAGAGCTTCTTCAATCCGTCGAAACCATCGAAAGTTTCCGTCCGCAGGTCATTGACGGTAAATTTCGCCTCCGGCCAGTATAGGCTTATATACGTTTCGGCTGACGCGCGACTGGGATCATTATCAATACAGTGTTGATGAAGATTAAGTTGCTCGAAGATCGAGAACCGGTCGTCGACCGTGAGTCTTTCGTTTTCTTTCATAAGGTAGCTTGTTTGTCTTCTCGCATGCTGAGGTCGAAACCCGTTGCACCGGGCAGTTCGATCTAATTCGCGCCGAGAACGGCGCTTATATTTCGACCTCTCCGCCGCTCGGATCGCTCTGGAACTTCCAGGACCCGCCTGACCGGAATGTCGAACCGGTACCAAAGGTGTCTTCCATGTACTGCATGTAGGTCACCAAGCCATCTTTTACCTTGGCGTGAATGGAAAAGGGCGAGACGAACGTCTTGTCGAGTTTGACCGAGTGCACAGTGAAGCTCCCGAACACGGCGACATCTTCGCCGTCCCCGAAGATCGCTCGAATGTCGAACTCCTCGACCGTCCAAAAGGTATTCACCGCTTGGAACGTCTCGAGAAAGGCATCCCGACCGTTGCTATGGGTCCCCGCCCAAGGCATCAACTTTTTGAGATCGGGGTTGTCGTAGGTCAGTGACACGTAAACGGCGTCATGGGCAACCAGCCGGTCGACCACCTCGCGCTTGGTTGCACCTTTGAGAAGTTCTTGAACGATGCTGATGTTGTTGTGTGGCATGATCGTCTGATGGGGCTTTAGGTGTTTCGAGTATTTGGAGCTCTCCTTCGGATCCGTCAGGTACGCGTGGTATTGGGGAAGCCTGATCCCACCTGCGAGCAGGCGAAGGGTCTATTACCTAAGAGACCACACAATCGCTTTGCTCGCCTGCTTATTGCCAGCTGGCGGTTGCTGCCGAGCGTGGGACTTCGAATCACGCTCCGACAGAAGAATTACCATAATTCGGCTAAGGCCGAACATTTCACGGGGTTGTGACAGACGTGGGGTGCACCCATTCGTCGTTGCATCTCCTTCGTAGCAAACGCCCCTTACCCTCCTAGAACACCCATGAGCGAGATCAAGCCTGTCACCTGGTTCGACGATCCTTCGCACTTCCGCCGCGCTTCGCGACGTGAGTTCCTTTACGTCGGCCTTGTCGGAGGCCTTGGTCTCTCACTCGGGAGTTTCTTCAAGTTGCGGGCAGCAGAGGCGGCACTCGCCCAGCCGCTCGTGGCCAAGGCAGAGAGCCTCATCCACATCTTCCTACCGGGCGGTTCCAGCGCTCAGGAGATGTGGGACCCGAAGCCGCTTGCGCCGATTGAGTACCGGGGGCCAATTGGCTCGATTGAGACGGCGATTCCGGGTGTACGCTTTTCAGAGAACCTGAAGCACACCGCAAAGATCGCGGATAAAATCACGGTGGTGCGCTCGATGACGCACGGTGAAGCGGCGCACGAGCGCGGGACGCACAATATGTTCACGGGCTACCGGCCATCACCTGCGATCCAGTATCCAGCGATGGGCTCGGTGATTTCCCATGAGCTCGGCTCGCGGAATCATCTCCCACCGTACGTTTGCATTCCCAACGTGCCGAACGAGTACGCCAGCTCCGGTTATCTCTCCACGGCGCATGGTCCGTTCTCGCTGGGCGGTGACCCGGCGAACAAGGGATTCGCCGTGCGTGATCTGAACATGGCAGATGGGATCACCCCTGAGCGCTTCGATCGCCGCCGGAACATTCTGAACACGGTGGACGAGCATTTCCGAACTGTGGAGAAGAGCGACGCCATCACTGCGATGGATAGCTTCTATCAATCCGCGTACGCCCTAGTCTCCTCCAAGGAAGCACGGGAGTCCTTCAATCTATCTGCTGAGCCCGAGAAGATCCGCAACGAGTACGGCATGACTGATGCTGGCCAGCGTATGCTCATGGCTCGCCGATTGGTGGAAGGTGGCGTGCGTTTCGTTTCGCTAACTTACGGCGGATGGGATATGCACTCGAACATTCGTGCAGGGATCGAGAAGCAGGTGCCGGCCTTTGATCAGGCCTACGCGGCGCTTATCACGGATCTTGATCGTCGCGGGATGCTGGACAAGACGTTGGTCATGGTGACCAGCGAGTTCGGCCGGACACCGAAGATCAACAAGGACGCTGGACGCGACCATTGGCCGCGGGTCTTCTCGGTTGCGTTTGCAGGTGGCGGTTTCAAGCGCGGTCTGGTGTATGGCGCTTCTGATCCGACAGGTGCCGAGCCGGATTCCGATCCGCTCACCGTGGAGAACATGTCCGCGACTGTCTTCCGTCAGCTCGGAATCGATCCTGAGAAAAAGCTTATGGCTCCGGGTAACCGTCCGATCGATATCGTGCGCGGCGGTCAGCCTGTTGCCGAACTGCTCGCGTAAGGAAGTACAGGCGCAGATCCCCGATGTAGTTCCCCGGTATGCCTGGGGACTAACGAGTGATGCGCCGACCTCTCACTGCACATGTTTTCCGGATTCTCCCCACGTTCCAAAAAGTCCGCGGTAGCTGCCTCGTTGATCCTGCTCGCTTTAGGCACCTTGGTTCACGCTGGCTCTCCACGCGTCACTCACGTGTACCCTAGTGGAGGACCAGTCAGTGGGGAGGTCTCGATAACGTGCAAAGGTAGCAATCTGGAGGATGCCACCGGAATGCTCTTCGATGAGCCTGGCTTCGAGGTTGCAGACCTCAAGGCAGAGAAGGGGAGCTTAAGCGCCAAGATAAAGATCGGAAAGGATGTCCGACTGGGTGAGCACACCTTCCGGGTGATTACGATGAGTGGGGTGGCGGACTTGAGATTGTTCCATGTTTCGCCCTTCGCCATGGTTGAGGAACAGGCGGAAAAGAAAGAAGAACCTCAGGCAGTGCAGCCTGTTGCTTTAGGAACGACGGTCTATGGGCGCACGCCGGTAGATGATCGCGACCGTTATGCGGTGGAACTCAAGAAGGGGCAGCGTTTTACGGCCGAGGTCATTGGTGCTCGTCTTCAGACGCAGAATATCTACGACGCGCGGCTCACGATCAGCGATAAAGAAGGCCGTCTGCTGGTGGATGCTGACGACACCGCTTTCAGCAGACAAGATCCCGTCGCATCGTTCATTGCGCCGGAGGATGGGAAGTACATCGTCAGCATTGGCGACTCTACGAACACCGGGTCTGGCGAGTGCCATTACTTGCTCCATCTTGGCACGTACGCTCGGCCGCTCGCAGTCTATCCGCCGGGCGGTCCGGCTGGACAGGAGATGAAGGTCAAGCTCCTCGATGCCACTGCTGCCGGCGACGAGAAAACGCTGGAGCTACCTAGCCAGCCGACTGACCGGCACCTCGTCTATACACAAGGCGAACAAGCCACTCCGCTGCCGAACGCTATCCGGGTTTCGAATTTTCCGAATGTCCTCGAGGTCGAACCGAACAACGATGCGCCGACCGCAACGCCCGCTGGAGATGGACTACCTATCGCCATGAACGGCGTTCTCGAGAAACCACGAGACACTGATTTCTTCAAGTTCACCGCGAAGAAAGGGCAGGCATACGACGTGAGTGTCTTCGCTCGCCAATTACGTTCACCGCTCGATTCCGTTCTCTCAATCTATAATGCCAAGGGAGGTCGCATCCAACAGAACGATGACGATGGGCAGATGGATAGCCACCTGCGTTGGGCAGCCCCCGAGGACAGCGAATACCACATCGGGGTGAGTGACCAACTTGAACGCGGAGGCCCGCTCTATACGTACCGTGTAGAAGTGTCACCGGTCGTCCCGGAGATTACCATCTGGCTGCCCGACATGGTGCAGAACTCATCCCAAGAGCGCCGGGCCATTGTGGTGCCTAAAGGGAATCGCTATGCGTCGCTGGTCCGAGTCAAACGGGCTGATATCGCCGGTAATCTCGAGCTGAAACCGGAAGATATGCCAGCTGGGCTGAGTGTGGATGGGACGCGCATGGACACAAGTGTGGACACTGTTCCCATGGTCTTCGAAGCGAATGGCGATGCGCCAAAGGGCGCGAAGTTCATTAAGATTGCGGCAGCATTGGCAGAGCCTCCAAAGGATGCGCCGACGGTGCAGAGCCGGGTGCGGCACGAAGTGGATGTCGCGGAGAATGGGAACCAGAAATCATTCTACACGGTAGTCGAAGATCGCCTGCCCATCCTCGTCACAGATGAGGTGCCGGCGCGCATCACGTTAAGTGCACCAAAGGTGCCTTTGCTGCAAAACGGGCCCATGAATCTAAAGGTAACCGCGGAGCGCACCGGCGACTTCAAAGGACCGATCACGCTGGCCTTGCTTTACGTTCCGCCGGGAATTGGGTCCCCAGGTGACATCCAGATCAAGGAAGGAGAGACGCAGGGCGTTGTGACGATTAGCGCCAATGACAAGGCTGCTATTCAGAACTGGAAAGTGTGTGTAGTAGGCAGTGCCGACTTTGGCAAAGGGCCTGTGTGGATCAGCACCCAACTCGTGGATCTGAAAGTCGCCGCGCCGTATGTCGCAGGCAAGGTAGAGCGGTCGTTCGTCGATCAGGGAGACGCTACGACGATCACGGTGAAGCTGGAGCAAAAGGTCGCATTCGAAGGCAAGGCGAAGATCGCGTTGATGGGACTGCCTCAGGGGATAACTGCCGAGGAAAAGGAAATCACCAAGGACGATACGGAAGTGAAGTTCGCGATTAAAGCAGCACCTGATGCTGCGGCGGGGCAGCACAAGCAGTTGTTCTGTCAGTTCACGCTCACTGAACACGGCGAGCAGATGGTCTCCACCTTCGCACAAGGCGGTGTACTGCGCGTGGATAAAGGCACCGTGGCCAAGAACGATCTTCCAAAGTAAGCCGGCAACTCTCCTCTCTTTATGCGCACTACGCTCATCCTTGCACTCCTTGCGACTGCGCTTTCGCCGCTCATCGGGCGCGCGGCACTCGAAACTGGGGGCTCCACTTTTGAGGTTTTCCCGGCGCAGGTAAACCTCAAGTTCCAACGCGACCGCCAGAGTTTGGTAGTGCGCTTCACCGAGCCTAGCGGTGTGCATCGTGATGTCACCAAAGAGGCAACCTACGTCATCGAAGACCCGGCCAAGGCAAAGGTGGAGAATGGGATCATCACTCCGCTAGGAGATGGCGAGACGAAGGTGCGCGTGCAGTGGAATGGGAAGTCCGTCGACATACCTGTGAAGGTAGAAGCAGCCACGGTTGACCCGGAGATCTCATTTCGCGTGGACGTCATGCCGGTTTTCATGAAGGCAGAGTGCAATCGCTGCCATGGCGCAGCTCGCGGGCAGGATGGCTTTCGACTCTCCCTATGGGGCTTCGACCCGGAAGGGGATCACTTCCGGCTCACTCGTGAGATGCCGGGACGGCGCATCAATCTTGCGGTACCCAACGAGTCACTCGTTCTCACCAAGTCTGATGGGACTGCACCGCATACCGGCGGAAAGCGTTTCGAGAAGGGATCGGAACTGCACAGCACACTGCTGCGCTGGCTACAGTCGGGAGCACCAAACGACAAGCCTGAGGTGCCAACTTGCACGAGCGTCGAGCTGCTTCCCAAGAAACTGGTCCTCGAGAGTCCAGGGCAAGAGTTCAAGCTGACCGTCCGGGCACATTACTCCGATGGTACGGATCGGGATGTTACGACCACGGCGCTCTTTCTCACGAGTAATGAGTCCGCCGCAAACATCGGGCAGGACGGCACGGTAAAGACTGGCCAGCGCGGAGAGGCCTTTGTCATGGCGCGCTTCGCGACATTCACCGTAGGCACTCAGGTGATAGTGATCCCGAAGGATTTGAAGTACGAGTGGCCAGCTGTGGAGGAGAAGAATTTCGTGGACACAATGGTCAACGAGAAGCTCCGCAATCTCCGGATGGTCCCAAGCGAGATCTGCAACGACGAGACCTTCCTCCGCAGGTCGTCGATCGATATCACTGGGATTCTGCCGTCGAGCGAGGAGATCGCGCGGTTTACCGCTGATGCGGACCCAAAGAAGCGGGAGAAGAAGGTGGATGAGCTACTCGGGCGGGAAGAGTTCGTCGACATCTGGGCAATGAAGTGGAGTGAGCTGCTCCAAGTGCGCACTGATAATCAGAACCAAGGCAGCTACAAGGCGACCTTCTCCTATTACAATTGGCTGCGGGAACAGCTCGCGAAGAATGTCCCGATCAATGAAATCGCGCGTCAGCTCCTCAGCGCAACGGGATCGAACCTGGAGAACCCGGCGGCTAATTACTATCAGTTGGAACAAGACCCACTGAAGTTAGCGGAGGATACTGCTCAAGCTTTCTTTGGGATCCGGATCCAGTGCGCTCAGTGTCATAATCATCCATTCGACCAGTGGACGATGAACGATTATCGGGGATTCGTGGCCTTCTTCACCCAGGTGGGTCGCAAGAATGGCGAAGACCCACGCGAGCGAATCATCTTCAACCGCGGCAACGGTGAGTCGAAGCATCCAGTTGGTGATGCTGTGGTCCCACCTAAATTCCTGGGGGGTGAAGCGCCGGATGCCAAGGACAAGGACCGACGGCGGATCCTGGCCGAGTGGGTGGCTGGACCGGACAACAAATGGTTCCCCCGGCACATTGCGAACCTCATCTGGGCGCAGTACATGGGGCGTGGGATCGTAGAGCCCGTGGACGACGTTCGGATTTCCAATCCGGCGTCGAATCCTGAGCTTCTTGAGAGTCTCGCCCAGAAGCTGGTTGAGTATAAGTACGACCTCCGTCGCGTGGTGCGCGACATTTGCACCTCGCGTGCGTACCAGCTTACGACGCAGGCGAACGAAACGAACGCTCTGGATGACCGCAATTTTGCCAAGGCCACAATCCGCCGGATGCGTGCCGAGGTGCTTCTCGATTCCATCTCTCAGGTGACTGAGAGTGAGAACAAGTTCCGTGGAATGCCAGCAGGTGCTCGTGCGGTTGAGATTGCCGATGGCAGAGTGAACGACTATTTTCTAACTACCTTTGGTCGCGCAACGAGAGAAGTGATCTGCTCTCGTGAAGAAGTTGGACCCACCTTGAGTCAAGCGCTCCACTTGATCAACGGCTCAACAGTGGAGAAGAAGATTACCGATGGGAAAGTAATCAAGAAGCTGCTCGATCAAAACAAGAGCCCAACGGAGATCGTGCAGGAGCTATATCTCCGCTGTTTCGGGCGGAAGCCTACGCAGAAGGAACTTAGCGAACTTGAGCCGCACTGGGGCGTGAGTGAGCAGCAGCCCGCAGTTTTCCATGACGTATTCTGGGCGCTCCTCAACGCCAAGGAATTCATGTTCAACCACTAGACTTCTATTGTGAACAGGTTCGCGATTTTGGCTGGAGCAATCCTTGGCGGTCTAGTCTCTCCCTCCACAGGGGCTGAGGTACCAGCGAAGGTGACATTCAACGATCACGTCCTGCCAATCTTCCGGAATGCCTGCCTGAATTGCCACAATCCGGATAAAAAGAAAGCTGGCCTAGACCTCTCGACTTACAGTGCGACGGTCGCCGGTAGCGACACCGGAAAGATCCTCGAGTCGGGGAATCCCGGGGCAAGCCTACTCTTCAAATGCGTGAAGCAGACTGAGGAGCCGAAGATGCCTCCAAAAGGCGACCGGCTCACAGATCTCGAGCTGGCGGTTGTGGAAAAATGGATTACAGGGCAGCTGCTTGAGACGGCCAGCAGCAAGGGCGTGGTTGCCTCGAACAACGTTGCCCGAGCCGTCGTTTCACTGACGCGCCCCGATGGACCGCCACCAATGCCCGGCGACCTTCCGTTGGAGCCCGTTGTCACCGCCAAGGTCCCGAATGCGCTGGTCGCGTTGGCTGCGAGTCCCTGGGCGCCGCTGGTTGCTGTGGGAGGACAGAGGCAGGTCGTACTTTACAATACGGACAGCCTACAGCCGCTTGGCGTGCTTCCATTCCCGGAAGGGTTCCCCGCGGTGATCCGCTTCTCTCGCAATGGTGAGCTGCTGATCACCGGCGGAGGGCTCGGCGGGAAGTCTGGCAAAGTGGTGCTGTGGGACGTGAAAACAGGTGAGCGGTCGGGCAGTGTGGGCGACGAGTTCGACCAGGTACTTGGGGCAGATGTAAGCCCGGATCATGCACATGTGGCCCTTGGCGGCCCCAGCAAGGTGCTCAAGATTTTCGCCACGAAGGATGGGAAGCTCGAGCACACTCTAAAAAAGCATACCGACTGGGTGACAGCGGTTGCCTTCTCGCCAGATGGGAAGTACCTCGCGAGCGGTGATCGCAACGGCGGAATCACTGTTTGGGAAGGCGCCACAGGGAAAGAGTATAACACTCTGCCGGGACATAAGGTAACAGTGAACGCCCTTGCTTTTATGCCCGGGGTGCTTGCTTCGGCGAGTGCAGATGGGACGATCGTTTTGTGGGACGTGAAAGAGGGCAAGGAATTGAAGAAGTGGAACGCGCACGCTGGGGGGACGGAATCTGTCGATTTCACCCCGGACGGCCGCATCGTCTCAAGCGGACGCGACAAGCTCGCCAAGGTCTGGGACGGTGAGGGTAAGATTCTACTGACCAGCCCACCTTTTCAGGATATCGCGCTCCGAGCGGTGCTTGCTAACGAGCGATTAATCGCAGGCGATTGGAGCGGCTTAATCAGGGTCGTAAGTGTCGCAGATACCAAACCCTTGGGAGAATTGACTTCCAACCCGCTGTCCATTGCAGATCAACTTTCTTCGGCACGGGTGCGCGTCACCGAGGCAGAGGCCAAGCTCGCTCCGCTGCGGCAAGCTTTGGAAGTGTCCGAAGCAGCGTACTCCAAAGATCGCGAAGGAAAGTCCGCGACGCAACCGCTTGGTGCTGATGTTGGTCCTGGGAAAGTGGACCAGTCTGACGCGGTGAAGCGCGTGGCTGACTTATTGAAACAGCACGAGGTGCAGATTGCCGAAGCAGCTAAACTCCGCGAGGCCCGAGCCAAGCATGCGGACGGCTCTCCTGAGTACGTTAAGGCTAACGAGAGTGTGCAGGCAAAGAAGGCAGAGATCGCGGCTACTGAGCAGACGCTCGCCGCAGCGAAGATCGCAGCCGAAGGGCCTCAGCCGACAGCCCCTGACTCGCAACTTGCGAAAGCCAAAAGCGAGTTTGAGGCCGCACAGCGTGAGCTTTCGCAAGCCACCGAATCTCTTGAGCGATGGCATCGGGCTCAAGCTTTCATGATCGTCTACCATGCTCGCAAAGTGCTGGAGGACACGTCAGCCAAGTATGAAGATCTTGTGGCAGCTGCTAAAGAAGCGACGTCGCCAGTCGAACAGGCGCGAGCTGGGATTGTCTCGGCAGAAGAGACCCTCGCCAACTCACCGAAGGCCCTCACTGATGCGGAGGCGCTGCTTGCCGCGACACGAACGGAGTCCGAAGCCCTTAGCAAGAATGTCGGTGCTGCCCAAGATGCTGTCCTTGGATTTGAGCAAAAGGAGAAGGGAGTTGCGGACGAGCTCGCCGTGGCTATTGCCGCCGTCCCGGAACTTGAGAAGAAATGGAAGTCCGCTGAAGCGAAGGTCACAGATTTGCAAAAGCAGATTGACGCGCTTGTGGCGGAGGTTTCAAAGCGGCGGGAAGTTCGTGGTAAACAGGCACCCGAGAGCGAAGAGTACCGGGCTGCAGATGCCAAGGTTCAGGCCGGCAAAGCTGAGATTGCCGCGTTGGAATCCGCGCGTCCTGCTGAAACCGCATCTCTTGAAGTTGCCAGGAAAGCGCATGGGATTGCCGCAGCCAAAGCCAAGGAGTTGCAGCCTCAAACTGAGTCGCTTAAGGGTCAGGTTGCTCAGGCTCGTGAGCAGCTCGAGAGCGCCAAGGCTGCAGCCGCTTCAGGTTCGCAGAAGCTTACTACTGCGGAGAACGCGCTGGAGAAGCTGCGCAAAGGAGTGGAATCCACAACGCTGAAACTGACTGAACTTAAAACAGCGCTGCCGGGGATCATCACCGACGCTCAAGTTGCAAAGGCCGCTGCAGAACAGGAGGCAGTGGCCGTGGCTCGAGAGTTGGAGATTGCAAAAATCAGTCTAGCGGAGGCACTGGCCACGTTTGAGTCTCGCTACAACTCAGCGCGAAAATCCACGTCTGCTTCGAACGCGAGCGTGCCGAAAGGATAGCCCGAGGTTCCGAGCTTGTTGACGAATGGCTGCACATATCCTCGAGGCACGAAGTGGGGGCCCCGCATCAATCTCCATTGCTGTAGTTCTGTTGCTTGCTCTCTGTTCCCTAGTGGCATGTGAGCGCAACTCCATCTCGCAACGCCAAAGCGACGAAGCAATGGGTCGTCTGGAGAAACTTGAAGCACGAGTCGCCGACTTGGAGAAAAAACCGGGTAATGCTCCGACGCCAGAGCTGAGTGGTGGTAGGTGAGGCTAGGTTCCGCTATTCCATAGAGCACTCGAGGCGAGCGCCGTGGTGCACAAATCAGTGGAGTTTCGTTGAAGGTAGGAGTTTCATACCCGTGCGGCTCATTGCGCCGTCTCTGTGCTATGCCTTCTAAACTAAGCTTCCTCTCTCTTTCCATTGCGTTGCTTTTCGGTGACAACCTCTTTGCCCAGGACGGCGCAATTAAAGCGACAACTACGCTGCATCCGGATGGCACGCAAAGCGACACCATCTTCGACCCGGAGAAGCGCACCGCTGAAGAGACCACTCGCACGTCAGCCGGCAAGATTCTGGCGAAGAAGACTTATCTGTTAGACGATCAGAATCAGCCTTTTGGCTCAATGACCTACGACAGCAAGGGCGCGTTACTCTTCCGTTCTACCTACAAGCGCGATGGAGCAAATCGCATTGACGAGGAGACCATCTCCTCGGGCACTGGGCAGCTCATGCAGCGCCGTGTATATACCTATGGTGCGAATAACAAAGTGGTCCGGTTGGACGAGTACGACGGTACGGGGAAGCTAATGCCGAAGCCCGAAAAGAAGACGGCGAGCCGTGGTAAACCAGACAAGAAGCGGCGGTGAGGTCGATTGGTGGCCGAGGTTTAGCGCGCAGGCTCGCTCATGCCGTTTCGTTGCCATTGTTGACAGGAGCTTCACCGAGCAGCGCAGTGTCGAGACCACGGCCCGCCAGTCCTGCTTGCGTCATAGTCGGTTAGCAGGGGCGTAGGCACGCGATTAACCCTGCGGGCCGGGCGGCGGAACCACTCCACGACGGAGTCGTTGCGTTTACTTCACTTCTCGTCCATCGGTCTTTTCCCTTACATGGCAAGCGATACCGCCGTCTCATCTCCCGGGGTTTCCGAAGTCAGTCCTTCCCAGCTCGAGAGGTCGATGCGACTGAACATGCTCGCGGGCTTTCTTGGGATGATGTGGATCTCTGTGCCGCTGGGGATGCCTCTGCCGCTGCTCATGGAGGCCGTGCACGCGAGTGGCTTTCAGCTGGGGCTACTTTCTGCAGCGTGGCTGCTGGCCATGCTCGCGCAGGTTCCCTCCGCACTTCTCGTCGAACAGCTGGCCACGCGTAAGCCGTTCTGGGCAGTCCTTTCAGTTGTCCATCGGCTCCTCTGGGGTGTGCCCGCGCTGTTGCCGATTGTCCTGCCCGAACGGCGTGACCTCTGGCCGGTAGTGATCATCGTTGCGCTGGCACTTAGCAATGCACTGGGACAAGCGGGCACAGCGCCATGGCAAAGTTGGATGGCCGATCTCTTACCACCCTCCCGGGCCGGTCGCTTTTGGGGTGTGCGGACCCGCGTGTTGTCGGTGGGAATGATCATAGCCGCGCTAATCTCCGGCTTGCTGCTGGATCGGTATTCCGAAGGCGCAAACCCATTCCTAGGCTTTCAGCTGGTCTTCGCAGCCGCGGCTTTCTTCGGCGTGTTAGACATCGTTGTCCACTGCTGGGTAACAGAACCTAAGCCAGTTCGTCACGAAGGGGAGGGGACACTTTATGCGCGGATTACCACGCCATTTCGAAATCCCGGGTTCCTTCGGCTGACCATCGCCATGGGATTCTGGACCAGTGCGCAGGCTATCCTCGGTTACACCATGGGTCTCCCGGGCTTCTTCAGCATGGTGTATCTCAAGGAGCAGTTTGGCGCTACCTACGTTCAGGCGTCGTGGGTATTCATCGCTAGCGCGATTGGCGCAGTGCTTTGGACGCCAAGGATTGGGCATTGGATCGACGTCTGGGGCGGGCGGCGCGTAATGCTCCTGCTGACGGGACTCGGGCCGTTGTTTATGCTGCCATGGTTGTTCCTCCCTTCAGCAAAGTGGTCGATTCCTTTCCTTGGAGCCGCTCCAGTGCCGCAAGCAGTTCTAGTTGTTTGCGCCGCCTCGCTGCTCGCGGGTGGCTTCTACTCAGCCACTTGGATGTGCCAGGTGCGGCTTACCCAGGATTACACCAGTACGGCTGGCCGTACGGTCGCCATGGGCGTGCATTGGTCCTTGGTTGGGTTGATTGGCGCTTGCGGCTCCATCTCTGCAGGCTGGATCAAGGACCACGTCCAGTTTGACAGTACGCGCACGCTCGTTCCGGGCGGCGCACCACTCTCGTACTTCCACGTGCTGGTGGCGCTGCACCTCCTGCTCGCGTGGGCCGTGGTATGCCCACTGTTCCGCCGGCTGCGCCCTTGATCTTTATTTAAGCGCGGCCCAAACCCGGTGAACATCGTCGTGTTCGTCCAGGAAGTGAAGAAACTCCCCGACTTCTGCGCGCTGCTCCTCAGTGAGTGTTGTGAACTGCTTCGGGATGTAGCCAAGCTCGCTGGTCACTACGATCCAGCCATTCTTCGCAAGCCATTGCGACGCGGTGTGTAGATCCACCTTTTCAGTGGTAAAGCGCGCCCCCTTGCGATCTGCGGGGATGTCGTCATTCTCCTCGTGGGTCAATGGCCCGACATTCTGGGCACCGGCCTCGATCGCAGCCTCTTCGAGGTCAGATTCGGCGTTTCCTGTATGTGCTTCCACTATTCCCACATAGTCGAAGAGGAACTTGTTGCTCCCTGGCGCACCGAGTTGCCCGCGCTTGAAGAGCATGCGCAGTTCAGGAGCGGTTCGGTTGTTATTATCGGTAAGCACCTCCACGATCACCGGCACCTTGTAAGGCGCATAGCCTTCGAAAACCAAGTGATCGAGGACTAGCTTCTCACCGCCTATTCCCGCTCCTTTCTTGATCGCCCTCTCAATTACGTCGCGCGAGACACTCTCCCGCCGTGCTTTCTCGATTGCCGCAAATAGGCGGGCATTTCCTTCCGGATCTGCTCCTCCCATCTTTGCAGCTACGGAGATTTCTTTGACCAGCTTGCCTGTAGCCGCTGATTTTCTTTGTGAGTTGACCTCGCGCTTGGCGAGGAGCCATTGACGACCCATAGGGAGAACCCAGTAAGCAGCGTCGACCGCGCGGCTTCAAGGGGGAACTGCGACTGCGCGGCGCGCACTGACGCAAAAAGCGCGGCCTTGGTGGAACACCAGGGCCGCGCTGGATAAGGAGCTCGCTGCTTACGGAGCCGTGCGCCGGAGTGGCGTTCCGCCCTGACTGGCTGGCCTCGTAGTGATATCGCCGTCTGTGGCCGCTGCAGCGTTCCCCGTGGGCTTGGTTGTAATGTCGCCATCAACCGCAGCAGTGCCCGTCGGCTGGGTTGTGATATCGCGATCAATTGCCGCTTTGCTGCCGGGCTGGGTTGTAATATCCCGGTCGATCATCGCCTTGCTTCCAGGCTGCGTGGTGATGTCGCCATCGCGCGCAGCAGGGCTCCGGAGCGCAGGGTCTGATCCCGCTGGGATCGTCGCAAGCGCAGGGGCCGATGTGGCATCCGGTAGAAGTACTTTATTGATGTACCAGCGATCCCCCCGCACAGCATAGCGAACCGTCACTTGCATGCCTGGCTGGACGTCTGCCAGAGCGGCAGGTGTGCCGCTCTCCCGTGCGATAGACGCCTTCTCCATCCCGTAAAAGGTGATTGGACGAGAGGTTTCGTTTGAGCGAATCGTGAGAGCGCCCGTCTTCGTTGCCACACCTTGAACGATGCCGGTGGAAACGGGATCTTGGGCAAATGCGGAGGGCCCTCCGGTCAAGACGAGCGCCGCGACGGATAGTGAAGCAAGGACGAGTGTTTTCATAAGTAGGTAGCGGAATTGAGAAGCCGCTTCTGCCGTGGCCTCGCAATAGATTCGGGCGATCACGCCTACATGGTTGCGAGTCGCCCGGAGCGGTTTCGATCAGCCCGTCCCGTTTCCCTTCGCGCGGTCCTTGATTCCACGGGCCTTCTGTCCCTTTAATCACCGGCCCTATGCCTACGACCGAAAAACACGCTTTTCAGGCCGAGATCGCGCAGTTGCTCGAGATCGTCATCCATTCGCTCTACACTGACCGGGAGATTTTTGTCCGCGAGCTGATCTCCAATGCCGCAGACGCTACCGAGAAGCTGAAGTTCCTCCAGACTTCCGGCGCAGAGATCTATCAGCCCGAGGCAGAGCTCCGGATCAGCGTTGCGACGGATGATCAGGCGAAATCAATCACCTTCACGGATTCCGGCCTAGGCATGACGCATGGCGAGTTGATCGACAATCTCGGCACGATTGCACATTCCGGCTCGAAAGCATTCCTCGAGCAGCTGAAAGCAAGCAAGGCCGACGCCAGCCTGATTGGCCAATTTGGCGTCGGCTTCTACTCGGCTTTCATGGTTGCAGAGAAGGTCACCGTCTACTCGCGGTCGTACCAGGCCGGCGAGCAGGGATGGATCTGGTCCTCTGACGGCGCCACCGGCTACGAGATCGAGCCCGCTGGCGATCTGCCGCGTGGGACCAAGATTGTGCTCCAGTTGCGGGATTCAGAATACGCAGGTGCCACGCGGATTGAGGAGATCATCAAGCGGTACTCGAATTTTGTGCAGTTCCCGATCGAGCTGAATGGTACTGCGGTAAACACTGTTCAGGCGCTCTGGACGAAGAACAAAAACGAGATCGTCGATAGCGACTACGAGGAGTTCTACAAGTACATCGGGCACGACTCGGATGCGCCGTCCTACCGCCTCCATTTTTCAGCGGATGCCCCGCTTTCCATCCGCGCTCTGCTCTTTGTCCCTCAGAAGAACTACGAGCTGCTTACCATGTCACGGAGCGAGCAGGACGTGCACCTATACTGTCGGAAGGTGCTCATTCAGTCCAAGGCGAAGGGGCTTTTCCCCGATTGGCTGCGCTTTCTGAAGGGCGTGGTCGATAGCGAGGATCTCCCCCTGAACATCTCGCGTGAATCGATGCAGGATTCCGCGTTGCTGAAGAAGCTAAACGACGTACTCACCAAGCGGGTGCTGCGCTGGCTGGACGAGGAGGCCAAAGGCGACGCGGAGAAGTACGCGAAGTTTTTCACTCAGCACGGTCATCTGCTGAAGGAGGGAGTCGCGACTGACTGGACCCATCGCGAAGCCCTGGCCAAACTACTCCGGTTCGAGTCGTCGTTCACAGAAACCGGTAAGCTCACCTCGCTCACAGACTACCTGTCGCGGATGCCTGAGGAGCAAAAGGAGATCTACTTCCTACTTGCTCCGAACCGCGAAGGCGCTGAAGCAAGCCCCTACTACGAGGTTTTCCGCGAGCGGAAGTACGAGGTGCTTTTCCTCACCGATCCCCGTGACGAATTCGTCATGGATCACCTCAGCTTCTTCGAAAGCAAGCGGGTGGTCTCTGCCGAAAAGGCGGACGTGAAGCTCGACCAGCCAGAGGATAAGACCCATGCCCTCAGTGATGACGACGCGCGGTTGCTCGCGAACTTCCTAAAAGAGACACTGGGCGCTCGGGTGGGGGAGGTGCGCACGTCCAAGCGCCTCGTAGGCAGCCCGGCGGTGGTCACGGACAAGGATGCGCACATGACTACAAGCATGCGCCGCATGTTGAAGATGATGCAGCAACGCGAAGGCGGCAGCGACTTGGATGGTCTGGATGCCAAGCCAGATCTGGAGATCAATCCAGACCACTCCATGATGGTCCGCTTGGAGAAGCTGCGCCACACGGACGCCGCGCTCGCCGGGCAGGTCGCGGAGCAAGTTTTCGACAATGCGCTCGTCTCTGCCGGGCTCCTGGAAGATCCGCGGCTCATGCTGAACCGCATGAACTTGCTCATGGAGAAACTCCTCGATCGATAGTCGGGATAGCGGCCCGGCCTGAGCAAAGGCTCAGCCGGGTTGGCGCCCAGCCCTACTCGCCACGACGGACCTGGAAGTCCACGCCCTCTTGCCGCAGCACGTCGAGCACGTGGCTGAGCAACGTCCGGTAGTGCTGTTGCACCACGAGATCCGGCTTCTCTTTCTCCAGCGCGGCAAAGTCTTCGTAGTCCTCCTGGAGCTTCAGTGAAAGCAGCGTCCGAAGCTGCGCGTCTGGCTGCTCCACCGGCTCGGAACCGTGCCGGCCCATGCTCGCAGCACGATCTTCACTATCCTGGGTGAGCTCCGCGATCCGCTGCTGCAGCTCGGCATTTCGACCTTCCAGCTGCACATTCAGGCGGGCCAACTCGTCTGGAGTAGGCTCTCCCGGGATAATCGGCGCAGCTGCCACGGAAGCACGTTCCGGGGTACGCCGACTCTTGCTTGTATCCTGTTCCCGCTGCCGAAGTTTAGTCTGCGTGCTAGCCAGCTCTGAACGCAGTCCAGCGACATGCGACTCAATCTGCCGCAGAGTCTCGCGAAGATCAAAGCCGGCTGACGTGTTCCGGCCTTGTACCGGTTCCCGCTGCGGTCGTTGCGGAGGTGCCTGTTGCGGTTCCTGCTGCTGGGGTGGCTTTTTGGGGACGGTCTTCGACTCGTACACAGGGCGAGGGCGCCCCTGCTCGCGTCCTCCTCCACCACCACCACCGCCCGCTGCACTGAGCCTGGCCTTCCATGCGGAGTCCGCACGATCGTCCTCCTCGTCCTCATCCTCCTCTTCTCGGTCGACACTCGGCGCGGCAGAGCGTTCCCGCTCGTCCTCATCCTCTGTTTCAGGCGCACGATCCTCAGGGATCTTGGGAGCTTCCGGACCCGCTGGCCTCCGATTACCGCGTTGCGAACGTTCCCGACGCCCCGAGACTGCGTCTTGGTCCGAGCTCCCTGGCTCAGGAGCGGGCGCCTTGAGGAATTCGAGGATCGCGTCCGGGAGATCGGGTACTTCCTTGCGAAGCGCTGCCTGCCATTTGGCACTCCAGCGGCCTAGTGCCTGCGTGGTACTCGCCAGGGCCAACTCGTGCAGTTTTACCAATCGGCCTGCTCCAGCAGCCCACTTAAGGACTCCGAGTTGCGTGACGGGTGCATGGGGTACGCTGAAGGCGGAAAGCAGCGCACAATGCACCAGCAAGTCAGCCTCCGCAGGCTTGAGATCATTAAGCGGGATTTGAGCTACCCACGGCTTGGCGCGTCCGATCAGAACATTTGCGAAAATCTGGGCGTTCTTCGGCGATATCGCCCCCGTCTCCTTGTCGCGCATCTCTTTCGCCACCGTCACGGCGAGCTTGAGTGCTGTTGGTACGTCTACCTTGAAGAGGCCGCGGGCCAGCGAGAGCCGCATCCGGCGGGCCGCGTCGGTTTCGCTCTTGCCCAGACCAGAGATCAGCTGGGTCTTAAAGGCAGTTTTTAATTCCGTCCAGACGGCGCTCACCGCCGAAACACCGATTACCCAGGGGAGATTCGGAAGAATCGCCACTGACCGGGTGATCCCGGCCCTCCCATCGAGAAGTGCCTCTTTGAGGAGATTCGTAGCCCGCTCTTCGTCCGGGGCGGAAAGCCTCGCTCGCTGCGCCTGGGCCGCCAGGGCCTGTAGCGGGTCCAGCGCCTCGGTCTCAGCATCCGCGCTTCCGCTAGTGAGAGACCCCTCGTTGCGGTCAGATGCCCCGGGCGAGCCGAGAGCCTCATTGCTGGCGTCGCTGCTTGTTTCCTCCGTTACATTGTAGACTGCCAGGGCCTGGTCCGGGTCCGCAGTCTTCTCCACTCGTTCCGAGACTGGTTCTTCGAGAACTGCTTCGGGGCCGCCTTCCTCTTCCGGCGTCTGCTGGCGTGTTCCTGGATCCACTTCAGCGGACTCGTCGGAAGCTTCCACGGAGTGCTCTGCAGGCGTGTCCTCTACGGGAAGTGGTTGTTCTGTATCCGCGGGCGAGTTCGTCTCCATGGGCCGTTTTTCAGTGGTTACAGAACGGCGAGCCGCAGGCAAAGGCCAGAAAAAAGCAATTACCCGAAGATCAGGACGTTACCCGCTCCAACTACCTAATGGTGCGTTCGCAGATGGAACTGGCGCCCTCATTCTCCGCTGCGGCAGTTCGGACGCGCGACTGGAAGAGCCGTGAACGACCGTTGTGGCCGGCAGACGGCCCAGATTCTCAGGATATCCGCTCAAATTGGTCCGGAGATGACTGAAATTCAGTCAGCTCCGGAACTTTTCACCCTGCCGGCGTGGAGCAAAGCACCAGCGCCGGACCAGGGTGGTGGCCGTTTTGCGAAAGTGCCTCGCTAGTGGCGACTATTCGCTTGTCATGCGGAGCGGTGTCGCTAGTGTTCGCCCGTACATGTAGCCGGGTTTGTCCTCGATACCCTGTCATCGGCCTTTTTCCTTCCAACTCCTCGCTCGCTCCTTAGCTTCGCCGCTTACTCCCACTATGGCTCAGAAAACAGACGTCGCTCCCGACGACAAACTCATCGCGGCGCGGAACAAGCATCTGGAGGGGGCAATCCAGCAGATCGCCAAGGATTTCGGTGAGGGAGCGATCATGCGGCTGGGCGAATCTCAGAAGATGGATGTGGAGACCATCCCGACGGGGAACATTTTGATCGACCGCGCGCTCGGTGCCGGTGGATTCCCACGCGGGCGGGTGGTCGAGGTTTTCGGCCCAGAATCCTCCGGAAAGACGACCCTCACTCTCACCGTTATCGCGCAAGCTCAGAAGCGCGGCGGCCTGGCGGCATTTATCGACGTCGAGCATGCGCTTGATCCGCAGTATGCCAAGAAGCTCGGCGTGAACCTCAATGACTTGCTCGTCTCACAGCCCAGCTCGGGCGAGGAAGCGCTCCGCATTTGCGAGACGCTCGTCCGTTCAAACGCTCTGGACGTTATCGTACTCGATTCCGTTGCGGCCTTGGTTACGAAGGCGGAACTCGAAGGCGACATCGGCGATTCGACAGTCGGTGCGCAGGCTCGCCTGATGAGTGCAGCGCTACGTAAGCTGACCGCACTGATCTCGAAATCGCGAACGGTCATCATCTTCACGAATCAGATCCGGGAGAAGATCGGCGTAATGTTCGGCAGCCCCGAAACCACGCCGGGTGGTAAGGCGCTGAAGTTCTACTCAAGCGTGCGGGTGGATATTCGCCGCATTGGCCAAATTAAGCAGACCGATGGAGTCGTGGTGGGTAGCCGCACCAAGGTGAAGATCGTGAAGAACAAGGTCGCACCACCCTTCACGGAGGCCGAGTTCGACATCATGTACAACGAAGGGATCTCGCAGACCGGATCGCTGCTGGACCTCGCTCTCGAGCAGGGAATTGTCGAGAAACGTGGTTCATGGCTTTCCTATAAGGGAGGCCAACTTGCGCAGGGTCGCGATGCTGCCAAGGAAGTCCTCAAATCGGACGAGAACCTCTATAATGAGATCGAAGCGGCGGTGAAGGAGAGGCTCGACGCAATCAAGAACGGCGCTGCGAAGTAGCTCCTGTGTAGGGTCCCGGGACTGCGCTGCGGCTTTGTCATGAAGCTCTGGGTTTCCAGTAGCGCATTCCTGCTGGGATGGCTGCTGACCTGTCTGTTGCTGCGGGCTCTCCGGGCGATGCCGGAGGTGCCACAGGTGACGGAGAAGCTCGAGTGGCTGAGTTCAGCCGGAGCGAATTTTGACACCCTGTTTGTTGGCTCGAGCCGGGTACGGCGTCATCTCTCGCCAGAGATCTTCGATAAAGTGATGCGAGAGCAGGGCTTCCCTACGAAGTCCTTCAATCTCGGCATCGATGGGATGACCTTCCCCGAGCTGGGATATGTCGTAGAGCAATCCCTGCGAAACGCGAAAAGCCCGCTCCGCTATGTCGTTATCGACCTCAATCCGCTCCGGCGACGAATGATGAAAGGGAATGACTTGCGTTCGATGAGAGAGATCCACTGGCACGACCTCACCCGCACCAGGCAGGCGTGGGAGGCGGTCGTCGCCGACTTTCGTGCGAACAAGGAGTCTGCGAAGACCACAGCTCAGCTTCTGGCTATCCACGCTGTGCTCCTGGTACGCCACTATAGTTCGACGGGCCGAGGCGCAGGCGTTCTCCCTTTCCACCTCCCCGGGTCCAGAGAATTTCAGAATGCTGGTGAACTCCAGAATCGGGGATTTCATCCAGTGGACGCGCCGATGAACGCGGGCGACCGTGGTGGTTACGTCGCGGAGCTAGACCAGATGCTTTCCGCCGAAGCGCATCCGGAAACCAACGATCCGGTGTTGGATGAAGTGCTCGGCCGGGTGACACAGGCAATCCGCAGGGCGGGTGCTACGCCAGTCTTTGTGAGCAGCCCGGTAATCTCTCGCTATCGCACACCTCAGCCGGCGGCGCGCCTCTTGCACCGACCTGCCCTGATTTCCTTCGAAGATCCCCGGCGCCATGCAGAGCTGTTCCTTGTGGAGAACCGGTATGATCGCCAACACTTGAATCTCCAGGGAGCCAATCTCCTCACCCAGAAGCTCGCTAAGGAAGTCGCCGCGCTGATCGAGTCCGGCACTGCGAAATAGGTGAGAAGAATACGTGGCCTCAAAGTCTTTGACCTCGCGTTGAACCCCGTTCCATCTTCTCTTCTTTCATGAATTACGACCTCATCGTCATTGGCGGCGGTCCCGCTGGCTACGTCGCCGCGATCCGCGCTACGCAGCTCGGGAAAAAAGTCGCCTGCGTAGAGAAGGAACGCGCCGGTGGCACCTGTCTTAACTGGGGGTGCATCCCAACAAAGTCCCTCCTGCGCAACGCCGAGCTTTATCACCTGATGGCTCATCGGGCAGGCGAATTCGGGATCAAGGTCGATAACGTGTCTTTCGACTGGAGCAAGATCATCAAGCGCTCTCGCGACGTCTCGGATAAAAACGCTGCCGGAATCGAGTTCCTCTTCAAGAAGAACAAGGTCGACTATATCCGAGGGGAAGCCTTTCTGGATAAACCAGGGCAGGTTCGGGTGAAGAATGCCGATGGCAAGGAGGAGACCCACAGCGCCCCCAAGATCATGCTTGCTACGGGCTGTCTCTCCCGCCCCATGCCAGGGCTTCCGTTCAACGGCAAGACCGTCATTTCGTCGCGAGAGGCGATGGTTTACGAGCCGCAGCCGAAGACCATGGTCATCATCGGGGCAGGCGCGATTGGAATTGAGTTTGCTTACTTCTTCAACGCCTTTGGCACCAAAGTTACCGTGGTCGAAATGCTTCCGGCTATCCTGCCGGTCGAAGACACCGAGGTTTCAGCGGCACTCGAGAAGTCGCTGCAAAAGCAGGGGATAAAGCTCCTCACAAATACCAAGACAACCAAGACAGAGGCCACTGATGCCGGCGTTAAGGTCACTGTTCAAGATGCCAAGGGCACTGAACAAACTTTGGAAGGCGATGTGTGCCTTGTCGCGATCGGTGTGGTCCCGCTGCTCCCGGGCGGCAACCAGAAGATTGAGCTGACCGAGCGGGGGTACATCAAGACGAACGACCGTTATGAGACGAATGTCCCCGGCGTTTTTGCGTCCGGTGACATCATTGGTCCACCGTGGCTGGCGCACGTGGCAAGTTGGGAGGCCATCCAGGCGGTGAACGGGATGTTTGTGGAAGGCTTCAAACCGAAGAAGGTACAGAACTTTCCAGGCTGCACCTATTGCCAGCCGCAGGTCGCAAGTGTCGGCCTCACAGAGCGCGCCGCCAAGGAAAGCGGTATCAAGTACAAGGTAGGGAAGTTCCCGTACATGGCCAGCGGCAAGGCTCGGGCGATTGGTGAGAGTGAGGGTTTCATCAAGCTGATCCTCGGCGAGCCACACGGTGAAATTCTAGGTGCCCATATCATTGGCGCTGAGGCTACTGAACTCATTGCCGAACTCGGGCTAGCCATGACCATGGAGGCGACAGTCGATGAGATCGAAGCGACCATCCATGCGCACCCGACGCTTAGCGAAATGGTTCACGAGGCCGCCAGCCAGGCCTCCGGTCACGCCATCCATATCTAACGGTGCAGGGCTCCTAGCCACGGATTTGTGAGCACCGACTGGTAGCTCGCGGGTGAAATTGCCTGCGAGCGGTGTTCAGCGTATCCCCGCTGTTACTCTAGCAGGAAGCGGAAGTCGTCGAGCGTCAGCCCCTGCGCAAACGCCTCCTCACCAAGGATATCCTGTGCAAGAGCGCGTTTGGTGACCTGTAGCGCCCGGATTTTCTCCTCGATGCTGTTCTGTGCGAGTAACCGGTACGCGATGACTTTGTTCTTTTGGCCGATGCGGTGCGTTCGATCGATAGCCTGATTCTCCACCGCCGGATTCCACCATGGATCGTAAAGCACAACGTAGCTGGCCGACATAAGATTAAGTCCAGATCCGCCCGCTCTAAGGGAAATGAGGAAGATGCCCGGACCTTCATGCGCCTGGAATTTGTCCACTAACTCCTGCCTATCCTCCGTAGCACCAGTGAGCAGAAACTGCGGCCATTCGCGTTCGGTGATTTTGGAGCGAATATGCTGCAGCATTTCCACAAACTGCGAGAACACTAGCACCTTCTGCCCCTCCTCCATGAGCGGTTCAAGCAACTCCATGAGCGCATTCATTTTCGCGCCCTCCGCAGTCTTCAGGCTCTTATCCACGAGTGCCGGGTCGCAGCATATCTGCCGAAGTCGCAAAAGCGACGTTAGGAAGTTGAAGCGCTGCTTATCGAGCTGCTGTTGAGTTTTGATCTTCAGCAGCGATTGCTGAGCGTGCTTTAATTCGGCGCGGTAGAGCACGGCTTGTGCGCCCTCCATCTCGCAGTAGAGATCCTCTTCGATCCGATCTGGCAGATCGTCGGCGACTTCCTTCTTGGTCCGGCGAAGCACGAACGGCCGTACCCGTGCCGCGAGCCGCCGCCTTGCAAACGGATCCTCTTTCTGGCCGTAGATCTTGTTGAAACGCCCGCGCTTCCCAAGCACTCCGGGCATGGCGAAGGCCATGATGCTCCAGAGATCCAGTAGGCGATTCTCGATCGGGGTGCCGGAGAGGGCGACGCGATGCGTAGCCTTCAATCCGACCGCGGTGCGGAAGGTCTGCGACTCGGGGTTTTTGATGTACTGCGCCTCGTCAAGAATCACCGCATGCCACTGGACATTCGCCAGACCTTCGTCCAGCAAGCGGAGCTGAGTATAGTTCACGACCAGAAGGTCTGTCGCTGCCAAGGCGTCCTTCGCCTTGACGTTGCGGCTCTTTGACCAGGCGGTAACGCGCAGCCCCGGCACGAAACGCTCGGCTTCGGAGATCCAATTGCCGACAACCGACTTCGGGCAGACAACCAGCACCGGGCTCGGTTTGTAGCCGGGCTGTTCGCGCAGCCACATCAGCCAGGTGAGCGTCTGGAGCGTTTTTCCAAGGCCCATGTCATCGGCCAGAATCCCGCCGAAGTTGTTCACGCTTAGATACGCCAAGAAGTGGAAACCGCGGACCTGGTACGGTCGGAGTTCGGCCTTAATCGCAGCCGGGATTGGCGGCTCGACCGATGTCTTCAGCTCAGCCACGCGTCGCCGTACTTCTTCCACTTGAGCCTCGGGCAGAAAGCGCGATGCACCGGGCGAGGCAAGTTGCAGGGCATGCATGCGCTGCGGCTCGTCGGTGAAGTCGTGGGGATTTAGCCCCATGTCGGCGAGTTGCGCCTCGTCTTCCTGATCCAACGTGAATTGCAGCCGTCTCCACCCTTTTCCGGTCAGCCGGACAAAGGAACCGCGTGCTGCCAGCAAGAGCTGGATCTCTTCTTCAGTAAGTTCCGTGTCATCGACCTGGAGGATCACCCGCAAATCAAACCAGTCGGCACCTACCGACTCTGTCTCCAAGGCAACGCGCGCTTGGAGCGCTGGTTGCTGGAGCGTTGCCAATTCTTCATCGAGCTCGAGCGTAACCCCGTTGGGTAGCAGCCCCGCCCACTCTGCAAACACCTCGGCAAAGTTCTTTCCAATGGAACGCACGTACCTCCGCCCGAACTCATCCCAATTGAGGCGGAGTTTCTCAAGCAAGCCTGGTAGCGCAACCAACGCGCTCTCATCAATCTCCACGATCTCACCCGTCTCACCGAGGCTGACTTCCTGCCGCAGTCTCCACAGGGCGTTCTCCGCGCCCATGCTGTTCAGCTGATGCTGCCAACGGCCGCACTTTGCGGTGATATCCACGAGCATCTGATCCTGCGCACCTGAGCGGGGAGCGACACTGCAGCTAAAGTGCACTTCCGATTGCAACTGGCGCAACCGGGAAGCGATGCGTGGCGGGACGGCAACTTGCGAGCGCGAGAGGAAGCGCAGGCCGGTGCTGTTTTCCAGAGCAGGGGCCGGGATCTCGAAGCCCTTTAGGCTTTCCAGCGGAAGCCCAGCGAGTGGAGGAGCGTAATAGATCGTCTCGTGGCCAATGTAGAGATTGGGCCGGCCATCGAGCGCCACAAGGAGCGGTGGCACCGCGCCGCCATCCGTGGTCACGAGGCGGAAGCTATAGCTGTCCTGATCGGTTTCGGCGGGCTTCACTTCCCAGCGCAGCATGTCCGGGCTCCAGGCAAACGGCTCTCCATCCGGGCGCACGACCAGCTCCTTGGCTTCCGGCGAACGGAGCACTTCTGCAAGCATCGCTCGCACACCAGTGTCGGCAAATTCAGGCGCTGGCCCGTCGCGAAGATCCGAGAAACAGCGCCAAAGATACTTCGAGCGAGCCGAGAACTCGGCCGCTCTGCTATCGACGCCCTTAAGCAGACGGTCGAAGACGTTTCCTTTAACCGCGCTGAACTCGGGCTCTTCCTCGGAGCGCCACTCGAGTTGAAGGCCTTCCTCGACCACTCGCACTCGGAGTTCGATTCCTAGATCGATCCCGTCTTCGGCCGAGAATTTGCCCAACCACGAGGACCATTTGTCGATCTCCTGCTGACGCCGCCATTGCTGCACCGTCCGGTCGACGTCTGCCCAGTCCGTCACCTTCTCCAGGAACGGGTGCATCGGAAGATTCGAAGTCCGCAAATGGTGCGCGATGTAGAGCCAGGTCTCCCAAGGGCTCTGCGGCGCTTCTCCCCAGATCGCCACTGCGCCCCACTGCCAGTAACCCCGCTTCGGGGTGAGTACTCCGAGCGTATTCTGCGAGAATTTCGTGACGGTGTGGCGTTCCTGGAAGATGTGGTCCACGGCTAGCGCGACCTTTCGCTCGTGCAGGTTCAAGACGCGGCCGAGCTTTTGCGCCAGCAGCGCCTCGAAGCTGATCGGCTCCGGAACGGCGGGAGCTGGTTCCGATGAACTCTCCGGTGCCTCGAGTTCTATCTCTTGCTGCTGCTGCTCGCGCGCTTCGCGGGCAGAAAGCGTGTAGGTGACTGCCACCCAGGCAGCCGCATACAAGTGCTTGCACCCACCCGGCTTTGGACAGCTGCAAGTGCCGCTGAACCTTCCCGCAACCGAGGTGCGGTAGCGACAGGTGTAGGCCTGCGTGCCTAGCACCACGGCGGAGAAGCAGCCGGCCTTCTCTTCTTCAAAGAACTCCAGGACCCGCCCCTGCCCTGCGTACGCCATCCCTTCTCCGACGAGTGCAGGCGGAAACGCCTTTAAGTAAGCCTCGAGATCGGCACGGAGCGGGGCAGAGAGAAAAGAAGGGGTAAGCCGGGGCGGCTGGAGAATCATGGATGACAAAGCAGGCGAAACCGCCAAACAAACACTGGATCGGGCCCGAGCACAATCGCCACGCGCTCCGAGACCGCACTTCGAGCAGGAGGTTGCCTCTAATTTCTGCCAGCTTAGACTTTCGGCGTGGCTTCACTTGATCCCGTCCAGCAGGCAGCGCAGGAGCAGTTTGCCCGCCAGAGCGACCGTTACGGCAAGGGTCATATCCTTGCGGACGTTTCGGATGTGGAGGCAGCTCTCATTCGCATGGAACTCCCCGTACTCGCGCGTGTGCTCGATGTTGCCACTGGCGGCGGGCACACAGGTAACCACCTCGCCTCACTTGGCCATCGCGTGACCCTCAGCGATCTTGCCGCCCCGATGCTGGAGAATGCCCGATCCGCCGCTCGGGAACGCGGATTGCATGTAGAGACCCGTCAGCATTCCGCGGAGGAACTTCCGTACAAAGATGCCTCCTACGATCTCGTCACCTGTCGGGTAGCCGCACATCACTTCAGCTCGCCAGAAGCATTCATTCGGGAAACCGCGCGAGTGCTCGTTCCCGGTGGTTGGTTCCTGCTTATCGACGGCTCTGTGGATGACGACCAGTCCGAGGCTGAAGAGTGGATACATCAGGTGGAGAAGCTGCGCGATCCAAGCCACCATCGTTTTCTGACCCCGGGCGGCTGGTCGGCCCTCTGCGAGCGCCAAGGCTTGGCAGTGTGCAGCGCGGAGCTCGTTCCCTTCAAACAGCCCGACCTTGAGTGGTACTTCGAGACCGCTGCTACAAGTCCGGAGAACCGCAAGGGCGTGCGGGCATTGATCGCCAACGCACCCGCCAGCGCACGCAGGATATTTCGGCTGGCGGAGGAAGACGGCAGAACCGTTTGGTGGTGGCCGCGCCTAACGCTCATTGCCCGCCGGCGTGGTGACCAGCAGCTTGGTTGAACGCCCTTACCTTGATCTTTCCCCATAGCCCTATAACATCGGCTCCTCTCTCGCCTCTATGAGCACACTCTCCGCCGAAGCGCCCGCCAACTCCTCCACGCAACAGACCCAGCTCGATCAGCTGAAGCGCTACACCAAAGTCGTAGCCGATACCGGGGACTTCGAGTCCATGCGCGCTTTCCAGCCTCAGGACGCGACCACGAATCCCTCGCTGATTCTCCAGGCCGCTACGAACGAGCAGTACGCGCACATCTTGGATGAAGTCCTCGCAGACCGGAAGAGCAGCGGCCTGTCGGGAGCTGCACAGATCGAGGACATTATCGATTACGTCCTCGTTGCCTTCGGCACGAAGATCCTCGAGATCGTCCCCGGCCGTGTTTCCACCGAAACCGATGCCCGCCTTTCTTTCGACACTGAGGGCAGCATCGCCAAGGGCCGTCACCTCATCGGCATGTATGAGAAGCTTGGCATTTCCCGTGAGCGTGTGCTGATCAAGATCGCCTCCACCTGGGAGGGGATCCGTGCCGCAGAGCAGCTCGAGAAGGACGGCATCCGGTGCAATCTCACCCTCCTCTTCTCGCTCCCACAGGCCGTCGCCTGCGCGGATGCCAAAGTACAGCTCATCTCTCCCTTTGTCGGACGCATTTACGACTGGTTCAAGGCCGCGAACAAGCGCGACTACACCGGTGCGGAGGATCCAGGCGTGCAGTCCGTCACCACCATCTACAACTACTACAAGAAGTTCGGGCACAAGACCGAGGTCATGGGTGCCAGCTTCCGCAACGTCAGCCAGATAGTGGAACTCGCCGGTTGCGACTTGCTTACAATCTCTCCGGATCTCCTTGGTAAGTTGGCTGCGAGCACCGAGCCAGTTGAGCGTAAGCTCAACCCTCAAACTACGGACAATGCGTCGATTGAACGATTGACTCTGGATGAAAAGTCCTTCCGCTTCCTCCTTAACGAGGACGCAATGGCGACCGAGAAGACCGCTCAGGGAATCCGCGCCTTCTCAGCCGACATTGTGAAGCTGGAGAAGTTCATCGCCAGCAAGCTCTAAGCGCACCGCTTTCCGATCAGGACGCTCCCCGCAACGGGAGCGTCCTTTTTCATGCTATAAGTGCAAAGACAAACCGCCAGGGCGCAAGCACCCTGGCGGCTGTCATTCCTGCTACGCGTCTGGCGCGCTTTATCGAGACCTCGCCCTTCGACTCTTCCTACGGCGTCGGCGCTGGCACCACTGGAGCTGGCGGCTCCGTAGGCGGCACTGGCGTCCGCGATGGGCGATCCCAGCGCGCCTGGAGGCGACTGAGCAACTCATCGAGACCCGAGGCACGCCCATTGGCGAGCAGCGCCCGGTAGATCACCATGGAGGCTCCCATGAGATCCGATCCAGCGAGCATGCTCGTGTCTCGCACCTTCGCCTGGAGCAAGTCCAGGCGCTGGCCGATCGAGAGCAATGCATCGCGGACTGCTTTGTCCCGATTCATTTCACCCAGATCCAGGGAGGACGGCACGATGTCCTGGTTCTGGTTCCCTGCCTCCATGGCATGGCGTACGAAGGCCTCGCTCTTCGGCCCTAGCTTCAGGAGCTTCCGGCGTTCCGTAGGTGAGAGATTCACCAGGAACGGCGTGGCTGTTTCTACAGAGGCGACGGCTGTGTCAATCCCTGCGATTTGTTCTGCCGTGAGGATCACGGCGAGGCGGTTGTTATATAGTGGCATACTGTTACTTCCTTTCTTGTTTGGTTTGGTTTCTTGTCCGCGCCCTTCCGGGTTGCTGACCTCCGGAGCACACGCTCTGGCGCCAGTTGGAATTGCGCTTACACCTTAATGCTGGGAGTCAAAACGATCTCCATGTGAGATCAGCTGATGGACCCGCTTGCCGCCCTTCTCTCCTCGCGAGTCATGGCCGAGGTGGTGGTGCTCCTCTTTGGTGTGCGCCAGGAGCCGCAGCATCTCCGCGAACTTGCACGCGAAGCGCAGATGGCCTTCAGCGCAGTGCGCCGGGAACTCCTCCGGCTGGAAAAGCTTGGCCTCCTCCGCTCCTCCCGCATGGGCAATCGCCTGCTCTTCCAGGCTGAGCCCACCCACGCCTTCTTTCCCGCACTCTATGCGCTGGCATTGCAGGCCACCTCTCTGGAGCGGGCCCTCTGGATGCTCCTGCCGTGGCGGGAGCTGGAATTTGCCATCCTTCACAGTCCCGGCGCGACCGTGGAGAGCACCGCAGGTTCCGGCGGGCTCCTACTGATCGGCAGCCATGACCACAGCACCGTGCTCCGCGCGGTCGAACGCGTTCAGGAGCAGTACCCGGCTCCACTGAAGATCCGCAGCTTCACTCTGGAAGCTTTCGACGAGCGCCTTGCGGATGAGGATGCTGAAGTGCTCGCGATCTTGGAGGAACCGCGCACCTTCGTTATTGGGAGCGAGAAGGAACTGGCGAAGATCGTTTGAGGCCGAAGAATCGCGCAAGTTACAAAAAGCTACGGGAGGAAGGGCGAAAATGCGTGAATCTTGGAAGGCCGGGCATTGCAGCGGTGTGGAGTATCCCTAGGCTGGCCTTTGGGGAAGAACTTCAAACTCGAATACGAAGTGAGTGCATCCGATTTTCTCGACAGGCTCCTTGGCCGGGAGACGGGAGCGGGTGCCCGGATCCGTCCTATCAACCGAGATGAGTACCGTTACGTGCTGAACGGAAAAGCATGTGTGATCCATGCCGAGATGCTCATGGGCACTCCCGGGCGGGCCATAGATTACACGTCGTTCGAGGCTTGGACCGACGGTACTCCGATCCCTGCAGAACTGCGCGCGGAAGTTGTCAGAGATTTCGAAAACTACCTGCGCTCAGTGGGTGAAACGTACAGTGGGTGAGACAATTCCCTTGGCAGCGCGTGGCGGACTGTCTCAGTTGAGAGATCGTTCCAGCAAGGGAACCTATAGCGCAATCTCTCGAGGCATTTCGTCGCTGCGCGTAAGATCGAGGTCGTCCGCGCTCACAGGACAAGAACGCAGAGCCTCGAGCAAAGTCCGCTGCTTCGGGCGAGCCGCTTGCCATTCGGCAGCACTGATGACCACGACGAAAGGTTTCCCGTGCTTCGTAATGATCTGCGGCTCGCCACCAGCCGCGCGCTCCGCGATTGCCAGGAACTGCTGCCTGGCATCTTGAATTCCAAGCGGCTTCACTGTCGAAGCATCTGCTTTGCCGTCCTGTCTGTCCAGACGCCCTTTGGGCGCTCGCAGTCGGAACTGGAGCATCGGATTCGGCGGCTCGCCCGACGGGTTTCATCATGTGAAGACAAGAGAAATCCGGCTAGTTGCGCGCTCGTTTCCCGCTGGAAGCGTTTGGAGCCATCCCGCCGCCGCCGTGGCATCCTTCTCCACCCACGCGCTCACGAGATCCTGCAGTGCTGGGCCGCGGCTTGCCTCTGGCAGCGTCGAGGTCCAGCGAGCTGCAGCGGCGGGTTCCCTCCGAGCCCACACTTGGACAATCTTGGAAACTGCGGCTGCCTTCTCTGCCGTAGGCAGCTGCGACACGAGCTGCACAGCCCGCGCGGGATCGCGCTCGGCGATGGTACCACAAATGACGTTAAACGCGGAGACGCGCTGTGCGTCCGGGAGCTTCTCCGCCCAGCGGAGCGCTGAGTCCTCGTCGCTCCCGGCCCACTGGGTGGCGATGGTTTGCGCGATTTGGCTGCCGTTTTCACCCAGATCGCACTCGAGAAGCCAAGCCCCTGCCGAGGCAGGATTATGCTCCGCCCATGTTGAGGTGACGCTGTTGAGAGATTGGCTGCGCGATTCACTCGGAGGCAAGGCGACAAGCCATTTGGCGCTACCCGCAGGATCCGTTCGAGCCCACGTGGCGGCTACATTGTTGATTGTGTGGTCGGGCCCAATGCTTGGCGGCAGCGTGAGCAGTAGCTCCGCGGCAGCTTGCGGATTGGTGAGCATATAGTTTCGTACCACCCCACGCCCAGCTTGTGCCTGCTCTGCGAGCGGCAACTGCTGGACCAGCGCCATCGCCGTCGCAGCATCGTACCGACCTAGGATTCGCGCTACCGTACAGATGGCCTCACCTCGTTTCTCCAATGGCAAAGTGAGCACATGATCGCGAGCCGCTCCGGGATCTCGGGATGCCCACCCGACGAGCACGCTGGTTGCTAGACGATCTCTAGCCAAGGGATCGTTCATTGTAGCAAGCGAGCGAAGCGCCGCAGGGGCGTCAACAAACCCCCATTTGATGATGACTTGCTCCTCCGCGTCAGCGCGAGTCCGAAGTTCAGGGATCTGAGCTGTCCAAGCAAGAGCGCCAGCAGGATCGGAGTCTGCCCACGTCCATGCAATAGATTTGAGCGCTGCGGTGCGGTTACCGCCGGTGGGCAAGGCCATCGCTGCAGCTGCAGCAGCGCGAGGGGCGCGCCCCGCCCATTCCTCATAGATGTTGTTGACCTGCCGATCATCTGGCCTCCATCCGGGAGATTCTTGAAGGAGTGCGAGCGCTCGTTGAGGGTCGCTGCGTCCAAGAATGGCAGTGAGCCTGTAGAGGTACTGATCGCGTTCCCTGCCAGCGACGTTCGCATCGATCCAAGCCAGCGTGGCTTCTGGGTTTTCCGCAGACCAGGACTCCACCACTAGCTGGAGTAGATTCCTATCGATGAGACGATCCGCACCGCCAAGCGCATACGTGGCGGCTGCATTCGGATCAAGCTCTACCCAGCGTTCAACAATCGCGTTGATTACCATCAGGCCTTCTCGCTGCGGCAAACGGCGCGCGCTCGTGAGCGCGTCGGGAATGTTCGTTGCCGTGAGCTTCTGAGCTGCCTCGTATAGAGCGAGCGTTTGGCGTAAGCCGTGCATTCCCCTGATCGCAGCGATGCTGGCCTTGAACTGGGCAAGGACGTCGCCAGCGGGGGCATCTTCCGCCTCCGGGCGGGTGACAGTTGCGAGGTGCAGCGGAGTAGTTCGCAGCGATGCTGGAGAGGGAGCGATAGCCTTCTGCTGTGCGGAGGGCGCACGCGGCGCATCTGCGGACACGCCTCCGCCTAGAAAAAATCCAACAGCTCCGGCGGCGAGGAGCGCCCCTCCACGAGCGAGCCAGCGTCTTCCACTCTCAGCATCCACGGGGGTCATAGCCTCAGAGACTATGAAGGGAGCTGAAGCCGGTCAAGGCGCAGGCAGATCACTTAAGACTGCAGACTGCGCTGCTCACATCCGTCCGCACTTGCCGCCCGCACCGCGCGGATCTGCATCTGCGGGCGGACTTTGCCTTGGTACTCGTTGCGATCGAGTTCGAAGGCGATGTCCCAGGGGCCGTCGGGGAGATCCTGATCGGCTCCGTTGAACCAGACGGCGCGGGCTTCGTGGCGGCCTTGGCGGAATTGGAGGGAAAGGTGTTTCTCCTTCATCACGCGGGGCTCGGCGACGAGTAGGACGCGGCGGGCGAAGAAGGTGGGCTGGAGATTGCCCATGCCAAAAGGGTGAAGGGTATCGTACTGCTCGAGGAGGGGATAGCCGATCTCGCCGAGTGTGAGCTCGCAATCCAGGTGGAGGCGCGGTTGGAGCTGGTCGTCAGTAAGCAGGCGGCGGGCGCAGGCGTGGAAAGCGTCCCGAAATTCTCCAAAGCGGCCCATCTGTATAGTAAGCCCAGCGGCCATTTCGTGCCCCCCGTACGCCTCGAGATGTGAGCCGCATTCGGTGAGGGCTTGGACGAGTGAGAGGCCTGCGATGCTGCGGCCGCTACCCTTGCCGCGTCCGGCTTCGTCGAAGCCGATGACCAGCGCAGGACGGTGATGCCGACGCATGAGGCGCGACGCGACGATGCCTACCACGCCGGGATGCCAGCCTTCCGCACCCACGATAATTGCCGCATCGCGATCAGCGACGAAGCATTCGGCCAACTGCAACTCGGCTGCGGTGAGCACTGCAGCCTCGACGGCTCGCCGCTCGCGGTTCTGCGTATCGAGATCCCGCGCAAGCGAACGGGCGCGGGCGGTATCTTCGGTGAGAAGAAGCTCAAGAGCGTCTTGGGCTGTGCCGAGTCGTCCGGCGGCGTTCATGCGCGGGCCGATCTTGAAGCCGATATCCACGGGGTAGAGCGGAGGCCGGATCGCCGCAACTTCCATGAGTGCCTGGAGCCCAACGAAGCGGGTCTGCGCGAGCTGGAGAAGGCCGCGTCGTACGAAGAGACGATTCTCACCCACCAGCGGAACGAGATCCGCCACGGTGCCGACCGCCACAAGGTCGAGGTACTGCTTGAGATCAAAGCCGGGCAGCGGCCGCCGCTTGAGCAGGCCGTGCGCGACTTTGAAAACGATCCCGACGCTACACAGATAGTGGAAGTCGGAGCCGAGCTTTGGGTTCACCAGGGCGGTGCACTCCGGCAGCGCGGCCTGGCATTCGTGGTGATCGAAGACCAGCACGTCGACCCCGGCGGAACGCACGCGGGCGATTTCAATAACGGAGGAAGTGCCGCAATCCACGGCGATGAGCAGCTGCGGGTGGAGGGTCTCCAGGCAGCGGGTGACGCCATCCGTGCTGAGGCCGTAGCCTTCCTCGATGCGGAGCGGGAGGAAGCATTGTACCTCTGCTCCGAAGGCTCGGAGCACGCGGGTGAGCAGGGCGAGTGAGGTGACGCCATCGACGTCATAGTCGCCGTAGAGGACGATGCGCTCCTTGCGATCCAGCGCCGCAAGCAGACGCTCCACAGCCGCGCACATGTTTGGCAGCAGGAAGGGGTCGGAGAGTGCCTTGAGCTTCGGATCGAGGTGCTGGGTGACGCCGTCTATACAGGTATGGCCTCGCCGGCAGAGCAGCTCCGCGACGAAGCGCGGGACGCGGAGTTCCTCGCAGACAGCGCGGCAGAAATCGGGATTGGCAGGAGAGGGCAGGATCCAGCGCATCCGCGTGCAGCGTCTCGGGAGGCTTAAGCCGCAACAGCGATCCGCCGCAGCTTGTTGATCACCTGCGGGACAACTTCCAGAGCCCTATCCACTTCGGCGCGTGTATTGAAGCGGCTGAACGAGAAGCGCAGGCTGGAGCGTGCACGCTCGTCGCTGAAGCCCATTGCCTTGAGCACGTGCGAAGGATTCAGCGAGCCTGCGGTGCAGGCCGAGCCGGCGGAGCAACAGATGCCGTGCTGATCGAGTAGGATGAGTACGGCCTCAGAATCAATGCCTTCGAAGGAAAGGTTGCTGGTGTTAGGCAGGCGGTTCTCGCTGTCGCCATTGACCTGCACGCCCTCCACGCGCTCCAGGAGACCGGCCTCGAATCCATCGCGCAGCGCCCGCACTTCCGTGGCTTCGTGCTCCATGTGTTGGCCGGCGACTTCGCAGGCTTTCCCGAGCGCGATGATGGACGAGACGTTCTCGGTCCCCGCGCGCTTGCCGCTTTCCTGGCTGCCACCGGTGACGAAGGGCTGGAACTTGGTGCGGCGATTCACGTAGAGGACGCCGACGCCTTTCGGGCAATGCAGCTTATGCCCGGAGAGTGAGACGAAGTTGATCTTCGCATCGCGTAGGGTGATCGGGATCTTGCCGATCGCCTGCACAGCGTCGGTATGGAAGAGGGCGCCTTTGGCTCGGACGATCTCCGCAATTTTCGAAATGGGGAAGAGGACGCCGGTCTCGTTGTTCGCCCACATTACCGAGACGAGAGCGGTATCCGGACGGATTGCGCGCTCAAGTTCCTCAAGGTCGATCTGGCCCTGCGCATCGACGCTCAGCCAGGTAATTTCATAGCCGCGCTTGGCCAGGCCTTCGCAGGTCTTCAGCGTGGCGCTGTGCTCCACGCGGGTGGTCACGATGTGCTGCCGGTCGCGATCCATGAGCAACGCGGAGTGAATCGCGGCGTTGGTGGATTCCGTGCCGCAGCCGGTGAAGACGATCTCGCTGGATTCACAACCGAGCAAGGTAGCAACGCGTTCGCGAGCAACCGTGAGCGCCTCGCTCACTCGCTTGCCGAAGCCGTATGGGCTGGATGGATTCCCGTAAAAGTCCGTGAAATACGGCATCATCTCCGCGACAACTTCGGGATCCACGCGCGTGGTGGCATTGTTGTCGAGATAGATGAAGTCACTCGTGGTCATGGATAGCTTGGAAAAAGGGCCGGGAGAGTATCGGAAGGCACCGGCCTGCGCCAACGGAAGTTTGTGTCACAAGGTCCCGTTCACTATAGCACGGTTCAAGGGTGTACCTCGGCACGCGGGAGATCGAGCGGCTCAGGCCCCGCGACGGACTCGTCCTTGGAAAGTGGGAAGACCCACTTGTGGTAGAGGAAGAACTTAATGCCCGCGAGGAAGAACTGGGTCGCAACGATGTCGAGATCGATCGGCACACTTCCAAGTGCGAAGGCCATGTTCGCATTGAAGTGCTTGAGCAAGGTGAGCGTGGATGATGAGAGCACCCACATGATCCCTACGGCAGCCACATAGCGGGCGAGCGCATCGCGCTTTCGAGAATCCGTCCGGAAGTTCACGAAGTAATTCCACGCAAAGAAGAAGCTTACCCCGACGCCGACACTTGCTGCGGACATCGCCCAGATGGGGAGCTCAGTATTGCGAGCGAGCCACTGGAAGGGCACCGCGATGAGCGTGTAATTCACTGCCGCGCCTGCGAGAAACCAGAAGATCCGCGAGCGGAGCTGCTGCTTCCGCTTGGAGATTGCGGGCGCGGTTGGGGCTGGCATCCGCACCTCCTAGCGTGGGAGTGGAGGGTCAACAACCAGAATTGCCGGTTGCGAAGCGCCTTGGGCTGACAGAAAACATTCGTAATCGATCGATGAGTCATTCCGCCTCCGAGCTCTCTCAACGCGTTGCCATTACTGCGCAAGGCGTGGTGAGTCCGCTCGGAGTAGGGCGGGCAGCAACGCTGGAGGCACTGCGCACGGGGCGGGATTGCGTGAGTCCGGTAACGTCCTTCGACGTGAGCCGCTGTCGATCAAAGACTGCTGGGCACGCGCCCGAGATGGCTGTGTCTGACCAGAGGCCTCATAGCGACCATCTGCACCCCGCGAGCCGGATGATGATTGCCGCAACGTGCGAGACGATGCGGGGAGATCCTGGCTTCCGACCGGAGCTGATGATCATTGGCACGACGAGTGGTGGCATGAGCTTTGGACAGGAGTATCACCGCACGCAGCTCACCGGGACGAAGCATCCCAAGCGCGCGGGATGGCTTGCCAACTACCTCCCGCACAAGGCCGTGATGAACGCGCAGGAGGCCTGCGGAATCCGCATGCCGGTGCAGATTATCGCAAACGCTTGCGCCTCGGGGAGCAATGCGATCGGACATGCCTTTGCGCTGATTCGCGCGGGTAAGTATCGCCGGATCCTCTGTGGCGGATACGATGCGCTTTCGGAGATGGTGTACGTGGGATTCGATTCGCTACAGGCCTCGACGGCGGATAAGATCCGTCCCTTTGATCGGGCGCGCACCGGGCTGGTCCTTGGAGAGGGCGCGGGGATGCTTGCGCTGGAGGCTTGGGATTCGGCGATCTCGCGCGGCGCGCCGATCATTGCGGAAGTAACCGGCTACGGCATCTCCACGGACAACCACCACCTGACGCAGCCGCATCCTTCCGGCATCGGGCCGCGACAGGCCATGGAACGTGCGCTCGCCTCAGCCAGGTGCAATGCCGACGACGTCGATTACATCAATGCGCACGGGACCGCGACGGCGTTCAACGATGCGACGGAGGGCACCGCAATCGCGCAGGTCTTCGGCGCGCGTACGCCAGTGAGTTCGACCAAATCGATGATGGGGCATTCGCTTGGAGCGGCAGGAGCGATCGAGGCAGTGTTTTCAGTCCTGGCTCTGGAAGAGCAGTTCCTCCCCCCGAATATCAATTACGATGAACGCGATCCGGCTTGGGATATTGAGATCGTCGCCAACGAGGCTCGTGAAGCGCGCGTGGGCTGCGTAATTTCGAACTCCTTTGGCTTTGGCGGGACCAACGCCTGCATTGTTCTGAAGAAGGCATGAGTGCAGGATGCCGTATCGCGGGAATGGGCTGGGTGACTCCGCTGGGTACGGATCTCGACGGAGTGTGGCAGCGACTTCAGCAAGGCGATATGGCGGAGGTTAAGCAGGTCGCGAATCCTGAGACGAAGCGCCTGCACGACTATGTACCGGTCCCGCCGGAACTCGTTGCGCAGCTGGGACGGAACCCGCGTTTGCGGCGTTCGAGTTCGATTAGCTATTTTGCAGTGGCAGCAGGTCTTGCCGCGATTGACCGGGCGGGGAGCGTTATCGTACCCGAGCGCACTGCGGTAGTCTTCGCGGTGACGGATGGCGGAGTTACCTACACGCGCCGCTTCTACGAACAGATCATGAAGCAGGGCGCAAACGCCGCCAGCCCGCTGCTTTTTCCGGAGACCGTGCACAATGCGCCCGCGAGCCACCTCGCCGCGCAACTCGGGATCGATGGCGCCAGCTACACGTTGGTTGGAGATGCCTCGACTGGTCTGGCCGCATTGAAGCTGGGAGAGCAGTTAATCGATCTCGGCGAGGCGGATTGCGTGGTGGTCGTGGCTTGCGAGGAGGTGGATTGGATCCTCTGCGAAGCGTACCGGGACTGGCGACTTGCACGCCGTCCCTTGGCGGAAGGCGCGGCTGCAATCGTGCTCGCGCGGGATGGGGAGTTTGGTCTCGAGCTCGCCGGCGGTTCTCCTTTCTTCCGCCAACGCGAGGCTGGTGCGGCGCTCGGTGAATGCGTGGCCCAGCTGACAGTTGGCGATTTCGTGGAATTAATCGTCGGTTGCGAGAACGGCACCTTTGTAGATCGCGCGGTTATCGAGGCCACTCAGTGCTTGCGAAGCGGCGCGACGCTGCTCGAGCCCAAGCGCCAGTTCGGCGAAATGCTGGGCGCGGGCGCTCTGGTTCAGGTCGTCGTGGCAGCGCTTGCACTGCGTGACCGCGGCTCAGGCCGGGCGCTCGTCCCCGTTGTGGGGCTGAATCATCAGGCCGACGCCGCGCTGGTTTCCTTGTGATCCTCGGGATCCGTCGTGTCGACGCGCCGCAGTCTTAGGAGCAGCCCCTGGGTTGGGCTGAAGATCCACGCGAGCACGAAGAGAAATCCGCCTGCGACAACCATCGCCGCCGCTGCTGAGCAATCGAGCAGGATTCCCAGGTGCATGCCCAGCACCGTACTGAGCGCGGAGTGCACTACGCTGAGGCCGAGCATGACACTTAGACGGCTGGTGAGCAGATATGAAGTAGCGGCGGGCAGGATGAGCATCGCGACCACGAGGATAGCACCGACAGATTGGAAAGCGCTGACTACGACTGTCGAGAGGACGCTCATCAGGGCGTAGTGCATGAGTGAAGGGCGAATTCCCAGCGACGCCGCGAGGCCCGCATCAAAGGAGCTAACCAGTAGCTCCTTGTAGAACGCCACAATCAAACCGACGACGACAAGAGTCACCGCTCCCATGAGCAGGATCGGGCCAGGCGCAGTTTGCATCCCGAAGAGCACCACTCGCGGTTCCAACGCCACGGACGTGATCTCTCCGTAGAGCACGCAGTCCGCATCGAGGTCGATCTGTCCTGCGTACATGCTGATCAGGATCACGCCAATCGCGAAAAGTGTGGAGAACACGATCCCGATCGCGGCATCCTGCTTCACCCGCGAACGCTGATGGATCACTTCAATGAGCAACGTGGTGATCACCCCCGCAATGATCGCGCCGATGAACATGATCAGGTTGTCGCGGCTGTGCGCGATCAGGAAGGCGATCGCAATCCCCGGCAGCACGCTGTGACTGATCGCGTCCCCGACCAGTGCCATGCGCCGCAAAACGAGATAGTTTCCGATCAAGCCGCAGGCGACGGTGACCAGAAAACCCATCAGCGCAATCCAGCCGAAGAGCGCGAAGTTCTCAGTCCATGGCGCGATAAAGACCGTGTGGAAGTCGAAGGATGGAATCAGAGAGTCCATGAGGGATTAGTTGCGGCCACGGTATCCACTCTGCGGCCCGGGTGTGGGGGCGGCGTCGCGGCTGGTGATCTCCCGCACGTTAGGGATCGGTTTTCCGTGCGGATCACGATCGGGGAACTTAAGGCGCCGCTCCAGGTCGCGAATCGTCTGCTCGCCGAGGACGTGCTCGATCTTCTCCGCGTCCTCATGGACGTGGTCCGGCGAGTAGGCTGCCATGTTAGTGAGATACAACTCCCAGAGGCGGTGATTGCGCACTACCGAACTCGCGACGCGCCAGCCTTCCGGCATGAGCAGCAGTCCACCGCGGTCCCGATCAAGCGTCGCGAGACGGTGATCGGCGAGATGCTGAACGAGCAAACGTGCTTCATCCACGGTACAGCGGCTGCGCTCCGCAAGTTCCTCTAGCGAGACGCCTTCGCCGTCGAAGCCGCGCCCTTCGAGCACGTGGTAGATGAACTTGAGCGTGTTCTCGCGAGAGATCCTGCGCACGCGCGAACGAAGACGCCACCAGCGTGGGATCACCCCATGGCGGGGCGCGAAGAAGAACGCGGTGGCGAAGACAGTGCTCGCTCCAAGCACCATGAAGGGCCCGGTGGGCAGGTTGTTCCCGAGAAAAGAAAGGAACGACCCCAACGCACCGGAGAGCATGCCGAAGACCGCTGCGAGGATGAGCATGCGGTGCATGCGGTCGGTCAGTAGATACGCCGCCGCAGCAGGCGTGATGAGCATTGCCGAGACCAGAACGACGCCGACAGCCTGCAAGGCGATCACCACCGCAAAGGCCAGGAGGAGCATGAGTAGCTCCTGCAGGATGCGGATTGGCAGCCCTACGCTGCGCGCAAACTCCGGGTCGAAACTCGTAATCAGCAGCTCCTTGTAGAAGAGCATCACCAGGATCAGCGTGACTACTGTAGTGATCGTCATCAGCTGGATGTCCCCGCTATCCAGCGCCGCGGCCTGACCGAATAGGAACTTTTCGATCCCGCTTTTGTTCCCTGTTGGGAGCCGCTGGATCATCGTGAGCATGCAGATCCCCACCGCGAAGAACGTCGCCAGCACGAGCCCGAGCGCCGCATCTTCCTTGAGCCGTGTAGTCCGGGTGATCCACCCGACCACCGCCGTTCCCAGCAGCCCTGCCGCCGTCGCACCGATGAAGATCGCGACGGGGTCCTTGCTCATGTTCCAGAGAAAGCCGAGTGCCACTCCGGGCAGCACCGCGTGCGAAAGAGCATCGCCCACCAGCGCGATCTTGCGAACCACCACGAAGCTCCCGAGCAGCCCGCAGCTGATCCCCAGCAGGAGCGAGCCGAGCAGCGCGTTGCGCACCGATTGGTCACTCAGGGTGAAAAACCGGCGCGCTTGTTCCCAAGTGTTCGTCTGGACGAGGTCGCTGATTTGCGCGGCCTCCGCCGTGCCCGCGAGCAGGAGGAGCGCGAACGCGAGCGCGAGGTGGCGCCGGGTGTTCATCTCCGGTTAGGCGCCGACCTGCTGCGCGACGTCCGAGAGGATCGTCAGCCGGCCGCCGTAGGTGCTCTGCAGCAGCTCCTGCGTGAAGACCTGCTCAGTCGGACCGAAGGCCACGAGCCGCATATTGATCAGCAGCAGCATGTCGAAGTAGCTGCGCGCGGTGGGCAGATCATGATGCACCACGAGGATGGTCTTTCCGCGCTCCTTCAGCTCCTGCAGCAGCGCAATGATGGCCGTCTCCGTAGCCGCATCCACGCCCGCGAAAGGCTCATCCATGAGGTAGAGATCACTCTCCTGCGCCAGGGCTCGGGCGAGGAAGACACGCTGTTGCTGGCCGCCGGAGAGGTTCGCAATCTGCCGGTCCGCATACGGCAACATGTGGACTTTCTCCAGGCAGGCGCGCGCGATCTCCTTGTCCTCGCGCCCTGGTCGGCGGCACAGCCCGAGCCGTCCGTAGCGGCCCATCAGAACCACATCCATGACGTTCACCGGGAAGTCCCAGTCCACCGATTCACGCTGCGGGACGTAGCCGACGCGGGTGAGGTTCTTGCGAAAGGGCTGGCCGAAGATCTTGATCCAGCCGCCACTGACCGGGACCACGCCCATGATCGCTTTGATCAGCGTGCTCTTGCCCGCGCCATTTGGTCCGACGATCCCCACGAGATTGCCCGCCGGGATCGCGAGATCGATTCCATACAGCACCGGCCGGCGATGGTACGCAACCGTCAGGTCATGGACTTCCAGCGGGATCTCCGCGCCCTTAACCGTTTCCGTCATTTCAGCGCATCCACCGCAGTGTTGATGTTGTGCTTCAGCATCCCCACATAAGTCCCTTCGTCATAGGTTTCGCCGTGAGCGGTGACTTTCTTGCCCGGAGTTCCGAGCGCATCCGAGAAGAGTTCGCCCCCCACTTTGGCACCTGAGTCCTGGCTGATCCGCTCGATCGTGGTCTTCGGAACGCTGCTCTCGACGAAGATCGCCTTCACCTGCTTGCCCTTGATGAAGTCGACCACCTTCGTGATGTCGGCCAGCCCTGCTTCCGACACCGTCGAGATCCCCTGAACTCCGACGACCTGAAATCCGTAGGCGCGCCCGAAGTAATTGAATGCATCATGGCTGGTGACCAGGACGCGACCTGCTGCAGGCAGCTCCTCCACCCGCTTGAGCGCCCACGCGTGCAGTGTCTCGAGCTCAACCTTGTACGCCGCCGCGCGCTTCTCGAACTCCGGCTTCCCCTCTGGGTCCACCTCGCTCAAGCCGCGCACCACCGTATCCACGCAGGAAGCCCACAGCTTTGCGTCGCCCCAGACGTGCGGGTCCTGGTGCCCTTCGAACTCGGCCGGCTTGAGCAGCTGCGCCTCCGGGATCCCCGCAGCCACTGCATAGGTCTTACGCCCAGCTTTGCCGAGGCGCTCAAAGAGATCGCTCATCCGACCTTCCAGCAGCAGTCCGTTATAGAAGATGGCCTTCGCCGATTGCAGGCGCGTCACATCCCGTGTCGAGGGCTTGTAAAGGTGCGGATCGACTCCGGGTCCCATCAGCCCGCTGACCTTCACCCGGTCGCCGCCGACTTGCTGGACAAGATCGGTGATCATCGTGGTGGTCGTCACCACCGACACGGGAGCTCCTTGCGCAGCTGCGGCCAGGCAGGCCATCAGGATGCAGGCGCAACAGAAAAGATCTACGAATCGAGAAGGCATTTTGCGCATGCCGTCTTCATACCCGACCAGAAGCAGCCGTCAACAAGAAGATTAGCCACGACTAACTTCTGCATCCTTGGGCATATGGTCGAGCACCCCTAGACGGCGGGGGTCTCTTGACGCTCTTCCGCTCCTTTCGTACGCTGCGCCGATGCCCGGCAAATCCGCGCTCCGCCCCGCCTCATCTGCCGTCGAAGATTATCTCGAGCGAATTCTCGAGCTTATCAACACGAAGGGGTATGCCCGCGTCGTGGATATCGCCCAGAGCCTCGGCATCTCCCAGGCGAGCGTGACGAACATGATCCAGCGCCTGGATGCGGAGGGGCTGCTCAACTACGAGAAGTACCGCGGGCTCGTGCTAACTACCGCCGGTGAGACGCTCGCTCGAAACATCACGGAGCGGCACCATCTCCTCACAGATTTTCTCCGGCTGCTGGGGTTAGATGATCAGGTGATCTACCACGATGTGGAAGGAATGGAGCACCACATCAGCCCGCCCACGGTGAGGGCCATTGAGGCGCTTACGGCTCAGTTGCAGAAGCAGCCGGCGTTGCTGGCGCGAGTGCGCCAGAGTGTGGCCGCCGGGTAGCGGCGCGGCGCGCATCCGGCGCTATGACAAACTTCTTCCTCGCGCGCCGAGAGGCCCGTCGGGAGTGAGACTTACGTAAACTGGGACACTGAATCTGCTCGGGCGACTGAGCAAATCCGGTCTTCATTGTGCCACTTTGGCGCACGATTGTGCCAATTTGGCACAATGCCCGAGCAATTCCGGTGTGCGTTCTCTCAATTTGCTCGGACGACCGAGCAAATCCGGTGTCGATTGTGCCATTGTGACGCATTAATCTCCCGATTTGCTCGGACGTCCTCCGGAATTGCTCGGTCGTTCTCTCGAATTCAGAGGACCGTTCCAAGTGTTGCAACGGCCTCAAGGATCGTTGTCTAGTACCGGGAACAACCCTTCCAAGTGTGAGAGCCTGACGATTTAGCGCGGAGCCCAAAGCACTGTGGCTCACGTGGGAAATCGCAGTCCCAAAGAGCGCGCCAGCAACTCCGTTTCATACCGCATCCTAATATGCCCGTCTCCAAGATCCCTGCCTTCGGTTGGAACCAGTGCGCCCAGCTAAAGAATGACTACGCCGAACTCCTGATCACCCTGGATGTCGGCCCTCGGATCCTGTCTTACCGGTTGCCCGGAGGTGCCAATGTGCTGCAGCCGAACGAGGATCAACTTGGCGCCACCGGGGAGAGCAAGTTTGTGGCTCGTGGTGGGCATCGGATCTGGGTTTCTCCAGAAAACGAGCTGACCTACACACCGGATAACGGGCTCGTGAAGTACGACTTCACGGAACCCAGTGCACTCCGCGTCGAAACGCCTTCAGGTGATTCTGGTGTTCGCAAGGAGATGTTCCTTTCGCTGGCCCCAGCGAGTTCGGCGGTCACGATCTTGCATCGAGCGACCAACGAAGGCCGAGATCCACTAACCATCGCGACCTGGGGCCTCACCGTAGTGGCACCGGGCGGCATGGAGATCATTCCGCAGCCGCCACTTGGCAAGCACACCGAGGACTTCCTCCCGAATCGTGTGATCGTCCCCTGGACCTACACGGATTTCTCCGACGACCGGTGGCACTTTGGGCGCAAGTACTGGACGCTCACGCCGAAAGCGGGTCGAACGCCGACCAAGCTGGGCTTTGCCCACATTACCGGCTGGGCAGGCTACCTACTGGGATCGACCTTCTTCCTAAAGACCGTTGAGCATGAAAAAGGCGCCACGTACCCGGACTTCGGCTGCAACTTCGAGACCTTTACTGAAGGTGAGATGATCGAGCTGGAGACGCTGAGTCCGCTGCGCATGCTCCAGCCTGGTGATTCCGTGGAGCATAGCGAGACGTGGCATTTGTTTGATGGTGTCCCGGCGGTGGATCCGCTAGATGAAGCGGCACTGGAGCGCGCCTTGCAACCCTGCCTGGAGCGCGCTGGTCTCCTCTAAGATTCACGCTATGTACTCACCTCGTTTCCTCACTCTCCTCGCGGTTGCGGCCGCAGGATTCCTGAGCGGCTGCCAGACTTCGGGCCGCATGGAAGGCATTCAATCCAGCCGGATTGCAGCCGCTACTTCAGAGGGCATTCGCAGCGAACCACCCGGCGATTACTTCATTGGGCGGCGCTACTTCAAATCGGACTACAAGTTCTGGGGCTACGTGCGCCGTCCGGGCGAGCCGTGGTCGAGCGCCAAGCTGGTCATGCTGAATGAGGCCGGGAAGCTCGCGCCTGATCGGGAACTGGGGAAGATCGGGTCGGACAACGGGTACGAGTACAAGCTCGTGGGGAATCTCACCGGAGACACGGTTTATGAGCCGGCGAGTAATGGCTTCTACCCCGAGTTTACGCTGAAGAGCTATGAGCTGCGGTCAGCAGCGCCTGGTTCGATCTTCCGGCAGGCCGGCGCCATGGACCCATCGCGCCGGATCATCGCCCGGCCGATGTGAAAGGCTAGGGGGTAATCACCACGAAGGAGCGCGTGCTTCCGCGTGCGACAAAGAGCAGCGCGCGCTTCCCGGGCGGCAGTGCAGCGGCCAGCTTCTCGTAGTCTCGAACTGAGCGCACCGGCTGCTGGTTCACCTCCTCGATGATGTCGCCCACGCGCAGACCGGCCGCGGGTGAGGCCGGATCCACCTGGGTGATGATCACGCCGCCCGGGATATTCTCGGGCAACCTGCTACGGAGCTGGTCGGGAATCTCGCTGACTTGGATGCCCGAGAGCACGTTATCCAGCGAGGTCTGAGGGACGGCTGGATTGCCCGTCTCAGGGGGGTTTGGCGGAGGCTGTGCGGGATCGGGCGCAGAGGGGACGCGCAGCATCGACTTGTCTGCGGGCATTTCTATGAGGGGCGCCGTCAGCGTGACCTCCTGCCCGTTGCGGATCACCACGATCTTCGCTGCATTCCCTACGGTACTGCCCAGCAGACGCCGCTGGAGTTCGCGTGTGTCGCGGATGAGATGCCCATTGAAGGTGCGGATCACGTCGCCGCCTTCCATGCCGGCCTTCTCCGCGGGGGAATTGGGCAGCACCTCAGTGATCAGCGCGCCCCGTGCATCCGGCAGGCCGAAGCGTTCCACCAGCTGGCGGTTCACATCCATCATCACGACTCCGAGATAAGGCCGGACGACTTTGCCCTTCTGCGTGATGACATCCATGGTCTGCTTCGCGGTATTCGCCGGGATGGCAAAGGAGATGCCGGCCCAGGCTCCAGTGCGCGAGTAGATGGCGCTATTGATCCCGATGATCTCGCCGCGCAGGTTCAGTAGTGGTCCGCCGGAATTGCCCGGGTTCACCGCTGCATCGGTCTGCAGCAGCTCCACGCCGCTATCGCTGATCGCACGCCCCTTTGCGCTCACGATGCCTTGGGTCACCGTTTCCTGAAGTCCAAAGGGATTTCCGATCGCGAAGACCATCTGCCCGACGCGGACAGCATCGGAGTCTCCGAAGGGCAGCGGCTGCAAGTTCGCCGCCTTCACTCTCAGCACGGCGATATCCACGCCTTCATCGCTGCCGATCAGCTCCGCCGGCTCGATCCGTCCATCGGTAAGCTGCACGCGGATCTCGTCCATCCCGGCGATCACGTGGTGGTTTGTGAGTATGTGCCCCTCTTTCGAGACGATCACGCCAGAGCCGAGGCCGCTTTGCGTTTGCTCTGCGCTGCGCTGCCGTCGGCCGAAGAAGTACTCGTATTGATCCACCACGTACGGCACTCGGACGCGGCGGGAAGTCGTGATGCTCACGACCGAAGGCACCACCGCATCGACCAGCCCCGCATATTCAGCATCGAGCGCTGCGAGCACTTGGACCTTCTTCGGATCAATCGGCGCCGCGTCCGCGAGGGTGATCTTCTCCGAGGCGTTCTTCGCGATGAAGGGGACCCGCCCGGTGCGGTGGGAGTACGCGGCATAGAGGACGACCGCGACAATGATAAGTAGTACAAGGCGTCTCATGCGGCGCTGGAGGATGGTGGACTGAGGAACAAAACGGGCGGTGAAGCGAAAGCGGCGGTGAAGATAGCGGCTGAATGCGCGCGCGTCAGCTTACTTGCGCGAGGGTAAGCTTGCGGGTTTGTGCGAGGAGTGCGCGGTAATGGGCGTGCTCCGGAGCAAGAAGCTGCGGATCCCTTTCCAAGAGTACAAAGGCAGCCCCGCGGGCCTGCCGCATGAGCTCGCCGTCCCGCAAGATGTCTCCGAGTTTCAGCGGAGGAAGCCCGCTCTGCTGCGTACCCAGGATGTCGCCCGGGCCCCGCATCTGGAGGTCGGCATCAGCGATCTTGAAGCCGTCCACCGTCTCTTCCAGCACGCGCAACTTCTCCAGCGCCCCGGGCTCCTCGCTCTCCGTGATCAGCACGCAGTAGCTCTTGTGTTCCCCGCGCCCGATCCGCCCCCGCAACTGGTGCAGCTGAGCGAGGCCGAACCGTTCCGCGTTCTCGATGAGCATGATGTTCGCATTGGGCACGTCGATTCCCACCTCGATGACCGTGGTGGCAATCAGCGCCTTCGTTTCGCCGAGGCGGAAGCGCTCCATGATCGCGTCCTTCTCGTCGGGTGGGATGCGCCCGTGGAGCAACCCGCAAGGCATTGGAGCCAGCAGCTCGCGCCACTTCTCGAACTCAGCAGCGGCGGCTTTGGCTTCGAGGCGATCGGATTGGTCGATCAAGGGATAGACGATGTACGCCTGCCGCCCTTTCTCGAGATGCTCGCGGAGGAACTTCACGGCCTCCGGCAGCTTTGAGCGGTTCCGCGCGCCAGTGATGATCTTTCCGCGGCCCTTGGGCAGCTCGTCTAAAGTGGAGACGTCCAGGTCCCCGTAAAGCGTCATGACCAGAGTGCGTGGGATGGGCGTTGCGGTCATCACGAGCATGTCCGGGATCATGCCAGGCCCTCCTTGATCGCGGAGTCGCGCCCGCTGGAGCACTCCGAACTTGTGCTGCTCGTCGATCACGGCGAGCCCCAGCCGGGTGAAGCCCGCTCCTTCGTAGAGAAGCGCGTGGGTGCCGATCAGGATCTGTGGCTCGTTACTATAGATCGGTCGCTCGGCACCAGGGCTGCCCTTCACCGACTCCATCCATTGCTGGTGATCAAAGAGCGGGTCGCCCGCGTTCTCCTTCCGCGAGCCGGTACGCAGGGCGACACGCACTCCCAGCGGTGCGAGCAGGCGTTTCGCCGTCAGATAGTGCTGCTCGGCAAGGATCTGCGTGGGCGCCATGAGCGCCGCCTGGTAGCCGGCTTCCACGACCTGGAGCATCGCGGAGAGCGCGACGAGCGTCTTGCCCGAGCCGACATCTCCGTGCAGAAGCCGGTTCATGGCGCGCGGTGATGCTAGGTCGCGGTCGATCTCCTCGATTGCTCGCACCTGCGCGCCGGTTAGTTCGAAGGGCAGGCTCGCGTGGAACTGCTTTACGAGCGCACCGGTGGCCATGTGCCTTTCCCCAGGCTGCGCCGCCTGCTCTGCGTGCTTCGCTCCCACGATAAGCTGCATGGCGAAGAACTCCTCCAGCACCAGGTGTCGTCGGGCTGCCGCCAGCGTCTCGCTGCTATCGGGGAAGTGGATCTGCCGGAGCGCCTCCAGGCGCGACATGCGGTCCAGCGCAGGTGGAATGAGGTTCGGAGCATCTGCGGCTGTGAGCTGCTGGAGCGCATCCCAGATCAGCTTTCGGAGCACGCGTGTGGAGAGTCCCTCCGTGGCCCGATGGATCGGCGTGATCCGCTGGAGGTGGATCGGTTCACCCGAATCCTCCTCCACCACCTCGAACTCCGGATGCTCCACAGCCACGTCGCGCGACCGGCGCTTTGGCTTCCCATAAACCACCAGCGTCTGACCCACCGCGACCACCTTCTCGACCCAGTAGGCATTAAACCAGCGGCATACCAGGCGATTGCTCAGAGCGTGCGCTCCGGCTTCCTCCAGAAGCACTTCCGTGATCTTCATCCGCCCGCCGACTCGCTTCGAGCTCACCTTGGCAACCACCCCACAGACGCAGATTGGCTCATCGCTTTCCCCATTCGGCCAGCGATCGAACTGCGTCCGATCCTCCCAGCGCCGGGGGAAATGCGTGATCAAATCGCCCAGGGTGAGCAGTCCGAAGCGGTCCAGCTGACGCAACCGTTGTGCGGAAAGATGGCTCAGCTCGGACAACGGGGTCGAAAGGTTCACTGCGCGGGACGATAGCGTACGAGAAGCGTCTGTGGAGTGCTCAGTTGTGCGACATTCTCCAGAATAGTGAGAACGGGTTCCTCTCAGGCCTGCGAGGTGCTTATAGGCATTATGAGAATTCCCGAGTTGACGCATCGGCCTGTGTTTATAGCCTGCGCGCCGACTTCGCTCTCCGAAGCCAATGACCTATCGCTCCCTCTTCCTGTTCCTGCTCTCGTTTTGCACGCTCGCCATGGGGCCTGCAATCTTCGCCGCCGAGGAGTCGCTTTACGACGAATCCCGCGCAACGAAGCTGAATCCGTCTCAGATTTCTCTCTTTGGGCCTCGGTCCTCTGGTCTTCGCTACGATAGCCGGATGGTCCGCGCCGCTGAGATTGCTGCAAATCGCGCGAGAAAACATTCCATCAGCCGCTGCTGGCGTTACGTGAAGACTGCGCTGCTCGCTTCCGAGGTTATCGATACCTATCCCAAGACCGCCTACGCCAAGCAGGCCGGGGCCGAATTGCAGAAGTCCTACGGTTTCGAGCGTCTCCGGGTGTCTGATCCTTATAAGGCTCCCTTAGGTTCCGTGCTGGTCTACGGTGGAAGAGGTGCGGGCCATGTCGAACTTCGCACCCCCACTGGTTTTGTGAGTGATTTCGCCAGTCTCAAGCCCTCTCCAAGACCGCTCATCGGCGTCTTCGTGAAGCCGCGCGGCTGAAGGCCCGACTTTCCTGGCTATCACGTGAGTTGCGATTCACGAATGCTGATCGCCGGGAACTCCAACTGTTGAGCGGAATGTTCGCCCTGGATGGCAGCGCGCTTTCTGGTTGAGCCAAATACCGCGAATCAATCGTGCTTTGAGTCTATAGCTCCGCGGTTTGAGCTCATCCGGTGAGTCGGATTCGTCGATCCAATCGCCGATTTATGCTCAAGCTCCCTACAAAGTTGCGATAGGAGCACACCAAATGTGCGACTGGATCGCACAAAAGTGCGACCCGAATACCGTTTGAGCTCGGGCTGCAGAGCAATTTTCTTCTTCGGCTGAGCTTAAATCGCGAATGAATCGCGCATGTGGGCTCATCTTTCGATCGCTGAATAGGTCCCACGAGTCACACCGAGCTGGGAGTTTGCCCGCAGATCCTGCCAAATCTGCTCGCCCGCCTGTTCGCCGGATTGCAGACGTTGGTAGGCACGAATGACGCGCTCGACCGATTGACGGGTCTCTTCTAGCAACTCGACGCGGAAGCGACGCAAGCCGGCTGCTTGCAGACTCTCGAAGAACTTTGCGCCCGTCTGCGGAACGGCATTGAAGACCGTATTTCGGCAGCCGACATCCGCGCGGAGCGGGTGCTGCATGCCCACTCGATCTTTGAGGTGGACGCGGTGGGTATCGCAAGGGCGACCACAATCGAGGAAGGTCTTCCCCTCGGAGAGGAACGCCGCAAAGACGCAGTGCTCCATGTGAAACATGGGCATGTGCTGGTGGATGGTGAGTTCGAACCAATCCGATGGTGCCGCCGCCAGGAGGTCGAGAACCTGCTCGATGTTCAGGTCGTACGAGATCGTGAGATGCTCCAGGCGTTTTGACATAAAGACCTGCGCAGTCAGCGGATTGGAAACGTTCAGGGAGAAGTCGCCGATCAGCCGGAGCGGGTGCTCAGTGGGAGCGGCGGAGGTGAAGTATTCGATGGCGCCGAGATTCCGCAGGAGCACGCCGTCAGGCGCAGCATTCTCGATCAGCTTAAAGAAGCCCTGCTCGCCGGCCTTCTGGATGCGGGGCGTAGCCAGGAAGATCTCGGTGCCGATCCCGCGACTGCGCACGATTGCAACAGCGTCCTTGTACCGGCGGATATCCTCAAAGTCGGCGTACACCCGGCGGACGCCGCACTCGAGAGCGGCGTCTACTTGCTCCTGCGAGCGGCAGAGCACGCTAATCCCGGGATCCGGCGACGTTCGCTCTCCGCTCGCTTGAAGATCTGCGAAGAGTTCGCGCCAGGAGAGATCAAGCTCAGGGCGGACGCGTTTGCGGGCGATCTCGAGGTGGTAGGCCAGCTCCCGGCGCAGGCGGTTCATCTCGCCGATCGGCAGGATGACTTCGCCTTCGAGCGCGTTATCCAGATTCCCGAGTGCAAAGGGATGCTCGCCAAAGCGACCCAAATGCTCACGCAGCTTCTCCGTGGTGAGCGGCGCCGTGCGCGCCTGCTGGAGCGGAATCCCCGAGGTGACTGAGACTTCAACACACGTGACGGTCATCGGTTCCCCCGCGCGGCCTGTCACCTGGAGATTGAGCGACTCGCGGCGGCGCGGTTCCACCTTGCGGCTGAAGGATTGGCGGAGCTGCTTCTCCAGTGCAGGATCGTCGGTCTTCCACACGCGGTCATTCACCCGCAACTGGCCGAAGTCGATGTGGCCGTGCTGGAAGTGGAGCCGCCCCTTCTTGATCTCGTAAATGCGGCCGCCCTGCTCTCGATCCGTATCGCCACCGGTGTCGAAGACCACGCCATCACCCGGGGCGAGGGCGAGTTCTGCGCCTAGCTCCACGTAATCGTACCCGACTTTGGTGATCCGCCCAGCGAAGGGGCCCCGCTTTTTCCCGTAGCGGGCGGAGACGAGTTCCTGGTGATTGACCCCGTGCATCCAACCGGGGAAAAGCCCGCGCGAGAAGGTCATCTCGAGCTGGTAACGATCGGCGGCGCTGGCCATGTGCTCGCGGCCTTCCAGAGCGGCATCGAGTGCCTTGCGGTAGACCTGGCAGACAGCGGCTACGTACTCGGGAGTCTTCAGACGTCCCTCGATCTTGAAGGAGAGAACGCCGCGTTCGAGGAGCTGCGGGATCTCGTTTACCGCCGCAAGATCCTGCGGGGAAAGCAGGTATCGCTTGTCGCCGAGATCGCGCAGCACGCCGTCAACCACCAGCTCGTACGGCATGCGGCAGGCCTGCGCGCATTCGCCGCGATTTGCGCTGCGCTGGCCGAGTGACTCGCTGGTCAGGCACTGGCCCGAGTACGCGACGCAGAGAGCGCCATGGACGAAGACCTCCAGTGGCAACCCGCCTGGCTCGAACTTCTCCAGCTCTCGCAACGATAGCTCGCGCGCCAGCACTACGCGCTCCACGCCCAGATCGCGGGCGAAGCGGACGCCCTCAGGCGAAGTGATGGTCATCTGCGTGGAGGAGTGGATCGCCAGCTCCGGGACGATTCGCCGCGCGAGGCGAACGAGGCCGACGTCCTGCACGATGAGTGCATCCACCCCGGCGCGGTTGAGTAAACGAAGGTACTCGGCGGCCGCCTCCAGCTCGCCGGTGAAGACGAGAGTATTGAAGGCGACGTAAGCCTTTACGCCGGCACGGTGGCAGTAGTCGACGACTGCCGGCAGCTCCTCTTCTGTGAAGTTGTCTGCGCGAATCCTAGCATTGAAGCGAGGCAGACCGAAGTACACCGCATCAGCTCCATTCGCAGCTGCCGCGCGGATGCACTCCCAGTTCCCGGCGGGCGCGAGGAGTTCGGGCATTTCGGGGCAGGCTGAAGGATCGGGCATGAGCAAAAAGGCCCTGCGGCGGGGCGCGGGGAATGGAGAACTTACCACGGATACTGCCACTTGCCATGCTGCCGTTGTTGCGCAAATTCGGAGGTAATGCGCATCGACCAGTGGCTCTGGGCTGTCCGTGTTTTCAAGACCCGCAATCAGGCGGCGGAGGCGATCCGCGTCGGCCGGGTGAAGGTGGACGCCCACCCGTGCAAACCCGCGCACGAGGTGCGTTCGGGCGAGACGGTGACCGTGCATTATTGGGAGCACGACCGGGTCTTCCGCGCCTGTGGTGCTCCCTCGACCCGGGTAGCGGCGAAGCACGTGGCGGAATTCACCACCGAGCTGACACCGCCGCGCCCGCCTCGTCCTGAGCGTCTTCCAGCGGACCGCTGGCAGTGAGGGTTACTCGATCGAGAGCCCGGCTTCCAGCGCGTGCGCCTTGAAGTAGAGGCCATCGAAGTACGCGCGCGCTCCGGCATGAAAGCCTGCGTTCTTCGCCTCCACTTGCACCTTGTTGTCCGTAACGAAAGTGAACGTCACCTCGGCAGGTTCGCGGGTCTCCTCCTTGGGCACGGTTTCGCGAAAGGTCGCGAGCTTTCCGCTGCGCTTTACCACCCCTTCGAGGAAGCCGCTGTGCAGACTCGGTCCGCGCAGCACTTCAAGCGAGAAGGCCAGTCCGGTCTTGCGTTCCTCCAGGTGCAGCCAGCCTCCGTCGAAGTCGCGATAGGTTGCGGTAACGCCTTTTGGGATGCCCTTGCGCGAGTACACTTTTAGGAACTCCAGCCGGGTGGATGTGAGTTCCAGGAGCTTATCCCAGTAGGCGAGCTGCTCTTTCGGCTTTTCCGCAGCTCCGGTCTCCGCTTCCGCTCCTGAATCCCGACGAGCAATCCATTTAAGCTGCAGATCCTTCAGCTCCTCGAGCTCGTCCGGCTTGAGCGCGGCGACCAGCGCCTTGTAGTCTGCATTGAGCTGCGCGTCGGCGGCTTCGAAGCGCGCTTTTGCTCGTTCCAGCACCGCGCCCTCTGACAGCAGTTTATAACTGCCGGAGACATCGACGTCCTTCTCGCGATCGTCAAAGCGCGGGAGTTTGCCAGCCTTCACGGTCAGCACGGGCGCACCAGGTTGGCCGCTGATCCGCACACTCTCGTCTTTGGAATCACCAGAGAGCGCCTTCAGGCCGCCGCCGGGCAGGGGCTCGCAAGCGGAGTCGATGTCCAGGATCATGCCTTCCGCAGCCGTGCCGAACATGCGCAGCGTGAGGTGGGGCTTACCCGTTGCCTCAGCATTCACTGTGATCGTGAACTCCGTCTTTTCGTCACGCGCATACGCCCATGATTTGGGCGCAGCTTCCGCCCGGACGCAGAGGAGATACGCGATGGCGACCGTGACGAAAGCTCGGATGCTCATGGGATCAGGCAAGGCGGTTCAGCGCGCTGAGCACAGCTTTAATCGAGGCCAGCTCGATGTTCGTATCGACCGCCGCACCCCACTTGCGCTGGCCGTCTGCAGCGCGGACCTGGATGTAAGCAATGGCGCTCGAGTCCGCGCCGCTGCCGAGCGCGTGTTCGCGATAGTCCGAGACTTCGAAAGCGGGGCTGCCCGCTTGCTGCAGTGCTTGGACGAAGGCGGCTATGGGGCCGTTGCCCTCGCCGGTGAGATCCAAGCGCTCGCCGCTACGGCCCACCGTAGCTCGGCAACGGAACTGCCCGCCCGTGCCGTCGGCATGGAAGTGCTGCAGGACGTGCGGCTCATTCCGGTCGATGTATTCACGCCAGAACATCGCCTTCAACTCGGTGGCTGTTACTTCGCGACCGAGACGATCGACCTCGTCATTGGCCAGCGGTCCGAATTCGCGCTGCATCTCCTTGGGCAGATCGATCCCGAACTCGCTCTCCAGCAAATAGGCGACGCCGCCTTTGCCAGACTGACTGTTCACCCGGATCACTTCGCGGTATTCGCGGCCGATATCGCTGGGATCGATCGTGAGATAAGGGATGTCCCAGGCGGTCCCCGGCCCGGCGACCTTCCAGGCGGCGAGACCCTTCTTGATCGCGTCCTGGTGGGACCCGCTGAACGCGGTGAAGACCAGCTCGCCTGCATACGGCTGGCGGGCTGGAACGGTCATGCCGGTGCAGCGCTCGTACACTTCGCGCACTTCGTTGATGTCGCTGAAGTCCAGGCCCGGATCGATGCCGTGCATGAAGAGATTCATCGCGACGATCACCACGTCCAGATTGCCCGTGCGCTCGCCATTGCCGAAAAGCGTGCCCTCGACACGATCCGCCCCCGCGAGCAAGCCGAGTTCGGTCGCCGCCACGCCCGTGCCGCGATCGTTGTGCGTATGCAGGCTGATGATCGTGGAATCCCGTCGAGTCATGTTGCGGCAGAACCACTCGATCTGGTCGGCGTACACATTCGGCATCGCTACCTCCACGGTGTCCGGGAGATTCAGGATCATCTTCCGCTCGGGCGTGGGTTGCCAGACGTCGGAGACCGCCTCGCAGATCTCGAGCGCGAATTCCACCTCCGTCGCCGAGAAGCTCTCCGGCGAGTACTGGAACACCACATCCGTGCCGACGAGACGCGGGACGCGATCCTTCACCCACTGCGTACCGCGGGTGGCGATCTGCACGATGTCCGTCTTCTCCAGGCCGAAGACCACGCGCCGCTGAGCCGGAGACGTCGAGTTGTAGAGATGGATGATCGCGCGCTTCGCTCCCATGAGCGACTCCACGGTGCGTTCGATCAGATCCTCGCGCGCCTGCACCAGCACCTGGATAGTCACATCTTCCGGAATGCGCCCGCCTTCAATCAGCCGGCGCATGAACTCGAACTCGGTATTCGAAGCGGCCGGGAACCCGACCTCGATCTCTTTAAACCCGCAACGCACGAGCGCATCGAAGAGCTCCAGCTTCTGCCCCACATTCATGGGAACGGCGAGGGCCTGGTTGCCATCGCGGAGATCCACGCTGCACCAGATCGGCGCGTGGGTGAGGGTGCGGCTGGGCCATTGCCGGTCGGGCAAATGGATGGGAGGAAACGGGCGATACTTGCTGCTAGGGACTGAAATCATGGGATCAAAATGCGTCCGGGGAATGCGAAAGAAACAAGCCGCGCACCGCCTTCCCGAAACCGCAGCGCCAGCCGATGAGAAACTCGAGCGGCTCCCCGTGCATCTTCGGGCACGGGTATGAACACCGCGCCCGCCTAGGCGGGGAGCTCGCTAAGTCGGCTGGCGAGTAGGTGCAACATTGAAAGGCGATGCTAATGGGTGACCGGACGAAATCAATACGCATCCTCGCCGCTCCAGAATCCCGTTGCGAAGGGCCGCATTGCCACGGATGAAGTTGATAGAGTGTCTGATCAAATCAACGTCCGCCGCGAGAAGGCTGATTTCCGTGCCCGCCTGCAGGACGTGCCGCATAAGCCGGGCGTGTACCTGATGCGGGACCGGTTTCACCGGGTGATCTACGTGGGCAAGGCGCGGGACCTCCGCAAGCGGGTGAGCAATTACTTCATGCCGTCGAAGAAGATGACGGCCGATCTGAAGACGCGTGCGCTCATTGATTCGATTTGGGACTTCGAGTGGCACGCGGTGCAGAATGAGCCCGAGGCGCTGCTCCTGGAGGGGCGGCTGATCAAGGAGTACCGGCCGCGCTACAACGTCTCCTTCCGGGACGACAAGCGCTTTCTGCTCGTGAAGGTGGACCCGCGCGACGAGTGGCCGCGCTTCCGTTTAACCCGGCTGCGCTCGGATGAAGGCGCGCGCTACTTCGGTCCTTTTGCGCACGCGGGCGCGCTGCGGCAGACCATGGCGTTCCTGCGAAAGAAGTTTGGTGTGCTCACCTTTGGCCGGGGGAACCCGACCACCCGCGAGCTGCGCAGCTCGACTTATCAGGTGCCAATGAAGCTGGCGGACATTGAACCTGAGATGTACCGCGCGCGGATTGAGCAGGCGTGCGAGTTCCTGGAGGGCCGATCGAAGGAGGCGCTCGATGCGCTGGAGGACGAGATGAAAGCGGCGGCTGCCAAGCTGGATTTCGAACGCGCGGTCGAGCTGCGAGATATGCTCGACGATCTACGAAAGACGACCGCGCCGATGCGCCGTTACACGCGGGAGATGGGTCACCGACTGAAGGTCCGGAGCAACATCCAACCCGAGGATGACTTGAAGGCGCTGCAGGATGCACTGCAGCTCACCCGCGAGCCGCGCCACATGGAGTGCTTCGACATCTCGAACATCTCCACCACGCACATCGTGGCCTCGATGGTGTGCTTCAAGGACGGCCTGCCCGATAAGGCGAACTACCGGCGGTACCGGATCCGGACAGTGGACGGACAGAACGACTTTGCCAGCATGGCGGAAGTCGTTCGGCGGCGGTACTCGCGCGTGCTGCTGGAGGCTCGGGAGCTGCATCCGGAGGTCGCGGAGTTTTCGCAGGAGGATCCCGCGGAGGCGCTGGAGCGGCTGCGGCTGCTGCCCATCCCGACCCAACGCGCCGCGTCGCCCGTCCGGCTGCCGGATCTCGTGATCGTCGATGGCGGCAAGGGCCAGCTTTCCTCCGCCTGCAAGGAACTCCAACGGCTCGGGCTGTCCGCGCTCCCGATCATCGGACTGGCCAAGGAGTTCGAGGAGATCTACCGCCCGGGCCGCCCGCTGCCCACGATCCTCCCGGAATCCAGCGGCGCGCTCCGGCTGCTTCAGCGCATCCGCGATGAAGCGCACCGCTTTGCAAATGGCTTCCACCAGTTGCTGATGAAGCGTCGGATCGGTGAGAGCCTGCTCGATGACTGCCCCGGCGTTTCGCAGAACCGCAAGCAGCTCCTGCTCACCAGATTCGGCTCCGTCGCGCGGCTGAAGAAGGCGACTCCGGAGCAGATCGCGACGATCGAGGGGATCGGTCCGCGCCTCGCGCAGCAGGTCCACGACTTCCTGCAGGAGCGCGGGTAGCGGCTGGACTCGACGGGCCGCTCCCGTAGCATCCGCCGCGATGCTACCCCCAGCCGAACCCGTCCGCGACTTCGACTGGTGGCGCAGCCGGATCGGCTTCTTTCTCGGCCCGCTGCTCGCGGTCATCGTGCTCCTCACGCCGATGCCCCAGCTCTCGGAGCCGGCACATCGGCTCGCAGCGGTGCTCGCACTCACCATTGTATATTGGATGACGGAGGCGATCCCGATGGCTGCGACCGCGCTGCTTGGCCCGGCCCTCTGCATCCTCCTCGGAGTGGGAGAGGACAAGAAGGTCCTCGCGCCATTTGGCAGCCCGATCACGTTTCTCTTCATCGGGAGCTTCCTGCTTGCCCAGGGCATGCAGAAGCACGGGCTCGACCGGCGAATCGCCCTCACCCTCATGTCGGTGCGCGGCGTGGCGGACTCTCCGGGTCGCATCATCGCCGCGCTCGGCCTGCTCACCGCCATGCTCTCAATGTGGATGAGCAATACCGCGATCACTGCTGTGATGATCCCCATTGCGCTCGGGATCGTGCGCGCCAGTCCGCAGTTTATGAAGACCCGGGGCGCGGCCAGCGGGCTCATCCTCATGATCGCGTTCTCCGCCTCCATCGGGGGATTGGCCACACCTGTCGGCACCCCGACGAATCTCGTGGCGATCGGCGCCCTGGAGGAGATCACCGGCGAGCGCGTCTCCTTTTTTCGCTGGATGCAGCTCGCAGTGCCGCTCGCTCTCGTGCTGCTGGCCGCGATCTTCTTTGTGCTGCGTCCGGGGCGGGGTGCTCGCGATGACTTCTCCGCTGTAGGTGCGGAGCTGCGCCGGCAGCGCACGGAGCTCGGCCCGGTTACACGTGGGCAGCTGAATGCCGGTTTCGCCTTTGCCATGGCCGTCACGCTCTGGATGTACCCGGGCATCATGGAGATGCTCTTTGGCCCGGGCCGAATGGGCGCTACTTTCTTCGAGAAGCATCTTCCCGAGGAGACCGTCGGGCTCTTTGCCGGGCTCATCCTCTTCATTCTCCCGGTCAATCTGCGGCGCTGGGAGTTCACCATCGACTGGCGCGATGGCGCGCAGATCGACTGGGGCACGGTCCTGCTCTTTGGCGGTGGGCTCGTACTCGGCCGGCAGATCTTCGACACCGGGCTCGCCACGGCGATCGGGGGCGGGGTGAACAGTGCGCTCGGTCAGCCAAGTCTCGGCATGCTCACCGCTGTCGCGATCGTGCTTTCCATCCTGCTCAGCGAGGCGACCTCTAATACCGCTTCCGCAAACGTGATGGTCCCCATGATGATTGCGGTCGCCCAGAGCGCGCAGCTGAATCCAGTCCCCGTCGCCCTTGCCACCTACCTGGCGTGCAGCTTCGGCTTCATGCTCCCCATCTCGACTCCGCCAAATGCGCTGGCCTACGGAACCGGGCTTGTACGACTGCCGGAAATGATCCGTACCGGTGTGATCCTGGACATCGTAGGGGCGATCGGGATCTGGCTGATCATCCGCTTTCTCGCGCCCGTGCTGGGCTGGGCGTGAGGATCAGTCCGGCTCCCGCATCCACTTCGCGAGCCAGTCGTAAAGAGCGTCATTATGTGGCAGGTCCACGAGGTCCCCCCGCGGGTGGAGTACTCCAAATCCCGCACCATAGGCACGACCGTTGAGCACGCAGAGGTCGGTATTGTTTTCCACGATCTGCCGCGTGCCCTTGGCGATCACCTCGTCGCGAGTTCCTTCCAGCTCATACTTCCAGCCGACGATCCGGGCGTTGGGGAAGAGTCCTCGCAGCTGCCCGATGAGCTTTGTGGCGGGTTCGAGCACGAGGGTCAGCTCGCCCGCGCGGCTGGAGAGCTTTGCCGCTGTGGCGGAATGGCCTTCCGCGTTCCGCACCGCTCGCACCTTGAAGTCGCACAACGCCGCGGCATGGAAAACTGCTGCAACCTCGTTCCGATTCGGAAGAGCCTCCAGTTTCGCGAGTAGATGATCGTTCGTGGTGAAGCTCAGGTTCTCCACGTCGGACGCGAGCGGCTCGGGATGCAGCGCGCCGACCCCTTTCAGGCAGGTTACGCGCCAGCCTTCGCCCACCAGCCGGTTGGACAGCTGGATCCCGAGCTTGCCGGTGGATTGATTCGTGATCCGCCGCACCTCGTCGATCGGCTCATAGCTCGGGCCGCAGGTGACGACCACGCGAGAGAGTGAGCTGATCATGCAGAGCCCATCCAAGCACAGATCTACCCTCAGGTGCAAAGCAGCTTGCTCCGTCGGGCTCGCGCCGCATCATCCCCCCATGGATCGCGCAACCGCCATTTCAGAAATCCGTAACGCCTGCAATCAGCTCTCGGGGGCTGTGACCAGCATCCATCCAAAGGTGCCCGGCCTCGCGGATCAGCCCACCCAGGACGAGATCTTCAAAACGCTCTTCGAGCTCACGAAGAATGTAGAAGTCATTAAGAAGCAGCTGCTTAAGCTGGAGAAGCGGGACGACAGCGGGCTCCTTTAGGGGACGGAACGAGGCACAAATCGGGAGGACGACCGAGCAATTCGAGAGAACGCCCGAGCAAATCCGGTCTTCATTGTGCCAAAATGGCACAATGCCCGAGCAAATCCGGTGTCGCGGCACTGAAATCGAGAGAATGCCCGAGCAATTTCAGAGAACGCCCGAGCAAATCCGGTGTCCATTGTGCCAAGATGGCACAGTGACCGAGCACATTCAGTGTCGCGACATTGAAATCGAGAGGATGTCCTCCCAAATTCAGGGGCGCTTCAAGCCAGCGCATCCTGGCGGGGGGCTCCCGCAACAGATTAGAGAGTTTGCCTGGCGACCTGCTCAGTAGGGCTGCCCACAGTGGCGGCAGTGAGTTCCGACGAACAGGGTATAGTGCCCGTCAGGGGTACTGAATGCGCATCGCCGGCAGCACGCTCGAGGACATCTGATCATGAAGTACTGTGACACACCGACAACACCGATCCACACGATCCCCGGGACGAGGAACTCATCAGCGGTAAATGTACGCATTGCGAAGGCGATGAAGAGATACGGGAGGCCCATGAATGCCGCGTAGAAAACGAGTGCCTTGGTCTTGAGTCTCATAGCCGATAGGTGGTTTGGAAATTCTTCAGGCGTGGGTGCTCTCATCTACGGTCACCGCTTCGTCGGCCACGGTACGGATGCGGTTCAACGCCGCGACCTTCCCCAGCGCACCGACGGTGAAGATTAGCGGGTACAGCTTCTCGAAGTACCAGAGCTTGGCGAAATAGAAGCCGATGGGGGAGGGCTCGCGCCAGGTGTCCGCTTCCACTTGATCGATCAGCCAGGCGGTGGCTCGTTTCACGGGGAGGACGTATTCGGTGCCGGCCAGGGCTTCGAGAGCGAGTGCGGTCTCTTCGATCGTCGCCGGGGTGCCCGGTGCGCCGCCCCACGCTCCGTCTTCACGCTGTGCGCGGACCAGCCACGCCGCCGCAGCGTTCTCGAGATCCCGCGCGGACTCGAAGCCGCGCTGGCGCAGTTCGCGGAAGGCGAGGAGCACGTGCGCGGTGCCGTAAGTCGGGTTCTCGTCATCCCGGGCGTGCTCGTTCCCGAACCACAATGGGAGCCAGCTTCCATCGTCGCGCTGGACCCTGCGGAGGAAGCGCAGCCCGCGCGCAATACCGCGCAGGGTGCGCCGCTTCTCGCCACCGGAGAGCTGCGGAAGCCACGCGCTCAAGGCGCGGAGCGTGTGCGCCGTGAGATCCGGGCTGCTGCGGTCGAAAGGGAGCGCCCCCCAGCCGCGGCAGAAGGTCGGGATGCCTCCGTCGCGATTCTGCAGGCCAAGCAGCCAGCGCACGCCGAGGCGACCTGCAAACTCCGTCTCGGAAGTCACCGGGCCGAGCGCGAGCAGGGCGAGCAGTGTCCCGGGCGAGTCATCGGCATCCGGTACCCCGCCGGGGAGATCGGTCCAGGCCCAGCCACCGGGAGCTGCGTGGGTGTAGGGATGCTCCTCGCGATGCTGCTGCCCGAGGAGCCACTCGCGCAGGGTCATGCGTTGCTCCGGAGTCAGCGTGGAGGGCTGGTGCGCGAGAGCCTTGATGGAAAGAGTGGTGACCCAGGTCGCCAGATTGGTGTCGATCGGCCAGCTGCCATTCGAGCGAATCGAGGCGAGAAGGAACTCGACGCCCTTCTTCACTACCACGTGGTCCTGCCGACCCATGCCGGAGAGGCTCATGGTCACGAAGCTGGTCAGGGGCGTGGCTTCGAGGAAGCCGCCGGTGCTGGGCTGGATGCGGGCGAGCACGCGTAGCGTCCTGCCGCTGACCAATGCGCGGAAAAATCGCGCGATGGGATTGCGAGTCGGTGCGAAGTGGTGAATGACCTGCCCGATCGCGATCAGTGCCGGGAGAGCGTAGCTGACCACCGGGAGTTGCAGTGCGCCGAAGATCTGGTGAGGCAGCGCAGCCAGCTCAAAGGGGAGCGGCATGACGAACTTCCAGCCGTCCGGTCCGAGCCGACCCGAGAGCGCGCACATCATCAGGATGGGCACAGAGAACGTGCGGTCCTTGCCATAGCGGTCGGCGATCGCTGTGGCCAGCGCGTGCGGGGTGAGCGGTTGCGAGCCGGCTGCGCTGGCCAGCCAATGCTCGGCTCGGGTGATCGCTGCGCGATTTACGTCGTCTGCTTCCGCAGCTCCAAAGGCCGCCCAGCAGAGCGCGGTGGTGCTGATGTTGCTCTTGCTGCGGACGGTGTCCCCCCAGCCGCCGTCGACGTTCTGATTCTCCACCAGCCAGCGCAGCCCGCCAGCAATCGGCCCGGCATGCGCGACGCGATCAGTGACCGCGAGTGCCGTCACCGCCGTGGCTGTCGAGAGCGCGCTGCTGGAGAGTTCGCCGGTCCAATGACCCTGCGCGTTCATCTCGGCGAGCAGCGCCTGCGCCGCGCGCTGGGCCGCACGTTCCACGCGCTCGGCGGATACCGAAAGACTCACTGGTTGGCTCAGATCTTATCCTGCTCCCGCTGCCGGGCGGGCAGAATGGAGCATGCGTCCTTGCAGCCAAAGATGCGGCTGAGCACCAGGCGATTCCGCGAGATCATGGCGTAGACCCGCTCGGCAATCAGGATGACTCCGGGGATCCAGAGGAAGAGCGCTACAGGAATGAAGAGCGGGAGGCGCATCCCGATGAAGCGCAAGCACCGTGCGCCACGATGGATCTTCCCCTGGTCTGTGACGCAGTGCAGTGCCTCGATGAGGTCCTCGCGCCGGAGCTGGGGGGCGGCTTCCTGCGCCTTGGGGTCCGAGAGCGGGACAAGGGAGAGCACATTGCGCCAATCCAGCCAGCTGATCATCCGCATCTGGAAGACGCAGAGCGGACATTCATTGTCGTAGAGCACGAGGTGCCGGGTCATTGCAGACAAGCTAGCCGCTCAGATGCCCGAGCGCCAGCAACCCGTAGAAGGTGTACTCGGCGTCGAGGTGATCATCCGCCCAATGCCCGTGGAAGCCGCCTTCGGCACTCCAGAGGGTATCGAGAAAGTCGAGGCAGCGCTCCTGCACGCGCGGCGGCACCTGGATGTCCATGGTCGCTAACGCGTGCAGTGCGGTCGCGGTGGAAAGGAGATCCGGAAGCGGTGCCATGGGGACGGCGAGGAAGCCGCCCTCTGGGTGAAGCTGGGTGAGCAGCCATTCGGCGGGCGTGTTACTCACCGGGAGATCGAGCTGGCGCAGAAGCGTGATTGCGGCGGCCGTGGCGGGAGTTGCGCCGGCCCGGAGACCGCGCGCATTGCCCCACGCGCCATCGGGGGTCTCGAGGAGCTTCAGGCATTGAACCATGCGCATCGGTTCCGGGAGCGGGGCCTTGAGATCCTGGTACGCGCCGAGTGCGACAAAGCACCCGTAGGCGTTCCCGGAAGGGGCGCCGGGGTCGGAATCGTACCCGCCATCGCGGGCGCGGTACTCTTCTAGCCGGGCGAGTAGCTTGGAGGGAAGATCCTTCGGCGCACGATCCAACCCGACTGCAGACCAGCACCGGGCAAGCGCGCCGAGATGCACGAAGTCCAGGCCGTCGCCATCGCCGAAATTGCGCAGGAACCCCTCGACTTGATCCCGCGGCCAGTCGGATTGCAGCGCCTCAAGCGCGGCGATCACAAAAATCGTGTAGTACAGATCGGGGCGACCATCGCGATCGCACCCGCCGCCTCCCGGAGAAAACTGCCGCAGGAGAAACCCGCGGACCAGCTCCGTCGAGTCGCCCAGCATCTTCGGCGCAAGCCGCGCCACCTGGAGCATTTCGAGGCGGAGACTCACGATGCGGGGGAATTCTGCACAGGCATGCTCCACAAGCTATGCTCAGGCGACGAGATGCGGCAAGCGCCCGAGGCCTCACTGGGTCATGGGGGTGCTAAGAACCCCGTTCGGGTGGGGTTGGATGCTAGGTTGCATCCAAAGTTACCGAAGCTAAAGTGCCGTCTCTTGAGATTTTTCATGAACCTGATTGCACCTCTCCTGGCGCTGCTTCTCGGTGCTTCCCCGGTAGTAGGCCAGGATCTTACCACCAGTCTCCCGCTCCCGACGGTGCTACTGGCTCAGACTGCCGCGCCATCGACCGCGCCCGGCGAAGGGTCAGGGGGAGATGCGGATACCTTCACGATTCCCGGAACCAAGCCGCGCGCAGCTGCACCTGCGGCCAAGCAGTCCTCGACGAATCTGCTGGAGCTGGTGCGCAGCGGCGGTTGGGCAATGATCCCGCTCGGTTTTCTATCGGTGGTCACTGTAATGCTGCTGCTGGTCTATCTCTTTACGCTTCGACGCAGCTCGATCCTGACCGCGCAGTACATGAACACGGCGGACGTCCTCTTGAAGAAGAAGGATTACCTTGGCCTGCTCGCAATCTCGAGCCGCCACAGCGAGACCGTGGCCCGGATCGTCCAGCGAACGCTCGATTTCGCGACGAAGAACCCTACCGCAAACTTTGAGACGATACGGGAGATCGCGGAGACCGAGGGCGGCGCGCAGGCGGCTTCCCTGCAGCATCGGATCACGTACCTCGCGGATATTGCGGTGCTTGCCCCGATGATCGGGCTTCTCGGAACGGTCGTCGGCATCATCCGCTCCTTTGGTGTGCTGGGCAGCGGCGCGACCACTACTCAATCCCGCGACATCCTGCTCGCGAGCGGCGTCTCGGAGGCGCTCATCGCCACGGCCGGGGGGCTGGTGCTCGGCATTCTGGCGATGGCCTGCTACGCGCTCTTCCGGAATCGAGTGAATGCGCTGATCTCCGACCTGGAGATCGCAACCGTCCACATCCTCGGGCTACTCGCCGTGCAGTTTGGAAAGAAGCGGGAGCAGTCCAGGGTAGTAATGGAGGACGATTTCTAGGCTTAACGTACTCGTTTCATGAGATTTCGTAAACGTGCTGCGCCCGCTGTGATGGGCTTTCAGATCGCCCCGATGGTGGACATCCTGCTGGTGCTCTTGTGCTTCTTTATCGTCACCTGGAGCTTCGCGCTGAAGGAGAACGAGCTGGATGTGAAGGTGCCAGCTGCGAAGAGCGGCCAGGAGGCCAACGCGGTGGTGAATCAGACCGTGCTCAACGTGCGCTCGGACGGCACGGTGATCTGGAACCGTCAGGAGGTGAAGCCAGACGAACTTCGATCTCGGCTGAAGGAGCTGGCCGGACTTTTCCCAGACTACGCAATCATCCTGCGCGGCGACCTGAAGACGCCCTATGAGAGCATCGTGAAGGTGCTGGATATCTGTAGCGAGGCGAGCATCTGGAATGTCGCGTTTGCCACGGCCCAAGTGGAAGGATGATCAAGCCACTTACGACCTCGATCCTCGCGCTGCTGGTGCTCAGCAGCAGCGTGCAGTTGCTGGCGCAGCAGGACATCCTGGAGCCCTTCCGACGGGATCCGGATGGTACGCCCGTGCGACGCGCGACTCCCGTGCGACCGCCCCGCCCAATGCCCGAGGAGGCTGTCGAAGAGGTCCCCGTGCGGCCTGCCATTCCCGTCGCAACGCCGCTCCCGCGAAACCCTGCAACACCGCGGCCCCGACCGGTCCGGCCCCCTCCAACGGACGAGCCGCCCGTGGAGGAAGAGCCAGTCGAGGCGCCGAAAGAAAAGAAGCCCGTACCTCCTCCCAAGAAGTCTGCTCTGGCCGCCCCAGAGATGTCCGATCCCGGTGAGATCCGCATTTCCCCCGGTGGCGGCCGCACGCCGGACCAGGCGCAGTTGGCGCTGGCTGATTCGCTGTACTCTCGGAAAGAATACGATCGCGCCGCCCCGGAGTATCTCCGCTTTCTGGAGGCCTACCCGAGCTCTCCGGATCGGCAGACCGCCCTGTTCCGGCTCGGCGAAAGCTATCGAATCAGCGGCACGCTGAACGCAGCACGGAACCAGTACGAGATGTTGCTGGGGCAGTTTCGGGAAGGCGCCTTTGTAGGACCTGCCGCCTATCGACTCGGTGAGTTGTACTATCAGTCAAAAGAGTACGCTGCCGCCCTGCCGCTCTATCGGAAAGCTTCAGTGAGAGTGAAGGAGCCTGCCGTTGCGTATGCCGCACGCTTCTACGCTGCGCGCTGCATGGAGGCGCTCGGCCAGAAGTACGATGCGAGAGTAGCCTACGAGGAGCTGGTCGAGTTTAAGGAAGGCAACCCGTTTCAGGATGCGAGCCGCCATGCCCTAGCGCTGCTCCTTAAGGAAGCCGGTAAGATTCCCGAAGCGCTCAAGCAGATGCTCTTCCTCGCGAAAGCCGCGGAGAGCGATGAGCTGAAGGCGGAAGCTACTGTCCGTTCAGGGCTCTGGCAGCTGGAGCTGAAGCAACCGGCAAAGGCCGCGGAAACGCTGGAGGCAGCGCTGGAGATGCCCGGCGTCGGTCAGTGGAAGGAGATCGCGCAGCTGGGGCTGGTGCGAATGTTCTACGACACGGGCAAGTACGGACAGGTGATTGCCGGCGCTGAGAAGAAGGCGGAAGACTTCTCCGCCGAGACCAAGCCGGAGTTCCTTTTGCTGGTGGCTAACTCGCAGCGGCAGCTCGGTAAGTTCAAGGACGCGCTGGTCGGTTACGACCAGATCCTGAAGGAATTCCCGACTTCGTCTCACTCCAAGGAAGCGGCCTACGAGCGTCTCGTTTGCTTGTACAACTCGGAGGATCCCGCGCTGGTCGGTGCGATCGACGAGTACGTGGCCGCAAATCCGGATGCGGCAAAGCGTGATCAGGTATTGCTGATGAAAGCGGAAGCGCTTTTCAAGAAGCAGGACTACGCAGCAGCGGCTCCGCTCTACGGAGCGGCAGAGAAGTCACGTGGGTTACCCTCCGCGCTGCGCGCCGAGGCGCTCTTCAAGCTTGGCTGGTGCTCCATGCAAACGAACGATCTCGATGGCGCGATTAAGGCCTTCTCCGAGTTCCTCGATGGCTTCCGCACCCACAAGTCGGTCCCGTATGCACTCGTGCAGCGGGCCATTGCTTATCAGACGCAGAAGAACCTCGTGGCTGCCGACAGGGACTTCTCCGAGCTGATCCGCAAGCATCCCGGGGCAAAGGAACGCGAATTGGCGCTCCAGCAAAAGGCACTGATTCGCGGTCAGCAGAATGACAATGTGGCGATGGCAGAATCCTTCGAGGAACTGCTCAAGGACTATCCAAAGAGCCTCGCGGTTCCGCAGGCTCATTACTGGATCGGGTGGGCGGCGTTCGAAGCGAAAGATTACAAGAAAGCTGCGGAGAACCTTGGAAAGGCGCGCGACTTGGATCCGAAGGAGTTTTTCGAGCGGGCAAGCCTCCGGGTGATGCTTGCGCGCTATCAGCTGGATCAACGGGATGCTGTCGCGAAGGAAGTCGATCGCTACAAGAAGGACGGCAAGGGGCAGATCCCGGAAGAAATTCTCCGCTGGCTCGGCGACCGATTCTATGGAGACCAGAACTACGAGAAGGCGGAGGCCTATCTGGCAATGCTCGTGGCGCGTGATGAAGCCAAACCCGCTGATTTCCTACAGCTCGCCAAGAGCCGGCTTGCGTTGAAGCAATTCGCTGAGGCGACGACCGTTCTCCAGAAGTATCTCGAGACAGTTAAAGAGCCCCCGTCGCGTGCGCTTGGATTGCTGGATCTGGCGGCAGCGCAGATTGGGACGAGCGATTTCAGCAACGCGCAGAAGTCGGTGGACGAGGCGATCCGCCTTCAGCCTGAAGGTAAACTCACCGGTGAGGCCAGGATGGTCGCAGGCGACATCAAGGCCGCGCAGGGCCAGTGGGAAGAAGCGGCGAAGCTCTATAGCAGTGTTGCCGTGATCCTCGATAACGAAGAGGTCACGCCGCGCTCCATGGAGAAAGCCGTGAATGCCTACAAGCAGTCGGGCAAGGAGGCGGAGGCTGCGAAGGAGCTGAATAAGTTGTTGAGCCGGTATCCCGAATATGGACAGGCCAAGGGCCTCGGCCTGAGCGCGGCGCCGCGCTAGGGATGTGGCACCGGGGTGCGAGACGGCCGCTCGCCGGATTGGCGCTCGGCGCGGTTCTTGGCATCTTCGTCGCAGATTTGCTGCCAGGCGTAGCGTGGCCCCTGTGGCTTTCGCTGCTGCTCATCACCTTGGGATGGTCGCTCCTTCGGCTCTCCACCTCGCGCTGTGTCCTGGGTACGATCTGCGCTTTTGCACTCCTGCATAACCTTCAGCATTTTGGGAATGAAGCACGCCAGCTTTCAGCCCATTTCGGGGATCCCCAGCAGGTGCTCGCAACGGGCATCGTGGTCAGCGAGCCGCGCCCTCCGCAGAAGTGGTCCCGCTGGATGACCTGCTCGTTCCAGCTGCGGCTGGAGCTCTTGGAACTGGATGGCCAGCGTTCGCCTTCATCCGTAATGGTTCAGGTGCGCTGGGCCGGGGTCATTCCGTCTTACGGCGATCGGGTGCAGTTCCGCGGGATGGCGCGAAACCTTGCGCCTATGCGCAATCCCGGTCAGTTCGACTGGGCGAGATATCAGCAGCGGCTAAAGACCTACACGGAGGTCGTCACGAGGTATCCGCAGGATTGCACGATCCTCGCTCACGAGCAGGGGAACGCCCTCCAGCAGTTTGCGCAGCGCGCACGTAAGCGTGTGCAAGGCATCCTGAGTACCGGGCTTGGGGATGCTCCGGAAGTGACAAACATCATCTCAAGCATGGTGCTCGGAATGCGTGGAGAGACGCCTGATGACGTCAGGGAACTCTTTGCTCAAACCGGCACACTGCACCTCTTCGCAGTCAGCGGACTCAATGTCGCAATGCTCGCCTTCCTCTCCGCGATGCTCCTCAAGCCACTGCGCATCCGGCGCGACATTCTGGCGCTGCTGATCATCCCGATCATCGTGGGCTACGCGGTCATTACCGGCCTCAGTGCCAGCTGCATTCGGGCGGCGATCATGGGCGGGATCCTGCTTGCCGCGATCCTCTGCGATCGCCCTGCGGTGCTCTACAACACGCTGGGCGCAGCTGCACTCGGCATTCTTGCGTATGACAGCAACCAGCTTTTTACGCCCGGCTTCCAGTTCTCCTTCGTGCTCGTCTTCACGCTGATTTGGCTAAGTGCGCGCCTTCAGCAGCGGCTCGAGCCTTTTGGTGAACCGGATGCCTTCCTCCCTCGTTCACTACGCAGCTGGCCACAGCGCGGACAGGCCTGGATCTGGAGGCAATTCGCCGCGGCAGCTGCAGTCACGGTTACCGCGTGGCTCGGCTCGCTCCTCTTTACGGCCGCATACTTCCACCTCTTTTCGCCGGCAGCGATCCTCGCGAACTTCCTCGCCGTTCCGCTTGCCTTTGGCGTGCTCGGCCTTGGTCTGCTCGCCACGGTTACCGGGTTGGTGACTCCCGTCATCGCATCGCTCTTCAACAACGCAAACTGGCTCTGCTGTAAGGCCCTCATCGCAGTGGTCGAATTGTGCGCAGCGATTCCCGGCGGCTATTCCTACGTACAAATCGCGCCTGTCCAGCCACAGCCAGCCTGCCAGATCACGGTGCTCGATCTCGAGGATGGCGGCGCGATCCACCTACGTACCGAGTATGGCGATTGGCTCATCGACTGTGGTCATCTTGAGCCATTCAAACGCACAGTCCTCCCCTTCCTGCGCTCGCGTGGTGTGGATCAGATTAAAGGTATCTTCCTCACGCACGGGGATGCTCAGCATATCGGCGGAGCGGTCGAAGTACTGGAGGAATTACGTCCCGCGACCTGGTGGGATAATTCGCTGAAGGACCGGTCGCAGACTCGCCGCAAGCTGCATCGCGATCTTGCCGATCGTGCGATCGGTAAGCGCATCTTGCGGCGCGGAGAGGCCGTTTCTCTGGGAGCGGATTGCCACCTGGAGGTCCTCTTTCCGCCGGCTGGCTACACCCGCTCGCTCGCCGATGACAAGGCGGTGATTGTCCGCCTGCACGCAGGCGGAACCCGCGTGCTCCTGATGTCCGACAGCGGCTTCGCCACCGAAAACTGGCTCATGGAAAATGAGTCTGATCTCCACGCAGACGTCCTCGTGAAGGGCTGGCATTCGCGCGATCTCTCTGGCGGCATCGACTTTTTAGCGCGGGTTGCACCACGAGTTGTGATTGCCGGAGCACCGGGTTTTGGCACCCCGCCAGAGCGTATCGAGAAGTGGGCGGCGTCGGTTCGAGCGCGCGGCATCCAGGTCTTTCGGCAGGATGAAGTTGGCGGCGTCGGCATCGATCTTATACCGCCCGACGTGAAAGTCCGCCCATTCATCACAGGCGTGGAGATCACGCTACCGCACCGCTAGCTAGATTATACCTTCCGCAGGAGCAGTCGGTGGATCGGCAGACCCTGCGCCAGAAAGCGCCGCTCAAAATTCGTGATCGGATACTCCGGGTCTTCCGGCCACTCCCCGCGCTCGTACCCCGGCGCGCGCGCGGCCACCTTCTCCATCCAGGTGAAGTACGGCAGATCGTCCGTTTTCAGGCGCAGCTCTGCACCCGGTTCGAGCACGCCCCGCAGATCCTGGAGGAATTCGTCCTGAATGATCCGCCGCGAATGATGGTGCCGTTTAGGCCATGGATCCGGAAAGCTCACATAAGCCCGCGCGACCGACTCCTGCGGAAAGATGTGCTTAATCGCATATGCACTCTCCAGCCGCAGCACCCTCACATTGGCCAGCCCCTCGCGAGTAGCGGCGCGGCACACCTTGCCGACTCGTCCGAGGAGCCGTTCGATGGCCAGGAAGTTCCGTTCCGGATGCCGCCGCGCCATCTCCAGCAGGAAGGCCCCTTCCCCTGCGCCGATATCCACCTCCAGCGGCGCGCTGCGGGGGAAGATCTGATCCCACGTGATGCGGGCGAAGTAATCTGCTGGAATCCACTCCACCCGTTCTTCCGCGGGAGTAAGGTTCTCTACCAGCGCGGTGGGATCATCATCGGACATGCGCACGATGTCTCCCGTGAGAGCTCCGCAGTCGCAAGCGGAAACGCTACTTCCAGGAGTAGTGATCCAGCCCGAAGATCAGCGCGCTGCCGAGGAATCCAGTAATCCCCACCAGTGCCGCTCCGAGCAGCAAGGCACCGCGAAACCGCTGCCGCTCGGGACTGCCCTCCTGGCAGCGGCTCATGACAATGAGGCCAGCGCAGAGAATTGCCCAGACAGCGCTGCCAGTTCCCAGCCAGCGATGCCAGACGAGGATCTGCGCTGAATCACCGACGTAGCTGGTGAAGTATGCATTGATCCACCCTAGCACCGTTGCGGAGATTGCGCCGAGCGCTGCGAGCACTACCAGGAAGCGAACTGTCTGCAGCCAGGACTCGCGCCGTGTGAACCATGCAAATCCTTCCGCGAGCACTGCGACGAACATCAGCGCCACCGGAAAGTGGGTCGAGACAGGATGAAAACGACCAATCCAGCGAATTGTCTTCTTCCACAGAGGAAGGTTGATTGCGGGTACGGCAGCGGCCGGTGCAGTGGTCGCGACGGTGGGTCCTGAAGGAGGCGGCGGCAAATCGCTGGGCGCCCCGGCGGCAATCCATTCCTTCACGGTTTCCAACTCGGCAGGAGTAAGCGGTGGCACATCCGCGTCCTCGCCAGGCATCTCATTGGATGCGACCAGCAGATACAATTCAGAGGCTTCGGCGTCTCCTCGTACCACCCAGTCCGGGTTTGCTGCGACGCGTTCGAGATCCAGTACGTACCCAAACTTTCCCTTGGGCCGAGGCAACTCCGCCCCATGGCAATCAACGCACTTCGCCTCAAAGATCGCGTGTACTCGCGCCGCTAGTTGCACTTTGTCGGGTGAGACATCGGCCCCTTGCGCTGCGGTCGCGCACATCGCCAGCAAGAGGAGCGCGCGGCTAAAAAATTGTCTCATGCAGTCGGGAAGATAACTCGGGAAGGCCGGGTGTCTTAGCTACTTCACCGCGCGAGGGTCTAGAACCATCCCGTGGCTGCGGCTTGTCTTGATGTCTCCTTTGACGCCTACACTCCGACTGATTTCCCTGAGTGGGGCGATCTTTCCAGGTCTCAAATCTCACCTTCCGCTTGAGACCTTTTGCGCGATCCAATCGCGCTTAGAGCTCGGGCTAGAGAGAACTTAGCTCCTTGGTCCGAGCTCGAATCGCGTTCGGGCCGCAATAAAACGCGATCCAGTCGCAAATTTGGTGTCATCCAATCGCAGTTTTATACTCACGCTCCGCACAAAACTGCGACTGGATCGCGGATTTTGGCTCACCGACAGAGAAAATAGCTCTGACCCTCGAGCTCAAACTACGACCGGATCGCAGTTTTTGGCTCAACCTGCGCGGCCGCTGGTGAGCAAGCGGGGTGTTTGGCACGGTCGGCAACGCGGCGTGCTCGATAGCAGCACCGCGGCGCGTAGATGGTAGAGTGTTCCAGCATGTGGCATTGCCTTCCGGTCGATTGGACCGTTGCGCGCTGGAGCCAGTCCGATAACGTGCAAGCGCCTTGAGAACTGTAACCAGCGATCAATGTCTGGATGTCCTCCACGCCTTGCGGAGGCGCTGGGTGGCGCAGTCATTTATGGTGCAGCTCGCACGCATCGGGTTGATGGTAGGCGGCGGGCTGGTCGCGTTGGCGGCGGCGGAGAGGTGGGAAGCGTTCCAGGTGCCATGGACGGTGGTCGCGGGTGCCGCGGTCATGCTGGTATTTTTGGCAGCGACACTCTTGGCATTTGCCCGCCGCCCGGAGCTGGCCGAAGTCGCTGGAGCGCTGGATCAACGGGGTGGGACGCATGACCGATGGACGACGTTTCTAAGTTTCGGTGGCGGGTCGGCCGGAGAGATGCCGCTGCACGCGCTGGCTCAGCAGGAATGCGTGGCCTACCTTTGCGCGCGCGATTTCCGACCAGTCCTGAGGTGGGGGCTGCCGCGTGAATTCCCCTGGCTCGCAGTTCCTGCGCTCGCGCTCGCGCTCCTTCTTTGGGACATTCAGGTTACGCGTTTGCGGCTCGCGGAAGAACGTGCGGAAGGGCTGGAAGGAGTCGCAGAAACAGTGGACGGCTTGCAGGCACTCGCAGAACAGGCGGAGCGCGCGAGCAAGGATGCAGATTCCGAGGAGCTAAAACGGATTGCGGAAGCGCTGCGCAAAAGTGCGGAGGCGATGAAGGCGAGCGCCGCCAACCGCGACGAGGCGGAGAAGAGTACCATGCGACAGCTCTCTGCGCTCGAGCAGATGGTGAAGTCGCTGCAGCAGGGCCCCGCGCGAGCGACACCGGAGGAGCTGAAGGCACTGGCTGGCGCTCTGAAGGAAAAGCCGGAGACCGAGGGTGCCGCAGATGCCATGCAGCGCGGCGACCTGGCAAAGGCTGCGGAGGAGCTGGATGCACTAGCTGCGATGCTCAAGGAAAAAGGCGATGCGCTTACCGAGGAGCAGGTGGAGAAGGCAATCCAGGAAGCGCTCGAACGGCTTGCAGAACAGCGGCAACTTTCCGAAGCCCTGCAGCAACTTGTGCAGCAAATGGCCGAGACGAACGGACAGCAAGGTGCGACCAACGAGACCTTGCAGAAGCTCGCCCAATTGCTCCGACAGATGCAGCCGCAACCCGGTCAGCAAGGACCGGCGGGAAAGGGCCAGCAGCCCACGGAGGAGATGCTGAAGAACCTGCTCGCAGCTCTGCAGAATATGAAAAACGGCGGCGGTCAGCAGCAGGGTGATCCTTCGCAGGACTCGAGCGGGGGTTCAGGCAAGGTGGCGATTCAGTCCTTTAGTGGTCAGCCGCAGCCGGGCGAGGGAGATCCGATGGCAGGCGCGCAGATCCCGACGGGGCGACCGGGCACTGAGCGCGATTCCGGGACGACCGCCTCTGCCACCGGCACTCAGGCGAGCGAGCCTGCGGAGAAAGGCGCGGATCTCGCACTCAGAGGGCAGCTCGGGGAAGGGGAGTCGCTCTCGCAATTCACGCCAGCTGCAGCAGACAGCTCACAAGCCCGACAGCGCTATCGAGAGCTCTACGAGGCCATGGCTCCGGCCGCCCAGGCTGCCGTGCTCCAGGAGGAGATCCCGCTGGGCTCACGCTTCTTCATCAAGCGATACTTTGAAGCGATCCGTCCTCCGCAATAGTCTCAACCATTCCACATGACCGACCCATCTGATGCCGCAAGTGAAGTGAAGGACTTCTGCGAGACCTTCGAGCGAATCCGTGCGGAGATGGGCAAAATGATGGTGGGCCAGCGGGAGATCGTCGATGGAGTGCTCGTGGCCTTCTTCGCCGGTGGGCACGTGCTGCTGGAGGGCGTCCCGGGTCTGGGGAAGACGATGCTCGTGCGCACGCTCTCGGAGGCGGTGAACCTCCGCTTCTCGCGCGTGCAGTTCACGCCGGATCTCATGCCGTCGGACATCGTGGGGACGAACATGATCGTGGAGGACGAGCACGGTCGGAAGAGCTTTCAGTTTCAGCGCGGGCCGGTTTTTGCGAACATCCTGCTGGCGGATGAGATTAATCGCGCGACGCCCAAAACGCAGAGCGCGCTGCTGGAGGCGATGCAGGAGCACCACGTCACCGTCGGGGGCACGCAGCACCAAATCGAGCAGCCCTTTTTGGTGCTCGCGACGCAGAATCCGCTCGAGATGGAGGGCACCTATCCGCTGCCTGAGGCGCAGCTGGATCGCTTCTTCTTCAAGCTGCTCGTGCGGTATCCGTCGTCCGACGAACTACAAATGATCCTGGATCGGACGACTGCATCTGATGTGCCGGCGATCGTAAATGTGCTGCATAGCGCGGAAGAAGTACTGCGGCTCCGGCAGCTGGTGCGGCAGGTGCCACTGGCCCGCGAGGTGCAGGCTCACGCGGTGCATCTGGTGATGTCTACGCACCCTGAGAACAAGGAGGCCTCCCCGCTGGCAAAGCGCTTTGTACGATACGGCGCCAGCCCCCGGGGCGCGCAGGCCCTCATCCTGGCAGGGAAGATCTACGCGCTGCTGGATGGCCGCTACCATGTGTCCCGCGTGGACATCGAGAAAGCCGCGCCCGCTGCGTTGCGTCACCGCATCCTGATGAACTTCGAAGGCGAAGCAGAGGGCAAGACCAGCGACCACGTGCTCGCGGAGATCCTGCAGAATCGAGCCGGTTAGAGAACTCGCGGCAGCTTCAGAAATAGCGATCCTCTTCGCTCCAATCGGTGCTAAAAACGGCGCTCGTGAAAACCGCTCGCACTGTCGTTATAACCGGAGTTGCTGGATTCCTGGGTCGCTACGTGGCCCGGCAATTCGCCTCCAGTGGCTGGCGGATCGTAGGGATCGACGACAGCGCGGCGGAGAATGTGCCGCTGGCCAGCGGCGGCGCTTATCATCGCATGCGGCTTCCGAGTTCTGCCCTCGCGGAGATGCTCCGGCGCGAGGAACCGCAGGCGCTTATCCACTGCGCCGGCCGCGCCTCTGTAGCGCTTTCCATGGAGCAGCCTGCTGCTGACTTCCGGGACAATACAGCGCTCACCTTCGACATGCTCGACACTCTGCGGCAACACGCACCCGAGTGCCGCTTCGTGCTACTTTCCAGCGCGGCCGTATACGGGAACCCGGCGACCCTTCCGGTATCGGAAGATCATCCCGTGAAGCCACTCTCGCCGTACGGATATCACAAGCGGCAGTGCGAACTACTTTGTGAGGAGTTCGCGAGAATCTATGGAATGAAGACGGCGAGCGTGCGGATCTTTTCGGCTTATGGGCCGGGGCTGCGTCGGCAGGTCGTGTGGGACATCTGTGAGAAGATCATCGGAAAGCGAGAGCTCGCGCTGCACGGCACAGGATTGGAGAGCCGCGATTTCATCCATGCGGCGGATGTCGCTCGAGCGCTCGAGACGATCGTGGATAAGGCGGCATGTGATGGGGAGATCTACAATCTCGCGAGCGGGCGTGAGGTGACGATTGCAGAAGTGGCGGCGCTGCTTGTGGAGCAGCTGGGCAGTGCGATTACGCCCGTCTTCAGTGGGCAGGTACGCGCGGGTGACCCGTGCAACTGGCGGGCCGACGTGAGCCGGATCCAGGCACTCGGCTTCACGACCCGGATCCCCTTTGAACAAGGCACTGGCACCGTGGCGACGTGGGCTTCAGCGGAGCTGGCCAGCCTGTGAGCGGGGCATCGCACATCGGGCTGATTGCGCAGGGGGGCGCAGGATGGGCGGGCGGCTCTGAGTACATTCATAATCTCCTGCGGGCGATTGCCGCGGCGGCGCCGGCGCAGCGGATGTCGATCATCTGCGGTGAACCACAGGTCGCGGAATGGAAGTCACGGCTGGAGCCGGGCGTAGATCTCATCGCGGTGCCGGTCCGCCGCGGGCGCTCGTTCCTGGATCGATTCCGCCCAGGCGCAGGGGCTTTCGAGCATGCCGTTCGCCGGGCGGGCGTAGATTTCCTCTACCCGCTGACTTACGACAACCAGTACAACGTCGGGATCGATATTCCGTCCCGCCCGACGCTCGGCGGGGCGGCATGGGCGGGGTGGATCCCCGATTTTCAGCATCGTTACTTGCCTGAGCTTTTTAGCACGAAGGAGATTCAGAAGCGCGATCGAGGCATTGCGCAGCTCGTGGCTTCAGCACCGGTCGTGGTGATGAGCAGCGCGAGCGCCGCGGAAGATCTACGACGCTTTCATCCAGATGCCGCCGGCAAGGAAAAGGTCCTCACTTTCGCGACCTTCCCACGTGAAGAATGGTTCTCGCCCGGCGAGATGGATCTCTCGTGGCTGCCGGAGCGGTTCTTCCTGGTGAGTAATCAGTTCTGGAAGCACAAGAATCACCCGTTGCTCTTCAATGCGCTGGAGCAACTCGCGACGCGCGGGGTCAGACCGGTCGTGGTCTGCACCGGACAGCTCGCCGATTTCCGAGATGCCGATTACACAAACACGATCCTGCTGAGCCTGCACCAGAAGCGGATTGCCTCACAGGTCCTGCTGCTCGGGATGGTTGATCGCCACGCGCAGATTCAGATGATGCGCCGCTGCCTCGCGGTCATCCAGCCGTCACGCTTCGAAGGCTGGAGCACGGTTGTGGAGGATTCACGCGTGCTGGGAAAGCTGTGCCTGCTTTCTGACATTGCTGTGCATCGTGAGCAGAACCCGCCTGGCGCGCGCTTCTTCTCGCCCACAAGTGTGGAGGATCTTGCCGTACTTCTGGAAGAGGCGTGGACCACATTGACGCCCGGGCCTGATCTCACAGCGGAGCAAGTCGCTAACGAGCAGGCCCGAGGACGAATCGCGGAAGTGGGCCGCACGTTCCTTGCAATCGCGAAGGGAGGCCAGTCGTGAGTCACGAGCCGCTCATCTCGATCGTTGTGCCGACGCTGAACCAAGGGAAGTTCATCGAGCAGACGCTCGCCTCGATCATCGGTCAGGGTTGGCCGAGGCTGGAGCTCATCGTCATCGATGGAGGCAGCACTGATGGCACCGGCGTCGTCGTAGAGCGCTACCGTCACGCGATCACGCATTACATTTCCGAGCCGGATCGTGGGCAGGCGGACGCCATCAACAAGGGCATGCGCCTCGCTACCGGCGACATCCTCGCCTGGCTGAACTCGGACGACATGTACCTCCCTTGTACGCTACAGCGAGTGGCTCGCGTGCTTGCTCCAGTGTCCGAGCCGCGGCTTGTTTCTGGAGGCTGCCTCGCTCTATGGGAGGGTGAGGCTCGCGCACAATCATGGTTGGCTCCGACATGGGACCGCGAGGCATTGAAGACGCGAGCGCTGCTCTATCAGCCGAGCACCTTCTGGACTCGCGCGCTCTGGGAAGCGACTGGTGAGCTGAATGCCGATGCGCATTACGTACTCGATTGGGAATGGTTCATCCGCGCTTCGAAACATGGCGAGTTTCAGATGCTCCCAGAGTTGCTCTCGATCTACCGCTTTCATCCCGGGCACAAAAGCAGCAGCGGAAGCTCGCGCCGCACCCAGGAGATCATCGAGCTTGTCGAGCGTGAGGCCGGTGCAGGCTGGAGCGCTGCCTTCCGTGACGTTGCCGCACAGATGGATACCCTCCCGGCGAGCCTAGATCGGCTTCGTCGGCTAGGCCTCTATCGAGCCCGGACCCTTGTACATCGCGATCTCTACCGCCGCCACGGCTCCAAAGTGAAGGTGGCTCTTTCCCAGCTCCGCGTGTGATTATCAGCATCGTCACTCCCTCGTACAATCAAGCGCCCTTTCTTGAGCAGGCCATGCTCTCGGTGCTGCGGCAGGAGTATCGCCCGCTCGAATACATTGTGATGGATGGTGGCTCTACGGATGGGAGTGCGGAGATTATTGAACGGCATGCGGACCAACTCGCCGCCTGGGCGAGCGAAAGAGACGGCGGTCAGTACGATGCGATCAACAAAGGCTTCGCGCGTTCAACGGGCGAGATCATGGGTTGGCTAAATAGCGATGATCAGCTCACGCCCTGGGCGCTCAGCGTTGTAGCGGACATTTTCGCCAGCTGCCCGCAGGTCGAGTGGCTCACCACACTTTCACAGATCCGCTGGGACGCCGCCGGACGCGCCGTCCGCTGCATCCCGCAGAGCGGCTACTCGCGCGCCGGATTCCTGGCAGGAGAGAATCTTCCACGCGATCACGCCTTCAGCACGGGCTGGATCCAGCAGGAGTCCACCTTCTGGCGGCGTTCACTCTGGGATCGGGCTGGAGGTGACGTTGGCGCGCGATTCAAACTGGCAGGAGACTTCGACCTATGGGCACGCTTTTTCCAACACGCGGAGCTGCATGGCGTTGAGACGCCGCTCGGAGGGTTTCGATTTCATGGCGAGCAGAAGACTGGCGCAGGGCACGGAACCTACCTCGACGAAGCTGAAGCGATCTTGCGAGAACACGGCGGGGAGCGTGCGGGGCCGCTACGGCAAGTTGTCCGGCGGCTCGCGCACGAGAGCTGCCCGCGTCAGCTGCGAGGAGTGGCGACTCGCTGCGGACTTCGCCATCCAGTGAAGATCTGCCGGCATAATCGTCACACCAGTAAGTGGAAAGTAGTTACCAGCTCGCACTAGGATCTGCACCGTGCTGACCAACTCCGTCGCCATCATCATCCCGGCGTACAATGCTGCCGCCTATCTGGTTGAGGCAATCGACAGTGCGCTTCAGCAGACACAGCCAGCGGCGACCATCATCGTCGTAGACGACGGCAGCACCGATGAGACGCCAGAGATCTGTGCCCGCTACGGTGATTCTATTGTTGCGGTGCACCAACAGAATGCCGGCGTCTCGGTTGCGCGGAATCACGGCGCATCGCTAGCCGCTGCGGAGTGGCTGCTCTTTCTCGACGCCGACGATCGCTTGCTCCCCGACGCACTGGAGTTGCTGCTGAACGCGGCTGCCTACTCGACCGCCGGGGTGGCGTACGGCCAGACCATCTACTTCGACGATCGCAACCATGTGCGGCACACGCATGCGATGAATCGCGCTGCCGGTCCGCCGCCGGCTGGCACACTGGGGAACTTCTGGAAGTCCGCTATCACCAGCCCCGGCGCTGCGATAATCCGCGCAGGCGTGCTACGCGAGGTAGGCGGCTTTGACCCAGAGATGAACAGTCTCGCCGATCGCCAGCTCTGGATCAAAGCAGGAGTTCTCACCTCATTTGCCTACGCGTCGGATCCGGTGCTCGAGAAGCGCGAGCACGTCAGTAACATGTCGGCAAATCTCGATCGCGCGCTCTACCAGGCCGCACTGGTGCAACTCGGCTTTCTGGAATGGGCCCAAGCACGCGGGGTTGATACAGTCTTTCTCCAGACTTCTCGCGAAGCGATCATCGATAACGTTCTGCAAAAGGCACTCGCCACGTTCAGCCTACAAGGAGTGGCCGACATCATTGCGCTCGCGGATGCTCGCGGCATTCGCACCGGCCTCCTGCCGACGGGCCGCTACTTCGTGCGCCTGCCGCCTCTAGTGGCGCGCTTGGCTCTGCGCCTTCGTAATCTCGCCCGGCGCTTCATCTCATGAGCGATGTCGCGCCCTTTTTCTCCGTAATCACGCCGTCGTGGAATCAGGCACAGTACATCGAAGGCTGCATTCGCTCCGTGCTCGATCAGGGAGTGCAAGACTTCGAGCACATCGTCCTGGATAATTGCTCCTCTGACGGAACGCAGGAGATTCTCGCGCGCCACCCGCACCTGAAGTGGCGGAGCGAGCCCGACAAGGGTCAGTCCGACGCCCTCAATCGCGGGTTTAGCCAGGCCCGTGGCGAAGTGATCTGCTGGTTGAATGCCGATGATCAATATCAGCCTGGCACGTTCGAGGTCGTGCGCCAGGAAGTCAGTCAGACGGGACGCGATGTCATCTTCGGAAATGCCGAAGAGGTGTACTTCGATGGTCGGCCCGCAGGGATCCGCCGGGCTCGGTTTGAAGATCGACGGGACTTTCTCATCTGGTGGGAAAAACGCGTGGATCTCCTGCAGCCCGCCGTGTTCTTCCGCCGCAAGGTCCTTCAGCAAGTCGGCCCGCTCCGCGACGATCTCCACCTCATTCTCGACACGGAACTCTGGTGGCGCATCTCCGAGCACTTTCCATTTCACTATGTGGATCGCACGCTCGCCCTGCAGCAGCGTCAGCCTGATTCGAAAACGATCAAGCACGCCTACCGTATCTATGAGGAGAAGGCGCGGATCTTCGATCCCATCCTGGCTGGACTTGAGCCAGAGCGACGAGCAGAGCATGCGCGGGCCCGGCGCATCGGAGTGGGCCAGCGTTATCTCGGCCTCGCGCAATCGGCCGGAAAGATCGATCGCTCACTCGCACTTAAGCTTCTTCATCTAAGCAGGCGGGAGAATCCCCGGCTAGTGCTCCATTTTGGCTGGTGGAGAACGTTTCTGTTCCTGTGCCGCTAGCTAGGCGTCCCTTTAAAACGAAAACAGCCGGACCCCTCACGGGATCCGGCTGTTCGGAACTGTCTTTTGCTAACTAGCTAAGCGCAAGGCTTAGTAGTCCATGCCGCCGCCGCCGCCGTGACCGTGTGGGTCACCAGCAGGGGCTGCCTTCTTCTCAGGGATCTCGGTCACGATCGCTTCGGTCGTGAGGAGGAGGCCGGAGATGGAGGCCGCATTCTGCAAGGCGCTACGTGTCACCTTGGTTGGATCCACGATACCTGCCTTGATCATGTCAATGTACTCGCCGGTAGCCACGTTGTAGCCTTCGTTGCCCTTGCGGCGCTTCACTTCCTGCACGATGAGTGCGCCTTCCTGGCCTGCGTTGTCCACGAGCTGGCGAAGCGGTGCTTCGACTGCGCGGCGGATGATTGCCAAGCCGATCGCCTCGTCGCCTTCGAGCTGGAGACCATCGAGAGCCTTCTGAGCGCGGATAAGTGCCACACCGCCGCCGGGGACGATCCCCTCTTCGACAGCTGCACGAGTCGCATGGAGGGCGTCCTCTACACGAGCCTTCTTCTCCTTCATTTCGGTCTCCGTTGCGGCGCCGACATTGATCACAGCAACACCACCGGCGAGCTTTGCGAGGCGCTCCTGGAGCTTCTCACGATCGTAGTCGCTTGTGGTCTCTTCAATCTGGCGGCGGATCTGCGAAACGCGGCCCTGGATGTCGTTCTGCTTGCCGGAACCTTCGACAACAGTCGTGTTCTCCTTGTCGATGGTCACGCGCTTGGCACGGCCGAGGTCTTCGAGCTGGAGGTTTTCCAGCTTGATACCGAGGTCTTCCGTGATGCAACGGCCACCTGTGAGGATAGCGATGTCTTCCATCATGGCTTTGCGGCGATCGCCGAAGCCTGGTGCCTTCACCGCAGCGATCTGCAGCGTGCCGCGGAGCTTGTTCACCACGAGCGTGGCGAGAGCTTCACCTTCCACGTCCTCGGAGATGATGAGGAGGGGACGGCCGGTCTTCGCGACCTTCTCGAGCACGGGAAGGATGTCCTTAAGGGAGGAGATCTTCTTCTCGTGGATGAGGAGGTAAGGATTGTCGAGGATGGCTTCCATGCTCTCGGCATTCGTTACGAAGTACGGGGAGATGTAGCCCTTGTCGAACTGCATACCCTCGACAACGTCGAGTGTGGTTTCGATCGACTTGGCTTCTTCCACCGTGATCGTTCCGTCCTTGCCGACCTTGTCCATGGCGTCAGCAATGATGTTGCCGATCGCGGTGTCCCAGTTAGCGGAAACGGTTGCGACCTGGGCAATCTCCGTGCGGTCCTTGACCTTCTTGGAGATGCGACCGAGCTCGGTCACGATCGCCTCGACGGCCTTGTTGATTCCACGCTGGAGCGAGGTTGGGTTCGCACCGGCGGTGACGTTCTTCAGGCCTTCCTTGTAGATGGACTCGGCGAGGACGGTCGCGGTCGTGGTGCCGTCACCAGCGATGTCGCTGGTCTTGCTGGCCACTTCGCGGACGAGCTGGGCACCCATGTTCTCATAGGGATCCTCGAGCTCGATTTCCTTGGCGACGGTGACGCCGTCCTTGGTGATCGTCGGGCTGCCGAATTTTTTGTCGAGAATGACGTTACGGCCGCTCGGTCCGAGCGTTGCCTTCACTGTCTTCGCGAGCTTCTCAATTCCGCGGAGCAGAGCGTGCCGCGCGGCTTCGTCGAACTGGAGTTGTTTTGCTGCCATATTAATTAGTTATCTAAGTAGATTGGGTTGGGTTGGGTGGAGCCGGTTCTGCCTTCCAGAGAAAGACACGAAGCCGTTGCTCCGCGGGAGTCTTAGCCAATAATGCCGAGGATATCGTCCTCACGCATGATCAGGTAGCCCTGGCCTTCGATCTTGATCTCAGTGCCGCCGTACTTGCTGATCAGGACTTTGTCGCCCTGCTTGACTGTGAACTCGATCTTCTTGCCGTCGTCGTCGCGCTTGCCGGTGCCGAGGGCAACGATCTCGCCTTCCTGCGGCTTCTCCTTGGCGGTGTCGGGAATGATGATTCCGCCTTTTTTGGTTTCAGCTTCTTCGAGGGGCTTTACAAGCACCCGATCGCCGAGGGGTCGAACATTAACTGCCATAGTGGTAGTTTCTAGTTGGTTTGGTTTGTTGGTGAGATGCCGGCCCCCAAGCCTGCCGCTTGCGCGGCTGACCGGAACGGACTGGCAAAGTCGGTAAAGCTGTTGCTTCCCGGATTCTCCGGAGTGTCGCCGGGGAAAGTGTTTAGTTAGACAGCTGTTGCGTCCTACTTTTTCTTGTCGTCATCGACGACCTCAAACTCCGCATCCACCACGTCGCCGTGGTTCTTGCGGGAGCCGCCTTCCTGCGGTTCGCCATGAGGCTCCTCGCCTGTTGGACCGCCTGCGGCGCCACCCGCTGCTCCGGCATTCGCGGCAGCGTTCTTGTACAGCTCTTCGCTGGCGCTCTGGAAGGTGTTCTGCAGGTCGGTGTAGGCGGTTTTGATCGCCTCGACATCGCTACCTTTGAGCGCTTCGCGCACCGTAGCGATCTTCGCCTCGATGCTGGCCTTCTGCTCCGCGGGGAGTTTGTCGCCCAGCTCGGTGAGCTGCTTCTCGGACTGGTAGGCGAGGGAGTCGGCGTTGTTCCGGATCTCCACGCCTTCCTTCGTCTTGCGATCTTCTTCAGCGTGAAGCTCAGCCTCCTTCTGCATGCGCTCCACTTCCTTCGGATCAAGTCCTGAGGAGCCGGTGATCGAAATCTTCTGCTCCTTGTTCGTACCCAGATCCTTCGCGGATACGTGCAGGATTCCGTTGGCGTCGATGTCGAAGGTCACTTCGATCTGCGGGACGCCACGAGGTGCGGGCGGAATGCCATCGAGGTGGAAAGTCCCGAGCTTCTTGTTGTCGCGCGACATGGGACGCTCACCCTGTAGCACCACGATCTCCACGCCCGGCTGACTGTCGCTGTATGTCGAGAAGATCTGGGACTTGCGGGTCGGGATCGTCGTATTCCGCGGAATCATTGGAGTGGCGACCCCACCGGCGGTCTCAATTGCCAAAGTGAGCGGAGTCACGTCAAGCAGGAGCACGTCCTTCACGTCGCCGCGGAGTACGCCACCTTGAATCGCCGCGCCAATCGCCACGACTTCGTCTGGATTAACGCCCTTGTGCGGCTCCTTGCCGATGATTTGTCGGGCTGTGTCGATGACCTTTGGCATGCGGGTCATGCCTCCGACCAGCACTAGCTCATTGATCTCGCTCTCCTTCAGGCCCGCGTCTTTCAGACAATTACGAACCGGCACCATCGTGCGCTCAAAGAGCTTGTCGGTGAGCTGCTCGATCTTGGCGCGGGTAATCGACTTTTGGATGTGCTTCGGGCCTGTCTGGTCCGCTGTGATGAACGGCAGATTGATGTCGTAGCTCTGTGAGCTCGAAAGGGCGATCTTCGCCTTCTCGGCCTCTTCCTTAATGCGTTGCACCGCATCCGGCTGCTTCGTCAGGTCGATTCCGCTTTCCGCTTTGAACTCCGAAAACATCCACTCCATGACCGCGTAATCCCAGTCATCGCCGCCGAGATGGGTATCACCGTTGGTGGCGCGCACTTCGAATACGCCGTCACCGATCTCCAGGACGGAGATGTCGAAGGTGCCGCCGCCGAGATCGTACACCGCGATCTTCTCGTCCTTTTTCTTATCGAGGCCGTATGCGAGCGAGGCGGCGGTTGGCTCGTTGATGATTCGGAGCACTTCAAGCCCGGCGATCTTGCCAGCATCCTTAGTCGCATTACGCTGCGAGTCATTGAAGTACGCGGGCACCGTGATGACGGCTTGAGTAATCGTCTCACCCAGCTTTGCTTCAGCGTCCGCCTTGAGCTTGCCCAGGATCATCGCCGCGATCTCTGGTGGTGAATAAGTCTTTGTCTCCGCGCCGACGTTCACCTGAATGTGAGCATCGCCATTCGCGGCCTTGACCAGCTTGTAAGGAACAAGGTGCGCTTCACCTTGCACTTCGTCGAACTTGCGACCCATGAAGCGCTTTACCGAGAAAACGGTATTCTGCGGGTTGGTCACCGCCTGGCGTTTCGCGGCCTGGCCGACGATGCGCTCGCCACTCTTCGTAAATGCGACCACTGAAGGAGTGGTACGCGCGCCTTCGCTATTCTCGAGCACCACTGGCTCCCCTCCCTCCATGACTGACATACATGAATTGGTGGTACCGAGGTCGATTCCTAAAATCTTCGCCATAAAATCGTAAATCCTTTCTGAGGTTGTTGATGAGAGCCGCGCTGCGTCTTCTCGGCTCAGCCTCTAGCAAACTACGAGCCCGGTACGGGTTTCCAGCCATAAGCCCCTCGCGTGGAGAGGACTAGATCATTTGCGCCAACGAAGCGCACCGTGCTTTGAGCAGAATCCGGGACAGATTGGCCTAGGTAACTGCGCCATAATGTCACACTATGTCGCACTCTGCGGGCGGCTTCTATCCTCCGACCTGAGAGCGGCGGCTCTGCTGGTCATCTTCTCCCGTGGTCTCTAGTGCGACTCTCGGGAACCGGGTCGAACCTCGGATAAACCTCTCTAGCACTATGCGGCCCCCTTGCAGCGCTGCACGCTATTCACGAGCACGCGCGCCAAATCTGCGAAGCTATGCGCGAGAATTGCGGGATTCTTCGTCGTCTCCGAGCAATCATTCATCCTTCCGACCGGACGTCCCGTTGCGGGAATGGGAGAGACCGTAGTTTCGATGGAAAGCCTCGTAATTGTGACTCGCCGTTTGGTCAATGTGGCGCATCAGTCCATCGAACCGACAGAACCAAGTGTGTCATTCTGTCACAGTTTCCGGACGTTCTTCAGAGAAACCGCATCTGACGTTTGAGAACTGCTCCAAATTCAGTGATCCTCCGCAAGGTCGTGCAAGGTAGGCTGTGCCTCGACCGAGATCGTGACTGCCTGCACCTCATTTTCCTTAAGGAGGGATCCTGATCATCGAGCGGAAGCCACCTTACCGAAGGGTTCGTACCGGCGAAAGAACCTCAGTTGTAACCACTCCTCAACATCATACTTGATGCCGCTGGGAATTGCTGCACAGTTGCCCCCTCTTGCGCGTCAACCACTGGCGTGTGTGAAGTCTAGTTGTCTCTGAATCGGATGGGTGCCGGAGTGGTCGAACGGGCTCGCCTGGAAAGCGTGTGTACTCCAAAAGGGTACCGAGGGTTCGAATCCCTCCCCATCCGCCACTTACAAAGGATCCTCCAGTCGCCCGACCACAAGTATGCAGCGACGACCAAGCATTTGTAGCGGCCGCAAGAATGCTCATGAACGGCCTCAAGGCGACGTCGTTGTCTCGGCGAGTTTGATTACGGCAGCAAAAGCGGGTTTGCTCTTGCATCCAAGGGCAGCGGCCGACTCCGACTGGGCCGAGAGTTTGCGTCATTCGGACCCAAACAGCTGACCAGCTTGAAGACGTCGCGACGCTTGATAAACGCGCAAGAAACTCCACATAGGAGTTGTCAGCTTTTGGATCTGCCTCAGCTACCAGACCGCCTTCGATGAGATAAGCCGAGGCATCGGTTCTCGAGATTCCGTCGAGCGCGGAACCGACGGCACTGCCCACCGCCGACGTGGCAGCCCACCCAAGCTGCGACGAGCTGTTTCCAGAAGATGTGCTCGCCACGCAGGACGTCGCCCGCAACCATTATCGCATCCACGGGTTCCGACTTGAAAGGATGAGGTTCACGGTAATATCTGACAGTACTGCGATCGAAGCCATGCCAAGACCGACTACCTCGTAGGCGGAACCTCCCTAGACACCAACTCCCCTATTCGTTGCCATCCTCGGGCGAAAGGCTAAAAACTCCCGTAAGCTACTGACTCGGCACCGGAGTTGTAGGGTCGACCGGATACGGCATCCTTCCAATCCCAAGAGGAACTGCCAACCTCAGGCTGTTACGCAGCGTGGAAGCGGCTCGAACCATCCTCGTAGTGGTCCATCCCTGACACTGTGGAAAGACTCGTCCACACGCAACTTACGTCCTGGATGTCGGGACGATTGTTTTTCCACGTAAGATTAAAACCCGTTTCGTCCTCAAAAGCCTCGGGCGCGTTTAGTAGCCCATTCGTCAGAGGAATGAGCCCGAGAGCGAAGAAAACTCCAGCAAGAATGAAAAGCGGAGACATAGAGGGTTGATTAGCACTTTCTCTGCCACTCAAGGTTTGTCAAGTCCTTCAGTGTACATGATGTGACCTGTTGTTACTGGAGGATCGCATGTGAGTACTAGGACGCGCGCCGCTGGAGCAAAAAATCACGGGGCCTAGTCAGCAGGCTCTGCGGAAGCGCTGCACCAAGTGATTTCAGGTTACTTGAAGGCCGCCTCTCCCATGCCCTGTGAAAGCTGAAGGCGGGACGAAATATCCTCCAGCACAGACTCAAGACTGATGTTGTGCGGCTCTAGCGAGTGTCGGGAGATCACAATGTGTTGACCCGACTTAATCCTGATCAGGAGCAAGTCGTCTTTGATCGCCACCCTTTGCACGCTCGACCAAGGCGCAAAGAAGATGACGTCTCCCTCCGACTCGGTCATGCCTCCACTATCAACCTTTAGCTCGAGCTGTTTCACGACGGCCGAACCGTAGCGTTCGAGGAAGAGTCGCTGGAGGTGAGAGTCGAAAGGCAAAAACTGCCGAAGCTGAAAAACCAGTAGGCCAGCCAGGACCAATGCCGCAGGCAGGGATTTTACGAAGACAACGCTAATCACCAGCGCGTATGCCCAAAGCGCCAGCCATAGCCCGCGCCCAAGGTAGTAGGACGACCGCTGCCTCAGGTATTCCGGGGAACCTTGGACGACGGTGAGCTGGTACCGGATTGAGTCGATCGGCGTGATTTTATAGCGGAGGGTCACGTCTCGAAGGTTGAGAAGCTGCCTTATGGAGGGGGATTGATCCTCCACCAGGTCAGATAGTGTCAAGGCTGGCCTAAGGTATTCACCGCAGGGGAGGGATCAGCGGGAGGAACACTACCCAGACGGTTAGGTGGAAGCGCGACTGCACGCGCGGGGATCCAGCCCGCCCCTTGTAGGTAGCCGCCGCGCGATAAAGCGGCACGCCGGATGCTATAAAAACCATAATGTTTTATAGAAGTCATACTGCCTCGATGGGGTGCATGCGTGTCCTAAGGGTGCTCATGCTCCTTGCGGCGGGAGCGGGGTCCGCTCTGTATGGAGGCCAGGCTACTCTGCTCTGGGACGCCAACCTGGAATCAGATGTCGTTGGTTATAAGCTTCACTACGGTAGTTCCAGCGGGAGCTATGCCCAGTCGGTGAATGTGGGAAACGTGACTGAGGCCACGATTCCCGACCTCGAAGGTGGTGCCACCTACTTCTTTGTAGTTACAGCCTACAACAGTGCTGGCCAGGAGAGTCTCGCATCAAACGAAGTATCCTCGGCGATTGCGAATGGAACCCCCGTCGCGAGTATCACCGCACCTGCGACCGGTAGCAAATTTGCGAAACGGGCGCCTATCACCATCAATTCTGAGGCCTCGGACTCCAACGCTGGCATTGCGAAGGTTGAGTTCTACGCCGCTGGCGTGAAGATCGGAGAAGATGCTAGCGCTCCCTATTCGGCGGTCTGGAACCCGAAATCCCCAGGATTCTTCGAGATCTTCGCGAAGGCTACCAATCTTGACGGAGTACAAGCATCCTCAACACCAATCTCGGTTGAGATCGTAAATCCCACGAAACCAGCGAACAAGACGGCGTACACCTACTCCACTCTGCTCACTTCCGGCAGTCCGACCGCAGCGCATGCAGGGGCAATTACCGTCACCACGGCTGTCGATGGATCTTTCTCCGGAAGAGTGACGTTTGATGGCGTATCCCATCCGGTGAAGGGTCGATTGGATGCACAAGGATCAGTGACCAAGATCATCCCGAGGAAGGGTAAGCTCCCACTTTCAGTGGTACTCCGTGCTAGTGACGATTCCGCCCACGGCCTCGGAGGAACAATCTCTGACGGGGCTGCGGAGTACCGATTCCTCGCGGCGCGGGCAGTAAAGTCCGGTGGACGACCGAACCGGAATACCGGGCGTTGGACCGTACTCCTCCCAGCAGAAGATCTCGGTAGTGGCGAGACAACCCCCCAGGGAACTGGCTTCGGTAAGATGGTCGTGGCTGCAAATGGGAGTGCGCGCTTTACCGGCGTTCTAGCCGACGGTACGCCTTTCTCACGTGGCGGGAGAATCCTGGAAGCCGACAAACTCCCGCTCTACATTCCACTGTACAATGGGGAAGGCGCATTCGCTGGCACCGTGCAGTTCCCAACCTCCGGGGGAGTTCCGGCAACCTTGAGCGGTGCCGCCGAATGGCGCAAACCAGCGATGACCGCTGCCGCTGGGTTCTATCCAGCAGGATTCCGCCTCACGTTATCAGTGACGGGCGAGCTAGTCTCCGGCAGGGTAGCGCTACCACTAGCCAGCCAAGTCCAATCCACGAGCAGCGGCCAGGAAGTGGTAGTATTTGGTGGAAACCTTGTGGAGCCGATCCGGAGGGACGTCGAGTTCACAAAGTCAGGGGCGCTTCGCACCGTACCCGGAGATGAACAGATGAAGCTTTCCGTCCGAGCGGATGGCAAGATAACCGGTAGCTTTGTCGACCTTCCTCTTAGCGGGCCCCGGCGGTTAAGAGGTGCGTTTCTGTTCTCCGAAGGTGTCGGCGGAGGGTTTTTCCTGGGGACCAGCGAGGGCGGCGGCGTTGTTTTTCAACCAGTAGAATAGCCGTTAGCCTACCGGTACGCGGCCTTGGGACCTTAAGGCCTGCCTGGTCTTCGCTTAAGCGCCTCTGGCAGAGCGATCCCTAGGTTCACGAGAGGAGAGGCAAACTTGTTGACCTATTCCAAGTTCGTGGTCTAATACCAGCCCCAAGTGGAGTCCGCGCCCATTTTCTGGAACGATAGGCACGGAACCTGCGATGCGATGAATAGGAGGCCGGAATGCACATATCACAGCAATTGGACGTAGATGGTTTCATCTTTCGGGGAGATGAACGACCAAGTGCGGCAGCATTCCTGCGCGGAGTTGCCGGCGAAATCGTAGGTCGTTTCGAATCGTCTTCGAAATGCGCCTCAAGCTTCCTCACGCTGGATGAATTTAGTGGCTTCAAGAACGCTTGGGTGCGGCGAAGAGATGCCGCCAGCTCATTATTTAGCGAAGACCCTCTCATAGGCCTGCGCGAACTGTTTTTGGGAATGAATAAAGTGGCAAAGAAAGGAGTAGCATGAGGAATACGCAGCCGTTGCTTGCGACCTCCCCGTTCGGTGAGGGAGTCGAGTGGAAGGGGCCGTCATTGAGCAGAGGCTTGACCAGGGCGAACTCTGAACGACGGGAGGAGAGTCTTCTCGAGCGCGTTCAGCGTGTACTTTCCGGCTCGGAAACGAGTCGACGTTCCGCGTCAAAGTATTTGTTAGTGGGTGGTCGACAGGCAACGAAGCGGATCGAACAAGCCCCAGCGTCTGTTTTCGGGCTGCATTCAGTTCTGACCGATGTTCCTCGGTGGAAGCGAACTATCGACCTCTCGCTAGTGGTACTTACATTACCGGCGTGGCTGGGGGTGATGATCCTGATCACCCTCTGGATCAAGCTCGTGTCTCCAGGACCCACCTTCTACAAACAGGAGCGTGTAGGCTACCAGGGTCGTAGGTTCATGATTTTGAAGTTCAGAAGCATGAAGGTCAATGTGGAGACCCGCTCTCACGAGCAGCACTTTGAGAACTTGATCAAAGCGAACTCTCCAATGGCGAAGCTGGATGCGGTGGGCGATCCACGCCTCATCGCAGGCGGCCGGCTGCTGCGAGCGCTTGGGCTCGATGAGCTGCCACAGCTGCTCAATGTTTTGCGGGGTGAAATGAGTCTAGTCGGTCCACGCCCTTGCACGCCAAAGGAGTTCGAGCACTACGATGCATGGCACCGCGAGCGGGTGAAAGCCCCTCCGGGGTTGACTGGTTTCTGGCAGGTGAATGGGAAGAACCGAACGACCTTCACGGAGATGATTGCCATGGACGTATACTATGCGGATCACATGTCCGCTTGCCTGGACTTAGAAATCCTTCTCAAGACTGGCACGGCTGTGGGGATGCAGGCACTCGAGGCGAATTTGAGGCCGAGGTTTGGCACTCCGTGCAAGTAAGCCTGGATCAATCTGTGAAAGCACTGGTGAAGAAGTAAGGTAATCATGAGGCAACCAATCTCTGTAGGTGTCGTAGGCTGTGGGTACTGGGGCCCAAATCTAATTCGGAACTTCAAGCGGCTCCCTGGCTGCACCGTCCGAGCAATGTGCGACGCGAGCGAAGCGCGCCTCAAGCATCTTACTGCCCTCTATCCGGACGTTGAAGGGATTACCGATTACGATAGATTTCTCGAGTGCTCGGGATTGGAGGCGGTCGTCGTAGCCACTCCGGTCAAACACCACTTTCCGTTGGCCAAGGCTGCATTGCTTGCAGGGAAGCATACCTTCATCGAGAAGCCGATGGCTTCGAACTCAGCGCAATGCGAAGAACTCATTGAGATCGCAGACAGGAAAAGACTGATCCTGATGGTGGGTCATACCTTTCTCTACTCGTCGCCCGTTCAGAAGATCGCCGAGATCATCCGGGCAGGGGACATCGGCGACATTCGTTACATCAATGCGCGACGCTTGAATCTCGGTCTTTTCCAGAAAGACATTAATGTCGCTTGGGATCTCGCCCCCCACGACATCTCGATCATTCTTCATATTCTAGGCGAATTTCCTTCCGTGGTGAATTGTCAGGGAAACGCTCATGTCACTCCTCAGATTGAGGATGTCACGAATATGTCCATGACGTTCCGGAACAATCGGTTCGCGACGATTCAAAGCAGCTGGCTGGAGCCGCGAAAGGTGCGGGAAATGACCATTGTAGGGACACGGAGGATGATCGTGTATGACGACCTTCAATCACACGAAAAGATTCGGGTGTATGACGTTCGAGTCGAGCGGCCTCCTCACTACGATACGTTCGCCGAGTTCCAATACTCCTATCACTACGGGGATAGCTACATACCCCACATCAAGCAGGAGGAGCCGCTCAAGGCGGAGTGCGATCACTTCCTCGAGTGTATCAGGACTGGTGCGCAGCCCTTGACCGGTGGTGCTGCAGGATTGGAAATGGTGAAGATCTTGGAAGCAGCATCGGCCTCATTGAAGTCTAACGGAGCTCCCATCACGTTCTCAAAATCTGGAGCGCCACTGGAGGCCCATGAGGTTGGTGCTCCACAGGCTACAGCATCTTTGGCAGCGGCGGCGGTATGACGCCGACGGAGCACGACTACTGTCGGCTGGGTTCAGATGTGAAACTGGGAGCCGATGTGCGAATCTTCGGCTTCGTGAATCTCTACGGTTGTGAGATTGGCGAAGGTACGAAGATCGGAACCTTTGTGGAGATCCAGAAAGGATCGAAGGTGGGCGAGCGTTGTAAGATTTCCAGTCACACCTTCATTTGCGAAGGAGTGACCATCGAGTCCGAAGTTTTCGTCGGTCATGGAGTCACCTTTGTTAATGATCGGCATCCGAGGGCCACAAATGCAAATGGAGCGCTCCAGGATGAAGCCGACTGGATCTGCCAGCGGACCCTCGTGAAAAAAGGTGCTTCCATCGGCTCCGGAGCAACCCTTCTCGGCGGGATTACAGTCGGTGAGAATGCCGTGGTTGGGGCGGGAAGTGTTGTCACCCGTGATGTCCCCGACAATGTAACGGTTGCCGGAAATCCGGCGAGACCCCTCTTGAAGAAAACAGGCAATGACTAAGACCATCGTCCCATTTCTGGATCTTAAGGCGCATCACGCACCGATGCTTCCCGAGATTAACACTGCAATTCAGGCGGTGATCGAAAGCGGAGCATTTGCAGGCGGGCCCTTCGTCGCGGCCTTCGAGAAAGAGTTCGCTGCTTACTGCCAATGTCCACACGCCATCGGAGTTGGCAACGGTACGGAAGCCATCTGGCTCCCTCTACTCGCTTTAGGGATAGGCGCCGGTGATGAGGTAATTACGGTTCCGAGCACCTTCATGGCAACGGCAGAAGCCATTACGCACTCGGGCGCAACTCCGGTGTTCGTCGATGTTGACGAGCGGACATGCACCATGGATCCGTCGGGTTTGGAGCGGGCAATCACCTCCCGGACGAAGGCCATTATTCCTGTTCACCTTTTTGGACAGATGGCAGACATGGATCCCATTCTGGAGATTGCGCGGAAGCACGGGCTTTACGTCATTGAGGATGCAGCTCAGGCACATGGAGCCGAGTACAAGGGTAAGCGCGCTGGATCGATGGGCGACGCCGGGTCATTTAGCTTCTACCCTGGCAAGAACCTTGGGGCGTTTGGCGAGGCTGGGGCGGTTGTCACCAGGGAAGGGGCGCTGCAAGAGAAGATCCGCACGCTTCGAGATCACGGGCAGTCGAAGAAATATCATCATACGATGATTGGCTGGAATTCCCGCATGGATGGCATCCAGGCCGCAGTGCTAAGTACAAAACTCAAGCGCCTGGAGAAGTCTACCGAACTCCGACGCGCACACGCTAACTTCTATCAGCATGCCCTGCGCGATCTTGAGGAAGTGCGTCTACCGTTTGCTGCACCGTTTGCTCGGCACGTTTACCATATTTACGCGATCCGCGTTCAGAATCGCGCAGAATTCATGTCTCGTCTTGAAGAGCGTGGAATTGGTTTGGGAATTCACTACCCCATTCCGGTTCACCTTCAGGAAGCGTATCGGCACTTGGGTTTAAGTGCTGGCTCATTCCCTGTCGCTGAGCGGTTCGCTGAGGAGCTTGTCTCGTTGCCCATGTACCCGGAGCTGACGCCCGATCAACTGAGTTTAACGATCGAATCAATTCGCGACGTAGTCGCCTGCGCAGTCGCCGCGTGATCGCGTCCAGCTTCAGAAGAAGTGAACTGGGTGATCCTCTGCAGGCCGTGACCCACTGACGATTGCACGAGTGCCTCCAGGTTGATCCGCTATCCGGCACGTCCTGGGACCACCTGGCTGCAGCTCGTCCTGCGTTCTCTGTTTTCCATAGTGCAGCCTGGGCCAGGGTCCTTAGCCAGACCTACGGGCATACTCCCTTTTATCTTCAGCTCGGGCACGCAGGAGTAACCGAGGGCCTTCTTCCTTTAATGGAGGTAAGTAGTGCTCTCACTGGGAGAAGGGGGATCGCATTACCGTTCAGTGATCATTGCGTTGTTCTCTCTGATCAGGAGAACCCTTCGGACCTTCTCCTTGGGGCAGTCCGCAACTTAGCCGTTCAAAGACGCTGGCGATACTTCGAGTTAAGAGGCGCACCAAAGGGTGCGCTAACGGGTGTATCACCCTCACGAAACTTCCTAGGTCACGAGCTCGATCTCACGACCGGAGCAGCTCGACTCTTCTCCAGATGCAGCAGCGCCAGCCGGCGGGCGGTCCGAAAGGCGCGGGAGAGCGGTGTAACGGTTGAGATTACTGACACGTTTGAGGCAGTTAAGGAGTTCTTCAAGCTCCACACTCTCACCCGCCGCCGCCATGGGCTTCCTCCTCAGCCGTTCTCGTTCTTCCATGCCATCTTCGAGGAGCTGATTGCCAAGGGATCTGGTTTTGTCAGCCTCGCATCTGTCGGATCCAAGGTCATCGCAGGTGCCTTGTTCTTACTTGCTGGCGATAAGGCCGTTTACAAATTTGGCGCCTCCGATCAGAAGCATCAGGGTCTTCGCGCCAGTAATTTAGCGATGTGGACTGCCATTGAGCACCTTGTAGGCGAAACAGTGACGGCTCTCGATTTCGGAAGAACAGCCCTCTCGGCGGATGGGCTTCGGCGATATAAGTTAGGTTGGGGGGCCGAAGAGAAGATCATCTCCTACTTCAAGTTTGATCTGCAGGCTGACACCTGGGTGTCCGATCCAGAGGAACGCTGGGGTTTTCATCATCAGGTCTTCTCTCGCTTACCCCTGAGCGCTAACCGCTTTTTCGGTAGGTTGCTTTATCGGCACCTTGATTGAAGGTGCAAAGCAGGTGAACAGCATGAACACACAAGAAACGGAGGTGCAGTCTGGTTTGGGGTTGAACGATATTCTGTTCGTTCTGTTCAAGCACAAGTGGAAGATCATCATTCTCGCTCTCGCTGGATTGGGTGGCGCTGCTGCGCTTTATCTTCTGGATCCGCCGATGTACCAGTCCGAGGCCAAGCTCCTTGTGAAGTACGTGCTCGAGCGAACTGCCATCGATCAGGTCGAGAAGACCAGCGAGGCCAGCCGCTCGAGTGAAGTTATTGGTTCCGAACTGGAGATTCTCACCAGTTGGGACCTCGCGTTGGAAACGGCTCAAGCGGTTGGTCCCGAAAAAATCCTTCCAGGTCCCCCGGGTACCGCGAGTGCTACGGCTGCCGCGATGCAGGTTATGGGCGGCCTTAAGGTCTCCGCAGTGAAAGGAACGAACGTAATCGTCGTATCCTTCAAGCACGGAAATCCTGAACTTGCGAAAGAGGTCCTTGAGCAACTGGTCCGGCGCTACAAGGAAAAGCATCTTGCGCTTCACCGGCCAGGAGACGCTTACGCATTCGTGACGAACGAACGGGACAACGCCAAAAGCGATCTGATTAAGGCCGAGGCTACTCTCAAAGACGAGAAGAAGAATGCGAGGATCGTCTCGCTGCCGGATAGCGTCTCAGCACTGAGCAACGCCCTGGCCAGAAGTCAGCTCGAATTGTACGATGCTGAGACGGAACAGGCAGAGCAGAGCGCCAGGCTGGAGGCGCTGGAACGTTCGATCGGCTCCGCGTCGGCAGGCGCGAATGCTCCTGGCACGGGTGTGCCGGCTCCCGACGCTCGTCCGCAGGCTGCCCCTGGCGATGTACAAGAGTACCAGAGCCTTGCCGCTCGTCTGACCAAGCTGCGGCAGACTGAGTCTGATCTCTTGACCCGCTTCCTTCCGGGAGCGAGTTCAGTGAGACAAAATCAGCAACAGCTCGAGACGGTTGCGAATACTATGCGTGCGCTGGAAAAGCGCTTCCCAGACCTCGCCGCGATTGCGCCGACGGCCGGCCTTTCCCGTGGTGGTGAGCTCGATGTCGTGACTGAACGGATTCGATTGCAGGCGATCGAAGCCAAGGTGAACACCCTCAAGGACCGCTTGAAGGAGATTCAGGCACGCGCCGAAGAGTTTGTTGAGATTGAACCGCGCATCGCCGAACTGCTTCGGAATAAAGACGTAAACGAAACCAACTATCGCCTTTTGGCCGAGCGCCTTAAGAAGAGCCAGGTCGATGAAAGCCTCGATTCAAAAAACATCCCCAACATGGGCTCGGTTCAGCAGCCGTCGCCAGCCTTGCGCGTGGCCGGCGATCGTAAGAAGGCGGTCGTTGCTCTCGCCGGTGGAGGCCTTGGGGTCGGCTTAGCCCTGGCCTTCCTTCTCGAGTTGGGCTTGAACCGGACGATCAAGAGACCCTTGGAGCTGGAGACCCGGCTCGGTTTGCCGTTGATGCTTACCATCCCCTACTTGCGGGGCGGGAAGAACGGCGCACGAAAGCAGCTGGGATCAGGCAAACAGTCCGGCGCACTGACCGTCACCAGAGGCAACGGTACCCTTGGGGTTAAATCGCCGTGGGAGACGGATCACTTCATTCGCCCCTTTGCGGAAGCGGTCCGGGATCGTTTGGTTCTCTATTTCGAGCTGAGCCGCCTGACCCGGAAACCCAAGTTGGTGGCGGTCACGGGCCTTGCGGAAGGTGCCGGTGTCTCCACCATTGCGGGTGGGCTTGCCGCTGCTCTTTCCGAGACCGGAGACGGCAAGGTACTTTTGGTGGACATGAACGTTGAGCGGACCGCCGTACAGCCATTCTTCCACGGAGAGGCCGCCTGCTCGCTCGTGGATGCGCTCCAGCCAGCTCACGAGATGGCAGCGACTGCTGACAACCTGTATCTCGCCACGGTGAACGACACCAGCGCAGGCCCGATGCAGCTGGTGCCCAAACGTTTTTACGACCTTATTCCTCACCTTAAAGCGAGCGACTTCGACTACATCATCTTCGACATGCCTCCGGTGAGTGAAAGCAGCGCTACCCTCGCGATCGCGGGTTTCATGGATAAAGTCCTCTTCGTCGTGGAGGCCGAAGAAAACAACGCGGACACTCTCAAGCGATCGCTGGCGGAGCTAAAAGCTGCGCGGGCGAATGTCGCAGGCATCTTCAACAAAGGACGCTCCTATTCGCCGAAGTGGATGAAGAGCGAGCTTTAGACGAGGTCGCTGATTTATAGGGCGCTTCGGAGCCATGATTGGTTAGCGGGAGATAGGCTTTTTCGAATACGTCATCGTGCTTGCTCGTCGTCTCTACTATTTTGCCAAGCCGTTCCTCCCACGGGCCGCACAGATCGCGCTTCGGCGGCTGCATGCGTCCCGGGTACTACGGCGTTCCCGTCACCTGTGGCCCATCAATGCAGCCGCGGGAACCAAGCCCGCCAATTGGTCCGGGTGGCCTCAGGGGAAGCAGTTTGCGCTTGTCCTGACGCACGATGTGGAAGGACAGCGCGGCTTGGAGCGCGTGCGTCAGCTTGCGGAGCTTGAGATGGAGTTGGGCTTCCGTTCGTCCTTCAACTTCATCCCTGAAGGTGAGTACGACGTTCCGCGAGAACTTCGGGAGTGGCTTACCGGCAACGGCTTCGAAGTCGGAGTGCACGACCTTCACCATGACGGCAGCCTGTACCGATCAAGAAGGCGGTTCCGCAGGACGGCGGCGAAGATCAACCAGTACCTCGAGGACTGGAACGCCAAAGGCTTCAGGTCTGGATTTATGCTCCATAACCTGGAGTGGCTGCATGATCTCAAACTCAGCTATGACGCTTCGACCTTTGACACTGACCCATTCGAGCCTCAGCCAGATGGGATGGAGACGATCTTCCCGTTCTGGGTCGAAGCCCCTCGTCGGCGCGACCACTCTCCCAGAGCCGATCAGTCGGCCACGGAGCAGGTGCCGGGAGTCCTTGCATCTCGGGCCACTGAACGGCGCCGTGGGTACGTGGAGCTGCCGTACACCCTCGTCCAGGACTTCAATCTCTTCATTGTTCTCAAAGAAACTACCATCGACTTGTGGTGTCAGAAGCTCGGTTGGATCGCCGAGCAGGGCGGGATGGCCTTACTCGACACCCACCCCGATTACATGTCATTCGGCAAGGGCCACGCACAGCGCGACGAGTTTCCAGTCGCGCTCTACGCCGACTTTCTCCGCTACGTCCGCTCTACTCACGCCGAGGCGTACTGGCCCGCACTTCCCCATGAGGTTGCGGACTTCTATATGAAGAGCTGTGTCGCCTCACAGCCTGTGTCCCGGGGGCGGGTCTGCATGATCTCGTACAGTTATTACGAGACCGACAATCGGGTCCGTCGCTACGCGGAGACGCTCGTCAAAGAAGGCTATGAGGTGGATGCCTATTCGCTCCGACGCGAGCGCGGGCAGCCGGAGCGGGAAACGCTTGAAGGGGTTGTCGTGCACCGCCTTCAGGAACGGCAGAAGGATGAGCGCGGCGCCTTGGATCATCTGACCCGGCAATGCCGCTTTCTTGTTTCGTGTGCCCGTCTTCTTAAGCGGGAGCAGAGGCTCCGCGCGTACGATCTCGTGCATGTCCACAATCCCCCGGACTTCATGGTCTTCGCCGCTTGGGCGACCAAACAAAGAGGCGCAAAGATCATCCTCGATATTCACGATGTCGTTCCGGAACTGTACGGGAGCAAGTTTAAGTCGGCAGGGGTTTCGCTAATCGTGCGCGCCTTGACCTGGATCGAGAGGATATCCATGCGCTTTGCGGATCATGTCATTGTGTCGAACCACCTGTGGCACGAGAAACTCGTCTCGCGTTCCGTCCCTCGAGAGAAGACGTCCGTGTTGGTTAATCACGTAGATCCGGCCGTGTTCCATCCGCGCCCTCGTAGCGAGCGCGAAGGCAAGTTTCTCATGGTGTTCCCTGGATCGCTCTCCTGGCATCAGGGGCTGGATATCGCCATCCGCGCGTTCGTCCGCGTCCAGGCGGAACTCCCCTACGCCGAGTTTCACATCCATGGAGTCGGTTCTGCCAAACCCGATCTGATCAATCTCATCGATGAGCTGGGTCTCAGGGAGAAAGTGCTCTTCCGTCCGGTCGTTGCGCTCGATGAAGTCGCGGCGCTCATGGCGAATGCCGACGTCGGGGTTGTGCCCAAACGGGCTAACTCGTTCGGGAATGAAGCCTACAGCACAAAGATCATGGAGTTCATGTCACAAGGGACCCCCGTGATCGCCTCGAGAACGAAGATCGATAGCTACTACTTCGACGATTCGGTGATCTGTTTCTTTGAACCGGAGAACGTGGACGACCTTGCCTCATGTATCCTCCGTGTCGCCCGCGACCGTGAGTACCGCGACACTCTTCGAGCGAATGCCCTCCAATATGCTCAGCAGCATGGATGGGATAAGAAGCAGCACGAGTATCTAAAGGTGGTAAACGACTTGCTTTGTGACACGCCCTCTGAAGACACACCAGAGGCTGGTCCCAATGTTTCCGGCGATCGGTTGCAAACGGACGCTTCATCAGACCGCATCCTCGCGAGTAAAGAATGACTCGCTCCGCCGCGCTGACCGTGCTCGCTCCACCACACTGGGCGCGAGCCAACACCGAGGAATTGGTCCTTGCTCCCATCCAGAACGGCTGTCGTACCGCCGTTCCAGGACCTATTCTCCTGACAGGAACGAATGCAGCTCTCGGTTAGTCTTATAGCAAGATGGGTGTAACGATTAAAGAAAGCCGCGACGCCGTACAGCGCTGGGCCGAGGCGCGTAATTACCAGGGCTACGATCCGGGAGACGGGCTCACCTCCTTCCTCCGCCCTTTAACCTTCGGGAATATCTTCGCCGAACGCCTGCTCCAGCAGTTCATCTGGAAGAGCCCGATCAATGTCCGTCCCTTTGTCGGCGTGGTGCCCCTGGACTCGACAAAAGGCCGCGGCTTCATGGCCTGGGGCTACCTGCTCCTCCACCGTGCGTTCGGCGATCCGGAGTCTCTTGCAAAGGCGGTGGAATGTCTCGATTGGCTGGATCACGCCCGCGAAGCCGGACACGCCGGTCACTGCTGGGGAAATCATTTCGATTTTACCACGCGTTCGGGCCGCATGCTCGCACACACCCCCACCATCGTGTGGTCAGGTCTCATTGGTCAGGCCTTTCTCGAGGCTTACGAGGTGACTGGCGAGCACCGCTTCCTCACCATTGCGGAGAGCATCTGCCAGTGGATCCTTCAGCTCCCGCGCGAGGTCACCTCGGAAGGGAGCTGCCTCAGCTACACCGGCGTCTCCCAGAGTTCGGTGCATAACTCGAATCTCCTCGGCGCCGCGTTGCTCGCTCGTACCTGGAAGCACAGTCCAAAGGACGAGTACCGCGCCGCAGCCCGCGAGGGCGTTCTCTACAGCTGCTCGCGTCAGCTTCCCGATGGAGCGTGGTGGTACGGCGAGGAGCAGAAGTACCACTGGATCGACAATTTTCACACCGGGTACAATCTGGACAGCATCAAGCGGTATATCGACAGCACCGGCGACGACTCCTTCCGTCCGCAGCTGTCACGAGGGTACGAGTACTTCAAACGCACCTTCTTCGAGGCTTCGGGGAGGCCGCGTTACTACCACGATCGCACCTACCCCGTGGACATCCAGTGTGCCGGGCAGGCGATCGATACCTTCTGTCTGTTTGCCGATGAAGACCGCGAAGCACTCGGACTGGCCGAGCGTACCGCGCGTTGGACCATCGATACCATGCAGGATCCGAGCGGGTATTTCTATTACCGGCAGTACCCTTTCACCATCGCGAAGACTCCTTACTTCCACTGGGGTCAGGGGACAATGTTCAAGGCGCTCGCCCACCTGTCGCTGGTTACTGAGCGCCGCGCCACTCCGATTGGTAGCTCGCCATCCGCTGTTGCAGCCCTGTGATCCAAGCCGCACCTGCCACTACCTTGCTGGAGGCGCCTGCAACTCCGGCCCGTCTCCCCGCGCTCGCGCTCATTACGCCGGCGCGCAATGAAGCCGACCTCCTGGAGGCGACGATCCTCTCAGTTCTCGCGCAAACCGTTCTTCCCCTCCGCTGGATCATTGTCAGCGATGGTTCCACGGATGGCACGGACGAGATCGTCCAACGCTATGCGGAAAAGCATCCCTGGATTGAGCTGCTGCGGATGCCCGAGCGCCGCGAACGTCACTTCGCGGCCAAGGCGCACGCCTTCAATGCTGGCTTTGCGCGGCTCGCTGAGATCCCATACGACATAGTCGGAAATCTCGATGCGGACATCACCTTCCCGCCCGAGTACCTCCAGTTTCTCATGGAGCGGTTCGCTGCGGATCCAGAGCTTGGAGTCGCCGGTACCCCCTTTGTTGAAGGCGACCAAATCACCGAGCATACCTACGCGCACAAGTTTGCGCAGCTTGAGCATGTCTCTGGCGCCGTCCAGCTGTTCCGGCGCGCCTGCTTTGAGGCGATCGGTGGATACATCCCCATCGAGGGGGGCGCAGTGGACTGGATCGCCGTCACCACTGCTCGGATGAATGGTTGGAAGACGCGCACCTTCCCCCAGAAGGTGTGTTTCCACCATCGCAAGCTCGGGACTGGCCACGGCCAGGCCTGGCTGGTTCGCTATCGCTACGGGCAGAAGGCCTACTACGTGGGAGCTCACCCGCTCTGGGCCTTCCTGCGCGGCCTCTTCCAGATGCGGCAGAAGCCCTACCTGATCGGCGGCCTGCTCTTCCAGCTTGGCTACTGGACCTCCCTGGCTAAACGCGCCCCCCGCCCCGTCTCCCCGGACCTCATCGCCTTCCACCGCGGCGAACAGATGACCCGCCTCTGGCGCCTGTTTGGGAGACCCCGACAAGAGTCGAAGGACGAAAGCCGAACGTCGAAAGCCGCCACCCAAGTCAGCCAATAACAAACGCTCGGTCGCTAAACATCCACACGATCGACCGTCGACCCTCGACTCTGGACTTTCGACTCAAGTTGGACCCTCGCCCGTCTCTCCATCAGGTCCTCAGGGAAATCATCGCCCAATCTAGTCGCCAAAAGCGGCTGACTTCACGATTGAACCAAGTCAGTCGCGCTCCGCGGGCAAACACCCAGACCCTCGACTCTCGACCCTCGTCCTTCGACTCCCCTCAGGCCCTCGACTCTCGACCCTCGTCCTTCGACTCCCCTCCCGTGTCCCACACCTCCGTCTGCATCTGCACCTACCGCCGGTCGGAGATGCTCCTGCGCCTGCTGGAGTCGCTCACCCAGCAGCGCCTATCCGCTGAGCGGACGTTTTCCGTCGTGGTCGCGGACAATGACGCTGCCGAATCCGCTCGCCCCGTCGTTGCTGAGTTTGCCGCCCGTGCACCATTTCCCGTCGTGTACTGTGTCGAGCCGAGGCAGAACATCGCCCTGGTTCGTAATCAGGCAATCAAGCATGCGACAGGGGAATACATCGCCTTCATTGACGACGACGAGTTCCCTGCTGAGGACTGGCTCGAGAAGCTCGTCACCCAGTGCGAAGCGCAGCAGGTGGCCGGCGTCCTCGGCCCGGTCCGCCCTCACTTCGAGATCGCGCCTCCCAAGTGGCTACTCCGAGGCGGCTTTTGCGATCGACCGGAGCATCCGACAGGCATGCTCCTCACCTGGGCACAGAGCCGGACCGGCAATGTACTATTCCGCCGTTCGATCCTGGACGATATGCCTGAGGCCTTCCTCCCGGAGTTCGGCACTGGCGGAGAGGATCAGGATTTCTTCCGGCGCATGATGGAGCGTGGGCATCGTTTCGCCTGGTGCAATGAAGCCGTGGCCTTCGAGACCGTCCCTCCTTCGCGCCAGACCCGCAGCTACATGCTCCGACGCGCCCTGCTGCGTGGACGCAATAGCCTCAAGCATCCCAAGGGTCGGTTGATATTGATCGCCAAGTCGCTTGCCGCGGTTCCGCTCTATCTGGTCACTCTCCCCCTGATGCTCCTGCGCGGGCACCACTGGTTCATGCGTTACCTCATCAAGCTGTGCGATCATCTCGGCAGAGTGCTCACCCTCTGTGGAGTGAATCCTGTGCACCAGCGCGAGGGCTGAAGGGACCCGTTCATCACGATTTCAATGAGCAAGTGTTTAGAAATAGGGAAGCACCCCCTGATCGTTTCCGGTAGCCTGCCGCGGATCGCTCGCCTGCGAGACGAGTACTACGATCATGTGAGCGACCCTGAGGCGTACGTTGCGCATCTGAAATCTGCCGACCGCCTGCCGGGTGATCTCTTTACCTTCTTACAAGGGGTTGCCGACCGTACTCCCCGGCACCCGTATCATCTCGAATTCGACAGCGCCGCCGTCCTGGAGCTCGGCACCTACGAACATTGGTGGAAGAAGCAGATCAACGACAAGACCCGCAACATGGTCCGCAAGGCGGGGAAAACCGGAGTGGAGATCCGAGAGGCGGTGTTCTCCGACGACTTCGTCCAGGGGATCGTCCGGATCTACAACGAAAGTCCACTTCGGCAGGGGCGAAGGTTCCGTCATTATGGGAAGCCGCTTGAAACCATCCGCGAGGAACACTCGAGTTTTCTCGATCGCAGCGAGTTCTTCGGCGCCTACTTCCAGGATGAACTCATCGGGTTCATCAAACTCGTCCACGGACAGGGTTTCTCCAATCTAATGCAGATTATCTCGATGGTCGCCCATCGGGACAAAGCCCCGACGAACGCCCTGCTCGCGAAGGCCGTTGAACGTTGCACCACCCGCGGTGTGCCCCTCTTGCATTACGGTGCCTGGAGCCGCCGGAGCATGGGAGATTTTAAGAAGCACCACGCGTTCATCAGGGTCGAGGTACCGCGCTATTACGCGCCGCTCACCGCCGCAGGCGCGCTTGCCTTGCAGCTCGGCCTGCATCGCAGCCTTCTCGAGCGCGTTCCGGAGCCGTGGCTGGATCGCATGGCAGATTGGCGCACCCGGTGGAACTACTACCGTCACGCCGAGCGCACGTCGAAGCCGGGCGCAGCGCCCGCTGCGGGCGTGCGGGTTTCCTGAAGCTCTCGCATTTACCGAATGCCGGGAATTGCAGGAATCATTCAATCTGCTGACGCTTCTGGATCACTCCAGGACATCAGCACCATGGTGCAGCGGATGTGCCATGAGCCCGATCTTCGAGCGGAGCACCACAGCTTCGCCGAGATGGCCGTGGCGGCTGGCAGTGCAACCCGTCCGGGGACCTTCGCGGACGCTGGGCCGTTCTGGAACGAAGACCGCACGATGGCGCTCTTCTTCGCTGGCGAGGACTTTGCCAGTCGGGAACGGATCTCCGAGCTGCAGCGGCTCGGGCACACGGGGCTTGCGGATAGCGCGGCGCTGCTCGTCCATCTCTACGAAGAGCAGGGTGCGGCTTTCGTGGAGCGATTGAATGGTTGGTTCTCAGGGCTGCTGATCGATCTTCGGGAAAGAAAGACGATCCTCTTCAATGACCGCTACGGTCTCGGGCGCGTTTACTTTCACGAATCGCCCGCCGGCTTCCACTTCTCGTCGGAAGCCAAATCTCTCCTCGCAGTTCTTCCGCAGCTCCGCGCCCTCGACCAGCGCGGCCTCGCCGAGTTCTTCTCGGTCGGATGTGTGCTGCAGAACCGCTCCCTCTTCCGGGGCATCTCCCTCCTCCCCCCTGGATCTCGCTGGATATTCCATGGGGACTGCCGCGTGGAGCGCCAGCGCTATTTCAGCCCAGAGACTTGGGAGCAGCAGGAGCCGCTCGATGCCGCTGCCTACAGTCAGCGCCTGGAGGAGGTCTTCAGTGAGGTTGCTCCGCGTTATCTCCGCGGCCCTGCACCCGTCGCCATGTCGCTTACCGGCGGGCTGGATAGCCGAATGCTGCTCGCCTGGGCGCAGGCCGCTCCCGGCACGCTCCCTTGCTACACTTTCGGCGGACCGTACCGGGACTGCGCGGATGTAAAGATCGCCCGCCGTCTCGCCGCACTTTGTGGCCAGTCGCACACCACCATTCCGGTTGATGATGCCTTTTTTGCCAACTTCGGAGCGCTCGCCGAACAAACGGTTTATCGCACGGATGGCGCTATGGACGTGTCGGGCGCTGTGGAGCTGCACGTCAATGCCCGTGCGCGAGAGATCGCGCCGGTCCGGCTCACCGGCAACTACGGCTCGGAAATCCTCCGCTCCAATGTCGCCTTCCGGCCAGCGCGCCTCGACCGCTCCGTCTTCACTCCGGAATTTTGTGAGTTGCTCGATCACGCGGAGGAAACCTACCGCGCCGAGGCGGCGGGAAACCGGCTCTCCTTTATCGCCTTCAAACAGGTTCCCTGGCACCACTTCGGTCGCCTGGCCGTGGAGCAATCGCTCCTCACCCCACGCTCTCCCTTCCTCGATAACGACCTCGTGGCACTCGCTTACCGGGCGCCGGCGGAACTGGCCACCAGTGCGGCCCCGCTCCTGCAGCTGATCGCCGCGGGGAATCCTGCGCTGGATCGGGTCAGCTCCGATCGCGCCCTGCGTCATCGCAGCCTGCCGGTGTTCAGCCGGGTAGCGCGGGAGTGGCAGGAGTTCACCGCCAAGGCAGAGTACGCCTACGACTACGGGATGCCACAGCGCCTGGTCACGATCGACCACCGCCTGCGCGCCCTCCGACTGGAGCGGCTCTTCCTGGGTCGGCATAAGTTCTATCACTACCGGGTCTGGTACAAGGAACGCCTCGGTGGCTACCTTCGAGAGCATGCCAGCTCGGGTGATGTTCAGCCCAGCTGCTACAGGGATGGAGCTGGCGAAGCGCTTATCGACGGGCACCTCTCGGGCCGGAGGAACAACACCTCGGCGCTCCACAAGCTTCTTTCAGTCAGCCTTACTGAGAAACACCTGATCAGGAACGCATGGGTTACCTAGCTGCGCTCGGGGTGTGGGTCCTGGGCTTTTGGTTAATCCGGAGAGACACCGCCCGCCGTGGCGACATTTCAGCGGCGCTGTGGATCCCGACCCTCTGGGCCTTCATTCTTCTTTCAAGGCCGCTCTCCTTCTGGCTCGGAACCGGAGGCGGTGGAGACAGTTTGGAGGGGAGCCCGATGGATCGCCTCTTCTATTTCGTCATGATCGCGCTTGCGCTGATCGTGCTGGCACGGAGGAATCTCAACTGGTCAGCGGTCATCTCCGAGAATTGGCCGATCTTCTTACTTTATGGCTTCTTTCTGGTTAGCGTCCTTTGGGCGGACTCTCCATATTCTTCGTTCAAGAGGTGGTTCAAGGATTTGGGGAACGTGTTTGTCGCGTTAGTCATACTCACGGAGCGTAAACCGATTGACGCCTTCCGCGCGGTGTTTGTGCGTTGCGCTTACATTCTTATTCCGCTGTCCGTGGTGTTCGTGCGCTTTTTCCCCGGGCTGGGGCGTTACTATAGCAGATCCGGAGGGCTCGAAGTAACCGGCGTCACCACTCAAAAGAACTCACTGGGCGTGCTCGTTGCAGTTACGGGATTAGTTCTCCTCTGGGATTGGTACGAAGATTCCCGCGGCAAGGGAGATGGCCGCAATTTCCTCGAGCGTTCTCTCCCCGTGGCAATGTTGGCTATGGGTGCTTATCTGCTCTACCAGTGCAACAGTCAGACCTCGATTTTGTGTCTGGTTTTGGGATCGGCGATCATCACGACTTTGAAGATACCCGCCCTGCGCAGGCGTGTGGGAGCGCTGGGGGCCTACTCGTTAGTCGCAGTCGTTGTCTATATGGGCATGGATTGGATGTTCGGACTGAGCGAAATGGTCCTCGGCTGGATGGGTCGGGACATGACCTTCACCGGGCGAACGGATGTCTGGAGAGAGATCATGGCGCTCAAGACAGATCCCATTATCGGAACGGGATTTCTGAGCTTTTGGTCTGATCAATCCTACCAGACTCAGCTTCCTAACTGGATCGCTTTCTCCGCGCACAATGGCTATCTGGAAACCTACATCGATGGTGGATACCTAGGACTCGCCTTCCTGGCCGTATTGGTTGGAGCCGTGGCGATGCGCGTGAACCGCCGCTTGGGAGGTGCCGGGAACTACCCCGTCGTGCAGTTTGCCGTCCTCGTCATGATCCTGGTCGGCAGCTTCTCCGAATCCCATTTTGCCCGCATGAGCCCGCTCTGGTTTCTCTTTCTTCTCTCGGCCCTAGAGTGGCCCCGGCGGGTTGTGAGCACACCCGCAGAGGTCACCGAGGATGTTCCATCGCTGGCTAGCAATCCGCCCAGGCAGCTTGCTGGCGCAGGAAGTTGGCTCCCATCGCGATGAGCATTCCGCAGCGCATCATTCAGACTGGGAAAAGCAGAAGCTTGTCGCCACTGCAAAAGGCGGCGGTGAGCAATCTTCGACTCCTTCACCCTGGCTGGGAGTATGTCTACTTCGATGATCAAGGCATCCGTGAGTTCGTTTCGACCGAGTTTCCACAGTACAAGACGGTCTTCGATGCCTTTCCTCGCACCATCCAGCGCATTGATTTCTTCCGTTATCTGGCAGTCTACCGTCTAGGAGGATTCTACTTCGACCTGGATGTCTTTTTGTCTGAAGGACTTCAACCGCTGACCGGCTGCGACGCGGTTTTTCCGTTCGAAGAGCTGACGCTCAATCGCTTTTTGCGCGCTCGCTACGGGATGGATTGGGAGATCGGCAATTACGCGTTCGGATCCACAGCAGGGCACCCGTACCTGGCCGCAGTCATCGCCAATTGTGTCCGTTCGCAGCAGGATCCTGCCTGGGTTAAGCCAATGATGGAAAGTATCCCACGACTCTTCCATGGAGAGTTCCAGGTGCTTAATACCACTGGTCCCGGGGTGCTCTCTCGGACTGCAGCGGAAAATCCGGATGCGACGGCTGGTCTCACCGTCCTCTTCCCCGACGACGTGCGGGATCAGAAAGGCTGGCACCAATTCGGGCAATATGGCGTTCATTGCATGGACGGCTCGTGGAGAACCAAAGGGAGCTTTCTACATCGGCGAGCCTCCTGGGCCTGGGAAGGTTGGGCAAAGAGGCGAATGATGCCGGATAGCATCCAGCGCGGACCCCTGCGGGAATTGAGTCAAGGGATTGCCAAGCATCGGGTTAGAAAAGACGAGGCCGGTTATGTCCCTCAAGAGGCCTTGCAGCGCGACGGCATGGACCTGCCGTTGAAGTCATGAAGCTGGGCAGGCTTTGGGAACGTTGTGCCGGGCGTTTCCAGCGGGAGTCCTCCGTTCGCATTGCGCGGCGTCCATTCCGCATGCGCACTGCGACTCCGATCATCTCCTTCTCCTTCGACGATTTCCCCCGCTCCGCCCTGCATGTCGCAGGGAGCATTCTGCAATCGCAGGAGATTGGCGGCACCTACTACACATCATTGGGTCTGATGGGGCAGACGGCCCCAACGGGTGAGATTTTCCACCGAGAGGACCTTGCCCGCGTTTTAGCGGGCGGCCACGAGTTGGGCTGCCACACCTACGCTCATTGCCACTCGTGGGACACGTCGCCGGAAGAGTTCGAGGCAAACATTAAACGCAATTCGACGGCGCTGCAGGAACTCGGGATCCATGCCCCATTGGAAAGCCTGTCCTACCCGATTAGCGGTCCCCGCCCGGGCACCAAGCGGCGCGCACGCAAGTACTTCTCGGGGTGCCGGGCTGGCGGTCAGATCTATAATTCGGGAGAGGTGGATCTTGATCACCTCAAAGCCTTTTTCCTCGAGCAAAGCCGTGATCGACCGGAGGCTATCCTCGCCATGATCGATGCCGCCGTCGCAGCGAACGGCTGGTTGATCTTTGCCACACATGACGTCGATCCCGACCCGACGCAATTCGGCTGCACCCCCGAACTCTTCGAGTTGGTAGTGGCGCATGCAATCCGTTCCGGCGCAAAGATCCTGCCTGTCTCTGCTAGCCTGCGGGAAATTGGTGCGATTCGCGAGGCATGAACAGCCATGCGACCAATACCGGCCGCGTCGCCGCCCTGGATCACACCAAGGGCGTCTTGGTTCTGTGCATGGTGCTGTACCATGCGCTGAACTACTCCACCAAATACTACCTCGGATTTCGCTACTTCGCCTTCCTCCCGCCATCCTTCATCGTCATCACTGGTTTCCTTCTAGCCAGCGTCTATTCGGCAAAGCATTCTTTGAACGATTGGCGGCTGCATCGGCGATTGATTATGAGGGGAGTCAAACTCCTGCTGCTTTTCACCGCGCTCAACGTACTCATCCAGCTCACCGTCTCCCGGAGCGCCCACGGAGCGATGCCAGGCCTTAACATCTGGCGGACCTACTGGTACGAGATTTACATCTCTGGGGAGGGCCGCGCCGCGTCTTTTGAGGTACTTCTCCCGATCGCTTACCTCCTGCTCATTGCCCCGCTCCTTCTCCTCTTGAACGGCGCACATCGGTCGATCCTGCCCGTGGTGACCGTCTGCGTTTTAGGTTTGCTCGCCTGGCTCGCGGAGCAGGGAGGGTATTGGTTCAATGCTCAGCTGATGAGCGCCGGGCTCATTGGCTTGTTGCTCGGCCGCTTGTCCTTCAGGACACTTGGCTTGCTCTCCCGCGTCTGGTTCCTCTTCCTCTTCGCCTACCTCGGCTATTTCTTTTTGGGGCGAACTTACGGGCAGGGCTTCCTGCTCCAGCTAGTAGGAGGGGTCATCGGGCTTGGGCTAATCTACAGCGCCTGCCTACGCCTGAATTTTGAGACGGTCTTTGAGAGATGCCTGGAGCGACTCGGGCGCTACTCGCTCATCGCCTACATCGGCCAGATTGGGGTCCTGCAGGTGCTCGTCCGGTTTACGGGACGTCCGGAGCCTTTTTCGGCAGACTTCTTCCTTGTGCTGTTTGGAACGCTCCTTCTCACCGTCTTGGGAGTGGAATTCGTAGATTGGGCGCGCAGCCGGTCCGCCGTGGTTGGAAGCGCTTACAAAGCGGTCTTTGCCTGATCGAGCATGCTCTTCAACTCCCTCGAGTTTGCGGTCTTCTTCCCGCTGGTCGTAGCGCTTTACTTCCTGCTTTCAGGGAGGTGGCGCACCCCGCTCCTCCTCGTCGCGAGCTGCGTCTTCTACATGGCGTTCGTTCCGGCCTACATCCTGATCCTAGCGATCACGATCCTAATTGACTACTGGGCGGGAATCTACCTGGAGCGGATGGAAGGAAAACGGAGGAAGTGGCTGCTCATCGTGAGCATCGTTGCTACCTGCGCGGTCCTCTTCGTTTTCAAGTACTTCGCTTTTTTCACCAAGAGCTTCGTCGGCTTCGTAAATTTGTTTGGCACTGGGCTCTCCACCCCTGTCCTGGATATCCTCCTACCGATTGGGCTCTCCTTCCACACCTTTCAGAGCCTTAGCTACGTGGTGGAGGTGTACTACGGTCGGCAGAAGGCGGAGCAGAATTTCACCACGTACGCCACGTTCGTGATGTTCTTCCCGCAGCTCGTGGCCGGCCCTATCGAGCGGCCGCAGAACCTACTTCACCAGTTCCACGAACATCATTGGTTCGAATATAACCGGGTGACCAGCGGCCTTAAGCGGATCGCCTGGGGTTTTTTCAAGAAGCTTGTCATCGCGGATCGCTTGGCCCTTTACGTCAACGACGTTTACGCCTCCCCGCAAAGCCACAACGGCCTGCAGCTCACGATCGCCACCGTCTTCTTCGCCTACCAGATCTACTGCGACTTCTCTGGCTACTCGGATATCGCCATCGGCACCGCCCGGGTCCTGGGTTTCAAACTGATGGAGAACTTCGACCGGCCCTACGCCGCTGCGTCGATCAACGAATTCTGGCGGCGCTGGCACATCTCCCTCTCCACCTGGTTTCGGGATTACGTGTACCTCCCGCTCGGGGGAAACCGCGGGAACCGAGCAATGGTCTATCGGAATCTGCTCATCACCTTCGCCATCAGCGGCCTCTGGCACGGAGCTGCCTGGACGTATGTGATCTGGGGCGTGCTCAATGGCGTGTACCTGGTCATAGAACGATTCACCCAGCCGGCGCGGGATCGGGCGTGGGCCCTGGTCGGTCTCGTCGAAGCAACCATTCTGCGCCGGGTGGTTGGGATCGCTACCACCTTCGCCCTGATCTGCGTGGGCTGGGTTTTCTTCCGGGCCAACAACCTCGCGGATGCGACCTACATTCTCACCCATTTCCACTTGGGCTGGGACTTCGGCTCGATCCGCACCGAGCAGTTCCTATTGCGCCAAATGCCTGTGGCGGTCGCTTCCATCGTCTTCCTTGAGCTGGTGCAGTGGCTCCATCCAAAGATTTCCTTTACTGGCGTGATTGCCGCTCGGCCAATCGCCGTCAGGTGGGCGGTGTACGCCACCTTCGTCATTGGCGTGGTCATGTTTGGCGTCTTCCGAACCAACCAGTTCATCTACTTCCAGTTCTGACTAGGTGAACCTCTCTTCGAAATCCCAGATTGGCAGCGGCGTTCCGCCGCTAATTGAGCATGCTCCGCACCCCCAAATGTCAGTCTTATCGCAAGCGGAAGCTAATCCGGCACCTCCATCCCGCCACTCGGAAGTCACGGCCGTTAAACGAATCACTGCATTTTTCCTCTTCCTGGTCCTGAGCCTCCTCGGCTTCCATCACCTTATCCAGTTCGGGATGCGACGGATCGAGACCGGCGGGTTTGGGGTCACCAATCGAATCGTCGCGGGGCAGGTTAACGCAAACATCGTCATCTCCGGTTCCTCCCGCGCTCTCACCCACTACGACCCTCGGATCATCCAGGATATCACTGGGCGAAGTGCCTTCAACATCGGGCGGAACGGCTCTCAGACGGACATGCAGCTGGCAGTCCTCAAGACCTACCTGCAGCGAAATACGCCGCCCAAGTTGGTAATCCACAATCTGGATTCCTTCTCATTCGTTACGACCAAAGAGATTTATGACCCCGCTCAGTATCTGCCGTACCTAAACCAGGCGCCGATCTACGAAGCAGTCTCTAAAATAACCCCCCATGCATGGAAATGGAAGTGGTTCCCGCTGTATGGGTATGCCGTAGAGGATATGCGTTACACATGGAGTCTTGGTTTGAGACGCTTGCTTGGAAATCAACCCGCCGAGGACCACTCTGAGGGTTTCCAGCCCCGTAACGCTCCATGGTCCGGCGATTTTGAGCTATTCCGACGGAATAATCCGGAAGGAGTGCGTTTCTCGATCGAAGACAAAGGCGTCGAGGATATTAGCGAAATAGCTGCACTCTGCCAGCGTCACGGAATTGCCCTGATATTCGTCTATTCGCCGGTCTATTTCGAGATGCAGGCCATGGAGATCAACCGCGTGGAAATCCTCCGCCTGCTTGAAAAAATCAGTAGGCGGTTCAACGCTGAGTGGTGGGATTTCAGCGGATCGCCAATAACCCGGGAGCGCGGGAACTTTCATAACTCGCAGCACCTCAATGCTCTGGGCGCTGCGCACTTTTCGCACGAGCTGGCAAGCCGGTTGGCTGATCGGCCAGAGCGATAATCCTCCCACTTTCGGTGGACGCCCTGCTGGCATGCGCGATGCTCAAGTCTCCCTAATATCCCACCAATGAGCGATCTGTCTACCCATCCTGCTGTTCCACCACGTTGGCCAAGGTTCTTCTGCGCCTTCGCAATCGTCCTTCATGCTGTATCCAGTTACGCAGAGTTAATCCCCCCAAGTCGACTGGCGAATTGGGCGTCAGGGATACAGGTCGGTGTTCCAGGTGGCATCGATCAGTATAGGCCAGGTGGCACTAAGGCCCGAACGAAACTGATTGATGTAACACAAGAGCCCTATTTCGCCGATAAGTCAGGTGCTACGGACGCCCAGAATGCTATCCAAACCGCGATCAACGCCGCGGGCAATGGGGAGGTTGTCTGGATCCCTGCGGGGAATTACCGCTTGAACAAAGCGCTCAGAGTAGGAGCCAAGGACAACATCACGATAAGAGGGGAGGGGCCGACACGGACCATCCTGAACCTCAACATCACCTCCGGATTTCAGGGAATAGTGGTGGGCACTGATGCTGACTATCTATGGAACTACCCAGATTATCCGATTACCGGCAGTCCGTCCAAGGGCAGTACTGTGCTCAATGTGGGTAGCACTTCGGCGCTTGAGAGTTACCCCAATGGCGGCATTGGCGCAATGGTTCATGTGTCTGTGCTGAACGATACGACACTGCCAGTTGTACATGTATCCGGCTATCAACGTGTACGTCACTTCAAGGCGTTGGTGAAGGCGAAGACCTCGAATACAATTACGATCTTCCCTCCTATTCCATTTGATCTTCCTGTCAACCTCGAACCTAGATTCGCCGCAGCAGGTACAGCCTCTGTAGCCGAGAATGTAGGACTTGAAGACTTCGCCGTTAATGGCGCGAATATGACCGTAGGAGGAGTCCTTGTTTCTTTTCTTCAAACGATCGGTTGCTGGGCGAACAATGTGCATGTGACGAACACAAGAAATTTCCATCTTAGCCTTGCTGATTCACTCCTCAACGAAGTCCGAAAATGCGATTTACGGTCGCGCAATGTCGCTGGATCAAACGGTGCAGCCCTTCTTATGAATAGTTCGAGTTCGTGTCTCATCGAAGACAACATCATGGTGGACAATTTCCCGCTGATAGAAGTGAACTCCGGTAGTACGGGAAATGTCATTGCGTACAACTTTTGTGCTCAGACGATTGGTGTAGCTATCGATACAAACCACGGGCCCCATAGCAGCTTCAATCTGTATGAGGGAAACGTTACCCCAAATTTCCAGTGTGACGGTTATTTCGGTGGCGCCTCGGAGGATACGATCTTCAGGAACTGGATACATGGCCGTAAAGGAGCAATCACTTCACTTAAGCCCGCAGAGGGGCCGGGGCTTTGCCTGAACTTCAACCGCTTTACTCGGAACTATAACGTGGTGGGGAACGTCATTGGTTGGCCGGGTGTCACCTCCTATTCGTACCCGGGCCCAATGACATCTTCAGACTGGGGGATGCCCTATATCGGGAGCTTCGACCACCTAGGTACGGTCGAGCCCTCCAAGGGCGTCTGGTGGGCGGTCTGGGATGGCAGGGCGATGGTTCGTCGCGGTGCTTTCAAAGCCGATGCAGCATATTCGAATACAAACTCAAGCCGGGATGTTGTGGATCATGTTGGTACCAGCTCAAAAGACACGAACGGCGGAACAATTCTCCAGTGGATTGCAGATAATCCAGCCAAGAACGGGCTGTCGACTTGGGACACTCCCGGAACGTCCGACGATTGGCGGCCACTCTCCGCGAACTCGTTTCGGGAACTCGACAAGGATGTATTCAACACCCTCCTCCTAAAGGCCAACTATCGCACAGACTTGAATGAGATCTCGGTTGGGGAAGCATTGGTGGCCGAGACCCTGCCAGACAGCCTCTTTCGGAGAGAAAAGCCAGCTTGGTTCGGAGACCTCGCCTGGCCTCCATTCTCGCCAAACTCGCCAGTTAACGCGAGTTATGACGATATTCCGGCAGGGTACAGGTACCTGAATGGTGGATCGGACGCTCCTGGGCAACCCGACGTACCGCCTCCGGCGATAATGGAGCCAAGAAGTCCGTCTAATCTTAGAATCAAAAATAGATGATACAGGATTCGGGCGGTCTGCATTGGCGGAGTAAAATTCTCCGATAGCGTCGCACGTATATGCTCACGCCGGAAAATGCCGACGGCAAAACTGCCTTTATCGAGGATCGGATTCGGTCTGAGTAGACGGCACCGCATACATGCCAGTAAGATCGAACCAAAGAGCGTTCCTCGAATCCGAGTTATCGTCCCTCAAGGAGGGCTTCTCTTCAATCGCGGTAGTGAAAGGTAAACCGGCAAGACAGGCCCAGATAAGGTCTCTTACTGGAGTACGTTTCATTGCGGCAGTGTGGGTCGTTTTGTTCCACTTCCGCGAGGAAATCGCCCGGTTAACTAAAAATCAGGCGTTGATGGGGGTAGTTGAAGATGGACATCACGCTGTGCCCTTCTTCTTCATCCTAAGCGGCTTCATTCTAAGTCATACATACTTCACCCACTACTCGTTACGTGACCACGGCGCGTTTGTATTGGCAAGGTTCGCACGCCTGTGGCCTGTACATCTCATCACCCTCCTGGCATTAGTTGTTTATGCCCTCGTCATATATTGGGGCAGAGGAAGGCCTATCGGGGATAACTTCGCACCATCGGCGTTGTTGCCGGAGCTGTTAATGTTGCGCTGCTGGAGTTCTACCTTGCTCATCTGGAACTACCCTGCATGGTCGATCCACGCTGAGTGGTTTGCCTATATATTTCTATTTCCGCTTTGTGCAATTTTGCTGCGGAAAGTGAGACAAGTACCGGTCCTCCTCTCGTTACTGGGGGGTCTAGCGGTATCTCACACTGCCTTTCTTGAAACAAGTGGTCTCGGAAAGCTTCCAGAGATAATTTTCCTATTTGTTGCGGGATCAGCACTCCTGCAACTGCGGACGCTGCTTGGGCAGTGGCCTGGCGAACGGAGTGGAGAGGCAGGAGCTTTCTTGTTTCTAATCACATTCGGGTTTGAGGGTCAGCTCGCGCTTACCATTCGGGTTCTCTCGTTTATGATGATTATTTTTGGATTGTCCTACGAGCGTGGACCCCTAAATAGCATACTGTCATCTCCACTGCTGGTTTATGGCGGCGCGATCTCGTACTCGATTTACATGTGCCATGCAGTAGTCCACAAGGTGCTTTCTGTTGGTTTCAATATGCTACCCCAGACGTACAGCTTCCAGATAGCACATCTCGCTATGCTCCTGATCGGAACCGTTTTGGTAGCGTCGGTACTCTACAGGTTTCTCGAGGTGCCCAGCGCTCGAGCGATACGCGTTTGGGGCACACAACAGAAAAACGCCAGGCACCTCAGAAATCGGGCTGGTGAAACAGTCGAGCTGCATGAGCGTGATAAGCTAGTCTCTTAGCAAAATGAATGAACTTATAATTGAAGCGGGACGTGCGGAACGTCAGTACTGGCGCGATCTCTGGCAATATAGAGAGCTCTTCTATTTTCTGGCCTGGCGAGACTTGCTCGTCCGATATAAGCAAACCGTAGTCGGTATTGCTTGGTCTCTGATTCGTCCCTTGCTGACGATGCTGGTCTTAACACTCGTGTTCGGGAAATTCGGGAAAATGCCTTCCGGCGGTGTTCCATATCCTATCTTGGTCTTTTGCGGCATGCTCCCTTGGCAGTTTTTCGCAACCGCTCTTTCTGAGAGTGGGAATAGTTTAGTGACAAACTCAAACCTGATATCAAAAGTCTATTTTCCCAGACTAGTGGTGCCGGCAAGTAGTGTAATAACCAGCTTGGTAGACTTTCTGATCTCAGCTGCCTTTCTAGCTGTGTTGATGGGTTTCTACCGATTCGCGCCTTCGGGCAACATTGTCTTCTTGCCATTATTCGTTCTATTGGCCTTTTTTGCCTCTTTAGGAGCAGGGTTGTGGATAGCTGCTCTAATGGTCAAATACCGGGACTTCCGGTTTATCGTTCCGTTCGTGGTACAATTCGGATTGTACTTGTCCCCTGTGGGTTTCATCAGCACCGTCGTTCCCGAAGAGTGGCGTTTAGTTTACTCGTTGAATCCCATGGTTGGAGTGATCGATGGATTCCGCTGGTGCATACTTGGCGGCGCACAGGTCGTATATTGGCCCGGGGTTGCTATTTCCTTGCTGGCGGTTGTAGCTTTGATGGTAAGCGGAATCTGGTACTTCCGCCGTACGGAGCGGACTTTTGCCGATGTTATATGAGGTCATTGACCTAGCTAGACGGCAACGCGAAGAGAAAAGAAGCCCATTCCGCGAATTTCCCGGCGCACACTTACGTAAATGACTGCAATTACGATCGAAAACATCTCCAAGAGATACATAATAAATCACAGATCAGATGGAAGAGATGCCCTGCGCCACGCATTGGAGGCAGCCGTTCGATCTCCGCTGGTATGGCTACGAGAGCGACGTCAACGAGCCTCTCAAGCCACGGAAGAGTTCTGGGCTTTGCGGGGGGTAAGTTTCAGCGTTGAACAAGGTGACGTAGTTGGCGTGATCGGGCGCAATGGGGCCGGGAAGAGCACACTTCTGAAAATCCTGAGTCGAATAACGCAGCCAACCGAGGGGCGAATTCACCTGCGCGGACGCGTCGCTAGCCTACTTGAAGTTGGAACGGGTTTTCACCAGGACTTGACTGGGCGGGAAAACATATTCCTCAACGGGTCGATTTTGGGAATGCGCCACTCTGAGATCCGCGAAAAACTCGATGAGATTGTTGCTTTCTCGGAGATAGAGAAATTTTTGGACACACCGGTGAAGCGTTATTCGAGTGGTATGTATGTTAGGCTTGCGTTTTCCGTGGCTGCTCATTTGGAGCCAGAGATTCTGATTGTAGATGAGGTGCTCGCCGTTGGTGATGCGCAATTTCAGAGCAAATGCCTCGGAAAGATGCAGGATGTAGCGAAAGGGGGTAGGACCGCCCTCTTTGTTAGCCACAACATGGCGTCCGTAGAGCAACTCTGCAATCGGGCAGTACTTCTGAACCGCGGGGTGGTGACCGCAACTGGTCCAAGCCGTAATGTAATTGCCGAATACTTGCAGAACACTGTATCAAACACGCAGTCTCTTATCTCCAGTGTTGTGCAGCGGTCTGGAACTGGCGCACTCCGCTTAACTTCGGTCCATCTTGAAGATCCCTCCGGAAATCCTATTGACTACGCCCAAAGTGGTAAAGACGTAGCGGTCGTACTTGGCTATCGATGCGCGGAGGGCGAAACGCCTCGCAACGTGGATGTAGGTATATCCCTTCACGCTAGCGACACAACAATGTTATCTGTTCTCTACACGTCATATATGCGGCGTCCCTTTCAGGATATACCACCCGTCGGAACCTTTAGGTTCAAGCTGGCTCAGCTACCGCTCAAAGAAGGGCAGTATCTTATAGGGGCTCGTGTAGTGGCGAGTGGTGATGAACTTGATTGGCCACAAGAACCTGTTGGCCGTCTGGACGTAATCTCTGGCGACTTCTATGGAACAGGGGTTAAGGGATATGAAGGGGCGGCGCCTATGCTTCTTAACGGAGAGTGCACAGTAACTGCATCATGAAACTATACCAGCGTTTGATGCGGCGCATCGGGCGAACTCTACACTTCCACTGCAATCTTCCGCACTATTACTCCCAAGAAGGGGAGGATGCAATACTTGCGCGGGTGTTCGAGGGGCAGGCAGGCGGCTACTTTGTTGATGTCGGAGCGCATCATCCAACCAGGTTTTCGAATACCTACTACTTCTACAAAAGGGGATGGAAGGGAATAAACATAGATGCCACCCCAGGTAGCATGGCGGCTTTCAATGCGCAGCGACCGCTGGATATAAACATCGAAAGCGGCGTGTCGTCCACCCCAGAACCGCTCGAGTTCTGTATATTCAATGAGCCGGCTTTGAACACTTTTGATAAGTCCCTTGCGAAGGAGCGGGATGGGAAGGAAGGGTACTACATTGATCGACGTGTGATCGTTGATTGTCAGACCCTTGCGAAGTTGCTCGATAAGCACCTTCCTGCAAAGCAACGCATTGACTTCCTTTCGGTAGATGTAGAAGGCTTCGATATGTCCGTTCTCGAGTCGAACAATTGGGAGCGATATCGACCCAAGGTGCTCGTTACTGAGGACTTTGGTGCTGCGTTCGTTGAAGATGTGATCGAATCTGAGGTTGCAGTCTTTCTGCGTGGCGTTGGCTATCGCCTATTCGCACGGACTGCGCACTCGAACATTTTCAAGCAAGCTGAATGAGTGGAATCGCGCCAGTTGCTTTTTTCGCGTTCAACCGACCTGGTCCGACGGCGCGCGTCTTCGAAGAAATCAGACGCGCCAGCCCATCCATCCTATTGCTGGTGGCAGATGGCCCTAGAGCGGATCATCCCAGTGATATCAAGCGCTGCCTCGAGGTCCGCGACATAATGCTAAACGTTGACTGGCCGTGCAGCGTTAGGACCAACTTCTCAGATACAAATCTTGGTTGTAAGGAACGCGTTGCTTCCGGGATTAACTGGGTGTTTGAGCAGTGTGAAGAGTGTATTATCCTAGAGGACGACTGTCTGCCGACGGCATCATTTTTCACTTTTTGCAGTGAACTGCTCACGCGTTATCGATTTGATACCCGAGTCATGCATATCTCGGGCTCGAATTTCCAAGCGGGACAGAAACGCGGAGATTGTAGCTATTTCTTTTCTCAGCACGCGTACATCTGGGGATGGGCGACGTGGCGGCGCGCATGGTCTTTTTACGATCAGTCAATAGAACGGTGGCCCTACTGCCGAGATAATGCTCTATTAAGGCACGTGTTTCACGACGATATTCAGTTAGATTATTGGACAAGCACCTTGCAGAATGTTTATGACGGACAGATCGACACCTGGGATTATCAGTGGCAGTTCGTGTGTTGGGTTCAGAACGGAGCGGTCGCCCAGCCAAACACTAATTTGGTCACGAACATTGGTTACGGCCCCGAGGCTACGCACACGACTCAGCCTTCCGCGATGCTTATGATTGAATCTAAGGAGCTTCCACAGATCAATCACCCCCAGGAGCTAATCAGTGATCGAGACGCAGATGTTTTTAGCTTCTATACCTACTTCGAAGGGTTCTACATCCGGCGCTCGCAGCGGCTCACGTTCAAGCTTCACGTTTTTGCAGTCAGGCTGAAGCGTATTTTGGCCAACGCTCTACAGCTCCCTCGAGCCGAGCGGAACGTACGCGCCCGCGAAGTCTAGTTCTTTTTTAGTGTGGGTGCTCTCGTAATCTGATATATTTTTAATAGCCATCAATTGTGGAATGACAAATTTAGGTTCAAGTGCTTCGCACGATTCCATGATCTCGATAGCTGATACTCCATTCGGCTACATCAGTGAACGTAACGAATGCGGTCAGATTGTCCTCAGCGCAAAAAATACCCCCCCAGGGCGTCGGGTGCTGTACGTCAACTCATATGGCGGGAAGAAGTTATGGGAAGGCATAAAGACGGGGAAGGTTCCTCCACACCACCTTTGGGGATGTTTGGAGTTGGTCCGTATGGGTTATGAGGTTGCGTTGGCGGAGCCCTTGCCGGACTTCTATCTTTGCCGCAAGCCGCTTCCTCACGACCTGCGTATATTGAAGGCGGTGGTTTCTTGGGTCGGAAGGGATGGAATTGTCTATTGCGGCCATAATGTACTTTACTGGCTCCCATTATTGAAGCGGTTGTCGCTCGTGGATGCACGCATCGTCTCCTTACTATTCGCCCGTGAACCGCTGCATCACGCAAGTGGGCATTCCGGTATCATTGCCCTTACGCCGGCGGCGGCAGAGCAAGCGAGCATTCTTGCTCCGAGAACGAAGACGGCGCACCTCGGATGGGGAGTCGATTTGAATTACTTTCCACGACTGCCATACCGTCCTAACTGGCTACTTTCATGTGGAAAAACTCGTCGTGACCATGATGTACTTAGCCGGGCGGCAGGAATCGCGAGCACGCCAACACGGGTGATTTGCTCAGGAATACCGGCGACGATTCGCTGGCCCGCAAATGTCGCCGTCTCTTCGAGCAAGGACGAGAGTGAAACGGTGAGCTACGGCGACCTCCTGAACGACCATTATGCCAATTGCGTGGCATCCCTGATTGTACTGAAGCATGATTCCGAGGAGCGAACCGCTGTAGGGTTTACGAATTTGATTGAAGCTATGGCCATGGCACGTCCGGTTATTGTAACCCGTACGGGTGCCCTGCCTGGTGAACTCGACGTCGAGAAGGCCGGGTGTGGTATACACGTTCCCTCGGGAGATCCTGGTGAGCTTGCCAAAGCGATGAAATATCTTACAGAAAACCCGGACATCGCGCAAGCGATGGGGAAAAGGGGGCGGGAGCTCTGTGAAAGTCACTACAACATAAATCGCTATGCAATCGGGCTCCATGATCTTTTTGAAACACTGTAACTACCCGTTTTCGGGCAATGGCCTCAAACAATGAGAACTGTTTTTGACTTCGGGATGTATGACGGTGCCGACACGGAGTACTTCCTAGATCTGGGCTTCAAAGTTATCGCGGTCGAGGCGAACCCGGTGCTAGTCGCGCAGGCGGCTGAAACATTTGCGGAACAGATTGATGGAGGAAGATTGATTCTGCTTAACGTCGCGATCGCGGAAGCGGCAGGTTCTGTGGAGTTGTCTATCGCCGGGGGTGATCTAGGCTCGAGTTCAACTATCGAGAACAGAACTGCCGGCACGGAGATCTTGGGGAAGTATCGAGTGAGCGCCACGACATTGCAGGACATAGTAAGCGAACACGGCGTTCCCTATTTTCTGAAAGTTGATCTGGAGGGTTTAGATATCGTCTGTGTGAGGGCGCTAAGTCGAGACTCCAGGCCGGAGTTTCTGTCGGTTGAGATCGCGCCTGAGAGTTTCGAGGAAGCGGTCGAACATCTAGCAGAAGTTGGCTATAAGCGCTTCAAGATCATTGGCCAGAGGACACTTCGCGAGATCAGCAATGAACGCAACCTCTATGACCGGTGTTCGAGGAGGCTATTGTATTACATGGGTTTTTCTGAACCCAAGTACGTCAGAAGGAAGGGCCGATTTTTCAATTTGGGTCATAGCTCTGGACCAGCGCCGTGGGACAGCGATGGGCAGTGGGGAGATTTGGGTGAAGTTCGCGACAAATGGAGGGCAGCCCAGCCAAGGATGCGGAAACAAGATTGGTACGATTTGCACGCTACAGCGGTCTAGTCATTGTGAAGCAAGGCACTCCCAAGATTCTTTTCGTGGCTCCTTGTTGGCTCCACGACCAAATGTATGGTGGACAGCTAAGAGCCCTGCATACGGCAAGGGCTCTGACCCGCTTCGGTAGCGTTTCGGTATTGGTTGTGAATGCGGACCCTGTGAGGCCGGATGCGGTTCACAGGACACGCAACGAATTCAACGTGGTTGGTGATTTCCGCGGTGTCCCGACGCCCTCCAAAACAGCCGGTGAACGCTTGCGGTGGATGCTGGACCCGAAGTACGTCAACGTTCATGGTCACTCCGTAAATGTCGCTGAACAGGCACTGGCCTCGCGGCTATGCGAAGAGGTGGATTTGGTCTGGTTCTTGAAGCTTCGTGCGGCGAACGTGCTCAACCGTTGGGATTGGCCGAAGTCTGTGATGGATATCGATGACCTCCCGAGCACATTTGACGCGTCCGTTGTCAAGAGCAGCCGTTTTCTGCTGGAAAGAATCAACGCGAGGCGGAGGTGCTGGGTGTTCAGACGTCGCGAAGCGTTGCTGCACCGGCGTTTCTCCGTACTCTGCGTTTGCAGCGATAGTGATAGGCAGCATCTTCCCCTCAAAGATTCTGTCCATTTGATTCCGAATGGTTTCGAGCGACCTGCGGTGGAACCTCTTCGCGCCCCGAGAGTAGATCCTCCGCGCATCGGATTCATCGGCCTCTACGACTACGAGCCCAATCGGGATGGCGTTCGTTGGTTTCTGGAGAGGTGTTGGCCGCCGATTGAAGCAGCCGTGCCCGGCGTGCGGTTCCGTTTGGTCGGCAAAGGCACGGATGCACCCGACGGGCCGAAGGGGGTGAATTTGGATGCGTTGGGTTTCGTCGAGGATTCGGCAGCGGAGATCGCCACTTGGTCGGCCATGGTCATTCCGATCCGCCTCGGTGGCGGGACCCGGATCAAGATCGCGGATGCCTATAGCCGGAAATGCCCGGTGGTTTCGACTTCCCTGGGTGCGTATGGCTACGGGGCAGAGGATGGGAAGCAGCTCCGGCTCGCCGATACCCCGGAGCAGTTTGCTGCCGCCTGTGTGGATGTGATTCAGAACCGGGCAGAGGCCGATGCGATGGCAGAACGGGCCTGGACGGAGTTTCTTGAGAAATGGACCTGGGATGCAATCGCGCCCCGGGTTTGGGGGGCGGCCGAGGACTGTTTAAGACGGTCGAGGGACGAGCGACGAGGGTCGAGCGTCCGGTGATCGTACCGGCAACCGCCGCTTCCTGTTCAATTATGCCCAATCTCCTCGTGACGGGCTCGTCTGGCCTAATCGGCTCCGAAGTCTGCGTGTACTTCGCCCAGCAGGGCTGGTCCATCCACGGGATAGACAATAATCAGCGCGCGGTCTTCTTCGGACCGCCAGGCGACACTCGTTGGAATCAACAGCGGCTGGAGGAGGGACTCGTCGGCTTTGTCCATCACGAGTTGGATATCCGCGATCGCGCGGGTGTGCTCAAGACCTTGAAGGAGATCCGGCCGGACGCGATCATTCATACGGCTGCACAGCCCAGCCACGACCGTGCGGCCGCCATTCCCTTCGACGACTTCGATACGAATGCCGTTGGGACGTTGAATCTCTTGGAAGCCGCCCGGCAATGGTGTCCTGAATCGCCCTTCGTTCACATGTCCACGAATAAGGTGTATGGCGATCGACCCAATCGGATCGCTATGGTGGAGCAGGAGACGCGCTGGGACTACGCCGACCCTGCCTACGAGCAAGGCATCGCCGAGGACTTCTCAATTGACCAATCAAAGCATTCTCTCTTCGGTGCTTCAAAGGTGGCGGCGGATATCATGGTCCAGGAGTACGGACGATATTTCGACATGCCGACCTGTTGTCTGCGCGGGGGCTGCCTGACTGGCCCGAATCACAGCGGCGTTGAACTGCACGGCTTCCTTAGCTACGTGGTGAAGTGCAATCTGGAGGAACGCGAGTACCGGGTGTTCGGGTACAAAGGCAAACAGGTGCGCGATAACATCCACAGCCTCGACGTTGCACGGTTTATGCACGCATTCATTTCCGCTCCGCGCTCGGGCGAGGTTTACAACCTGGGTGGCGGAAAGGCGAATACCTGCTCTGTGCTCGAAGCCTTCGATCTTACGGAGAAGTTCTCTGGTAAGAAGATGAAGTACGCCTACGTGGCGGAGAACCGCATTGGTGACCACATTTGCTACTACAGCGACCTGCGTAAAATGCGTGACCATTATCCGCAATGGGACATCAGTGTCTCACTCGAGGAGACAATTCAGCAGATTGTCGATGCTTGGAGAGCTCGCCTCACGCTGTAACCTGCTGGTCGGTTAGGCTAGGGATTCCTTTCCTTCTTGTTGGAACCCCCGAAAGAATGGTTTCTGCTACCTCCCCACCCGCAGCCTCGCTCGACTATCGACTATCGACATCCCGCTTTCCCCCTCGACTCTCGCCCCTAGACTTTCGACTCCCTGCTTTTTCCCCCTCGACTCCCTTTCTGGCCCTCGACTCTCGCCCCTCGACGTTCGACTCCCTTCTGGCCCTCGACCCTCGACCCTCGACTCCCCTCTGGCCTTCGACCCTCGACTCCCCGCCTTCCCCCTCGACTCTCGACTCTCGCCCCTCGACTCCCTTTCCGGCCCTCGCCTTTCGACCCTTTAGCTAATCGCCAATCATCCAATGAACATCGCCGTCCTAGGCCTCGGTTACGTCGGTTTGCCCTTGTCCCTCCAGTTCGCCCGCTCTGGGGTCAATGTCCTTGGGTTGGATGTTGATTCAACGAAGGTCGAGGCTCTTTCGCGGGGTGAGAGTTACATCAAGCACATCAGCGCCGAGACGATTCGCGAGCAGCTGGAGAACAAGCGGTTCGGAGCCTCGGCAGATCTTAGCCGGGTGCGTGAGGTCGATGCGGCAATCATCTGTGTCCCCACGCCGTTGAATCGTTACCGGGAGCCGGACCTCTCGTACGTTCTCAATACCGGCAGGTCGATCGCTCCGCATCTACGTAAGGGCGCGCTGGTGGTGCTCGAATCCACCACCTATCCGGGCACCACCGATGGTGATCTGCTGACGGTTCTGGAGGAAGGTTCGGGATTGAAGGCGGGGGTGGACTTTCACCTGGCCTTCTCCCCTGAGCGGGAAGATCCAGGCAATGCCAGCAGCCATGTCTCCACCGTGCCTAAGTTGGTCGGCGGCCTGACCCCGGCCTGCCTGGAGAAGGCGACTGCCCTTTACCAGCACGCAATCAAAACGGTGGTGCCGGTCTCGAGCTGCCGAGTGGCAGAAGCGGCCAAGCTGCTGGAGAATATTTTTCGCAGCGTGAACATCGCCCTCGTGAACGAACTCAAGGGGGTGTACGCCGCGATGGGGATCGACATCTGGGAGGTAATCGAGGCCGCTAAAACCAAGCCCTTTGGCTTCATGGCATTCTACCCCGGACCTGGCTTAGGAGGGCATTGCATTCCGATTGATCCATTCTATCTCACCTGGAAAGCGCGTGAGTTTGAGCAGCACACTCGCTTCATTGAGTTGGCCGGCGAGATCAACACCGCGATGCCCGATTACGTGGTAGTCCGGGTCGGAGAGGCATTGAACGACCGGTCGCGAGCAATTCGCGGAAGCCGGATCCTGGTTGTCGGTCTGGCTTACAAGCCGAATGTGGATGATGACCGGGAGTCGCCAAGTTACCGCCTGCTCGACAAGCTGAAAGATCGCGGCGCGGAGATGGCCTATTACGACCCGTACGTGCCGGTGATCGGGCACACCCGTGAGCATCCACACTGGGCCGGAACCCAGTCAGTATCTTGGGATCGAGAGACCATCGCAGGATACAATCTCGTGCTGATCGCCACTGCGCATGCTTCCGTGAACTATGAGGAATTGGCGGAATGGTCGGAATGCATTGTGGATACGCGCAATGCGATGGCCAAGGTAGCTGGAGCGAAAGGAAAGGTCTGGAAGGCGTGATGGAGCAAAGTCCTGAGCGTGGGACGCTGAAAGTCGAAGGTCGAAGGTCGGAAGGCGAAGCTCTGTTGCGGGCGCGCCCAGCGCGAAAGAGGATTACTGACAGCTTCCCAGCGGTGGCCTCATAGGCCTTCTGGCACTCTGCTTAGTTGATTCGAACGGAGCTGATTGAGTTGTCCACGGACGGGAACAACTTGCCGGTAAATCCTGACACTGGTACGCACGTCCGTGTTCCCGAATATTGCATGAACCATCCCGAAGGCATTGCTCGAGACCTGGTCTACGAGGCGATCGATCAAATCAACGATCTGGGGCTCAGCTCCGTGATTCTCGAGAAAGCACCTGATGCCCGATTGTCCGGGAACCTCGATTCCTTAGGCGTGGTTAATCTAGTCACGTGCATTGAGGAAATCAGCGAACAGCGGCTGGGGGTAACAATCTCCCTGGCTGACGCCGCTTCGGCGGATTCACTTGGGGCACTGGAAACCGTTGGCAATCTCTGCGGCACCGTGGCCCGTCTCCTCGAGGCTCGGAGCGCGCAATAGTCTTTCGACAAAGTTGGATGAAGGGATTTCTAATCTCCGATTTTAACGCCGAGAACTTCGGGGCGATCCTGCGGGCCAAAGGCCGGGCTGAGGGCCTTCAGGTGGAGGTGGCCCCATTTGGGCAGGTGGAAATGGTGCTGATGAATGAAGCCCTGCCGGCTTGGCAGTCTGGCCTGGACTTTGCCGTGATCTGGACCCGCCCGGAAGCGGTTCTCCCGTCCTTCGGGGAAGCGCTTCGGGGAGAGCGCCCGAGTCTTGCCGCACTTGATGCCGAGGTCGATGCTTTCGCGGCTGCGGTGCTCGCCGTTCAGGACCGGTCACGCACGACTTTCGTTACCGACTGGGTATTGCCCCCATTCCATTCGGGGCAGGGCATGCTCAGCCTGGCTGAATCGGGAATCGGACGCCTACTCCTCCAAGCCAACAGTCGGCTGCTGGATCGTCTTGATTCGGCGCGATCCGTGATCGTGCTGTCTTCCGCCAAGTGGTTCCAAACCGTGGGACAGGATGCCTACAGTCCACGGATGTGGTACACCGCCAAGGTCCCATTTTCGAATGAACTCTTTAAAGAGGCTGCGCAGGATGTTCGCTCTGCGCTGCTCGGCCTGGCTGGACGGGCGCGAAAATTGGTCATTCTGGATCTGGACGATACGCTCTGGGGCGGGATTGTCGGGGACGTGGGTTGGGAGCAGCTCGCTCTGGGTGGTCATGATGCAGCAGCGGAAGCGTATGCAGACTTCCAGGAGCAGCTCCTCACGTTGACCCGGCGGGGAATCGTACTGGGGATTGCCAGCAAGAACGATGAGCAGGTCGCACTCGCGGCTATCGACAATCATCCGGAGATGGTCCTCAGGCGGGAGAACTTTGCAGGCTGGCGGATCAATTGGGGAGACAAGGCGGAGAACATCCGGGCCCTCACCGAGAGCCTGAACCTCGGCCTCGATGCCGTCGTTTTCATCGACGACAATCCGATGGAACGAGGCCGGGTGCGGGAAGCCCTGCCGGACGTTCTGGTTCCCGAATGGCCCTCTGATCCGCGCCTGTACGTGCAGGCCCTGCTGCGGCTGGACTGCTTCAACTCGCCTGCGCTCACCGATGAAGACCATCAGCGCACCGCCATGTATGCCTCCGAGCGGGAGCGCTCGAGCATAGCTCAAAAGACGGGTTCCCTCGCGGATTGGCTGCGCGCGCTGGAGGTCACGGTCACTGTCGAGGAACTCAGTGCCACTAACCTCTCCCGGGCGACACAGCTTCTCAACAAGACCAACCAGTTCAACCTGAGCACACGCCGGCTGACTGAGCACGAATTGCGGATCTGGGCGGATGAGCCCGCGCGCGCGCTTTGGACCTTCCGGGTTGCCGATCGATTCGGAGACTCAGGGCTCACGGGCCTGCTCAGTGCGGAGCGGAGCGGCAATGAGGTATTCATCCGCGATTATGTCCTCAGCTGCCGCGTGTTTGGACGAAGCGTGGAGGATACAATGCTTCGAACCGTGCTAGAGTGGGCTCGCGGAGAGCAGGGCACGAGCGTCATTGCGGAGTACGTTCCCACCGCTAAGAACAAACCATGCCTGGAATTCCTGCAACGGGCGGCAGCAGCGGCAGACCAGAAGGAAGTGTTTCGTTGGGATTCGGCTGCGCCGCTCCCGGAGTGTCCGGACATCACGGTACGTTGGGGTGGCTTGGGCGGGCGCGAACCTGAGGTGCCGCTGGCCTCGTGAACGAAAGTCCCTTCAACGGCCTTCGGAACCGGCTCTTCCAGGAGATGGCGCGCATTCTTCCGGGGGCGAGATCCACCCGGGCCACGCTCCACAAGTGGCGGGGAGTGAAAATGGGAGAGCGGGTTTGGATCGGCTACGATTGCATCCTGGAGACCTCGAAGCCGCATCTCATCACCATTGGCAATGATGTCATCATCAGCATCCGGGCGATGTTGATTGCGCATTTCCGCGGAACGAATGGAATCACCATCGAAGACGAAGTTTTCATAGGCCCCGGGGCGATCATTCTGCCGAACGTCACGATCGGGCGTGGTTCGGTGGTAACCGCGGGAAGCGTGGTCTCCTCCTCCATCCCTCCTCAGACCGTGGTGCAGGGGAATCCCGCCCGGCCGATTGCCACCTGCGGCGTTAACCTGGTGGGAGATGAACCCCTGACGGCGTTTTATCGTGCGCTGAAGCCGATCAAGCAAAGGCGCCCCGAGCACAAACCGCAATGAGTGCGCGAATCGTTGCCGTCCGTCGGGAGAACGGGGCGGGAGAGGAGCTGATCTGGGCTGCGCTGGAGCGTCTCGTTCATATTCGTTTCTGCTTTGACGCAGATTCTGCGGAGTTTGCTGCGGCGGATGCCTTCGTGGTGCGTTCGGTGGCTGAACTCTCCGGAGTGCCACTTGGGAAACCCTATCTTGTGGTGCCGTCAGGGGATGCCAGTCTGGCAGTGCAGCACTCGCAGCAATTATGCGTTGAATTTGCGGACGAGCCAGTGATCGATGCGCGGTTAAGGGGGCGCCGCCTTTCCCATAACCCATTTCCGACGGGGGCACCTCTGCCACTTGAGTCGCATGACCTGCTCCTCGCCTCGGCAGGCGACAGGCCAGCCTGGGTGCGACGGCGGCGGGGGGAAACCTGGGGGGATATAGTTTCGTCGCCGCTGCCTTCGCTTGGACCAGACGAGCGCGCCTTCGATTACCTCAACGGCGGGCACTTCATGCAACTTTTGCCGTTGCTCCATTTCCTCCGGGAAGTCGCCGGTGGCACGGATTGGCGACCGCCGGAGCTGCGGGCGTGCATGATGTTCGATGACCCGAATCTTCACTGGTCTTCGTACGGATTTCTTCCCTTTGCCGGAATCGTGGAACTGGCAAAGCGCGCTAACTTTCACGTGGCTTGTGCCACGGTCCCACTGGACTCTTGGTATGCTCACGGACCAACCGCGAGCCTGTTGAGGGATCATCCGGGGCAGCTTTCGTTGCTGATTCACGGGAACGACCACCTGCGTGGTGAATTGGGCCTGGAGTATAGCGAGGATGAGGCACAACGGCTCCTGGCGCAGGCGTTGCGGCGCATCGAGGGACTGGAAAAGAGAAGCGGGGTGCGGGTCTCCCGGGTCATGGCACCGCCGCATGGAGCCTGCCGTCCAGCGATGCTTCGTTCGATGTCACGGCTTGGATACACGGGAGCCTGCATCTCGCCATGGTCTCTGCGCGACTGGGCGCCCGGCCGTGAGTGGCCACCAAGCTTCGGTCTTGAGCCAGCAGAAGTGATGGACGAGCACTTTGCCGTCGCTCCTCGCTTCAAGATGTACGAGGGCTGCGAAGGATGGGTTGTAATCTCCGCGTTCCTGAATCGGCCAATCATTCCGGTCGGTCATCATGACACTCTGAGTGCCGGATTGGATTTGCTCACGATGATTGCTGAAAAGGTAAATTCCCTCGGCAAGGTAGCCTGGGGCGATTTGGAATCGGTCTTCGCGGGAAGCGCGATGACGAGGCAGGACGGTTCGCAACTACATCTCCGGCCATATTCTTCGGCTTTTCAGCTCACTATTCCTCCGGGAGCGTCGTCACTGGTTCTCGCAAAGCCCTCGAACGGTGGCGCTGCCAAATGGACAGTGTCCTCCGTCACGAGCGGAAAGATTGAAAATCCGGATGGAGAGGAGTTCCCGGTGAACGCGCGCGATCAAATCACGGGCCACCTGCTAAATCGGGGTTCCGTGAGTGCAACTAGCGTTCCGCCCCCAAAGCGAGCGATCTGGGCTCCGGTGAGGCGGGTGCTTTGCGAGGGCCGGGATCGGATGAAACCGATGCTTCGGTAGCAGGTACATGGCCAGCCTCGGCGATCAGAGCCTGCTTGCCTCTCTTTTCGGATCCGCTCGTGCTCCCGACTTCACCTCGCGAAATGCAGTCACTTCGCCATTGTTGATCTGGCGCGGTGCGCCAGTTTATCTCGTGTTTCGAGCGGAACCGATTTGGTGCGATATCGACGCCGGGGGCGGTGAGCCTCGCAAAGTCGGAAATACCTAGCTAAAGGACTTCTCATGAACGTGACAGGATCAGACGCAGATGCAGAACTGGTGCAGGTCGAAGAGAAAAGTGCGAACCGGCTTGGAAAAAGCGGAATTTCACCACTTCCCTCTTCTCGGTGGCGGCTGTTTGTTGCCATGGCGTTCCTGGTGCTGCTGATTGCGCTCTTCGCAAAACATCTTTTCTCGCTGGCCGCTTACGCCGCAGGGATGGATCTCCATTCGCACATCCTCCTCGTGCCGTTTGTCGCTGCTTACCTGCTCGCGATCCAGCGCCGCCAGCTGCCCACCCACTACTCGACCGCACCCGGGCTTGCCATCGGTGCCGGTTTTGTCGGACTGGTCGCCTGGGGAGTTGGACAAGGCCTCATTCCTCTCGCCTCGAGCTACAGTCTGAATGACTTTCTGGCTTTCATGGCGCTGGCCTTCGTGTCGTTCGTGGCGGCGGGTGGGTTCCTGCTTCTCGGACGCAAGTGGATGAGTGCCGCCGCATTTCCCATCGGCTTCCTGCTCTTCCTGGCACCGCTCCCGGATGCTGCAGTGCATTGGTTGGAGACGGCTTCCAAATACGCCTCGGCAGACGCTGCCGACCTGTTCTTCCATCTCACGGGTACGCCGGTCCTCCGGGATGGTTTGTTCATGCGACTGCCGGGAATCACTCTGGAAGTCGCGCAGGAGTGCAGCGGCATTCGCTCGAGCTGGGTGCTCTTCATCACCAGTCTGGTTGCTTCATACCTGTTTCTGAAGAGCCCCTGGCGGCGCACGGTGCTCGTGCTTTTTGTTTTTCCGCTAGCCATCCTGAGGAACGGCTTCCGAATTCTGGTAATCGGGTTGATGTGCGTTCATTTCGGGCCGGAGATGATCAACAGCATCGTCCACAAGCGGGGCGGCCCCGTGTTCTTCGCGCTCTCGCTCATTCCTCTTTTTGCCCTGGCCTGGTGGCTCAGGCGGCAGGAGCTACGCAAAGCAGCATTGGGCAAGCCGTTAACGGCAACGGTTTGATTCCATCGTCCCAGCGGAGGTGACGGCGTTATGCAACGAGCGGAGCCATTGTGCTCTTGCGTTTGTCGGGGTTCACCGATACAACGCGCCGCATTGGCGGTTTGTTGAACAATTTGTGCGAATCCGGCAATTCACCCCAGCTTCTGTCAGCGCGTGGCTCTCGTCGCGCCATGAGCAAAGACCCTCTCCCATGAACGGCATCCTCGTGTACTCAAAACCATCCTCATCTGGTGTTCGGTTCATTTCCGCAGCTCTGCAGCTGCCGTTCCGAGGTTCGGCGTTGCTGGCCGCGCTTCTGGTGGTGGGTTTGTGCGGATGCCAGAGCCCCAAAGGATCGACGCTTCCCACTAAGGCAGCCGGCAGCGCGCCGGTGTCGCTGAGCGCAGGGGATGTGGTGCGGATTACCTTTCCGGGAGCGCCCGAGTTCACCCAATCGCAGAGGGTACGCACCGATGGTCTAGTGAATCTGCCGCTGGTCGGTGAGGTGAATGCCGCAGGCCGACGGCTTCCGGAGTTTCAGGCGGAACTATCGCGCCTCTATAAGACGCAGCTCCAGAACAGCGATGTCATCGTTACGCTCGAAAGCACCGTCACGCCGGTGTTCCTTTCCGGCGCGGTGGGAAAGACCGGCAAGCTTATCCTGGAGCGTCCAACCACGCTGTTCGAGGTGATCATGGAAGCCGGCGGTTTCGCGGGGATGGCTAATCAGAAGCGGGTGCATCTGATCCGGCAGGTGAATGGAAAACATCAGACCCAGTTCTTTGATCTCAGCCCGGCGATGCGCGGAGAGGCGCTTTCCGCGGTGTACGTGCAGCGGAATGATGTCATCCACGTTCCTGAACGGATGATCAACCTGTAGGGCGGGGGTTCGGTAGGTGCGACCACCTCCGGGGTCGTTTCCGTGGGGGGGCGTGGTACCCCGGGTGTCGCGGAGCTCAACCCGGGGCTAATTGGTGTGAAGCCTCCGGCTTCAGGAGCCGATGCATGTTCTTCTCGCTCCGTTCCCGACTCCAGCGGAGTCAAAGCTATTAGCCGGTGGTTGAGCTCCGCGATACCTCCGGAACCGTGCCGCAAAACGCCCGCACCCCGGAGGGTGTGCCAGCTCCGTTGACGGTGGCGTGAAGGTTGCGCAGGCTGCGACCTCCTTAGGGGTCGTTTCCGTTGGGCGGGTCACCCTGGGTGTCGCGGAGCTCAACCCGGGGCGAATGGGTGTGAAGCCTCCGGCTTCAGGAGCCGATTCCTGTTCATCTCGCTATGTCCCCGACTCCAGGGGAGTCATAGCTATTAGCCGGTGTTGAGCTCCGCGATACCTCTGGAACCGTGCCCCAAAACGTCCGCACCCCGGCGGGCGTGCCAGAGCCGTCTCCGCTGGTGCGTGATGGTTGCGTGGGCTGCGATCCCCTCCGGGGTCGTTTCGTTGGGCGGGTTATCCCCGGGTGTCGCGGAGCTCAACCCGGGGCTAATTGGTGCGAAGCCTCCGGCTTCAGGAGCCGATTCCTGTTCATCTCGCTATGTCCCCGACTCCAGGGGAGTCATAGCTATTAGCCGGTGGTTGAGCTCCGCGATACCTCCGGAACCATGCCCCAAACCGCCCGCACGCCGGAGGGCGTGCCAGAGCCGTCTTGCTTGGCGTGAAGGTCGCGCGGGCTGCGACCCCCTCCGGGGTCGTCTTCACGGGCGGGTCATCCCCGGGTGTCGCGGAGCTCAACCCGGGGCTAATCGGTGTGAAGTCTCCGGCTTCAGGAGCCGATTCCTGTTCATCTCGCTCTGTTCCCGACGCCAGCGGAGTCAAAGCTATTAGCCGGTGGTTGAGCTCCGCGACACCTCCGGAACCGTGCCCCAAACCGCCCGCACCCCGGAGGGCGTGCCAGGCCCTCTTGCTTGCCGTGAGGGTTCGCGTGCTGCGACCGCCTTCGGGGTCGTCTTCACGGGCGGGTTATCCCCGGGTATCGCGGAGCTCAACCCGGGGCTATTGGTGCGAAGCCTCCGGCTTCAGGAGCCGATGCATGTTCTTCTCGCTCCGTTCCCGACGCCAGCGGAGTCAAAGCTATTAGCCGGTGGTTGAGCTCCGCGATACCTCCGGAACCGTGCCCCAAAATGCCCGCACCCCGGAGGGCGTGCCAGAGCCGTCTCCGTTGGTGTGATGGTTGCGCGGGCTGCGACCTCCTTCGGGGTCGTTGCCGTGGGGGGCGCGGTGCCCCGGGTGTCGCGGAGCTCAACCCGGGGCTAATGGGTGTGAAGCCTCCGGCTTCATTCCCGACTCTGGAGGAGTCCAAGCCACGCCGGGCACGAGGCTCTAGATTGTGGACAGACGGCACTAAACAGAGTCCGATACACTGCAAGCTGCGCCTTTCCCCGCACCAGGGGGACAAGGACTGCCTAGTGATTCACGCTCTCGCACAGGATTACAGCCAGAGGGACCGGAAGACGCGGAGTCGCAATCTGCAAGATTTCACGGGTTAATATCGTGAACTGTTTTAGCCGCTCAATAATCGTCATCAAGGAGATGGCTTGTCCCAGGATTGCAGCGCTCCCCCAGCCCAACCTTTTCGAACCAGCACGGCTCCTTTACCCCAAGCCCTTCGATGTTCCTCAACTCGCAGATCGCGTTCGTAGCTGTCGTCTTTAGTGCACTTCTGGCCTGTGCCGTCCTCTTCCGGGAGCGGCGTGGAGTGGCGAGTTGGGCCTTCGTGCTCGGAATGCTTTCGCTGGCCGCGGAGAGCGTCTTCGCTGGCATGGCCCTTCGGGCTACTACTCAGGAGGCCGGCACCGACTGGCAGACGCTGGCAACGCTCGCGAAATCTTTCCAACCCGCTGCCTGGCTGGCCTTCAGCGTGACCTATTCCCGTGGCAACGGGCGCGACTTCCTAAATCGCTGGCGGCTGCTCCTCGTGCTAGCGGTGATTATCCCGATCGGGCTCGCCTTCGGTTTTCGCGACGATCTGCTGCTCGAGGGACCTGACAACGAAGAGCGCGGGTTGGGATGGGTCTTCTTTAGCGATTGGGCCAGGGTCTTGAACGCCCTTTTTCTCGTCGCGGCGGTGCTCATCCTGACGAATCTGGAAAAGACCTTCCGGTCGGCAGTCGGAACGATGCAGTGGCGCATCAAATTCATGATCCTGGGGGTGGGCGTGATCTTTGGGGCGCGAATCTACACCCGCAGCCAGGCCCTGCTCTTCTCCGGCCAGGACCTGCATGCCGCGATCATTGAAGCCGCCGCTGTCCTGATCGGTTGTGTGCTCATGACCGTCGCTTTTCTGCGCAGCGGCTTCGGGAGCGTTGAAGTCTATCCTTCACGCGCCGTTCTGCAGAGTTCCCTGACGCTGCTGCTGGTTGGCGCGTATCTCTTCGTCATCGGCGTGCTCGCCCAGGTCGTGGCCGCGCTGGGGGGCGGAGCGAACTTTCAACTCCAGGCGCTGCTCGTGCTGGTGGGGATGGTCGTGCTCGTGGTGCTGCTGCTTTCGCGCAGAGTTCGGCGAGCGATCAATCTCATCGTCACCCGGCACTTCCGCCGTCCGCAGCACGATGCCTGTGGAGTATGGACGCGCCTCACGCAGGCGCTGGCGCACGTGCAGGACGATCGGACACTTTGCCAGGCCTCGGCCAAGCTCGTTTCTGAAACGTTCAGCGTGCTGTCGGTCACCGTATGGCTCCTCGATGAGCAGCAAACACAGCTCCTCCCCGCCGCTTCCACGGTCCAGCCTGGTCCGGTCGCGGCTCTGCCGGAAGCAGGCTTGTCCGTGTCGGATGCATTCCACGCGGCCATGCTGGCGTACTCACGACCTTTTCCTCTGGAGGAGGGCAAAGGGGCCTGGGCAGATCGCTTGCGCACCGGCAATCCCCCGCAGTTTCAGCACGGGGGTAAAGCGCTGGCCATCCCGCTCTGCGCTGGAGAGCGGTGTCTGGGGGTGGCGATCCTAACTGACCGCGTCAACGCGGTGCCCTATGCAGCCGAGGAGTTGGATTTGTTGCGTTGCATCGGGGAGCAGGTCGCCGCTGGGCTGCTCAAATTCCGTCTGGCCAACGCACTCTTGTCCGCGAAGGAATTGGAAGCCTTCCAGACGATGTCCACCTTCTTCGTCCATGACCTAAAGAATGCCACTTCCGGGCTGAACATGATGTTGAAAAACCTGCCCGTGCACTTTGACGATCCGGAGTTCCGCCAGGATGCCTTGCGTGGCATCGCGAATACTGTAAACCGGATCGACAGCCTGATCGCGCGCCTGAGTTCCCTGCGCGACAAACTGGAGCCCAAGCTTGCCGCTTGCGATCTAAATGCGGTAGTTGAAGAGGCACTGGGCAATTTGCATGGAACGCCGGATATCGAATTGGTCAAGGAACTGGGAGTGCTGCCGGGGATCGTCGCCGATCGGGAGCAGCTTGAAAGCGTTGTGACGAATCTGCTGCTGAACGCGCGGGATGCGGTGGCCGGTCGTGGGCAGATCCGAGTGGAAACCAGGCGCCTCACTGGGCAGGTGGTCCTTTCGGTGGAAGATACCGGGTGCGGAATGAGCCCGTCCTTCCTGCGCGATTCGCTCTTTCGTCCCTTCCGAACAACGAAGAAGAAGGGCATCGGCATTGGCATGTTCCAGTCCCGAATGATCGTGGAAGCCCACCAGGGAACTCTCCAGGCCACCAGCGAGCAGGGGGTCGGCACCACCTTTCGCGTCACTCTTCCCCTCTCGCCAGCGTCATGACGAATCCCTCCCTGCTGATCGTCGATGATGACGAGGACATCCGTACCCAGACCAAATGGGCGCTCCGTGCAGACTACGACCTGGTTTTTGCCGAGGATCGGGAGAGTGCGCTCGCGGCCTTTAAGGAGCATCGCCCGGCAGTCACCGTACTGGATCTAGGCCTTCCACCCCGGCCCAATGAAATCGAGGAAGGGATGGCGACGCTCACCGGGATTCTCGGGATGGATCCCGGGGCCAAGGTGATCATTGCCTCCGGGCAGGGCGAAAAGGAGAACGCCTTGCGCGCAGTGGGCGCGGGGGCTTACGACTTCCTGAGCAAGCCCGTGGATCTCGAGGAGTTGAAGCTACTCTTGCGGCGATGCTTCTACGTCGCGGAATTGGAGCGGGAGTACCACGCGCTGCAGCAGAATCTCCAGCCGGAGAGTTTCGAGGGCATGCTCGGCTCCAGTCCGCAGATGCAGGGTGTTTTCTCCTTCATTCGCAAAGTGGCACCGACCACTGCGCCGGTGCTGATCCTCGGTGAAAGCGGGACGGGCAAGGAGATGGTGGCCATGGCCATACACAAGCGCAGCCGGCGAAAGACCGGCCCCTTCGTGGCGATCAACTGCAACGCGATTCCGGAGAACCTCCTCGAAAGCGAACTCTTCGGGCACGAAAAAGGTGCCTTTACCGGCGCGCATCAGCAGCGCGACGGGCTGATTGCCTCCGCAGGCGGCGGGACGCTCTTTCTGGACGAGATCGGCGAGCTGCCACCACCCATTCAGGTGAAGCTCCTTCGTTTCCTCCAGGAGCAGCGCTTTCAGCGGGTGGGCGGACGGCAGGAGATCCAGATGGATACCCGGGTGATTGCCGCTACCAATGCCGACCTCAAGGACGGGATCAAGACCGGCAAGTTCCGCGAGGATCTCTACTTCCGGCTCGCGGTGGTCGTGATCGTCCTCCCGGCGCTACGCGATCGTGGAGACGACGTGGGCCTCATGGCACGCGAGTTTCTGCAGATGTTCGCAACCCAGAACGGGAAGCGCAGCCTCAGCTTCGCGCCCGAGGCACTCCGCGCAGTCAACCGTCACGGGTGGCCCGGAAACGTCCGTGAGCTCCAGAACCGGGTAAAACGCGCGGTCATCATGGCCGACCGCAAGCGCCTGACCGCGGAGGATCTGGAACTCAACGATCCCGACACGGCCCTGCCGGTCGTTACGCTCAAGGAAGCACGGGAAAACGTGGAGCGTGAAATGATCGAGCAGGCACTGAAGCGACACCTCGGCAAAATCAGCGGCGCGGCCATCGAGCTGGGCGTCAGTCGCCCGACGCTTTACGAGCTCATGGAAAAGCTGGCCATCAACCGGGAGTAGACAGGGATGATCGATCCACCGGCACTGCGGCAATCAGGAGGTGAGAAGCAGTCCCTCGGCCGCCTGCTGCGAGGTACAGGGAGGGGAGTTGTAACCGCAGATTTCCGCAGATTAGGGAGGAATGATGAGGGAATCGGAGGTGAACAGGCATGTTTCGCGGGAGTTCATCGGTGCGCTTCTCATGGAATGGATGCGACGGGAGACGAAACCGGAGAGCGAACAGCGGTACCCGAGCCTACCCGGCAAACTCATCCGAAACTTATCTCCCTTACTCCGTCCTTAATCGGCGAAAATCTGCGTAATCTGCGGTTAAATCCGCTCTTCGCCTTTCACTGCTAGAAGGAACCACACCAGAACCCTGTTCACCGCAAGTTAACGCGCCTTTCTCCCGCTCTCGACCCTCGACCCTCGACCCTCGACCCTCGACCCTCGACCCTCGACCCTCGACCCTCGACCCTCGACCCTCGACCCTCGACCCTCGACCCTCGACCCTCGACCCTCGACCCTCG